>CAWITX010000012.1:0-755379 GCA_963839235.1 uncultured Flavobacteriaceae bacterium | reverse complement strand
AAATTGGAAAAGGAAAAAATTGGGCAAGGATTACTATTTTATTAGTTCTTTTTATTATTGGAGTGTTAGGTTTTCCATTTATCATTATGACTGAATTTCAAATGAATCCAATAATTGGGATTGTGTCCATCGTTCAAATACTGATTCAATTATACGTTCTAATTATTCTATTTAGTGGAGAATCTAAGAATTGGTTTAAAGAACAGAGAATGAAAACTATCCCCAACAATGCATAACCGCAATTACAGCGGACTCGACTGCGTCCGAATCCACAAGAAATTGCTAAAGCCTCTCTCAAATCGAAAATTAACGCGTATTAACCCGTAACTGACGGTTATACGAGACCGTTGGCAAACATTTGAACGCCACATTTCGAAAAGAATTTCATCTATATAAAAAAACAAAATCCAAATGAAAAAATTTAATTTAATACTTATTCTATTTGCAATAATATCCAGGGTTGTAAAGATGATGATGAATGTGACCAACTATGCTTTACACCACCACAAACATTTCAATTTGAAATTGTCGATAAAGAAAGTGGAGAAAATTTATTTACAAACGGAACGTTTGACTCAAATGACATCACAATAACTGACAATTTGAATAATAATGGTATGTTAGAATTTTCGTTTATTTCTGAAAATAATATCAATTTGATTCAAATTGGTTCAATTGGTTGGGAAACTGAAATTGTAAATTTAAAAATTGACATATTGGACAATCATATTTTTAATTTTTACGTTGACGCCGAAAGAATAGAAGATTGTTGCAGTCACACAGAATATAATGAAAATACTTTAACGGATTCACAGTCAGAATTAGACAAATCAGACAGGGGTTTGTCGGTTAAAAGCCTAAATAAAATCGATTTGCCAACACCGCATAAACGCAATAACGGCGGAATTTTCTGCCGAAAATTCTCGCCGTTTTGCTATCTTTCCGCAAAGCGGAAAAGTAATCGGATATCCTCCCGTACTGCGTTTATACTCACCGTTAGCAAACATATGAAAATCATATCAAGAATATATACATTGTTTTTTCTTCTCCTATCGAGTTTTATGATAGGACAAAACGAAATAGAATTATCAAAATTTCAAAATATTTTGGGAAAAGTAAACTATGACGAACTTTCCTTAATTACATTGGATTTTGAAAATAGTATTTTAAAAGATACATATCCCACCCTTACAACAGAAAAGGCATATAAACAGTTCTTAATTGACATAAAAAATAATGATGCTTCTTATTGGAACAAAATTTCACCTGAAATTAAAGAACGATTTAATCAAAGTAATTTAAGGTTAGAGATCTATGAATTTCCAGATTCAGTTTGGATAGAAGGACAAGATATTTATTCTCGATATATTTTAAAAAATGATGATGGAACCGTTGCTAAAAACGAAGACGGAACAATTGATTACGGAGTCAGTTTTCATTCCACCAAAAACATAAAAAATATAGATTCTTTAGTTAAAGCTGAGTATAAGCATAGCCGATTTAAATACTCGGGTCAATTTTTTAAAGCATTAAAGTCAATTAAAAACAATTCTACTTTTTTAAAGAATATTACGACTTGAAAAATAGTTTTGGGAATATTCATCCGATGACAATGGCTGGAATATTTCTTCAAAATAAGGTTGCCTTTTCTAACGAATTAATAAAACGATTAATCGTAGTAGAATATATATGCATATAAAAATACGTTTGCTAACAACGGCTATAGTTCATTGCGGCGGAATTTTCTGCCGAAAATTCTCGCCGTTTTGCTATCTTTCGGCTACAGCGGAAAAGTCCTTCGGACATTTTCCGCAACGAAACCATAGCCTAAACGTTGCCACCAATTAAAAAATGACCTCGCAAAAATTCAAAATTGAGTTATTAAAAACGAATTGGATATCTGAAAAAGATACTCAAACGGACTTGTGTGCACACGGACAAATGCGAGTAAAAATCGGAAATGAAATTGTCGTTGACCAATCCGAAAATGATGGTTGGACAATAAGTGCAAGTGCTCAACTCTTACTTCGGACATTGGAGCGAAATCATACTAAAGAAAATCCCGTTGGCGATCAATTAATTCCGTGTTGCGGACACTTTTTAGTTTTCGACAATGATATGGACGAAGTTTATATTGGAAGTTGTCCGACAGGAATTGACTGGGAAGTAAAACACAAAAACGGAAATGTAATTCTGAAAACGGAAAGCGGAACTGAAACGGAAATAAATTTTGCGGAATATAAAAATGAGGTGCTGAATTTTTCGACCAAGTTGAGCAGTTTTATAGAGAAAGTCCTGAAAAGGAAATACCGAAAGACGAATTTGACCGAAAAGGATATTTGCAGTTCTGGAAAGAATGGAATGAAAAAAGAGCAAAGTGGAAAAAATAACTGGTGGCAACAATGTATAACCGCAATTACGGCGGATTCGACTACGTCCGAATCCACGCGTAATTGCTACCGTCTGTGCTTATCCGAAAAACATTAAATTTAATCCCGTAACTGCGGTTATACTAAACGTTAGCCTCAATTGCTCGGAATTGAATTCTTGCGAATTAAATTCCGAGCAATTTTCGTCTTTTGGTTTCTGTCCCAAAGTCGGATTTCCGACACAATGCCGACGCGAAAAATTTTGCCGAATATTTAAGCGGAAAAAAACAAAACTGATTTTTTCACGATTGCGGAATTCTGAAAATCGGAGCGGAATTGCAACGCGGATTTAAAATCCGAGGCGGAATATTAAAAGCCCGATTTTTAAAAAATGATCCAAAAAGCCGTGCGGAACTGTTTGCCCAAAAACTCACTCGGATGTCTCGCAAAAGAGGCTAACAATGCATATAATTTATGGCTGGGTTTTCCCTGCTTCCGAAAATCCTCTCGGATTTTCCATTCAGTTTTTATTTGCTAAATTACGTGCTGGCACACGCCACAAATCATATGCAAGACCGTTATGTTTAATGCCTCCGAATTGAATTCTTGCGAATTAATTCGGAGGCATTAAATTTGGAGTACTTGCGAATTTGGACGGAGAATTAGCGCAATGTCATCGGAAATTTTTTGCGGAACAAAATGCAGCTGACTTTACTCGGACGGCTTCTCTCTGACGTTTAAAACTAAAAATGGAATTGCGGAAACGAATTATAAATTGTTGATCGGACTTGGTTTGCGGAAAAAAAATCAAATCCGTGTTTTAATTCTGAACGGAAAATTCCACTGCGGAAAAACCAATAGAACGGCCACTGTTGTGGGTCGGCAAAAAACATAACAATGCATATAATTTATGGCTGGGTTTTCCCTGCTTCCGAAAATCCTCTCGGATTTTCCATTCGGTTTTTATTTGCTAAATTACGTGCCGGCACACGCCACAAATCATATGCAGGACCGTTGTAGGTAATTTAACTAAACCAAGAAAATAAAATTATAATGATTAACCTTCCTTATTGGAATACTATAATTATTCTCGAATTTTGTTTAATTAAATTCTATCAAAATTTAAAGGAGAAAAAATCCAGACGAATTAGGGATGAATTGGAATATCTTTTAAGTTACTCAAACACTGGAATTGGAATAACATAATAATCGGAATTGGATTAATTATTAGAGAGCTATTATTGGAAACTAGATGAAAAACTGGAATTCTCAAACTGCCTTTCTATTAAAAATGACTGAATTTACTTATTCTGGTCTAATCAAATATATTCTCTTAATCTCGAACGACTTAATCAGAAAAGATTGGAAATAGCAATATGACGTTGAAAATTGTTTCAGACTTTATGAATTTGACCACGATTTTATCGTTCTCGGAGAAATTCAAGTTAGCCGAATGACTCAAATGGAGAAACTGAATTGGAATATTATTACGAGAGATATTTTTGTAAATCAAAAAGAAAAACGGAATTATTCAATTGTACGTTGGAAAGAGAATTGAATTAATAGATTTCCAAGGTCTAACTCTAACTGAATGGTGAAGATCTATATTAACATAAATAAAAAACTACCTACAACACCGGCTATAATTCATTGCTATCTGACTTTCCTCGCGGAAATCCTTGCAAATTTTCTATTCGGTTTACTTGCGAAAATTAGGGATTTTAGACACGCAACTAAACATAGCCAAACACGTTGTGCAACAATTGACTAAAAAATACAAATACAAATTTTAACAATATTATTTCCAACTCTAAATATGACTTTAAACGGACAAGAAATCTGATAAAAAAGAATGTTACGAAATAAAATATTTGACTTTTTCGGGTTTAAAAATTTAGTTGTTATGAAATGGTCCGAATTTGAACTTTATGAAATATCGAAAATGGATTTTGCCAAAGACAGAGGTCAATCTGAAATTAAAACCAATCTGTTTTTTCCAATGATTGTCTATCAATTTGATGAATTTCATCTGAATTTAATATAAAATATTGACACAAGTTATTTTAATAAAATTTCAGATATCGTATTTATAAATTAGAGAAATTGACTCGACCAAATTTCTACAAAAATCAATCGCTGTCAAAATTGACCTTTTACGGCTGAATTCTATTCTCAAGTAGAAAGCGTCGATTATTTGGAAAAATGACATTAAATTTTGAAAACTGACCATTTTTATCGAGTTGATTTACAGCATTAATTGAATTATTTATTACCAAAACGCATGAAATCAAATTTGGAATTTAGTTGCTTCAACTGCTGATTTTGAAACATACTTGCGCTTAAAGACAAAAACGAATATAACTTGGCAAAAATCTTTTACGATTGTCGGACAGAAATTTAACGAATTACATTTTACCGAATATCCAATGGCATTTATTTCTGTTGCGACCGTTGCTCATATGTATTCGGAAGGAGAAAGAATACACTATATTTAATAATCGATTAAAGTTTTATGTATTAATTTCATTCGTGGTTAAGAAAATAAAAAACGTTGCACAACAATGGCTATAAGTAATTGCTTGTTCTCGCCTACTTCTGAAAATCCTCGCGGATTTTCAGTTTGGTGTGTACTTGCAAAGTTAAGTGCTAACCCACGCAACTACTCATAGCCGAGACCGTTAGCCTCAATTGCTCGGAATTGAATTCTTGCGAATTAAATTCCGAGCAATTTTCCTCTTTTGGTTTCTGTCCCAAAGTCGGATTTCCGACACAATGCCGACGCGAAAAATTTTGCCGAATATTTAAGCGGAAAAAAACAAAACTGATTTTTTCACGATTGCGGAATTCTGAAAACCGGAGCGGAATTGCAACGCGGATTAAAAATCCGAGGCGGAATATTAAAAGCCCGATTTTTAAAAAATGATCCAAAAAGCCGTGCGGAACTGTTTGCCCAAAAACTCACTCGGATGTCTCGCAAAAGAGGCTAACAATGCATATAATTTATGGCTGGGTTTTCCCTACTCCGAAAATCCTCTCGGATTTTCAATTCTGTTTTTATTTGCTAACTTTCGTGCCGGCACACGCCACAAATCATATGCAAGACCGTTTGTGCCCATAATTTAAAAAAATGATGAATAAAATATTTACATTGTGTATTTTCTTATTATTGGAAATTCATCTGATCGGCTGTAAGAGTCAATGACGAAGCACAATAATTTAATATCACGGATTGGATTGAGAATGTCCAAAAATGATAAGAATTTAATCAATAAATTTTATTCTCGAATTCTGGAAACTTGGTGTGGACCATTTATAGCTGCTGTTCCACATATGAACAGCGTACAAAAGGAATTCAACCTAGAAAGACCTTTATTATATTTCCATAACAGACGAATCGGTAGCAAAAGTCGAAAGAAGTCTGAAACGGATAAATTTTAATTCTATTGTAGTTACAGACTTAACAAAGAAAACTCAAATCAATTTTGGAGATGGGGTAAAAGGATTGGATGCCTATCCTTTAACAGTTTTAATAGACAAAACTGGCATTATAAAATGGATAGGAGACCCGAAAAATCTAAATTCTGAGATAATGTCTACGTTTCTAACCAATTCGAATACAGAGAATGCAAATTACTCTTTGGAGAAAAATATAATCCCAAAAGAACAAAATCCAATTTGAAACTCAAAGACCTCTTAAAGAATAATGAAGTTAAGTATTATTTTAACCTTATCGAAGCAGAAGGCACAGAACCCTCAAAACAGGCGATGGGCACGAGCATAATTATACTAAAATCCTATAGCTTAAAAGATATTTACAATTCTGTTTTTAATATCAAAAGCACGCAAATAAAATTACCAGAAAATATTGAAAATATAAAGTTTGACCTAACTTATAAAAATTTTAAAGAGCCTGAAAATCTTAATTTGCTTGAAACAGATATCTTAAAGAAACTACACTTGGAAAAACAAACTGAATTAAGACCTACAAATGTCAATATAGTCTCGATTCAAAACCAATCACTCTTAGAAAAAACTTTAGAGAATCAATTTTCATCTATATTCTCATGCCGATGACAAAATTATATTTACAAGAAATACAATAACTCAAATGCTCAATGAACTGTTGAACGTTTCTACAGAACAGTTTAAATATAATGACAAAAATGAAACAAAATATGATTTTATAATAGGAATAGAATCAAAAAATGACATTGTTACTAGCCTAAATTCTTACGGTTTAACTATAGCAGACAAAGAAGCAAAAATTGAATATATAACATTAATCAGCGGAAAATAACCACACATAACAAAGGCTCATATGCAATAGCGGGTGCAGTCGGGAGCTTTGGCTTCTCGACGATTCCTTATCGGTCGTGCCGACCGAAAACGAATCATCTTCGATGCCGCTACTGCATATAGCCTCAAACGTTAGGGGTAATATTAAAATGACACGACAGACACTTTATATCATTTTCATACTGACGACTTTTGCAAGTTGTAAAAATGACCCGTACGGACATCTCGACAAAAGATTGTTGTTGAAAGTTCAAGAAATTTCACAACTCGGCAATTACAAAACAGGTCCGTATGAATTTGGCGACCCTGACAAGAAAAACCTAAAGCACCCATATTTCTATTTGAGAGACAGTTCTAAAATTGAAGATCTCAGGTTATTGACCAATTATCCTAACGAGTTGGTGAGAATTTATAGCTTCAGAGTATTAGCAGAAAAAAAAGACACTGCTATTTTCTCTATTATCATTAATCATTTATCGGACACATTAAAAGTTGAAGTTTGGGACTACGACTACGGTTGGAATTCAACAGTTGCCGACCAGATGATTAATCTTGGTTTAAGGCGGCTTGACAGTATTTCGAGAGATTCCCTTCGAGACTTAGTTTTTTTAAAACACAATTATCTTAATAGTACAGCTGCAATACTTTACAATCTTAAACCAATTGAGAAATACTATCAAACGACAAAGAAACTTGCCGAACAGAATTTTGACGAATCGGCATATATCGCATTGGCTTCTTACCAGAAGCAAGCAGACATTCCATTAATCAAAAAAGGGTTTAAGAATTTCAATATTTACCGTGGTGAAATTTTTAAGGCAATCGAGCTCTATCCTGACACAGCATTTCTTCCATTTATTTTTGACTACTACAAAACACGAGTGAAAGAGAATATGGATGCAATGGACGACTTCAAATATTATTATAAAGCTTTAGCAAAATACCAACGACCTGACTGTTTGACTATCCTCGATGATATGAAGCAAAGGAAATATTATAGTTCAGAAGGATATTGGAATTCTAATCAGGTAAATATATTTGAAGCATTGCATAAATATAAATGCCCCCTTTACGATAAACTTTATGGAGAGCTAAAACCTCAAATGCCGGAATATATTTTCAAGTATCTGGACTTGCCCGATTATAGAGATCATAACGAATGGTGGGACTAAATACTACCCCTAACACGGGTTTTGCGTTAGTGGGCGGACAGTGCGAATAGAAACATTTGAGCAATTAATAAACGTTGGTGCTGGCAGACAGTTTGCGGTTTCAAAAGCCCACCAACGCAAAGCCCGAAACCGTTGGCAACAATTATGAACAAGAACCTGAAATATAGAAATCTACGATTAATGAAATACCTAACAATTTTATTTTTATCAGTTATATTTTATAGCTGTGAGAGTAACGCACAATCTTTTAATTTACCAGACAAAGTCGAAACAACTGACTTAAACAAAAAAATAAATATTAAAGGAACTCGAATTTTAATTGATAAACCTGAAAACTACACTTATGTTGATGAACTTAAAAGGTTTCAAAAAAGTTCAGATAATTACTTTCAATTAATAGAAATACCGAATCAGAACTATAATACGACTGCACCCAACGTTATTAATAAAATAAATCAGTTAGAAAGTCAAGGAGGAAAATTAAGAATTAAGAAAGAATTTGAACTTGGAGAATACAACGCTTTTTTTGCTTTGGCTCCTCAAGGAGTAACTTCTGAACAGGTTATTCTTGCATTTGGAGATAATTCTTTTTCTGTTTTAGCAATGGGAGTTTTCCCTAATGATGAAAAGGATAGAAAAGAAATAACTGATTTAATTTTAAGCTCATATTTTGATAAAAACCTTAAGCCTAACCTAGATGATAACTTATTCTACAAAGTCAATTTAGATAATTCGGACTTCAAATTAAGTACGGTAAATGGAACGCTTGGAACATATACCGTAAATGGTGAGCAAATGAAAGCTGATGATTTATTTACAAATAGTTTTCTCATTGGAACGTTGCCATCTACTAATGATTTTAGTTTAAAAAAATATAGTGACAACTTAATTAGAAAATATGAAAATAACACATTCGAGGAAAAGCGAATTGAAATTGACATAATCTCTGAAAAAGAATTTAAAGAAGGAGAAAATAAAATAATCAAAGTTGAAATGATAGGAACAATTCAAGGTAAGAAATCAAAAAAGTTTCAATACATCAAACAAACACCAAACGGGATTATACAATTCCTTGGTTCTGATTTTACCGAAAATTCAATGTATTTGAATGAATATAAAACTATCGCTGAAAAAATAACATTAAAATAACTGTTGCCAACAATGGCTATAAGTAATTGCTTGTTCTCGCCTACTTCTGAAAATCCTCACGGATTTTCAGTTTAGTGTGTACTTGCAAAGTTAAGTCCTAAACCACGCAACTACTCATAGCCTAGACCGTTGTAAAACATACCGAAGAAAAATTCGGCTTTCAAAATAAACATCTGAAATTTTTGAAAATAGTAACTTTTAAGTTACCTTTGTCTGAATGGAAAAAGTTAGGCAAGTAATACAATACAAAAATTATTTCGAGGAGTTTTTGCTTGCTCAACCGAAAAAGGTTCAGGACAAAATATTTAAAGTCATCGAAATAATCGAAACCTATCAGCACGTGCCGAAAACATATCTGGCACCAATGAAAACACACAAAGGACTATTTGAAGCCCGAATAAAATTAGGCTCGAATATTTGGCGGGTTTTTTGCTTCTTCGACAAAGGTAAATTAGTTATACTCTTAAACGGATTTACAAAAAAGACACAGAAAACACCGAAAAAAGAAATCGACAAAGCTGTCCGATTAATGAAAGAGTATTACGAAGAAAAAAACAAAGGAAATGGAAACTAAAAGCTGGAAAGACATTAAAGATACCGTTTACGGAAAAAAAGGAACTGAACGCAGAGACGAACTCGATAGAGATTTTGAGTCGTTTAAAATCGGTTTGCTTTTACGAAATGCACGTGAGGAAAAAAATCTGACCCAAGAGCAACTCGGCGAACTGATTGACAAAAAGCGGACTTATATTTCTCGTGTGGAAAATAATGGCAGTAATCTGACCTTAAAAACACTATTTGACATCGTTGAAAAAGGACTTGGTGGAAAAGTCAATATTTCAATCGACGTCTGAAAAAAGTACGTTTTACAACACCCGTATATAACATATAAATCCAAAAAAATAAACAAAAAACGCCTTCATAAATAAAGGCGTTTTTTGCTTTTCACGCAACCTTTCAAATATTAAGGAAATGAGATGAACCACACCAATCCAAAGGACGATGTGGGCGTTGATTCAGAACTTTCAAAACTCTCTCATTATCTGCGAATTGGGAAAATTTTAAGATTTTTTTAAAACTTTGTAACCTTTTGTGCGTTTTTTGCGTATAACCTAGTACACAAGTGTAAAACTTAATCTACAGGACAAACCTTAAATGAGACAACTTAAAATTACAAAGCAGGTAACCAACAGGGAAACCGCTTCATTGGACAAGTATCTACAGGAAATTGGAAAAGTTGACTTAATTACCGCAGACGAAGAAGTAGAATTGGCACAACGGATAAAAGCGGGTGATCAACGCGCTTTGGAAAAATTGACCAAAGCCAACCTACGTTTCGTTGTTTCGGTGGCTAAGCAGTACCAAAACCAAGGGCTTACCCTCCCCGACCTTATAAACGAAGGGAACCTTGGGCTTATTAAGGCTGCGCAACGTTTTGACGAAACGCGCGGTTTTAAATTCATTTCGTATGCAGTTTGGTGGATTCGCCAGTCTATTCTTCAGGCTTTGGCAGAACAATCGCGAATCGTTCGTCTTCCATTGAATAAAATTGGAAGCATCAACAAAATAAACAAAATGTACGCTTATTTGGAACAAGCCAATGAGCGCCCGCCTTCCGCAGAGGAAATTGCAAAGGAGCTGGATATGACCATAAACGACGTAAAGGAATCCATGAAAAATTCCGGTCGTCACGTTTCAATGGACGCACCCCTTGTTGAAGGAGAGGACAGCAACCTGTACGACGTTTTGCGCAGTGGCGAATCTCCAAACCCGGACCGTACTTTGTTGCACGAATCTCTTCGCACCGAAATTGAAAGAGCTTTGGAAACATTGACTCCTAGGGAAGCTGACGTTATCCGTTTGTACTTCGGTCTCGGCGACCAGCACCCTATGACTTTGGAAGAAATAGGTGAAACCTTCGACCTTACCCGCGAGCGCGTACGCCAGATAAAAGAAAAAGCAATAAGAAGATTGAAACACACTTCGCGAAGCAAAATATTAATGACTTATTTGGGATAGTTTGGGCTATCAGGAACGTTAACGACAGTATAAGATTCCCGCCTCGGCGGAAATGACAACTGTTCGTTTTTTGATTGATGAATGACCTCCGGCTGATTACCGGAGGTTTTTTCATTTCGAGCCTATCGAAGGAATCTATCTATAAAGTCCATTAACTCATAAGTTCATAAACCCACAAACTCCCAACTTATAATTACCTTTGCAAAAATATTTTATAAAAATGAGCCACACAATAATTGCCCCTTCCATACTTGCAGCAGATTTCGCCAACCTTCAACGCGATATTGAAATGATAAATAAGAGTGAAGCCGATTGGTTTCACCTCGATGTAATGGATGGCCTTTTTGTTCCAAATATTTCCTTTGGAATGCCCGTAATAAAAAGCATTGCAGCCCACGCAAAAAAACCCTTGGATGTGCATTTGATGATTATGGATCCGGATAGATATATAAAGGCGTTTGCAGATTTAGGTGCCAATATTCTGTCTGTTCATTATGAAGCTTGCACCCATCTTCACCGCACATTGCAGGCCATAAAATCTGAAGGAATGCAGGCCGGCGTGGCGATAAATCCACATACTAACGTTTCACTATTGGAAGACACCATAAACGACATTGATTTGGTTTGTATGATGAGCGTTAACCCTGGTTTCGGCGGACAGAGTTTTATTGAAAACACCTATAAAAAGGTAAAACAACTCCGAAAAATTATCGAGTCAAACGGTGCTTCCACAAAAATTGAAATTGACGGCGGTGTAACAGATCAAAATGCAAAACAATTGGTAGAAGCTGGGGCCGATGTTTTGGTGGCAGGAAGCTTTGTTTTCGGGGCGAGCAATCCAAGTGAAACCATAAAAAATCTCGTGAATCTAACCCACTAAATAATGGATCCAGCAGCCACTCCTTCATTTGATACGTGGACATCTTTTTTTCTGCTGGTTTGTTCTTTTGGTTTTTTTCTAACAATAATTCTTTTTGCCAATAGAAAGGCTCTAAAAGTTAATCTACCGATTATCCTTTTGGTGCTGGGGTTTTCTTTCATTCTGCTGCAATACGTTTTTTACTGGACTGGCTATCTGCAGACTTATCCATATTTATATTTTTATGACAACTCTTGGTATTTGCTGTTCGGGCCTTTGCTTTACGGTTATATTACCCGCTTTTATAATCCAAATTTCAAAATTCATTGGTCGCACTATTTTCCAGTATTTATTTCTGTCAGTTTAAATGTTTTTTATTTTATAAAAACCAATGGTTATATGGATTGGAAGGATTTCCAAAATGAAAACCTTTATCATTTCTTTCGTGCCATGCGGTCTCCGTGGCTGGCAGGAATTTCACTCGCGGTGTATATTTTTATATGCAGGGATTTTATAAAATTCAATAAATCTTCCTTTTCCAGCCAATATCAAAGGTTGCGGGAAAAATGGGCGAATTTTCTGATTGCTCTTTTTACGGTTTTTGTAGTGGCTTACCTCAGTTATTTCGTGTTGGTGATATTTCCTTTTTTTAATCCGCAGTGGGATTATGCCATTTCGTTTGCAATGTCCGCCGCAATTTATGGAATTGGCTATATGGTGTACCGCGAGCCTTCCATCTTCAATGGCGAATTGATGGTGGATTTATTTGTGAAAGAAACCAATTCACCCACTTTTTCTGAAGAAACCACCGCAGAATTTTACACGACACTTCTGAAATATATTGAAGAGAATAAACCGTATTTAGATAATAATCTGCGCTTGGTCCAGTTGGCCGATGATGTGGGCTTTTCAAGCCACACCCTTTCAAAAATAATAAACGATAAAGCCGAAAAAAACTTCAACCAATTCATTAATGAATTTCGATTGCGCGAAGCGGAAAGGCTGATAGTGAACAAGGAATCTATGCCCATTAAAAGCATTTATTACGAAGTTGGTTTCAACAATAAAGCTACATTTTATAAGGCTTTCAGAAGCAAATACCATTGCACACCACTGGAATTTAAGGAAAATGTGGAATCGCAGGAATGAGGTATTTTCAATATGTCATCCTTTTAAAATTCACCTTTCAGAAATTTCACGTTTAAAAAGGAGGTGATGAAAAGAATAATTCTATTTGTAATAGTAATGTTCCAAAGTTTTTTGAGTTTTTCCCAAGAAGATAAATTTATTGAACTCAGCGACTCAAAAATTCATTACCAAACTTTTGGAGAAGGCAACCCAATTTTAATTTTGAACGGTGGCCCCGGAATGAGTAGTGAAGGATTCGTGCCTCTCGCAAAAGCGTTATCAAAAAAACATAAAACCATTATTTACGACCAACGTGGAACTGGCCTTTCTAAACTTGAAAAAATCGATAAGTCCACAATTACGATGGATTTAATGGTGGAAGATATCGAAACCCTACGCAGACAATTGAATATAGAAAATTGGGTCGTGATGGGTCATTCCTTCGGGGGAATGCTCGCCTATTACTACGCGTCAAAATACCCAGAACGCGTGAAAGCTATGATTCAATCTTCTTCCGGCGGAATGGATTTAGGTTTATTGAATTCATTAAATCTAAACAGCAGACTTTCCCAAACCGCACGTGATTCGTTGAATTTTTATAATGCCAAAATAGCCCAAGGAGATACTTCTTACCCCACTCTTTTGAAACGCGGTAATTTTTTGGCGCCCGCATATCTTTACGATAAAAAATTCGCACCAGTTATTGCCGAACGACTCACACAGGGCAATAGGGCTATAAACAATTTGGTTTGGTCCAACCTTCGCGAAATAAATTTTGATGTAAAGAAACAGATGAAAAATTTTAAAAATCCGGTGCTTATTCTACACGGGGTCGATGATATCGTCGACAGGAAAGTTGCCGTAAGTGCCAATAATATTCTTCCAAATTCAAAATTGGTTATTCTTCACAATAGCAGTCATTACGGATGGCTCGAGCAACCGGAGCAGTATTTTGGCGAGATAGCACGTTTTCTTGCAACAATAAAATAAGAGTGTATAAACTAAAATAGTAAACTTTTATAATTGTAAACCCCCTCCGAGTATATTCTTTTCAACTTTATGTTTCAGAAACCTAAAAACATAAATTATGAAAAGTTTAAAATTACTCTTCGCTTTTTGCTTTGCCTTAATGGCAAACATTATTGATGCTCAAGAAACTTTTATCTACGTTAGCGATGCCGGAAATTTTAATAATCCGCCGTGGCAAATTATAAAATATGATGCCAACGGCGAAAACCCCGAAGTATTTATTTCAGAAAACCTCTCTTGGCCACAGGATATCGTTTTTTTGGAAGCTGACAATACGGTAATCGTTTCAAATTTGAACACTGGGAGAATTACAAAATACAACGCCACCACAGGTGCTTATATTGAAGATTTTGCAACCGTTTCCGGCGGGCCAACCCGTATGAAAATTGGAGCCGACAATTTGTTGTATGTATTGCAATGGAGCAATACTGATAATAAAGTGAAGCGCTATCAGCTTGACGGTACTTTTGTGGACGAATTCACTTCTGTAGGGGTTGTTCAAAGTATTGGGATGGATTGGGATGCGGATGGAAATCTTTATGTTTCCTCATTTTCGGGAAAATCCGTTCGTAAATTTGACCCTTCCGGAAATGATCTTGGCCTATTTGTAAATACGCAATTGGCGGGCCCTACCAATATCTGGTTCAGCGATACGGGCGATTTGCGGGTATTGGATTGGAGCGGTGGAAATGTAGAAAGTTTTGATTCCGATGGTAATTATTTGGGCGAGTTTATTCCCGGTCTAAGTCAGCCGGAAGGAATAAGCACCTTGCCCAACGGAAATATATTGATCGGCAACGGCGGCACGGGCTCGGTAAAAATGTTTGATGCCAATGGTACTTTTATTGAAGATCTGGTTCCGGCCGGTTCTGGAGGATTACTCCAGCCCAACGCGGTAATTTTAAGGGAGGTTACACTTTCGGTAGAAGAAAACTCTTTTAACAATGTATTTGTTACGCCTACTTTCGGAACAATATTTCAACTAAATAAAGAAGTGGCCAATAATTTCAATTCACTGAAAATATACGATAGCAATGGGAAATTAGTGACCAATCTTTCACCCGTGAACGATGAAATTTGGGATGCCTCCTCCGTTGCGGAAGGTATTTATTTTATTGTTGCTATTAAAAGCGGTAAAAGCTTTTCGCAAAAAGTTTTAGTCCGAAAAAAGTAAGTAGGTTTTTTCAATTTGATTGAAAAAAGCATTTATTACCTTTACAAAAAAGGCGCTAAA
Organism: uncultured Flavobacteriaceae bacterium; assembly: GCA_963839235.1. GTDB lineage: Bacteria > Bacteroidota > Bacteroidia > Flavobacteriales > Flavobacteriaceae > Aequorivita. Next base: position 740,124 of record CAWITX010000012.1, on the reverse strand, counting down.
ATTGATTATTGAGAAAGAAGTATTGATTATCGGCGCGGGGCCCATTGGGATTGCCTGCGCTTTGGAATGCAAAAAGAATGGATTGGATTATGTTGTTGTAGAAAAGGGTGCGCTTACGAACTCCATTTATAACTACCCGTTAAACATGACGTTTTTTTCAACTTCGGAAAAGTTGGAAATTGATGGCATTCCATTTATCAGCAATAACCCGAAACCAACGCGAAATGAAGCTTTGGAATATTACAGAAGGGTTGCTACTTCAAATAATCTTCATATTAATCTTTACGAAAAAATTGAAAAGGTTGAAAAAGAGGAAAATCATTTCAGAATAACTTCAGAAAAAAATACCTACAAAGTAACTTACCTTATAATCAGTACAGGTTTTTATGACATCCCGAACCTGCTCAACGTTTCCGGGGAAAATCTACCCAAAGTGAAACATTATTTTAAGGAAGCGCACCCGTACATAATGCAGAAAGTGATAGTGGTTGGCGCAAGCAATTCTGCAGTGGATGCCGCGCTTGAAATATGGCGAAAAGGTGGCGATGTAACCATGGTGGTTCGTGGTCCATCCATTGGCGAGCGCGTTAAATATTGGGTTAAACCCGATATTGAAAATAGGATAAAGGAAGGCAGTATTCCAGTTTTTTATAACACGGAAATAAAGGAAATTAAAGACACTGAAGTAGTCTTAAAAACCCACGATGGAACAAAAGTCATACAAAATGATTTCGTTGTGGCGCTAACCGGTTATAAGCCGGATTTTAATTTTTTGAAACAAATAGGAATAAAATTTTCTGAAAATGAAAACCATTTTCCGAGCTACAATCCCGACACCATGGAAACCAATATAGAAGGACTTTATCTCGCCGGGGTCATCTGCGGCGGCATGGAAACGCATAAATGGTTTATTGAAAATTCCAGGGTCCACGCCGATTTAATTATAAAAGATATTATTGCCAAGAGTAACTAGCAATTATACTTCATCCCTCTCTACTCATTCTGTATTTCTTTTATTTTTGAAATATATAAATAAAAAAACCCCGGCAAATGCCGGGGTTTTTCGAATTATTCTATTAATTATCTATTAGAAATCAAAAGTATAAAACTTGTCCCAGAATAATCGGTTTTCTGGAGTGTCTCCACCAATGGCACTTGCTGCGGCATTATAATTAGTACCGTTCAAAGTTTGCTCAGTTGTAGGATAAGTATATCTCACTGGGAAACCGGATTGGGCATCCACAGGTTCAGAAAGGATAGGATAATCCAAACGACGCACAGATAGGTAAGGAGCAAAAGTCCTGTTGTAAAGTGCTATATAAGCCTGTGTTCCTATTACTTGTTTCCAAGTTGGAGTAGAAGTACTCGAAGCTAAAGCGCTTGTGTAATCTACACTTGGCATAGCAAGATATCCTGAAGGATCTCCTGCATTCCAATAATCAAAAGAAGCAGTAATACCTGCAACATAATGACTTTCGGCATCTCCACCAACGGCATAACCTCTGGCAGCAGCCTCAGCAAGTAAGAATTCAACTTCAACGTATGATAAAATCACTCCAGGTGCGTTTGGCTGAACAATTCTATCAGCTACGTGGGAAAAGTCTGAATAAGTAGAGGCATCACCAATAGCACCTCCAATATAATCACCATCTACAGTTGTAAAATAGGAAGCTCTTCTTGGATCATCCAATGAATTCATAAGATCAACCAAAGTAGCTCCAGCAACATAGTCATTACGTCCGCTAAGCACCAAGTTATCGTTCATTGGGTTATTGTTTGGAGCGCTATTTGAATATTGGTAGCTACCGTTATCTGCATTACTGGTGAATACACCAGAAGTAACCGCAGTCTGTACTGTTGACTGAGATAATCCAGCATCCACGTCAGCTAATGTAATACCCATTCTCAGTTTCAAGGAGTTCGCGAACATTTTCCAGCCAGCTACATCTCCATTGTACATTAAATCTTCTTTAGTTCCGAAACTTCCCTTACTGGCATCTAAAGTATTGATAGCTGCTGTAAGACGGGAAATCAAATCTTTGTACACTGTTAGACCGTCATCATAAGCTGGTAGGAGATTGTTTATATCCAAAGCTTCGGTATAAGGAACATCGCCGAAAGTTTCAACCAAATTACTATAAGCATAAACGGTTAAAATTTCGATTATGGCTTGTTTGTTGGGTTTTCTAGCATTCAATTCATCAGACACGTATATTGTGTTATCAATAACTATTGAAGCTTCGTTTAAATCCTTCAAAACATCTCTGTATAGCTCTCTCCAATGATTAGCAGGAATGGGCCTAGTTGTTTGGTCATAATTACTTTCATCAGTATAAGTGGTTTCCTGCAATTGTTGCGTCCATAACCTTAAGTTGTTAAGGTTAACGTTAGGAGTCACCACTTGATCGGCAAGTTGTTTTTGGGCAGAGGAAAATAAGCTCTCGCCACTTACCGATGTTGGATCTTTTATGTTCTGGTTCAGATCCTCAAGGTTATCTGAACACGACACGGCCAGAATTGCCGCTGTAAAAATTAAAATCAGTTTCTTCATTTTTCTATTTTATTAAAATTGTGCTTTAATATTAAACCCATAATCCTGGGTGGTTGGTAATGCACCAGTGCTATACCCTTGCAAGTTACCTGAGCTCAATCCTGATTCTGGATCAGCATATGGGAAGTTTTTGCTGATGATCCATAGGTTAGAACCTGTTACACTAAACGACAAACCTGTCATAAATGTATTATCCAAGAATTTTGAAGGTAACGTATAAGTCAAGGAAGCCTGACGTAATTTAACGAAACTTGCATCATAAACGAAAGCCGAGTTAGGCAATCCTCTTGCATAACCAAAAGCTCCATATCGATCAGCTCTGATACGAGTGGTGTTGGTTGAACCATCAGGGTTTACACCTTCATTGATAAATCCACCACCGTCAGCAAGACTATTTCTTACAGGGTTACCCAAATCATTGGTAAAAGCAGTATTGTCATAAAGACCTGTAGCCAAACCATAATATTGATCCAGTGAGAAAATGCTTCCTCCGTCCTGAATATCAATCAAAAAGCTGAAGGCTACATTTTTATAAGTCAAGGTATTTGAAATACCAGCCAACCAATTAGGGTTAGTATCACCAATTACGAAGTTTGAAGTCGCGGTAGCAATATACTGTCCGTTTGCAGGATCAACTACTCTTTGTCCATTCAAATAAGTATAGTCTGTACCATAAATTACACCGTAAGGCTGACCCAATACTGCGTTAATGGTAACACCACCTTGAAAGCTTCCTAATTGAAGTGTCTCAATTCCTTCTGGTAAGGCAATTACCTCACTCTTGTTCTGTGACCAGTTGGCATTAAGGCTCCAGCTGAAATTATCATTTTTAATTGGCATTGCGTTCAATGAAATTTCAAGACCTTTATTTTCAATTTCACCTGCATTCAACAATTTACCAGTGTAACCTGTTGCAGCAGTAACCGGTACTGTTACAATTTGGTCAATGGAGTTAGATTTATAGGTAGCAATATCAAAACCAAGTCTATTGTTAGCGAATCTCATTTCAAGACCTAGCTCATAACTTTTGGTTCTTTCTGGCTTTAAATCTGGATTGTTTTTGGTATTAGGAATAGAAGTACCTATATCAGTATTTATAACATAAGTATCTACCAATCTATCAAATGGAGCACCGTTACCTACCTCGGCATAGTTTGCTCTCAATTTTCCGAATGTAATTGCATTAACATCCAATAATTTACTGAAAACAAAACTGGTAGAAACAGATGGGTAATAGAAAGTACTGTTATCTGCTGGCAACGTAGAGAAGTGATCCCTACGGATTGTTCCATCAACATATACGGTATTTGCAAAACCTAAAGAGGCGCTGGCATAAATACCATCTACACCTAATTTTTCAGCTTGTTCAACTGGTCTTGGGTTGGCAGCTGCTGTGTTTTGCAACGAATATATTCCAGGAACCAATAAACCTCCAGCTGTTGAAGACAAAAGAGAATTATAATCGTTTCTTCTAATGTTGGTACCCAAAATACCGGCAAGGCTCACCGCATCTGAAAACTTATGGTTGAAATTGAAGTTCAAATCATAGTTGGTTTCTGTTGCAGTAATGTCTCTTCTTAAGTAACCTGAATCAACATTTCCACGGGTAATACCAAAACTTGTTGGTACAGAACCTACAGCTCTGCGCTCTTCTTGTTGTTCACTATAAGTATCTGTAGCAACTCTCGCTGTAACATTTACCCAATCCGCCAATTTATAGTTAAGTTCAAAATTTCCTATAAAACGGCTTCTGCCATCATTTTGATAATTTTCATATCGTTGGAAGTAAGGGTTATCCCAGAAAATTGGTGCAGCCCCAGGATCGGAAGTTACCGGGTTCCAAGTTACATTTCGGTGTGTTTTAAAGTAGATATCACGTAATTCTTTAATATCAACGTTTACTTGCCACCACTGCTTAAAGTTACCAATCACGTTATCGTTATAACCAGTAGAGTTACGTCCTACCGCATCGGTTTTAATATAATTGGCAAAACCACTGGCTGTCAATCTATCAGATAAATCAAAAGTTCCACTGAAAATAAAGTTGTGCCTATCTAACTGGCTATTGGGCAAAAGACCTGATTGGTCCAGTTTGGTATAAGACATTCTATAAGAACCTTTATCAAATCCATTTTGAACAGCAATCGAATTGGTAAAAGTAAATGGAGTTTCAAAGAATGTAATTGGCTGGTTTTCGGCAGGAAGCCAAGGAGTAGCCGTTTTGTAATATGGAGATTCTAAATCGAAAGAGTTCCATTGGTAAACATATAGGTTTGGATCAAATGCTCCACCATACGATGCATCCTCAGTATAAGGTGCAGTTAAATCGGCAGTGCCGTCACCATTAATATCTTCCAAAAAGAAGAAACCATCATCACTTGAATAGTAAGGGCCATAACCACCACCGTATTGTTGCTGGTATTTAATAAAGGTGTCCTTATCAACAAAGCCAACTTGGGCGTTGGAATTAATTGTTACGCCTAACCCTTTGGATTTTTTACCTTTTTTAGTAGTAATGATAATTACCCCGTTAGCAGCGCGTGAACCGTAAAGTGCAGATGCAGCAGCACCTTTTAGCACGTTAACAGATTCAATGTCGTCAGGGTTAATATCCGCAGCTGCATTACCGTAGTCATAATAACCACCGGAAGCTTGGGACTGTGCGGCATCGTTGGTGTTTCTGTTACTGATGGGCACTCCATCAACAACAAAAAGTGCCTGGTTGTCTCCAGTTAAAGAGGTATTACCCCTAATTACTACGTTAGTTGAACCACCAAAGTTGTTGTTCCTTCTAATGTTAAGACCGGACACTTTTCCCGAAAGGGCATTTGTAAAGTTATTTCCCTTTACAGTAGAAATATCCTCACCCTGCACTTCCTGGGTTGAATACCCCAGGGATTGTTTCTCCCTGGAAATACCAAGGGCCGTTACAACTACTTCGTCCAGGACGGATCCTGCCTGCATAGTTACATCAATAGTATTTGAGGCCCCAACTACATTTTCTTGGGTCTCAAAACCTACATAACTATAAACGAGAGTTTGTCCCACAGCAGCATCAATGGTATAATTACCATCAAAATCTGACTGAGTACCGCTGGTGGTTCCCTTTATAATTATGTTAACTCCTGGAAGCGGCAGACCTGTGTCATCGGTCACGGTTCCGGAAATTGTTTTTTCCTGTGCAAAAGTGAGCTGCACAATCAACACTAACAAGAGTGTTAAAATTCCACTAAACTTTGTTTTCATTTTTTTGTTTGTTTGAATTAGCACTTCAAAAGTGCCAATAAAATCTTACAATTCCAACTTTTAATGAAAGTAGATTAGGAAAATTTTATCAAAAAGTTATTTTAAATTTAGCCCTATGGCAAGAATTTTAACCTAATTTTTTGCAAAAGCTTGATTTACTTGCGCTTTTGAAAGGAGTCGCTAATAACACTACTTAAAAAAGGGGAAAGAAATAATTGAGTTTATTTTCAAACACTTTATGAACAAATACTTCTATTCAGGCGAAAACAACCAAATACCAGAAATATTTTTCGAATTCAAAAGCATATGTATTACGGCCCAAAATATCTAAAAATTAATGAGAATGATACATAAAATGGGCCCTGTACAATTAATACATAATAAAAAACCATCCGCCTTTTTAGGGGGGATGGTTCTCAGGTTACTCTCGATAACCTTTCACAGATTACTTCTTCTTAGGAGTGGACTGTGGAGCCTTTTTGTTATCCTGCTTTTTAGCCTCAGGGCTTTTAGCGGATTGTGGCTTCTTGTTTTGCTGTTGCTGTGACATAACAGTTTATTTTTTAAAATTACTATATAAAGGTATAAAAGGATTATATCCTGTTATTCTCTCATTGGCGAAAGTTTAACAGTAGATTTATTAACCGGAATCTCCCCCGATTCTTTGCCTTCCATGTGGTCTTAAATAATTTTTGGATTTCTGTATTTCAGGATGGGTCAATATTTTTATAATCTATGTCCGGTGCCTATTAATCTTATGTGTTGTAACTGCCCGCCGGCACTCACTACTAAAAACTTCGCACTGTTTACTTAATCTCAGCTTCCACCCTACCGCATTTCAGCATTTTTTCACCAAAATAAGGATTAAAAATTTCCTTGCTATTGCTGAACCAATACGCGCCGGTATTGTTGAAGGCCATTGGGCAATATTGTTTATAAACCGTGCCGGAATCAATGGCTCCCTCCAAAATATCTTCCATGGAAGTTGTAAGCGCAACAAAATTGTGGCGTTGTACCTCAATATCATCCGTATCGGCAATGGCATTTATAGCGCGAGAGGTTATAGCATCATCATCTACCCCTTTTATAACTTCCTGTAGTTTGAAGGCTTCTTTTGCGGCTTTTTCCGCATCCGTGTTTATGAGTGCATTTTCCACTTGCAAATATTGGTCAAAAACCTCCTTCACTTTCGCGTCATTGAATTCAATCCCGGTATCTTCAATTTCGTGCGGTTTTATTTCAGAATTATTGTCAACCGTTACCACTTCTGGTTCGGTTTCCTTGTTTTTATCTTTGCAGGAACAAATGCCAATTGTGAAAAGTGCAAGTAAAATGATCTGTAGTTTTTTCATCTTTATATTTTTTTATAGTTCAAAGGTACCCAAAATTCCGCTTATTTATTTTTTTGAAAGTAAAAAGCCGGCAATAAAATAAGTAGAAAAATAGGTTGTATCAAAAATCGCCGAACGTAGAAAAGCACCATAAAACCACCTACTTTTTCAGAATTGAAAATTATTAAACTGATGGCCAAAAAAAGGATCACAAATAAAAAACTATACAATACCACCGATAGTTTTATAAGTCCCCTATCCCGGAAGAGAACCCAGATTATCGCCAAGGACAAAAGTGTATTCAACAAAAAGCGCAGTACAATGCCCGTTTGCAACTTGAATCCATCCAACGGCGGCAAGGGTTTGTTTAGATAATCGCCTTTAAAAAAATCTAGTAAGGGATCGTAAAATAGCCAATTTTCAAAAGCCCGAACAAGAACCAATAGCCCAACCAACACCGCAACGATAAGAATTTTTGAAATTTTACCCATTGCTTGTTTCTAGTTTCAATGTTCGCACCCACGCCATCCACAATATAAAAACCAATCCGTAGATTATGCCGGGAAAAATGATGGAATGCAACAATTTTTCATAGGAGGGATAGTAGAACAATGCAACCGAAAGGATTGCGATTCGCAAAATATTGATCCCATAAATCAGTACGGCCCCGCCCAGAATAAAGAGGGCAGTTTTTTTGAAATTTTCAGCAAAGGCAATTATAAAAGCAACGAACAGAATAATAACACTCACCGAATTGCAGCCCTCCACAATTTCGCCGACATCCCTATCCTTAAAACGAATGGTAAGACTTGGCGCCTCTCCCCGCGGAATCAGCTCACTTTTAAAACCCCAACCGGTAAGTACCGAATTGCTTTGTTTGCCAACCAAACGCGTTATTGGATCGGGATCGTTTTCGCCTTCAGTTGAGACGTTCAAGTACACCGAATATAAAATGCTCAAAAGCAAATAGGTGCCCATAAACAACACTACAAAGCGAACTACACTTTTATATTTTTTGAAAAGTTCCTTCAATATATTGCTTATCTTTTTAACAAAAATACAGGATTTGTTGTGCAATGTACCTGTTTTGAAATACTTTTACCAAAAATATAAAGAAGCAAAAAAAACATATGTCATTTAGCCACTTAAAACCTAAAATCAAAACAATTCTTGCGAACGACGCGGAGAGCGCCGAACAGCGTTTAACCGAAGTTTGCGAGCTTCTTCAATCACAAATTGGCTATTATGATTGGGTGGGTTTTTATATGGCAAACCATTCCGATAAAACACTTCACCTCAAGGCTTTTGCCGGTGAACCTACGGACCACACGGTAATTCCTTTCGGAAAAGGAATTTGCGGGCAGGTTGCGGTTTCAAACAAAAATTTTGTAGTACCGGACGTAAAGGCGCAGAACAACTACATTGCGTGCAGTATGTACGTAAAGGCCGAAATTGTCGTACCACTGTTTAAGGATGGAAAAAATATTGGGCAAATTGATATTGATTCGCACGTGGAAGACCCATTTTCAGTGGAAGACGAACGTTTTTTGGAATGGGTTAACGAAGAAGTTTCCCAAATATTAGCCCCCTAACCCCTAAAGGGGAACTTTCCCTTTATCTTTGTGTTTATCAGTCAGGATACTCCTCCCCTTGGGGGAGGTCGGGAGAGGCTTTACATTCCCGTTCTAATCGCTTCCACCGGATCCAATTTTGAAGCTGAAATAGCCGGAAGAATTCCAGAAATCAATCCTATTACCGCTGAAATTGCGGTGCCTACAAACATATTCCACGGAGAAAGAACGAACTCAAAATCACCAGTAAACTGCGAAGCGATTATTGAAACAATAAATACCAAAAACAGCCCAATCAATCCGCCGATAACCGCAAGAATTATTGCCTCAAACAAAAATTGGAAAAGAATAAACTTATTTTTCGCACCCAAAGATTTCTGAATTCCAATTAAATTGGTGCGTTCCTTTACGCTTACGAACATAATATTGGCAATCCCAAAACCACCCACCAGCAGGGAAAACCCACTTATAATTAGGCCAATAATATTCATGCTTCCGGTAATGTTATCAATAAAATCTGCAAAACCTTGCATTTGGTTCACAAAGAAAGTACTTACCTCATCTGGTTTTAACCCTCGTTTTACACGCAACTTTTGGTCAAGAATAGCTTTAAACTCTGCTTGATCTACTCCCTTTTCGGGTTTTATTACAATCTGCGGAAAAGTTTGTTTGTTGTTGTCACCATAAATTCGGCGTACTACATTCACGGGCATCCAAACGGAAGTATCCTTCGAATTTCCAAAAAGGCCTGCGCCTTCTTTTGCCAAAACCCCGATAACATTGAATTTTCTTCCGTAAATGCGCACTTCTTTCCCAATAGCATTCGCGCTTCCGCCGAAAAGTTTATTTGCAATTTCGTACCCCAAAACCACCACCATGGATCCGCTATTAGATTCCGCACCATTAAAGAACCGCCCGTCGCCTAGTTTCAGTGCTTCAATATTATAATAACTATCGGTTACGGCACCAATGGGCACATTGTCCACTTGGTTGTCTTCATATTTTATGTTTTCATCCGGCACGTTTAGCGTAAAGGTGGCTGCTTCCATGTTAGGCATATTGCGCTCGAGGTACTGGTATTCATCAAAAGTGACGTCGGGAAACTGTTGCCATTTCCACCGGGGAATATCGGTAGGTCCAAAATTAAAACGCATAATTATAATCGTGCTATTATCCAGCCCGCTTATACTTCCTTCAATTTCACGCTTCAGGGAATCTACCGCAGCTAACACTGCGATAATTGAAAAAATTCCTATAGTCACACCAACCAAAGAAAGAAAAGTCCGCAATTTATTGTTTCGAAGCGCATTGAGCGCAAAATTGAAACTTTCCTTTAAAACCCTAAGATAAATTAGCATTGACAATTTTGAATTAAATATTGACGTTTTTAAATTTCTTATCTTGCGTTCAATCAAAAGAATGAACTTTTAAAAAACGTTGATAAAATTATGAAAAGTATGACGTTTTCTCTGCGGTTATGTTACAAACTTACTTCCCATTTATGTACTTTTGCTGCTTAATTTTTTATAATGAACGATTCCAAAAAAATCACCTCCGCATTAATTTCCGTATTCAGCAAAGATGGGCTTGAGCCAATCGTAAAAAAACTGGATGCACAAAACGTAAAGATATACTCTACCGGTGGGACAGAAAAATTTATAAACGACCTAGGGATTGAGGTAATTGCGGTTGAAGATATTACCGATTACCCTTCAATTTTGGGCGGTCGTGTTAAAACATTGCACCCAAAAGTTTTTGGAGGAATTTTGAATCGTCAAAACCACGAAGGCGATGTTGCCGAAATGCAACAGTACGACATTCCACAGATTGATGCCGTGATCGTAGATTTGTATCCTTTTGAAAAAACTGTCGCTTCCGGCGCTTCGGAAGAGGATATAATTGAAAAGATTGATATTGGTGGAATTTCATTGATTCGCGCTGCTGCGAAGAATTTTAAAGATACTATTTGCGTTTCTTCGGTTGACGACTACGCCGAATTTTTGGAACTGATTTCAACAAATAATGGCGAAATTTCTATGAAGGACCGAAAGCGGTTTGCCGCAAAATCCTTCAATGTTTCTTCAAATTATGATACGGCGATTTTTAATTATTTCAACAATTCAGAAAAATTGCCCGCCTATAAAATTAGCGAAACCAACGGGCAGGAACTTCGCTACGGCGAAAACCCGCACCAAAAAGGTTATTTCTTCGGAAATTTTGATGAAATGTTCACCAAGCTCCACGGAAAGGAATTGAGCTACAACAACCTGTTGGACGTGGATGCCGCCGTAAATTTAATGAATGAATTTAAGGGTGACATTCCCACTTTCGCAATTTTAAAACACAACAATGCCTGTGGAATAGCACAAAGAGAAACCGTACAGGAAGCTTATTTGGCCGCACTTGCGGGAGATCCGGTTTCGGCTTTTGGCGGAATTTTAATAAGCAATGTTGAAATTGACGAGGCTACCGCAAATGAAATTCACAGTCTTTTCTGCGAAGTTGTGATCGCTCCTTCCTTTTCAACGAAAGCACAGGAAATTTTAGAGGGTAAAAAGAATCGGATTTTATTGGTTCAAAAGGAAACGGAATTGCCTTCAACCACCGTCCGTACGTGCCTAAACGGAGTTTTGGTACAGGATAAGGACAATGTTACGGACACTGAGAAAATTTTAACGCAGGCAACAGACAATAAACCCAGCCAGCAAGAGTTAGAAGACTTGTTGTTCGCTTCAAAAATTTGCAAGCATACCAAATCAAATACTATTGTCTTGGCAAAAGGAAAACAGCTTTGCGCCAGCGGCACCGGACAAACCAGCCGCGTTGATGCCCTACGCCAGGCAATTGAAAAAGCAAAATCATTCAATTTCAATCTCGAAGGTGCTGTAATGGCAAGCGATGCATTTTTCCCATTCCCCGATTGTGTGGAAATTGCAGACAATGCTGGCATTACAGCTGTAATCCAGCCCGGTGGATCCATAAAGGACCAACTAAGCGTAGATTATTGCAATGAACATAAAATGGCGATGGTATTTACCGGCACCCGCCATTTTAAGCATTAAATTTTATTACATTTGTTAAAAACCAAACCTTACTTATAACTCAATACCACGAACTTAAACTATGGGATTTTTTGACTTCCTGACTGAAGAAATAGCCATTGACCTTGGTACCGCAAATACCCTCATAATCCACAACGATAAAGTTGTTGTGGACGCGCCTTCCATCGTTGCACGCGATCGTACTACTGGCAAAATAATTGCCGTGGGCCGCGAAGCCGCGATGATGCAAGGGAAAACGCACGAAAATATTAAAACTATCCGTCCGCTAAAAGATGGCGTAATCGCAGATTTTGACGCGAGTGAAAAGATGATAAACATGTTTATCAGCGATATTCCGGCGCTAAAAAAGAAATGGCTAAAACCTTCCTTGAGAATGGTTGTCTGTATCCCCAGCGGAATTACCGAAGTAGAAATGCGTGCGGTAAAGGAAAGCGCCGAACGCGTTAACGGAAAGGAAGTTTACTTGATTCACGAACCCATGGCCGCGGCAATCGGTATTGGCGTTGATATTATGCAACCCAAAGGAAATATGGTTGTGGACATAGGAGGAGGAACAACCGAAATTGCAGTAATCGCCCTCGGCGGAATTGTTTGCGACAAATCCATAAAAATTGCGGGTGATGTATTTACAAATGATATTGTGTACTACATGCGAACCCAGCACAACCTATACGTAGGTGAGCGCACTGCTGAAAAAATAAAAATACAAATCGGTGCCGCGACCGAAGATCTTGAACTTCCACCCGATGAAATGGATGTACAGGGCCGGGATTTGCTTACCGGCAAACCAAAACAGGTTCAGACAAGTTATAGGGAAATTGCCAAAGCTTTGGATAAATCAATCCTTCGTATTGAAGACGCCGTTATGGAAACACTGTCACAAACACCGCCCGAACTTGCCGCAGATATATACAATACCGGTATTTATCTTGCAGGAGGAGGCTCAATGTTGCGAGGATTGGATAAAAGGCTTTCGCAAAAAACGGATCTTCCTGTTTACATTGCCGAAGACCCATTACGAGCAGTTGTTCGGGGAACCGGAATTTGCTTGAAAAACTTAAACAAGTATAAAAGCGTATTGATAAAATAATTAGTTGGGAATATTTAAGTTGAAGAATTCTTCAAAAAAATATCCATAAAATTTTCATTTTAAATCATTTGGCGTTGCTGTCAATAAATAACAAACCGCAATAATCCCCAGCGATGCAGCAGATTATCTATTTCTTCATCCGCAACAGAAATTTTCTTTTGTTCGCACTGCTGTTTGTCATTTCGGTAGCATTGACCGTGGAGACGCACAATTATCACAACAATAAATATATTAGTTCGGCCAACTTTTTTACGGGCACCATTTTTACCTTCAGAAATAACGTGACTGATTATCTTGCTCTTGGGAAGGAAAATCAACAATTATTACAAGAAAATGTAATGTTGCGGCAGGAATTGGACCAATTCAAAAAGGCCGCTCTCGCCGCTCCCTTGGACAGTACGATTTTACCCAACAAATACAGGTATTTTACCGCGCGGGTCATAAATAATAATTATTCGAAAACAAAAAACCAACTTACGCTTGATAAAGGTGAAGTTGATAGTTTAACAATAGATTTGGGGGTAATTTCATCAAAAGGAATCGTGGGCATCGTAAGTGACGTTTCTGAAAATTATGCAACGGTGCAGTCTATTTTAAATACGAATAGCCGAATAAATGCAAAACTGAAAAAATCCAGTCATTTCGGAAGCCTTATTTGGAATACTAAAGACCCAAATGTCGTACAGCTAATAGATATTCCTCGTTTGGCGAAATTGGAAAAAGGCGACACGATTATTACCGGTGGAAAATCAACAATTTTCCCCGAGGGAATCTTGATTGGCACAATAAAAGATTTTGAACTGGATCGGGATTCCAATTATTACTACGTGAATATTGATTTGTTCAACGATATGACGAGCCTTGAACACGTATATTTAATTAGAAACAATGACGCTCCGGAAATAAAAAATCTGGAAAAAGGAGTAGAAGATGCAGAATAATGAAGTAATAATAAATACACTCAGATTTATATTTCTGGTTTTCCTACAGGTGTTGTTGCTCAACAATATCAACCTTGCTGGATATATTAATCCGTACTTATATGTTCTCTTTATTATTCTCTACCCTCTTGACGGGAATAAAAGTTTACTGATTTTTTTAAGCTTTCTACTGGGGCTTTCAATAGATATTTTTGAGGATTCGGGTGGCGTTCATGCCGCAGCTTGCGCTTTTATAGCATACATACGGCCTATAGTGCTTAAATATTCCTTCGGAATAAGTTATGAATACAACAGCGTAAAAATCAGAAAAGCAGACCCAATGGAGCGGCTAACTTATATCGCCGTAATGATTTTTATTCACCATTTTGTATTGTTCTCTTTGGAAATATTCAGCTTTCAGCATATATTCTTGCTGTTAAAATCCACCTTATTTTCAGGGATATTTACAATAATTGTAATATTGGGCACTTTAATATTGTTTAACAGAAAAGCCACATGAGAAAAATAGTACTCATAGCATTAGTTCTTTTTACCGGGGTGGTTTTTTCGGCAAGATTGTTTTATCTGCAAGTTCTGGACGCCTCTTCGCAAGCGCTTTCAGATAACAACGCCATCAAAATTTTATATGATTATCCGCAGCGTGGTTATATGTTTGACCGTAACGAGAAGTTACTGGTTTCAAACCAACCTTCATATGACGTCATGGTTATTCCGCGAGATGTAAAACCATTGGATACATTGGAATTTTGCGGGCTTTTGAAGATTACGAAAGAAGACTTCAAAAATATAATGGAAAAGGCAAGAACGTACTCGCCCCGCCTTCCTTCAGTGGTTATTCCCCAGTTGAACAAGGCAGATTACGCCTCCCTTTCCGAAAAAATGTACAAATACGAAGGGTTTTATATTCAGCGCCGTTCGCTTCGTGAGTATCAGGTGGACCATTCCGCAAACGTTATGGGTTATATCGCGGAGGTTAATAATGCCATCATTGAAAAAAATCCATATTATCAAATGGGTGAACTCATTGGTACAGCAGGAGTTGAAAAGGAATACGAAGAAGTGCTGCGCGGCGTAAAAGGAGTGAAATATATTCAAAAAGATCGCTTTAATCGGGATATTGGCCCTTATAAGGAAGGTATTTTCGACACATTGCCGGAACGTGGGAAAGATGTGCAGCTAACCATTGACGCCACCCTTCAAAAATACGGGGAGGAATTGATGATACATAAAAGGGGTGGTATTGTAGCCATTGAACCCGAAAGCGGCGAAATATTGGCACTTATTACCGCTCCAAGTTACGATCCGTCACTGCTGGTAGGAAGAGATCGCTCCAAAAATTTCACAAAGCTATGGTATGATACCATCGCAAAACCGCTATATGACAGGGTATTAATGGGAGAATATCCACCGGGTTCGCCATTTAAAACCCTCACAGCCTTGGTTGGCCTTCATGAGAACGTAGTGGACACTGAGGATAAATTTTACTGTTACCACGGATTTAGGTATGGGAATAGAATTTTAGGCTGCCACAACCACCCTACCCCTTTAGCAATGGTGGGCGGAATTGCCAATAGTTGCAACGCCTATTTCTGTAATGTTTATAAACGCATTATTGATAAATACCCGACCCCACAGGAAGGTATTGATGCTTGGCGAAGTGACCTTATGAGTTTTGGCCTGGGCGACTTTTTGGGATATGACCTTCCCAGCGGAAAAAGGGGAAATATACCCACTTCAAAATACTATAATAAAATACACGATTACCCAACGCATAATTGGTCAACTTTGGCCACCATTTCAAATGCTATCGGGCAGGGGGAAGTTTTGCTGACGCCCATGCAAATGGCCAATTTTACAGCCGCCATTGCCAATCGCGGTTATTTTTATACGCCTCATATTATCAAGAACATAATCGGTCCGGATACCATTCCGAAGAAATTTAAGGAAAAACACTATACATCTGTTGAACCGGAAAACTTTGAGCCAGTGGTTGAAGGAATGTTTCAGGTTTATCAGCGTGGTACGGCAGCTTCAATACAAGTTCCAGGAATTGAAATATGTGGAAAAACAGGAACGGCTGAAAACTTCACAAAGATAGATGGCAAGCGCGTGCAACTTACCGACCACTCTATTTTTGTAGCCTTTGCGCCAAAGGACAACCCAAAGATCGCAATCGCGGTTTTTGTGGAAAATGGCTATTGGGGTTCACGATGGGCGGGTCGCATTGCCGGACTCATGATTGAGAAATACCTTAAAGGCGAAATAACCCGAAAGGATATGGAAAAATACGTGCTGGAGGGAAGTCTTGAAGCCGAATATGAAAAACCCTACAGCGGAAAACCCTTTACAATAAATCACTAATGGCAGGAGGAAAAAGTTTTGTAAAGTTTGACTGGCTTATCATTCTTCTCTATATAGTATTGGTAGGCATTGGGTGGGTTAATATTTATTCCGCATCACTGAGCGATTCCGCAAAAGGTTTCTGGGATTTTGACCAGATTTATGCGCGGCAATTTATGTTTATCTGCTTGAGCGTGCTCCTTATTATTTTTGTGCTCGCTATTGAATCTAAATTTTATGAACGCTTTGCGAGCGTTATTTATATAGTTTCATTGGTTTCATTGTTCGGTCTTTTTGTTTTTGGTAAGACCATTTCCGGAGCCACTTCGTGGTATGGTTTCGGAAGTTTCAGTTTGCAACCCAGTGAGTTTGCTAAAGGCCGCAACTGCCTTCGCCCTAGCGAAATATGTAAGCGATATTCAAACCAATATGCAGGATTTCAAAAACCAATTAGGTGCCTTTCTAATTCTCGCTCTCCCCGCACTTTTTATTATCCCACAACCCGATCCCGGAAGCGCATTGGTTTATGCCGCATTCATATTTCCTCTTTATCGCGAAGGGTTGCACGGGGTATATTTGCTCCTAGGCCTTTTTGCGACCATTCTTTTCGTTTCAACCTTAGCTTTTGGCGCCGTGTGGGTGACCTTGGGCGTTATATTGGTAGCCGGAGTTATGTTCTTTCGAAACCGAAAAAAACGGCCCAACATGTTTCAATATCATTTTAATTGCGCTTACCTCCATCATTTTTGCATTTTCGGTAAGTTATATTTTCAATAATGTATTTGAGCAGCGCCACCGCGACCGTTTCAACATTGTTTTAGGGAAAGAGGCAGATCCTAGAGGCATTGGCTACAACACCCACCAAAGCGAAATAGCAATTGGTAACGGGGGTTGGTTCGGCAAAGGTTGGACCCAAGGCACGCAGACCAAAGGAAATTTTGTACCCGAACAACACACCGATTACATTTTTAGTACTGTGGGCGAAGAATGGGGCTTTTTGGGAAGTATGCTCGTGGTACTTCTATTTGTTGGGCTTATTGTACGTATAATTTTTAGGGCGGAAAAGCAGAAAAACCAATTCGCACGGGTTTATGGGTACAGCGTTGCCGCCATTTTATTCCTGCACTTTTTTGTTAATATTGGCATGGTTACCGGCATTTTTCCAACAGTAGGAATCCCACTGCCCTTTTTTAGTTACGGGGGTTCGGCACTTTGGGGTTTTACTATTTTGCTGTTTATTTTTGTGAAGTTGGACGGTTCAAATTATTACTACTCTTAGGAAATCGAAAACCAAATCGATCCCGATAGCTATCGGGAAGAAATGGAAAAATTTATTTCTTTCCCCAAGCCCTTAAATCGACAGTTGCCTCAATTTTATCTTCAATGGAATCGGGTAGATTCGGAAAAAAATCAATTCCCGTTTTCGCTTCAATTTCGTCAATCGAAACCACGTATCTGTAAAATGGTTCACTGGATTTTTTATTCGGAATAATAAAGGAGATGGCCTTATAATTTCCATCGGAAGCATCCACGACTATTTTATAAAATTCATTGGGGACCGAAACGTTTTCTTCGCCAAGTGTTTTTAAATTTCCTTTTAAAATCCCGCCAGAAACTACATAAACACCATGGTATTTTTTTGCCCAAAACCGAACTTTTTGTTCTAACCGGTTCCAAATTCCGGCATTGAAATCGTGATTCTGCGGACTTATATTACTGGTCAAAAAAGTTTCGTTGTAGGCTTCAAAGGAAAATCTTCTATCACCCGCGGGGCAGAGATGACCGCGATCGTAGCCAGATTTTTTATAGTTGCGCCAATCGGCAGAACGGGTTTTTACGCTTTTGTCCTGCACGAAATAGGGACGTTCAAATTCGTTTTTGGAAAGGTCACTTTTGTTGAGCGCATATGCAACCCACTCTGCCTGTTCGTCTTTTTCGGAATAGGAAAGTGTAAAATATTCATGATGTACAACTTCTCCCGTGGAGGATGCTGGAAGAAAGGAAGCGTCAAATTCATCGGAAGTATTTCTCGTGGAATTTGAAGAATTCGAAATTGGCACTTCTTCCTCTTCAGCCATAAAATCATCGGCATAATATAATACCACTGTCACAATTATAATTACGATGGGATAAATGTATTTTCGGTTCATTGAATTTCAGTTAAGCATTCCGCACATCCATTGCATCGCGCAAAGCATTTCCTATCAGCATAAATGCGGTTACAAGACTCATAATTGCCAAACCGGGGATAAGGGCAAGAAATGGTTTCCCCAAAATTATATAGGCATAATGGTCTTTTATGATTCCGCCCCAACTTGGCATTGGTGGCTGTGCGCCTATTCCCAAAAAACTCAACCCACTCTCGATAAGAATGGCTCCTGCAAAGTTGGCCGCCGAAATTATAATCACCGGTGCCATACTATTGGGCAAAATATGCTTCACGATTATCCTGAAATCATTAAAGCCCAAAGCCCGGGCGGCGGTTACGTATTGCATTTGTTTTACGCCCATAACCTGCCCTCGCACTACGCGCGCGACTTCCACCCACATCGTTAAACCAACTGCTATAAAAACCTGCCAGAAACCTTTGCCCAATGCGAGGGTAATTGCAATAACAAGCAATAAAGTAGGGATTGACCAAGTAACGTTTATTAGCCACATAATGGCAGCGTCCACTTTTCCACCGAAATAACCCGCTACCGCGCCCATTGTAATTCCTATAATAAGTGAAATAAAAACGGCTACAAAACCAATGGCCAACGAAATACGAATCCCGATCAACATACGGCTCAACAGGTCGCGGCCATATTTATCTGTTCCCAAAAGGAATTTTTTCTTTGAAATGTATTTTGTCGGAATTTCCTTTGCTGAAGATGCCGTCGGAAAAAGCGAAAGCTCGTATTCCTTTTGCAGGCCTTCCGTGCCGTCAGGTGTATATTCGGTTATTTGTATGCCGGTATTGTGGATTGAATATTTGGAAACGGGAATTTCGGTATCGGCATTCTTTTTTCCGAAGAAAAATATACCTACCGGATTTTGAACTTCAACAGCAGTGGGAATGGTAAGCATTTGCACCGTAAAACCCGGATTTTTTGAATGGATGGAAAGATGCATTTGGTTCGCGTTTTCAGAATTGTCCGGTGCCAAAGCGTAAGCAAAAATTGCCAACAGTACACAAAGGACCAAAAACCCAAAACTAAAAACGCCCCAAAGGTTTTTCTGAAATTTTCGGAGCGCAATTTGGGTTAATGAAGTCGATTTTTCCACGTTTCAAATTTACACTTTTAGCGTGAAGTATATAAAAAAACTGCAAGGTTTTAAAAGCCTTGCAGGTTTATTCAAAATTTAATTCCTTCAAAAAAAGGACTAATTTTTTATATCTGCCAATTTTTTCGCTTTAATATTATTCAATTTTAAATCCTCCAAAACGTTTACGGCTTCCTCTACATAAATGTCCTTACTTAGATTTTTATGCCATCTTGTACGCTTTTCAGAAAGAGTTGTATCCTTTTTCATCAAAGCAGTTTCATAAGGTAGCGATTCAAAAGTTAAATGGTTATCGTACTCATCAATAGAATCAAAACGTTCGCTCTCCAATTTTCGCTCAGCAATATCAGCACTGTAGGCATCAAAATTTAAATTAACCGATTTTTCATCTCTCTTATTTTTGATCCATTTTGCATTTTCATCAATTAATTTTAAATCCGCATTCTGCGCCATACGCGCCTTACTTTTTTGGATGGTTTCATCATAATCAATATATCCATCCCAAATATCATATTTTGCGGCATCAATTTTATCGTACGGAAGAGGATTGTCGTAATCCCTTTCGCCCACATCTATATAACTGTAACGGTCCGGCATAACCACATCACTCTTAACGCCCTCTAATTGGGTGGAGCCGCCGTTAACTCGATAGAATTTTTGAGAGGTAATTTTAAGCGCGCCCATATCGCCAAGATCGTTTTTGCGCAACCATTGGTTAAGATCTATTACATTCTGGACGGTACCTTTTCCATAAGTTTGTTCACTGCCTATAATTATAGCCCGCTTATAATCCTGCATTGCAGCAGCCAAAATTTCTGAAGCCGAAGCGGAAAGTTCGTTCACCAAAATTACCATTGGGCCATCCCAAACTATCTCGCTGTTTTCATCCTTCAAAACTTCTTTATTTCCATTTGAAGCAACTTGAACCACCGGTCCTTTTTTAATGAAAAGCCCAGCAATATCAACTGCTGTTCTCAATGATCCTCCTCCATTATCGCGTAAATCCAGCACCAATCCTTCCATTCCTTCGTCCTTCAAGCGTTCGATTTCCTTTTTCACATCGGTAGCGGCGTTACGTTGGCCGTAATCATCCATATCAAAATAAAACTGCGGAAGATTGACTAAGCCGAATTTGCGACTATCCTTTTCAATCAACGAAGATTTTGCATAGGTTTCTTCCAATTCCACTACATCACGCGTTAATGTTTTGTCGGCAATTGTGCCATCCACATTTTTAATAGTTAGCGTAACTTTGGTTCCTTTTGGGCCTTTTATTAGTTTTACGGCATCATCTATCCGCATTCCCACGATGCTTACAGGATCTTTTTCGTCTTCCTGTTTCACTTTCAGAATTACATCGCCTACTTCCACTTTTTCACTTCGCCAAGCTGGGCCGCCGCTTATAATTTCTATAATGGTTATATAATCATTTTTCTTTTGAAGCCTCGCTCCTATCCCTTCCAGTTTTCCGGACATGCGGAGGTCGAATCGTTCTTTATCGGGGGGCGCGAAATAATTGGTGTGCGGGTCAAATTCTTCAACAATGGTATTTAAATATATTGCGAAGTAATCTTTGCGTTCCAAATCTTTGGTGAAATCGAAATATTCATCCAATGAATTTTTCGTGGTTTCACGTGCCTTCTTTTCAAGTTCGGACTTTGATTTCGCAACAAATGGTTCATCGGCATCCGCCTTTTCGGTAGGAATATTTGCCTCTGGTAAAGGGTTGTTTATTTCATCACTCTCGGAATCCGCAGGGGGTTTAGTCCCCTTTGCCCTGTTTTTTTGTTCTTCAACCAAATCGTAGTAACCGGCGAGGGTGGTAAATTTCAATTGTTGTTTCCAACGATCTTTTAATTCCTTCAACGATTTGGAATATGCCAGATTATCGTAATCAACATCAATACTTTCCTGTTGGGTAAAATCAAAAGGCTCGTCCAGTACTTCGGGATATATTTTTTTCACATCTTCCATTCTTTGTTGAAAACGATTGTAAACAACATCAAAAAAAGTAAGGTCCTTGTTTTTTATCTGGTCGTCTATTTCGGTTTTGTATTTGCTGAATTCAGCAATATCCGAAGCTAAAAAATATCTTTTTAGGGGATCGAGGCCATTAATAAAATCCTGATAAACCTCGGTGGAAAATTCATCATTCAAATCCTTCGGATCGTAATGTCCTTTTTGCAGAACATAGGAAATAAGATCCAGCAAAAGTTTGTCCTTGTCGGGATCGTTAAATTCCTTCGTAGTGAAACTACAGGAAGCCACCGAAACAAATACGGCAAGGAACAACACTTTAAAATTCTTCTTCATTAATTGCATAGTAGAGAGCTTAATATTCGTGGACTAAATTATACAAAAAACCGTGCCACGAAAGTATTGCGGTACTAATTTTTTGTTAAACAGGATGTTTCCAAATTGGACTTCCAACTTTATCATTCTTAATTAATAAATGTATTTTTGTTTCTTTCAAGATATAAAAAAATGGCAAAAAAAAGACCGCTGATTTTAGTGACCAATGACGATGGAATCAACGCCCCCGGAATACGAACATTAATTGAGGTTATGAATACTCTCGGCGACGTTTGCGTTGTGGCGCCCGATTCACCCCAGAGCGGTATGGGACACGCCATTACCATTAACGATACTTTATACTGCAATAGTATAAAAGTAATAAATGATGACCCACATCGTGAATTTAGTTGCAGCGGAACCCCCGTGGATTGTGTAAAGCTGGCAGTAAACGAAATATTGAAGCGCAAGCCGGATCTTTGCGTGAGCGGTATAAATCACGGCAGCAATTCATCCATCAACGTTATTTATAGCGGGACGATGAGTGCCGCCGTCGAGGCCGGTACTTTGGGAATTCCCTCCATTGGATTTTCTCTTTTGGACTATTCTTTGGAAGCGGATTTTGATCCTGCCAAAAAATTTGTGAAGGCAATTGCTCAACAAACGCTGAAAAACGGTCTTCCTAAAGGTGTCGTCCTAAATGTGAATATTCCAAAGTTAAAAACAAGTGAGATAAAGGGAATTAAAGTATGCCGACAAGCAAACGCACATTGGGAAGAAAAATTCGATAAGCGCACCAATCCATTAGGGCGCGATTATTACTGGCTCACGGGGGAATTTGTAAATGAGGATAAAGGAGAAGATACAGATGAATGGGCGTTGCAACACGGTTATGTATCTGTGGTCCCGGTACAATTTGACCTTACCGCACACCACGCGATGAAGGAACTTAACAGTTGGGATTTTTAATGCTGGGTGACGGATGAAGGTGAAGGGTGAAAAATTAAAAAATAGATATTTTATGAAGCTTCGCATTAAAGAAATAGCAATCGGTTTTATTATAGGATTACTTGCAAATATGGCGGGCACCTATCTTTATATTTATTTTTTCTCCAAACACAGTTTGGAAGCGACGTTAGAAGGTGCACTGGAAGAAGGTTTTTTGGGAAGTTTGATTGCCTTGGGGGCAATTTTGAACCTTTTCTGTTTTTTTATTTTTCTGAAGAAAAAACAATATTACCGCGCTCGCGGTGTTGTTTTGGCTACCGTTCTTGCGGCTTTGATCATTCTGGTTTCAAAATTTTTCTGAAATAAAAGGTGTTTTTTCAATAACTCATTAACTTAGTACACAATAACTCAAATATGAAGAAAGCGGTTTTTCCCGGAACTTTTGACCCCATCACACTTGGGCACGTTGATATTATTGAACGCGCGCTACCACTTTTTGATGAAATTACAATCGCCATTGGTATGAACGCCGATAAAAAGACGATGTTTTCTTTGGAAGAAAGAATCCAGTTTATTGAAAACACTTTTGAAGGCGAAAAAAAAATCAACGTAAAAAGCTACTCGGGGTTGACGGCCAAATTCTGTATTTCTGAAAATGCACAGTTTATTGTTCGTGGGCTTCGGAATACTACCGATTTAAATTACGAACAGCCTATTGCCCAAACCAATTATAAAATGGCGAAGGTGGAAAGCGTTTTTTTAATTTGCTCTCCCCAAGTTTCAAATATTTCTTCAACAATCGTGCGGGATGTAATGCGGAATGATGGGGATTATTCAAGTTTGGTACCAGATTCGGTAAAAAGGGAAAACCAAAACAAACTTCAATAAAAAAACCCTCTCAGTTTCCTGAAAGGGTTTTCAATTTTATAAAAATCATCTTTTATAGCGCAGCTACGTGCTTCGCCATATTGCTCTTTAGGTTATTGGCCTTGTTGCTATGAATAATGTTTTTCTTAGCCAATTTGTCGATCATCGAAACAACTTCAGGAAACATTTTCTCAGCTTCTTTCTTATCCGTCAATTCTTGGAATCGTTTCATGGTATTTCTAGCAGTCTTGTGCTGATAACGGTTACGCAAGCGCTTAGCCTCGTTGCTTCTTATTCTCTTTAATGCTGACTTGTGATTTGCCATTGTATTTTTGTTAAATTCTAATTTTTGTAGTCCGTAGGGGAATCGAACCCCTGTTACCAGGATGAAAACCTGGCGTCCTAACCCCTAGACGAACGGACCATTTTATTTTTAAATGCGGATGCAAAAATACAACTATTTTTGAATGGCGCAAATCCTAAATTACTTTTTTCGAAAAAAATTAATATGCCCTTGCAAACATCACTTTTCTATCGGATGGTTTCCCGGTGACAATGCACTTTCCGCCAACATTTTCCGCATTTAAGGGAATGCATCTTATTGTTGCCTTGGTTTCATTTTTTATTCTTTCCTCCGTTTCGGGTGTTCCATCCCAATGGGCCAAAATAAATCCTCCCTTAGTATTTAAAACTTTTTTGAATTCCTCATAGCTATCTACTTCGGTAGTATGTTCATTCCTATAGGAAACCGCTTTTGAAAATAGGTTTTGCTGAATTTCATCCATCAATGAAATTACTTTTTCAACAACATCGTCGTTACTAATGAATTCCTTTTGAAGCGTATCCCGTCGCGCCAATTCAACAGTTCCTTTTTCAACATCCCTTGGGCCGATTGCAATCCGCACCGGCACGCCCTTCAATTCATACTCATTGAATTTCCAGCCTGGTTTTTGGGTGTCGCGGTTATCATATTTCACCCTGATTCCTTTGGAGCGCAATTGTTTCATTAATTCCTTGGCCACTCTATCAACGGCTTCAAACTCTTCATCTTTTCGGTAAATAGGAATAATAACCACTTGATCCGGTGCCAAATTTGGAGGCAAAACCAAACCATTATCATCACTATGCGTCATAATCAACGCGCCCATCAATCTAGTGGAAACGCCCCAGGAAGTTGCCCAAACATAATCCAATGCTCCGTCCTTGGCAGCAAATTTTACATCGAAAGCTTTTGCAAAATTCTGTCCCAAAAAGTGTGAAGTTCCAGCCTGCAAAGCTTTTCCGTCCTGCATCAAAGATTCAATACAATAAGTTTCCAAAGCTCCGGCGAAGCGTTCGCTTTCAGTTTTGGTACCTTTTATAACGGGAACGGCCATATAATTTTCCACAAATTCGGCATATACGTTCATCATTTGTTCCGCTTCAGCAATGGCTTCATCCTTTGTTGCGTGGGCTGTGTGGCCTTCCTGCCAGAGAAATTCGGCCGTGCGCAAAAATAATCTTGTGCGCATTTCCCAACGCACAACATTTGCCCATTGGTTTATCAATAATGGCAGGTCGCGATAGGATTGTATCCATTTTCGGTAAGTATCCCAAATAATGGTTTCGGAGGTTGGGCGAACAATCAACTCTTCTTCCAACTTAGCATCGGGATCGACAATAATTCCGCTGCCATCTTCGGCATTTTTCAATCTGTAATGCGTTACAACGGCACATTCCTTTGCAAAACCACTAACATGGCTCGCTTCCTTACTGAAATAGGATTTCGGTATAAATAAAGGAAAATAAGCATTTTGGTGGCCAGTTTCCTTAAACATCCTGTCCAACTCCGCTTGCATCCGCTCCCAAATGGCAAATCCATAAGGTTTTATTACCATACAACCGCGCACCCCGGAATTTTCCGCAAGGTCTGCTTTGATTACCAACTCATTATACCATTTGGAATAATCTTCCGCCCGGGTTGTTAAATTCTTTGCCATCGCCTAGTATTTGGCACAAATGTTGCGCCTTTGTTAAAGGATTAGTTATTGTCCGCAAAACTACTTATTTTTATGAAGTTCAACAATTAAATTACAGCAGATATGTTCTCTCCAAATATAAAACTTAAGCCTTTTCTTCCCTTTATTGCATTGGGGGTTATTTCTTTTATTATCAGCTCCTGTGGCACATATAATAATGGTTATAATGATAATGATGGAGTGTATTCCACAACCGCTTCCCAAGATGAGGAAGAAGGTTCTTACGAAAATGAAAGTGATAGAAATAACTATTACAAACAATATTTCCAGTCAAAGACTAATACCTACGAAAACCTCCCTGAGGATAATGCAATTTTTACAGATATTGAAGCCTACTCAACAACCGAAAGCATGGATGAGGATGGCAACATAATTATTGAGGATCGTGACTATGATGATGGTTATGGCCCTTGGGGTAGCAATTCCGAAAACGTTACTGTGAATATTTATAATTCTGGTGGATATTTTGGTTATGGCGGTTTTTGGGGCCATTATTATGGTTTCTATTCTCCCTATTATTATAATCCATATTTCGGAATAGGGTATGGTTGGGGATACCCATATTATTCTTACGGTTGGGGTTATCCATATTACTACGGCTACGGTTGGGGCTATCCATATTATTACGGCGGATATTATGCAGGTTATTACAACTATCCATATAATAATTATTATAATGGCATTTCTTATAATAGAGGTCGAAGAAATACCGACTACGCCCGCACAAATGTCCGTGGCAGATCCAGTGATGCAACTTCCAGAAATTCCTATAGCCGTTCGGAACTTTCCCGACGTGTGAATAGGAATAATATAGATGCCAATCGCACTCGCTCCTCATATGATGGAAACACCGGAAACGTACGTTCAAATAATAATTCTGTTAGAAATGTTCGCTCCAATAACAGTACACGTCGCTCTGTACAAAGCAATACTCGAAGTCAAAATTATTCTACCCCTACGAGAAGCGTGCGATCCAATTCCGTTCGGAGTTCGGGCAGTACCCGATCAAGCGGCAGTAGTGTTCGCTCAAGTAGCGGTAGCAGCCGTTCCAGCGGTAGCAGAAGTTCTGGTGGAAGAGGCCGGGGTTAATATAAATCACAATTTGTTTTATGTACTTTAAATCTATGAAAAGAATCACATTCTTGCTCATAAGTGTTTTGTCTATGGGATTTGCCCAAGCGCAAAATATCACTGATGGCCTACGATATTCAACCGAAGAAACAACTGGTACCGCACGCTTCACTGCCTTAAGTGGTGCAATGGGAGCACTCGGGGGCGATGTTTCCGCAATGCGAATAAACCCTGCGGGAAGCGCTGTTTTTTTGAATTCAAATGTTACGGTTTCTGCTGCGTTTTCAGATTTAGAAAATAATTCGAATTACTTCGGAAGCGGCGTAAAAAGTTATTCCGATGATTTCAATTTAAATCAGGTCGGGGGAGTTTTCGTTTTCAATAATTCAAATATGGAATCTCCTTGGAAGAAATTCACGATCGGGCTTAATTTTGATACTTCGCGCAATTACAACAACGAACTTTTCATTGCCGGAAAAGGAAATACCTCCATTGGGGAGTTTTTCCTGGCGCAGGCGCAGGGAATTCCTTTAAACCTCCTGCAGTTGCAGGGCATTGAGACAATTTCGGAACTTTATGATTATCTCGGGCAGAACCAGGGAACTACAGCGCAAAATGCATTTTTGGGTTACCAAAGTTTTCTTTTTGATCCTGTTGATCCAAACAATCCTTCGAATACGCAATACGTTTCAAATATTGCCGATGGAAGTTTCAACCAGCGATATTCGTATCTGTCGGAAGGCTATAACAGTAAGTTCACCATCAATTTTGCGGCACAGGTTACCAATAATTTGTTTTTTGGCGTGAATGTTAACACACATACAATCGATTTCAACCAAAGTTCCTTTTTATACGAAACCAACAATAATCCCGGCTCACTTGTAAATCGGGTAGGTTTTGAAAATAATCTTTCGGTGTTGGGTGGCGGTGTTTCAGCCCAAATTGGTGCCATAGCTAAAGTTGCCGAGAATTTTCGGCTTGGGTTGAGTTTGGACACTCCTACTTGGTTTGAAATTTCTGAGGAAACTACACAATACCTAGAAAGCCGCAGAACGGAAGATGGTCAATCCATCACTGAAATTGTGGATCCACGAATAGTGAACGTATTTGAGGATTATAACTTAAAAACGCCCGGCAAGGTAAATGCCAGCGCCGCATATATTTTTGGCCAAAATGGGTTGATTAGTTTTGATTATTCCTATAAAGATTATTCACAAATAGAGTTCAGCCCAACCGATGATTCATTTTTCCAAGATTTGAACAATTCAATAGAAAATACCTTAAAGGGCGCGTCATCCTTTCGTGCAGGCGCTGAATATCGTCTCAATCAATTGAGTCTGCGGGGCGGTTTTCAATATGAAGAAAGTCCTTTTCAGAATAAAGAAATAATGGGAGAATTAGTAGGTTTTTCTCTCGGCGCAGGTTATAATTTTGGACGTTACACTTTCGATCTTGCATATTCCCGAACGGAAAGGGAAAGAAACCAGCAACTATATTCTGTGGGGCTTACCGATTCAGCAAGGATTAATAGCATTTATAGTAATTTCATCGCAACCTTGTCTTTTAATTTTTAAGACAGAGTGACTATTTTGCAAGACTTCCATTTTAAGATAAACCATCAATAAACCTTATTTCAGCATTTTAAAATTAAGGCTTCGCACTTTTAAAAGAAAAATGCTAATGCGTATCTTTGCCCTCCAATATTATAATTTATGCCAACAGACTTAGAAAAACAGTTAAAGGATATTGAAGCAATGGGCAACGACCATATTGGAAGTTCCTCGGAAACTCCCATGCGACCCGATGCTTTTGAACTTAGCGATATTGAAAAAATTGCCGTCATAAAAAAAGATGTGGAACATATTATGCACACCTTGGGCCTCGATCTTACTGATGACAGCCTAAAAGGTACTCCCAACCGTGTAGCAAAAATGTTCGTTCAGGAAATTTTCGGTGGTTTGCATCCCGAAAGACGTCCAAAAGCTTCTACTTTCGAAAACAAATATAAATACCAGGAAATGCTGGTAGAAAAAAACATTACCCTCTACTCTACTTGCGAGCACCATTTGCTCCCGATAGTCGGAAAAGCCCATATTGCATACATCAGCAACGGGACTGTGGTGGGTCTTTCAAAAATGAACCGTATTGTAGATTATTATGCAAAACGTCCGCAAGTACAGGAACGTTTAACGATGCAGATAGTGAAGGAACTCCAACAAGTTTTAAAGACTGAAGATGTTGCCTGCGTGATAGACGCAAAACATTTATGTGTCAATTCCCGTGGAATCCGTGATATTGATAGCAGCACAGTTACAAGTGAATTCGGCGGCGCATTTAAAAATTCGGAAGTGCGCAGTGAATTTTTGGATTATATAAATCTTGATACCGATTTTAAATAATTAAGATTTAGCTTTATTTATACGATGAATACCTGCACACCTTTGAATCCTGAATTTTAAACTTTGAATTCGAAACCTTGAACCAACATAACCTCCACATATACAATTCCATTTCAAAAACCAAAGAAAAATTCACTCCCATTCACGAAGGTGCAGTTGGGATGTACGTTTGCGGTCCCACTGTTTATAGCAATGTTCATTTGGGCAACTGCCGAACCTTTCTTTCCTTCGATTTGGTTTTTCGCTATTTGAAGCATTTGGGTTATAAAGTGCGCTACGTGCGTAACATTACCGATGCCGGACATTTGGAAAACGACGGCGAAAGTGGCGACGACCCAATTCTTAAAAAAGCCCGGATCGAGCAACTGGAGCCGATGGAAGTGGTACAGAAATACACGGTGGATTTCCACACAACCATGGCGAAATTCAACGCACTTCCGCCGAGTATTGAACCTACCGCAACGGGCCACATTTACGAACAGATACATATTGTTGAAAATATTATAAAGGAAGGTTTTGCTTACGAAAAAAACGGTTCCGTTTATTTTGATGTATTAAAATTCAACGAAAACCACAATTACGGAAAACTCAGCGGCAGGAATATTGAGGATATGATCGCCAACACACGCGAGCTCGCCGCACAAACAGATAAAAAAAATCCACAGGATTTCGCCCTTTGGAAAAAAGCCGAACCTCAGCATATTATGCGCTGGCCTTCGCCGTGGAGCGTTGGTTTCCCGGGTTGGCATTTGGAATGTACCGCGATGAGCACCAAGTATTTAGGCAATAATTTCGACATACACGGAGGTGGAATGGATTTAAAATTCCCGCATCATGAGTGCGAGATTGCACAAGCCGAGGCTTGTAACCACACTTCGCCCGTAAATTATTGGATGCATGCCAATATGCTTACACTGAACGGAAAAAAAATGTCGAAATCTACCGACAATTTTATTCTTCCGAATGAAATGTTTTCTGGGGAAAATGACATTTTGAGCAAACCGTTTTCACCGACGGTTGTCAAATTCAATATGTACCAAGCCCATTACCGAAGCATGCTCGATTTCAGCAGTGAAGCTTTGGAAGCTTCGGAAAAAGGGTTCAACAGGTTGATGGAT
This sequence comes from uncultured Flavobacteriaceae bacterium, assembly GCA_963839235.1. GTDB lineage: Bacteria > Bacteroidota > Bacteroidia > Flavobacteriales > Flavobacteriaceae > Aequorivita. Next base: position 710,012 of record CAWITX010000012.1, on the reverse strand, counting down.
GCTTATAAAATGCTGAACGAAATTTCGGTTTCCGAACAAAGCAGTATCGATATTGAAGGCTGGAAACAATCCTGCTATGACGCGATGGATGACGATTTCAACAGTCCTATTCTTATCGCACAACTTTTTGAGGCAGTAAAATTTATAAATTCACTGCAGGAAGAAAAGGAAACCATTTCTGAAAAAGATTTAAAAATATTACATAAAACAATGCACGATTTTCTTTTTGAAGTTATGGGATTGGAGGATTCGTCTGCGGAAAATTCACAGGACGCCGAAAAACTTTCTGCCGCGGTGGAACTGCTTATTCAATTAAGAAATCAAGCCCGAGCCAATAAGGATTTTGCGACAAGCGACAAAATACGTGATGAACTTGCCGCAAAGGGAATCCAACTCAAGGACGGGAAAGATGGTACTTCATTTTCACTTAATTAATTATTAGCGTTGAAAAATATAATTACATACCCTTTTATTTTATTGATAAAAGGGTATCAAAATTTTATTTCGCCTTTATTGCCTTCAACTTGCCGATATTCACCCACTTGCTCCCATTATTCCATTGAAGCATTACAGACACACGGATTACTGAAAGGCGGATGGCTCGCCATTAAAAGAATTGCCAGCTGCAACCCGTGGGGCGGTTCGGGATATGACCCTGTTCCCCCGAAGGGGAAATAAGTTATTGGTTACTGGGTATTGAGTTAATCATAGCCAAAGTCATACGTCCTATGTCCTACGTCCTACGTCCTATATCCTACCGTCTAAATCCCAAAGCCAAAAGCCAAAACCATAAAGCCTAAAGCTTACAGCCTACAGCCTTAAAAAGCCTAAAGCTTAAAGGCCAAAAAAACGACCTAAGCTTTCTCATTAAGTATAAAATATGCTCTTTTTAAGGCCTCATCAATATTGTCACAAATATTATGTTTTCCCAAATCGTCATACACGTTCATCTTGAGAAACTCCCTTTTAATTTCAACATTCGCTCCTGAGATAATGACTGTAGTTCCAGAGGATTGCAGGGTTTTGTATATTTGTTTCAGTCGGTTTATACCTGTGGCATCTATAAAGGGAACATGTCTTACCCTTAAAATTAAAATTTCGGGCTCTTGCTTCAAGTCTTTAATTACTTCCTGAAACTTTTGGGACGCACCAAAAAACAAAGGGCCGTTTATTTCATAAATCAGTACCCCTTTCGGAATCTCGGGTATTTCTTCCTCAAAAAGTCGTTCGCTACCCTCATCTTCGGTTTTGAGATAATCCATTGCGTTGTGAATAGATGTCGATTCGCTCATTCGCTTCATAAAAATAAAACTGGACAGGATCATTCCAACTTCAATAGCAATAATCAAGTCGAAAAATACAGTTAGGAAAAAAGTCGTCAACAACACAATTACGTCCATCCTGTTACTTTTTAGCAAGGCTCCAAAGTGGTGCCATTCCCCCATATGCCAGGCAACTACTACCAAAATACCCGCCAAACAGGATAATGGAATTAATTTCGCCACGGGTGCAAAAAGCAACATAATCAATAACAAAACCAGCGCATGCACAATACCTGAAATAGGGGTTCTGCCTCCATTTTTAATGTTTGTTGCCGTACGAGCAATGGCACCTGTTGCCGGTATTCCCCCGAAAAGCCCCGAAAAAATATTGGCCGTTCCCTGTGCCACCAATTCCATATTGGAACGGTGCCTGCCTCCCGTCATTCCATCCGCCACCACCGCGGAAAGTAAGGATTCTATACTTCCCAATAACGCGATGGCAATGGCAGGTTGAATTAATTGTTGGATAGTGGCAAAATCAATGTTGGGAAAGGTGGGCAAGCCAATATGGTTTGGTATTTCGCCAAATTTTGTTTCAATGGTTTCTACGGGAAGATCGAAAAAATAAACAGCCACTGTGCTTAATACGATAGCTACAATGGAACCGGGTACTTTTGTGGTTATTCTCCTAAAATTCAGTGAAATCAAAACGGTCGCAACAGCGATTGAAAAAGCGGTCCAATTAATTTTTTGAAAATTAAGAAAATAGGCCTGCCATTTTTCTACAAAATCGGCGGGTACTGCGTCCATTTCCAAACCTAAAAAATCCTTTATTTGCGATGAGAAAATAATAATGGCAATACCACCCGTAAAACCCACGATCAACGGATAAGGAATAAATTTTAAATAATTGCCGAGCCGGGCCAAGCCAAGACCGATAATGAGAAATCCGGCCATAAATGTGGCTATCGTTAATCCCCCTATCCCGTGGGTTTGGACAATTCCATAAACAATAACGATAAATGCCCCTGTCGGCCCCCCAATTTGTACCCTGCTCCCACCCAATACCGAAATGGTCAACCCCGCAATCACTGCCGTTATAAGTCCTTTTTCTGGCGATACCCCCGATGCAATGGCGAAGGCTATGGCCAATGGCAACGCCACTATCCCAACAATGATGCCTGCAATTACATCTTTGGTAATTTGTTTCTTACTGATGCCTTCCTTGAGAAGGGTTAAAAGTTTAGGGGTGAATTCATTGCTTTTCATCTTTTTAATAAGATAAAGTTTGATGTTCCAGGAAGCGGGCCTTTAATTTGTGAATCCATCATAATAAGGCTTTTCCTTGATGGCCAAGATTGGTAAACAGAATTAAGGATAAATATACGAGGTTTTTGGGTGCGGCGCAGATGTCAGAAAATATACGGACGCAGTCCAATCCGTGCACCGGAGTACTACGCACTGACGCAAGTAAATTGTGGTGATACCTTTGTTCTGGCACGTAATTTTTACCCAAATAAAATGATGTCATACATCCCCAATATAAAGTCCGATAGATTTGGGGTAACGTCTCGTATAAAAACAGTGCTGGAGGGTCTGTTTGTCCACAGTTCAATCCGCCAAGCAATCGAGTACCGACTTACGAATTGGGACAGAATCGAGATTGTTTTTATATGCTGTTGTGCAACGTTCTTTTTGAAATGCCGGGTTTAATATCGATAGCCAAATTTTAACCCGTATCGAATAACTATTGTGTGATCTGTTTTATCTGCATTAAAAAGTTGTTTTCCATAACCAAAGTTAGCTTCAAAAATAAATCCACTTTTGGTAATCCATTTACTTCCTAAACCTAAACCGAGAGACAGATCATAAACATCAGCACCTTCAGTAAATGTAAGCCGCTCCTCTGTTTCATATACCTTTTTTCCGTCAATTGAACTGAACATTCCAAAGCCTTCTATAAAAAATCCCGCGGCATATTTTTTACCAAAGAACCTTCTGTAAAATGGCGTGAGCGAATAATTCATATCATCATCAATTTTCTCAGTAAACATATAGACACCCGAAATTCCTAATGACGATTTACTATTTAAATTCCTTTCATAAACCGCTTCAACTGATCCACTAAGTAAAGGTTGGATTAAATCAACCTTTAATTCATTTTTTTTCTCAATCTGACTTACAGGGTCATTTTGTGCATTAACTGCAAAAAAAGGAAATAGCAATACAGCCATAAAAAAGAAATTCTTCATAAAAGTTTATTGATTATTAAAAGGTTAGAAAAAAGGAAGTTTAATATTTTACTGTTTTTATCTTTCGATAAATGTTTATTTTGTGTTTGCCCAAAATTGATTTTTTCAATTTATTTGGCAACATGCATATATAACAAATTAAATATATATTATAAAACCTTAAATCCACCCCAAAAAACGAAAAAAGCCTGCAAAATATAGAGGCCACACCAACAGGAGAAAAATAACGCAGCAAAGTCTTAGTCTATAGCCAAAAGCCTACAGCCTAAAGCTTAAAGCATAAATCCTACTGCCTACAGCTTTAAAAAGCCAAAAGCCAAGAACCACGACTATTTACTAATGCCTAATGGATACTGACTAGAGACTAGAGAATAGAGATAGGATTTATGACGGGTGACGGAGGACGGATGACTGATGATGGATAATCGATAATGAATGAGGATAGTGGTTTGTTGAATTAAATAAAATAATTATTGTAATTAGACTTATTTTTATTGTTTATCAATAATTTTTTATTATTTTCGTTCTGTCAATTTTTAAATTTTCGGAATTATGTCAAAAACAAACAACTTCGTATTTTGGGCCTTATATATTGTGGCTTGGCTCATTTTTGTCGGCTTGTCCATTGAGGCAGGTGGATTATTGGTGAATTTCTTTTTCAGTCTGTATAACCCAGAATTTGTCGGAAATCTTTATCAGAAATTAGACTTATCTGAAATGTATAAGGACAGTAAAATGGCTTTTTTCGGCATTTATAGCTTTATTCTTTTTATATCAATTTTAAAGGCTTACTTATTTTACATAGTTATTAGGCTAATGCACAAAATGGATTTATCGAAACCGTTCAACATCTTTGTTTCCAAACAGATTTCACAAATGAGTTATTTCACCCTTTCCATCGGACTGTTCAGTTATATTGGCAAGGAATTGGCTAAAAATTTAATGCATCACGGTTATGCTATTGACAATCTAAACCAATTTTGGGCAGACAGCAGAGCTTTTATTTTAATGGGAGCCGTAATCTATATTATTGCGACTATTTTTAAAAAGGGAGTGGAAATTCAAAACGAAAACGATTTAACGGTTTAAACTATGGCAATCATTGTAAATTTAGACGTAATGATGGCAAAAAGAAAAATGTCATTGAATGAACTTTCTGAAAAAGTGGGGTTAACCTTATCGAACCTTTCTATTCTAAAAACCGGAAAAGCGAAGGCAATTAGATTTAGCACCTTGGAAACAATTTGTGAGGTACTGGATTGCCAGCCAGGAGACATTTTGGAATATGCAAGTGACAAACAAAAATAGGTTAGATGTGAGAAGTGAGAGGTGAGAGGTGAGATGAGAAACAAGAGCCAAGAACCAAAAACCAAGAACCACGACTATTTACTAATACCTAATTACTACTGACTAGAGAATAGAGAATAGAGAAAGAGAATAGAGAATAGAGAAAGAGAATAGAGAATAGAGAGAAGAGAATAGAGAAAAGAGAATAGGGAAAAGAGAAGCGAAACAGGAGCCAGGAACCAGGATGCAAGACTAATGACTACTGGCTAATGGCTAATGGCTAATGGCTGGAGAATAGAGAAAAGAGGAGTAATGGGTAACGGGTAATAGATAAAAGACTGGATTTTTACTTTTTGCTTTTTACTTCTAATTTCTATTTTTAGATTACTGTAGCCTATAAGCTATAGGCAAAGAGAAGGAGAAATATTTAAGACTTATGTATTACGCCTAATTTCTTAAGTCAAACCTAAAATACAATAGAACCTTAAGCCCGTAGAAATACCTATAAATTTTTAATCAAAAACCGTTAAATTCCTATGAGATTGGTTTGGATCACTATTAGCGTTGCATAAAAGAGTTCTGGCATAATTTCCATCCCTGAGCCATTCAATCTTCAAAGTGGTAGAAACTCCAGGGGTTACTGTTACCGGAAGCATTCCTAAACTTGCATTCCATGAGGTTGCTACCGCCTCTCCAATTGTATTATCATAGTCGTAATCAGTAACTAAGGTAGTAACACCAGCTTCCACTTTATTTCCAGCCGTTACATTAACCAAACGGAAATTAGCAAAGCACTGCTCTGGAAAATAATTGATGGGGGCTGCCATTTCACCCGAGGCACTAAAAGAAACAAATACCGTGGAATGTTTTGGAATGAAAGTAACGGTCATTCCATCCATAATAGAAAAACTACTACTATTGGTACTCGCATCCGTGAGGGGTCTGACGCTGATTATATTATTTCCATACTCGGTATCGGCGTAGTTGATCACAATCCATCTCAACAATTCTGTATTATACCGCAAAGTGACTGACGCATACTTCCCATTTAATATCAAATTTGACTCCCCGGGACAATAAATCCTTCTCTGTGGGTTAGCGTTTGAACCTTGATCGTGCACAAGGGTCATGGTATAAGGGGTAGAATTTATCAAGGTCAATAACTGCCCATCTGCTGAGGATTCCCCGTTTGGAGTAAGGAAAGTTTTTATATCAAAATCAGCCGTGGGATCTGTAATTCGGTATTGGGAATAAATCGGGGTTCCCAAATTGATATTCATTCCATTGCCCACAGAGAGTGCAGGGCCTTCGCGTAATGACAGGGCTCCGGAAACATCCAAAGTTGTTTTGGGGTCGGTATTTCCAATCCCAACTTGGGCAAGGGCATTAAAAGAGAAAAAAGATAAAAGACAGTAAAGAAGAAAAGAAAATCTTTGGGGCGTATTGCAATATTTCATTTAATTATCGAAAAATTATTGTTGTTAAAAATTACCGGAAATTCAACCCGTACGGAAACAAAAATGTATGGATTATTCGAGGTTTAATAAAAAACAGGAGCAATTCTTAATAAATTTCGATAAAGGGATTTTTTTTGGGATTAAAAGTGGATAGTGGTAAGAATATTCTTAACGGAAGGTGAATTTCAACATGCGCCAAGAGCCACAACTAATTACTAAGGACTAAAGCTGGGAGACGTGAGGTGTGAGGTGTGAAACGTGAGATGTGAGATGTGAGATGAGAGCCAAAAGCCAAGAGCCAAAAGCCAAGAGCCAAAAGCCAAGAGACAAGAGCCAAGAACCAAGAGACAAGAACTAAGAGACAAAAACCAAAAGCTAAGAGCCAAGAGCCAAGAGCCACGAAACCAGAAACCAGAAACAAGACTAAAAACCAAAGACTAAAGACTAAAGACTATAATCAAAACCTCCCAACATTCATCAATGGTCATGCCCACCTCCTTCTTCCTGCAACAGCACGAATGCCCCTTTTGTTAAAAACCTACTATCGGATTTGAATTGGGTCTTGTTTTCAATAGCTGTAAAACCGTTATAGTTGGCTCCAATATGCACTTGCACTGGAAGTATTTCATACTCTTCCGGACTTTCGTTTTCAATCTGTAGCACATAATTTTTGCCTTCCATTTCCACCACGGCGTTTTCGGGAAATGCCAATTGGTTTGTGGTGCCCGTTACAATCTGTGCTTCCACAAACATTCCCGCCGTAAAGTTTTGTTCGTCCTTTTCGTCTATATGTCCGTGTACCATTGCAATGCGCGTATTCGGATCAATGGACGTACCCACCAAATGCACCTCGCCCTTGAATACCTCTTTCGACGCCTCCGGAACCGTAAACAATATTTCCTGTTCTTTTTTCAATTGAAGCAGATCCTTTTCAAAAACCTTCAGTTCCAAGTGGATATGGTCTGTATTCATAATTTCCATAATCTTATCGGCCGGCGAAACGTAGGTGCCCGTATTTACGAAAACCTGGGTAACGTTGCCATCGATGGGGCTGTAGATATTTACTTGTGAAACAATATTGCCGGCCTGCACCGAGGCGGGGTTTATGTTCAGCATTTCAAGGTTTTTCTTCAGGCTGTTATAGCGCGCCAAGTTCGATCTGTATTCGCTTTCGGCTTTCAGAAAACTCTTCTGGGAAGTGATTTTTTCATCAAACATAATTTTCTGGCGGTCGTACTCCGATTTTAAATAGGATAGCTGTTCGGCAGTTTCCAGATAATTCTGTTGCATCGTGATAAATTCAGGGTTCTCCAGAGTTACCAGACGCTGTCCTTTTACAACTTTATTGCCGATCAATAAGGGGGTATTTTTGATATAGCCTCCCGCAAAAGCACTCACTACCGCCCTGCTCTGCGGCGGAACATCAATCATTCCGCTGGTTTGCACCGTTTGGGCGAAGGGTTTTTCGGCGAGCTGCCCCATCTCCATTTTTGCATTTTCAAACTGTGCCTTTGAGAGATGGATGATATTGCTACTCTCCTCTGCGGAAGATGGGAGTGGACTTTCTGATTTTGAATTGTTACAGGCTGCCAAAACCAAAGCGGAAAGCAGCAAAAGTGATTTTATATAGTTCATAATGAATATTTTTTATAGTATTAAATAGTTAAGGGCGATGACCGCTTGATTGTAATTATTGAGATTTTCTAAGTATTGCAATTCAATTCCATAAGCATTTTCAAGACTTTGTATGTATTGAAAGAAGTCTATCTCCCCATTCTTGAAACCGATATTTGCGGTTTTAAGGATTTCCCCGGAAAGGGATTTCCCCTCCGTTTCATAGTATTGAAGGGCCTCATCATATTTGGAAACTTCATTGAGCAATTCTGCCCTTCGCGAATCGAGATGTACTTTATAATCCTCGGCCTGCTGTTGGCTTACGTCGGCCGCAATTTTGGAAGCTTTTATTTTTGAGGCATTTCCGCTAAAGAGCAAGGGGATTTTTAAACCGACCTGATAGGCATACAGATTTTGGCTTAAGCCCGAATTGCTTCCCAAGGAATAGGAAAAATTGATATCGGGGAGTAAATGTTGCTTTTCCAGACTGCGTTTTGCATTAAAAAAGTCGGTTCTATTTTGATAGTATTCCACGGCGGGATGCCCTTCCGCATTTGATAGCGAAAGCTGCAGTTTCTGAAGTGGTTGTGGGGAAACCACCAAACTATCCTTAGGCTGGACCGCTGCCCTCAATCGCTCCAGGGCAATCTGCACGTCATCCCTACTCTGCCGGTAATCGGTTTCCAACTGCCGCTGTTTGGCGCGGGCGGTAATCTTTTCAAGATAATTGGTTTCCCCAAGTTCAAAACGGCGCTGTGCGGCATGGGCAAAGTTTTGATATAGGCTATCCAAACTCTGGTAAACGCGCTCCTTATTTTTCTCAAACTGAAACTGATAATACGCCGCAGTCACCAAGCCTTCGATCTTACGCTTTTGAAGCTCGTATTGGCTGCTTTGCATATCAGACTGCCGCTGGTTTACCCTTTTTTCGGCAAAATAAACAGTGGGGAATAGAAAACCCTGCTGCACCCCAAAAACTTTGAGGGGAACATCGTTTGGCGCCATATTGTTTTCGTCATATTCATAAAAGACAAGGGTTTTGTCAAAACTGAAGGCACTGCCAATCAGCGCATCCGCTTCCGCTTTCTGAAGCGACGCAGCTTTTAATCCTGCGTTGTTTTCCAAAGCCATTTGTCGTAAATCTTCCAAGGTTTTAGGATTTTGCTGTGCCATTCCCGAAAACCCGAGAAGGAAAATAATTACGGCAACTGGCAGTTTTTTTCCTTTTCCTTTCAAGCGGATTATTTTCCTATCGGAATCAAAAATGGAATACAGGACCGGCAGGACAATCAGGGTCAATAGCGTGGCAGTAACCAAACCGCCAATAACGACGGTTGCCAACGGACGTTGGACCTCAGCGCCCGCATTTGTGGAAATTGCCATGGGCAAAAAGCCAAGTGCTGCGGCGGCGGCGGTAAGCAATACGGCGCGCAAGCGGTTTTTTGCGCCCTGCACAATACGCTCCTTTTTATCTGTCATCCCTTCTTTTTTTAGTTCCTTGAAATGTTCTATCAACACGATTCCATTTAAAACCGCAATACCGAAAAGGGCAATAAAACCCACGCCCGCAGAGATGCTGAAAGGCATATCGCGCAACCAGAGCAATAATACGCCGCCCACCGCCGATAAAGGGATTGCCGAATAGATCATCAAGGCTTCCCTTATGGAATTGAAGGCGAAATAAAGCAAGAAGAAAATGAGCAACAATGCCACGGGAACCGCAAACAGCAGTCGGGTTTTTGCGCTTTGAAGGTTTTCAAACTGCCCGCCATAATCTATGGAATAACCTACGGGAAGTTTTATGTTTTCATCTATCAGTTTTTGAACATCGTCAACCACGCTCTGCAAATCGCGGCTACGTACGTTTATACCTACTACGATGCGGCGCTTGGTATCATCCCGTGAGATTTTCGCAGCGCCTTTTGTGTATTTTATGTCGGCCAGTTCGCGCAGGGGAACTTTTTCCCCGGAAGGGCTATCTACATACAGATTTTGAAGGTGGGAAAGGTCGCGACGGTTGTTTTCATCCAAACGGACCACAAGGTCGAAACGCTTTTCGCCCTCAAAAATGCTTCCCATGGATTTGCCGGCAAAACCCATTGCAATCATTTCATTTAAATCCTGCACGTTGAGGCCATAGCGGGCAATTTTTGCCCTGTCAAAGTTCACGTTCATCTCGGGCAGGCCTACCACCTTTTCCACCGTAATATCATCGGCGCCTTCCACGTTTTCAACGAGGCTCTTTATTTCCTTGGCCTTTTTGTTGAGCACTTCAAGATCTTCCCCAAAAATTTTAATGGCGATATCGGCCCGCACTCCGGTAATCAGTTCATTAAAACGCATTTCAATGGGCTGGGTGAATTCCACCTCCAAGCCGGGGATTATCGTTAGGGCTTCCTTGAACTTATCGGCCAATTCATTTTTGCTGTTGGCGGAAACCCATTCTTTTTTGGGTTTTAGAGTAATTATTATATCACTTTCCTCCATGGACATTGGGTCTGTGGGCACTTCGGCAGCGCCTATGCGGCTCACTACCTGATCTACTTCGGGGAAGTTTTCTATCAGGATTTTTTCAATCTGCGTGGTAATGCCAATGGTATTTTGGAGGGAAGTACCTGTTTTGAGTACGGGTTGTATTACAAAATCGCCTTCGTCCAAAGTAGGTACAAACTCGCCGCCCATGGTTGTAAAGAGATATACTGTGGCTGCCAAGATAAGTACCGCAGCGCCCAATACAAATCTTTTGGCACCCAAGGCCCAACGGATGCTGGGTTCATAAAAACGGTTCAGGAACGTCATTATGCGAACCGAAATGTTTCTTTTTGATATTTGAGTAGGCTTTAAAAACAGTGAGGCGGCTACGGGAACGTACGTAAAACAAAGCACCATGGCCCCAATAAGCGCAAAACTGAAGGTTAGCGCCATCGGTTTGAACATTTTGCCCTCTACCCCACTGAGCGACAGAATAGGAATAAAAACGATTAGAATGATAAGCTGCCCGAATATGGCGGAATTCATCATTTTTGAAGCGCTTTTTAAGGTAAGCTCATCTTTTGCCAATTGTTTTTCCTCTGAAGAAAAGGCATTCAGTTTTGCTGCCTTTTTGCTTATTTGAAATGCCACAAACTCAACTATAATAACGGCTCCGTCAATAATAATTCCGAAGTCAATTGCCCCGAGGCTCATTAAATTTGCATCTACCCCAAAAATGTACATCAGTGAAAGGGTGAATAATAGCGACAACGGAATAACCGCTGCTACCACGAGTCCGGAACGGAGGTTTCCCAGCATAAGCACTACCACAAAAATCACGATAAGCACCCCCAGAATCAGGTTTTCGGCAATAGTGAAAGTGGTTTTGCCGATGAGAACGCTGCGGTCCAGAACAGGATTGATGTAAACCCCTTCCGGCAAAGTTTCGGAAATATTCGCCACACGTTCCTTTACGGCTTCTATTACCTTATTGGAGTTGCCATCCTTCAGCATCATTACCTGTCCGAGGATTTTCTCGCCTTCCCCGTTTCCGGTAATCGCCCCGAAACGGGGTGCGCTACCAAATTGTACTTTCGCGATATTCTTTATATATATGGGGAAGCCATTTTCGGTTTTCACGACGATATTGCCAATATCTTCCAAAGAGGAAGCCAAGCCTTCGCCCCGAATAAAGTATGCCTGGTTTTCTTTTTCAATATAACCACCGCCTGAAATACTGTTGTTCTTTTCCAAAGCAGTGAACACCTCTTGGGCCGTGATGTTCATGGCGTTCAATTTATTGGTGTTTATGGCAACCTCATATTGTTTTAACCGGCCGCCCCAGGTATTTACCTCAACAACGCCGGGAATTCCGGAGAGTTGCCGTTTTACGATCCAATCTTGGATTGTGCGTAATTCGGTAGTGGAATACTTATCCTCAAAACCCGGTTTTACGTCGAGTATATATTGGAATATTTCGCCTAGCCCAGTGGTTATAGGACCCATTTTTGGGGTACCGAAACCTTCCGGAATATTTTCGGCTGCCGATTGTATTTTTTCGGCAATGAGTTGGCGTGGCAGATAGGTACCCAGATTTTCCTCAAAAACAATGGTAACCACTGAGAGACCAAATTTTGAAACTGAGCGGATTTCCTTTACTCCCGGCAAATTGGCCATTTCCAGCTCTACGGGATAGGTTATGAATTGTTCCATATCCTGGGTGGAAAGGTTGCGCGAAGTGGTAATAACCTGCACCTGGTTGTTGGTAACATCGGGCACGGCGCCTATGGAAAGCTGCGTGAGCGAATACACCCCAAAGCCTATAAGCAAGAGTGTGAACAGCCCGATGAGCAGTTTGTTTTTTATACTGAATTGAATGATTTTTGTTAGCATAACAAATTAAGAGTTTGTCTTTTTCAATTTGAAAAAGGTTGAAAACGAAAAAAAAGGAAAGGGTATTTTTCCGTGTTAGAAACGGGAAAATGGATACCTTAAAAGAAAATGGAAAGAGTTATTTTCAATAAGGCATAATTATGTTATGCAAACTTTGGGGGTTGAAAAATGGAAACTTTTTCGAGTGAGGAATATAAATTTTGATAGTGAAAGGCGTGCAGTTGCCGTGGAAGTATTTCCACTTTTTCAATAGCAATTTCAAAGGGAATGAGCACTACATCGGTTAAAGCATGGTGACACGAAATATGCTGGAAAGGCAGTCTTTGATGCTCCTGTTTATCTTCATTGTGGTTTTGTTGGTGCTCTGCTTTTTGGGACCCGTAGTGTTTTTCAAAAAAGGTATAGAAATCATCGCCATAATTTTCGGAATGGTATTTCGCGTGTTTTACGAAACGTCCGAGCAGCAAAATATCAGACATACCAAGACCTGCGCCTTGGAAAAGGACAAGCAGGGAAAACGATATGGCTATAATTGTTTTCAAATAATGTTCAAAAATATAAATTTATATTATAAGAAGACGTGATTAATATCATCCATTAACCTGTTTTCGGGTACCTCCATGACCACCGGCCACAATGAGCAATACTTTAATACTTAAATAAATAAATTTAAAAATTTGGATGATGGGGTTCATCATCACAAAACGTTTGAATCTTGATATTCTCTTAGTCATTTCTTTATAATTTATTGTTTATAGCTTATAGCCTACTGCCTAAGCCTAAAATCATTCGGGGATTAAATACCAGAAAGGTTTCATTTTGGCTTTGTAAATAAATGCGTAATGAAGCATTAGCTTGAGCCAGTGCCCTGCCAGACCAATTTCGCCAAAGGTTTTCCCCAGTTTTCTGCCCATAGTATCAGGGTATTTTTTGTAATCGGGAACGATGGGAAAAGTTGTAATACTTACGCCACTGCCCTTAGTCATTCCAAATCCTGCGGATGCGATACAGGCTGCCCCCATATTGCCCATAGAGCCTTTGTGGTGCAGCGATTCCTTTTTATTTTTTATGGTATCAATAATATTATCGGCCACCAATTTTGCGGTAATTCCCGATGGCATTCCAGTTCTGGGGGGCGATGGAAATATTTCGGTTCCATTTATACTTTTGCGGGGTTTTGAAATACTATGGGGTGGCGCAAAAGCTATTCCCGGCGCAAAAATGTTTTTATAACTTGGGTTTTGATAGGTTTCGGGCCAATCCTGTACCGTCCAGTCCTCGTAAAGTTTTGGGGTATAATCTGCATCCACTACCATAAAACCTTTAAAAAGCTTCTCGGTTATGTCTTTATTATTTTTATCGAATGCCTTAAATCCGTGGCCGGAGAAGGAAGGTATCAACATTGCAAAATCGTATTCTATTTTTTTATGCTCTCCCTCCAAGGTTTCATAATGGGCAACACCGTCTTCAATTTTGTTCACTCCCGCACCCAGAATCCATTCAATGCCGCGATCCTCAAAAACCATTTCCACCATTTCGTGGGATTTCATTATGTTGCTGCCGTAACTTAAAAGCATGCCGTCCATTCCAAAATCGCCGAGTTGGTATTCGTTGGAAATCCAAGTTATTTTAGCTTTATCGCGCACCTTTTGGCGGCGGAGTTCCTGTTCAACATTTAAAATATATTCAAAGGCAGCGCCTTGGCACGTTGCTTTTGCGTGGCCAGTACCAATAATAATTTTTGCTTCTTTCCCTTTTTTCATTTCTGCAATAAGGGCTTGCAAACCTTCATTGGCGTGATCTGCATGTGTATATGTACAAACCGAATATGCCTTATTGGTACCGGGATTCAGACCTTCGGTAGCTTCAAAATTGAGCTTGGGGCCAGTGGCGTTGATTAGATAGTCGTAAGTTATTTTTTCGGTTTTGCCTCTTTTATCCTCGGAAACGAATTCCGCCATTACATATGGTTTTTCGGTTTCATTGTCGCCCTCGGGATAAAAGGATACAACTTTAGCTTGTTTAAAACCAATTCCTTTCCTTGCGTACAAAGGCGCCAGGGGAAAAAGGATTTCTTCTGATTTCATTCTGCCAATGCCCACCCAGATATTTGAGGGAATCCATTGGTAATTGCTATTGGGGGAAACCACGACTACCTCATGGGTTTTATCCAGTTTTCTGCGAAGATGCGATGCGGCTACGTGGCCCGATATTCCTGCACCCAGGATTACAATTTTTGCCATGGCTTATTGATTTTACTTAAAATTACTTCTATAAAAACGGCTAAACAATGACCGTAATCATATTGAAATGAAATAATTAGGGATTCAAAAATCATTCTTTTGAATAAGAAGAACAGTAACTTTGGTTACACAGCTGAAATATTCCCAATAATATTCCATTCATCAATTAGAAATTTTAACTTCGTAGCAATTCACCTCAATTATGGTTATTCACGACTTCAGTAAAGAAAATTCCATTCTCAACCAATTCATATTGGAAATGCGCGATGTTTCCATACAAAAGGATTCCCTGCGCTTTCGGAAAAACATTGAGCGCATCGGCGAAATCCTTTGCTATGAAATGAGCAGGACGCTGCAGTATAAAACCGTGGTCGTAAAAACGCCTTTGGGAGAAAAGGAAATGCGTGTTCCGGAACAGGATTTGGTTTTCTGTTCCATCTTAAGGGCGGGGTTGGCCTTGCACGATGGAATTCTTAATTTTTTCGACAGGGCCGAAAACGCTTTTATTTCAGCTTACAGGTATCATCCCAATGACAGCGATGCTTTTGAGGTAATTGTGAATTACCTGGCATCACCCTCCGTAGAAGGAAAAATCCTAATCCTTACCGACCCAATGTTGGCAACGGGAAAAACCTTGGAGAATGTGCTTAAAGCCTTTGAAACCCACGGCACTCCCAGGCAGATTCATATCATTTCAATTATTGGTGCCAAACCTGGGATTGAACACGTCAAAAACATATTCCCCAGCAACACCCATCTGTGGGTCGCTACCGTGGATGATACATTAAACAACCGTGGCTATATCGTACCAGGCCTGGGCGATGCCGGGGACCTTTCCTATGGGGAGAAACTTTAATTATTTAAAATCCTCTACGTCATCACTAAGGTCATAAACCTTTTTCACATTTAATTCCCTTTCAAGAATACTTGCTCCTGCGGCGCTGCGATAACCGCCCGCACAATGCACCACTATGGGGCGGTCGGTAGGTACCTGATCCGCACTCTCACGCAACTGGTGCAAGGGAATAGGAATGGCCTCTTGAAAAAACTTGCCTTCCGAAACTTCACTTTCGTTGCGAATATCGATAATGGTGTATGCGTCCGGATTCTTTTTGAATTCCTCCAGATTGAAAGCAGCCGATTTTTCCGAAACTTCATCGCCGAGTGTGAAAATAGTTTCCACATTTGCCTCGTAGCCTATTTTGGCGGTGCGTTGCAATATTTTTTCGGCATTTTCAACGGAATCTACCACTAAATGGAACTTTTCCTCCGGCCGCAGAATGGAGCCCAACCAAGTTTCAAATTTGGAAGTTTCGGAAACCGCCATAATATTTATACTGCCGGGAAGATGTTTCTTTTTAAAATTCTCTTCATCGCGAATATCCACTATTAGCGCATCCTTATTAAAACTGTTTACGTCCATTCTGAATGGAATTTCACCCAAGGCCGTGTTCAGGTTTTTGGCGCCGTTTTTATTTATATCAACATTGTATCCAAAATAGTGCGGGATAAAGGGTTGGGAATCCAACAAATGGTTGACGAACTGTTCCTCGGTTTGTTTTTTAAAAGCCCAGTTGCCAATGCGCTCATTACCCAAAGTGCTGGACGAGGCATCCTCGCTCATTCCTTTTCCACAGAGTGAACCTGCGCCGTGGGCCGGATATACATAGGCGGTATCGGGCAAATCGGTAAATTTATTTTGAATGGTATCGTACATCATCTTTGCCAGATCTTCCCGTTTGGCTTTCATATGGCCCGCCTTTTCGCGCAAATCCGGACGGCCTACATCGCCCACGAATAATGTATCGCCCGTAAAAAGGGCAATTTTGTTTTCTTCGGTGGCAACGATGGTGATACTATCTGGGGAATGTCCCGGGGTGTTTATGGCCCTAAAAACGGTATTGCCCATTGTTATGGTATCGCCATCATCAAATGCTTTATGTGGGTAGTCTGCCCCCATTTTTTTACTGCAATAAAGAGTGGCGCCCGTTTCCTTATGTATCTGTAAATGGGAGCTCACGAAATCGGCATGGGGATGGGTTTCAAAAACGGCAACAATTTCGGCATCATTTTCCTCTGCATATTTGTAGTACTGCATCGGGTTTCTTTCTGGATCTACCAAAGCCATCTTTCCGTCGTTTATTATGGCGTAGGAATAATGGGAGAGCGGCTTATATTCAAATTGTTTTATTTTCATTATGCTATTTTTTGATTCAGTTATTTAAAAAAGAAAGCTACTAAAGAATTATGGTTTTTTAAGTATAAAAAAGAGTTCATTTCCATTTCGTTTCGGAATGGAATTATAGGCAGTTTCCATTTTTTCAATTTTAAATTTTTCCGAAAAAAGGGAAATATATTCCTCTCTATTTCCACCAAAAGGCGGCTGATCGGAATTGAGGGGAATGTTGAATAGAAGACCGACGAGTTTCCCGCCGGGCTTTAATAATTGGTCCATCTTATTCACATACCTTTCCCGAAGGGATGGGTTCAGCGCACAAAAGAATGTCTGCTCCAAAATAAGATCGAAAGTATCCTCCAATTCAAAAAAGTCTGAGTGCAAAAGATGTTCGTTTGGAAATGATGGCAGGCGCTCCGCAAAATTTTTTAAGGGAACGGAAGAAATATCCACCACAAAAACATTTGAAAATCCCCTCTCAAAAAGATATTCCGCCTCGTATGAATTGCCACCGCCGGGAATCAATATTTTCAGATTTTTATTTGAAAGTTGGTCTATATATTCCTTTAAGGGCGTGGAGATATGGCCAATATCCCAACCCGTCTCCCCACTGTTATATCTTTCGCTCCAAAAAGCTTCGTTACCCTCCATAAATTTTATCTTCCTTTTCCACGACCCATATTTCCCTTCATATTGCCGTGCATTTTTTGGTAATGCGCCTCAAACCATTCGGGCTCTTCTATATCGTTTTCAAAAATATAGGCCGCAATCTCTTCTATTGTTTTCTCGGGAAAAAACTGGTAGGGCATCAACCCAAACTTTTTAACCGCGCCGGGCATCCTCGACTTTTCTTCTGAAGGTTGTTTGGCCCAATCGACCATTGCAGCTACAAACTCTTCCTTTGAAGTGGCCCCAGCCTTATACCGCATCTTCACCGCAGCAAAGGGCGGGGCAATCATATTTTCTTCCGCAGTCTTCGGATTGTGGCAGGCGTAACAATTGTTTTCCATCAGCTTCTTGCCGGGATGTTCTTGCTGTTGCGCTATTGCCAAATCTTTCGAATCATTTTGAATATTGCTATACTTATCCTTATTGGAAGTATTGCAGGCAACTAAAATGCTTCCCAAAATAATGGATGCAATTAATTTCATGGGTTTATTTTTAATTATTACAGCGATTTTTTCGCCAGATAAAAATCAATTTTTTCTACGGAATCATCTTTTAAACGCGCTTCCATCTCATCTAAGGTTTTGGGTGGCGGCACGATTACCTTGTCACCTTTTTTCCAATCCAAGGGCATTGCGACACCATATTTATCTGATGTTTGCAAAGCTTCGAGCACGCGCAGGATTTCATCCATATTTCTACCCACATTCAGCGGATAGTACATTATTAACCTAATCTTCTTTTTTGGATCTATAAAGAAAACTGCCCTAACCGCGGCGGTTTCACTTTCATTGGGCTGCAACATTCCATATTTTTTGGAAACCTTCATATCAATATCGGCAATAATGGGGAAGTCGAAATAAACCCCCGTTTTTTCGCGCACATTGCTAACCCATCCCAAGTGGGCGTGGATACTGTCAATGCTCAATCCTAAAAGCTCTGTGTCAAGTGCGTCAAATTCGGGTTTACGAATTGCAAAACCACTCATCTCGGTGGTGCAAACGGGCGTAAAATCTGCTGGGTGCGAAAACATTACAATCCATTTGTCCTTTGCAAATTCTGAAAGTTTAATATCGCCCTTGGTAGTTTTGGCCGTAAAATCTGGCGCTGTATCGCCAATTCTGGGCATTGATGTCATTGCATTAATCTCTTGATTTTCCATAATTCATTCCTTTAATATTTACCTATAAAGATACCATTGGAAAATGGTTTTGGCAGTAACAAAAGTTACATTCCAAACCCTTTATATGATAGCGCGCCAAGCTTGAAATTTAAAGCGAAACTATTTTAATACTATTCCTGTAAAGTTCAATTTTTCCCATAGATTCCAGTTTTTTCAACAAGCGCGAAACCACTACACGGGAGGTGTGAAGTTCATAGGCAATTTCCTGATGTGTGGAATTAATCAAGGGGTCATTGGTGACTTTTTGTTTGTTCTGAAGGTATTTCACCAAGCGCTCATCCATTTTTAAAAACGCAATGCTATCAATGGTTTCAAGCATTTCGGTAAGGCGGGCGTGGTAACTTTGGAATACGAAATTGCGCCAACTTTTATATTTGCCAGTCCATTCCTCCATTTTTTGGATGGGAATCATAATCAAGGTTGTGTCAAGTTCTGCAATGGCACGAATTTCGCTTTTTGTCTGTCCCAAACAGCAAGTCAAGGTCATTGCGCAGGTATCGCCACGTTCCAAAAAATACAGTAACAGTTCATCGCCATCATCATCTTCCCGCAAAATTTTTATCGCCCCGGAAATCAGTAAGGGCATAGAGCGCACGTAATCACCAATCTCTATTAGTTTTTCGCCTTCCTTTACTTTTTTTATAACCCCCACTTCGTTTATCTCTTCAAGGAGAGCGTCTTCAAAAATATGGGCAAAGTTTTCTTTTAAATTTTCAAGCATGGCAAAAATGTTAGTCGGTTTTTGGTAACGAACGAAAATATCAAATTAAAATCAGTTTTCCTTGGTTTCCTTTTTTTCCTGTCGCTCCAGTTTCCTAAAATATCCACGGAATAGAAAATTGTGTTTTAGGGCTTCCATATTTTCGTTCAGCTTCTCTGCGGCTTCTTTTATGTTAAACATGGTAGAATCAATATTTTTCACCAAAACCTCGTCTTGGGTAACATAATTCAAGGTTCCATTTCCCGATTTTATTTCCGTAATGTAAGCATCCAGATTTTTGGTTATTTCATTAATGTCATTACTCGATTTTTCAAGATTGGTAAATACTCTTTTTATTTGGTTGGCAGAAACGGTATCGCTCAAAAGCACCGCTGCAGCACTCTCATCATAATTAACTTTTGAAATAATAGTATTGATTTGGGAAATTACCGCAGAAGTACCCACCGTGGTTTTTTTGAGCTCTACCACTGTCTGTCTTAAATCCTGCGCCAGCAAGGTATCTGTAACCAACGCCCCGAAGGTACCTTTGCCCTCGAGGATTTTATTGGTTATTTTCAACAAATCTGCTGTCAATAAAGCGGCATTTTCATTGGTGGTATTTAGTGTGGAAAGCATATCATCGGCGCCAATTTTACTGTAAGATTGAATGGTATCACCCATCGTGACAGGTTTTGCATTTGCAACTTTTCCCGGGATGATATTTACCACCATACTCCCTACCAACCCATCGGAGCCGATGGAGGCTATGGCGTCCTTTTTAATAAATCGCGAGGTTTTCGCCTCCACCTTCATTTGAACGGTGATGGTTCCTTCCTCAATCATTTCAATCTTGCTCACCGTGCCGACGTTAATTCCTGAATAGCGCACATTGTTGCCCAAGGTTAGCCCATTTACGTTTCCAAAAGTGGCGTAGAGCTCAATATTTTTACTGAACAAATGCTGTTGGTTTCCGATGAAATAAAGTGCGGCAACAAGTAAAATTGTTCCCACAACAACAAAAACGCCGACTCTTATTTTTTGTGAAGTTGATTTTCCCATAACATTAATTTTTAAAGAATGCCTGAATTTGGGGATCCTTCGAATTTGAAAGTTCCGCAAAAGTTCCTTCGGCATAATTGATTCCATCTACCAACAAAATCATCCGGTTCGAGATTACCCGTGCACAGTCCACATCGTGCGTGATAATAAGGGAGGAGGTGTGATATTTTTTTTGAATATTTCGCATAAGCAAAATTATTTCCTTGGCCGTAATTGGGTCCAGGCCCGTTGTAGGCTCGTCATACATAATAATGTTGGGCCTCAGTATCAACGCCCTGGCCAAAGCCACCCTTCGTTGCATTCCGCCGGAAAGTTCAGCGGGCATTAAATCTATTGCATTTGCCAAACCCACATTTTCGAGTGCTTCAACAATTAATGGTTCGGTACTTTTATTTTTAAACTTTTCCTTGTGCCTTCTTAAAGGAAATTCAAGGTTTTCACGAACCGTCATGGAATCGTATAAAGCGCTTCCTTGAAATAGAAACCCAATTTCCGTTCGTAACAGATCCAATTCCTTTTGCCCCAAAGTTGTGATATCTTGATTTTTTATGGTTATGCTTCCGCTGTCAGGTTCCATTAACCCCACTAAACACTTTACCATCACCGATTTCCCGGAACCCGATTTCCCCATTACCACTAAATTTTCTCCTTCATAAAGCTTTAGGTTAAAACCCTTCAACACGTGATTGTCCCCAAAACTTTTGTGAAGATTTTTCAATTCCAGAACGGGTTTTATGTTTTTTTCAGAATCCATTTATACTTCAAAAAATATATCGGTTACAAAAACGGCTATAAAATCTATTACAAATAGCAGCATAGAGGTATAGACCACGGCTGCATTTGAGGCCTCCCCCACTCCCACGGTTCCTTTGGAGCAATTATATCCCTTATAACAACCCACCAAGCCAATGGCAAAACCAAAGAAAAAGGATTTTACGGTTGCAGGTATTAAATCGCCAAAAGTGAGGGCATTAAAAACTTGGTTAAAATATAGCATATACGAAACCTCACCCTTTAAGTTTTCAATAATGGCCGAGCCCAAAAGTGCAACCGCGTCGCCCATAATAATCAGCAATGGCAACATTAAGGTGGTGGCCGCAATGCGTGTAACCACTAAATACTTAAAAGGGTTGGTGCCCGAAACTTCCATGGCATCAATCTGTTCCGTTACGCGCATCGAGCCAAGTTCCGCGCCGATCCCTGAGCCAATACGGCCGGCACAGATTAGCGCGATTATTACGGGCCCAATTTCGCGAACAATGGAAATACTCACCATTGATGGCATCCAGGATTGGGCGCCAAACTGCATTAATGTGGGACGTGATTGCAGGGTGAAAACCAAACCCAAGATAAACCCGGTGACTCCCACTAATAAAAAGGAGCGATTGCCCATATTATAACATTGGCGGAGCAGTTCCTTAAATTCAAAAGGAGGGCTAAACGCTTCCCGAAAAAATCTTCCGGCAAAAAATGTCATGTCGCCAATTTCAGCAAAAAATAATTTGGTGCGCGTTAATATGGGGTTTGCTTTGTTCATAGAAACCGGAAAACCCAAATATACCACCGGCGCATACCATTTAAAATGACATAAATCATTAATCTATTGCCTTTGTGACAATTGTGTTTTGAGGAAAATTCAATCAAAAACCAATCTATAAATAACAATAAATACAGCAATGAGGAATATAGTTGTATAAATTAATTTATTGTATTTGGCCAACCAATTGGGAAGAAAAATATCGAAGTTGGCCTTGGTGGAATCGGAATACTTTCGAGCTAAAACCGTGAGCGGACAAAACATTTTGAAAGCCAGCAATACCAGTCCTTCTACCACAACAAGACCGATACATATCCACACCCAAATGTCTATTTTGTCAGCAATCGCAGCGTATAAAAGATAGAAAATTACCACATTGAAAAAAAGCCAAATAACGGTATGTGTGGTTTTTATTAATAGAAGTTTATCTTTTTTTGAACTAGCCATTTCTTCAGTTGGAATTTTTCAAATTATACTGAATATCCTGTAAATAAAACTTTCCATAAACAAAATCGCCATCGGGAAAATGATAAACGGCATCCGCCACAACAGGTAAATTATAACCATTGATTTTGCCGTATTTATGTACTGGTGTGGAAAAAGGAATGGTCTGTTTTGAATTTACATCCATCCTATCGTTCGAAACAAAATTTATTAATTGCCCTTTTGCGTTGAAATACAATATTGCCGAAATGTTCGTATCTCCATTAATGGAATAAGTTGCTTTTATAGCGTGCCTGCATCGATGGTTTCCCATTCAATTTTGGCATCAATGAAAGCCGCGGGCGCAAATAGGCACATATCGTTAAAAAAGGTTACGGTTTCCGTTTTGTACATTTCGGGTTCGTTAATATTTACTACCGGAAAAAGGGAAAGCAATTTTATATCCATAGAAGCCTGTCTATTTTTATAACGATGGTAGCCCTGCGTTGGCAGGCCTTTAAAATTCGCCTTCATAAAAAACAGTCGGGTGGGACTTTCAAAAAAATTGTATTGTTCAGAAGTAAAAGCAAACCATTCCTTTCCCCTTTCGCGCATTTCCCCCTTAAAAATAACTTTCGCATTACTAATTTTTGGCTTGCCGATAACACCAACATACTTCAAATAATTTTGAATAGGAATGGGGAGATTTTCAATATCCTTTTCTGTGACTATTTCTTCCGAAATGGAGGTATTTCCGTAAGATTGGGCTATATCGTTTTTGTATTGTCCCTCAAAATTCCAGCTGGCGGCCGCCAATATTGCAATGACCAACACAATTAAATTGGCAAGTGTTCCAAATTTTGCATCCTGCCAATTCATTATGATCAAAATTTGTGAGATTACAACCGTTGCTAGGGCAAACCAAAACCAAAGGTTGTTTTTCATCAAAAAAAGTATTGCAATAAATACAAAAGACATTGCCACCGCAAGCCACCATAGGCCTTCCGCTTTGGAGAAAGTATGCGAAAATGAGGGGATTTTCGCAAAGCCAAAGGCTTTTAAAAACCCCATCAAATGGATAAGTCCGTGAATAAAAAGTAGGATGGCGAAGGCAATTTTCATATAAATAAATTGTTGAAATTATTACGGAATGCCCAGTTACAGTATTAAAATACCATTGCCAATCCAATTCCGAATGAAATATAATTTAGCTTAATGTTGGACGAAACATTTTCAATATCCAAATTCCTAGAAAGGCCTCGATACCTGAGCATCGGTCTTAAATGCAGTTTTGGAGCAAATTTATAATCAACCCCCGCGCCAACTTGCCATCCAAAACCATGGCCTGTATCTGAAGTAATATCGCCAGCATTGTTTTCCAATTCTATGTGATTGTAAATGGCCCCGGCCTGACCTATAAAAGAAAACGGGGAGGCACCGATGGGGTGTATAAACATAAAACCAAAAGTGTAACCGGTTTCCTCAAAAGTAACGTCTTCGTTGCTGAATTTATCTTCGCCCTTAAACTGGTTCCAGCCCCAACCACCATAAACAGCGAGATGCGGCATAATCTTGTAGGCTCCTGTAACCTCAAAGCCATACCCAATTTTCGTGTCGGTGTTGCTTAGATCATTCGTTGGAAAGTTAAGTCCCGGTCTGAACTCTACAGACCATTTTTCCTGTGCTTTCACTTGAAAGGAAAATAGCAGGACTGCTGCCATGAGCAAAAAACTGTACTTCTTCATAATTTTTAGGTTTAGGTTTAAATTAAAGACTACCTAAAATTACTTCTGAAATAAAATTTTAACAATGACAATAATCAGTCTTTACGCTAGTTTCCAATAACTTAAAACCCCTGTTCGGGCGTGGATTTATTAGAATTTTTTTGGCGTTTCCACCATTTTACCGCTTCATACCACAAAGCACTCAGCACGCCAATACCCACACTTATTCCAATTTGGTTTGGGTGAAGTCTTTCAAATCCAAAGAAATTGGTTAATGGCGGCACAAAAAGAAGCAATAATGTAATAGCAACGGTAATGCCCACGATGATGCGAACCATGTTATTTCTATATTTAAAAGTGGTGAAAATTGAATAAATAAAGGAACGGTTTACAAAAGTCAAGGCAATGTTGGCGGTTATAAGTGCAGTAAATACCATTGTGCGGGTGACATCTTCAGTGTGGTTGTTATATACCGCAATTTGATAAACTGCCAACACACCCACGGTAATTACCAGTCCCTGGATCACGCTCGTCAATAGTTCGCTCCAATTGAAAAAAGTACTGGAAAAAGGACGGGGTTTTTGAAGCATTAAATCTTTTTCCAAGGGTTCGTTTTCATAAACAATGGAACAGGTTGGGCCCATAATCAATTCCAATAAAATTATGTGGATGGGCGTAAAAATATTGGGATATACCCACCCCAAAACCAACGGGATAAAAACGGTAAGTATGATGGGAATATGGATGGAAATAATATACTGAATGGCTTTTTTAAGGTTGGAATATATTTTTCTGCCCATGGCCACGGCTTCCACCATTTTTGACAAATCATCGCTTACCAATATTAGTGAAGCTGCATCCTTTGCTATTTCGGTTCCTTTTTTACCCATCGCGATACCAATGTGTGCCGTCTTTAGTGCCGGACCATCATTTACCCCATCGCCCACCATAGCTACCACTTCACCATTTTCCTTTAGGGCATTGATGATCTTGAGTTTTGCCTCGGGAAACATACGTGTAAAAATCTGGGTTTCCGATACGGTTTGTGGTAATTTCGCGGCTGGTATTTTCATTAATTCTTCGCCGGAGATGCAGTGTTCATAGCCTTTAAATTGAATTTGTTTTGCGATGGCCATGGTCGTTGCCGCATTATCGCCCGTAATTATTTTAACATTTATCCCGGCGGTTTCGAAATCTTCAAAAACAGATTGTATATTTTTCTTTGGCGGATCATAAAAGGCAACCAAACCTTTAAAGTTAAATTGAAAATCCTGTTGTTTAGCAGGAAAATCATTACCGGGGAAAGTGGTCTGCGCTACGCCTAAAATACGGTAACCGTCATTGGATAGAATATTTATGGCATCTTCTATTTCCTTTATTTCTTCAGCGGTAAGTTTACATACTTTCAACAAAGCTTCGGGGGCACCCTTGGCGGCGATTATTCTATCTCCGGAATTATTCTGAAAAATGTGGGTCATCATTGGCGGTTTCCCATCCAATGGATATTCGTGGAACATTTTATAATCCGGCCGCTCATCAATTTTGAAGTTTTTCGCATAACTTTCGTGCAATGCTTTCTCCATAGGATCAAAAGGAATAGGCTCACTCGCCCACATCGCGGTTCGTACCAGATCCTTTTCTTCGCTATTTAAATTTTCATTGGTAGCGGTTATTTTACCCGTGCCAATGCTAAACAATTTTGCGAGACTCATTTTATTTTCAGTAATGGTCCCCGTTTTATCTGAACAGATAATGGTGGCGCTTCCCAAGGTTTCGACCGTTTTCATTTGTTTTACAACAACTCCCATCTTCATAAGCCTCCACGCCCCCATTGCCATAAAGGTTGTAAAGGCTACGGGAATTTCTTCAGGCAAAATGCTCATAGCCAGTGTCAACGCTTTGAGCAGACTGTCCAGAAAATTATAGGACCTGAAATAATTAAGTACCCAAACCAATAAAAAAATGGCTACCCCCGCTACTACCATTTTTTTTACAAAATTGTTTATCTGTATTTCCAATGGCGTCTTTTCTTCCTTTACCTCTTCAAGACTTTTTCCGATTTTTCCTAGTTGGGTATTGTTGCCAATATGGGTTACGGTGGCAATGGCCAGGCCACCGGCTATCATCGTTCCCATATATATTTCATTATTCCCTGCTGCTTGATTTTTTGCAACAGAAAAGGATTCTCCCGTGAGGATGGATTCGTTTACTGAAAAATCATTTGAGTGCACAATAATTCCGTCTGCGGGAATGGTAGTTCCCTCTTCCACCATCATACTATCCCCGACGACCAATTCGGCACTTTTAATCTCCGTTACCTTGCCATTTCTAATCACCTTGCAGTTTGGCTGGGTGTAGGTATTCAATTTTTCCAAAGCTTTTCTGCTTCGGGAATCCTGATATAGCGAGATTGCAGATACCAGAACAATTGCTATGGCCAGAAAAATACCATCGCCACTATTTCCGGTAATAAAATAAACGGAAGAAGTAACCAAGAGAAGAATGACCATGGGTTCCTTCACAAGATTTTTTAGAACATAGAGGAATCCGTTTTCTTTCTTAAATTCTAAAATATTGCGGCCGTATTTTTTTCGGGCCTCAAGGACTTGCTCTTCGGTAAGCCCGCTTATATTATAGTTTTCAGGAGCCATTTTTGTTTGATTTTCTTATAAAAGTTTAATTAAAATTTCCGGATTTTTTCCTTCGCAACGCTAATACCTTAAATAATATTCCATATTAAAATGAGATTAAAGTATAAAAAAACTCAAGACAATTACTTATCACCTTGAGTTTATAACACCTATGGATTCATTTAAAGATTATCCTACTTCAATAACTTTTTTTACTTTTTGTTTTGACTCTTTTTTCTTTAGGATATCCAATTTTAGTATTCCATCTTTATAGGTTGCCTTCACTTTACCGTCCTCAACATTTTCAGGTAGAGAGATAGATTTATTGAAGGAGGAATAATTAAATTCCTTGCGGGTGTATTCTTCTTCTTTTTCCTCGACCGAGCTAGATTTTTCTGCTGAAACAGTGAGGCATCCTTCATTAACGGAAACCTCAAAATCCTTCTTATCGTATCCGGGGGCAGCCAGTTCTACCTCAAATCCTGTTTTTGTTTCCTTTACGTTCATTGCGGGTTCTTCCAAATCTCCCTTCCAGACAGGAGCATTGAAGAAATCATCAGTATCCAATAGGTTAAAAAATCCGTTTCTAACCATGGGCACCCTCCTTGGATTAAATTTAATAAGTGACATGACTATTTATTTTATGGTTAAACAAAATTTTATAAATAAAGGTAACTGGCAATCAGGAAATTAAATATGATATATATCAGTTAATTAAGATTTATTGGATAGGTTTTCTCAAAATACATCCCGTATAATTGAAAACCTTTAATTTGAAATCTGAAAAATTTTTTAAAAACATTTCAAAATTATTTTTCATTAATTCTTGGTTCTTTACATAAGTGGCATCACACGATAGATCGTCACATTCCTTCAGCCCTTCCAGTTTATTTTGATAGCTGTCAATTTCTAACTTAATGTTATTCAATTGCCGCATTTCTATTTTAATTTGATGCCCAAATTTTTGCAGATTTTCAAAAAGGTTTGGATTATCATCAAATGCATTAGAATTCAGCAATCTGTTGATAAATAAAATATCGGTTTCCACAAATCCAATTTGCGCTTTCCACCATAAAACTTCGTTGTTAAGGCGTAATAAAACATCTTTGTTGTCCATTGAGTCCATCGCGTTATTTTTTAAAATTGAACAAACTCCAAACCCAAAAATAGCGTGCAAAAAAGAAGATATCTATGACGGTTATCAGATATCCAATTTTCTATATAAAATTATTTTTGAGTCCAAGGATAAGCCTTAGGCAAACATTATTAGCGTCAGCTGTTTCTATAACCAATCAGTTTCCGGTACTTTAGCTCTGTTTGCTTTAGTTTCTCTTCCATTTTTTTATATTTTCCAATATCGTTAAGGGTTACGACCGCGGCAATTACCTGGTCTTTATTATCAATGATCGGTCTTCCGCTCAATAATAAACGTCTTTTTTTATTGGTCTGTAAATCTTCGAGAACCACTTCAATATTGTCGGTTATTTCACCTTTTAGGCCACGTTCGGAAGGGAGATCCTGTGCGGGGAATGTTTCCTTTCCATCAGGATAATATATTTTAAAATGGTTTGAAAAATCTGCAGACATATTTGCTTCCTTATCGGTTCCAAATAGCTCGTGTGCCATGTAATTTGCCAAAACAACCTCTTTTTTTGGATTTATTACCAATACACCATCACTTACATTTTCCAGAATTGTATTGAGTTTCTGTTGGTTTTCATATAAATCGTTTACCGCCTTTTTTTCTTCCTCCTCTAGCTTCAACTTTTCGGTAATGTCGCGGGCAATGGCATATAACAGCCCGGTGGCCTTATCTGCCGCGGCATTCCATGAAAGCCATTTTATGCTGCCATCTTTACAAATCCATCTATTTTTGAAATTTACCAAGGCAGCTCCCTTTTCAAGTTTGGCGATATTCTTTTGCGTTCTAGCAACGTCTTCGGGAACTATAAACGAAATGAACGGTTTTCCTAAAAGTTCCTCATTAGTATACCCCAAAAGTTTTCCCAAGGAAGGATTTATTTTTAAAAAAGTAGTTTCCGATGCTATAATAAAACCATCTATGGACATATTGAAAAAAGTGTCCGCAGCTTTCAATGATTCCTGGACTGCCTTTCTTTCAGTGATATCTGTAGAAATATTTCCAATTGCATAAATTCTATTGGATAGATCGAACAAGGGAAATTTAACGGAGAGATAGGTGTGCTGGCCATCGGCCTGCTGGATCACTTCTTCCAACTGAATCTCTTTTTCTGTTTTTACCACTTCTAAATCGGCACTGCGGTACCTATCGGCAATTTCCTTGGGGAGAAAATCATGGTTGGTACTACCCACCAAATTTTTGCCATCTGCCTCAAAAAGCGACTGGAATTTTTTGTTAACCAGTATGTATTCTCCATTGATTTTTTTAACCGAAATAGCGTTTGTAGTATTATTGATTATCGATTCCAATAACTTTTCATTTTTCAATAATTTATCGGAAGCTTGTTTTTTTGCTTTTATTTGGGCCTTCAGCATAAAAAATACAATAGTCAACATGGCCAACGAAAGTACGATTAGCGCAAGGGAAAGCAAATACCAAAATTCATTGGCTACGTAGGAAACTTGCCTAATGTAGATGAATCCTATTGCCACAACCACAGCCATATTTATAATATAGCCGAGGAAGAATTTTTTCTCTAAGGTTTCCAAGGATAGTTTCATTTTAGATGTGCCACGACAGAAGTGTTAATTAAGATTTTTCATGCCAATGTAGTGAACTTCATTGTTCGGGTAAATGACATTTATCATTGAGATTAGGAATAGCAAAGGCTGCATTAATTTCGTTACAACTTTTTATAACTAAAGAATAAGTGAAAATAAGAATAAAAGTGCGATTTGTATTAATTTTTATATTTAAACCATTAGAAATGACGGTAGTATAACTTTAATTTTGTAATAAACTTAAAACAATAAGGAGGTACCTATGGCGAAGTGACTAAAAATTTATTTTTCCTTTAAAAGGAAATAAAACAAACTAAATGATAAATAGAATTAGCCATAAAAACCATCCATCTAGGATGGTTTTTTGAGTTTTATTCCTATTAATATTTGCCATTGCCTTGCTAGTAGTTCATTTGTGTAATCCGTTATTTGTTTGACGCAAAAGCATATTCTACGCTAAATTTTTCATAAAGAGGTTAAGTCGAAATTTTGGAATGATTAGTTTTAAAATAACAATCCACAATCGTGGGTTTCTATTTAATCAAAAAAAAATATTATGGATTCAAAACCGAACGACAACAAGGGCAACAACGAAAAAATTCCTGATTCCAGCACCAAAGCCGCACGTGGCAGCAAAAGCGTCCACAGTGAAAAAGATAATTCTACTGAAAAGGGATTCAAACAAAAGGCTGATAGAAGAGAGGAAGAGTAAGGTAAAAACTTACCTTTTATAAGATTTCATTACAATAACATTTGAATGATAACGGCTTATTTAAGACCGAAAGCAATTAACAAAAACCCGTTATCGAGACGGGTTTTTTTATAAAACATGATTATGGAAAAATGGATTAATATTTCGCAAACTACATTTTGGGGGGTAATTATTTGTGCCGTAGGAATATATCTTGCGGTAATTATTTTTACCCGGATTTTTGGAAAGAGAAGTTTCAGCAAAATGTCCAGTTTTGACTTTGCCATGACCGTAGCAGTGGGTTCTATAATTGCAACCACTATTTTATCCTCCTCCGTGTCATTGCCTCAAGGCATATTGGGGTTGTTTATGCTATACCTTCTTCAGCTTTCCGCAGCATTTTTTAGACGGTATAAAATATTCAGAAAAACAATTGATAATACTCCCCTTTTATTGATGGACGGTCCGAATATTCTTGAGGACAATTTGAAAAAAGCTCGTGTAACAAAAGGCGATTTGCGCTCTAAACTCCGAGAGGCCAATGTTATAAAGCTTTCCCAGGTTAGGGCTGTGATTTTTGAAACAACGGGCGATATAGTGGTAATGCATGCCAATGATGATTCCGTGGAACTTGAAGAATGGCTGTTAAAGGATGTGATAAAATAAATATGGAAGGAACCGAAATCTTAGGCTTTATAGCCGGGGCCTGTACAACTGTGGCTGTTGTACCCCAATTGATAAAATCCCTAAAGACTAAAAAAGTGATGGATGTTTCGCCAATTATGTTTGGCATACTCATTACCGGAGTGGGTTTGTGGACGGTTTATGGGTTTATAAAAAACGATCTCCCCATTATAATTACAAACGGGATTTCATTCCTGCTGAATGTAGCAATGCTGGTGCTAATGTTGCTCTATCAGGATCGAGAATAACACTATCCCTAAAATTAAGTTAAAGGCGTATTAAACCTGTAATAACTAAATCTTAAACTGCTACTATCTTTTATGTTTCGGTAGTATTTTCAAAATAAAAAAATAATGGAAGCTATCCAACATACCGCAGAAAGGTGTTCTTATTCAAAAAAGATTGAACAAGATTTCCGGGAATTTATTATTGAAAAAGAACATCCTTGCATAATGGCCAATACCGTCTTTGCCATGGGTGATTTTGAGATTAATTTATACGAAGGTTTCGGTAGCAAAACTGCCGCCCAAAAAATATTGGATGATCTGGAAAAATATATAGCCAATTATAATTTTGCGGACAATAAATTCAAAACTTTTATTGCCGTATTTCCCAATAATTCGGTGGTTTCCGAAATTGAATTTGAAAACCTATTATGGAGGCAATTGCAGTTTATCCATGAAAAAGATACCGTAGAATGGGATCCGAGAGTGAGCAACGACCCCAATAGCAGCAATTTCAGCTTCAGTATTGGCGGCCGCGCATTTTATGTTGTGGGTATGCACCCCGAAAGTTCGCGGATGGCACGACAAGCTCCTTACACCACAATGGTTTTCAACTTACATTGGCAGTTTGAAAAATTACGTGAAATGGGTGCCTACCATAAAGTACGGGACAAAATACGAGAACGCGACACCGCTCTTCAAGGAAATATAAATCCCGTGCTCGAGGATTTTGGCGAAAGCAGTGAGGCAAAACAATACAGTGGAAGAAATATTGGCGAGGCTTGGAAATGCCCATTCCATTCCAAAGATAATGCGTAAAAGTGGCTTACTCCTATTATTCAAAAATTGAAAAGTAGTAACTTTCACTAAAATTATCATCCCACATGTACCAACCCGAAAAGTATAAAAACAACGAGGCCCAATTTATTTATGATTTAATGGATACCAATCCCTTCGCCATAATTGTAATCAATGGCGGAAGATTGTTGGCTACCCACGTTCCTGTTTTAATTGAAGGCAGTTCGGAAAATTATAGATTTTTCGCCCATGTGGCAAATCACAACCCAATGTGTGCGCAACTTCACGATGGAATGGAAATGCTCATTATTTTTTCGGGTCCGGACGCCTATGTTTCCTCTTCTTGGTATGCCGAGCCCGATATCCCTACTTGGGATTATACGGCCGTACATGTGAATGGGAAGGTAAAAATGCAGACTGCGCATGAACTTCAAAAATGTCTTGATAAACTTCTATTCCACTTTGAAAAAGATAAGCAAAATCCCATGGACCGAAATAAAATTTCTGCCGAGGTGTGGGATGAAAATTTCAGGGGAATTACAGGGTTTTGGCTAGAGCCACAAAAAGTAGTAGGAATATCGAAACTGCATCAAGGCTTTGAAAAAAAAGATATCGATAATATAACTAACCAGTTAGATGCCCAAGGGTGTCCCGCCCAAAATTTGAGCGCTCTTATAAAAAAACAACATGACACAAACAATTGAAAAGCAAAGCGGAACCGCTTTCAAATTAAAAAAAGGGGAAAAGTTAAAGGTAATTGACCCACAAGGGGAACAGGTAAGTGATATGGTGCTGTTTAATGCGAAGGATATAAGAGAAAAAATCTCTTCAGGGAAAACCTTGGATTTTGAGGAAAGCATTCTCATTACCAAAGGAAATTATCTATGGAGCAACCGCAGCCAGAAAATGATGAAAATACTGGAGGATACCAATGGTCGCAATGACTTTCTTCTAGCTCCTTGCAGCCCCGAGACCTTTCAGATTATGTACGGAAAAAGTGAATATCACCCCAGTTGTTTTGAAAATCTTTATACCAATTTGGAACCCTATGGAATCACTCCCGATGATGTTCCAACGGCCTTTAACATTTTTATGAACGTGCAATTTGATGCCAATGGAAAATTGAGCGTCCTGCCGCCGCTGACCAAAGCAGGCGATTATGTTATACTTGAAGCAAAAATGGATCTTATCGTTGCACTCACCGCCTGCTCGGCTGAAGATAGCAACGGTGGCAGTTTTAAGCCAATTCACTACGAGATTTTAGATTAGGCCCGCCCGCTTCGCGCAATGCCCCACCCACTTTTTTGGGGGTTTTTGGAGCTTGCTTTTGTGTGCGCTTTCCGAAAAAGTCCTTTCTGATATTTTGATTTTTTATCGATTCTGAATAACTTTATAACAACAACCTATTAACCCTTAAACAATGCGAACCATACAAGTAGCTTCCTTGCCATTAGATGAAGTAATCAGTGATATAGCCCATGAATTCAAGACTGAACCACAAATGAATTTCCACGAGCACTTTCTGGAATTGCCGGAAAGAATCGGGACAGGAAAAATCAGCGGCAGCAATTTTGACGGCGGTTTGGGCATTATCCAGTATAACTGTACGTTTAATGAGGATACTGAAATACAGTTTATAGTAAATAAGGTACACCCCTTAAAGTTTTTATATGTACTCACCGGAAATATAAACCACCGATTTGAGAACGACCCGAAAACGCATGTACTTCATAAATTTCAAAATGCCATTGTTTCCAGTAATGACAGGAATGGCCATATCCTCAATTTCAAAAAAGACGTCCATACCACCATTTACAGTCTTGAAATAGACAGAAAAAGGTTCAACGAAAAATCGGCCTATAGGCATGATGGCATGGATGCTACCCTAAAAAAGCTATTTCAGGATATAGATGCCAGGGACTCTTTTTATTATGAAGGGGACTATAGCTTGAAAATGGCGGATCTTTTCAAAAATATTGAAGATTTTGATGGAAGCGGTTTTTTGTATATGATATTTATGGAAAGTATCGCTTACCAAACTTTGGTGCAACAAATTTCCCAATATTTGGATGACCAAAAACAGGAAAAAAATCGGAATGTACTTAGGAGAAATGAGCGGGACGGCATTGCTCGAGCCGCTGATTATATCCACAATAATTTGGCCACCTATAAATCAATGGCACAGCTTACCGATCTTACGGGGCTCAATGCTTCCAAATTGCAGGAGGGATTTAAAAATCTGTACCATAAAACCGTAAATCAATATGTATTTGACGCGCGCTTGGAATTGGCTAAGGATTTATTGATAAAAACAGATGATACTATGTCTGAGATCGTCTATAAATTGGGCCTTTCCAGTAAAAGCTATTTTTCCAGAATCTTCAAGGAAGAATATGGAGTGCAACCCTCAACTTTTCGAAAAGAAAAAAAATAAGGGAATACAATTGAAAACCCCTACATGATTTACTGTGGAATAATTTTCAAAATAAATTCCTGCCCTTAAAGGCTAAGTTTATAAAATATTTATATTTGCACCCGTGGAAATTATAGTCTTTTTTAGACTCACTTTTTTTCGACAGAATATTGCCTTAGGGCAAATCCGGCCCGGATGCTGGAATTGGTAGACAGGCATGGTTGAGGGCCATGTGTTCTTAAGAGCGTGAGGGTTCAAGTCCCTCTTCGGGCACTTTTATAAATTTAAATTATTGTCAAAATTTCTTCTTTAATGAACTCATTATGAACCCCTTTTTGAAAGTGTCTAATTAAAATGAGTTTTTTTTAAACAAATTCCATTTCTTTTTAGTATTTTAACATTTCAATACGTAAACTTCTTTTTGTGGTCAAAACTGAGTTCGGCATAAAGGATCTAGAAAACCTTTCAGACATTAAAGCCCATACCATTAGAATATGGGAAAAACGCTACAATCTTCTTGAGCCGGAACGCACGGATACCAACATCCGCAAATACAATCTCGAAAATTTAAAGAAACTTCTCAACATTGCATACCTGTATAAGTCGGGACGGAAGATCTCTGAATTGGCGCAGCTCGATTCTTCCCAGATCGAGGCGCTGATAAAAAATAACATAAAACCGGATTATTCGCTTCAGGTATTTAAAACCTGTATGTTCGATTTCAACGGGGAACTTTTTGAATCGACCATTCAAAACTTGGAACAGACGCGGACTTTCCGAGAAATTTTTAGCGATTTTTTTATCCCGTTCCTCAACGAAGTAGGAATACTATGGCATACGGGCACCATTGATCCCTCGCACGAACATTTCATTTCAGAGCTAATAAAAAAGAAAATAATCCAAAAAAGTGCCGAAGCGCAAAAAACAGAACGAAAAAAGAATCTGCCTGTATTTGTGCTTTACCTTCCCTACTCCGAAATACATGAAATAGGCCTACTGTACGCCAATTATGAATTGCTTAGCCAAGGCTTCAACACCCTTTATTTGGGGGCCAATTTGCCGTTGGACAGCCTAAAACACATATTGGAGCAAAAAAAGAATATCATTTTCGTTACCTCCTTTACCGTAAATCTTGAAAAAGATAGCCTGGCCCATTATATATCGGAATTTCAGCAGAAGCTATGCAGTAACGCCCAATACGAACTTTGGGTAATGGGCAATAAAGCATTAAATAATATTAGCAAAACCCCCGCCAATATTCGAATTTTTAAAAATATCCCCTCCTTCACCCAACAGTTGGAAAGCATAACAAAAACTTAATTTCTCCTCAATTCTTCATTTTTGTTTAAATAAAATGTAAATTTGTTAAACAATATGAACAAGAACATCGCTGTAATTGGTTCCGGTTTCTCGTCCCTTTCCGCTTCATGTTATTTAGCGAAAGCCGGCCATAAGGTTACAATTTATGAAAAGAACACCAGCATTGGCGGGAGGGCGCGCCAATTTGCAAAAGACGGGTTTACATTTGATATGGGCCCGACCTGGTACTGGATGCCCGATGTTTTCGAGCGCTTTTTTGCAGATTTCGATAAGTCTGTTACGGATTATTATACAGTTCAAAAGCTGGATCCGGCATATCTTGTTTATTTCAATAATAAAGAAAGTATTTCAATAGGCGATACTTTGGAGGCAATTCTGAAGGCTTTTGAAAAGGAAGAACCCGGCAGTTCCGTAAAACTCAAAAAATTTATGGCACAAGCACAGGATAATTATAATATAGCCATAAAAGATTTGGTGTACCGTCCCGGAGTATCTCCCCTCGAGCTGATCACTGCTGCCACAATGAAAAAAGTTGGACAGTTTTTCAGTACGATTAGCAAAGAAGTTAGAAAGGAATTTACCAACCCCAAGCTTATTTCCATATTGGAATTCCCCGTTCTGTTTCTCGGTGCCAAACCTTCTGCCACTCCTTCCTTTTACAGCTTTATGAATTATGCCGATTTTGGTCTAGGCACGTTTTATCCCAAAAATGGGATGTATGCCGTTGTCGAGGGAATGGAAAAGTTGGCGAAAGGGTTGGGAGTTGAAATAAAAACAGCCCAAAATGTTGAAAAAATAGAAGTTGAAAATGGAAAGGCTTCGGCATTAATTATAAACGGAGAGAAAATTGCGGCGGACATAATTTTGAGCGGGGCAGATTATCACCACACTGAAACCTTGTTGGATAAGCAGTTTAGACAGTATTCAGAGAAATATTGGGATAAAAGAACTTTTGCGCCATCTGCCCTAATGTTTTACGTTGGCTTCAACAAAAAATTGGAAAATGTAGCGCATCACACCCTTTTCTTTGATGTGGATTTTGAGAAACATTCCCAGGAAATTTATGATTTTCCCGAATGGCCGGAAGAACCTTTATTTTACGCGAGCTTTCCTTCAATAACAGATAAAAATGCAGCACCCGAGGGGAATGAGGCCGGAATATTCCTAATTCCCCTCGCGCCAGGACTGGATGATATTCCGGAAATACGTGAGGAATATTTCGAAAAAATTATTGACCGTTTTGAAAAAATCACGAACCAAGAGGTAAAAAATTACGTTATATTTAAGGAGTCCTATTGTATAAACAATTTTGTTGCAGACTATAATAGTTATAAGGGAAATGCCTACGGTCTCGCAAATACCCTTTTACAGACCGCCTTTTTACGACCTAAGCTTAAAAGCAAAAAAGTGAAAAACTTATTTTTCACTGGGCAATTGACGGTACCAGGCCCTGGGGTACCACCTTCGCTAATTTCTGGAAAATTAACTGCGGGGCTAATAGAAAAAACCTTAAAAAAGTGAAAGAAACCTTCGACATACTCTCCTTTGATTGTAGCAAAAAAGTGACTCAAACCTATAGCACTTCTTTTTCGTTGGCTACCAAGATGCTGGCGCCTTCCATTCGGCAGGATATTTATAATATTTACGGATTTGTCCGTTTTGCCGATGAAATTGTAGATTCCTTCCACGACTATCCAAAAGAAAAACTTTTCAATAAGTTCGAGGAGGCATTGGAGGAAGCATTAAAAGACAAAATTAGCCTAAATCCCATTCTCAATTCCTTTCAACATACCGTTTACAAATACAATTTGGACCGGCAATTAATAACGGCTTTTATGGACAGCATGCGGCTCGATCTTTCAAAATCCGTTTACTCCACCGACGAGGAATTTAGGGAATATATATACGGCTCGGCAGATGTGGTGGGACTAATGTGCCTCAAGGTTTTTGTAAAGGGGGACGAAAAAAAATACGAGGAATTAAAATACGCCGCAATGAATTTAGGGTCCGCGTTTCAAAAGGTAAATTTTCTTCGCGATCTAAAGGCGGATTACGAGGATTTGAGTCGTTCCTATTTCCCAAATACCAATCTTGACGCGCTTGATGAAATTTCAAAAGAAAAAATTATTGCAGAAATTGAGGATAACTTCAACAAAGGCTATATGGGAATTCTACTTTTGCCCAATGATGCCAAACTTGGCGTATTCGTTGCCTATAGATATTACAGAAGGCTATTGAAAAAATTACAAGGAACGCCCGCAATTGAAATAAAAAACAAAAGAATAAGGGTTCCAAATGTAGAAAAATTGGGACTTCTAACCCGCAGTTACGTTAAATATCAATTAAATTTGGTGAAATAATCATGTAGAGATGGATGATGGATGATAAAGTTCCCTAATCCCAAATCCCTTATTAACGAAACCAGAATTAACAAACAATGACCACACTTTTTTGGATACTGATTTTTATAACCACTTTCTGCATCATGGAATTTATGGCTTGGTTTACCCATAAATACATTATGCACGGATTTTTGTGGAAATTGCACAAAGACCACCATAAAAAAGACCACGGCAGTTGGTGGGAGCGCAATGATTATTTTTTTCTGTTTTATGCCTTGGTGAGCATAGGATGTTTTATTGGGTGGAATTATTTCGGCTTTTGGGCTGGACTTCCAATCGGACTGGGAATTTTCGCCTATGGGCTTACTTACTTTTTGGTCCATGATATTTTTATACACCAACGTTTTAAACTGTTTCGAAATGCAAATAATTGGTACGCCCGGGGCATACGGCGCGCCCATAAAATACACCATAAACATTTGGAAAAACAGGAAGGAGAATGTTTTGGAATGCTTATGCCGCCTTTGAAGTACTTTAAAAAATAGCCATGGAATCGCTCTATCTTTGGCTGAATATAGCTTCCTTCAGCATTCCATTTCTTTTCAGTTTCCATCCAAAACTGAAATTCTACCAAAAATGGAAGTACCTTTTCCCCGCCATTATTATCATGATGGCTTTTTTTATTCCTTGGGATATCCTTTTCACGCAAAATGGCATTTGGGGGTTTAACGACGCTTATTTATTGGGTTCAAAATTTGTCGATTTGCCAATTGAGGAATGGCTTTTCTTTATTTGCATTCCCTATTCGTGCATGTTTACGCTTTACGCGCTTCAATATTTTTTCCCGAAATTTTCGTTTTCGGAAGGAATCACAAAAATTTTTTACTTCTCTCTCCAAACAGTTTTGATAATTTCCCTGCTGTATTTTTACGACCGTTGGTACACGCTTATAAATTTCGCCTACGCCATTGTTTTGCTGGCTTTGGTCTATAATTATAAAAGGGAAATGCTGCACGTATTTCTGCCCACATTTCTTATAATTTTGATTCCGTTTTTTATTGTAAACGGTATTCTTACCGGAAGCTTTATCAACGAGCAAGTGGTGTGGTACAACAATGCCGAAAACCTCGGAATCCGGATTGGAACGGTCCCTATTGAAGACAGTATTTATGCGCTCGGTATGTTGCTTACAGTGTATGTTTTGATGGAACATTTTAAAAATAAAAGTGAAAATATCTGAATGATTTTTTTAAATATTATTATTGTTCATTGAAAACCAACCCTTTAAAATTCTTCGCTTACATACTTCCCGTGTGTTGAAATATTAAAGAACTTATTGTACTTTTAAATAACTCAATAGGAGAATTTATGATACATCCAAAGACTGAACTTAAACTCATCAGCAAAGAAATAGGCTACGGTGTTGTAGCCAAGGAATTTATACCCGCGGGCACCATTACTTGGGTGCTCGACGACCTCGACAGGGAATTTACTCCGAAAGTTTACCAAAAAATGAAACCCCTTTACAAAGACATCATGGATACCTATTGTTACCGAAACAATAAGGGAAACTTCGTGCTATGTTGGGATTATGGCCGCTATGTTAACCATAGTTTTAAAAGCAATTGCCTATCCACGGCCTATGATTTTGAGATTGCCATACGCGACATTCACCCCGGAGAGGAACTTACCGATGATTACGGATATTTGAATGTTTCGGAACCTTTCACCGGCGTGGACGAAGGTACGGACAGAAAAACCGTATATCCCGATGATTTATTGAATTTTCACGAAAAATGGGACAGGCAAATTTTGAAGGTATTTCCGAAAATCCCGAACCTGAACCAACCCTTAAAGGAATTGATTTCAAAAGATTTATGGAAGGAAGTGGAAGAAATTGCGGAAGGAAAAAAAGAAATGCGTTCCATTTTGCATAACCATTATTCAGAAACCCAAAAAGTGGACGGTTAACTTTGAAATTATTTTAGCAGCGAATCCAAAATTTGGCGGGTCTTTTTACTGTTCCAATCTGCGGCGCCTTCTTCGTTTATAATAATTTCCCCTTCTTTCGAAATTACATAAGTAGTGGGTAAAACGGAACCCCTCAATAATTCAGGCGCATCGAATACCTGAAAATATACGGGAAACGTATAATTGTGTTTGAGTAGAAATTTTTGGACGGTCTCTTTTTTTTCTGAAGTGACAAAGTAGAAATCCATTTTATTTCCATAATCATCGTAAAGTTTTTGGAAGGATGGCATTTCGGCCACACAGGGAGGACACCAAGTTGCCCAGAAATTCACGAGGACGACCTTTCCTTTTGATTGTGAAAAATTTATGTCCTTGGAATCCATTTGTAATAAATTCCAATCATAATCCTGAAGTGTTTCCCGCTCATCGACACTTTTTTCCGAAGGTGAAAAGGATATTATACGTTGCACAAAAACCTGTATCGGCATCCGTGTTTGTGGAAAAACAAGCAGTGCCAAAAAGACGAAAAAAAGTATGTTGCTCCAGTTTTTCCTTAAAAATCTCATGGTTTAAAAAAAACCTGACCGGTTGTTAAAAACCCGTCAGGTTTAAACATTTATTATTAATAATTATGCGTTTTGCTTCTTGATCAAATTCAAGGCAGAACCTTCTCGATACCATTTTATCTGCGCATCATTATAAGTGTGGTTCGCTTTTATTGTATCCGTACTTCCATCTTTGTGAAGAATTTCAATGGTAAGAGGTTTGTTTTCAGCAAAATCGGCAATGTCAACAAAGTTGAAAGTGTCGTCTTCCTGAATTAAATCGTAATTATCCTCATTTGCAAAGGTAAGACCCAACATTCCCTGTTTCTTCAAATTCGTTTCGTGAATACGCGCGAATGATTTCACCAAAACTGCCGCTACTCCCAAATGCCGAGGCTGCATGGCAGCGTGCTCACGGGAGGAACCTTCCCCGTAATTATGGTCACCCACAACTATTGTTTTTATTCCCTTCGCTTTATATTCCCGCTGAACATCCGGTACACCACCGTACTCGCCGGTTAACTGGCTCTTCACAAAATTCGTTTTTTTGTTGAAGGCATTTACGGCCCCAATCAGCGTATTGTTGGCGATATTATCCAAATGCCCACGGTAGCGCAACCACGGTCCAGCCATCGAAATATGGTCGGTTGTACATTTTCCAAAGGCTTTTATCAATAGTTTTACGCCCTGCAATTCCGAATCTTGAATTGGCTCAAATGGTTCCAATAATTGAAGCCGCTCACTGTCCGGCGCTACTTTTACCACCACCGAACTTCCGTCCTCGCGCGGTGCTAAATAGCCGTTGTCATCTACTTCAAAACCTTTTGGTGGCAACTCGATTCCGCGTGGTTCATCCAGTTTTACTTCCTGTCCATCCTCATTCAATAAGGTATCGTTCATAGGATCAAAATCCAATCGACCGGAAATTGCGATGGCCGCAACCATTTCCGGAGAACCTACAAAAGCGTGAGTGTTCGGGTTTCCATCAGCGCGTTTTGAAAAATTTCTGTTGAAGGAATGTACGATGGTATTTTTTTCGTCACCCTTTCTATCGCTTCGGTCCCACTGCCCAATGCAAGGCCCGCAAGCATTTGTAAATACGGTGGCTCCCAAGTTTTCAAAAACCTGTAAAAGTCCATCCCTTTCAGCAGTAAAACGGATTTGTTCCGAACCTGGATTTATACCGAAATCACTTTTCGGCTTTAATTTTTTAGTGATAGCCTGCTGTGCAATGGAGGCCGCACGCGTCAAATCTTCATAGGAAGAATTTGTACAAGACCCAATCAGACCCCAATCTACTTTAATCGGCCATTCATTTCTTCTTGCTTTTTCACCCAATTCCCCCACCGGTGTAGCCAAATCTGGCGTGAAGGGACCATTTAAATGTGGACGAAGTGTGCTTAAATCTATTTCAATTACTTGATCGAAATATGCTTCGGGATTTGCATAAACCTCATCATCGCCCGTCAAATATTCGCGAATTTTATTGGCTTCATCGGCAATGTCGGAGCGATCCGTGGCACGTAGAAAACGTTCCATGGCGTCGTCATACCCAAAAGTGGAAGTGGTTGCGCCAATTTCGGCACCCATATTACAGATTGTTCCTTTTCCGGTACAGGAAAGATTTTTTGCGCCGGGGCCAAAATATTCAACAATGGCACCGGTTCCGCCTTTTACGGTAAGTATTCCAGCAACTTTAAGGATAACGTCTTTGGAGGCTGTCCAACCATTCAATTCACCCGTCAATTTAACGCCGATCAATTTTGGGAATTTAAGTTCCCACGGCATTCCCGCCATAACATCAACAGCATCTGCACCGCCAACCCCAATGGCAATCATCCCCAAACCACCTGCATTTACGGTGTGGCTATCGGTACCTATCATCATTCCTCCGGGGAAGGCATAATTTTCTAATACAACTTGGTGGATAATACCTGCTCCCGGTCTCCAAAAACCGATTCCGTATTTGTTTGAAACGGATTCCAAAAAGTCGAAAACCTCGTTGCTGGTTTCGTTCGCGCGCAATAAATCTGGCACGGCGCCTTGCTTGGCCTGTATTAAATGATCGCAATGTACGGTGGTTGGCACGGCAACATTTTTCTTTCCGGCCTGCATAAATTGCAGCAGTGCCATCTGTGCTGTAGCATCCTGGCATGCAATCCTGTCCGGCGAAAATTCAACATAATCCTTACCTCGGGTAAAAGACTTATTTGGATTGCCGTCCCATAAATGTGAGTATAATATTTTTTCGGAAAGAGTTAAAGGTTTCCCGGTGATTTCACGTGCTTTATCAACACGTTCCGCCATTTGGGAATACACTTTTTTGATCATTTTAATATCAAATGCCATAGTTTGCTTTTTATTTTTTTGAAGTGAAGCAAAACTACAAAATTTTGAAATGATTAAAAAATAATTACTAAATATGGCTAATTGATGAAAATAATTCAGATATATTCAATTTTAATTGAACTATTTTAAATGAATCATAATTTTAGCAGCTTAAAATTGAGAATTTATAAAACTACCTTTCTATGGAATTTATTGAAAATCAATTTTTGGAGAGAAAATATTTATAAGCAAAAAATTAATAAAGACTCTGAATGATTTTTTCAATACTTAAACCTTCAGCTTCGGCTTTGTAGTTTTTTATCAAGCGATGGCGTAAAATTCCTATCGCTGCTTTCTGCACATCTTCAATGTCCGGTGAAAATTTTCCATGGAGAGCTGCATTTGCCTTAGCAGCCAAAATAAGATTTTGGGAAGCACGAGGACCA
Source organism: uncultured Flavobacteriaceae bacterium (assembly GCA_963839235.1). Lineage (GTDB taxonomy): Bacteria > Bacteroidota > Bacteroidia > Flavobacteriales > Flavobacteriaceae > Aequorivita. The sequence goes on along the minus strand of CAWITX010000012.1, from coordinate 666,969 downwards.
GCGCCCCAATCGATATATTTTTTCACAGTTTCAGTGGCAGAAGGACTTTCCGGGCGTGTTTTTCCAACAAGCCCAACAGCGTATTCCACAACATTATCGGCGACTGGAATTCTTCTAATTAATTGCTGGAAATCTATTATTTCCTGCGCAGAGAAAAGTGCATTCACTTTCGCGGTTTCCCCGGTTGTAGTTTGTTTTACCACATCAACTTCTTCCGAAAAAGAAGGATATTCCAAATTGATGGCGAACATAAAACGGTCCAATTGCGCTTCCGGCAACGGATAGGTTCCCTCCTGCTCAATGGGGTTTTGGGTTGCCAATACGAAATAGGGTAAATCAAGTTTATAATGATGCCCAGCCACGGTTACCGCCCGTTCCTGCATGGCTTCCAAAAGGGCCGCTTGGGTTTTTGGCGGAGTTCGGTTTATTTCGTCTGCGAGGATGATATTCGCGAAAATGGGTCCTTTTATAAATTTGAATTCGCGGTTTTGATCCAATATTTCGGAACCCAAAATATCGCTTGGCATTAAATCTGGCGTAAACTGTATTCTTTTGAATTTCAGTCCGAGCGCTTCGGCAACGGTATTTACCAATAAGGTTTTTGCAAGGCCCGGAACACCAATCAGCAACGCATGGCCACCGGAAAAAATAGAGAGCAAAACCTGCTCGACCACCTCATCCTGCCCCACGATTACTTTTTTTATTTCTTGGCGTAGTGCATTGTATTTGGAAACTAATTGGGAAACTGCTGTTACGTCTGACATACTTTTTTAAATTCTATTTTTTCAACCAGTTTCCGGCAAATTCGCAATCCTTATAATCTTCGTTTACGCTGATATAGGTTTCATCAATTTTTTCGTTTTGCCATTTGTTGATCACCTTTATCTGTTTCTCGCGAAGGGCCAATTGCTTTATACGCTCATAATCCTTTGCATAGTCTGCGGGATGCTCGGGATATTTTTTGGTGACAGTTAAAAGTTTAAGCATACTTTTTCCGGTGTAGTCTCTATCCGTATATATTTTTGAAACTTCACCTTCTTTTAAATTATAAACCTGTGCGCTAAGGGTTGGGTCCATTTTGGTAAGGTCGAATTTTGTATCGAAGGTAACCGGGTTCACCAATTGGCCTCCGTTGTTACGTGTTTCCTTATCATCTGAATACTGGCGCGCGGCTTCGGCAAAAGTAAGTTCGCCTGAATCTATTTTATTTCGAATATCCTCAATCTTGGCCTGTGCCTCGTCAATTGATACCTGTGAAACTTCAGGAAACATTACAATGTGGCGCACATCTACTTCCTGTCCGCGAATTTTTTCAACCTTTAAAATATGGTAACCGAATTCGGTTTCAAAAGGTTCGCTTATTTCACCTTCCAAAAGTGAAAAAGCTTGGTCCTTAAATTCCTTTGCGTAGGGCGAATCTCGCTTTACCCCGGCATACAATCCACCTTTTGCCGCAGAGCCGGTATCTTTTGAATACAGCACGGCCTTGGTTGCAAAACTGGCGTCATTGTCCAGAATATCTGCACGAATAGCGTTTAGCCGTGCAATAACAGCATCTTTGGCCGCTTTGGTTACTTCTGGCTCGATTACTATTTGTGCGATTTCGATTTCCGCACCAAAAACAGGGCGCTCTGCTTCAGGAATGGAGTAAAAGAAAGTGCGGACTTCTTCGGGCGTAATCTCTACCTTTTCGATTACTTTCTGCTGCATTAAACTTGCAAGCTTTATATTTTTGTTCGCTTCAAAAAGGTCTTTGCGCAAATCGGCTATATTATCCTTTCGGTAATATGCGGCTACTTTTTCCTCACTTCCCAACTCGCCTGTCATATATTGTATCTGCTGGTCGATCATGCTATTTATTTCGGAATCGGCAACCAGCAAACTGTCCTGCTTTGCTTGATGGGCGTAGAGTTTGTCTTCCATAAGTTTGCCGAGAAGTTCGCATCGGGAAATATCGTCGATGGAAATTCCTTGGGCTTTCATTTCAACATAACCTTTATCAATATCACTGTCCAAAATAACGTATTCGCCAACCACGGCACTTACGCCTTCAGCTTTATAACGTTTGAATGGTTTTAAAGTATCCTTTACCATTGGTTGGGCCTCAACAATGGTATCGTTGCTTTTTACAACTCCCGTACTGTCCGCCACGACGACGTTTTGTGCTTGTAGCCCCACTGCGAAAAAAAATAGGAGGCAAAAAAGTTTATTCATTTTTATAGATTTCAAAATTGTTTGTTTTAATAGCATCCTTTGTAATATCCGTTTCTAGTTTCTTAATGAGTTCAAGTTTTCTTTTATTCAAAATGATTTGCTGCAAGGTGGGCTTAATGTAGGAAAGAGGCGCTATATCATTGGGATTTAGCACATTTTCAATTTTCACCAAATATACCCCTAATGAGTCTTGCAGTTGTGAAAAATTAGATTTTTTTAACACTTGCTCCGAATTGTCATTCAACACGGGCAACGCTCTTAAAAGTGCGGCCTTCTCAACCCAAGTGGAATCGTTGAAATTATACGATTTAAACTGAAAATCCTGGGTGGTAAGAATTTCTCGATCCTTTTTATTGTACCGATTGAACTTCTCCTTTATTCCTGGCAGACCATCATAATTTATGGGAAGTTGTAGGTATCGCATTTTCACCAGAACATCGTTGAGTTTGAAGTTTTCTTTATTCGCTTCATAATAATCCTCGTATTCCTTATTTGTAATAACGCTGTCCAACTGTTTACTTACAATGGCATTTTTATAGGCTTCGGTAAGTAGATCGTTTTGATATTCCTGTACGAGTTTATCGAATTTCAACAGTTTATCTTCCGTTAGGTTAATCCTCGCCTGATCTATCAACAATTGTTGGGTGGCCCAGCGGGTAATGTAATTGTTGACTATAATGGTGCTATCTTCCGGAGTAGTATTTTCAGGAATAAGTTTCTCGATATCCTTTTCATATAAATAGGCCTTATTGACACGGGCAACTGCAGTCTTCTCCTCCTCCTGCGAAAAATTATTACAGGAGGAAAATACAGCTACCGAAAATATGAGAAGAATCAAAAACTTCATTTAATATCCTTTTTCAAATGTTTAAGTGTCTTTTTATTCACTTCAACCTTATAGTTGTTGTGAAGCTTTTCCATCCATTTCGCTTCCAAATCGTTTTGGTAATTGCTCAGCACTCTTCCCTTTACTTCGTCCAATTCCTTGATACCGGCAGGAATAACTTCCTTTATATTTACGACCACGAAAGACTCATTGCTGGAATATATTTTGGAAACTCCTTTTTTAACATCCAGATTCTGCGGCAGTTCACGCTGGTCAATCTCAAAAACTCCCTGTGTATTAATTACATTCACTTTATTATCTGTATTCAATGAAGTTTTAACTTCCTCGGCAGATTTCCCGCTTTCCAACATTTCCTTGGCACGCTGTGCTATTGCGGTTGAATTTGCTGAAAAGATATCCGCATCAACGCGCTGTTTCCATTTATAAGTGTCTTTGTTTTGGTCATAATATTTTTGAAGCCCAACAGAATCATTTTTCGCTTTTTCCCAAATATTTTTGTTCATAACATCGAAAATAAGCAGTCCGTCCCGGTATTCGCCCAAAATTGCAGCGTAATCCTCATTCTCATTTTCCAACTGCTGCATAAAATAATCCTTCAGCATTTTGGTTTCAAATTCATCATAAACATAAGTCAAGAAAATTTCAACTTTTTTGTAGGAACGTAAACTGTGCTGACGGTTTTCTATATAACGCGCAAAATCGCTATAACGGTATTCGGCATTGCCGATGGTGAACATTATTTTATCGTCCTTGGCAGGAATATGTTCCATTTTCCATTTTCTGTTCAGCACATCTTCAGAAACATAATTTTCAAAAAAGGGCGAAAAACCATTTACTTTTTTGAAACCATATTTCTGCTTTATTGTTGAATTAACGGCATTGGCCACCACTTTGCTCCTATCGCCGTCACCAACCTTTTTCTCCAGTGTTTCCATTTGCTCCTCCCAAGTTTGCTCCGGCATTTTCTGATCCAAGCGAATAATGTGCCAACCAAAATCGGATTTTACCGGTTTGCTTATTTCACCTACTTTGTCGAGTTTGTAGGCGGCATTTTCAAAATCTGTAGAGCGCAGTTCCCCTTTGCTGAATGATTTTAATTTACCACCTTTTACCGCGGAATTTTTATCGTCTGAAAATTGCTTGGCAAGACTTTCAAAATTCTCGCCTTGTTTCAATTTTGCATAAATTTCATTGATTCTTTCCTTAGCGTCAATATCGCGACCGTCCTTTTTATCGGAAATCATAATATGCGAAACCTCGATGGGCGGAAGTTTTTTGCGGCGATCCTTCACCTTTATAATATGATAGCCAAATCTGCTTCTAACAATTTCTGAAACGTCCCCAACCTTTGTATTATAAGCGGCACTTTCAAAAGGATAGACCATTGAAAATACTGAGAAATAACCCAAATCGCCACCGGTTTCTTTCGCGCCCGGCTCTTCGGAATATGTTTTTGCAAGTTCATTAAAATCCTCGCCCTTTAGTGCCTTTTCCCGTATCATCTTAATTTTGTTATAAGCCGCCAACGTGTCCTGCGGTACATCGTCATAATTTACCTGAATCAAAATATGTGCAGCTTTAATTTCTTCCTTGCCGCGCTCGTAAGCCTCTTTTGCTAGGTTTTCGGTTACCTTATCCTCAAAAATATAATTTCTTGAAAGCTGGTCCCTGTATTGCATCAGCTCACTTTTATAGGTTTCCTGCTGGTCCAGCTTCTGTGCTTTTGCCTCGGCGATTTTCAGTTTATAATCTATAAAAAGCTTCAGATAACTATCTATATCCTTTTGGGATTCGTCCTGTACCAAATCGAGATTTTTTTTGTAAACCCGCTCAAACTCGTTTGCATAAACGGGCTCGCCCTCAATGGTCAACAAAACTTCCTTTTTATTTTGGGAAAAAACAGTGGCCGAAAATAACATGGCCAAAAATAGAAGGTAACTGAAATTTTTCATCTGAATATCAATTTGTTTTATTAGAAGTTTGGAATAAAAAAATGCTTGCTATACCGAAAATGGAATTGGTTAATGCGCATTTTGAAATAATGAATAACATTTATTTTCTTTGAAGTGTGGCAAAAATAACAAAAAGCAGTGGTTAAGCAAGTATGAAACACAAACGAATTTTATAGGGCCGTAGTGTCCTTGTTTCGATTAAAAATATTCAAAAACCCTTACCTTGTCCGCGGTTTTTAAAATGATGAAAAAAGAATGCAAAAGGATTTTTAAAAATGAATGAATTATGGAAGAACGAGTAAAGCTAATATGGGATTTTCGCGGGCCAAATGCCGAGCCCATTGCACAACACCACCAAAAACACCTTTTGGAATTTGTGCAACTTGAAAAAATTGAAAATACAATCGTGGGCAATGAAGCCGTTTCGCCAATGCACCATATTGCTTTTTTGATAGTTGGCAAAAGCCTAATGGACGATTTAAGGGAAAAATTGAAGCCCCATCGGGGTCAACTTTATACTGAAAAGTGAAGGGATTTCGCTTCCTATTACTGAGCATAATTTTTACAAACCCCAAATTTTGAAACCGATAAATGCAATATTTATAGTAATATTGCGCCAAATTAAAAATACAAACAACTATGAAATTTTTAAAAATTGCCATTTTATTGATAGGCGTAAGCGCCTTTTCACAAAGCAAGGTCGGTGCGGTTGACGTGGAATATATACTCTCACAAATGCCGGAACTTACAGAGGTACAGCAACAATTGGAAACCTACGGAAAACAATTGGATGTTGACCTTAACAAGAAAGTGGACGAGTACAAAAAATTGGCTGGCGAATACAAAAGCGGAGAAGCCACTTTTACGCCCGAACAAAAAAAGGAAAAGCAAACCGCGCTGCTGAGTTTGGAGAATGACATCCAAAAGTTTCAACAAAACGGGGCAAAATTGATGGAAATTAAAAGAGGTGATTTTCTACAGCCGCTCTACAAAAAAATAGGCGAAGCATTGGATAAGGTAGCAAAGGAACAGAATTACACACAAGTAATGCAATCTACGACAGATGTGGTTTTCCTAGATCCGGCATATGATTTAACGTTGCCAATAATCAAGGAAATGGGCATTACAATAAAAGAAGAAGCTCCGGCAAATAAAGAATAATTCTTTCAATACAAATAAAAAAGTGAGGCATTCCTGCCTCACTTTTTTTATATCCTATTCTCTTATTTTAGCGACTATAATTGGGTGATTCCTTAGTAATGGTAACATCGTGCGGATGGCTTTCATTGATGCCGGAAGCCGTGATTTTTATAAACCTTCCGTTTTCCTTTAATGTTTCAATGTCCTTAGCGCCACAATAACCCATTCCGGCACGCAGGCCGCCAATAAATTGGGTCATACTTTCTACAAGTTCACCTTTATATGGCACGCGGCCAACAATTCCTTCCGGCACTAATTTCTTTATGTCGTCCTCCACATCCTGAAAGTATCGGTCTTTGCTCCCCTGTTTCATTGCTTCAACAGAACCCATTCCTCGATAGGATTTAAATTTCCTTCCTTCGTAAATAATAGTCTCCCCGGGCGATTCCTTTGTACCTGCCAACAAAGAGCCGAGCATTACACAATCGGCACCGGCGGCAATAGCTTTTGGGATATCGCCGGTATAGCGAATTCCGCCATCGGCGATAACGGGAATCCCGCTGCCTTTAATAGCTGCCGCCACCTCCAGCACTGCGGAAAACTGCGGAAAACCTACACCGGCCACTACTCGGGTCGTACAAATGGAGCCTGGCCCAATGCCAACTTTTACCGCATCTGCGCCAGCTTCAACGAGATATTTTGCGGATTCTGCAGTTGCAATATTTCCTACAACAACCTCAAGTTCCGGAAACTTTTCTTTCACTTTTTTCAAAGCATCCACCACTCCTTTGGTATGCCCGTGGGCGGTATCAATTATTACCGCATCTACTTGTGCATTAACCAAAGCTTCGGTGCGTTCAACCACATCTGCAGTTACGCCAAGTGCAGCAGCTACCCGTAATCTTCCAAATTTATCTTTGTTGGCAATTGGTTTTTGGGTAAGCTTTGTAATATCCCGGAATGTTATCAGCCCCAGCAATTTTCCATCATCACTTACCACGGGAAGTTTTTCAATTTTATTTTGTTGCAGGATTATCTCGGCTTCCTTCAGTGAAGTTCCCTGCGCCACGGTAACCAAATTTTCCGAAGTCATCACCTCGCTAAGTGGCCGTTGTAGATTTTTTTCAAAACGCAGATCGCGGTTTGTAACTATCCCAATCAATTTTCCCGCATCATCAGTAATGGGAATTCCACCAATACTGTACTCGCGCATGGTTTTTTGGGCATCGCCAACAGTGTTTTCCTTTTGGAGTGTAACCGGATCGATAATCATTCCGCTCTCTGCACGCTTTACTTTTCGAACCTCGGCGGCCTGCTCTTCAATACCCATATTTTTATGGAGCACGCCAATCCCGCCTTCGCGAGCGATTGCAATGGCCATCGCGCTTTCCGTAACCGTATCCATTGCTGCGGAAACAATGGGAACGTTCAATGTAATATTTCGCGAAAATTTGGTGGCGATGGAAACTTCGCGCGGTAAAACTTCAGAATAGGCAGGCACTAAAAGTACGTCGTCGTAAGTAAGGCCTTCCCCGAGAATTTTGTTGTTGTGTGCAGTCATTGCAATTAATTTATCTTCCGAAGGATACGAAAGTAGTTATGGATTAATTGCGTGCAAATGTACGTGATTTAATTTGTTATTTATAAAATATGCATTCTGAATTTCCGAGGAATTCGATGCAAAAATTGCGTTCTGTAAAAAGAATAAAAAAACATTTATTTTTATTTGTATTAAATCTAAATAAGAATAAATTTGCAGCCGAAATCAAATCAATCCATGAAAAAACTCAGTTTTCTTATTGTCATTTTAATTTCCGGAAGAACCTTCGCACAAACCAAACAAGATTCTATATCCCGGGAGGAGCTTAAAAAGGAGATAAAACAGGAAATCCTACAGGAATTACAATTAAACACATTTGCGGAAAAAGAGGCGCAGAATAATATTTCAGATGAAAATGAGATTGAAGACTCGCCGTGGCTAAAATGGAAAAACTTCAGTTTGGAAGGTTATGGCGTTATCAATTACTTCAACAATAATTATGATACCGACCCCAATTTCAAGGATAAATTTGATGCCGAAAGACTCAATTTATATTTAGGCTATCAATTCAACAAAAACATCAGCTTTATGTCTGAAATTGAATTTGAACACGGTGGAACGGGAGTGACGCTCGAATATGACACCCAGGAAGAGGCCGGCGAATTTGAGCAGGAAATTGAAAAAGGCGGCGAGGTAAAACTGGAGCAAGCTTATATTGATTTTAAGATTGTGCCTTCCTTCAATATAATTGCCGGCCGAATGAAGGTTTATTTTGGTCTGTCGCAGGATTTGGACGAACCCACGGAATATTTTACAACCACGCTTCCCGAAATGGAGAATGAATTGCTCCCGCTCGGTTGGTACGAAAACGGTATTCAGGTTTACGGGAAATTTGCGCAACGGTTTCAATATCGGTTTTATGTGGTTAGTGGATTGGATGCGACAGGTTTTTCTTCCAGAAACTGGATAAAATTTGGGCACCAAGACCGCTTTGAAATGGCCAATGGAGAATCTTTTGCTTTTGCCGGACGCTTAGATTATCAATTCGGAAAGGACAAGCATACCTTTGTTGGGGTTTCGGGCTATATAAATGATGCGTCCGCCAATCGACCCAAAAACGATATGCAGCAATCCGCCTATGTAACCATTGGCGAAGCGCACTTGAGTTACCACGAAAATAATTTCCGGTTCCACGCAATGGGACTTTATGGAAATCTTCAAAATTCTGATATCGTCTCTCTTAAAAACTCCAAACTTTCCAATAACCTCGGCGTTAAAAGGAATGCGGTTGGTAAAAACGCGTTGGGTGTTTCTGCTGAAATTGGCTACAACATTTTACCTCTTTTCAACATGAAATCCGAACAAAAAATTTATCCGTTTCTGCGCTACGAATATTATGATAGTATGCAGGATGTGGAAGGAAACGTTATCGATAACCCAAGATGGCAACGCAGCGTTGTAACCGGGGGAATAAACTGGTTTGTGATTGACGATATTGCTGTAAAAGCCCAATACTCAGACCGTGCTTTGGGTTCAGAAAATTTCAATCCAAACACTCTTGAATTCACAGGAAAAAAACAGCACGAACGCACATTTTCAGTCGGTCTTGCTTTTGAATTTTAATCTTTTTAAATCAACAAATACTTATAATTATGTCTAAATCATCATTAATTATTCTCACATTATCCGTTGTCTCTCTCTTTAGTAGCTGTAGTGACAATGATCCCATAACGGAAGAAAACAACGATCAAAAAGTGCTTTACACCACAGTACTCACCGATATTTCGGGAGAAGTGGTGACAAAAACCTATATCGATCTGGCTGCCAATGCGGCAACCCTTCACCAAAAAACCCAACAATTGACTATAGGCGACGAAGCTGCTTTGGAGGCTGCAAAAGAAGCGTGGAAAAATACGCGTTCGCCTTGGGAAAAGAGCGAGGGATTTCTTTACGGTCCCGTAGAAACAAACGGTATAGACCCCGCAATCGATTCTTGGCCGGTGGACGTTAACGCCATAAATAATACTTTGGGAAGCGGACAACCCATTACCTCCTCTGTGTTGGAAAGCAACAACGAAGCGCGCGGATTTCACACCTTGGAATATTTTTTCTGGGGCCTTAACGGTGAAAAAACTGCGGCAGACTTAACCGATCGTGAAATTGAATACATCTTGGCCGCTTCCCAAAATTTAAAGGAAAAAACGGAACAATTGGCCGACAGTTGGTCCCCCAATGGCGGCGATTATGCCAGTAATTTCAGAAATGCAGGAGAAAGCGGTTCCATTTATTCTTCACAGGAAACGGCATTGTTGGAAATGGCCGAGGGAATGCAAGGGATTGCGGACGAAGTAGCGAATGCGAAAATTGAAACCCCGTTAAACGGAAACAACGGAGGACCGATGCCCCAATCTGAAGAATCGCGTTTTAGCAACAATTCAAAATTGGACTTTGCCGACAATATCCGCAGCATACAAAATGTGTATTTAGGACAGTATTCCGGCAATGTTGGTTTGGGTATTTCTGCAATTGTGGTGCAGGAAAACGCGGCTTTGGACACCGAAATGAAGTCGGCCATTACAGATGCAATTACGGCAATTGAAGCGATTCCCGGAACATTTACCGATGCCATCCAAAATAACAGAACGGCTGTTGAAAATGCACAAAACAAGGTGTTGGATCTTTCGGCGATTATTCAAAATAAAGTGCTTCCGCTACTTTCGAATTTGTAATAAAAAATTCACGGGCTATTTTGGTTTCAAAATAGCCCCTTTTAAGTATTAAAACGAATTATGTTGAAAAGAATAAAAATCGAAAATGGTTTTGTTTTAGCCGCGTTGGTATTGGTTTTAGGAGCTTGTTCCGAAGACGACAATCCTTATGAGCCCTTATCAGATACGCAGGGAAGATTATATACGGGAGGGGAAACGACAGTGTTTACCGCATCCAGCAATTCGTTTCATCTTCCGGCTCCCAACCTTTCGGCGAGCGATTTGAACGAACATGCTTCGGGAGACCTTCATTTTGAGTCGGCATTTGTTACCGCCCCGGCGGAAATCAATGGCGGACTTGGTCCAATTTTCAACAATAATGCCTGTGCCTCATGCCATTTAAAAGATGGGCGCTCTCCGTTTCCGGCGGATTTAAACGCATTAAGTGGATTTTTTCTTCGTATAAGCCTACCCGGCGAAAACGAAAATGGCGGACCATTGCCCGTGCCGGGTTTTGGAACACAAATTCAAAACCAGGCAATTTTTGGTTTTGAGCCCGAAGCACAATTTGAAGTATCCTATACCGTAAAAACCGAAACTTTTGCAGACGGTACAACGGTGCAATTGCAGAAACCAAATTATTCCTTAATCAACAGCTACATTCCTTTGCCTAATGAATATATGCTGTCTCCCCGATTGGCGTCTTCTGTCTTTGGGTTGGGACTTTTGGAAGCCATTCCTGAAAGTGACATTATTGCACTCCAAGATATAAATGATGCCAATGGCGATGGGATTTCCGGAAAAGCCAATTATGTTTACGACATTGCCAGCAATAGTATAAAATTGGGAAGATTTGGCTGGAAGGCGAATACAGCAACCGTTTTGGAACAATGTGCCGCTGCCTATAATGGCGATATGGGAATAACCAGTTATTATTTGCCTTTTGAAACAGGTTACGGCCAAACCAACGGCAATGACGGCTTGGGCGATGACCCAGAAATTACCGAAGAAATTATTAGGCAGGTTACTTTTTACACCAAAACGCTGGGAGTTCCCGCCGCCCGAAATATAGATGATAAAGACGTTTTAAGGGGCGAACAACTTTTTGAACAAATTGAATGCACTAAGTGCCACACCCCAAAATTTAAAACCGGCGCGAGTGATATTTCGGCATTGGCGAACCAGACCATTTATCCATTTTCTGATATGCTTCTGCACGATATGGGAGAAGATTTAGCCGACAATCGTCCCGATTTTAAAGCTAATGGCCGAGAGTGGAAAACAAAAGCTTTATGGGGAATTGGCTTGACTGAAATAGTGAATGGACACACCGATTTTCTGCACGACGGACGCGCAAAAAATGTAACCGAAGCCATTTTGTGGCACGGCGGCGAAGGCGAAAAATCAAAGAATAAGTTTAAGGCTCTGAGCAAAAAAGAACGGGCACAGGTAATTGAATTTATCAATTCATTGTAAACTTTCTCTAAAACTAAGATGGAGTTTTATTTTGCTGAAACTTCCAGCTGATGTTTATAGCGAAGTCTCGCAACTCCCGCCCATTGCAGCAGTAACTTTTTTTCTGCTTCTGAAATATCGCCGTGCAAGATTGTGTAGGACCATAAAGGCATTTCATCGTCTTCAACCATTTCAATTACTTCTTCCAGACCGTGTTCCTTCTTTTTTGTGGAAAGACTTTCCCATTTTGAAACATTGAAATGCTTTTTCCCATCCTCAACATGGGCTTGTTGCCAATATGAAAAAGGAGCAATGTTTGAATACCACGGATATTCTGTGTGGTTACTGTGGCAATCGTAACAGTTTTCCTGTAAGATGGTCGCGACTTGTTCGGAAGGTTTTGTTTCAGCTTCAAATGCGTTGATGCCTTCATACCCGCCATCGTTTCTTTCTGGACGTATAAATTGAATGATAATAAGCGCGATCAGCGCCAGAACGAGGATAATTTTAATTGGTTTTTTCAAGGTTATAATTTTTTTGATTTTAAATATGAAATAATCGCTTTCCGAATATCTGCCGCCATTTCATTGGCTGAAGGCTCATAAACATTTAGCACACCTTCGTTTTCAGGTTTTAGAAAAGGAATATCCAAGCCCTTCAACAGATAATCGCTGAATGCGACTGTATAAATTTGGTTTTCATCAATCTCTTTTGAATTAACGATCCATTGGCCTTCTTTATTTTCTGAAATATTGTAACGCTGCAAATAAGCACCTTCCCCACGTTTTTCCTTTCCATAATCCAGAATTTCCTTTAAAAGGTTTCCTTTGAGCTCTACTTTTACCACGCTGCCGCCAAAAGGTAGAACCCGAAAAATATCCATACTGGTTATTGGGCCGGAGAGCATGTCGTCCACACGTATGGAACCTCCATTTACGAGCGCAGCGTCAACATTATTTTTGTAGGCGTAAGCCATGGATTTTGTTATGATTCCACCGAGATTTGTCTGTATGGAACGGCTCGCATTATCGGTTCCGTCCAACGGAACGGCGGGATTGTAAATTTCCTCGTTCGGATTTTCCACACTTTTCCCCAAGTTTTCATTTAAAAGGGTTGTCCATTTATTTACGACCCGATCAACTTTTGCTTCAGTAGGAATTTTATCATCCACATACACCAACTCAGAATTTATGTGAAGCATTTTTGTACGCAAATTATAAATAAGCGTATGCACATAAACCGTTTTGGCATTGGCATCGGCCTTGGTAATTATTGTTTTCCCTTCTTTGACTAGCATATGGAAATGCTCGTGCCCGCCCATTATTAACGGAAGTTCACGAAGGCGTTTTGCTATTTCAATATCCTCGTCTATGGAAACGTGCGTAAGGCCCACAACAAAATCCGCTTTTTCATTGGCTATCTTGAAGGCGCGAACGGCATTCTCATAAATATCGCCATAAAACACATAATCTTGGGGATTTGCCGGAAGGGTGACACCGAAAACACCAAATTTCATTTCATTGCCATCGGGATCGATAGCGGTAAAGGTTGAATAATCTGAGGTCGGCACACTGCTGTATTCCCATTTTGTGGTAAAGGGTTTCACCCCATCCGGCGTAACGTGGCGCACGTTGGCAGAGGTCCATTTAAAGGTAGATTCATTCAATCTATTTTGAAGTTCTTCCTCGCTTAAATCGAATTCGTGGTTTCCGAAGGTCACCAAATCTACTTCCATGGCGTTTAATACATCCACCATCTGCTTACCGTTAAGTCTTTCCCCATCTATTTTTAAGGTCCCCAATAAAGACGGGTTCAAAAAGTCACCCGCCAGAAAAAGATAGGTGTTTGGAAATTTTTGTTTTATGGAATCGCGGATGTGTGCCACCCTCGCCAGACCTCCGTATTCACCCCCATTTAACGGAGCTATTTCATAAACATCATTAATTTGAACGAATTTTAGGGTGATGGCCCCAGCCCCTTTTATCGGATCAACGACGGTAGGTGCTAGTAGCGAACAGCTTACCGTAAAATATCCTATGAATAAGGAAAGTAGAAATGTTTTTTTCATACTAATGATACTTTGTAAAAATCTTTGTGGCTTCGTTGTGGGCGCTTTCGAAAGACATCGGATTAATATTGCTTGAAATTTTGTTTGTTGTAAAATAGCTTAACATTTTTTCAGTAGGCATATTTCCGGTCAGTTCATCTTTGGCCATTGGGCAGCCTCCGAAGCCCTGTATGGCACCATCAAATCTTCGGCAGCCTGCTTTATAGGCGGCGTCAATTTTTTCATGCCACGCATTTGGGGTAGTGTGCAAATGAGCTCCGAACTCAATGTGAGGATATTGGGGTATCAAGTTAGTAAATAAATATGAAATAACTTCAGGGGTCGATGTGCCCACCGTATCACTGAGCGAAAGAATGTTTACGCCCATATCGGCAAGTTTTTCTGTCCACTCCCCTACTATTTCCACATTCCACGGGTCGCCATAAGGATTGCCAAAACCCATGGATAGGTAGGCAACCACTTCCTTATTGTTTGCTTCCGCGATGTTCAGAATTTCTTGCAGAATAACGATAGATTCGGCTATGGTTTTATGCGTATTGCGCATTTGGAAGTTTTCGGAAATTGAAAAAGGATAACCCAAATAATGAATTTCCGGATGCTTCACAGCCTCTTCCGCACCCCGCAGATTGGCAATAATCGCAAGCAGTTTACTTTTTGTTGAAGAAAGATCCAACTGTGCTAAAACTTGGGCGGTGTCCTGCATTTGCGGTATCGCCTTTGGGGAAACAAAACTCCCAAAGTCAATGGTGTCATAACCGCAACGCAGTAGTGATTGAATGTATTTTACTTTTTCGGTGGTGGGTATCCAGGATTTTATACCCTGCATGGCATCCCGTGGACATTCTATGATTTTCACTTGTTGCATTATTTCAAAGATAGTTTTTGAAATACTATTTACGAAATTAGAAATGCGAAATGTTTCCTACATATTTAAACCATAAGATGGACGTTTCAGAAATGATGAAAAAACAGGAAATCTATTAAAGATGTTATAAATTTTTGTCGGTAAAGATGAAGTCCAGTAACTTTAAAAACTAAATCAAAAAAGTTATGAGAAAATCCTATCCATCCCTATCCGTTGCCATTGAAGATTTACAAAATCATGGCTTTACCGAGGATTTCAATCTCGTGGAAGAGGGCATAGAATCCAAAAATCTGAAAAAATCATGGAATGCCGGTCAGCTTGACGTAGTAAAGTTTTACCGTTTTGAAGGAATGACAAACCCCGGCGACAATACCATTTTATACCTCATTGAAACTGTTGACGGAAAGAAAGGGCTTCTCGTGGATGCCTATGGAGCATATACAGGAACAGTTTCACCGGAAATGATAGAAAAACTCAAA
Source organism: uncultured Flavobacteriaceae bacterium (assembly GCA_963839235.1). GTDB lineage: Bacteria > Bacteroidota > Bacteroidia > Flavobacteriales > Flavobacteriaceae > Aequorivita. Next base: position 651,701 of record CAWITX010000012.1, on the reverse strand, counting down.
ATCCACCATGAGCAATAATCTTAGCTGGAGTGATTTTGAAAAAGTAGAAATGCGGGTGGGAACGGTTGTGGAAGCAGCAGATTTTCCCGAAGCGCGCAACCCTTCCTACCAACTAAAAATAGATTTTGGTAAAGAAATCGGTTTTCGCAAAAGTTCCGCCCAGATTACATCACTTTATAAGAAGGAGGAATTGATAGGAAAACAAGTAATTGCCGTCGTTAATTTCCCCAAGAAGCAGATTGCCAATTTTATGAGTGAATGCTTAGTTTTGGGGGCGGTGGAAAGCAAAAATGTAACCCTATTAATACCGGATAAAGAGGTTGAAAATGGCACAAGGATTCTTTAATCGGAATTAAGGCAATAGGTCGCCATTTTTGTCTTTTGAAGGATATGTTTTTATTGTTTCAACGGGCATCATCGTAACGTCATAAATTTTCCAATGGTAATCTGAAATTTCTTCCAATCCCTTTTCGATGGCTCTTGGCAAATTCGTTCCGCTTTTTGGAATAACTTGAACATCACCAAAATAAACCTGCCCCTGCTCGCGGAACCGCACGTGGGCATCTTCTACCCAGTCCCAGGATTTTATTACTTCTTCAACTTCATTCGTAAGCTTATCGGGTTTTTCATCACTTATATCCAACGGTTCCCTATCCAACAAATCTCCCACGGCATCCCGTAAGTTCGTATAACCGTCCTTCAACACGGAAAAAGATATAAAAAGTGCCGCACTGGAATCTGCCCACCACCAGCCCATTCCTATACCCAAAATACCTACCATGGCGGCAAAACCTGTGCTATAGTCGGCTTTTTGTGCGCTTGCGTCGGTATGTAATATTTTATTGTGAAGCTTTTTCGCGAGCGGTAATTTTTTGAAACCCAAATACATTGCCGGTAATGAACTATAGACCAACACCGCGATCATTATCCATCCCATCCATAATTGTTTTCCAAAAATAATCATGGTACCAATAGTGGGATGTTCTCCCTTTATCAGCGACATGGAAGAATCCACCATTAAAAAAAGTCCCATCCCAAAGAGCGCCACACTTCCGGCCAAAAAGGCAATGTTATAGACCCGGTGGTATCCATACTTATACCTTTTGGTTGGTGGCCGATTATAAAAATGGGAGGCAATTAAAAAGGAAATGGCGGGAATCATGCCCAATGCGTCCTCCAACCAAGCCGTTTTCATAGCCTGTGAGGAACCCATCACCAAAAACATCAACACCACAACCGTCGCTAAATACACTAAAGTAATCCATTCCAGTTTTTTAGCTTTTTTAAACTTTTCCTTTAAATTTTCCGGAAGTTCAAAAGTTTGGCCTCTCATGGTTTCTTGTTTTTATGGATGAATGTTTCAAGGTTATAGAGCAGTCTGTTTTCCCCTTTTGGAATAAAAAATACGTGTGTGGAATCGTAGGGTTTTGTCATCCCCACCTTTTTTTTCCAAACAGATTTTTTCTTAAACCCGCCCATTACAATGTCCAACTTAAATTCTTCGAGCTGTTTTACCAGTTCGGTTTCGGTACCATTATAATATTCGGTTTGCAACCCTTCATTAGCAGCAAAACCATCAATCAGGTTTTTCTCAGTCACTGAAGAAGAATCCGCTTTGGTCACTACTCCAATTCTCAAAGAATTATTCTTTGCCTTTTTAAAAGAGCCATTAGGGTCCTGGGGAAAATTGCACGCAGTGAGAAATAAAAATAGCGCACAACAAATTGTGTATTGTAAGAAATCTCTCATAAGCCTTTTTTCTAAAATTAAAAAAACATGAGAAGAAGATGTTTTAAAATTTTATTAAAATCCCTATTAGAGATTAGAAGCGGCCCATCTTATAAAGCATAAAGACAGAAGAAAAAAGATTACACCTCCGCATCCAAAGTATCCGTAACTACATAATAACGTGGGTCTTCAATGGAATTTTCGATTATGGTTTCAAACTCCGGATTCCATTTTAGAAGCAGTGTTTTGCAATCCGGACTTAAATGCGTCAAGGTAATTTTTTTGCCGCTTTCAATATATTTATTGGCAATGGTCCGAACGGCTTCCACCCCAGAATGGTCCGAAATTTTTGATTCGATGAAATCAACCTCAATGGAATCGGGATCGCCGGAAACATCAAATTTATTATTGAAAGCTGTAGTTGAGCCGAAAAAAAGTGGTCCCCAAATTTCATAAACTTTGGTACCGTCTTCTTTTATTCTTTTGCGGGCGCGAATCCTCGTAGCGCTTTTCCACGCAAATACGAGCGCACTCATAATTACGCCCACCAAAACCGCAATGGCCAAATCCTGCCAAACGGTTACTGCCGAAACGGTAATAAGAACTATGGCATCCGCTAGTGGAATTTTGTTAAGAATCCTAAAACTGCTCCACGCAAAAGTGCCAATTACAACCATAAACATTACCCCCACCAATGCTGCAATGGGTATTTGCTCAATTAACGGGGCTCCAAAAAGCACAAAGCATAATAGGGCAACTGCCGCGACGGTACCTGAAAGCCTTCCGCGACCGCCAGAACTTACATTTATAATGGACTGCCCGATCATAGCACAACCACCCATTCCGCCGAATAGCCCATTCAGTATATTTGCCCCTCCTTGGGCCACACATTCGCGGTTTCCGCTACCACGGGTTTCGGTCATTTCATCAATTAAATTCAGGGTCATTAAAGACTCAATCAAACCAACCGCGGCCAATAAAAATGCCGTGGAAATAATCAAATCCCAATGGCCATTCAAGGTTTCAAAAAAGCCAAAAATCTGTGTCTGAAATACCGGAAGTGTTCCTTCAAGACCGCTTCCACCCCCATCGCGGATAAAGGACCCAACGGTACTCACGTCCAAATTGCCGAAAATTGTAATACAGGCAACTACGATAATCGCAATGAGAGCGGCGGGCATTTTTTTGGTGATTTTAGGCACACCGAACATGATTGCCATGGTAAGTCCTACCAAACCAAGCATTACCCAAAGATCCATTCCGGTAAGCCATTGGGGCACGCTTCCCCTACTTTCTTTAAATAGACCAAGCTGCGAAAGAAAAATGACGATGGCCAGACCATTCACAAAGCCCATCATAACCGGATGCGGAATAAGCCGAACAAATTTACCAAGCCTAAAAACCCCTGCCATAATTTGAAAAGCCCCTACAAATAGAAGGGTTATAAAAAGCCACTGAAGCCCAAGATATTCAACGGGAGTATCCAAGGTTAGGCCAACTTCGTTTCCTTTTTGGATAAGATGCACCATTACCACCGCCATTGCGCCTGTAGCCCCCGAAATCATTCCCGGACGGCCACCAAAAAGAGCTGTTACAATTCCCATTATAAAAGCACCGTACAAACCCACTAAGGGATCAATACCTGCGACAAAGGCAAAAGCCACGGCTTCCGGCACGAGTGCAAGCGCCACGGTAAGTCCGGAAAAAATATCGTTTTTGGGGTTCTGGGTAAAGTTTTTTATGGTTTTGCTTAACATCATAATATTTTAAAAAGGCGGCAAATATAACGTTTTCAAAAAGAATGAAACAAAAAAACCGGCTTCTTAGGGAAGCCGGCTTTCAAAATATAAAATTCAGTTTTTATATATCGTCAAACTCAATATCGGTGAAATTACTGGTGTCGGTTTCATCAGCCGTAGCTTCAACTTTCGGTTCGGCAACTTCATCACCTTCTTTTTTGTAATCCTTTTGGTGGCGCTCACTTATAACTTCTTCGCCTTTTTCGTCAATTACATAATTGATCATTTCTTCCAGATTGTCCCTGAATTCGGTAAAATCCTCTTTGTAGAGATATATTTTGTGTTTTTTGTAATGGTAGGATCCATCGTCATTGGTGAATTTTTTACTCTCCGTAATCGTAAGATAAAAATCCCCGGCCTTGGTACTTCTTACGTCAAAAAAATAAGTACGTCTGCCGGCGCGCATTACTTTTGAAAAAATCTCTTCTTGCTCCATCGTATAGTGATCGCTCATAGTTTTGTTGGTTTACTTTGGTTTTGCCAAAAATCCAAAAAAAATCCAAATAAGCCAAAGCAAACCTTATATTTCTTTTTCCAACAGTTGTTTTGCGTACAATTCCTTGTAATAGCCTTCTGTATTAACGAGTTCCGAATGGGTGCCGCGTTGTATTATTTTACCGTCTTCCAACACAATAATTTTAGTGGCATTTTTTGCTGAAGAAATTCGGTGGCTCACGATAATAGTGGTTTTGTCTGCAGAAATTTTCTGAAGATTCTGAAGAATTTCCTCTTCAGTTTCGGTATCTACGGCCGAAAGGCAATCGTCAAACAGTAAAATTTTAGGGTCCTTAATAATGGCGCGAGCTATAGAAACTCGCTGTTTTTGACCACCGCTCAAGGTAATTCCGCGTTCGCCCAAAATGGTGTCGTATCCTTTTGTAAAACCCATAATATTTTGATGCACCGCCGCATTTTTCGCAGCTTCAATCACTTCTTCCTCTGAGGCATTTTCCTTCCCGAAACGTATGTTATTCCGAAGGGTATCGCTGAAAAGAAAAGCATCCTGCGGTACGTAACCAATACTATCCCGCAAATCCTCGAGGTTAACGTTCCTAATAGTTCTATCATCTATTTTCAGCATTCCTTCCTCCACATCATAAAGTCTTCCTATAAGTTCGAGAATGGTAGATTTTCCCGAACCTGTATTGCCTACAATCGCCAATGTTTCTCCCGCTTTTACGCTGAAGGAAACATCTTTGAGTGCCGTAATTCCGGTATCGGGATAGGTAAAAGTAAGATTGTTGAATTCAATAGTTCCTTCAACCGGAGTGGTTTCCGTAACCAAATTTTGAATGGCGGGCTCTGTCTGTAAAAATTCGTTGATACGTTTTTGTGAAGCCTCGGCCTGTTGTACCATTGAGGTCACCCAGCCCACAACGGCTACCGGCCAAGTGAGCATATTAACATAAATCAAGAACTCTACGATTGTCCCGAATTCGGCAATTTCACCGCTGATATAACGTGTGCCGCCAATATAAATGACGAGAATGTTACTAACGCCAATCAATAACATCATTAACGGAAAGAACAGTGCCTGAACCTTCGCCAAATCGATATTCTTTATTTTGCTGCCCTCTGCAAGTTCCTCAAAATTTGTATTTGTGCGGGGCTCAATTCCGTAGGCTTTTATCACTGCGATTCCACTGAAACTTTCCTGTGTAAACGTGGTTAATTTTGAAAGATATTGCTGAACAATGGTCGTACGATGGTTTATAAGCACGCTCAATTTATAAATGGCAATGGAAAGAATTGGCAATGGCGCGATGGCGTAAAGCGTTAAAATTGGTGCCTTGTAAAACATATAACTCACCACGACAATAAATAAAGTGACCGTCGTAATACTGTACATAAGCGCTGGGCCAACATACATGCGCACTTTGGAAACATCCTCGCTAATGCGGTTCATCAAATCACCGGTACGGTTCTGTTTATAAAAACCAAGGGAGAGCTTTTCGTAATGCTGAAATATTTCATTTTTAAGATCGTATTCCACATATCTTGAAACCACGATAAAGGTTTGCCGCATCATAAAAGTGAAAAATGCCGAAAGCAGTGCGGCTCCCAACAATAGCAGAATATTTATCAACAATTCATGCTTTACTATGGCCAAATCGGTGATTTCTCCATTCAAATATTGCTTCACGGCGGTAACGGAATCGCCCACTTTCATAGGCACAACAAGCTTGAAAACCGTTGCTACCACTGTAATGAAAAAGCCCAACAGCAATCGGCCTTTATATTTCAGAAAATATTTATTCAGGTATTTTAATTCTTTCATTTTGAAGAAGGAAATATTTTTTAATTCTTAAAATATATATTGATACATTGTAAAATCAACAACAAAAAACTATTTTTGCACCGCCTTTTTAAAAGATGCACAAAAATTTAAAAACTATGGAAACTGAAGTAATCAATAAAAACGAACTTCACAAAATGGACCCGGTTTTCGGGCAATTGTCTTTTGATGATCACGAGCAAATCGTTTTTTGCAACGACAAAGATACTGGTTTAAAAGCAATAATTGGTATCCACAATACCGTTTTGGGACCTGCTTTAGGCGGTACCAGAATGTGGAATTACACCAGTGAGTGGGAAGCACTTGAACGACGTTTTGCGCCTTTCGCGCGGAATGACTTTTAAGAGCGCCATTACAGGATTGAACCTTGGCGGCGGTAAAGCTGTTTTGATCGGTGATGCAAAAACGCAAAAAACTCCGGAATTGATGCTGAAGTTTGCCGAGTTCGTGCACTCCTTGGGCGGAAAATATATTACCGCCGAAGATGTGGGAATGGAAACCGCAGATATGGATTTGGTACGCACCGTAACGCCTTACGTTACCGGAATATCCGAATCAAAAGGTGGCGCTGGGAAACCCCTCGCCCATAACCGCTTACGGTGTTTTTATGGGAATGAAGGCCGCGGCAAAATACACTTTTGGAAGCGATGTGCTGGAAGATAAAGTGGTGTATGTTCAAGGAATTGGAAACGTTGGTGAAGCTCTTGTTGAAAACTTGAGTAACGAAGGCGCCAAAGTATATATCGCCGATATTAACCAAGAACGTTTGGAAGAAGTTCGAGATAAATACAGCGTAGAAATCTACGGCGGAAACAATCTTTACGCCGAAAAAATGGACATTTACGCTCCCTGTGCTCTTGGTGCAACCGTGAATGATTTCACCATAAACCAATTGAACACCAAAATTATCGCTGGCGCTGCCAACAACCAATTGGCAGAGGAACAAAAACACGGCAAAATGCTTCGCGAAAAAGGAATTGTTTACGCGCCAGATTTCTTGATAAATGCCGGGGGAATTATAAATGTGTACGCAGAACTTGAAAATTATGACCGAAAGGAGATAATGCGCAAGACCGAAAACATTTACAACACCACTCTGGAAATTTTAAAGAAAGCCGACGCCGAAAATATAACCACGCACCAGGCTGCCTTTAATGTGGCACAAGCGCGAATTGACGCAAGAAAAAAAGAAAAATAGACATCTCTTTTTCTAAAATAGTATCTTTGCAGCGCACAAGAAAACCCTTGTGCGCTGCTATTTCATAAAAACCAGTTCTTTAAAAATATGCTTACAAGAAGACATATCCGCGTAAAAGTGTTGCAGTCTGTTTACGCCTTCAATCAGCGGGAAAATCCGGATATTGAAGCGCAGGAAAAATTCCTGTATTACAGCATAGACCAAATGCAGGACCTGTATTTGTTGCTACTTCAGCTTTTGGTAGCCATTCAGAAGCAGGCCGAACACTATTTGGATACTTCACAAAAAAAGCATTTGGCGACCGCCTCGGAAAAGAACCCAAGCCGAACTTTTGTCGAGAACAAATTGATTGAAGTAATTGCTTCAAATTCCCTTTTTTCGGAAACCATCAAAAAGAAGAAACTCGATTATTGGTCGCTCGATGACGAATATGTGAAAATTCTTTTTAAGGAACTTCGGCAGACGCCTTGGTACCAAGAATATCTTTCGCAAAAGGAAACTACCTTTAAGGAAGATCAAAAATTTGTGCTGCGCCTTTATAAGGAAATCATTGCTCCAAATGAAAAACTGTATGATTATTTGGAAGACAAACGCCTAACGTGGATAGATGATTTTCCGATAGTGAATACCGCAATCGTGAAAATGCTCGGGAAATTATCAGAAAAAAACGCCTCTGCGCATTTGGTGCCAAATCTTTACAAAAATGAGGAAGACCGGGAGTTTGCGATTCAATTATTCAAAAAAGTTATTTTGAATGAGGAAAAACTAAACGTACAGATTGAAGGCAAAACACCCAATTGGGACAAAGAGCGCATTGCAGATGTGGATCTAATTATTCTGAAAATGGGGATTGCCGAGTTTTTATTTTTCCCATCAATTCCGGTGCGCGCCACCATCAATGAATATTTGGAAATTTCAAAGGAATATTCCACCCCAAAAAGCAGCATTTTCGTCAATGGAATTCTTGACAAACTGGTGAAGGAATTTATGGAAAATGGCAAATTGAATAAAGTTGGGCGAGGCCTTCAATAAGAGTAAAAAATTACATATTTTTGGCGTGCTAAAAATTTCTAAATTTTAAATCAATGAAAAAATCAGTTTTAATAGTAGCAGTACTATCCGTTTTTGCTTTTTCTTCCTGCAAAGACAACGCTTCGGATAAAGTAAACGAAGAAAATGTAGCCACCGCGGCAGACCGTGATGCGGAATCTGGGAAATTTCCGGAGATGCAGCTTGATGAAAAGGAATTCGATTTTGGAACCATTGAACAAGGTACTCCCGTTGAGCACGTATTTAAATTCAAGAATACCGGCGAGGCTCCTTTAATGATCGTGAACGCGAAAAGTAGCTGTGGCTGTACTATCCCTGAATACACAAAAGCACCGGTTGCCCCAGGCGAAAACGGTGAGTTTTTGGTAAAATTCAACGGTAGCGGACAAAACCAAGTAAGCAAGACAGTAACGCTTACAACCAATACCAAAAACGGGAAGGAAACTGTAATGATAAAAGCTTTTGTAAACCCTAAAGAAGGCGCGGAGAAAGTACATTCAATGACAACTAACGGAGGACAGACCAAATAATTATTGGCAGCTTAAGAATACCCAATTGCTATGGAACAAATACAAGGCTTTTTACCAATCATTTTATTATTCGCGGTAATGTATCTTTTTTTGATACGCCCACAAATGAAGCGTTCAAAAGAAGAAAAAAAGTTTGCCTCCGAACTTAAAAAAGGAGACAAAGTGATTACCAAAAGTGGAATGCACGGAAAAGTACTTGAGCTTTATGAAGATGGTACCTGCATTATTGAAAGCGGTGCCGGAAAGATGAAGTACGAACGTTCCGCAATTTCAATGGAAATGAGCACCAAACTGAACGCTCCACCAAAAGAAAAGAAATAATCTTTGTTCCTTTTTTTAAGTAAAAACTCCCTCACAATATAGTTGAGGGAGTTTTTTTATGCTTTATTGATTTCGAAAATAAGATTTATATTTTCATTGAAATTTTCAATATTTATTCTTCTTCATTCTTAAAATTCTCGGGTCCTGCAACCAACTGTGCGATATTCACGATAACCTCAACGGCCTTTAGCATGCTTTCTACAGGAACATACTCGTAACGCCCGTGAAAATTATGCCCACCTGCAAATATATTTGGGCACGGAAGTCCTTTAAAACTCAACTGCGAACCATCCGTTCCACCGCGAATAGGTTTAATAATCGGTTCAATATCCGCTTGTTCCATTGCCCTTTTCGCAACTTTTACAATATGCATTACGGGCTCAATCTTCTCGCGCATGTTGAAATATTGGTCTTTTATTTCCACGCTAACCACTTCCATTTCAAACTGCTCGTTCAGTTCGTTGGCCAGTTTCTGCATCATTTCCTTTCTTGCCTCAAAATGTTTTTTGTCGTGATCGCGGATTATATATTGAAGTTTCGTTTCATCAACGCTGCCTTTCATATTATGAAGATGAAAAAAACCTTCGCGGCCTTCGGTATGCTCGGGAGTTTCCAAACGCGGTAAAGAATTGATATAATCTGTGGCGATGTACATACTGTTTACCATTTTCCCCTTTGCGGTTCCGGGATGCACAATTTTTCCTTTTATGGTTACTACAGCTCCCGCGGCATTGAAATTTTCATATTCCAGTTCGCCCACTTGGCTGCCGTCCATTGTGTAGGCCCATTCAGCACCAAATTTTTCTACATCAAATTTATGGGCTCCACGGCCTATTTCTTCATCGGGCGTAAAACCTATTCGGATTTTTCCGTGCTTAATTTCGGGGTGGTTAATTAGGTATTCCATGGCCGAAACAATCTCGGTAACCCCGGCTTTATCGTCAGCGCCCAAAAGCGTAGTACCATCGGTAGTAATCAGGGTCTGGCCTTTATAAAGAAGTAAATCCTCAAAATAATCCGGCGAAAGAACGATATCCTTTTCTTTATTCAGAATAATATCCTTGCCGTTATATTTTTCAATAATTTGTGGTTTCACGTTTGCTCCCGTAAAATCCGGTGAAGTATCAAAGTGCGACACAAAACCAATCACAGGCACGGGGTGCGATACATTGGAGGGCAATGTTGCCATAATGTAGGCATTATCGTCAATGCTCACATCCTGCATACCAATCTGCTTCAATTCTTCGGCGAGTTTATTTGCCAAATCCCACTGTTTCTTTGTACTCGGCGTAGTTTCGCTGTTGGGATCACTTTCCGTATCTATGGTAACATAACCTATAAAACGGTCAATAATGTGTTGTTTTTCAATCATAATTTTTCTTTTTGCTTTGCAAATTAAAACATATTCAAAATAACAAATACATAGTTTAATGTATTTTTGTACCACATTTTTCAACTATGTACAAAATTCTTGTCCGACCTATTTTTTTCCTTTTCGACCCAGAAAAAATCCACCATTTCACATTCTCGCTTATCCGATTTCTGCACAGACTTGGGTTTGGAAGTTTTTTCAGAAAAATATATAAAATTGAAAATCCAGAATTGGAACGTCAGGTTTTTGGCCTAACATTTCCGAATCCTGTTGGGCTCGCCGCCGGTTTTGATAAGGATGCGAAGCTTTTTGGCGAACTGTCAAATTTAGGATTCGGGTTTATAGAAATTGGGACCGTAACCCCCAAACCACAGCCGGGGAACGAGAAACCTCGACTTTTTAGATTAAAGGAAGATTCGGCAATCATAAACCGAATGGGTTTCAATAACGGCGGGGTGGAAGAAGCGGTTGAAAGGTTGAAGGCCAACAGTCACCCTGAGCGCAGTCGAAGGGTCCTCATCGGCGGAAACATCGGCAAAAACAAAACCACTCCAAATGAGGAAGCCGTAAACGATTACCTAATTTGTTTTGAAGCGCTTTTTGATTATGTAGATTATTTTGTGGTAAACGTGAGCTCGCCAAATACGCCAAACCTCCGTGCACTACAGGAAAAAGAGCCGCTTACAAAACTTTTGCAGGCACTTCAAAATAAAAATAATGAAATGTCTCTTCGAGCGCAGTCGAGAAGTAGAAAACCCATTCTTTTAAAAATTGCTCCAGATTTGACAGACGAGCAGCTTTTGGACATAATTGAAATAGTTTCAACAACAAAAATTGATGGCGTAATTGCTACCAATACTACAATTTCCCGAGAAGGAATTTCATCTGAAAACAAGAAGGAAATGGGTGGCCTCAGCGGAAAACCTTTAAATAAACGAGCCACGGAGGTAATTCGTTTTCTTTCTGAAAAAAGCAATAAGGCATTTCCTATAATTGGGGTTGGAGGAATCCATTCCGCAAAGGATGCACTCGAAAAACTGGATGCCGGCGCAAGTTTGGTGCAGCTTTATACAGGATTTATTTATGAAGGCCCGGCCTTGGTGAAAAACATAAATAAGGCAATTTTGAAACGAAAATGATTGAAAATCTACTTTCATTTTCACTTGCAACCCTCGCTTTGGCGCTGGCTCCCGGACCGGACAATATCTACGTACTTACCCAGTCCTTGACCAATGGCACAAAAAGTGGCATTGCCACTACCGCGGGACTTATTAGCGGGTGCATTGTACACACTACTCTTTTGGCATTTGGGATATCGGCAATCATTACTGCTTCCGAAGAACTTTTTTATGGTATTAAAGTCTTGGGTGCCTGCTATTTGCTGTATTTGGCATATACCGTCTATAAAAGTGATGCGGCCATTTCCCTAAATCAGAGCGTTCAAAAAAAATCGTATTGGCAACTTTTTAAAATCGGGGTAATTATGAATTTGGTCAACCCCAAAGTCATGATTTTCTTTCTCGCTTTTTTTCCGGGTTTTTTATGGGATAAAGAAGGAAATACCGTAGCACAATTCTACATTTTGGGAATTACATTTATGGTTATTTCTTTTGTTGTCTTCAGTGCGGTTTCAATTATGGCGGGCAACATTTCAAAATATTTATTGAAGAACCATAAAGTGGGACAGGTGCTGAAATGGCTTCAAATAGTAGTTTTTGTGGGTATTGCCGTTTTTATCCTTCTTCCGTAAAGGTTTCAAATTCAGTTGCCAATTTTTTTGAATGTCGTAACTTTAAAAATTAGTAGTACACAAATAGAAAATAAAATGGCACGCACCGAATCAAAAATGTTGCCTTTGGGAACAAAGGCTCCGGATTTTACACTTCAGGATACTGTAACCCTAAAACCCGTTTCATTAAAAAATATCCGTGGGGAAAAAGGGACCGTGATTATGTTTATATGCAACCACTGCCCTTTCGTAAAACACGTAAATGCTGAATTGGTACGCCTTTGCAACGACTATAGGGTTGCGGGTTTTGGATTTGCCGCAATAAGCAGCAACGATGTGGAAAACTATCCCGAGGATTCCCCTGTCGAAATGTGGCGCACCGCACAAAAAAATAATTACCCTTTCCCTTATTTATATGACGAAACCCAAGAAGTGGCAAAAGCATACGATGCCGCTTGCACCCCAGATTTTTATCTATTTGACGCAGATTTAAAATTGATTTATCGCGGACAACTGGATAATAGTCGCCCCGGAAACGGAATTCCCGTAAACGGTCGGGATCTTCGTGAAGCGTTGGATAATGTGCTCAACAACAACCCGCAGCGGAAGGACCAAAAACCGAGTATTGGGTGTAATATTAAGTGGAAGAAGTGAATTCGTTAATTCGGGATTCGAGTAACGAATTAACGAATCCCGAATTCCTATTCAACATCCATCAACTCTACATCAAAAATCAGGGTCGCGTTTGGAGGAATTACCCCACCTGCGCCGCGCTCTCCGTAACCAAGATGCGATGGAATTACAAATCTCGCTTTATCGCCTACTTGCAATAGTTGGATTCCTTCATCCCATCCGGCAATAACGTGACCCATCCCAACAGGAAAATCTATAGGTTGTTTTCTTTTATAGGAAGAATCGAACTCGGTTCCATCGGTTAGCATTCCTTTATAATGTACCGAAACTGTCTTGCCTTTCGTAGCTTTTTTACCATCTCCCTTTTGAATTATTTTATAGAGAAGACCGCTATCCGTTCTGTCAAAACCTTCAGATATTTTTTTAATTTCCGCTTCTTCTGCCTCCTTCATTTTGGAAATGCGTTTTTCCCTTTCGCCCGTAAAACTTCTAAACGCTTCTACTGCATTCCAGTTTTTGGCCTCTTCCCCTACGCGGATTATTTCAACTTTCTGCATCGTATCACCTTGCGCAACGCTGTCCACTACATCCTGACCTTCAATTACATTTCCAAAAACTGTGTGCTTATTGTCCAACCACGGCGTAGCCACATGGGTAATAAAAAATTGGCTACCGTTACTTGCCGGACCGGAATTTGCCATGGAAAGCACTCCCGGGGTATCGTGGCGAAGATCGGGATGAAATTCATCCTCAAAACTATAACCGGGTCCACCGGCTCCGGTTCCATTCGGGTCCCCACCCTGAATCATAAAATCGGGAATTACACGGTGAAATTTCAGGCCGTCATAATAAGGTTTGCCCTGTGGTATCGCGGAGTTCTCTAAATTTCCTTCAGCCAAGGCCACAAAATTCCCGACGGTTCCGGGCGTCTTTTTGTAGGTTAGTTTTATAAGTATTTCTCCTTTTTCAGTGGTTATTTTTGCGTAAATTCCGTCTTGCATTTTTCTATTTTTTATGAAATGCAAAGATAGGGAAATGCGCACTATTAATTTGAAAATTTCATTTTAAGAAACAGGAAGCTAGAGCCAAGAGTCAAGAACCAAGAAGCTAGAGCCAAGAGTCAAGAACCAGGACTTTAAACTTTTCGCTTTAAACTTTGAACTTTGAACTTTGAACTTCTAAAAAAATGTAACAAAACCCGATCCCATTCGTCATACTTACAATTACAACCAAAACCATCCCGTGAACAATATCCTCACCATTACAAATCTTACAAAAAATTTCGGCTCGCTCACTGCAGTCAACAATCTATCATTTACCATTGAAAAAGGCAACGTTTATGGCATTTTGGGCCCAAACGGAAGCGGCAAAAGTACCACCCTCGGCATTGTGCTGAATGTGGTCAATAAAACCTCCGGCGATTTTAAATGGTTCGATGGAAGCGTTTCCACTCACAACGCACTGAAAAAAGTAGGCGCCATTATTGAACGGCCCAATTTTTACCCCTATATGACCGCCGTGCAGAACCTTAAACTGGTGTGTAGGATAAAAGAAGTTTCCGAAGAAAAAATTTCTGAAAAGCTGGAACTCGTCGGGCTACTCGATAGAAAGGACAGCAAGTTTAGCACTTTTTCCCTCGGAATGAAACAGCGCCTTGCCATTGCTTCGGCACTGTTAAACGATCCTGAAATTCTGATTCTCGATGAACCTACCAACGGTCTCGACCCACAGGGAATTCATCAAATAAGGGAAATAATCAAGAAAATCGCTTCCCAGGGAACCACTATTTTGCTCGCTTCACATTTACTGGATGAGGTTGAAAAAGTCTGCAGCCACGTGGTAATTCTGCGAAAAGGGGTAAGTCTGTATTCCGGCAGCGTTGACGGCATGAATGCCAGTCACGGCTTTATTACCATGCAGAGCAACAATATGGAAGCGCTTCAAAATGCTTTGCAGGGTCACCCCGCTTTCGGAAGCGTAAAAATGGAAGGTGATATGCTGATTGCCTACCTCAACGAACCAATGGACGCTTCGGAAGTAAACAAGCTTCTTTTTGAAAAGGGAATCACACTTTCGCATCTTGTAAAACGAAAAGAAAGCCTCGAAGAACAATTCCTGCAACTAACCAAACAAAACTAATCAATGCTACGATTGCTAAATATTGAACTTCAAAAACTTCGTTATAACCGCTCCGCACGGGTTATTTCAATTATTTATTTTGTACTCATCACCTTTATCGCCCTCATTGCTTCCATTGAATTCGATTTTGGAAGCATACATTTTCGGGTTGCCGATCAGGGCATATTTCAATTTTCCCTTTATTTGGCATTTCAATACCTATATTGCCGCAATCCTGAAACTGTTTTTGGCCATCGTAATCGTTTCAATGATGAGCAATGAATACAGTTACAGAACCTTGAAACAAAACTTAATTGACGGGTTGAGCAAAAAGGAATTCGTGCTTTCCAAATTTCTTACCGTGTTACTTTTTGCCGTAGTTTCCACGATTTTCATCTTTTTGGTATCGCTTATATTGGGACTTATTTTTTCAGATTATAACGAATTTGGAATCATTTTCAGCGGGTTGGAATATGTTGGCGCCTATTTTATAAAATTAGTGGCATTCTTTTCCTTCTGCCTGTTTCTTGGGGTTTTGGTGAAAAGATCTGCATTTGCATTGGGCTTTTTAATTGTTTGGCAAGTAGTGGAACTTGTGTTGTACGGGCTTATGAAATGGCAATTTTTTAGGGATACCGAAATTGCCGATAATGTAGCGCAGTTTTTCCCATTGAACGCGATGGCAAACCTAATAAAGGAACCGTTCAGCCGTTTGGGCGCCATTCAATCTGCCGCCACCCAACTGGGTGAGAGTTTTACCAAAACTTATGAGGTTGGCTTTTTCAATTTGGCAATCGTACTTTGTTGGACCGCGCTCTTTATTTATTGGTCCTATGCAATTTTGAAGAAGCGTGATCTTTAATAAGATAAACTATTTCTATTATGAAGATATTTGGTTAAGAAATATTCAATAAATTTAAATTATAAATCAGAGTGAAATACTTTGATTTTTATTTAAACAACAACCAACCATCTTCCAACAAATTGAAAAATCCAGCCTACCTCCTATTCCTATTACTGTTGCCTTTTTCAGCAGTTGCCCAACAGGATAGCATTCAAAAGAAACTACAATTTTCCGCTGACTTCCGTTTTCGTATTGAACAGGATTGGGATTCGCATAAATCTGACGGCACATTGCGCGACGACCGAACCCGTCTGCGCTACCGCGCGCGATTGGGCGCAACTTATAAATTTAAGGATTGGGTTTCCTTCGGGATGCGGATACGCACCGGACAACCCGAAAAACAGCAGGATCCGCATCTAACTTTGGGAGACCAATTCAGCAGTGCGCCCATTGCTTTCGATAAATTGTACGCCGCCTTCAAATACGATTGGTTTGCTGGTTGGGTGGGAAAAAATTCATTTCCCTTTGAAAAACAGAACGAACTTTTTTGGTGCGACAACGTAAATCCCGAAGGAATTTCCCTATCGGGAAAATTCAATTTTGAAAATGAATTTGTGCAGTCCCTAAAGGTGAATACCGGGCATTTCATCTTCGCCACTAGCGGCACTTCTCTGGATAAAGACAGCTATTTTGAAGGCATTCAACTCGTTTCAACACATTTTGAAAATAAGGTGAAGTTTTTCCCCGCTTTTTATTATTTCAAAAATATGCCGAACATCCCGGACGGCGGCGATACTTATACCCTAGATTATTCCATAGTCAATTTGGGCGCCAATGCGGTAATTCTAAAAAATCCAAAAGTCGCCGTAGGTTTTGATTATTACCAAAACCTACAGGATTATAACGGAAATGATTCCATCCCGAAATTTTTACAGGATCAAAAAACCGGATTTGTTGCGAATGCCTCCGTGGGGAAACTCGACAAAAAAGGCGATTTTAAATTTCAGTTTATTTATAGTCATATGGAGCGTTTTGCCGCCGTTGATTATTTGGCGCAGAACGATTGGGCGCGTTGGGATTATTCCGGCCAAGGCTCTCCGGATAGCAGACTGACCAATTTTAAGGGTTTTGAGATAATGGCCGGTTACGCCCTTGCCGAAAATATTGATTTACAAATGCATTTTTTCACCGTAAAGCAAATTCTGCCCTACGGCCCAGCCAAGGAAGACGGCAACCGGATACGACTCGATTTAAATATAGGTTTTTAAAAAAAGAAAAAAATGGATGAACGATTAAGATTAGGATTGCGAATTTGCTGGTACATCATTATAATTGTCTGGACCTCCAGCGCGTTCGGCGCGAAATCCGCTGCCCAAAAAGAACCACTTTTAAAACGATTTGCGTTTTATGTGCTTCCGTTGATGGTTGCATTTTATTTACTCGGGCCCGGCGAATGGTTTGGGCATACCTGGCTGCGCGAAAATTTTGTGGAACACACAAATTTGGTCGGCGCCATTTCATTGGCATTTGCCATTCTCGGCGTTATTATCGCTGTTTGGGCGCGGCTTCTATTGGGCAAAAACTGGAGTGTTTCGGTACAAGTTAAAAATGACCACCAATTAATTACCCGCGGTCCTTACTCCCAAGTCCGGCATCCCATTTATACCGGCCTTTTGCTCATTTTTATTGGCAATGTGCTTATGGTCGGCGATTACCGCGGCTTCTTTGCGCTTGCAATTGTCTTCGTTTCCTTTTGGTTTAAATTGAAGAAGGAAGAAAAATGGATGTTACAGAATTTTGGCGAATCCTACCGTGAATATTATTCGCACACTGCAGCCCTGTTTCCAAAAATACTGTAATGGATTTATTCAATTTTGAAATGGATGCACATAGAAATCTGCTTCCCAAGGATGGTGTCGTAAATTATTTCGGAAGCATTTTTTCCGAAGAGGAAGCCAATCGGTATTTGGAAATATTTCTGAAAAAAATCGACTGGAAAAACGACGAGGTTTTCATCTTCGGAAAAAGGATTGTAACCAAGCGAAAAGTTGCGTGGCTCGGCGAAAAGGAATTTGAATACACCTATTCAAAAATCACTAGAAAAGCCCAATTGTGGACGCCGGAATTGCTTCAACTTAAAAAACAGATTGAAGCCAAAAGTGGCGAAACCTTCAATAGCTGCTTGATGAATCTGTACCCTTCCGGCGAAGAGGGAATGGGCTGGCACAGCGACGCCGAAAAAGATCTGAAAAACAATAGCTCCATCGCCTCGGTGAGTTTTGGTGCCGAGCGGAAATTTGTTTTTAAGCATAAAGAAACCAAGGAAACAATTTCCCTAAAGCTACAAAACGGCAGCCTGTTGCTTATGAAAGGCAGCACGCAAAAACACTGGTTGCACCGACTTCCGCCGACAAAAAAAATAATTTCTCCCCGCATAAATCTTACGTTTAGGACCATTGCCGAATAGCGCAAACAGAATATGGAAAAAATAAAATCCCTTCAAAATATTGAATTTGAACCCCTTTATGCCGCGTTCAATGAGGCTTTCAAGGATTATGAAACGCAGTGGAGCAAGGATGCATTTAAGGCGATGTTGGAAAGAAGGGGTTTTGTTCCCGAGCTGTCCTTTGGCGCTTTTGAAAATGAAAAGCTTGTAGCCTTTACACTCAATGGCATTGGGTATTTCCAAAATGCAAAAACCGCTTATGACACCGGCACGGGTACAATTAAGGAATTTCGCGGAAAAGGGCTCGCGACCAAAATATTTGAATATTCAATCCCCTTTTTAAAGGAAGCCAAAATTGAAAAATATTTGCTCGAAGTGTTGCAGCACAACACCAAAGCGATTTCCGTTTATAAAAACCTTGGTTTTACGGTAGTACGGGAATTCAATTATTTTGTTGAAAAAGTGGAGCATATTGAAATACCAAAAAAGCCGGTGGCGCCGTCGTATTCAATTAAAGAAATGGATTTGACTGAAGTGGAACAAATGGAAAGTTTTTTCGATTTTCAACCTTCGTGGCAGAACAGTTTCGAGGCTATAAATAGGTTATTGGAATCCTTTAAAATTCTGGGCGCTTTTAAGGAAAATCAATTGGTGGGCCACTGCATTTTTGAACCAAAATCGGGAGACATCGCACAACTGGCGGTTGATAAGAATCATCGAAGAAAGGGAATAGCTTCCGCTTTGTTCCGCGAAATTTTAAAATACAACCTGCACCATTCCATAAAAATAATCAACACCCAAACCGATTGCAAAGCCATAACAGCCTTCTTGGCTTCGATGAATATTGGCATTAGTGGCAAGCAGTTTGAGATGATAAAGGAATTATAGAAAATAATAGACTACCGCCTACAGACTACAGACTACAGACTACCGCACTAAAAACTATAGGGTGAAATTCATAATAACTCCCTCAAAATGATTACATTGAAGTTTGGAAAAACACTATCCAAAAGGCAGAAAAGTATCGACAAAAACTTTATATTATGCCAATATACATGGACCGTCATGATGTTTCAGAGGAAGTAACTGCCGAAATAGTTGCCGACTTACACCAAAAGGATCTTAAAATACAGCATAAATTCAACTGTAAGGGCCTGACCTATTGGTTTGACGATAAAAGAAAAACCGCTTTTTGTTTGGTGGAAGCCCCGAACAAAGCAGCAATTAAGGAAATGCATGATCACGCCCATGGAGATGTGCCGCACAGAATTATAGAAGTGGATCATGCTGTGGTCGAATCTTTTTTGGGGCGCATCGAGGATCCGGAAAAGTCCCAAAAAACGGAATTAAATATAATTAATGACCCCGCCTTTCGAATCATAATGGTAGCGGGAGTAAAACCACTTTCCTTAAAGGATGCCCAGAATAAAAAGCTGAATTCAATGCTTGCCGGACATTACGAAATTATGGTCAATACCATTAATTTATCTAAGGGCAGGCTTGTAAAACAAACCTTGAACCAACTTTTGGTTTCCTTTACTTCTGTTACAAATGCCGTAGAATGCGCCCTAAAGATCCAAAAGGATTTCGAAATGGATTCCGCAAATAAGGACCTCCCAAATGTTAGTTTAAATATTGGTTTGAGTGCGGGAGTCCCCGTAGATGAAAAGGATGGCTTTTTTGAAAACAGTATACGCTCAGCACAATCATATTTTGAATTTGTTAATGGAACCGTAGTTCTATCGGAAGATGTTAAAGCACTTTATGAAAGCGAAAATCTAAACACTCCCATCACACTCGAATCTGTTATTGTGATCGGGCAATCTGAAGAAAATTTTTTAAAAGACCTAGTCCATTTTATGGAGAGAGAATGGAATAACACCTCTTTAAATATTGATGATTTTAGCCATTATTTGGGTCTTAGCAAATCCGGGCTTTACAGAAAACTTATGGCCATAACCGCCAAATCTCCAAGCACTTTTTTAAAAGAATACCGACTCTGCCAAGCGCTCGAACTTTTAAACAAGAAATACATGAATATTTCCGAAGTGGCCTTTGAAACGGGATTTAATAGCCCTGCCTATTTTTCAAAATGTTTTCAGGAAACCTTCCATGTCCTTCCCTCTGAATACATAAAGTCCAAAACCTCTTAAATTTTCAATGCTTCCCGAAGCAATAAACCTCCCTTTGGCATTTTTAAGGCGAATAGCCCTTCTGCGCTTGAACTAAAAATAGTATTTGTTGAACCAAAAATAGCACTGCATGTTTTGATGGTCGTATAAATTTGGGGTTGAACTAAAAATCCAGAATTATGCAAAAATCACTCTTTGAACGATTAGGTGGCAGCGCAGGCATTTCCATGCTTGTTGATGATACCGTTGATGCCCACATGAAAAATCCGGCCGTAAACGCAAGATTTCTACCCTATATGGAACAACCCGAACGTCTGGCACAAATAAAAAAACATACCGTGGATTTTTTTACAGCCGGTAGTGGAGGCCCCGCAAAATATACAGGGAAGGATATGATTGCTACACACAAAGGAATGAACATCAGCCCAGCTGAATATATGCACGTAATGGACGATATATTTGTCGCCCTCGATAAACAATCCATCAATGACGAAACAAAAAAAGATGTGCTGGCAATTCTTTGGTCCTTAAAAGACTTGATAATTTCCCGATAGAAAAGGATTTAAAAAACTACTCGCAGAAGAACAGGAATAAGTATAACCTAAAAAATCAACCAAATGTTTCAATTAAAAACAAATTCAGTAAAGGATATCGATGTTTCGATAGTCGACAAATTTGAGTCTCAATTAAATGGTGAAATTATAATGCCGTCTAACGCCAATTATGATGAAGCCCGAAAGGTGTTCAACGCAATGATAGATAAGCATCCCGGAATGTTTGTAATGTGCAGCAATATTGCCGACGTTGTTGCGGCGGTTAATTTTGGCAGGGAAAACAATCTAACCGTAGCCATTCGGGGCGGTGGCCACAATGGCGGCGGATTGGGCTTGTGTGATGATGGGTTGGTGATTGACCTTTCAGGGATAAAATTTGTAAAAGTTGATACCTCCGATAATACCGTAAAAGTGGGAGGCGGCAATATTTGGAGGGAAGTGGACCAAGCTACCCACCCCTTTGGCCTTGCCATACCTTCTGGAATTATTTCCACTACGGGTGTTGGCGGACTTACCCTTGGTGGGGGCGTCGGTTACCTTGCCCGAAAATATGGACTTACCATAGATAATCTGTTGGAGGCCGAAATGGTTTTGGCAGATGGAAGTTTTGTAACTGTGAATGCTTGCCAAAACAAGGATCTTTTCTGGGCCATTCGCGGAGGCGGTGGGAACTTTGGGGTGGTTACCTCCTTCAAATTCCAAGCCCATCCGGTAAAAACGGTTTTCGGTGGACCCACTTTATGGCCCATAGGGAAAACGGAAGAAGTAATGAAATGGTATGACAACTTCATCAATAACGCGCCAGATGATTTAAACGGATTTATAGCAACAATGACCATTCCGGGTCCACCTTTTCCGGAGCACCTTCACAACAAACAGTTCTGCGGGATTGTATGGTGTTATACAGGAGATCTGGACAAAGCAAAGGAAGTTTTTAAACCCATATTGGCAATGAATCCTTTATTTGAACATGTTGGCGAACTGCCCTGGCCAACTATGCAGACATTATTCGACGGACTTTTTCCGCCCGGATTGCAATGGTATTGGCGTGCCGATTTTTTTAATGAATTGGGACCCGAGATTAGAAAAGCACATTTCGAATTCGGCTCTTCTATTCCTACCCCACTTTCCCAAATGCATTTATACCCTATCAGCGGTGCTGCCGGCAGGGTTGGCAAGGAAGATACGCCCTGGGCTTACCGGGATGCCAAGTATGCGGGGGTAATTGTGGGCGTGGATCCCGATCCCGAAAACAAGGATAAAATAACCCATTGGTGCAAGGACTATTGGGAGGCGCTGCATCCCTTTTCCTCAGGAGGTGCCTATTCCAATTTTATGATGGATGAAGGGCAGGAACGTGTACAGGCTAGCTACAGACATAATTTTGACCGTCTTCGACAAATTAAAAAGCAATACGATCCCCATAACCTGTTCAGGGTAAATCAAAATATAACCTAAATAATTTATACCTTCAATATCCATACATGGGCGCAGACATTGCGCCCATTTTACGTAACATCATTTTTAAAATATCAATTCCAAAAGCTGCCGGGAACAACTCAACAATTCTAAAAACCATTACTCACAGATTCACACATTCACATATTCACATATTCACACATTCACACATTCACACATTCACATAGTCAAAAATTAGTTTGAGCAATTTCTAATTGATAATTGATAATTGATTAATTGCAAACTGATAATTGCTATATTTGGCCTTCTCCCCTATATTTTTCTGCTGTACGGTTTTCCGTAAATGCTGGCTTGAAATACCATCATCCTTTAATTTTATTGAAGGAAATACGTAAGTCTTCACGAAATTGGGGCAATAATAAGAATCAAAACAAAATACATCTGAATAAAAATATACCATGAACGAAATAATATGCCCAAGTTGCAAAAAAGCCTTTAAAGTGGACGAAGCCGGATTTGCAGAAATCCTCAAGCAAGTGCGCGACCACGAATTTGAACACGAACTGAAAAATCGATTAAATCTTGCAGAAAAGGAAAAAGAAAGTGCCGTAAAGCTTGCGGAGGCCAACATAAAAAATGCATTGCAGGAACAACTCTCAAAAAAGGATCAGGAACTTATCCAATTAAGGGCAAAAAGCAACAGCGACCTTGCCGAGAAATTGGCCGCGAAGGAACGGGAAATAAACGAACTGAAATCGCAAAGCGAACGCTCCCTTGCCCAGCAATTGGCAAAAAAGGAAGCCGAGATTGCCGATATGAAATCGAAAATCCAACATGCGGAGATCGACAAAAAACTCACCGTGGGCGAAGCCATTCGCGCCATTGAAAAAGAGCGGGATACGCTTGTAAATAATTTAAAAATAAAGGAAACCGAAACCCAATTGCTGGAAAAGTCCATTCGCGAACAGTTTACAAATCAGCTTAGCGTAAAGGACGAACTCCTTAAATTGAAGGATGAGGATATTGCGCGGTTAAAGGATTATAAGCAAAAGCTTTCCACAAAAATGATTGGCGAAACCTTGGAACAGCATTGCGAAGCCGAGTTCAACAAACTGCGGGCAACGGCTTTTCAAAATGCCTATTTTGAAAAGGACAACGATGCAAGGGGCGGCAACAAAGGTGATTTTATTTACCGCGAAACCGATGAAACAGGCAATGAAATTATCTCCATTATGTTCGAAATGAAGAACGAAAACGACGAAACCGCAACAAAAAAGCGAAACGAGGATTTTTTCGCTAAACTGGACAAGGACCGCAACGAAAAGAATTGCGAATACGCCGTGCTGGTTTCTTTACTGGAAGCCGAAAATGAATTCTATAACACGGGCATTGTTGATGTTTCGCATCGGTTTAAAAAAATGTATGTGGTGCGGCCACAGTTTTTCATTCCCATCATCACCCTGCTTCGCAATGCGGCCATGAACTCCCTTCAATACAAAACCGAACTTAATTTGATAAAAAACCAAAATGTGGACATTACCAATTTTGAGGAAAAAATAAACACCTTTAAAGAAGGCTTTGCACGCAATTACGATTTGGCCAGCAGGCAATTTAAAACGGCCATTGAAGAAATAGACAAAACAATGGACCATCTCCAAAAAACAAAGGACAATCTGTTGGCATCCGTAAACAACCTACGCCTTGCCAATAATAAGGCGGAAGATTTGACCATTAAAAAACTGACCCGAGGCAATCCGACAATGACGGAGAAGTTTGAGGGGCTGAAGGGGAAGGGGAATAAATTATAGGTGGGTTAAGATTAACCATATAAAAATGTTATGCCTTATGCTAGAAACCTACTCGAAATAGCTCATTTGGTTTTTTCATAAATACGAGCCAACACTCAAAAAACCAAAAGAGCCATTTTTTCCAATGCTCGACAGAACAATCCAAAATAATTTTATTACTTTTGACCAAAATTAGACAAGTACAAATATAGACAATGACATTGGGGCAAAAAATAAGAGAATTAAGGGAACTAGCTGGTCTTAAGCAAAGAGAACTGGCATATCAACTTGGAATTGGTGAAGGTTTTTTAAGCAAAGTTGAAAATGACCAAAAACCTTTGAAAAGAGATGACTTAACTAAGTTGAGCAAACTTTTCAAAACTCCCATAGATGAGCTTAATTCTTTATGGTTAGCAAACAAAGTTTATTCAATTGTCAGAGACGAAAAATCCGCTTTAACAGCCTTGAAAGTTGCCGAGGAACAAATTACATACAACACTTTGAAAAATGGGAAATAAATTAATAGATACAGTACAAGCAGATATTTCTGTTGTTGAAGAACCTCAATTTAACATTTATGGAGAGCTTGAGCCTGATGTTATTGAAAAAAGTGTTTGGGATAAATCTATAAAAGTTGAGGAAAACGGTTATTATTGGAAAAAAGACCCAGTTTTTACTAAAGGTGGAGAAATTTCAAACGATAGACCTATAATTGTTGAATTGTTTTGTGGTTGTGGCGGAACTTCAATGGGATTTGAAATGGCTGGTTTTGAAGTTGTGTTGGGTTGTGATATACACGCACCATCAATTCAAACATTTAAAGCAAACCACCCTAATTGCTCAACAATCTTAGGTGATGTTAAAAAAGTTGACCCATACACAATTAAGGAACTGCTTAATGGTCGACCTTTAGATGTAATTATTGCAGGTGTTCCCTGTCAAGGTTTTTCATTAAATAACAGAAAGAGACACCAAGAAGACGACAGAAATTTAATGTACAAGGAGTTTGTACGTTTTATTGAGATTCTGCAACCTAAAGTTGTCGTTTTGGAAAATGTTTCTGGAATGAAAAGTACAGGGAATTTCGTTGAAGAAATTGAAAAAGACCTTTCAAGAGCAGGTAAAATGACCGTAAAAAGCAAATTGCTCTACGCTCCAGATTATGGTGTTCCACAGAAAAGAAGTAGATTGATATTTGTTGGAATTAAAGACGAAGAATTTGATTTTAATTTGATTCAAAAAACTCACGGTTCAGAAACGGACAAACCTTATGTAACTATTAAAGATGCTATTGGAGATTTACCTTCTTTAAAACCAAAGGAAACAAAGAAGAAATACAAAACCGATCCATTTTCAGAATATCAGGAACTTATGCGTATTAATACAAACGGTTCTGTTGAATGTCATACAGCTCCTAATCATCCAAAAGATACAATAGATAAAATCAAGAATACAGTTCCAGGAGAGCCAATGTATCCAAAGTTCAAACAAAGAATACGTTTAGCTTGGGATATTCAAAGTCCTACTCAAGTTTCAGGTGGAATTAGACCCCAATTCCAATTTGGACATCCCGAAGATGCAAGAGGGTTGACAATACGTGAGCGTTGTAGAATACAGAGTTTTCCTGATAATTTCATAGTTAAAGGCGGTACTGTTCAAGGAAGGGTGCAAACAGGTAATGCTGTTCCTCCACTATTGGCAAAAGCTGTTGCACTTGCAATTAAAAAATATTTATAATGAATTATAGAATATGGTATAGTACTGAGCCATTTGCAGACTTTGTAATTGATAATACTGACCTCAGGAATAAAACATTTGTAAAGAAAAAAATGTATGAAAGTGACGCAAACAACGCGAAGAACTTCCATACAATGCCCGACCACATAAAGAAGATTCTTTATTTGGACGCACCAGATTTAATTGTAGAAATTGACCACGAGCCAATATTTTCTATTGAAGTCTCAACAGAAGCTGGAACTGGTCATAATGTATTTCAAAGATTTGCAAGATTAGCAGCTTCTGTTGAAAACAATGTGCCTTCATTTTATATTTATCCAGAAGCAGTAATAATTCATAGGCAAAATAGTTCTAAGTGGGACAAAATTAATCCTTTAATCTTTAAAGCATTGGAACACGTAATGTCGATATATAATATTCCTTCGCTTTTTTACTATTTCCCTTCTGACTACAGAGAATATATAGACAATCCTATGAATAGTCCTAATTTGAGAGAAAAAGGATTAAAATACGATGGTAACAGAAATTATTCTGGTAGTCCACTTGGTACAGATGAAGAAATGGTTAAGATGTTTACCGCAATAAATGAAATCATTTCAATAAACGAAAGACACGGGGTAGTTAAAGGGCGTGAAAAATTATTGGCTAACAGAGATATACTTGAGAGAAAGGATTTAATGCAAAGTGAATACTCTGATAAAGAAGGTAACTTGTTTATGTCTCCTCTTTCTGCTACTCAAATAATTCCAACTTCATATATCTTAAATTATTTGTCACAGTATGAAAATGCTAATTATGAAATTGGAGAACTCTTAAGAAGTAGAGAAAATACTTTGGTTTATCAAGTAGATTCAAGGACTTTTAGATCAGACCCATATGCTGGATGTATAGCAGCAATTGATTATCTTAAATGTAGAGAAGGAAAGACATTCGAAGAAAGAAGATATAATTTAATAACCATTTGGGGGAAACTAACTGTTGATGAAGAAAATCAAACCATAATTATCACTACCGAAAATGGAAGTACAATCAAATCACTTTCAGATTCGGTAAAGTCAAGCGAGTCAAAAAATATTTTGACCAAAGATTATGAGAATTTAAGAAATCACGAAATCCCTAGGTATTTTATGCAAATGCGATATGGTTCTACATTTTCAAAAACTAAGGTGGTTAGGATTTTTGCATACTTTGCTGATGCAATTTTATTTCCAGACGGAGCTTTATGGAGGGATGCTTAATAATGAGAGAAGAAAGAGTTACTATAAACATATTGAATTGGCTAGAAACTAATGGTTGGAAAATTATTTGCTATGATTTTCCTCAAAGCGGAACTGGTATTTTATTACATCCAAACACAGATGTGAACAGAACAACTAAAAATAAAGGTGGAATAATTCCAGACATTTTAGCTTCAAGAAATTCAATTGCTTTATTCTTTGAAAACAAAGATAGATTTGTACTTTCGGACTTTGAAAAAATCAAAGAAGTTAAAGTATTGGGAAATTATTCTAATTCGGTAAATAAAATGTTATCCAACTTAAATGTGACAACTATTTATTATGGAATTGGAATACCAGCTATTGAACGGCACATCCAAAAATCACTTGAAAATATTAAAGGAATAGATTTTTTATTAAGTACAAGCGAAGACGGAGAAGTGAATATAAACTTTGACGAATATGGAATATTCCCCTAACACCCATTCCTAGCTGACGCAAACATCTGCCGTGTCTCATGCAATCATTTTCAAAATTTTAAATTCACAGCCTAGAGCCTACAGCCTCAATCACCCCCCCGCTGGCGCGGGCGTCCCGCCCGTGTCCTCCCCCTGCTGGCGCGGGCGTCCCGCCCGTGTCCTCCTGCAACCGTGGTCACCAAACCATTATATTCAAAACTGTAACGGCACGAGCGGGGAAAAAGTTTGGGAAATAGAATATTCCCAATCCCAAATCGCTAATTTCCACTCGCTTATCCTCACCCATAAATCCTCAGTTTATTAAAAAAATAAGCTACCAATACAATTGGAGTTTTTCTATATTTGCCCACTTAAAATTCCAAATAAAGGTTCCCAATAAAAATGAAAAAACTTTCCTTACTGCTTATATTTCTTATTCCCCTGCTATCATATTCCCAAACAGAAAAATCTGAACCCAAATTTCCAAATGCCGGAAATACATATGTTACGTTTAACATCCTTACTCCTTTTGATCCTTACAATCCCCGATATAGAATAGGGTTAATTCAATCTTTAAACAAATCCTGGAGCATAGGGTTAGATGTGGGCTATGGGAATGAAGCAATAACCATTTCAAATGATGGCACAGGTCCGGGAGAGGATTACAGACTGTACGAAATACGTTCCGAAATTTACCACATCTTAAACCCCACCCGTAGGGTAAACCATTATCTGTCCGGCGAAGTTTTTTATATCAACCACAGCGAAACTTTTCTGGATAACTCATACGAAACAGAACAGGATGAGATGATAATTTATTACGAAAGTGCAGATTTTCACAGAAAAAAATATGGCCTCCACATAAAATATGGTGTCATCATTCCCTTCGGGGAACATGTAGGGATGAATTTTTACGTCGGAGCCGGCGTTCGCGTACGGGACAATGAGTTTAGTAATGTAGTTGTCAGCGAAGAATGGGATGACAATGAATATTTTTTGGATATCGGCCCCCGCAGGGAAGGAACCCAAACCGCCCCCAACTTTGCCTTGGGGATAAAGTTTTTTTGTAAGCTTTAATAGCTCTGATTTCAAAATTCCCCCGCTAGCGCGAGCGTCCCGCCCGTGTCATCCGTATTGCTAAGTCTTCAAACATTGGCACACAAGCGAGATGCTGACGCACTAAAAAACCTAAGTGTTTAAGTCCGGAGAATACCTATTAAATAAACTTAGATGCAATGCTTTTTTGGCGGTCTTTAAAAGTTGTTCCACTTCTGTAACGGTGGTATTTCGTATTTGGGCAATTTCTTCCAGTTCCAGATGCTGGTTTGTATATAATTCAAAAACATTTCGAGATGCCAAGGGTAAATTATGCAACACCATGTTGATGTGATTTTGAATTGCTTCCTCACTAATATCTTCATCTATTTTTTCAAACAAACCCTTCTCATTGTCTTCTATAAAAACTTCATTCAAGCTATAATCATTATGGTTATACGACATATCGTCCAGTTCTTCAATCATCAGTAAATCGCCACCGCCGTCTGTACTGTATTTTTCCTGCATTTCATCCCACTCAGGTTTGGAATAGGCATCAATATTTTTAAGGAAAAAATCATCATATTCCTCATCTACGATAGTTTCTTCCAACAGTTCATTGGTTTTTTTGAACAACCACAGATAGAAATATTTTTCATGTTCAACCTCTTCAATATTATCGTAGATTTCAATAAATAATTGATCGATAAAATCATCTGCTTTATACTTGCCTTTGGAAAAGTTTCCTTTTTTTATGGCGCTATTCAATCTTTCATTTATGTATTGCCTTATTCGGGGCATTATTTTTAATACCAGTTCATTAAAAGAGGCTTGTTTACCTTCTTTTTTTAGTTGAATAAGATCCGGAAAAGTATTGGTTACCAATAAACGGAACTCTTTTTTGCTTTGGTAATAGGAAGCATTGGGTTTCATAATTTCTGTTCATAAATTTTGAATTCTAAAGATAGTATCATATAGTTCGAGATAAAATGACATATATCAGTAATAATGACGCGTTTGGAATAAAGTCTAAACAAAATATTAGTTTAACATTCACTCTGGCGCGCTTGCAAAGCGTGCCCATTTACACAAAGCATTTTTGATGAAATACACAAAATCATAGGAATTGGGATAGACCATCCATTTTTGAATTATAAAAAGGAATTAACCCAATATGGTTACCAAGTAGGAAAAATATCCCTTAAAGAAAAAACAGTGATTTTCAATAAAATGAACCAATAAAAAGAAAAAACAATTACCCAACTATGCGTTCACACTTCAACCTATTACATATTCAACTTTTTCACAATTCACAATTCACCACTCACCATTCACAACTCACGACTCAAAATTTCCTATCTTGTATCTCCCAGACATATTTGAATAAATTGCAAAATTTCCATAGTTTCCTTAAAATAATAAATATGAAAATAAGACTGACAATTTGGTTGGTTGCCTTCCTTTTTATTGCCTGCAACAATCCGAAAAACAACGAGCAAAAAGGGGAAACCACGGTTTCAAATGATACCGTTCCGGCAACAACAACCCCCGAATCCCAAAAACAGATTGAAAAGGAATTTTCAAACGAGCGTTTTCGCAAGGTAAATTAGAAAAAATAGATGAAAATACGTATCGGGTGCAGGGAGAAGCTCAAGTATTTGAAGCAAATTTTGGTTGGGTAGTCGAGGATGGACACAATGAATTAGAAAAAGGTTTTACCACAACCCAAGCTGGAGCGCCCGAATGGGGCAAATTTGATTTTACTGTTGATGTACAAAAAACAGATAAAAATGCAACTTACCATATTATTTTGTTTGAGGTGAGTGCAAAAGACGGTTCCCGGCAATCTGAATTGCCCATTCCATTACAGTAAAGCAACTATACCAAACAGGTTTTGAAAGCACACCCAGCGCAAACCAATTTGGCTTCAAGTAATTTTTATCACTTCGAAATTGGAAGGTAATGCGTTATTGATTTCTTTTGATTTTTTAAATTGAAATGGAGCTATGATCTGCTTCCCGTCCGGGCTCTCTGTCCAAAAATCCGCCTTTGCCTTTCCATAGGATTTAAAAGCCTCGAAAAAATATGGAGCTCCTTCATATCTAAAACCATTTATTGATTCATCAATAGGAATATTATTGCTATCCACGATATGAAAGTGCAAATGCGGCGCTGTGGTCTGGCCAGAGTTTCCCAATAAACAATAAACTGTCCCTTAAAAATTCGATCTCCCTTTTTTACTTTTATACTGTTCCTTTGTAAATGACCATAAAAAGCGACAAGTCCATTGCCAATATCCACAAAAACACAGTTGCCCCCAATGTTGTCCTTGGTTATTTTATAATCAATTTTCCCCGGAGTCTTGTTGTCTTCCACACCATCAATAATTTTTAGATACCACACCATTTGCAACAGCGCTAACATGATGTTCCGTACGAAAACCAATCGGAATTGGATGTGCCCTGATTTGCGAACAATTTGCCTTGGTTGTCCATTTTCACAAAATCTATTGCAAAACGCTGATTATTATGTCCCAATAACCAGGCTTGCTGAACACTATCAAATATTTTTGCTCCCACCTTTACTGTGGTATTGGTGTGTTCCGATTCCATTCCTGGGGCATTGGCCGCGATCCATTTACCCTTTGTGATGGGCCATCCAATTCCTAAAGGTTCACTTTTAGGAACCAGTATCTTTTTGGATACCATCTGTACTTTGCCATCCTGTTCATAATACACATTATGGACAAGATCCTTGACTTCGTGGTTATTCTTTTTAATCCAAACATATTGTATAAATGCGGTACTGTCTTTATTGAATTTGTGAAATATAGTATCGGTAAATTCTTGTTCGCCCTGGTGATATATATCGCTTTTTATGGGGAGAAATTTCTTCGCTCCGGAAAGTTGAACATCATATACCAGCCAATCCCCATCACTATTTTTAACCCACTGTGGTTCTTGTGGCAACTGCGATGGTCACCATTTGTGCATTTACCGTAGCAGATATTAGAATTAATATTGTTGCCGTGAATTTGGCAAATCGTATACTCATAATTTAGATATTTAATTTCATTTCCTGAAAACCTCTGGTGATCAACCAATTTGGATCTCCTTGTTCGCTATTCTCCCGTCCTGGATGCCACCTCAATTTTTAATTATCGAATGCATCTACAGAAAAGGGAAGAAACAATCAATTCTTTTACTATCCAAAAAAGCGATTATTTTTTCCGCAAACCATTGGGGCTCTTCCTGGAAAGGAGCGTGTCCACCTATATAATGAACTATCGTTTCATTGGGAAACCCAAATTTCTTGTAATGGCTGGGCCCTACTGCAAAATCTTGGTTGCCCGTCATAACAAGAACTGGACATTTTATACTATTTGTCAACGGAGTAAAATCTTCAAAGTATTCCCCTATTTCCCACACTTTAGTCGCAAAATCTCCATTTTTATTCCCAATGGGCCTGTCTATAGTATCATTTAAATCTTTTTCGTATTGGTTGCGATACATTAATTTATACCAAAGTTTTTTATTCGTTAGTTGTGTGTGGATGGCATTTACCCGCTCCAATATGGGAGTTTCCTTATCGTAATATTTAAGGGTGTCTTTCAATTTTAATTCCTGAATCCCGAATTGAATATGGCTCATCATCGATTCATTGATATTCAAGGTACAATTGATGAGCATTAAGGACGATACACTCTGGGGATAATCCCTTGCATAATTAAAGCCAATTATTCCGCCAAAGGAATGTGCCATGACATTCCATTTATTTATCTCTAAAAAACCCCTTATTTCTTCTAAATCCTTCTCCATTCTCGACAGCGAAAAATCTCCATTATTCGGACTTTCGGACCGCCCACAGCCCCTTTGGTCATAATACACCATTTTAAGGTTCTTCTCCAATAAGGCAGCACTTTTCATTGCTTCCAAATAATAACTGGAAGAACCGGGACCACCATGGACAAATACACAAGGTGCACCCGAACCCACAACGTTTACATAAAGTTTAACGCCATCACTGGTAGTAAAATACATAGAAGTGGCCAAACCTTTTTGGGTGCACATAAACAGTAGGGTTGAGAAGAGAAAAAGTAATGGTTTCATTTGTGAGTGGTTATAAATTGTTTTCTTGAATTTTCTTAGTAAGAAAATAAACTATTGGGGTCATTAGCAATAAACAGACTGCAAAAAGATAATTGGGTGAAATTATGCCTTCCGCGGTATCTGTTTGAATAACATTGTGGGTAACATAGAAAAATACATTGCCGGCCCAATGCATTGCTCCAGTAAACCATAAATTCTTTGTATTCAAAACCGGAATTATTAACACAATTCCAAGCATAAAAATATAACTCCAGGATTCAAGGCCATCGGACAGTCGATATATATGATTGCATAAATACACCAAAGCTGAACCTATTGCCAGCCAATGGGGTTTTAATGTAGTATGGAAATGTTTAAATATTATACCCCTGGTGAGTATATCCTCCGAAAATGAGGAAAACAAAACCCCTATGGCAAAAGGCAAGCTTAACGTGAATATGGCGTTTAAATCTGGAATTTTGATAATATATTCCACACCTGCCCACAGGCTGATTGTATATGAAAAACCATATAGAAATATTCCCATAGGAATACCCCAAAGAAATAAACCAAGCGCCCTAGCCCGGAATGGAAGCCCCCATGCCGCCAAGCCATTATTTGAATACCAATTCCCCAATACCCAAGCCAATAGAAAAAACAATCCCTGAAAAAGAAAAAAGGAAACTGGATCATTAAGAAAAACTATCATGTATTCGGCACAATGATATACTACAAACAAAAGTATAAATATGATTGCCGCTTTAAAATTCTTCGTCACTTTCACGCTATTATATTTTTAACGATACTGCCGTATTATAATGGATACTGATTATGTTCTTTGAAATAGATTCAGTTTTGCTCCGCTGTACAAATTTATTGCTGATATTCAAGTCTATCAAGAAATTGGGGCGATTGGCAGGTTTTAGGGATAAATTGCATTAATCGGGTTTGTATTTAATGAATGAACTCACAAAAGATTATGTAATTGCAGACGTGTCAATGCACTTTTTAGTGCACCCCCTTTCGCTCTGGATACCGGTATGGCATCTGCAATACCATCAACCGAAAGTAGATAGCCTTGCGAATTTCCCGAAACCGCCGTTATTTTGGTGAGGTTCACCATATAGCTCCGGTGGCATCTATAAAAACGCTTATCTTCCTTCAATTGACTTTCGTAATGCTGTAGCGTATTTCGAATCAGTCTTTTTTTTATATTCAAGCCATCCTCCCAAACAAACGCTACATAATTGTCCTGCGAAATTAGGTATAGAAGCCTATTGGGAATTATACCTATCGATTCTTTGGAATTTTCCGAATGGAACAATAGCGGCTTCTCATTTTCCGCAATAGGATGATTATCAGAGCCATTCTTAAAGTTTGCCCTTTCCAATTCCTTATCGATCTCCTTAGCTTCTTGGAGGTTTCTTTTTAGCAAATAATTTTGTTCTATCAGTATATAAATCACTATTGGAATGAAGGCACATAGAATAACAAATAATTGTATTTTGAGGAAAGAGACAATATTTAGCGGAAATGCATTCAAATAAACAGCAAAAAGAAAATTGGTTACTCCTAAACAAAGAAACTGCCATAAATACCATTGTAGTTGGTGAACTACCTTGAACTTATTCCGTGCAAAATATTTTTTGAGAAAATATTGAAACGCAAAATCATTCAGAATAAGTGTTCCCAAAGTAACGACCCCGTACCCTAAAAACACGTAACTTCTATCCAATTCGTAAACGTGGAGCCCAAACGGCCGGAACACGAAAAGAAATATAGAGAGAAATATAGAAAAAGCAACAGCTCTTTTAACGGCCCTTTTAAACGTGACCGGACGCTGGGATTGGTATAGGATATTTCTCAAGACCTTATAGGTTTTCATTCCTTCCACTTTTGAATTGAAAAATCGGATAAATTTTTACATGGTAAAACTAATGACTTTTAAATATCCCCAACCCAAAGTAATTTAAATTGAATGAAAAAATTAAGAGTGAAATAAGCGGCGGGAATGCATCCCTAAATTTATCTGAATTAAAGAGCGGAGTTTATATCTGTGAATTTAAATCGGATACAAAAACAGAAATTAAAAAGATTATAAAACAATAATCCTTTCCGCAATTTCCAAGTTTAACCCAGCCGGCCCAAGCGCCCAAACATATTACCAAATTCACATATTCACATACCCACAAATTCACATACTCACATATTCACGTACTCATCAGCATACAGCCTTCACCCTAAACCCTAGCCATTTTATTATACTTATTTCGATATGCCACGGGCGTAAGTCCAGTTATTTTTTTAAAGGTTTTTCTAAATGCGTTTGTGTCGGTATAGCCAATTTCAAACATTACCTCATTACTATTTTTGCGGCTGTTTTCAAGACTTCGTTTGGCATATTCAATCTTTACGCGATGCATATATTCCAAAACCGTGTTGTTGGTAGCCTCTTTAAATCGGCGTTCAAGAGTCCTTTTTCCAACGGCCACAACATCGGCCAATTCTTCAACGGTAATGCGCTCCCCCACATTTTGTTCAATATAATTTTGGGCATTTATTACAGTTTCATCCGTATGGCCCTTTTGGCCTTGGAACATCGCAAAAGCAGCCTGGCTTTCACGATCAATATCTATCGCGAAATATTTTGAGGTAAGTATTGCCGTTTCCCGATCTGTATATTTCTCCACCAAATGAAGCAATAGGTTCCAATACGAATTTGCGCCACCGCTGGAATAAATTCTTTCTTCTTCCGTAACAATACTTCCGTCCCGTACTTCAACTTCAGGAAACATTTCCCTGAATTCATTTTGAAACCCCCAATGGGTAGAACATTTTTTACCGTTAAGCAAACCTGTTGAAGCCAACAGAAAAGCCCCCACACAAAGCGAGGCAACTTCCGCGCCTTTATTGTATTGGTCAACGATCCAAGGAATGGATTTTTTGTTGGACTCAATGGCGGTTTCCATATCGCCAAACAATGCTGGGATAATCAACAAATCGGTATTTTCCACTTCTTCCAATAGCCTATCGATATGAACGGAAAAAGCACCTCCGTTTATAAAAATCTCCTTTTTCAATCCAACCAACTGCACATTGAACAAAGGCTTTTTGCCCGCCCTGGCCATAAATTGATTTACCGCATTAAAACAGTATTGAGGGTCTGCAATGGCCTGCATTACAGAATTTTCGGGCACGTAAATGGCTACATTTTTCATTCAGTTAAGATAAAACATATTTTGTCGCATATTGCCCTTTTTTTGTCCTTTATACCTATCTTAAATCTGAAATTTCAGTTGCATATTTGTAGTAACCAATTACTTAATCAACAAATAAATTAATTCCAATGAAAAATAACGAGGTTAAATTGCACAGGGTTTTTACCGCCCCTCCCGAAAAAGTTTATCGCGCCTTTACCGATGTCGATGCGCTTGTTTCCTGGATGCCGCCGAATGGTTTTGTGGCTAAAATCCAAAAAATGGATGTAAGGAATGACGGAAGTTATAAAATGTCCTTCACCAATTTTTCTACGGGAAGCACACACGCATTCGGAGGTGAATATTTAGAAGTTAAACCGAACGAATTTTTGAAATATACCGATGAATTTGAGGATCAAAAGTTACCGGGTAAAATGATTACGACCGTTTCCTTAAAAGAGGTATCATGCGGTACCGAAATAGAAATCTCCCAAGAAGGCATCCCTGAAATGATACCTGTGGAAATGTGTTATTTGGGATGGCAGGAATCTCTGGAAAAATTAAAAAAATTGGTTGAACCAAACATTCCTGATGCATAGCTTTACTGAAATACAATCGTACAAATTAAACCCAAACAAATGAACAAGCAGATCTTTATCAATTTAGCAGTGGCAAATCTTGAAAAATCAGTGGAATTTTATACTGCCCTGGGTTTTACCAACAATCCACAATTCTCTGACGATACGGGCAAATGTATGGTTTGGAGTGAAAGCATTTATGTGATGCTCCTGACCCACGAAAAATTTTCCTCATTTGCAACCAAACCTATCGCCGAAACAAAAAATAATGTTGCGGCTCTTTTTTCACTATCTATGGAAAATATAAAAGCCGTGAACAAAATGGTGGATGACGGTTTAAAAGCAGGGGGGACAGAACCAACCGAAATGAAAGATTACGGTTTTATGCAACAGCGCACTATAGAAGATTTTGATGGACATACTTGGGAGATTTTCTATATGGACGTTTCAAAATTTCCACAACAATAAAATAACCTTAAAATTCAAAATTATGGCACTCATTAATCCTTACATTAACTTCAATGGCAATGCCGAAGAGGCATTCAATTTTTACAAATCTGTTTTTGGCGGTGAATTCGCAACCGTTATGCGCTTTAAAGATATGGCTGACAATGAACACCCTATTTCCGAAAAAGAGGGCAAAAAAATAATGCACATTGCTTTGCCAATCGGCAAAAACATTTTGATGGGCAATGACGTTCCCGAATTTATGGGGCGCGTAAATGAAAATGAAAACCGATCGAAAATATCAATCAGTGCTGCCAGTAAGGAAGAAGCCGACAAATTTTTCAAAGGACTTTCAGCAGGAGGAAATATTGAAATGCCCATTGGCGATAGTCCCTGGGGCTCCTATTTTGGAATGTTCCGCGATAAATATGGTATTGAATGGATGGTAGATTTTGATCCTAAATTTAAGGGCGAAATATAAATCAAAGATTTCCAAAACTGTCTTTTCACTTTCTTGTGCACCCGCAAGCGCGAGCCTCCGCACCTATTCCTCTTCACTTGGAACCTCGGTAAATTTTTTATGCCGAAACCTCTTCCATATTTCTCCACCCACATTTAAAAAACCCCCAAAACATTTTTTATTACATTTATGCCCTTTAAAAAATCCTAACCTAAAAAATTTTATGACGCATTAAACTACTTCCCGCACAAATACCTTGTGGTTTCCTTTTTTATTTCCTTTTTCTGATGACAATTCCAACTGTTTTCACCATTTGGAATAGGAGATATTTTGAATCCCATAAAAACCTTTTCAACCAAAAAACCGATTAAAAATTTATAACCTTTTATATTAATATTGATGAAAAAAATTACAGTGATTCTCGTAGCTATTTTGGCAAACTTCAGCTCTTTTGCCCAAATAGTTTATGAGCAAGGATATTTTATAAACAATTCAAACCAAAGAACAGAATGCTTGATTTATAATGAGGATTGGAAAAATAATCCTACGGAATTCAAGTATAAAACCGCCGAGAATTCCGAAGCCAAAACAGGAACCATTAATATTATGAAGGAATTCGGCATAGCAAATACCACAAAATTTGTTCGGGGTAAAGTAATGATAGATAGATCTTCAGAAAATTTATCTAACATGGGTTTTGAAAGAAATCCTTCCTTTAATGAGGAAAAGCTTTTTTTAAAAGTATTGGTTGAAGGCCCAGCCACACTTTATTCCTATGAGGACAGCAACTTAAGGAGGTATTTTTATAAAACACCGGAACAGGAAATAACCCAATTAATATTCAAAACCTATAAAGTT
Source organism: uncultured Flavobacteriaceae bacterium (assembly GCA_963839235.1). Classification (GTDB taxonomy): domain Bacteria; phylum Bacteroidota; class Bacteroidia; order Flavobacteriales; family Flavobacteriaceae; genus Aequorivita. Next base: position 613,670 of record CAWITX010000012.1, on the reverse strand, counting down.
ACCTATAACAAAACAGCGCAAAACACCCAGTACAAACAGCAACTTTTGAACGATTTAAAATGCGAGGCTATAAGCTTAAAGGATATCGAAAAGCTGAGCTACCAAAAGCAAGCGCTTACCGATTTTTTCGTAGAATATAATACTTGCAAAAACGCCAATTTCACAAACTACAATCCGCAGGTAAAACGCGATCTTTTCAATCTTACAATCCGACCACGTGCCAATAGCCAATCCCTTATGATCGAAAATGGCTTTTCGCCGGAAAGAAATACGGATTTTGGCACTAAGATGGGTTTTGGAATAGGTTTTGAGTTGGAGTTTGTTTTGGGTTTCAACAAAAATAAATGGTCCGTTTTCACCGAGCCAACCTATCAAAATTTCAGTACCGAGGTAACACGGGATGAACCGAGAGTTTCGGGAGGCAAACTTATATCCAATGTGGATTATACTTCCATTGAAGTACCCATGGGTTTACGCCACTATTTTTTTCTGAACAGTAATTCAAAAATATTCCTGAATGCTGCCTTTGTTATGGACTTTGGCACATCTTCAAAAATAATTTTTAAAAGGGCCAACGGTTCCACATTAAACGAGCTTGAATTGAAGTCACGTAATAATTTGGCTTTTGGAGCCGGCTATAAATATCGCAATGTTAGTTTGGAAATCAGGTATCAAACCAATAGAGAAGTATTGGGTGATTATTTATACTGGAATTCTGAATTCAACTCTGCTTCATTGATTATCGGATATTCAATATTTTAAGCACGAACCCAAAAAATTGTATAAAGCAAGCCCGACTTTTTGAATAGTCGGGCTTGCTTTTATATTGAAATTTTTTCGATACCTCATTTCAGATATTTCAGTTACAAGTAAAAATACAGGAATCCGTATTTTTCAAATTTACTCCGCTGCCCCATTCACAAAAAATACTGCATTGGCCAAAAACAGTTTGCCATTTTGCCAAAAAGAACGGAAGGAAACATCATCTACCATATAAACTACACTGCCCCTGCCCTTTTCCGCTTCGGCAAAAACAATAGAATTTTTTAAGGCCGACTTTGCATTTTCACCCGAAAAACCCGAAACACTCTCAGGTTCCGTGATATAACCCACATTATACCCTTCATTCAAAAATTTATAGGAATCACTGCCGAGTTTCAGGCTGTAATACGTTTCGCCATAACCGAAAGCCAAGGGATGGGTATTGTCCAGTTTTATTTTATAAATACTTCCCGTTATAAAATCCTTGGTTCCTTCCAGTTCGCGCTGGGCGTAGGGAATCATATTTCCCAATGTGTCCTTTTCCTTTTCTGCTTTTTTATCAATATTGCTGGTTAAATCAAACCCTTCCTTATTTTCAAAAATGCTAACGGCGTTTCCTATAGCTACTATTTTTCCGCCTTTTTCCACCCATTCTTCAAGCAGTTTAAAATTATCGTCGTTTATGATTGATTTGTAATATCCGTCCGGTAAAATAAGCACATCGTAATCCGTCCACTGAATATCTGCAATGTCATCCGTATTTATTGAAGTTATAGGATATTTCAATTGTCTTTCGAAAAAGTGCCAAAGCGCGCCATAACTTACTGAGGAAGTTCCCTCGCCCTGCAACATTGCTACCCGTCTGTCTGTAACCAAATGCACATATTGTGAGCCAAAATCTGTCAATTCATCTCCAAAACTAGTGGGTGAAGCGTAAAGTTGTCTTCCCATTTCATTGGCGATTTCAGTAACCGTTTTATCGAATTTTTCGTTCTTTTTATTATCACTTCGCGTAATAATCAAACTTCCACGGCCGAAATTTTTGCCACCAAACTTCAGTTCCTTTTCAGAAAAACGAACCTTTATATCCTTTTGAAGCAATGCTGAAAGAAATTCGGCATCCTTTAAACTATTCCATTCACATATATAGCCCGCGGCTGTAGGCATCGGCGTGTTGGAAATATTTATAATTTCCGAAGTACCGTCCGCAGGAACCAAGGTTGTACTCGCCACAGTTTCCAAACCGTATGCGTAGGGCAAACTCCAGGCGGTAATGTCATAAGTAATAGGTGTAGAAATTGCGGCATTCGGCTCAAAAAGAACTTCCACCATTTTTCCTTTGGGCTGGTTAGTGCTTACAACCAAAGCGCCTTTGGAATCCAGGGAACCCTTTTTGTTTTGGTCATAACTAAACCCATTTACGGTACCCGAATTTGAAAAACCATATTTTATTTCGTGCCGGTCTAGTAATTCTGTGAGGGATTGAATTTTGTCGGGATTACCCTTCAAAACAAAACTTTTATATTTCAGATTATCATTTTTGAAGAATTTCCTGAACTCGGAATTTAATGATGAAACCTGTTGTGAAGCGACCTCTATAGTTGAAAGACCTGTGGTTGTATGATGTGCAATGCGGTCTTTTAAGGTGAGTTCAACGTCTTCGTCATTATATATTCCCAGGCCCGCGCGACCGTGGCCTGCCTGTTCAAAGGTCATTCCGATGGCGCCCATAAACAGCGGATAAGTATCGCCATAACTGGGATAAAGAAGATCGAAACTCTCCCGGGTAAAGAAAAGCCAACCGTTCTCATCGAAATATTTTGCGTTGTTTTTTCCTATTTTATTTTGGAATTCCCGCTGCCAGGGACTGATTATTTCGTGGAATGGTTCCGCCGCAGGAGCAAAGTAATAAGGTTCATTGATGCCCTGCTCGTGAAAATCGACGTGAATCTGCGGCATCCATTGGTTGTAAATTTTTAATCGTTGTTGTGTTTCCACTTGGCTTGCCCAAACCCAATCGCGGTTTAAATCGAAAAGATAATGATTTGGGCGTCCGCCAGGCCAAGGTTCGTTGTGTTCAGTGGCGTCCTGCAAAGGATTGTAGGGATTGGCCTTTACTTGGTTATACCAATTCACATAACGATCGCGCCCATCAGGATTCACGCCCGGATCGATAATGACCACCACATTTTTTAGCCAATCGGAATGTTCGGTAATCAGTTTATAAACCGTATTCATCGCCGCCTCACTACTGCTGGCTTCGTTGCCGTGCACGTTGTAACTCAACCAGACAATTGCTTTATCGGGCGAGGAACTGCCGGGAAGAATGCCGATATTTTTTAAATTATCAGTCCGTATTTGTTCCAGATTGGTGATGTTTTCTTCGGAAGAAATTACTGCATAGGTCAACCTTCTTCGCTCGTTGGTTTTTCCGTAATCGAAATATTTTACCAGCGCGCTGTATTCGGAAACGTGCTCAAAATAAGAGACAACATCAGCATGTCGGGAAAATTCCGTGCCCAGTTCATAACCCAAAAAATCGGAAGGGGATTTAAGTTGGGCGAAAAGAAAAAAAGGTAAAAAAAGAAGAAACGAGGTAAGTTTGCGCGTCATTATTCGGTGTTTAAAAAAGTGGTTTAAAACTACTAAAGTTTTACCAAATTCAGGATTCGGAATTTCGAATTATGAATTATACTGTATTTTTGTTTCAATCTGTGTAAAATTCCTATGCCAAGCCATTCCATTCCGTACGACAAAACTGGATATTTTTCAAAATTGATCTGTGATTATCTTTCTGAAAAAGAAGATTTAAAACTATTCTACAACCGTTTTCCAAATTTGGAGAATTTCAAACACCAATTGGAGGAAAAGCAGAAGAATTTTTCTGACGACAAAAGACATTTGCTGGCCAAGCGGATAATGTACCAATATGGCGACAATTCGCTTTCGCAGTCCACCCTCAGCAATATCGATTTGTTGCGGGAACCTCACACTTTTACGGTAACTACGGGCCATCAGCTCAATCTTTTTACGGGGCCGATGTATTTTCTTTATAAAATATTTTCTACTATAAATCTCTGTGAAATCCTGCATAAGAATTATCCAAACAACCAATTTGTACCCATTTTTTGGATGGCTACGGAGGACCATGATTTTGAGGAAATAAATTATTTCAACCTCTTTGGAAAAAAAGTGAAGTGGGAACACGATGCTTCCGGTGCAGTCGGGGAGCTTTCCACGGAAGGTTTGAAAGAAGTGAAACAACAATTGAAAAAGGAATTCGGCGAAAGCGAAAACGCCAAAAGGCTCCTCAAATATTTCACCGATGCATATACCAAACACGACAATCTCGCCGATGCCACGCGGTTTCTAGCCAATTGCCTTTTTTATCACCACGGATTGGTAATTGTTGATGGCAACGATGCCGAACTAAAAAAATGCTTCATTCCCTACGCCGAAAAGGAGTTGACGGAAAACCTCAGCTTTAAAAAAGTTTCGGAAACCACAGAAAAACTTACCGATTTGGGGTATTCTGAACAGGTTCACCCGCGGGAAATAAATTTGTTTTATTTAAAGGAAAACCTGCGTGAGCGAATCATTGAACGCGAAGGAAAATTTTATATAAATGAAACCAACCTATCTTTTTCCAAAGAAGAAATGCTGAAAGAGCTGCACGAAAATCCGCAGCGATTTTCGCCCAATGCCTTGCTCCGTCCACTTTATCAGGAAGAAGTTTTGCCAAATATATGCTACATAGGGGGCGGTGGCGAGCTGGCTTATTGGTTTCAGTTGAAGGCTTATTTCAACAAAGTGGAAGTACCGTTTCCTATTTTACTGCTCCGCAATTCGGTGCTTTTGGTGCCGAAAATGCTTTCCGAAAAACTGAAAAAACTGAATGTAAAAATAGAAGACCTCTTCCTGCCGCAACACGAATTATTGACGAAACATACACGGGAAATTTCAAAAATAGCAATCGATTTTTCAAAACAAAAAGAGTTTTTGAAACAACAATTCAAGGATTTATATGAATTGGCGGCAAAAACAGATAAATCTTTTTTGGGAGCCGTTGGCGCGCAGGAAAAAAAGCAACTCAACGGTTTAAACAATCTTGAAAAACGCTTATTGAAAGCACAGAAAAGAAACCTTTCGGAAGAATTGGGTCGCGTTAAAAACCTCCAAAACCAACTTTTCCCAAACCAAAGTTTACAGGAACGACAACTTAATTTTGCAGAGTTTTATTTGGAATACGGCGAAGATTTATTGGATTTATTGAAGGAGAATTTGATGCCGCTGGATGGTGAGTTTACTATATTGGAATTATAAAGAAAAGAGAAAATTCAAAAATAATTTTTTAGTAATTTTGAAAAAAGCCGTTAAAATGGATATTAAAACCTCAAAAATAGAATTGGTAAAATTGATTCTCAATATAGATAATGATGCCTTTATCAAAAAAGTAACCGCATTTATAAACAATGAAAATGCGGATTTCTGGAACGAATTAACCGTAGCAGAGCAGGCAGAAATAAAGAACGGTATTCAACAATTAAATGATGGCAAAAAAAAGCCGTATAAGGAAGTCCTTAAAAATATTTCCTAATGGAAGTTTTTCTCTCGGAACTTGCGGAAACAAAGTTGAAGGATCTTGCCGAGTATTTACTTTCTAAATGGGGTCATAAAGTAAAGAACGATTTTTTATCCAAATTCACTTCTAAAATTGAACAAATTATATCCCACCCAGAAAGTTGTCCAAAATCAAAAGAGCTCGGAGGTATTTATAAATGCGTTGTGACTAAACAAAATACCTTTTACTATCGTATAAATACCCACAATAACGAAATCGAAATTATCACTTTTTTCGATACTCGTCAGAATCCAGAGAAGCTTAAGAAGCAATTGAAATAAATATAAATTCTTTGTTGAAAACCACTCAAAAAATTCCATAATATCCTTTCACACACCTAAACTATTTAAAGTATTTTTGCCTATGCAAAACAACGTCCTCATTTTAGATTTTGGTTCGCAGTACACCCAATTAATCGCTAGACGTGTACGGGAACTGAACATTTACTGCGAAATTCACCCTTACCATCACATTCCTGAAAACCTTGAGCCTTTTAAGGCCGTAATCCTTTCCGGCAGTCCTTTTTCCGTTCGCGGTGAGGATGCGCCCCACCCAGATTTATCACAAATAAAAGGTCATAAACCAATTTTGGCTGTGTGTTACGGCGCACAGTATTTGGCTCACTTTAATGGCGGAAGCGTAGAACCTTCGAACATTCGTGAATACGGCCGCGCAAAACTTTCAATGATAAAAGCGGGAGAGGATTTTTTCAAGGATATTCCCGAAAATACCAATGTTTGGATGAGCCACAGCGATACCATTGCCGAACTTCCAAAAAACGGAGTCCGATTGGCAAGCACCGCTGATGTTTTGAACGCGGCCTATAAAATTGATGGCGAGGAAACTTACGCTATCCAATTCCATCCGGAAGTGTACCACACCACCCACGGCAAACAATTGCTCGAAAATTTCTTGGTGAACATTGCAGGCGTAGAACAATCTTGGACGCCCGCGGCTTTTGTGGAAACAACCGTCGAAACTTTGAAAGAACAGATTGGCGGCGGAAAAGTGGTACTTGGTTTAAGCGGCGGCGTAGATTCCACCGTGGCGGCGATCCTTCTGAATAAGGCTATTGGCAAAAATCTGTACTGCATTTTCGTAAACAACGGCCTGCTTCGGAAAAATGAATTTGAAAGTGTGCTTCACCAATATAAAGATATGGGGCTGAATGTAAAAGGTGTGGACGCTTCGGAACGCTTTTTGGAGGCTTTGCGAAACGAAAGCGACCCCGAACGGAAACGTAAGGCTATAGGTAACGCCTTCATAGAAGTTTTTGATGACGAAGCGCATAAATTGACAGGCGTTGATTGGCTCGCACAGGGCACTATTTATCCCGATGTGATAGAAAGCGTTTCGGTTAATGGTCCTTCCGTGACCATAAAAAGTCACCACAACGTAGGCGGTTTGCCGGATTTTATGAAATTGAAAATTGTGGAACCGTTACGGATGCTTTTTAAAGATGAAGTCCGCCGCGTTGGAAAAGAAATGGGCATTGATCCAGAATTATTGGGACGGCACCCATTCCCCGGACCGGGCTTGGCAATCCGTATCCTAGGCGATATTACAGCGGAAAAAGTTCGTATTTTACAGGAAGTTGATGCAATTTTTATAAATGGACTAAAAAAGTGGGACCTATACGATAAAGTTTGGCAGGCGGGCGCTATTTTACTTCCAGTGAATAGCGTAGGCGTTATGGGCGACGAAAGAACCTATGAAAAAGTGGTGGCGCTACGAGCCGTGGAATCTACCGATGGAATGACCGCAGATTGGGTAAACCTTCCGTATGAATTTTTGCAGGAAACAAGCAATCATATAATAAACCGCGTTAAAGGCGTTAATAGAGTAGTCTATGACATTAGCTCAAAACCGCCCGCGACCATTGAGTGGGAATAAAAGAACAATGCTATGGCAAACAAACTTAAAAACCAGATTATCCCTATGTTGAAGTGTTTTATTTACGTTTCGGTAACCGTGCTTTTTATGATCAGTTGCGGTTCCGCCGCCCAACAAAAGTACAGTAGCCATGCGGTACAAAAAGGCGAAACGGTTTATAGCATAGCCAAGGATTACCACATTTCAGAGGAAACGGTTTATAACCTTAATCCCGACACCAGAAATGGACTTAAAGTAAACAGCGTTCTTATTCTTCCAGCGAAAAATGGCGTTGGATCTTCCACAACTCCCAGAGGAAAATACAGGGAGCATAGGGTAAAAAGACAGGAGACCCTTTTCGGAATTGCCCAACTTTACAATGTTAGCATAGAAGACATTAAAAAACTGAACAAGGACCTTTATTCGCGTGAAATCCGAAAGGGCGAAAAATTATATATCCCTGCCGCTACAGGCAATAATAACGAAAGTGAAGCTTCAGAGAACACTTCAAAAGATATTCAAAAATATACGGTGAAACCGAAAGAGACAAAATTCGGGATTGCCAGAAAATACGGCATTACAATCGACGAACTTGAAGAACTGAATCCTTCTATGGGTAAGGAATTAAAAGTTGGCGAAACCATCAATATTCCTAAAAAAACAGTTGTTGAAACCGACGAGATAGATGACGAAAACTTTCAGTATTATGAAGTAAAATCGAAAGAAGGTTTTTTTAGGCTGAAGCAAAAATTCGGTATTTCCGAAGAAGAAATCATTGCGCTGAATCCGTATGCGAAAGATGGATTGAAGGATGGAATGATCCTGAAACTGCCGAAGGACAATGTTTCAATTTCACCTGAGGAAATTGAAGTAGTAAACCTTGAGCGAAAAATCAGCAACAGGAAAATGAAAACGGTTGCACTTATGCTTCCCTTCCGCTTAAACGGAAAGCCGAGCGATAGCACACAAACCGATGAAGGTTGGCTGAAAAAAGACCCAACATTGCGCGTAGCCCTTGATTTTTATAGCGGCGCATTAATGGCGGCTGAATTTGCGAAAGACAAAGGAATATCTGTAACAATGGATGTGTACGATACCGAAAAGAACGAAAACGTTGTTTCGTCCATTGTATCAAAAAGCAATTTCAATAATGTAGATGCCGTAATTGGTCCGCTGATGCAAAAGAATGTTGAAAGGGCTGCGGCACTTCTACAAAAAAAGGAAATTCCAGTATTCTCTCCGCTCAGTAACCGTGAGATGAATATGTACCCAAATTTTTTCCAAACGCTGCCAACCCAATCGGTGCTGGACAATACGATGCTTCGTTATATAAAAAACCATGCTTCCGGAAAGAATATTGTAATTATAGCCGACTCGAAAAATCAGGGCAAAAAAAATACGATTCTTACTGCGCTTCCGAACGCAAAATCTGTTTCCCTACGCAAAAGTGATTATGTGCAAAGTAGCGATGTTACACCGGCATTGCAGCAAGGTGTAGAAAACTGGGTTATCCTTGAATCTTCAAATTCTGTCTTGGTCAGTAGTGCAGTAGGTGTTTTAAGCGCTATGCCCAATAACTACAATATTCGTCTTTTCACGACCGATAAAAATGATGCCTATGAATGGCACGAGGTTTCCAGCGTAAAATTGGCAAAATTGAACTTTACCTTCCCATCCGTAAACAAAACTTTAAGTGAAGAAGACCGAATTCCATTTGCCATTAGCTATAAAAATAAATATGGCGTAGCGCCCAACCGGTATGCCATCCGTGGTTTTGATGTTACTTACGATGTGCTGCTACGATTGGCCTCATCGGAAAATGTTTACGACGACATTTCTCCCGAGGAACAGACGGTTTATGTGGAGAATAAATTCCGTTATATAAAAAATGATTCTGATGGATATTCAAATCAGGCGGCCTATATTCTGAAATACACCAAGGACCTAACCTTTGAAATTGTAGAATGAGCACTTCAAAAGTAATCTACCTCGGAAATCTCAGCACCGAAAACGAACATTTAAAATCGGGAAGCAAATTTATTACCGACGCCCCAATCGACAATAACGGTAAAGGCGAAGCCTTTTCACCAACCGACACCGTAGCCACGGGTCTCGCGAATTGTATGATTACAATGATGGGCATAAAAGCGCGGGATATGGATGTAAAAATAGACGGAACCACAGCCACGGTCACCAAAACAATGGCCGCGGAACCCAGAAGAATTTCAAAAATTGAAGTTGTTTTCCAGTTTCCGAAAGGAATTGATTTAAAGTCCCAGAAAATACTGGAACACACCGCACGCACCTGTCCGGTGCATTACAGCCTGCATCCTGATATTGAACGGGTGGTTGTTTTTAATTGGAGCTAACTCCCCTCTTGAGAGGGGAAAATGGTTTAGGTACTATTTTTGATTATACCCCTATATGAAACTACTTCTCACAATACTATTTTCTTTTTTTCTTCTTCCCCAGCCCAATCCAAAAAAAATTATTTGGACCGAAAACCAAAAACTTACGTGGAACGATTTTCGAGGAAAAGCCCAGCCAAGCGCAAATTTTGTTGCGAGTACAAATAGCGGCATCAGTTTCCATTATTCTTTTTCTTTAAAGGACAATAACATCAATGTGGAATATACCGTGGAAAGCTTCTTTTATCCCGAGGAATCCTGGTTTCATCCCGAAAAGGTTTCAGAATACATTTTGAAACACGAGCAGACGCATTTCGACATTTCAGAATTATATGCCCGGATACTTCGCAAAAAGCTTTCGGAAAGAAATTTTTCAAAAAAAGTGAAATCCGAAATAGAAGCTATTTACAGAAAAACGGAACAGGAAAGGCGTGCCGCGCAAGCAAAGTTTGATGCCGAAACGGATCATTCCCGCAATACACAAAAGGAAATGCAATGGGAAAACCACATAGCCCAACAACTCACAGCTTATGACCGATGGAAGTAACCCAGACCCAAATCATTTAATGGAATTGGCCAATTACAGAATGCCTTTCGGAAAATACAAGGACCAACTGCTGGTAAACATTCCCGAATATTATTTTGTGTGGTTCAAGCAAAAGGGATTTCCCGACGGGAAATTGGGAAGGATGATGGCAGAAATGTATGAGCTAAAGCTAAACGGGCTCGAAGGTTTGCTGCAAAAACTCATCAAAAAATAACAAAATTTACTTTTTGGAATTTGGTATTTGATTTTTGAAATTTCCCACCCTCCTTTCCACAATAAAATCATACCTTTGCATCCCGTATAGTTATTTCAGCAAAACCATTTATGGCCACTACAAAATACATCTTCGTTACGGGCGGGGTTTCATCATCATTGGGAAAGGGAATTATCGGCGCGTCGCTGGCTAAATTATTGCAGGCCAGAGGCTACCGAGTAACAATCCAAAAATTGGATCCGTACATAAATGTGGATCCGGGAACCTTGAATCCTTACGAGCACGGCGAATGTTACGTAACCGATGACGGGGCGGAAACCGACCTCGATCTTGGTCACTACGAACGTTTTTTGAACACGCCAACTTCACAGGCGAATAACGTAACAACCGGAAGAATCTACCAAAGCGTAATTGAAAAAGAGCGACGCGGCGAATTTCTCGGGAAAACGGTGCAAGTTATTCCGCATATTACAAATGAAATAAAAGAACGCATTCAAATGCTCGGCGACAACGGCGATTACGATATCGTGATTACTGAAATTGGCGGCACGGTGGGCGATATTGAATCATTGCCCTACATTGAAGCGGTCCGTCAACTTAAATGGGAACTCGGCGATGACAACGCCCTGGTAATACATTTAACACTTGTCCCCTATCTTTCCGCCGCTGGGGAACTGAAAACAAAACCCACCCAACATTCCGTAAAAACATTAATGGAAAGTGGTATTCGCGCAGACATTTTGGTATGCCGTACCGAGCACGAACTTTCCGATGATTTGCGCCGTAAGCTTGCGCTTTTCTGCAATGTGAAGGAAGAAGCGGTGATTCAATCAATTGACGCTTCCACTATTTATGATGTGCCCAATATGATGTTGGAGGAAGGCCTCGACACGGTAACGCTTCAAAAATTGAATCTTAAAAATTCAAAAAAGCCCGATTTAAAGCAATGGAACAAATTTCTTCAAAGACATAAAAATCCAAAAGCTGAAGTAAAAATTGGGCTCATAGGAAAATATGTGGAGCTTCAGGATAGTTACAAATCTATTTTGGAAGCATTCATCCATGCCGGTGCAGAAAACGAAGTTCGGGTAAGAGTGGAATCAATCCATTCCGAACATATTAATGCAAAGACAATTGGCAAAAAACTTTCAAAACTGGATGGAATATTGGTCGCTCCAGGTTTTGGCGAGCGCGGAGTTGAAGGTAAAGTAGCTGCGGTAAAATACGCCCGCGAAAACAATCTTCCCTTTTTGGGAATCTGTTTGGGAATGCAAATGGCAGTAATAGAATTTGCCCGCGATGTCTTAAAACTGAAGGACGCCAATTCCACCGAAATGAACCCGCAAACGCCCAATCCAGTAATTAGTTTGATGGAAGACCAAAAAAACATTACCGATATGGGCGGCACCATGCGTCTGGGATCGTGGAAATGTGATCTGAAAAAAGGAAGCATCGTAAGCAAAATATACAAAACCAAAACTATAGAGGAACGCCACCGTCACCGGTATGAATTCAATAATAAATATCGCGAACAATTTGAAGAAGCAGGTTTGATCGCCACTGGGGTAAACCCGAAAACCGGTTTGGTGGAAATTGTAGAAATCCCTAGCCATCCCTGGTTTGTGGGCGTACAATATCACCCGGAATACAAAAGTACCGTTGCCAATCCGCACCCACTTTTCGTGGCGTTTGTAAAAGCGGTTTACGAACATTCAAAAAAACACAAATAGGACAATTTGGCGGAAAGCCAAAAAGGGCGGGATTATTGACCTGCCTGCAAAAAATAATCACAAATACTTTTGAAAAAATTCAAAAGAATAATTAAACAATGGAAGAAAAGAAATTTGACGTAAACTCCCTAGTAGGATTTTTATTGATAGGTGGAATATTGGTTTGGATGCTTTACATCAACAAACCTTCGGAAGAAGAAATTCAGGCCGAAAAAGCCAAAACCGAAGCGGCCGCCCAGGAAGAAGCAGCCGCAAATAAAAAAACCAAGGAAGATATTACCCTCGCCGAAGCTGTACAGGATAGCAGCAATATGGCAACCCAGGGCGATTCGCTTGCCATGGAACAGTTGAAAAACAAACTCGGTTCCTTTGCATATTCCGGTACGTTGCCTTCTGCCAAGGGTGGCTCTACAACTATTGAAAACGAGGTTCTTTCCTTAAAAGTGAGCAATAAAGGGGGATATATTACCGAAGCGCATCTCAAGAATTTCAGCACCTACGACTCCATTCCTGTTGAACTCATCAAAAATGGAAATGCTTCGCTCAACCTTCAATTCAGTTCAGAAAATAGAATGCTCAATACACAAGATCTATATTTTGAGCCAACGCTTACAAAAGAAGGTGCAGACCAAGTGCTTTCCATGAAGCTTAAAACTTCTGAAAACGCATTTATTGAATACCGTTATGTAATGCACCCGGATGAATACATGCTGGACTTCAGCATAAAAACGCAGGGGCTTGACGGTGTTTTGGATACCTCGCAACCCATTCATTTAGATTGGAAATTAAAAGGTTACCGCAACGCAAAAAGTATTACATATGAAAATCGCTATTCGCGTTTGACTTACGAGTACGAAGATGAAAAGCACTCAAAACTTTCTCCCTCAGGTGACGATAGTGAAGTAGAAAAAGATGTGGTTTGGATGAATTTCCGACAGCATTTCTTTAGTTCTATGCTTCTTACCGATACTCCTTTTAAGGAAGTGGCGCTGAAATCTGAAAACTTGGTACACGACGAGGAAGTGGATACCACTTTCACCAAAAATTACGAGGCAAATATGTTGCTGGAGCCAAAAGGCGGTGGGCTGGCCTATAATATGAATATGTATTACGGCCCTTCAGATTATAAGATTTTCAAAAAGTACGGCCGCAATCTTGATGAGGCGATGCCACTTGGTTGGGGAATTTTTGGTATTATAAACAAATATGTCATCATTCCGCTTTTCGGATTTTTAAGTGACTTTTTAGCCGCTGGAATCGCCATTATCGTTCTTACAATTTTAATCAAATTACTGCTTTCGCCTGTTCAGTATAAACAGTATTTATCGCAGGCAAAAATGAAGGTTTTAAAGCCGGAACTTGACGAAATAAAAAAGAAATACGAAGGCAACACAATGAAAATCCAGCAGGAAACCATGAAGTTGCAAAACTCTGCAGGCGCCAGCCCCTTAAAGGGTTGTTTGCCCGCATTATTGCAAATTCCGGTGTTTTACGCGTTGTTTACATTTTTCCCTTCGGCTTTTGATTTACGGCAGAAGAGTTTCCTTTGGGCAGACGACCTTTCAAGTTATGATACCATTGCGGAATTGCCGTTCCACATACCATTTTATGGCGATCACGTGAGTCTGTTCCCAATTTTGGCATCTATTGCCATCTTCATTTATATGATGATGACAACGGGCCAAAGTATGCAGCAAAACCAACAGCCGGGAATGCCGAATATGAAATTCCTAATGTACCTTTCACCGCTGTTTATGCTTGTTTTCTTCAACAATTATGCGAGTGGGCTTTCACTGTACTATTTTGTTTCAAACCTTATTACCATTGGGATTATGCTGGTTATCAAAAACTTCATTATAGATGAAGATAAGATACACGCCAAAATTCAAGTGAAAAAAGCGCAGCCGAAAAAGCAGAACAAATTCCAACGGAAAATGGCTGAAATGATGGAACAGGCAGAACAGCAGAAAAAGGCCGGTAAAAGATAAAATGGATTTAGAAATCCAGATTTTTTCAGTGTTTTTCTAAGTTGGCGTTATTCTTGTATGTTTCTATAAAATTCCTGCAAGGTTTCCAAAACCTTGTAGGTATTCAAAGAATATTATCTTGAAAATAAACGTTTACTTTTCAAGTGAATAATTTCTATAAAAATGATGAAAACCGTTTTATTTTTTTCCCTTGGAATATTTTTGTTTAGCATATCTGCCTTTTCCCAATCTGAAATAAACCAGTTTGACGCCCAAGGAAAACGCCACGGCGTTTGGAAAAAAAACTACGAAGGCAGTAAGCAGCTTCGTTATGAAGGTACTTTTGAGCACGGAGAGGAAGTTGGCGAATTTAAATTTTATTGCGAGGACTGCAAGGACAAACCGAGTGTTGTGAAAATATTTTCCGGAAAGGATGATATTGCAGATGTGAAATTTTTTACCGCAAAAGGAAAATTGGTCAGCGAAGGAAAGATGAAAGGAAAGGATCGTATTGACGAGTGGGTATATTATCACCAAAAATCCAATGGCATCATGTCCCGTGAAAATTATGTTGGTGGAAAGCTAAGTGGGCAAAAAATAACCTATTATCCCAACGGAAAAATCACTGAAGAAGTTGAATACGCCGATGGGTTAATGAATGGAGAAGATTGATACTACTCTCCTTCGGGAATGTTGCTGAAAAAACTGCAATTATAAAAACGACCAATTGCAAGGGGAAGCTTTTTATTACGACGCCAAGGGAAATTTGCTGATAGAAGGTTTTTATAAAGACGGAAAAAAACACGGTATTTGGAAAACCTATAAAGATGGAAAAGTAATCAAGGAAGAAACTTTTCCGAAGAAATATTGAACTGTTTGGATTTCAAATATTTAAACAACTTTTAGGATTTACTCTTTGTCATTCCAGATTGTCAATAAGTATCTTTGCATATTTAAAAATTTTATGAAAAAACGAGTAGTTGTCGGACTTAGTGGCGGCGTTGATTCCAGCGTTGCGGCCTACCTTTTGAAGGAGCAGGGCTACGACGTTATTGGTCTTTTTATGAAAAACTGGCACGACGATTCAGTAACAATTTCAAATGAATGCCCGTGGTTGGAGGATAGTAATGATGCAATGTTGGTTGCTGAAAAATTGGGCATTCCCTTTCAAACAGTAGATTTAAGCGAAGAGTACAAAGAAAAAATCGTGGATTATATGTTCCGCGAATACCAAATGGGCCGCACTCCAAACCCAGATGTGCTTTGCAACCGCGAAATTAAGTTTGATGTTTTTATGAAAATCGCCCTCAATTTGGGAGCAGATTATGTGGCAACCGGCCATTATTGCAGAAAAGGCACTATCGAAAAAGATGGAAAGAAAGTTTATCAGCTGCTTTCCGGAAAAGATCCAAATAAAGACCAATCCTATTTTTTGTGTCAACTTTCGCAGGAACAGCTTGCAAAAACCCTCTTCCCAATAGGAGAACTTTTGAAGCCTGAAGTGCGGAAAATAGCTGCGGAACAAAATTTAATTACCGCCGAAAAACGCGATTCACAAGGGCTTTGCTTCATCGGTAAAGTTAGGCTCCCGGAATTTCTTCAGCAAAAATTAGCGCCAAAGGATGGGGTGATTGTGGAAGTTCCCGCAAGTTTTTCAGATTACAAACGAACCAAAACCGAGTTTTCTTCCGAAGAGGAAAAATTTGAATATTTATCTACAAAACGGAACTATTCAAAAGTAGATGGAAAGGCTGTGGGTACGCATCATGGCGCGCACTATTTCACAAAAGGACAGCGAAAGGGATTGGCCGTGGGCGGAACGGCAGAACCTCTTTTCGTGATTGATACCGATGTGGAAGAAAACATCATCTATACTGGACAGGGAAAGGACCATCCGGGACTTTACAGACGCGGTATTTTTGTGAAATCGGAGGAAATCCATTGGGTGCGCAAAGATTTGGAATTAAAGGAAAATGAAAAGATGGAGGTGATGGCGCGAATTCGCTATCGGCAACCATTGCAAAAAGCTGAATTGCACCGTACATTCTCCGGACTTTATGTTATATTTGAAAACCCTCAATCTGCCATTACAGAAGGTCAGTTTGTCGCTTGGTACAAAGACGATGAATTGTTGGGAAGTGGCGTTATATCTTAAAATTATTATGAAAAGCCCATTCATAAATTTTAAAACAATTGAAGATGAGAAACTGGGCAAATACATCTTCGTTATGAAAAAAATAATGATGAAAAAATTACTATTACTCTCTTTAATTTTAACGGCTACCTTGACTTTTGCGCAACAGGACGCACTTGTTTTCTTGGAAGCCAAAGACCCCACCGTTGTTACTGCAGCATTGGCAAACCCCATAACCATTTTGACCCAAGCGGCCATTGACCGCAAAAATGCACAGGGAATTGCAATTGATGAGCGCGATGTTCCCTTGAATGAAATATATAAAGCCGCTATTGAAAATTCCGCTGGAATTTCAGTACTAGCAAAATCGAAATGGTTGAATGCGGTTTATGTACGCGGAAGCGAAAGCAACATTAATAATTTATTGAATCTTGCTTATGTAACCGAGGTTGAATTTATGGACCAGGATTTAAACACGCCTGCCAATAGACCATTCACTCCAGATAAATTTGAAATCGAAAACCAATCGGCTTCGAGACCTGCTTATAACTACGGAAGCGCAGCCAACCAGACTGAAATGCTAAATGTGGATTATCTTCACGAACAGGATTATACCGGCGAAAATATTCTTGTGGCCTATATGGATAACGGCTATCCAAATGTTTTGACGAATCCGGCTTATGCTACCCTTCGCAATGAAGGAAGATTACTTGGCTATTACGACTTTGTTTCTCGCATCGAAGATCCAACAGGTACCGGAAGTCACGGGGCTTCAACATTGAGTGATGCCGCTGCATTTTTGAACGGACAATTTGTGGGTACCGCCCCAAATGCTTCCTATTATTTATTTATTACCGAAGACGACAATAGCGAAACTCCCGCCGAGGAAGCCTATTGGGTTGAAGCCTTGGAACGTGCAGATAGTTTAGGCGTTTATGTTACAAATACTTCTCTTGGCTACCAAGATTTTGATAATTCCAATTACGACCATCAATATTCAGATCTTGATGGACAGACGACTCTTGCCGCTCGTGGTTCCAACGCAGCTTTTGACAAAGGAATGATTAATGTAACTTCTGCCGGAAATGATGGAAATGGTTTTGGTCATGTGGCAACTCCCGCAGATGCTCCCGGTTCTTTTACAATTGGTGCCGTTGACAGTAACGGAAACTATGTAAGTTTTAGCTCCTACGGCCCCACTTTTGATGGACGCGTTAAGCCAGATGTAATGGCACAAGGCGAAAATGCTGCAGTTGTGGATGCCTTCGGAAATGTTACTTTCTCAAACGGGACTTCTTTCAGTTCGCCGATTACTGCCGGTGCCGTTGCTTCGCTTTGGCAAGCAGTACCAAATTTGAAAAATGATGTAGTTATGCAGGCAATTCGCGAATCTGCAACACTTTACAATAACCCAACAAATACAATGGGTTATGGAATTCCAAATTTTGGCGATGCACTAAATGCCTTATTGCTTTTGGGCAATGAAGAATATTTGCAGGAAACGGAATTTGCACTTTACCCGAATCCCGTAACTACACAACTAAACATCTCTTTCCCTAAATCTGCGGAAAATGCTGAATTGGTTTTGTACAATGTTTTGGGTAAAAAAATACTTCAAACAAATATTACGGCATCGAGAAACAGTATTGATGTTTCCGAACTTTCCTCGGGAATGTACATTGCTTCCATTACTTCAAACAATAAAACCACGAGCTACAAAATAATCAAGCAATAGTGGAAAACCGGATAACGGAACTTTTCAATATCCAACATCCAATAATTCAGGCCGGAATGATTTGGAACAGCGGGTGGCGTCTCGCCAGTGCTGTTTCGAATTCCGGGGGCCTGGGTCTTTTGGGCGCAGGTTCAATGTACCCTGAAATTCTTCGGGAACATATTCTGAAATGTAAAAAAGCTACTGAAAAACCCTTCGGCGTAAATGTGCCAATGCTCTATCCAGATATTGATAAGATAATCGATATCATAATTGAAGAAGGGGTAAAAATAGTTTTTACCTCTGCCGGAAATCCCAAGGACATATACTTCAAAATTAAAGGAAAACGGCATTACGGTCGTTCACGTTGTAAGCAGTGTAAAATTCGCATTAAAGGCCCAAGAAGCCGGTGTGGATGCCGTTGTTGCTGAAGGTTTTGAAGCCGGTGGCCATAACGGTCGCGAGGAAACTACAACTTTTACGCTCATCCCGATGGTTAAGGAAAAGCTTGATATTCCCCTTATTGCTGCCGGCGGTATTGCCACTGGTAGAGGAATGCTTGCCGCAATGGTTTTGGGAGCGGACGGAGTGCAGGTTGGCAGCAGGTTCGTAGCTTCAAAGGAAGCTTCTTCGCATCAGGCTTTCAAGCAAATGGTTGTGGATGCCAAAGAAGGTGATACCCATCTCACCCTAAAGGAACTGGCCCCCGTACGCATGCTTAAAAACAAATTTTTTGAAAGCGTTATTGAACTTTACACCACCAATCCCACAAAAGATGATTTGATAGCCCATTTGGGGAGAGCCCGAGCCAAAAAAGGAATGTTTGAGGGCGATCTGGATGAAGGTGAACTGGAAATAGGCCAAATAGCGGGACTCATACATGACATAAAACCCGCTTCACAAATAGTGAAGGATTTGGTAGCGGAATTTGAAGCGGCAAAGTTAGAAGTGCGTAATTTATAAATTAGAAGATTTCAGAATAAAGCATAAAAAAACCTCCCGGATTAGGAGGTTTTGCTTTAAAAAAAATAAATGCGAATGATTATATAACTTTAACGTTAACCGCGTTTAATCCTTTTTTTCCTTCTTGAAGATCAAATTCTACTTCGTCACCTTCACGAACTTCGTCGATAAGGCCTGAAATGTGTACAAAATGTTCTTTGTTGGTTCCTTCTTCGGTGATAAAACCAAAACCTTTGGTATCGTTGAAGAATTTTACTGTTCCTTTGTTCATTGTAATAAGTTAAAATATTTATATAAGTGGCAAAGATAGAATTATAATTGAAAAGAAAAGGATTTTATCGATTTTTATTTCAAAAACATAAAAAAATGAATTCTTCCTAAAAAATTAACTGTTTGCAGTTTGAGGTTTCACTAATTATCGAAGCCTTAAATTAAAAATCACTCTTTATTCCCAATTTTTTCCGTTTCACTTCCATTTTCCCATGCATCCAATCCGGGAGTCCTTCTTTATCCTCGGCATCATAAATGCGAATGGATTGATCCTCATTTCCCTTTAAAAGTTCAGCCTGTCTTAAACCCAATATTTCGCCGGCGGTCTGGACTCCCGAATACCCCGCCCCCGCCACTCCGTGGCTTGTTATGCTGGCGCCGCATAAATAAAGATTTTTTATTTCACTTTGAGGTTTAAATGCAAAAGGGCCTATCTGTTTTAACGTTTTTTCGGTTCCGTAAACACAGCCGTTCGTGGAGTTTATATAAAACTCGTTGGTAATGGGCGTACCCAAATCTTGATGGACTATATGTTTGCCAATGCCCGGCACCACTTTTTCCAAGGTTTTTACCATTCTTCGGGACAACTTGCTTTTATAGTTTAAATAGTCGTTGGAACGCTGTTCATCTTCATTTTTATATTTTTCGAAGGCTTCATAATTTATGTATGTTATCGCTTCAATTGTATGGTGTTTGCCATCAAAACTTGCGGGATCCTTCAAAGTTGTGAAGCTGATGAACATACACGGAAATGCTTCTTCCCCCTCCAAATTTGGATTCATCATTGTTTCGTATAATGTATTATAATCCGAATCCGGCATCAGCCAAATATTTCCCGAATCCATTCCGGCTTTGCGCAAATCCATATCGACAGTCAGAAAAAGCATCAAAGAGGTACAGGAATATTTAGTCTTTGCCAGTTTCTTCTTGAGCCTTTTGCTTAAGTTTTCCTCGCCAACTAGTTTGGTATAGGTTATTCCCGGGATCTGCGTTGGAAATTATCTGTTTGGCATATATTTCTTCACCATTCTGAAGTAAAACCCCAACCGCAGTTTTTCGTTTTGCGCCCTCAACAATAATACTTTTCACCGGCTGACTGGTCTTCACCGATCCGCCATTTTTCTTAATGGCATTAGTCATTGCCTTTATCAATGCACCACCGCCGCCGTAGGGATAATAACCGCCATGAAAATAATGGTCCATCACGGCACAGTGAAGTGGAAAGCTTGCTTTTGCCGGGGGCAATCCGTGATCACCGAACTGAACATTTAAAATTGCCTTCAAAACGGGATCCTTTATAAACCAACCGATAACCCGCTCTAAGCTGAAAAGACCGTATTTGCCCATATTCTTCGTGCGGAAGGGAATAGTCAAATGTTCCCAAAATCCTGAGACATGGGGCATTAATTGCAACTCTGCGCTTACTTTTTTTACAAGCTCCTAAATACCTTTCAATATTCTTTTTTTCGTGTGGAAATTTATGGGAGAGATTGGCAACAAATTCGTCGAAATCTGCGGGAATATCAAAGCGTTCTTCACCAATATGAACATGTTCATATCCTGATGCATTCATTTTGAAAAATACCAAATCATTTGCAATGCCGAGCCCTTTGTATAATTCGGCAGTAGACCCGCCTTCCTGAAGTAAGCCAACATAATGCACGCCTGGCGTAAAGCGAAAACCATTTAGGTAAAAACTGTGGCACCAACCCCCGGGAACGTCGTGCTGTTCCAAAACAAGGACTTTTTTACCGGCCCTGGATAAACAGATAGCTGCGGAAAGCCCACCAACCCCACTGCCTATAATAATTGCATCAAATTGGTTATGCGACTGTGGTTGCGGTTGCTCCTTCAAATTGGCTGGCTTTTTGGAAAAATTATTGAAACAAATCTAATTTAAAATAATTTAATCAAAATGGCCACTGATGGTTTTTTGAAATGGACGTTTATATGGATTATAATATTATAATTTCAAATGTAAAAAAGGAAGTGTCGGGCAATCATTAAACTGCCCGACACTTCTTAAAAATTGCTATTTAATTAGCACTTACAATCTCCGTTTTTCATTTCAATATCCAATGAAATCTTTTTAACGTGAACCCTCTTAATTTCCTGATTGGAAAGTTTAAGGCATTTCAATAGCTCTTCAGCTTTTGTATTGCATTTCAAATTGCACGGATCTAATGAATTTATTGGAGCCGCGATATTTGGATCAAGATAATAGGTCATTCCCCCAACTATAGCGCCATCGGCGAATAGTGAGACGGTTATTTCCCTTTCATTGGTACTTTCCAACTCGGCTTTTGTGAAGTCTCCTCCAACCTTTAGTTCGTAAACCATTTCCCTTCTTTCCCCGGCCTTTAACACAAACTCGTTGTTTTTAATACCTGGGAAGGAAATTCCCCAATTTTTACTTTTTAGAATTCTGGGTAAATCGACCTTTATGGTCATAGTCGCCTTTTGGGAATATGTATTTCCCGCCCAGAAACTCTTATTCTGTAAAGAGGCTACCAAGCCATTTATACCGCCACCGCCAGCAACGGGATGTACGTTTCTTTGACCCACGTTATTGTCATTTGGAACCAAACGCCATTCCGGAATTATTTCCCCGGCGGTAAAATGATCAATATTGCTTGGATCATTGGTTGCACTGGCAATTACAATAATACAATCGTGGCCATAGGCGTTTATATTGGGTGTCCACTCAAATGGCCCCACCTGAATTTCTTCAGTACTGTTGGCGCCTATAGAGCCAATGGCACCAGCGGCGTAGGTCATTTCCACAAAATCCGTGGGCCAAGTTAGGCCCGCTCCGGGTAAGCAATGAAAAGCCCTAACATTAACACCGGTTGCTGTTTGGGTACCTCTGTTTTTCAGTTTAACATAGGTTTTATTTGTGGTTCCCAAAATTGGTTCTTGGTGTGATGCAGAAAAATCAACCGAAGGATTGTTGTTCCAAATAGATTGGCAATTCCAATGTACGCCCTGATAGCCATATTCTCCAGCACGCCCATCTTCAATATAAACATCAACTGCTGGAGGCGCACCTTCAGTTGTCACTGAGCTTGGTGCCCCGGCGGGTTGGAATAATCCCTGTTTTTCAAATGACCATCGCACCACTTTGTTATAGGCCCCACCAAAAATGGCCCGTGAAGTCCAATTAAGCAAATCGGTTGCCATCATTGCATTGCAAAAGGCTAACGGATTACCAGGATTGGTTCCCGGAGTAAAGGAGCTTATAGTGCGAAGCATTAAATACGTCATCATTTCCGAGGCGAATTTCCTTCTGCTTAGGCTGGTGGAATCACCACCAATAGACCGGTATATCCTAAATAAGGTTGTGGATAAAATTTGCTCACTGTTATAGCCTCCCACATCTTTGGAGCCTCCCCAAGCCCATAAATTTACGGGACGGTCGCTGCGTCTTTCTACTGCAGGCACGAAGGGAGCCAATAAAAACCTATCTGGGGCATTGGAATCTGGATCGTTCACAATCATAGCAAAGCTGTCTCCCGCGCTGTGTGAAAAACCAAAATTTGCTGTACCTACATGCTCATATAAAATTCCATGGCCTCCTAATTCGTGCAAATGAACTCGCCAATCTGTAGCGATACCCATTGGGTTGGTTGTATCGCCATTGTCTGACAATAGATAACAACAATGGCCAATCCCCCCGGTACCGTTGCTTACGCAGTGAGCATTTATCTCATTGCCAGTACCTCCGTGTCCATCTCCTTTCCCCCTATGATCTATTGAGATCGGGAAAGTGGTATTATTAAAATAAGTAGAGATGGGAAATCCTAAATCCTCTACCATTGAAAAAAACCGATCGGTATGATAGTATGCGTTTACTGCGGCAAAATCATCAGTGCGAACATGAAAATTGAAATCGGTGCCCGTAGGTTCAGTAGGAATGGTGGGGTTTGGACTCACAACATTTGTGATGTTTGCAAAACTTCCTCTTAAATTTTGTGTACCACCAACCGGAGCATCGAGGTTAGCCAATACACTTGAATCCCTAAATGGATCCAAAACGGCGTTGCTTTTCTCGGGGGTATTAGTTGCTACTCCAGATTTGGTTATTGGGTCCTGGAGAAAAACTTGGCCATTAATACCAGATGATAGAGCTTCAATATATAGAATGGAAGAAGTTTGAACATCAACCAGCATCAAATAAGTTATATGATTTAACGAAAAAGTGATTTCAACCACAAGATAGTAATTGCCATCCTTGATGGAAGAATCAACATCGGGCAGCTCTAAATAATGCCCGTGTTCCTCATTGCGAATTGAATCTTTCGAAAAAGGTTCTTCTCTTTTTTGGCGATTTTCCGCATCGTATTTGTACATATAAAACCTGCCTCTAATCAATTGAATCGGTCCCTGTTCCTCCCGGGCGTTTGACTTTGATTTGGATTTGCCCGTGGATTTCTGACCAAGAATATCATTTAATGTAAAATCCGGATCTTCCCCCTTCGCATTATTATTCAATTGTCCTTGACCGGTCGATTCTCCACGGGAAATGAATTGCTTATAACGTTCAATAAGTTCTTCCTTCGGCAATTTGCCCTTTACATCATATTTGCTGTTATTGACCATTTTCGCAATCCTATTGGGCCCATGTTTCATGGTTACGGAAAGGCCTGTGCGCCAAATGGGCACGTTAAGGTAGGTTTGGTAAAAACCAAAAGTTGTTGAATCGAAAAATGTCTTTTCCTCAGAAAGTCGATACTCCACCCCTTGTTCCATCGGGTTAATATAGGATACTTTTTGATAGGCATTGTCCAATGTTTTTGAAGGAATTTGCACTACATCGTGAATGTCCTTCAAATAATCCACAGCGGCTACTTTTGGGGTATTTTTTTCACTGCCGTAAAGTTCGTCGGTGTGGTTGATGCCCCTCACCACCTGGGAATCGTCAAGCGTAAGAATCGCTTTCAATTTCGGATCGAATACTGTTTTCATTTTAATTAAATTTAAGTTAATTTATTGTTTCAAAGATTTTACAGAATAAAATGAAGATTGCATCCTGCGCGCTGTAGAGGAGATTATAAAAAGACTTCCGTTCTAAATTCCCAAAGTGGGAAAGAAAAAGGAATACTACATTGTTGTGGTAAGCAATAGAGGATACTTTTAGAGAAGTTCTTTCAAAAAAACCTACAGATCTTTTGGCCAAAAGATGAAATAGATTTTAAAAAAGCCACAACATATTTTCAATGTGAATTGAAAGATCAAAATTTATAGGTCGAACAGTTCTTAAATGAACTATGCCCATCTTATAAAAATGGCAACTTGCCGTTACTTATTATTTAAAGAAGTGTGCTAAATGAAGTGGTCCAAATGTAAGCGAAGAATTCTTCCGAAAAAAAAATAATCAACTATTTAACACCATAAATAGTTGATTATTAATTTTTTACAGTTTTATCCCTTTTTTGAAGAGGGGTTTTTAACCTAAATTTCCATAGGAATTTGATTTCTCATAATATCATCAAAGGTTTCCCTTTTGCGTATGAGATGTGCCTTGTTTTTATACCAAAGTACTTCGGCCGGCCTGTAGCGCGAATTGTAGTTGCTGGCCATGCTAAAACAATATGCACCCGCATTGTGGAAGGAAAGTATGTCGCCTTCGTGTAGCTCGGGGATTCTGCGGTTGTTTGCAAACGTGTCTGTTTCACAAATATATCCGGTCACCGTATAAAAACGATCCCTGCCATGTGGGCGGGATATATTTAAAATCTCGTGCTGCGCACCGTAAAGCATCGGGCGTATTAAATGGTTGAAACCGCTGTCAACTTGCGCAAATACTGTAGAAGTGGTCTGTTTGATTACGTTTACCTTTACCAAAAACTGTCCTGCCTCGCTCACCAAAAATTTTCCGGGTTCAAAGGCGAGCGTCAGTTTTTTGCCGTATTTCTTGCTGAATTCATTAAAGCGTTTGCTCAATTTTTTTCCGAGTTCTTCAACATTGGTTTCAATATCGCCTTCTTTGTAGGGTACTTTGAAACCGCTTCCGAAATCAATAAATTCAAGGTCGCTAAAATTTTCGGCCGCATTGAAGAGTATTTCCGAAGCATATAGAAAAACGTCGATATCAAGTATATCGCTACCCGTGTGCATATGTATGCCGTTGATGTTCATTCCCGTATTTTCCACAATGCGCTTCAGTAAAGGCATTTGGTGGATTGAAATTCCGAATTTGCTATCAATATGTCCAACAGAAATATTCGTATTTCCGCCAGCCATAACGTGCGGATTTATACGAATGCAGACAGGGGTATCGGGGTGTTTGGTACCGAATTGTTCCAAAATGGAAAGGTTGTCAATATTTATCTGCACGCCAAGTTTTGCGGCCTTTTCTATTTCATCCATAGAAATTCCGTTGGGAGTGTAAATAATATTTTCAGGTTTTGCGCCGGCTTCGAGCCCGAGCATTACTTCCTGTATTGAAACTGTATCGAGGCCGCTGCCCATATTAACGAGCAATTTCAGAATTGAAATATTGGAAAGTGCTTTTACTGCGTAATTTATTCTCAATTTCTCAACCTTATCAAAAGCGCTCGTCAACCGTTTATACTGCTTTTCAATTTTAGCGGCGTCATAAACATAAACAGGGCTTCCGAATTCTTGGGCAATTGCCAATAGGTCTTGATTTTTCATGGTTTTAAGAATAAATTTCAAAAAAATTAAGGCCCAAAAATAGGTATGTATTCAGAAATACTTCATTAATAAATACTTAATTTTTCATTTTCCTTTTTCCTATTGAAGTTTTGAAGGGAATGCCTTAAAAAACATTAGCGCATTCCTGCAACATTTGTTATTTTTGCGTTCCAATAAACAAGACACCATTATGAATTTACACGAATATCAGGGAAAAGAAATTTTGAACAGTTTTGGCGTTGAAATCCAGCGCGGAATTGTTGCCACCACCCCAAAGGAAGCGGTAGAGGCGGCTAAAAAACTTACCGAGCAGACCGGCACTGGCTGGCACGTAATAAAAGCACAGGTTCATGCGGGCGGTCGCGGAAAGGGCGGCGGCGTAAAACTTGCAAAGAACCTGCAGGAAGTGGAGGATATTTCGGGTAAAATTATCGGGATGAATTTGGTAACGCCCCAAACTTCTGCCGAAGGGAAAAAAGTTCATCAGGTTTTGGTTGCGGAAGACGTTTATTATCCGGGCGACAATGAGCCGGAAGAATATTATATGAGCGTACTTCTTAACCGTTCCACCGGAAAGAATATGATTATGTATTCAACCGAAGGCGGAATGGATATTGAAACAGTGGCCGAGGAAACGCCACATTTAATTTTTCACGAAGAAGTTGACCCAGCGGTTGGGCTTTTAGGGTTTCAGGCTAGACGAATTGCCTTCAATTTAGGTTTGAGCGGAAAGGCATTTAAGGAAATGACCAAATTTGTTACCGCGCTCTACACCGCTTATAAGGAATCCGATTCGTCTCTTTTCGAAATAAACCCGGTATTGAAAACCAGCGACGATAAAATTATTGCGGTTGATGCCAAGGTCTCAATTGATGACAACGCACTTTTCCGTCATAAGGATTATGCGGCCATGCGCGATGAACGTGAGGAAAACCCAATTGAAGTTGAAGCCCGCGAAAAAGGCTTAAACTACGTAGATCTTGATGGAAACGTAGGCTGTATGGTAAATGGCGCAGGTCTTGCAATGGCTACAATGGATCTTATTAAACAAGCCGGCGGAGAGCCTGCAAATTTCCTTGATGTTGGCGGTACGGCTGATGCCGAGCGTGTAGAAGCAGCCTTCAAAATAATATTGAAAGACCCAAATGTAAAGGCAATTTTAGTGAATATTTTTGGTGGAATCGTACGTTGTGACCGGGTAGCTCAGGGAATTGTTGATGCATATAAAAATATGGGAAATATCAACGTGCCAATTATTGTGAGATTGCAGGGAACGAATGCCGACATAGCCAAAGAGCTTATCGACAAAAGTGGACTCGATGTACAAAGTGCAATTGAATTTCAGGAAGCGGCCGATAAGGTGCATCAAGTGCTTTCGTAAACTATATAAATACAATTTAAAAAGCCTTTCAGTATAATTCTGAAAGGCTTTTTCTGTTAAAGGGGTTTTTCCCCTTTTGAAAAACAGGGATTTTCCCCTGAACCATGAGTTTTCGCTTCCTTACCTTTGGCTTGCCTACTTACACAACACAACCTAAGAAATGATGAAACTCTTAAAATTTACAACTGTTTTCTTGATGTTATTGGTGTATGTGATAGTGCATTTGTAAAATGCTGAAATCTATTAATCCTGTAAGATTCAATTTATTCTTTGTGGCAGCCTATATTCTGTAGCCACTCATCTTGTCTTTTATTTCCTTTATATCCTTTTCCAGGTCGAATTCTATATCCTTTAAAAGTATTTTTAATTCTTCTTCAACAGTTGCATTATATGTATCGTCAATGGCAGGTTGTGCTTTTAAATAACCCAGCATCCAAATTAATTTCTGCACCACCGTGGGATCGTGTTTGCAATAGGTACGGAGTGATGCCATAACATTATACAACAGTTCGTCAAACTGTACTATTGCTATTTTCACATATGCTTCCTCCCCGTCGACCAATACGCCACTATTTGATTTTTTCATCCGCAGCGCAAATAGCTCTGTTAAATAGTCAATGGCATTAATGGCCGTGCCTGGATCATTTATTCCGGGCGACATTGCTTTTACGGCAATTTCAGTTATCTGCTTAAAGGCAAGTACATAATTGTCTTCAATATATTCGCCGCGTGCAAAGTTTATATTTTTCAGAATATCCTTCAGGTCGTCATCATTCAAGGGGTTTTCTGATTTTAAAATGTAATTGTTCTTTAAAACAAAAAGTCCTTTGGGAACAGTTAGATAAATTCGGTTATCAATTTTCTCGCAAATAGCCGTGATATTTCGAATGGAGATATTCTGAAAATATCCCGTTTTTGGTGATTTATAGCTGGTCCATTCCGCAGTATCGGGAAAATTCAATCTAACTGCATTGTATTTATCTCCTTCGCTTTCAATAAGCCGTTCCAGTTTGGTAGTCGCCTTCCCATAAATCCCGTCCATTATGTAATTGATTTGGATACTCTGCGAAATATTGTGAATAAAAAATATAAAGGCTGAAAGACAAAGAATAGTAAAGAACACGCCCAACAGTACCGAAAAACCTGGAAGGGTATATTTCTCTTCACTGGGTTCAATGGAAAACAAGGTGAAAATATTGTAAACAATGGTGGCCATAAAAACACCTAGAATTACTTGGTGTCTTTTATTTGAAATCAACCCGGGAAGCAACCTCGGCGAAAAATTACTGGAAGCCTGGCTCAACAAAAGCATCACCATTGAAAAGCTAAAAACCATCATGGAGATAAGCCCGCCAATACATGTGCTAAGAACATTCAACGCGGTGTTACCGTCCTCTACCATTAACATCGGAAAAACATCAATGATGTGTCGGGAAATTCCTTTTGCTTCCAAATAAATCATTAAAAGCGCGAGCACAAACCCACATATCCCAATAATGGTGGGATAGAAGGCTATTTTATTTCTGATGATATTAAAGAAGTCACTAATGCGAAAGAAAATTTTCTTCATTGGGCAAGAGATTTTTTTAAAGGTAGATAATATATTTTCTTCCGCGGAAAAAAATACCCACTACCTATCTGCAACTTTAAAACTGAATTTATTCTGAAGCAAATAGCTATAGGAAACCGTAATAATCACAGTTAGAAATCTTGAAGGCGTGGGATAGAATTTCAGAACATCAACCAATAATTTCATTGAAAGATAGCTCAATAACAAAGCGCCCATGCCCACTAAGAAATATCGGAATATCTGAACATTCCACGGAAGTTCTGAATCTTCAAAAGTGATAAATTTATTCAGCAGAAAACCTGTTGTAAACGTAATGGGAAATACAGCAAATAGGGAAGCTATATGCGGACTTAAAACCAAAAAATACAGATTGACATTTTCTTTTTCAAAAACAAAATTGTAAAAGACGAAATATAAAAAAATATCAAAAACAAGATTGCTGCCCCCGCAGACCGCATAACGATAGGTCTTCAGCGGAAGAAAGCGCCGAAATAAGAAATAAAAAGCGTCAATAAATTTGGTAATGCCTTTCTTCATCTTAAAAATGCCCAAATGTATAAAATAGGAACAGAAGTGCACTTATTCCATTAAGTTCGTTTCGCTTATTTTTCAGCATTTAAAAATCCCTTTACAAAGGGCTTTCGGAGCTCAAATTCGCTGGGTTTTAAATTTTCTAGAATGGTTTTTAAAAGTACATTTTTAATCTTGGAGGTATGCCGTGCATATAAAGTCATTCCTACTGGTACGGCGCCTACTGCGCTTTTTATGAGTTCGCTTGTGCGCCCCAAGTGTAATTGTGAAACTCGTAATGCGATGGCCTCTTCCACGTAATCGTACAACAAACGCTCGTACACGGCATATTTGGTATTATTTTGATAGTCAATCCCCACGTAATTGGCTTCCAAATTATTGTTGTTTACGAACGCTGTGCTAAAAGCTATTAGTGTTCCTTCGAGAAAAACACCCTTGCAAATAAACAAATCTCCAAGGCTTTCTTTAAGGGCAGCAAATGCAACCGGATAATTTTCGCCATAACTATAATTAGACTTATTGAGAACATTTGAAAAAAGGCGCTGGATGGCTGACTCCTGCTCTTTTATTTCAGAATAAGAAAGTGAACAAATGGAAAGGGTTTCAGACTTTTTAAAAGCGCTTTTCGCTTTTGTCCTGTACTTTGCCTTCATACTTTGTAGATAATCGCCAAACGTTTTCCACGAAGGATGGATATTCAACAGCATATTTACATCCACCTGAAAAGACCGGTATTTATGGTCTTCCAAAATGTAGGTTTGGGATACGGAATGTGGCCAAAATTCTTTGAAAAGAACTACAGAAAACAAATTTTCCCAGCGCGAATCCTCCGCAATTCCTTTGGCGGCCGATGCCATTAAATCCAGAGCAGCGCGTTTTGTAATGTTCAGACTATAGGCAAATCCGTTTTCACCCGTTGCGAACATATTCCCGCACACCAATCCCTTAATTGAAAAACTATCATCTTCATTCCGGCAGTCCTGAAATAGTTTGAACCAGCTTTTGGGCTGGGCGGCTTTTTTATAGGTGAAGGCCGCTATTTGAAATATCCCACAAACCATTGGCTCGTCCTTGGAATCGTACACGATGGTATAGACAGGTTTAATAGTTTCAGCCAAGGTTTCTTCCAAGGCATATAAATAGGAAAGGGAAAGATAAACATGCGTTGAATAAACTAGTTCATTCCAATGGGAATGCGGAATATCCTTCACACTTTGAAAAAATTTAAAATTTGAGGAAAGGCTTTGGGCCATATCGGAAATATTATTGGCATTAAAGATAGCAACTGTTTGATTGGTATGGGTAGCCTTTTATTTGTTACCGTTTTTTATCCCCTTTTTCAGTACAAGTTTTTACGACCAATATTCCTCGATAGCGGTTTTTCAAAATTCCTTTTTAATATTTCGAGAAAAATATTAGACGTAAACAATTAATTTACAGACGAAAAGCACACTTCAAAATTGAAATGGATTTTTTTATTTTCTAATTTTATTCCACTTAATTAATCAATCACCACTATGAGAAAACAATTTTTAACCTTGGCCGCAATTTGTATAATAATGGCTGCCTGCAATTTTGAGAAAGAAGAAAAGTCAGATCCTAAAATGTACGAAGCCAAAACGGCCGACAGCGAAGTTTCTCCAATAAAAAGAGGAGAAATATTAGTAAACGCCGTAGGATGCAACGATTGCCACTCACCAAAAAAAATGACGGATAGAGGCCCAATTCCAGATCCGGACTTATTGCTTTCCGGCCATCCCGCTTCTGAGAAATTAGGGATTTATGATTCTGAAACCGCGAAATCATTTTTACTATTTTCGCCGGGACTTACAGCGTCTATCGGGCCGTGGGGCACCTCTTTCGCCGCAAACTTAACGCCAGATGATACCGGAATAGGCAGTTGGACGGAAGCCCAATTTTTTACCGCCATAAAACACGGTAAATACAAAGGAATGGAGGACGGCAGAATGCTAATGCCCCCAATGCCATGGCAGTCAATCGCAATGTTGCCGGATGAGGATTTAAAGGCAATTTTTGCTTATTTAAAAAGTATTAAGCCTGTGCAAAATATAGTGCCTTCGCCAATACCTCCTAAGGTTTAAAGTATCTATTTCTAAAAATTGAACAAAAAAAAACCGCCCACAAATTGTGGGCGGTTCTATTTTTATTTAAAAATAAAAACTACTTTTTTATAAGTTGTTTTGCTACACTTGTATTCTCACCTTCAATTCGGATAAGATAAATTCCGCTTTCAAGATTTGAAATATCCAGTGTTTTTTCATTGTTCATTTTACTTAAATCGATGGAATTTATTAGTCTTCCGGTTACATCAAAGATTGCAACTTTGTTCAATGAAATGCCTTCCCTTTTTGCAATGGTAATGTTGTTACTCGCAGGATTTGGGTAAAAAATCACTCCATTTCCTTGAATATTATCGATTACTCCCAAAGGGCCTTCAAGGTTCATTCCCACAAGAATAGGATCGTGGTCTGAAGCCCTAAACGGATTAACTTCATAAATAGGAAGCGCATTCGATTCACGCTCAAAAGAAGCCTCTCCCGGATCCTGTATTCCATCATTATAATCGAACAAATTTATTTCATCGGCATTGATATTCCAAGGTGCGCCACCGGTCAACTGTTCCATTAAACTGGCACTTGCCAAACCGTAATCCAAATATCCCAATTGGCCATCAAAAACATAACTGTAAGGATTATCGCCAAAATTTTCCAATAAATCGGTGAAGTCATCTGCGGTTCCCAGGGTATCATCGGCTCCCATTTTTATGGCATCGATGGGAGTTTCATTTCTATAGGAATTTAAATCGCCAATAATCAAGAAATCAGGATCGCCACTATCCGTGGGGTCAGTTGCAAGCCAGTCAACCAGAGCCGCGGCAGCGTCTGTACGGGTGTTGTTACAGTTTCCCGCTCCATCGTTTAAATCTGGGTCGCCCACATTATTACAGGAAGAACCTTTCGATTTAAAATGGTTTACAACTACCGTCAATTTAGCATCTGTTGCAATTTCCTTAAAAGTTTGGGCAAGAGCCGGACGGTTTTTATCGTCCAAGAAACGCGGATCTACCGAACTATCCAAAATGGCGTGCGCTCCTTCCAAGGAAACAGTAGCTGTATTATAAATGAATGCAACGGCTATTTCGTCTGTTCCAATTACTCCAGTGTCCACGGCGGCATAAGTAGCTGAACAAGTTTCATTGATTCCTCCGGAGCCATTCAATAGATCGTTCAAAGCCAACAGACCATTATTTTCTATTTCAATAAGGCCAACAACATCGGCATTCAAATTGCAGATTGCGGAAGCAATTTTTTCACGTTGACGGTCTAATTCGGCTGCAGAATCCGCACCGCGCGAATCAATTGTCGTAAAGTAATTCAAAACATTAAAACTAGCTACCTTAAATGAACCGCCAACTTCCGGCGGAGTCGTTTCACGGGGATTGGCTGAGGTAAAGTCGTAATTATAAGCCTCCAATACGGGACGAATTCGCCACGCATCGGTACCGCTTTGACCGGAAAATGACCAATGCATTATTCCCTTCAAATTGCTTATTTGGTCGCCGCCGCGAATATAATTGGCGTTGCTTAAACCATTTCGTGGCCAGAAATACGGCTCGTCCGATGGGCCTGTAGTTGCATCGTTTTGGATATTAGTATCGTCGTCCAACAATATTCTGTTTTTGTTCAATTCATCAAGAAACAGTGAATAAGCCACGGGATCAGGTTCATCAGTATAGGTAAACTGATAAGGTCTGTCATTTGCAGAAAGCATCAAAGTTCCGTAGCGCGCCAATTCAAAATATTCGCCAACCACAAGATCTGTGGAAATATTTACAAGCATTCCTTCCACGTTTTCGAAAGTGTCCGCTGCTTCAGTACTTTCCGTTGCAGGTAGGTTTATTACAGCCTCGGTGGGTAGAGCCTGAGCGTTATTCAACACTTCAACTTTAGCGGCACCTCCCGTAACATCAATTTGAGTCATTCCAAAAAATTCGGCAACTACACCCGTAACCTCCACTAAATCGCCAACCGAAACTGCGTCTGCGCAGGTATTGCAGTAAACAAAAATTCCTTCGGAAGTATTGTCATCGGTATCCGCATCGGCATCTTCCTCTTGAATGAAGAACCCACTCAACTGATCGCTTTCCTGATAATCTGCAGTCACAATTGCCGAAACCATAACGGTCTGTCCGGCCAATGGCGATGCTGAAGTGGCTCCCTGTACTTCATTTATTTTGAACAAAGCCACCGGATTTCCTCCGCATGAACTTTCAGCGCCTGGAGTTGCCGAGGAAGAACACCAAGTGTTCATAAAGTCTTCTGAAGTTTCGTCCTGTCCGTTTACACCATTTCCTCCGGAAGTTATTTCCGTACCTTCAAAAAGATCCTGCCTTTGGAAAGATTGGCCGTTGGCGTGCGCCGAAGTGCTTACAAGTTGTTGGGATGCAATTGAGGTATCATTGCTATAGGTAGAAACATCTGTATCAGCATCGGGCCCATCGATTGAAATTCCTGTTTTATCCACTGCTTCATCGGTATCGCCCCAGATAACATAGTCAAGGTCGGTTACCAAATCGGTGGTTCCATCCCAATAAAAAAGAATGGCTACTTCGCCCCCATTGGTTAGACCACCTTGACTATTGATGCTTCCCGGAAGTGCTTCCCGCATGTCCAAAATTCCATCTGCGCTGGTATTGTCTTCAAAAAGTTCATAATCGGGATTTGTTCCGTAAGTAGAAAAATAAGCATCCGAACCGGCGATTGCGATTGTTTGATAAGCTCCGGGAGCAATACTAGCTCCATCGGGAAAACGCGCAAGGAAATCGCCGAAACTTCCTCCACCGGCATTCGAACCGGTAACAATATTATAATAATATGTACCATCTGCAGCAAAAGTGGCATCGGTGATAAACACGTTACTCAAATCCATTGCGGTGGCATTGGGGTTATAAACCTCAATAAACTCACCTGCTGTTGGTGTTACCACAACTTCACTTATAAGTAAGGACTGAATTGCAGTTGCCATTACGCCCGGGGAACCTACGTCTGCCCCTGAATTTCCGCCCAAAGCATTGCTTGTATAGGCACTGAATAAAGGTGTCGTGGCACCGTCGGTACTTAATGTCCAATTAGTGCCCACATTATTGTCTGCAGTAAGATCATTCAAAAATATTGAACCTGCTCCATCATCACTTGGCCAACCACTCGCATCATCAAAAGTTACGTCTTCAATGGTATTAAGATGGGCTTCATTGTCTCCGGAATAATCAGCAAAACTCTCCCAAATACCTATGGTATCGCCACCATTGTTCAAGGCCATAGCTGTCCAATTGGTAACAGGGATAAGCACCACATCGCCCCACGCATCAAGAAATTCCGTTTCGGTAAGATCGTCTGCATTATAAAGAATTGCAGAGGCACCGCTATCAATTATACCGCCCGCGATATTGGCGGCCGCATGTGCCGAGCCGTTATTATCATCTACCACAAAACCGGTAAGATCTATGGAAGTGGCGCCTGCATTGTAAATTTCAATCCACTCCCAATCGTCTTCCGTGCTGGCGGGATTGTACATGATTTCGGTAATCAGCAATTGAGGAACAATACTACCTGGATTAATTTTATTCGCTGTAGTTGTTGAATTGATTTCGTTTTCATTGAATCCTTCTTTTCCGAGAGAAGTTTTCGCATGAAGGTATGGAAAACACATACCCAATAATAAAATGATACTTAAAAAGTTGAGTTTCTTCATTCTTTTTTCTTTAAAGATTTTTTAAATAGTTGATACTAAGAAAGTCATGAAATAAGGAGATATTCTTGACATTCGTGGGCGAATATACTTATGTTTTTGGGGATAAATAGAGCAAAATAGTAAGCATTAAATAGATTTAACCTTTACATAAAGTTTCAGAAAAAAGGACAAAAAAATGCCTCCACATAGTTGCGGAAGCACTTTTAAAATTCCATTAAAGCGAATTACCTTCGCCCTCCGCTCCTACTATTTTTATTCTTGGAGTGACTATTCATTTTAGTACCATCATTTCGTTTGCGGCTGTGTCGCTGTGCTTTTTGTCGTTTCTTTTCCTCTTCTGCTTCTTTCACGTCGGCCATGGTTTCCGTGGGTTGGAAATTTGGGAGAGTTTTGGGCTGAAGGCGTTCGCCAATCAATTTTTCGATATCCTTCAAATAGCCAACTTCATCAAGGCTCACCAGCGAAAGCGCTTCGCCGCTAGCTCCTGCCCTTCCCGTACGTCCTATTCGATGCACGTAATCTTCAGAAACATTTGGAAGCTCAAAATTGATGACGTGCGGTAATAATGGAATATCAAGTCCACGTGCAGCAATATCTGTCGCTACCAAAACCCTCACTTTTCCTGCCTTAAATCCGGAAAGCGCCTTGGTTCTTGCTCCTTGGCTTTTGTTTCCGTGAATTGCTGCCGAGGTGATTTTTGCCTTTTCAAGTTTTTCACTCAGCCGGTTTGCGCCGTGTTTGGTCCGTGTAAAAACGAGAACCTGTTGCCAGTCTCCTTCGGAAATAAGTTTTATAATCAAATCTGTTTTTTGGGTCTTATCAACCCTGTAAACGGTTTGGTCAATTTTTTCAACCGTCGTGTTTTCCGGAGTTGCTTCAACCAAAACAGGATGGTGGAGAAATTCATTCGCCAGTTTTTTAATTTCCTTTGAAAAGGTGGCGGAAAACAAAAGATTCTGCCTTTTGGAAGGAAGCAGCGCAAGAATCTTTTTAATATCGCGCAGAAAACCCATATCGAGCATTCTATCGGCTTCATCCAAAACCAAAATTTCCACCTTTGAAAGTGAAAGGGCATTTTGACTTTCCAAATCCAGCAGTCTTCCTGGTGTTGCTACCAAAATATCCACGCCGTTGCGCAACGCACGAATTTGCGGATTTGCCCCGACCCCACCAAATATTACGGTAGAACGGAGGTCTGTAAATTCACTATACTCCTTAAATTCATCCTGCACTTGTGCAGCGAGCTCGCGGGTGGGCGTTAATATTAACGCACGAACGGGACGTTTTCTAAAGGAAGGTTCACTGTTTAAAATTTGGATCATCGGCAGCGCAAAACCTGCGGTCTTGCCGCTTCCGGTTTGGGCGGACGCCAAGACATCTTTTCTTTCTAAAATTAAAGGGATTGCTTTTTGTTGAATTGCCGATGGCGTTTCATATCCTTTTTTGCTGATTGCTTTCAGCAGGGCATCGGATAGCCCAAGGGATTTAAATGACATATTTTTATTTAAGTTGTAATACCGCTGCGCTTGGAGATAGTTTATCGCGGCGCTTTTAGAATTCAGCCTTTATAAGGCCATTAAAACTAAGAAGACGGTTTTAATAAGCGGCGAAGGTACGGCAAATTTTCTCCACGGGGGTTAATTTGTTAAAGGGAGCAGATTTGTAAAAATATTTTATTGTAACTTTCGGATAACTAAAAGATTATACATTACCCAGAATCTCCTCACATATCTAAAACCTAAAAAAAATCAAAGCTTAAAATTTTTCGGACAATGCTATTACAAGTAGTTGAATAGATAGTAGCAATTAATTTAATAGTTTGAATTAAAATGGGAACGATAAAGATTTTTCTTGCTTCATCTTCTGAACTTAAAGAAGACCGGGATGATTTCGAAATCTTTATAGGGCGAGAAAATAAACGTCTAGTAGATAAAGGCATCTTTCTCGATTTGGAATTATGGGAAGATTTTCTTGATAACATTTCCAATAGCCGACTTCAGGATGAATATAATAATAAGATAAAGGAATGTGATATTGTTGTTTGTCTATTTTTTACAAAAGTAGGCAAATTCACCTCCGAAGAATTTGATACTGCTTATGAGCATTTTAAGATTAACGGCAAACCGGCAATATGGACTTATTTTAAAAACGCGGATATAAAATCAGGTTCAATTACGGAAGAAACTTTTACGTTATTAGCCTTCAAGGAAAAGATAGGCGGTCTCGGCCATTTTTATACTGAGTATTCCAATATTGATAACCTGATAAATCAATACAGGTCACAGTTGGATAAATTCCTGCCTCAGTTTGAGCAAGGAAACAACATAGAAGCAACTCCAAAAACTAACTCAAAAAAAACAATTGAAGAGCCCAATAAAAATACTTTTAACGAAGTGCTTACCACAAGATTGATTGAAGCTATCAAGGGCTACGATAAAAAAGCAAATGATTTTTTGGCGACATATAGTGATTGGGAATCAAACCCAGACCTTATTCCCACAGCCAAGCGAATTATTATTTCAGGTTATGTGGGCGTTGTGGGGGTTCAACTTCGAAAGTTAATTTCAATTGGTGAGGAAGATTTTTCCGATAATAAGATGAAAAGATATCTCGAAAACTCCCAGCTCACTACAATAAGGGCCTTACAGCTTATTTGTTATGCACTCATCTCCACTTTATGGGATAATCAAATCAATAACAAAACCAAACTTTCCCAGGTTCAGACCAATACGTTGATGAAATTTTTTAAGAATGCGGCAGAAGAGAACATTCTTGGTTATACGGAGCTCTTAAAAATACTTTTGGAAACTTTTTCTGAAAATAAATTGGCACTTCCCATTCCCCAATTGAAGGAACTTCTGCCCAAACTAGAGCCTGAAAGTAGTTTCCATAAAGCCTGTTCCAATCTGAATGCATTGACCCAATTAATAGGGGATTCTACTTATACTACTACGGATTGTAGCGAAGCAGAAAATAATCTCGCTCTTGTTTTAGAAAACCTTAATTTTCTTGCTGAGTACAGAATGATATCTATCAAAGACATTAATTTCGACCAGCAACGCAACGACAGAGAAGGACTTTACCTGCATAATTACACCTTGTTGGAAGGCGACAGCCAAGCTAATAACAGTAATCAGGGAAGAGTAAGAAAGGAAACAACCCCGGTTATTTCCAATGCGGTTTTGCTTTTTAAAGACAACTACCGCCAAAACATAAACATGGTCCCTTTTATTATTGATTACAATGGTTTGGCCGATTCCGGCGGCTCAAAAATTTGTTTTTATTCATATTGCAATACCTATGACGACCAAAATTTAAACTATAGTTTTATTGAAGATAATAGCAAGGTAACCATCAAAAAATCCAACAACCCGAAGCCCGACGACACGGATACACGCGCCATCAACACATGGTTGGCAAAGAAGGAGAACCGCCAGGATATGAATTTCGACAATGTTTTCAATCTGTTTTACGAAGCCAAAAAAACACTCACAGGTATTGAAGAAGAGGCTGTAGATGATATATTTTAAAAGATTTTGTGGAGATAAAAGCAGAACATTATGAAAAAATATCCCTTTAAATTTTTGGATTCCTATAACAGGGAGGACAGGGGTATTTTTTTCGGCCGGAATGAAGAGATCGCCGCGCTTTACGAAATGGTTTTCCAGTCAACAATTATACTTGTATATGGCGCATCCGGTACAGGTAAAACAAGCCTTATTAATTGCGGACTAGCAGGCAAATTTCAACCGCACGATTGGCTGGCATTAATGGTGCGCAGGGAAAATAATATAAATAGGTCTTTAGAAAAAGTGCTGCATGATGCCGGCGGCAAAACATCCACTTTAACCGAGGAATTTAAATGGTCCGATGAATGGTCTGATGACGTTGAAAAACCCACCAACCAACTTACCCCAATCGGGAGGTCAATCAAGGCTGTTTATCAAAAGTCATTCAGACCAGTATACCTGATATTCGATCAGTTTGAAGAGCTTTTCATCCTTGGTTCTGTCTCCGAACAGGAACTCTTTATCCAAACCGTTAAGGATATTTTACAATCGGAACAACCGGTAAAAATGATCTTTTCGATAAGGGAAGAATACTTGGGGCATTTATTCGAATTTGAACGGGCTGTTCCACAGTTGCTTCAAAAAAAATTGCGAATTGAGCCAATGAACCTGGAAAAAGTTAAGCAGGTAATTATTGGCGCTGCCGAACATGAAGATTCCAACATTAGCATAAAACAAGGGGAATCGGACCAAGTGGCAGAAGGTATCTTCGACAAGATAAAAGGCAACGAAAAATCACGGACCATACAATTGCCCTTTCTGCAGGTGTTTTTGGATAAGTTTTATCTGAAAATTACCGGAGATAAAAAGCGCAAGGCGGAAGCCGAGTTCAATGTAAAGACGCTTTATGAAATGGGAGAGATTGGGGATATCCTCGTCAATTTCCTTGAAGAACAGGTTAGCAGCATTTCGCAACGGCTTAAGGGAAAATATCCTTCTTTGAATGTGGATCGTACTTGGGCTATTTTATCACCATTTTCAACTTTAGAAGGCACCAAAGAACCTATTAATAAAGAGGATTTATATAAGCGGTTACCGGAATTTGATATTGTACTAATCGATGATGTGGTTGATGCTTTTATCAACAGCCGTATCCTGCGCTATAATGAAGGCGCAGATATGTTTGAAATAGCCCACGATGCCTTGGCCAAGCCAATTGCTGAAAAAAGGAGTGTGGAGGAAACAGCCCTTCTAGAAGTAAAGCGGCTCATAGAAAGCCAGGTAGCTGTAAAGGAAGAAGCCCGGGAGTATTTTACGGAAAAACAATTATTATTTATAGAACCCTATGTTGAGAAATTTAATGTAGGTGAAGAAGAGTGGAAATGGATTACTAAAAGCGAAGAATTTAATAAACAATCCCACAATAAGGAGTTAGTAAAAACAAAGAAACGTTTAATGACAGTTTACAGTATTTTGGGTGTGGCAATACTTGCTTTGGGTTTTGCAATCTTTTTTAGTATTAAAACCCATTATGCAGAAAAAAGGGCCGACGAGGAGAAAATAAACGCCAACATTCAAAAACAAAAATCTAAAAGCCTTGCGCTTGCAGCTGTCGTTTACGAGGAGTTGGACAAAAATCCAACTACAGCGATTCGGCTCGCTGAAATGGCTTGGAATACCACAACCCCACCTGCCTTATCGGTTCAAAAAATTGTAAGTAAAGTTTTTTATGAGTCCCTTGAGCAAAAAAATCTTTTTTTTAAAAAGGTCCTTAAGCATTCGGATGCTGTTTACAGCGCTGTATATTCAACGGATGGAAAAAAGATAGTGACTGCTTCTGGGGATAACACTGCCAAGATATGGGACGTAGATTCGGGGAAACCGCTTTTTGTACTAAAAGGACTATGATGCAACTGTTTACAATGCGGTATTTTCACCCGATGGAAAACTGATCGTGACGGCCTCGGCTGATGGTACGGCCAAGATATGGAAAGTGGAATCTGGAAAACCGCTCTTCGATCTAATAGGTCATACCGACGAAGTGACGAGCGCAGTATTCTCACCCGATGGAAAACGGATCGTGACGGCTTCATATGATCACACGGCCAAGATATGGAATGTGGAAACGGGAGAACTGCTCGCCGATCTAAAAGGGCATTGGCACCCTGTTTACAGTGCTGTATTTTCCACCGATGGAAAACGAATCGTGACGGCTTCAGGAGATTACTCAGCTAAAATATGGGATGTGGAATCGGGGAAAATGCTCTTCGATAAAAAAGGACATGAGGGCCCCGTATATAGTGCGGTATTTTCACCCGATGGAAAACGGATCGTGACGGCCTCGGCTGATGGTACGGCCAAGATATGGAAAGTGGAATCGGCGCAACCGCTTTTAATTCTAAAAATTCATAAGGACGCTGTTTACAGTGCGGTATTTTCACCCGATGGAAAACGGATCGTGACAGCTTCCAAGGATAACACGGCCAAAATATGGGACGTGGAATCAGGGAAAATGACCTTCGATTTAGAAGGGCATAACAACGAAGTTAATAGTGCT
The DNA here is from genome assembly GCA_963839235.1 of uncultured Flavobacteriaceae bacterium. Classification (GTDB taxonomy): domain Bacteria; phylum Bacteroidota; class Bacteroidia; order Flavobacteriales; family Flavobacteriaceae; genus Aequorivita. The sequence continues at coordinate 572,491 of CAWITX010000012.1, read as the reverse complement.
GTATTCTCACGCGATGGAAAACGGATCGTGACCGCTTCCGAAGATAATACCGCCAAAATTTGGGATGTGGAAACAGGACAATTGCTCGCCGATTTACAAGGGAATGGGGCCACTGTTTATAGTGCTGTGTTTTCGCCCGATGGAAAAACCATTTTAACCGCTTCTTATGATCACACGGCAAAGATATGGGAGATTGAATCCCGGATAAAACGTGCCAATCTAAAAGAGCATGGTGCCACTGTTTCCAGCGCTATATTCTCTCCCGATGGAAAACGGATTGTGACGGCGTCTGCGGATTATACAGCCAAGATATGGGACGCAAAATCAGGGATAAAACTTGTTGACCTAAATAAACATCGAGATGAAGTTAGCAGCGCTGTATTTTCACCAGCCTGCCCCGATGATCCTATCGGGGGGAAACGGATTGTGACGGCTTCATATGATAAATCCGCAAAAATATGGGACGTGGAATCTGGAAAAAAACTTTTCGATCTAATAGGTCATACGGCTCCTGTTTACAGCGCTGTATTTTCACCCGATGGAAAACGGATCGTGACGGCTTCCGGGGATAACACAGCCATGATATGGGATGTGGAATCGGGGCAAAAACTCTTTATTCTTAAAGGGCATGGGGGCGAAGTTAGAAGTGCTGTATTTTCAACAGATGGAAAACGGATTGTGACAGCTTCTTTTGATAGCATAGCCAAGATATGGGATACGGAATCTGGGGAAAAGCTTTTCGATCTTATAGGTCATAAAGATAAAGTTAGTAGTGCTGTATTTTCACACGGTGGAAAACGGATCGTGACCGCTTCCTATGACCATACGGCCAAGATATGGGATGTGGAAACAGGAAACCTGCTCCATGATCTCAAAGGGCATAGTGACGCTGTTTATTGCGCTGTGTTTTCACCCGATGGTAAAATCATTGTAACGGCTTCCTATGATAACACGGCCAAGATATGGGATGTGGAATCAGGGACCCTGCTCTTTGATTTAAATGGGCATGGGGATGAAGTGAAAAGTGCTGTTTTTTCACCCAATGGAAAATGGATAGTAACGGCTTCCGATGATAAAACAGCCAAGATATGGGACGTTAGGTCCGGAAAACTGCTCGCCGATTTAAAAGGACATGATGATAAAGTTAGAAGCGCTGTATTTTCACCGGATGGGAAAAAAATCGTAACTGCGTCAAATGATGACACGGCAAAGATATGGCTTACCCCGGATGGCATTATAGATTGGCTTGACCAGCGAAAAAATATCTATAGACTTACCGACAAAGATCTGAAAAACTTGGGCGTTGATTTTTAATGATTAAAAAAATAAGGCAAAATCTTCAAAAACGAGTTTCAATATTAATTTTGCCCAGGCCTATGCGAGCCTAGATAAAATAATTGCTTGCCTTTTAAGTGCCGCCTTGATTTCTCAACGACTTCCTTATCAAATAACCGTATTCATTGTATCCTTCGCAATTGCCACATTCAATAAATCTACTTATATTTATAAGGCACTAACAACCACATAATGAAGCCTCTATTATTCACATCAGGTTTGGCGTGTGTTTTACGGAGGAGTTTCGCCCCAACTTCAATCAAATCAGAAAAAGACACGCTTAATACCAATTTATTTAGCAAAAGCAGTACTGCAAAACTGCTGGTTCTTCTATTATTTTTATTCTTCAACCTTCTTTCCGCACAGGAAAAAGAGATAGATAGCCTAAAACAGTTGCTTTCCCGCCCTGAAAATAATGAACAGAAATTGAAATTGCTCAGCGAAATAACAGATTATTATTCGTTGAGAGATTTGGACGAAGCTATTATTTACGCAAGAAAAGGAGTTAACCTTGCCGACAAAACCGGCAACCAAAACTGGCAACCCAAATTTTATGAAATGAAGGGAAGAATACACGCCAATATGCTTCAATTGGACTCTGCTTCTTTTTACTTCAATAAAGCCGAAAAAGGCTATAAAAAAATTGAGGACAAAAAAGGACAGGCCACAACCTATTTCAAAATAGCTTGGGTCCACAAAAAAAAGGGCGAGCTGGAGCAAGCGCTCGAGGCAGACCTAAAAGCGCTGAAGTTAATGGAAGCCATCGGCGATAAATTGGGCATTGCTGGCGCGAACAGCAGGCTTTCCGAAGATGTTTTGCGGCAGGGCAGAAAAGAGGACGCTTTAGATTACGCAAAAAAAACCATTGCCCTTTGTGAAGAAAACGGTTTTGAGGAAGAATTGGTATATGCATACACCGCCGCCGGCGATGCCTCTATTGCGATGGGTAATAATCAAGAGGCCTACGATTATTTTGACAAGGCTCTGAAATCTGCCATTGCACAAGGTTTTAACCCAATGTCACTTTCAGATTTTTACAATAACCACGGAAATGCATTAAAAAGATTGGGCAAATATCAGGAAGCTTTAAAAGATTATAAAGAAACGCAACGTCTCGCCCAAGAGTCCAATTACCAAAATGCGCTAAATACCGTGGCAGCCAATCTTGGCGAAATCAATCTTTTATTGGGCAACTACAAGGAAGCCCTTCCCTATCAGTTGGAAACGGTACAATTGCAGGAAAGCAGTAATGACCTCACCAATCTGCCCGAAAACTATATGCACATTAGCACTATTTATGAAAAATTGGGCAATTATCCATTAGCGCTGGAATACCAAAAAAAGGCTCGGATTATGGGCGACAGTATTTCTGCGGTGGAAAGCGACCGAAATATGAGCGAACTGCTTACCCAGTACGAAACCGGTAAAAAAGAAGAAACAATACTTTCGCAAAACCAAAAGATTGCACAGCAGCGTAGAACCCAAATACTTTATATCTGTTTGGCCGGACTATTGGCAATAATAATTTTTGGAATGTATTTCACCATTAAAAACATTCGCAAAAAACGAAAGGCGCTTGCTGTTTTAAATGCCGAATTAGATACAAAAAATAGCCAGAATGAACTTCTATTAAAGGAAATCCATCACCGTGTAAAAAATAATCTGGAAATGGTAAAGAGTCTCATCGCCCTACAATCTGCCCAACTTTCAGACAGTGCAAGTAAGGATGCGATGCTTGCCAGCCAAAACAGGGTGCAGAGCATGGGCATTATCCATCAAAAGCTCTATCAGGGCACCAATTTGGGCGCTATTGAAATGAAGGATTATTTCGTCAATTTAAGTGAAGGTGTTTTGGATACTTTTAATGCCGAGGACAAAGTGAAGATAGAATGTGCGATGGAAGAATTGAATCTTGATGTTGATACCGCAGTACCGATAGGTTTAATTGTAAACGAACTCTTGACCAATGCCCTAAAATATGCCTTCCCTGAAAATTCAAAAGGAAAAATAAATATTAGCCTATCGCAACAGAATAATGATCTGCACCTTAAAGTTTCAGACAACGGGATTGGAAAAATTAAGGGCGCCAAACCAAAGGGAACCGGTTTTGGCACGCAGCTTATAGATTTACTCACCCGACAGTTGAACGGCACCCTTTCCGAAGATCATTCACAAGGAACCACAGTATTTTTTAATTTCAAAAACTATAAAATAGCCTGATGGTCCAAGGGATAAAAATATTGGTAGTAGAAGATGAAATGGTTATCGCAGCAAATATTTCATTGCAGTTGAGCGAACTGGGTTATGAGGTTACCGGAATTTTGCCCCGTGGGGAAGAAGTACTTCCGCATATAAAAATTGATCGGCCCGATATCATACTGTTGGATATCCGGCTGAAGGGTGAAATGGACGGTATTGAAACGGCGCGTTTGGTTTTACAGCAATACAATCTGCCAATAATTTATTTGACCGCGAACAGTGATGAGGACCATTTTAACCGCGCAAAGGAAACACAACCTTTTGCATTTATATCCAAACCCTTCAAAAAACTGGATCTTCAGCGTGCCATTGAACTTGCCATAGGCCATATGCCCGATCAAAAAACTTCTGAAAAAGAGGGACAAATAACGCCGAATCATACCACCGAACCCTTTATTCTGAACGATCGCATATTTGTGAGGCACAACGAAAAAATGCTTAAAATAAATATTAAGGATATTTATTATATAGAAGCCGAACGCAACTATTGCCGCATATTCGCGCATGGCAGGGAATATCTTTTGGTAATGACCTTAAAGGATATAGACGAAAAACTTCCGCAAAACCATTTTCTTCGCATTCATCGCTCCTACATAATCAACATCTCACAAATTGAGGAAGTTGCCGGCACACACGTGGTAATTTCAAAAAAAGCAATCCCGATGAGCAAGGATATGCGTGCCGAGCTACTTAAACGGCTTCAAACTATTTAGCCTATTGAAAATCTGCACATTACGCTTATAATCTACTTCCGATAAATACAACCGCACTTTCGGACAGAAATCGCACCTATTCGTCCTAATCCATTTGTTTTCAGTGAGTTTAATCATTTCATTTATATGGAATTTAAAAAATAGAACTCATGAAAATCTTTAATCTCGCCCCTATAATTGTTTTGATGTTAGCTTGGTGCTGCTCCGCACAAGGACAAAACCATAAAACCCAGGGCGCGGATTATTTGGGTCCTGATTGGTATAAAATAACTTCACGATATACTGACAATCCGATACTCCAAATTACAAAGAATGATAGGCAAGAAGTTTCGGAGGAATCACTGCTTGTAGATAAAGTTTCGGAAGAAAAAACATATAGGTATTTATCCGAAATTCCGGGGGCTGCCATTGTTCAAAATACTTCAGAAGCTACTAATGGAAGCGTGAAATATTTCCCACAACCGTCTTGGCGCGGCGGTTCTTTTGATCATTAAGATTGGATAAGATTTTAATTAACTAACCATAAAACCAATAATTATGAAAAATCTATTTCTATTGGCATTTTCCGCCATCCTATTTATTTCCTGCGATAATCAAGAAAAACGCTACACACAACAATCACCTGAAATTGATACCTACAAAAAGGTTATAAGTGATTACGAAAAGCAGGATTGGGAGGCGATGGCCAGCCATTATGCCGATACCGCAAAAATACTAAACAACGTTTCCGAAAAAAATGCACAAACCTTGGCAGAGGCAATTGCACAAAACAAAGAGGACGCCACGTATTTTTCAACCTGGGATTATGTTGATGACGAATCGGATTATGAAATGGTAGTAGACGACAAAGGAAATACTTGGGTTAACTTTTGGGGCCTATGGGAAGGCACCCTAAAAGCGAATAATAAAAAATATGAAATCCCCACCCACGTTACCGCCCGTTTTGTAGATGGAAAAATAGTCAAGGAATTCGGCTATTGGGATATTTCAAAAATCATGCTCGACCTGCAGCAAATGGAAAATGACAAACCAATGGACAGTTTAAAAACTGCTGGAAAAGAGATGGAAACTTCTTCCGAAAAACAGTAATTCCCCCAGACCTAACAGGCATTGCAAGTGAGGAGGCGATCAACCTGTTAGGTCTATTTTTTAACAGAAACCCCGCGTATTATGAAAACAGTAGGCATCATAGGTGGTTCCGGCTTTATTGGAAGCTATATCACCAAGAAATTTTTAAAGGAAGGATACAACGTAAAAACGTCTGTTACAGATATTAAGAAAAGTGAAAAATACCAGCATCTCTTCAATCTTGAAAATTCCGACAATCTAAATATCAGTGCCCTGCGAATGGAAGATTTTGAAACGCTGAAGGATTTTATAAGCGATTGCGAAATAGTAATCCATGGTGGCACGCCTTTTCAGTTGGATGTCAAGGATCCACAGACCGAGCTTTTTGAGCCTACAATTAAGGGAACCGAAAATTTTCTGGAAGCAATAAAAGAGTCACCCATGATTGAAAAGGTGGTCTTTATAGCTTCGGTTGCGGCTTGGAATACCAATTTTCCACTGCCCGCCGGGAATAAGGGAATCGGGGATTTTTTTGATGAAAACGACACCAAATTTAGCAGTACCGAAAGTCATCCGTACGCACAGGCAAAATTTATTGCGAACCAGACCGTCGAAAAATTTATAACCGAAAACCCAAATCTTTCTTTTGAAATAACTTCGGTTTCACCCGTAATGGTAATGGGAAAATCGCTGAGCAAACGCGAAGATTCCACTTCCACCGGCATTCAGTTTTTGTTCAAAAATAAAATTGCGCCCAATCCTTTCATACAAATGTTTTATGACGAAGATGTACCCATGGCAATCGTGGACGTAAGCGATGTTGCCACGGCTATTTTTAAGGCAGCGACGACCCCGGGCCTCCACGGCAAAAACTATTTATTGAGCAGCCAGACCTATCCGGTATCCGATATTAGTTTGATGCTGAACAACAAAAAAGCCGTGAATAGTGAAGCGACAATTTATGGAAATAGCCTTGCCCGCAAAGAACTGCAAATGGATTTTATACCCGTAGAAAAAACCTTACAGAGCTATTCCAAATAGAAAAAGTGTAAATATTAACCATTAAATAAATATATAATGAGAACAACAATTCTTTCCGCAATGATGCTCATAGCATTCATTACCACCGCCCAAAAAAAGAACGGCATCGTTTACATTGAACATCCCGCAATAAATGTAGTTCAGGATTTTGTGAAAGCTTCCGTGGCTGGCGACAGAGCTAAAATGGCTAGCTATTTAACTGCAGATTTTAAAGCGTTCAACGGAACCTCAAACAGAGGGAGCGACCAAGGAATGGACAAAGAGGCTTTTCTGGACAACCAAATGGTATATCACGACCAACTGGATTATTATGCTATTGACACCTTTCCCGGCTCCTATCCGGATGCCATTGAATACAAAAAGGATAACCCGAACGGTGATGTGTGGGTACAAACTTGGGATATGCTAAAAGGTGTCCATAAAAACACAGGTGTAAAAATAAGTGCCGCTTCCCATAGATTATACACCCTTACGAAAGACAATAAAATCAAGAATATTATAACGTATAATAACGGAAGCGTAATCGATGAGATTCGGGCAAGTTTTTCCGATAGAAAAAACGGAACCATTTATAACCACCACGAAAACATAAACAGCGTGCGAAAAATGATGTACGCTCTGGAAAATAATGATCTCGATAAAATGTACGGTTTCTATGATAAAGACGTGCGTTTTGTGGACTCCAGTTCAGCCGAAAATGCGAGCATTTCATTAACAGAGCAGAAAGCCATTGATAAGGATATATTGGATAAGTTTCAAGTTACGGGAATCGATGAGGTTGGCTATCCCGATTATCTACATTACGAAATGGGCGATGCCCGCGCCGTAATGTCTTGGTGGAATATCAATCTTATCCGCAAGGCAGACAAAAAAGCCATTGTCCTGCCGATGCACTATATACACGACTTCAATAAAGACGGGAAAATAACCGCGGAAACAGCGTATTACAACCCTAAATTATTGGATTAAAATAAAACTCCCCAGTTATTTCAAAAACAATTCAATACTAACCGTGCGCAATTAACGCACATAATTTTAAAGATTATGAACTTTTCAAAGAAAAATCACGAACACCAAAACAACAATATTTGGGCCGTGAGTAAAAAATTAGTTTTCACCATGTTCTTGTTGCCTTTTTTGGCACTATCGCAAAACAGTACCGAATATGGGGTATTCGAAACTGCTGACCTAATTCCCAACCCTACGCAAATAAACCAGTTTGAAAAAGGATTGGCGGCACACAACAAAAAATATCACAGTGAGCAACCCTACGGAGTTAGGGTATATTGGGTAGCGAATGGACCAGATACCGGACATTACCACTGGTCCATGGGACCATTTCCATGGAGCGCTTTGGATAATGGCCCCGCTGAAAAAGAAGGCCACGATGCAGATTGGAACACAAATGTGGCTCAATACTCAACGGCAGATAGTGGCCAAGAAAGTTATTGGCGCGCCCAAACCGATGTCTCCAGATTTCCCAAGGATTTTACCATCAATAAAATGGCAGTTGATTATTGGGACATAAAAAGAGGAAAATATGAAGACGCCATGAAATTGGTGAAAAAAGTGTACGATGTATACACCCAGAAAAGTCCTGATGAAATTTATGGTATTTACACCAATGAATTCTCCAGTACCAAGGAAGGAAAGGATCTGGCAGTGATTTCATTTTTCGATAAATCTTCTTGGTTGGGGCAAGACAATAGCATTTCAAAAAAATATGATGAAATGAATGGTGCAGGAAGTTGGACACAATTCCTAAAAGATTGGATGGATGTTACCAACGGAGGCTCGACAGAAATTTGGATGTATAGGCCAGATTTGAGTGGTATTAGTGGCGATGTAAAAGCTGCTGAGAAAAAATAACCTAAAAAGGGATGTTCGGCGCGGCAATGCTGCGCCGAATATTTTTCACATTAAAGATCGTCAAAAAATAAGTGTCATGAAAACTGATGAAAACCAATGGACAAAGGCAGAACTTAAGGCGTACATTTTACTGCTATGCGCAAAGGCCGATAATGTAGAAACTGAAGAGGAAGTTAAATTGATAAAAGCAAAAACTAATGACAAAGTTTTTGACAAAATGAATAGCGAATTACAAAATGATGACGAGGATGAAAGTTTGGATAAAATTCAGGAAATGCTTGAGCACCATCAATATTCAGAACTTGAAATATGCGAACTAAAGAGAGAAATACAGCAAATATTCGCGGCCGACAGAAAAATACCAATGTCCGAAAGTAACCTCGGAAGAATCTTGGACAATATTATTTATTGAATTACAATTAAAAAACATAAAATCATGAAAACGAAGCGGTTCGTCACTATATTAATTTTAGCATTGACGCTTTCATTTGCTTCCGCTCAAACTGCCGATCCGCACGGTGACAGCGGTTCTTATATAACGGGAATCCCTTCAGAAAAAATATGGATGGTTTTGGACATAACCGTTCAAGACTCTCTTCAATATCAAAAATACCGAGAAGCTGTGGAACCGCTTATTGAGAAATATGGGGGTAAATATAAGGTACGTTCCGGTGGAATGGCCTATGACCCAGATCCCGACCGAATGATAATCCCCGTAGAAGGTAACTGGAACCCAAACCGCTTTATAATTACAGAATGGGAATCCATGGAGCAGCTACAGATTTTTTCAGCTTCAGAAGAATATAAAGCTGTGGCCAAATTACGGGAGAATGCCGCTTTTACAAAATCAATTATTGTGAAAAATCAGCATTGAATGGACCTTTAAAGAATGTATTCAATAATTTAAAACAAAGGTGAAGTCCAGAAATCACTTTAAAAAACGGGGCATATTCTACCAAGCGTGGCGAGTAGAATATTTAAAAAAATTTCAAAATGGTAACAGTAATAGTTCAGCACGAAGTGAAAGACTTCGCACAATGGAAACCGGTATTTGATGCCGACGAAAGCAATCGCGCAAAAGAAGGAGTTAAAAAAATGGGCGTTTATACATCGGTTAAGAATCCTAATGATGTAACGATGATTTTTGAAGCGCCGAGCGCTGAAGTTATAAATACTTATATGAGCGATTCCCGCCTTCAGGAAAAAATGAATACAGCCGGTGTTATTAGTGCTCCGATAATAAGCGTGCTTAATAAAGCGTAACACGTGTGCATCTCACCCTTCGGAAAAAATTAAAATTATGAAAGTAAATGCTTATGCGGCCATGGAGCCGAACGGAAAATTACAGTCCTATGCCTTTGAAATGGGCAAATTAGGATCGGAACAGGTAGATATAAAAGTTGCCTACTGTGGTATTTGTCATTCTGATTTGAGTATGATAAATAATGAATGGGGAATGACACAATATCCAATTGTACCAGGCCATGAAATAATTGGTGAAGTAATAGCAATTGGCGACGCAGTTAAAAACGTGCAGGTTGGCGATAAGGTAGGATTAGGATGGATGTCATCATCCTGCATGAGTTGCGAGCAATGCATGGACGGACACCATCATCTCTGCTCTCAAGGCGAAGCGACTATTGTGGGTAGAAACGGAGGTTTTGCCGATTACGTTCGTGCACATTGGTCATGGACTATTCCGCTTCCAGATGCTATTGATATGAGTAAAGCAGGACCCTTATTATGTGGAGGGATTACAGTGTTTAGCCCCATACTGTTAGCTGGAGTAAAACCTACAGATAAGGTTGGAGTGATAGGAATTGGAGGACTTGGACATTTGGCCATCAAATTCTTAAAACATTGGGGATGTGAAGTGATCGCTTTTAGCTCCCATCCAGACAAAAAGGAACAGATTTTAAAGATGGGGGCCAGTAAAGTAATAAATTCTAAATCTCCGGAAGAACTGGAAAGTATTGCTGGAAAGCTAAACTTTATTCTCAATACCACCAATGTTTCCTTAGATTGGAATTCTTACTTAACAGCTTTAGCACCACAAGGAAAATTTCATACGGTGGGAGCTGTCTTGGAACCAATGGCAATTCCTGCATTCAGTTTAATTATGGGAGAAAAAACCGTAGGCGGAAGCCCATTGGGCAGCCCTGCATTAACTAAAACCATGCTTGATTTTTGCGTAAGACACACCATTTATCCTGAAGTTGAGGAATTCCCGATGACAGAGGTAAATGAAGCCCTTGAACACCTAAAAGCCGGTAAGGCCCGATTTAGGGTAGTTCTGAAAAATTAATGCTTAAGTACCCCCATACCCCATAACCAATTAGCCAAAATATTAAAATTCAAATATTATGAAAACAACAATCAATCTTATTACAATTGCTTTTTTAAGCATTTCATCAGCATTCGCCCAAAAAAGCAATATTGAAAAAGACTTGAAAATGTACGAAACAACTTGGGACAACATTGTAAACAAGCGGCAGATTGACCAAATAAACGAAACCAATTTCGACAAAAATGTAATTATGGTCATGAGCCCAGAAAACATTGTGGGCACTGAGGGGATGAAAGCCTATTACCAAAATTTCTTAACGGGATTTTCCGATATAACGTTTACGGTTAAAAATATCTTCGGACAAGGGGACCAGATTGTAAAACATTGGAATTTCAAAGGAACGCACAGTGGCGATTTCTTCGGCATACCATCCACTGGGAAAAAAGTGGATGTAGAAGGTGTAACGCTCGTAAAAATGAAAAACGGCAAGATTGCCCAAGAGCAGGATTTTATGGACAGCGCCCTATTTATGCAGCAACTTGGCCAAGTGAGCGACCCCAATAATATGGCCGTAATAGATAAAGTATATAAGGATTTTAGTGCAGGCGATATTCCCTCGGTACTGGGCGCAATGAGCGAATATATCAGTTGGAACGAAGCGGAGGGCAACAAACTGGCAGAAGGCAACCCCTACATTGGGCCAGATGCGGTGCTGGATGGCATTTTTAAACGCATTGGCGACGATTATTCCTATTTTAAATTGGATGATATCGAACTGCACGAAATGAGCAACAACCAAGTATTGGCAACGCTGCGATACAGAGGAAAATTGAAGAAAAACGATGCTATTGTAAGTATACAGGCAGCGCACCTCTGGACACTCAATAATGGAAAAATAAGAAATTTTCAACAGTACGCAAATACGAAGGCCTTGGCAGATGCGGAGAAAATGTAATATCACAATCAACTAAATATTTACAGATGAAGACAGCACTTATAACAGGCACAAGTAAAGGCATTGGCCTTGAAACAGCATTGGCATTTGGTCGTGCAGGATATAAGGTATTTGCCACCATGAGAAATCCAGCAGTGGCTACAGATTTAAAACAAAAAATAAAATCGGAATCTCTCGATATTCATATTTCAGAAATGAATGTTGATTCTGATGCTTCGGTTATAAATTGTATCGACACCATAACTCAAAACCACGGTCAGATTGATGTGCTTGTAAATAATGCGGGTATTGAACGTCACGGTTCTATTGAGGAATTACCAATGGAAGATTTTAAAGCCATTATGGAAACCAATTATTTTGGAGCACTTCGCTGTACAAAGGCTTTGCTTCCACAAATGCGTAAAAAAAGTTCTGGATGTATCATCAATGTCGCTTCAGTTTCTGGGCATATTTCCAATAGTCCACTGGGTGCGTATGCCGCCAGTAAATTTGCCCTCGAAGCCATTAGTGAAGCCTTGGCTGGAGAAGTAAAACCATTTAATATTAGGGTCGCCATTGTGGAACCGGGAATCACCAATACACAAATGGCGAATGATATTGCTGTAGATGAAAAATCAATTTATCCTCATTCCAAAAGACTTGCAGGGTTGTTTTCCGCTTCACTTAAAAATCCAACTCCGCCAACACTCGTTGCAAACAAGATTTTGGAAATCGCGGAAAGTAACACTTGGAAATTAAGACATCCTGTAGGTCCAGACGCAGAACCGTTTATTGCATGGAGAGCATCTATGACCGATGAAGAATGGGTAGATTGGAATGCCGTCAATGATGATGAATGGTATGAATCCGTACAAAACACCTTTGGACTGGATGCAAGGTAGCTGATCTTTCAGCAATAGGAAGACACCAATTTTTAAAAATCAAACTCATGGCAAAAGGAACAAATAGTGGAAAAAAAAGGTTCAGTCGCATTTTAACGGACAATGCTTTAACCCGCTATGTTACTTTCTCTGCCCTCTATACGGCCCAAGGAATACCGGAAGGCATTACATATTTTGCCATCCCAGCTTGGTTGGCAATGAATGGTAAGTCTGCTATGGAAATTGCAGCCTATGTTGGTGTAATTGGTATTCCATGGAGCTTCAAGATTTTGATTGCACCTTTGATGGACCGTTGGACTTTCTTGGCGATGGGACGAAAGCGGCCGTGGGTAATTTTTGGGCAATTGGGTTTAATAATCAGTTTTTTGTGTATTGGAATGGTTCCTGACCCTTTAAATAATGCACTTGGGTTAATGACTGCTGGATTTTTTATTAGTTTTTTTGGAGCATTTCAGGATGTGGCAACCGATGGCATGGCTGTAGATGTGATTCCTGTGAACGAACAAGCCAGAGCTAATGGTTTAATGTGGGGTACCAAAACAATTGGCATTTCAGCATCTTTGATTATTGGCACTTGGCTTATCAATACAGTAGGTTTTTCAATTGCTATTTCCTCACTGTCCATTGCAGTGGCAATGATTATGATTGTTCCAATATTTTTCAGGGAACGACCTGGAGAAAAATTAATGCCATGGACTTCTGGTGAAGCCTCATCAGAATCAAAACAAACACAGTTAGGAAGCTGGAAACATATATTTAAAAGTCTCTATAAAGTTGTACGACTAAAATCGAGTGTGGTGTTTGGTATTGGAATTTTTGCAGGAGGAATGATGTTCGGGCTTATAGATACGCTTCTACCAATTTTTAGTATTCAGGAATTAGGTTGGACAAATACTTCCTTTTCTAATGCGTTCTCAATTACAACTTTAATAGGAGGCTTTTTAGGAATGTTCATTGGCGGCTATTTGGTGGATTATTTCGGTAAAATCAAGATGCTTTCGGTGTATTTAAGTTTAATAATTATCCTGATTGCTGTATTTGCTTTTATGAACAATTTATGGAGCAATAATATTGTTGTTTATGCCTTTATCTTATCCTATTACACATTATATACTTTTTTATGTATTGCCATGTTTGCCGCGGCAATGCACTTATGCTGGAAAACTGTTGCCGCAACTCAATTTACGCTTTATATGGCACTCTCAAATATGGGCCGTGCGGCTGGTGCTACCATGCTCGGAGTTTTAAAAACCAATTACAGTTGGGAAATCGTCCTTCTTATTATCGCCCTTATGCCTCTGATTATGGTATTTGTCATTCAGTTTATGAATTTTAACAAACACAGAGTTAGAGTTGATAGCTTCATTGTTTTAAACCAAACTTTAGTGGCCCCGTCCGTGATTAAAGATTAACTAAAAATGATGATAAAACTCTTCCGCAACACCCGCAAGAAATTTCTCGCAGAAGGCAAAACATCAAGATACCTGGAATCATTCAAATGTGAAAAGCTGGGAAATATTTCGGTAAAAAATAAAGCCAAACCACTTACTATTTATGAAGTAATTGAATAACAATATTAACCTCACCACCATGGAACCAAACGAAAAGAAAAAGGAAATATCACAGCCGCCCCATATTCAAAACAAACATACCGACGACTTGGTGGATCATTATTGGGGAAGCATCAATTACGTTACCAGCCTCATAAAAGCATCCGAATTGAAAGCTGGGCTTATCCTTTCCTTTTATGGTATTTTACTCAATTTTATCTATCAGAGCATTGGGATGGTATTGGAGCATACCCCCAACCAAATAATCACCTACATATTATTGTCGCTCTGGTTTTGTACCACCGTTCTCTCAATATATTTCAGCATACGGTGTTTTATTCCCCGGATTGAGGCAAAGTACGATAAGAACATATTTTTTTTCCGGGATGTAATTTCCAAATTTGGAAATATTAAGGAATTTTCAAAAACATTCTACGAGATAAGTATGGACGAAGATCAACTTTTTGACCATCTGGGACAACAGGTTTTTATACTTTCTAAAATAGCCTCCATAAAATTTAAGAACGTACAACGATCTCTTCAGTTTTTGGCATTCGGTCTTTTGGTTTTATTGATTATAATAGTTTATTACGTTGTGGTTACCGTATAGGAATAACCAGACAGAGAAAATCTTTTTCATTTAATATATCTAGTTTTTTTATCTTTAAATTCTGAAAAAAATCAGAAGAAAAAATGAATATAGAACAGATTTTCAAAAACAATCAGGCGTGGGTTTCCGAAAAATTAGGCAATGATCCAGACTTTTTCAAAAACCTTTCCGAAGGCCAAAATCCTGAAGTGCTTTATATAGGTTGCAGCGACAGCCGCGTTACGGCAGAGGAAATAATGGGCGCCCGCCCCGGGGAAGCTTTTATTTTGCGCAACATTGCAAATATGGTTTCCAACCTCGACCTCAGCGCAATGAGCGTCATTAACTACGCAGTAAATTTTTTAAAGGTGAAACACATAATCGTCTGTGGACATTACGGTTGTGGTGGCGTAAAGGCAGCGATGCAAAGTGAGGACTTGGGAATTTTAAACCCGTGGCTGCGAAATATCCGCGATGTGTACAGATTACATAGAAACGAGCTAAATAAAATTGAGGATGACCAGCAAAAATACCGGCGCCTTGTAGAACTAAATGTACAGGAACAGTGCGTAAATGTTATAAAAACCGCTGACGTGCAACTTGCCTATCGAAACCGCAACCTGACCGTACACGGCTGGGTAATGGACATGGCAACCGGAAAATTGATTGATCTGCAAATTGATTTCGACAAAGTGCTGAAAGGCATAATGGAAATTTACCATCTTGATTAATGTATTGAACCTACAACTTGCAACCTGGACCTTCTAACCTGTATCCAAAATATGAAAAAAAATCTCTTATTTCTCAGTGCCATTTTTTGCTTTCTGAGTTCATTCTCCCAAACAGAAAAAGAAAAAGTCGAGGCCACCGTTTCAAAAAATAAAATAGAAAGCCACATCTATTTTCTTACCGATGATCTATTAAAAGGCAGGGAAACAGGGACCGCAGAAAATAAGATTGCAGCCGCCTATTTGGCCAATATGTTGAGAGGTTATGGGGTGAAACCCATTTTGCAAAAGGAAGAAAACGCCACGGAAAATTATTTTCAGTCCGTTAAATTGAATCGGGTAAAACCTCCCAAAAAATTTTACCTAAAATTAAATGGGAAGGAATACAAGAAAAAAGTTGCGATGAAAACTGGCGAAACGAAATTTCAGGGCAACGCAGTTTTTCTCGGGTATGGGCTGGAGGATGATTATAAATCGCAAGACGTTTCTAAAAAAATCGTTATTATTAAAGGCGGCGGGCCCGATACTAAAGGTGCTCGGGAGGCATTCGGGCTAAGGGAACAAAAAGAAGAGCTTGCCAAACAGCACGGCGCGCTTGCAGTATTGGAGCTGATAGACGCGGAAGAAAATATGTGGAATTTTATTGAACACAATTTCAAGGGCGAAAAATTGGAAGTAGTGCATAATACAGCTTCCAAAGAAAAAGGATTGGCCTATGTATGGCTTCAGGATGAAAAAGGTATTTATGCCGCCGGCCTGAAAACAGGGCAAAATATTCCCGTAGAATTATCTATGGGCGCTCAGGAAAAGACGCCGCTGTTATCACAGAATGTAGTAGGAATGGTGGAAGGTACCGACCCAATATTAAAAAACGAATACATTATTTACTCGGCGCATTATGACCACGTGGGAATTGGGAGGCCCGATGCCACCGGCGATAGCATTTATAACGGTGCCCGCGATAATGCCGTGGGCACCACCACCGTTTTGAGTATGGCGGAAAATCTTGCAAAATATCCAACCAAACGTTCCGCTTTATTTATCCTTTTTACGGGAGAGGAAAAAGGACTGTTGGGAAGCCAATATTATGTGGAAAATCCTTTGATTCCCTTACAGCAAATGGTTTACTGTTTCAATAGCGACAATGCTGGTTACAATGATACTTCCATCGCTACGATAATAGGAATGACACGTACGGGTGCAGCCAAAAATATTCAAGAGGCGGCCGAAGCATTCGGTTTAAAGGCAATAGACGATCCCGCTCCGGAACAGCAACTTTTTGATAGTAGTGATAACGTATATTTTGCAAAAGCCGGAATACCTGCCCCGACATTCTCCTTAGGTTTTACTGCTTTTGAAGGTGATACCTCAAAATATTACCACCAAGCGAGTGATGAAGCCAATACTCTCGATTATGATTATTTGCTCAAATTTTTTGAAAGCTACGTACTCGCGGGAAGGCTGATCGCCAACGATCCACAAACCCCCAAATGGGAAAGTGGTGACCAATATGAAGCTGCGGCTAAAAAACTCTATGCAGATTAGTGAAATATTCAACAAAATAAAAAAGCCACGGGAAACAGTGGCTTAATCATAAGGAACAAAAAATTTATAATTTTTCAAAAGTCAATAAATCCGTGCCGCCATTGCCTCCGCTAACGTGCGTAAGCGCTATCTTATTGTCGCTAACAGATACAATATCCCAATCCTCCGAAAGGTCCACAAAGTCATCAGGCGCGGCAAAGAAAATATTAAAATCTGTATTGCTGGAACCCCCATCATCATCACTGGAATTGCCATTTGTAACGGACCAAGTTCCGGTAACCGTGGTACTTCCCTTACCTGCTACCAGCGAACCATCATCATTGAAAGAAAAACTGTAATCTGTAAAGTGATTGGTCTCTTCGCGGTCAGAATCATAAAAATAGGAAATCTTCCAGTTTCCGTTTTGCGCCACATCCTTTACCTGTTGCGGGTTTTGATTTTGCGGGGAATTGTCATCGCTTTTATTGCATCCAATAGTAGCCAAAAAAATAAAAGTAAGTGATAAATAAACGAGTTTGCTTTTCATAAAATCTTAATTTGTTTATAGGTTATTTGTGAAATGTTAACGCAACGCTTCAAATTTTAGTATTTACATCCGTTCCGGCACCTCAATCCCCAAAAGGGCAAATGCACTTTTAATAACCGCAGCCACAGCTGCTCCGAAAGTTTTCACCCGAAAGGCCTTTTCTATTTTCATCATCAGTCGCCAAAATAGGCATGTTCTGGTAAAAACTATTGAACTCCTTCACCAAATCATAAATGTAATTCGCAATCAGCGCGGGACTGTAATTTTCCGCTGCTAATTGAATGGTGTCGGGAAATTGCTGGATTATTTTTATAAGCTCCTTTTCCTTGGGATGAAGTTCCACTTCGCTCAATGACAGATCGCCATTTGAAACGGAAGCGTCCGCTTTTCGCAAAATAGATTGGATGCGCGCATAGGTATATTGAATAAACGGCCCCGTATTTCCTTGAAAATCGACACTTTCCTCTGGGTTGAAAAGAATTCGTTTTTTGGGATCTACTTTCAAGATATAATATTTCAAAGCTCCCAAACCTATCATTTTGTAAAGCTCTTCTTTTTCCGCTTCCGAAAAATCATCAATTTTTCCCAGCTCCTCGGAAATCTCCCGTGCGGTTTCCGTCATTTGGGCTATCAAATCATCAGCATCAACAACGGTACCCTCGCGGCTTTTCATTTTTCCCGAAGGCAAATCCACCATTCCGTAGCTTAAATGGTGCAGATTTTCGGCCCAACTATACCCCAATTTTTTCAGGATAAGGAACAGAACCTTAAAATGGTAATCCTGCTCGTTACCCACGGTATAAACCATTCCGCCTACATCGGGGTGGTCCTTTACTCGCTGCACGGCAGTGCCAATGTCCTGCGTCATATAAACTGCGGTGCCATCGCTTCGCAAAACCAACTTCTCATCAAGGCCATCTTCGGTAAGGTCGCACCACACGGAACCATCGTCCTTCATAAAGAAAACCCCGTTTTTAATGCCTTCCTCAATAATATCCTTTCCCAATAAATAGGTGTCGCTCTCGTAATAATAAAAATCGAAATCCACCCCGATAGCTTTATAGGTTTCTTCAAAACCTTTGTAAACCCAGCCGTTCATTTTATTCCAAAGTGCTACGGTTTTTTCATCTCCGGCTTCCCATTTTCTCAGCATTTCCTGTGCTTCCAATAAAAGTGGGGCTTGGGTTTTTGCCTCTTCTTCCGTCTGCCCTTCTGCCTTCAAAGCCTCAATTTGTTTTTTATATTCCTTATCAAATTTCACATAATAATTTCCAACAAGTTTGTCGCCTTTTAAATCGGTAGCATCCGGCGTTTCCCCGTTTCCAAATTTTTCCCAGGCAAGCATACTTTTACAAATATGGATTCCGCGGTCGTTGATAATTTGTGTTTTATACACCTTTTTACCCGCAGCCTTTTCAATTTCTGAAACCGAATACCCGAGCAGCACATTGCGAACATGCCCCAAATGCAAGGGTTTATTGGTGTTGGGGGATGAATATTCAACCATCACCGCGTTCCCAGAAGGTTGACTTTTTCCGAAGTTTGAAAAATCTTCAACGGAATTGAAGAAATCCAAATAATAGGAATCGCTCAAAACAATATTCAAAAATCCTTGGACTACGTTGAATTTTTCCACTTCCGAAACATTTTCAACCAAATAGTTGCCAATAGCTTCACCAATCTGCACGGGATTTCCCTTTACCACGCGAAGCATCGGAAAGACTACGGCCGTAATATCGCCCTCAAAATCCTTTCGTGTTGGTTGCAGTTCCACGGTTTCGAGAGTGGCGCTGTAGATTGTTTCAACCGCATTTTTTATTTCGGCTTCTATTTTTTGCTGAAGATTCATTGCTGATTTTTGAATTTTGAAAAGGCAAAGATACACGTTTTTAAATTTGAAATTTTCGCCAAAACCGTATCTTTAAAGGAAAAAATGCTGCTCAACGTTTCTTACAACGATAAAGAAATCACCCGAAAAATTGATGCAGAATTAGGCAAACCCTTTACATTGCGGGAACGGATAAAAATGCGCGGCATAGGTTCGCCAAAATTAATTTTGAATGAAACAAGCATCCAAATCAGCAACTTGATGAACTTGGACAACAACCGCAATGTCTGCAATATTGAGTTAAGACCGCTCGGCATTATCGTTGGCTTTAGAAGCAATTTAAATTCATACGCGCTCATTATTCCGTATTACAAATTGGTTGTATATAAAGGAAAAGCCGAGGAATATTCCATTTACAAGGACAACTATTTTTTTAAAATAGAAGCAAAGACGAAGGATAAGCAGGTACATAATTTTATAAAGAAAATGATGGATGCGAAAAATGCGGTAGCTCCGGAGCGTCCTAAAAATTTATAGCTAAAGTCAATGGTAATTTTATGATAACCTTTGCGTAAACTTTGGATTGAAATTGCGAACGTCCTTTGCCGAAAAAACAATGGACATTTTTTTATATGTTTTTGCAGCGCTTTTTTCGGTAATAAACCCATTGGGGACAGTGCCTGTATTTGTAGGATTGACCAGTGACGAAAGTGTGGAGGAGCGCAATAAAACCTCACTTTTAACCACAATAAATGTGGTTGTAATTTTGATTATTTCCTTTTTCGCTGGAACTTATCTGTTGGCATTTTTCGGAATAAGTTTGAATGCCCTGCGGATAGCCGGGGGATTGATTATCGTAACTTCCGGGTTTGCACTTTTAACGGGAACTTTTTCAAAACATAAGGGAATGAAGAACAAACGGGTGCAAAAGGATTTGGACAAGCGGGAAAAATTTTCATTGACACCTCTCGCAATACCAATGTTAGCTGGGCCTGGCTCCATTTCACTTTTGATTACCTTCAACCAAAAATATCAGAATACAACCGCAATATTGTATGTGATGCTCGCGGTTTTCGCCGTGGGCGCAGCGACATTTTTAATTTTGAGAAGTTCGCATTATATAAGCCGGTTTCTGGGCGCTTCCGGCATCAATGCAATCTCACGGATCGTTGGGTTTATAGTTATTTCCATTGGCGTGGAATACATTAGCGCGGCGGTAATTTCAATATTGAAAACAATAAATTCTTAAAAATCAGCGTCTATTTTTTAGCAGCGCGCCCGCGATCAATGCCAAAATGCCTATACCAATCATACCTAAAGTTTGGTTGGTTAAGCCCTCTTTTACATTAACTTCCAACGGGCCAACATCTAAAACTTCCTGCGGAACAAAAGCATTATACAGTCCGAAAATAATTAGTACAACCCCTACGATTAGCAAAACGATTTTTAGGATTTTCATATTTGGATAGTTTTCAGTTGAGGTTTTAAAGATACCATATTGAAAAATATCAACCTGCATAAGTTAACGGCATATTAACCATTGTTTAAATTTTTTGAACTATTTTTAAACAAAACAAGTATTGTGAAGATTCTTCTTACCGGCGCCAATGGTTATATTGGAATGCGACTTTTACCCGAACTTTTGGAAAATGGCCACGAAATAATTTGCTGTGTACGCGATAAAAATAGGCTTCCCCTTGAACCGGAAACTACGAAAAGGGTTCAGGTTTTTGAAGTGGATTTTGCCGAAGAAGTAAACACCGAAGGTTTCCCGAAAGACATCGACGCTGCCTACTATCTTATCCACTCGATGAGCAGTTCCACTAAAAACTTCGACGAGGTGGAGGCACGGGCCGCAGAAAATTTCAATAAATATATGGCTGCAACGTCGGTGAAGCAGGTAATTTATTTGAGCGGAATAGTAAACCAGGAAAAACTTTCAAAACATCTTTCTTCCCGAAAAAATGTTGAAGAAATATTGTATCAGGGCGATTTTAACCTCACCGTACTTCGAGCCGGAATTGTGGTTGGTAGCGGCAGTTCCTCTTTTGAAATAATCCGGGATCTATGTGAAAAACTTCCAATAATGGTTGCCCCAAAATGGTTAAAAACCCGCATCCAGCCAATTGCCATCCGGGATGTAATTTCTTTTTTAATCGGTGTTTTAAACAATGAAAAGTGTTTTGGAAAATCCTTCGATATCGGCGGCCCCGATGTGCTTACTTACAAGGACATGCTTCAGAAGTACGCAGAAATTCGCAAACTAAAATTATGGATCATCTCGGTGCCGGTTATGTCTCCAAAACTTTCCTCCTATTGGCTCTATTTTGTCACTTCCACTTCCTATAAATTGGCCGTAAACCTAGTGGATAGTATGAAAATGGAAGTCGTGGCAAAGGATAATAACCTGCAGGAAATTTTGGATATCCAGCCAATTAGCTATTCAGAAGCAATAAAAAAGGCATTTCTAAAAATTGAACAGAATTTGGTTATTTCCAGTTGGAAGGATTCACTTGTGGCTGGGCGGCTCACCAATTTAAAGGAATATATTCAAGTGCCCAAATATGGTTGCCTAAAAGATAAAAAGGTGCTAAAAGTGAAAGACCCCGAAAAGGTGATGGACAACATTTGGGCCATTGGCGGCACCCGGGGGTGGTACTACGGAAATTTTCTTTGGAAAGTTCGGGGATTTATGGACCAACTTGTTGGTGGCGTAGGTTTAAGGCGCGGCCGCACCCACTCAGAAAAAATTTTTACAGGCGATGCGCTGGATTTTTGGCGCGTACTTTATGCCGATCGGGACACGAAAAGACTGCTATTGTTTGCCGAAATGAAACTACCGGGCGAGGCGTGGTTGGAATTCTGCATCAATGAGAAGAATGAACTTGTGCAGACCGCCACCTTCCGCCCCAAAGGTTTATGGGGAAGGCTTTATTGGTATTTAATGCTTCCCTTCCACTATTTCATATTTGGTGGAATGATACATAATATCACTTCCTATAATTTACAGGAAAAAGCTTAAGGTCGCTAAATTGGGTAATTGTTATCTGCCTTTTTTTGCCTTTGAAAGATATATTTCTAATTTTCCTTTGGAAGAAAAACTTCGGCCATCATACAGCGGGCGCTTCCGCCGCCGCAGGTTTCAATGGTATGAAGGTCGCTGCTCAAAATCTGGCAATGTTTTTCGATAAGAGAAATTTGTTGGGGGTTTAAGCTTTTGCGGGCGGCGGCGCTCATTATTAAATATTTGCTATCCTTGCCCTGCACCTGAAGCATGTTTCCAGCAAAATGATGCATTTGTCCTTCGGTTATTGAAATAATTTCCTTTCCATCCTTTTTAAGGTGCTGAAGTACGTTTTTCTTTTCTGAAGCCTCATCGATTGTGTCTAGACAGATTACGCAAAATTCCTCCGCGAGGCACATCATTACATTGGTGTGGTAAATTGGCATCCGCTTCCCGTCCACTGTTTGGTTTGCAGTAAAAATCACAGGAGTATATTCAAAATCCTCACAGAATTCTATAAACAATTCCTCATCGGCCCTTGGGGAAAGTGCACAATAGGCCTTTCGGTTTACGCGATCCATAAGGATGCTGCCGGTTCCTTCCAAGAAAAAACCTTCGTCCTCCGCTGGAGTGTAATCATAAATATTATTGATTACAAAACCTTCCTTTTCCAGACGAATTAATATCTCCTCTCGCCTCTCGCGACGCCTGTTTACGGCAAACATTGGGTATAATGCAACATCGCCATTTTCGTGAAAACTGATCCAATTATTTGGAAAGATGGAATCCGGCGTATCCATTCGCAAATCATCATTTTCCACAATCACATTTACCCCTACCGCAATAAGTTTTTCCACGAAAGTGTCAAACTCCGCCTGAGCCATTGCGTTAATTTCGGCGTTCTTAATATCAATGTCTTCCTGAAAATAGTTATTTACTGCCGTTTGTTCGTTCATACGAAACGCCACCGGACGTATCATTATAATGGTATTTGTGATTTGTTGCATGAAGTCTTATTTCTGAAAATGGGTGTAAAAGTAGTTAAATGCAATGTTTTAATTAAATAGAGAAGGACAATTAATTTCAACATCGAAGATTCTATTTTTGATGGCACTATAGTTGCACTTTTAAGTACTAAAGGGTATACCAAATCGTTATTGTTTAAACCATAAAATTTATTGTTTTTTGGTGGAAGTAAAATAAAATTTTAATAAATTACCATTTATATGAAAAGAATTCTCATACTAGCAGCAATTATTTTTGGCTCTATTTTCCAGCTACAAGCCCAAGAATGGCAAACAGATTTTGATACTGCCCAACAAATTGCTTCCCAAAATGACAGACCCATCGTACTAGTTTTTCAAGGAAGTGATTGGTGCGCCCCTTGCATAAAACTGGATCGTGAAATTTGGAGTACAAAGGAATTTAAAGATTATTCAAAAGACCATTTTGTAATGCTCCAAGCAGATTTTCCACGGAAAAAAGCGAATTCGCTGCCAACCCTTCAGCAGGAAAAAAACAATACATTAGCGGCTAAATATAACAAACAGGGCTACTTTCCATTTGTGGTGATCCTGGATAAAAATGGCAACGTGTTAGGCGAAGCGGGTTATGAAAAGACCACTCCGCGCGCATATATTCAAAAATTGGAATCATTTTTAAAGTAGTTTGAAAAAAGCCACAACCATCATTCTCGCTTTATTGTTTGTAAACTCCCTGTTTTCACAGGAAATTTATAAAAGGACGCTAAAATTAATGGGAAGCCGGTTTGAGATTACCGTCGTTGCGAACGATTCTACAGAAGCAAAAGAATATATAGATTTGGCAGTGGGAGAAATTACCCGCATTGAAAAATTAATTTCCTCCTGGGACGCTGCTTCACAGACATCTGAAATAAATAGAAATGCCGGAATAAAACCCGTAAAGGTTGATGGAGAGCTCTACCACCTCATTGAACGATGTATCGGCATTTCAAAATTAACGGAAGGCGCCTTTGATATTTCCTTCGCCTCCATGGACAAAATCTGGAAGTTTGATGGAAGTATGACCGAAATGCCTTCAGAGGAAGCCATAAAACAATCTGTGGCAAAAGTGGGTTATAAAAACATTATCATCGACGCTGAAAATTCCACCGTTTTTTTAAAACACGAAGGAATGAAGATAGGGTTTGGAGCTATCGGCAAAGGATATGCGGCAGATAAAGCCAAAAAACTATTGATGGAAAAAGGAGTCGCGGCAGGAATTATCAACGCTTCCGGCGATATGAACACTTGGGGAAAACAACCCAACGGCGATTTCTGGAAGGTTGCCATTACCAACCCCTTGGATAAAAATAAAGCCTTTGCATTACTTCCATTACAGGATAATGCCGTGGTAACTTCAGGGAATTATGAAAAATATGTTACTTTTAATGGCGTTCGTTATACACATATTATTGATCCGCGGACCGGTTATCCCGCAACAGGCATTATAAGCGCTACGGTTTTTGCGCCAAAAGCCGAAATTGCAGATGCCTTGGCAACTTCAATTTTTGTAATGGGAAAAGAAATTGCGATAAATTTTGTGAACCAACTACCAAAAATAGAATGTATAATAATAGACGGCGAAGGCAAAATTTTTACTTCTGAAAATATTAAAATAGAGAATAAACAATGAAAAAAATCCTTATTCCTGTAGCAATAGTCTTTTTCGGCTCTCTTACTTCCTGCACGGTTGTAAAGGAGTATGAAAAGGTAAATCTAAACGATCCCGATATGGTATTGGGAGACAAGCCCGTTGATAGGTTTGAAACTTATGCGCAAGCATATAGAGAAGCAGCGGTGGGCGCTAACGGAGGAAAAACTGGCGGCGGTTGTGGCTGTAATTAAAATTATATGAAAAAATTTCTCATAGTTATTCTTTTGTCCATTGCCGGAAATTTATTCGCGCAGGACTCAACTTCCACCTACAAAAAAAGAGTACTCGAGGCTCCTGAAATTGATTTTCTGGCCAGTTACTATACCCAAGACGGCGATAATGCTGCTGTCAGCGGGGGAATTGGAAGCGAGAAACTCACCGACCTTACGCCCACAATTGTAGTATCAATCCCATTGAACGATGATGATGTTTTGGCAATTGATGCGGGTATTTCTGCCTACACTTCGGCTTCATCAAGTAATGTTGACCCTTTTGACGGCGGTGGAGATGCTGATCCTTTTGTAGCCTCTTCGGGCGCTTCCTCAAGCGATGTTTGGTTTGGCGGAAATGTTAGTTATTCCCACAGTAGCAACAGCAGAAATGATATTTGGAGCGCAAAGATTTCGGCATCTTCGGAATATGATTATACTTCCCTGGGATTTGGTGGAACCTATACAAAACTTTTCAATGAAAAAAATACGGAGGTCAGTATTCACGGAAACGTATATTTGGACACGTGGAAATTGGTTTATCCTATTGAGTTAAGGCCTATAGAATCTAGTGGTCTGGAACCGCTTCCAAAAAAGAATAGGAATTCATATTCGCTGGGATTGGGTTTTTCACAAATACTTTCAAAAAATCTGCAAGGTTCACTTTCGTTGGATTTGGTGCAACAACAAGGGTTGCTCTCTACTCCATTCCAACGCATATATTTTGCAGATCTTCCCGATATTTATGCTGAAAACTTTCAGATTGCGGATGATATAGAACGCTTGCCGGACACACGTTTTAAAACGGCAATTGGCGGAAGATTGAATTATTTTATTAATGAAATGTTCGTGGCAAGAACCTATTATCGGTATTACTTCGATGATTGGGGAATAAAATCGCACACGGCAAGTATTGAAATTCCGATTAAGATTTCGGACAAATTCACTGTTTATCCAAGTTATAGATATTATACACAAACCGCGGCCGATTATTTCTTTCCGTATAATCAAGCGGTTTCTACTGATGAGTTTTACACTTCGGATTATGACCTTTCAGAATTTTCAGCGAACCAATTTGGCTTCGGCATAAGCTATACCGACATTTTTACCAAATTCCATATAGCCTCTTATGGTCTAAAAAGCATCGATCTAAAATTCGACCAGTACAAAAGAGATTCGGGATTGCACTATTTGCTTTTTTCTGGGGGAATAAAATTTGTCGGTAATTGATGTATTAGGCACTCATCACCTCATCAACATCACCGGCAACATTGTTATACGTGAATAATAATGATTTATAAAATCTATTGTGAAGAGTTTCCTTCCCCAAACATCCTTTGAGCGTTTCCTCTAAATTATTGTAGGAAACGGTATCCACAACCGCTTCATTCAAATTATGCAATCTCACTGGATTAGTTGTTAAAGGCCTTGAATTCCAAAGGGAAATAGATTTGTTTTCATAATCGATATCGATATCGACTACGTTAAAAAAGAATTTTAAATAGGCCTTGTGGAACTCACGAAATTTTTTGGGAGGAAGTGTACTGAAATTGCAGCTTTTGGAAATAAGCTTTCTCATTTCATCCTGAATTATTTTCTCTTGATTTTCCATAGCACTTAAATTATCTTTCATTCAATATACGAAAGGATGGTGTATGGAGTTTGGTCAGATTATCACTTTAGGTTCAATTTAACTTGAAAGCTGTCAATTCGTTAAAGAATTTAAGGAGCGGCTTTATTTTTCAGATTGAAGGCCTTGGCTTTCCCAATTTATAAAACCCCCATCCATATCATATATTTCCCTAAAACCCATTTCTTTTAAAACTGAAGCGGCTCGGGCGCTTCGTTTTCCGCTCCTACAATAAACGTAAATAGGCTTATCTTTATCAAGTTTGGCCACCTTTTCTTTAAAATCATCATCCGTAACACAAATGTTTTGGGCGGCCGGTATGTGCCCCTCTCCAAATTCTTCTTTCGTCCTAACATCTACCAGTTGTGTTCCTTCAGTATTGAAAACTGCAGTGTAAACTTCCTGAGGGGTGATGACATTAATTTCTTGGGCCGAACTTTTATTTTTACAGCCCATAAAAAATAAGGTCAACGTAAGACCAAAAATAATAGCTAGATTTTTCATATAGTAATCTTAAGTTGTTTTTTCTCCTTTCCACTCCATAAATCCTCCTTGAAGATTGTATGCCTTTTCAATTCCGATAGAATTTAGCAGCATACAAGCTTGCGCACTTCTTCCGCCCGAACGGCAATACACGTAATAACTTTTTTCCTTGTCCAACTCTTTGGCCCGTTTTAAAAATTCTGCCCCATTATAAATATCCATCTGTAGCGCACCGGGAATATAGCCTTCGTCAAATTCGGCGTCGGTACGAACGTCAAGAATAACAGAGTTGTCATCGTTCTCTAATTGTTCGCGCCACTGTTTTTGGGTTAAATCTGCCATTTCTTTATAAATTTTCAGTAAAAATAATAATTTGTAAAAGGATAATACTAAAAAAACCGAAAACAAAATTCGTTTTCGGTTTTAAACATATTCAGTTAAAATAGATTAACTCTGCTTCACAGAACAACCAATCGCCTTCGTTTCTTTCACGGAAACTTGTTTACCGGCCAAAAGCTCATTTATTGCATTCGCCAAAAAACGTTCCTTTACCGCTGAAGCATTGCGGACATTATCATCAATTGCTCCTATGTATTTTACCATATTTTTGTTGTCTTCCTTTTGAAGCAAATATACGTGTGGGGTTTTGGTAGCTCCATATTTGGCGTAAACCGTTTGGCTTTCGTCAAATAAATACGGGAACGTGAAGCCAGCTTCCGTTGCTTTTTGCTGCATTAACTCAAAGGAATCATCGGGTTGAACTTCAGGATTATTTGGGTTTATGGCAATTACCGGATAACCTTTTGATTTAAATTCCTTATCCAAAGCAACAATCCGTTGCTCACTTGCAACTGCGAAAGGGCAAGTATTGCATGTAAAAATTATGATAAATCCTTTGGCATCTTTGTAATCTGAAAGGGAGACCATTTTACCATTTACATTTTTCAGTTTAAAATCGGTTGCTTCATCACCAATTGAATAACCGCTGGTGTTTTCATCTGCAATTTCTATAAATTCTGGTTGTACTTTTTCATTCACCGCCATATTCGCGGTATCATTTTGCTGTTCGTTTTTGCAACTGTTTAAGGTTATAAATACAATTACGGCCAAACTCAAACCTGTAAATATTTTTCTTGTTTTCATATTAAAATTTTAAATTATTGTTCCATTAAATTCCCTCCTTTAGGAGGGCTGGGGAGGTGTTTATAAATATGTTTTTAATTCGTTTTCAAGTTCTTCAAAAGTAAAAGACCGTTCGTAAAATTTTCGATTGTCTTTTTTATAAATAATTGTGGCAGGAATCGCCCCGCTCCATTCGGGGGAAACCTTCGGAATCCAACTGTTTGCATCGGCATCATCCAGTAAAACCACTTCAGACTTTATATTATTTTTTTGAAGGAAAGGCATCACTTGGCTTTCAATTTTATCAGGAAAATCCAGGCTCACCAATAGTACTATTACTTTTTCATCTGAATATTCCGCAGAAATTTTCTCAAATGCCGGAAGCTCCTTCACGCAAGGTTTGCACCACGTGGCCCAGAAATTTACGACATAAATTGAATCGGTTTTCTTCTGAAAATATTTACTTTCAAGTTGGTCAAAATTGAAAGAAAGAACGTTTTCAGTAGCGATATCTTCTTCCGTATTCTGAAGATTTTCCTCCATAACAACTTCAGAAACCGTTCCATCACTTTTTGTTTCCTTCACTTTATCCGCACAACTTTGAAGCAACAAAGCGCAAAATATAACTGCAATCATTTTCATTGGCCAAAAATATTGAATATCAGTTGATTTAGTATTTGCATTAACTTATGATTAGTAGTGTTACAAACACATTTTGTTACAAAAACTGGTTTTATCTAAAAGTTTGCAGCAAAACCAAACTGTCTTCCAAAAAAATTATATATTTGAAACCGAAACAATGAACACATTTACACAAAATACTTGGTGGTGGAAAAACTTACGGAAAACCTCGTGAGCGGAACACCTATAGTATAAAATGTACGAAAAGGCTTGTCAATCACGACAAGCCTTTTTTTATTGAACAATTTTAAAGATTAAAATGAAATACAATTTAAAAACACATTCAAAAAAACTGTTGGCAGA
The DNA here is from genome assembly GCA_963839235.1 of uncultured Flavobacteriaceae bacterium. Taxonomy (GTDB): domain Bacteria; phylum Bacteroidota; class Bacteroidia; order Flavobacteriales; family Flavobacteriaceae; genus Aequorivita. The sequence goes on along the minus strand of CAWITX010000012.1, from coordinate 543,209 downwards.
TACGCTCACGCCGGTTTCGGTTTATTTGCGGCTTCGCGACAAATTTCCGAACAGCCTATTGTTGGAAAGTAGCGACTATCACGCTAACGACAATAGTTTCAGCTACATTTGCTTTAACCCAATTGCGTCAATAAAAGTTGAAAATGAAACCATTTTTCAGCAATTTCCCGATGGGAAAAGTTCAAAAATTGAAATTTCAGAAAACACAAATGTTCCAACTATTTTAGATGAATTTGCGTCTTCTTTTGCTTCGGAAACGGGTAATTATAAATTCATAAACAACGGACTTTTCGGGTTTATGGCTTTTGATGCAGTTCGTTATTTTGAAGATATTGAGCTTCACAAAAAAGAGGAAAACCTCGAAATGCCCGATTTGTATTATGCCGTTTATCAAAATATAATCGCGATAAATCATTTCAACAACGAAGCTTACATTTTCGCTCATACTTTTGAAGCTGAAAATAATATTCCACAAATTGAACAGATTTTAAAGTCGAAAAGTTTTGCCGAATTTTCTTTTGAAAGAAACGGCGAACGAACCACAAATCTCAACGACGAAGATTTTAAAGCTTTGGTTCGAAAATGCAAAGAACATTGTCAGCGTGGAGATGTTTTTCAAATTGTGCCGAGCAAACGTTTTTCACAAAAATTTATCGGCGATGATTTCAACGTATATCGTGCTTTACGAAGCGTGAATCCTTCACCCTATCTTTTCTATTTTGATTACGGAAACTTTAAAATCTTCGGAAGTTCACCCGAGGCGCAACTCGTAGTAAAAGGTGATCGTGCAGAAATCCACCCAATCGCCGGAACTTTTAAACGCACCGGAAATGATGAACAGGATGCCGAACTTGCCAAAAAACTTTCTGAAGATAAAAAAGAAAACAGCGAACACGTGATGCTCGTTGACTTGGCGCGAAACGATTTAAGTCGTCACGGAACAAATGTTAAAGTGGAAAACTATCGGGAAGTTCAGTTTTTCTCGCACGTTATTCATTTGGTTAGTAAAGTTACGGCTACAAAAAACCCGAAAACATCAACGATGCAAATTGTTGCAGACACATTTCCCGCGGGAACTTTGAGTGGCGCACCAAAACACAAAGCCTTGCAATTACTGGAAAAATATGAAAATAGAAGTCGTGAATTTTATGGTGGCGCGATTGGTTTTATGGATTTCAGCGGTAATTTTAACCACGCGATTATCATTCGTTCGTTTCGTGAGCAAAAATCATACTTTGCATTATCAAGCGGGCGCGGGAGTGGTTTCGGAAAGCAATGAGGATAACGAATTACAGGAAGTTTATAATAAATTGGGCGCGCTGACAAAAGCGCTGGAATTAGCTGAAAGCATTTAAATATTGTCTCACTGAGCGCAGTCGAAGGGTTAATTATAGAAACGAAATGAAAATATTAGTAATAGATAATTACGACAGTTTTGTGTACAATCTGGTTCACTATTTAGAGGAATTGGATTGCGAAGTCACCGTAAGACGAAACGATAAATTTTATTTGGAAGAAGTTGAAAATTACGATAAAATCCTGCTTTCTCCCGGTCCCGGAATTCCCGATGAAGCCGGTTTACTGAAAGAAGTGATTCAAAAATATGCAACTTCAAAACCAATTTTTGGAGTGTGTTTGGGGCAACAAGCAATCGGTGAAGTTTTCGGTGGAAAGTTGGAAAATTTGAGTAAAGTTTTTCACGGAGTGGCTACCAAAGCGACAATAATTTCAGAAAATGAACCGCTATTCAAGGGAATTGAAAAAGAATTTGAAATAGGCCGTTATCACAGTTGGGTAGTTTCAAAAGAAAATTTTCCGGAGGTTTTGGAAATTACTTCCGTAGATGAAAACGGGCAGATTATGTCCGTCCGCCATAAATTTTACGACGTTTGCGGAGTGCAGTTTCATCCCGAAAGTGTGCTAACGCCAATGGGAAAACAGATTATTAAAAATTGGATTGAAAGTTGAAAAAGTATTCAGTATTCAGTTACAGTTGGCAGTGATTTCAACTAAACCCATAAACTTTTAAACTCCTAAACTTAAAAATGAAACATATTTTAAACAGATTAATAAACCACGAGCAACTCACCAAAGATGAGGCGCGAACTGTTTTGGTAAACATTTCCGAAGGGAAATACAACCAAAGCCAGATTGCCGCTTTTTTGACGGTTTATATGATGCGCAACGTAAGTTTGGAAGAGCTGGAAGGTTTTCGGGATGCTTTATTGGACTTGTGTTTGGCTGTTGATTTTAGCGAATACAATACTATTGATTTATGCGGCACGGGCGGCGACGGAAAAAACACTTTTAATATTTCAACGTTAGCTTCATTTGTAACCGCTGGCGCTGGAATAAAAGTTACCAAACATGGCAATTACGGAGTTTCATCCGTTAGCGGAAGCAGCAATGTTATGGAAGCTTTGGGCATTAAATTCAGCAATGAAAACGATTTTTTAAAGCGCAGTTTGGATGAAGCGGGAATCTGCGTTTTGCACGCTCCACTCTTCCACCCTGCTATGAAAAATGTGGCGCCAATCCGCAAGGAATTGAGCGTAAAAACATTCTTTAATATGCTCGGGCCAATGGTAAATCCGGCGTTTCCGAAAAACCAATTGGTAGGTGTTTTTGATTTGGAATTAGCTCGGATGTATGGCTATCTCTATCAAAAAAGCGAAAAAAATTACGCCGTTTTGCACGCAATGGATGGCTATGATGAAATTTCGCTGACAGGACCCGTAAAAGTAATTTCGAAAAATTCGGAAAATATTTTGAGTGCAGAAGATTTTGAAGTAAACCAGATTGAAGAATCAGAAATATTTGGGGGAGAAACCGTAAAAGATTCCGCAACAATTTTTCTGAATATTTTAAACGGAAAAGGAACCGAAGCACAAAACAATGTGGTTTGCGCGAATGCCGGAATGGCAATTTCAGTAGTTGAAAATTGCACGATAAAAGAAGGTTTTGAAAAAGCGAAAGAATCTTTACAATCTGGAAAAGCATTGAATTCATTGAAGAAATTGCAACAATTATCTAACGATTAACGATTAACGAAAATGACAATTTTAGACAATATTACCGCTTATAAACTAAAGGAAGTTGCCGCAAAAAAAGAAGCAATCCCAACCCGTTTACTGGAAAAATTTCCGCTTTTTGCCAAAGAAACCAAATCGTTGGCGGAAGCATTGCGGATTTCAACAACCGGAATTATTGCCGAACATAAACGTCGTTCGCCCAGCAAATCGGTCATTAATGACAAGGTTTTATTGCCGGAAGTTGTTTCGGGATATGAAAATGCGGGTGCAAAAGGAATCTCAGTTTTAACTGATTCCAACTTTTTTGGCGGTTCGTTGGACGATCTTTTGGTTGCCGAAAAAACCGTTTCCATTCCAATTCTTCGGAAGGAATTTATTATTGATCCGTATCAAATTTATGAAGCAAAAGCCTATGGCGCAGATGCTATTTTATTGATTGCGGCTTGCCTTTCGGCAGAAGAATTAAAGCAGTTTTCGTTTTTGGCAAAAAGTTTAAAATTGGATGTTTTACTGGAAATCCATAATCTGGAAGAACTTCAAAAATCATTGTTGCCGAATGTGGATATGATTGGCGTGAACAACCGAAATCTGAAAAATTTTAAAGTGAATATTGAAATCAGCAAAAAACTTTCCGAGCAAATTCCGAATGATTTTGTGAAAATCTCTGAAAGCGGAATCAGTGATGTTGAAACAATAAAGGACTTAAGAAACTACGGTTATGAAGGATTTTTGATTGGTGAAAATTTTATGAAAACTGAAAATCCCGGCGAAACTGCAAAACAATTTATTGAAAAACTGAGATGAAACCATTTTTAAAAATCTGCGGAATGAAACACATCATCGCCGAAGTTGCAAAGTTTCAGCCTAATTATTTGGGTTTTATTTTTTATGAAAAAAGTCCGCGGTTTTTTGAAGGCGAAATTCCTCCACTGCCACCCGGAATTAAAAAAGTTGGTGTTTTTGTGGATGCTCCATTGGAAGAAATTTTAAATAAAGTTGAACAATATAAGTTGGATGTAGTTCAACTACACGGGGAGGAAAGTGCAAATTTCTGCAAAAAACTAAAAACAAAATGTCAGGCTGAGCTTGTCGAAGCCTCGTCAATAGAAATTTGGAAAGTTTTTTCAATAAAAGACAAATTCGATTTTGAAGTTTTAAAACCTTATGAAAATGGGGTGGATAAATTCCTTTTCGACACAAAAGGAAAGGAAAAAGGTGGAAACGGATTTACTTTCAATTGGGAAATTTTGAAAAATTATAACTCAAAAAAACCTTTCATTTTAAGCGGCGGAATTGGCTTGGAAGAAATGGATTCACTGAAAGAATTATTAAATACAGATCTTCCCATATATGCGATTGATGTGAACAGCAAGTTTGAAATTGAACCGGGAATGAAAGATGTTGCAAAATTGAAAATGCTACTTGAAAATTTGAAACACGACTAAAAAGAATCACGAGCCAAGACGCAAGAACCAAGACTGAAAACTGAAAACTGAAAACTGAAAAATATGAATTATAACGTAAACGAAAAAGGCTATTACGGCGAGTTTGGCGGCGCTTATATTCCCGAAATGCTGTACCCAAATGTTGAGGAACTTCGGCAGAATTATTTAAAAATAATGGCTGAGGAATCTTTTCAAAAGGAATTTCGGCAATTGTTGAAAGATTATGTGGGACGCCCAACGCCGCTTTATTTTGCGAAACGATTTTCAGAAAAGTACAATACTAAAATTTATTTAAAACGCGAAGATCTTTGTCACACGGGCGCTCATAAAGTGAATAATACTATCGGCCAAATTTTAATGGCGCAACGTTTAGGGTAAAACTAGAATTATTGCCGAAACGGGTGCTGGGCAACACGGCGTTGCAACTGCAACCGTTTGTGCTTTGATGGGTTTGGAATGCATCGTTTTTATGGGTGAAATTGATATAAAACGCCAAGCGCCAAATGTGGCCCGAATGAAAATGCTCGGCGCAAAAGTCATTCCCGCCACAAGCGGTAGTAAAACCCTGAAAGATGCCACAAATGAAGCGATCCGCGATTGGATCAATAATCCAATTGACACTCATTATATTATAGGTAGTGTGGTTGGGCCGCATCCGTACCCAGATATGGTTGCAAGGTTCCAAAGTGTTGTTTCAGAAGAAATAAAGTCGCAACTCATGGAAAAAGAAGGTCGGGAAAATCCAGATTTCGTAGTGGCGTGCGTTGGCGGTGGAAGCAATGCTGCTGGCGCTTTTTATCATTATTTGGACAAACCGGAAGTTGGGATTATCGCCGTTGAGGCTGCCGGTAAAGGAATTGATAGTGGCGAAAGTGCCGCGACATCCGCTTTGGGAAATGTTGGGATTATTCACGGAAGCAAAACGCTATTGATGCAAACGGCGGACGGACAAATTACGGAGCCCTACTCAATTTCGGCTGGTTTGGATTATCCCGGCGTTGGTCCGATGCACGCCAATCTTTTTGCGAGCGGCCGAGGTGAATTTATTTCAATAACTGATGATGCCGCAATGCAGTCAGGATTAGAGCTGAGTAAATTGGAAGGAATTATTCCTGCTATTGAAAGTAGCCACGCACTTGCAATTTTTGAAACTCGAAAATTTAAAAAGGACGATGTTGTTGTTGTGAATTTAAGCGGGCGGGGTGATAAAGATTTGGATACATATATTAAACATTTTGATTTATAAAACTTCTGTCAGGTCGAGCGCAGTCGAGACCTCATTTTGAGTAAGAGAATTTTAGTTCTCGACTGCGCTCGAACAGACATAAATATATTTCTATGAATAGAATAAAAAACAAACTTTCAGAAAACAAAAAACTACTTTCCATTTATTTCACCGCTGGTTATCCTAAATTGGATGATACTGTTGAAATTCTAAAGCAATTGGAAAAAAATGGCGTTGATATGGTTGAAATAGGTTTGCCTTTCAGCGATCCGTTGGCGGATGGGCCAACAATCCAAGCGAGTTCGCAGACAGCTTTAAAAAATGGAATGACTACGGAAATTCTTTTTCAGCAATTGAAAAATGTTAGGGAAACGGTTTCAATTCCCCTGATTTTGATGGGATATTTTAATCCAGTGCTTCAATTTGGGGTGGAAAATTTCTGTAAAAAATGTGTGGAAGTTGGCATTGATGGCTTGATTTTACCCGATTTGCCTTTGGCAGAATTTCAGGAGCACTATTCTGAAATTTTCAAAAAATACGGTTTGCTGAATATCTTTTTGATTACGCCGCAGACTTCCGAAGAACGCATTCGACAGATTGATACTGCTTCCGAAGGTTTCATTTATATGGTTAGCAGCGCAAGCGTTACAGGAAGTTCCACAGGTTTTGGAAATGCACAGGAAGACTATTTCAAAAGAATTGCCTCGCTTTCGCTTGCAAATCCATTAATTGTTGGTTTCGGCATAAAGGATTCCAAAACATTTCAGCAAGCAACAAAACACACCAATGGCGCCATCATTGGCAGCGCTTTCATAAAAATGCTTTCCGAAAAAGGAAAAGCAGGAATTTCAGCATTTATCAGCGCTATTCGCAAGGTTTAACATTCTTTGGCAAGCCTTTAATATTAATTGTGAATTGGGTTTATTACTTTAGAAATTCACTTAAAATTAAAAATCATGGCTAAGAAATTTGAAAGAGACACAGAACAGAAAACTCCCACCAACCCAACGGGAAATAGAAATATTGAAACAAATGATGTTGACATTGACAAAAAGACCATTAAAAAACAACAAAATAAGAAATAATGGGAAAGGGTGATAAAAAAACCAAACGAGGAAAAATAAGTATTGGAAGTTTTGGAAAATTAAGACCCAAACGCAAAAAATTCAATGTGCGTCCGAAACCTACCAAAGACGCTCAAAAAAAAGAAGCTTAAAACAATTTTGATTTTCGTTTTAAGTTAGTTGAAAAGATTTTTGGGAACTGTTATTAGTTCCTGAAAATCTTTTCTTTTTTGTTTGATTCCACAGAAACCTCACCGAAACACTATCTTTGCACTTCATCTTTACCACCTTAAATGAAAAATACCATTTCCGGATTTTCAAAAAAATCGAAGGAAGAAAAAATTGAATGGCTCGCCGATAATTTTCTGCAGAACGACCAAAATTCAATTGAAACTCTAAAAAGTTACTGGAACGACAACTCCTCTTTGCAGCAGCTCCACGACGATTTTATTGAAAACACACTTTCCAATTATTATTTGCCTTTTGCCATCGCACCCAATTTTTTAATCAACAATAAAGTGTACGCGCTGCCAATGGTTACCGAGGAAAGCTCGGTGGTTGCTGCTGCCAGTAATGCTGCTAAATTTTGGCTGGAACGAGGCGGGTTTAAAGCCGAGGTAATTTCCACGGAAAAGAATGGACAAATACACTTCAATTTTTTTGGAAATGAAAAGGATATCGAAGATTTTTTTGATATCGTAAAACCGAAATTGCGCGAAAGCATTCAAGATATCGAAAAAAAGATGAAGGCGCGGGGCGGTGGACTTTTAGAGGTTTCACTGATAGATAAATCACATATTTTAGAGGGTTATTATCATATCCACGCCACATTTGAGACACTTGATGCAATGGGGGCCAATTTCATCAATAGTTGCCTTGAAAAAATGGCACATACTTTTGAGGAAGAAGCCAAAAATTTTGAAGTATTCCAAAAGAAAGAAAATTATCCCGAAGTGGTAATGAGCATACTTTCCAACTACGTTCCCGAATGTTTGGTTCGTGCCGAAGTGAGTTGCAATATTTCTGAATTGGAAACAAAAAATTACGACGGAAAGCAATTTGCCGAAAAATTTGTCCGCGCCATTGAAATAGCAAAAACCGAGACACGGCGTGCCGTAACACACAATAAAGGAATAATGAACGGAGTGGACGCAGTGGTTTTGGCAACGGGAAATGATTTCCGTGCCGTGGAAGCCGGGGTGCACGCCTATGCCGCCCGAAACAGCTACTACGGGAGTTTGACGCACGCAAAAATTGAGGACGATGTTTTTACCTTTTGGATTGAAATTCCGTTGGCTATTGGCACAGTGGGCGGGTTGACTTCCCTTCACCCATTAACAAAACTCGCTTTTGAAATTCTTCAAAAACCGAATGCAAAAGAATTAATGAAAATTATGGCGGTCGCGGGATTGGCACAAAACTTTGCCGCAATTAAATCATTGGTTACCACGGGAATTCAAAAAGGGCATATGAAAATGCACTTGATGAATATTTTGAACCAACTTCACGCATCAAAGGAGGAGAAAGAAAACGCGATGGAATATTTTAAGGAAAATATGGTTTCGCATAATTCCGTAGTTTCATTTTTGGAGGAACAGAGAAAATGACAAACCAGAAATTTTACAGCAACGGAAAATTATTGCTGTCAGGCGAATATGTGGTTTTGGATGGCGCAACGGCACTAGCCATCCCCACAAAATACGGGCAGTCATTGGAAATTGCACCTTCGGAAAAGATAGGAATTCAGTGGCAAAGTTTGGATGAAATTGGGAATATTTGGTTCGAAGGTAATTTTGAAATTACCGCTGAACGGATTTTTTCACAGAATTCTTCAGATTTGGTGGGCAACCAACTCTTGAAGATTCTTCAAGCAGCGCAAAAATTAAACTCGGAATTTCTTTCAAAAAATGAAGGAATCAATATTAAAACAAAACTCGATTTCCCCGGTAATTGGGGTCTCGGCACCTCTTCCACCTTAATAAATAATATTGCGCAGTGGGCCGAAGTGGATGCTTTTGAACTGCTCGCTAATAGTTTTGGCGGAAGTGGTTATGATATTGCTGCCGCGCAAAGCGATGCTCCTATTTTATATGAATTGAAGAATGAAAAGCCGCATTTCAGAAAAATAAATCTTCCTTGGGATTTTACAGACTCGCTGTTTTTTGTGCATTTGAATAAAAAACAGGACAGCAAAGAAGGGATTGCGAAGTATAGAAATACTTCCATAACTGAGAAAACCATTCAAAGAATTTCAGACATCAGCAATAAACTTTTAATGTGCTATACCCTTTCAGATTTTGAGAAATTGATGGTCGCACACGAAAGAATTATTTCCGAAATAATAAAGCTTCCGCCAATAAAAGAGCAACTTTTCAGCGATTATCCAAATACAATCAAGAGTTTGGGTGCTTGGGGCGGAGATTTTATTTTGGCTACTGGCTCTGAAAATGAGATGGATTATTTCAGAAAAAAAGGATTTGGGACAATTATCACGTTTAAGGAAATGATTCTGTAAAAAACTGAAAAAGAAATACTTTATAAACAAAAAACCCGAAACAAAAGTTTCGGGTTTTTAAGTGGTGCCTCCAACCCCGACGCTTCGGGGGAACTAGGACTACTTTTTCTTTAATAAATCAGAAAGTATTTCAGAATTTTTTATGATTTTTTCTATAAACACCCTGCTCTTCATTTTCTTTATAAACTTCTCAAGAAACAGCGCTTCCCCCCTGTTTGAACATATATATGTCATTGCAATTTTCCAGTCAGTGGCCTTTTTGGTAAAATTCGATTTGAAGTAGTGTTCATTGTGCTGTTCAAGCCTCCTATTTACGTCTGGTGTTTCGCCAACATAATAGCTATCAAGCGTAGGAGAATAAATTATATAGAGATAATGCATATATATAAAAAAAATCCCCAAACAAACTGTCTGGGGATTTAAGTGGTGCCTCCAAGAATCGAACTAGGGACACACGGATTTTCAGTCCGTTGCTCTACCAACTGAGCTAAGGCACCATTATTGAGACGGCAAATATAAAGCTATTTTCGTTTTTGCAAAAGATTAATCAAAAAAATAAAAAAGATATTTCGACATTCAATTTAATACCACCTTAACAAATAGTTGGTGGTTCAAATTGTATTTTTATCGCCTTATAAAAAAAAATGAACCTCGTTATAGATGTAGGGAATACGCTGATTAAACTTGCAGTCTTCAATTCTGGCAGCATTCAGTCCAAAAAAACCTGTATAAAGAAGGATTTTTTACCTGCCCTTGCCGAAATATCGGAAAAATATCCCGCAATAACCGAAGCCATTGTTTCATCCGTTGCATTATTGACGGAGCACCAACTATCCAAACTTCAACAGAAATTTAAGGTTACTCTTTTAAATCACGAAACCAACGTCCCATTTATAAACAAATATGAAACTCCCAACACCTTGGGAATGGACCGTGTAGCGCTAATAAGCGCAGCGGCCGCTCAATATAAAGGCGGCAATGTGCTAGTGATTGATGCAGGAACTTGCATTACATACGATCTCATTAATTCGGAAAACGAATACCTTGGTGGAGCAATATCGCCAGGAATTGCGCTTCGCTACAAATCTTTGCATACATTTACCGAGAAATTGCCATTATTGGATGCGAGCCTTCCCAAAAGCTTGATCGGTAATTCTACTGCTGCTTCCATCCACTCTGGAGTTGTGACAGGGGTTTTGAACGAAATTGATGGTTTTATCGAAGCCTACAAAAAGAAATATTCCAATTTAACAATTATTTTAACAGGTGGGGATGCACATTTTTTGCGAGATAGTATAAAAAATGACATCTTTGCCAACTCAAATTTTTTATTGGAAGGTCTGAACCATATTTTAGAATATAATAAGCGTTGATGTTGAAAAAAATCATAGTAGGAGTATTTATACTTATTTCAGGAATTGCCTTGGCACAGGAAGGAACCACGTCACCTTATTCTTTTTACGGAATCGGAAGCCTTAAATTTCGTGGCACCGTTGAAAATAGGGCAATGGGCGGTATCGGTGTTTTTTCCGATAGCATCCACCTCAACCTTCAAAATCCTGCGGCATATGCAGACTTGCGCTTGGTGAATTTTTCAGTAGGTGCAAGCCATAAAGCCTCTACCCAAAAAAGTTCTACCGAAAGCCAAAACACGTCTACTACTACCCTCGATTATTTAGCAATGGGTATTCCTATGGGAAAATTCGGACTTGGTTTTGGGCTTGTTCCCTATACCTCCGTTGGTTATAATTTTTACTCTGAACTGGCTGATGGCCGCACTTTATACGAAGGAAGGGGCGGATTGAATAAAGCTTTTCTATCCCTTGCCTATCAAATTACCCCTGAATTAAGCATTGGTGCCGATGGAAATTATAATTTTGGAAAAATAGAAAACACCGCTACTACCCAAAAAGAGGATATCCAATATGCTACCCGCGAGTTTAACCGATCCGATCTTTTAGGTTTCAGTTTTAATTTTGGCGCAATATATAAACGAATGATTACTGAAAGCCTTCAGCTTACAGGCTCTGTTTCATTTACACCGGGCACAAACTTTACTGCAGAAAATACCAGAAAAATTTCTACTCAACTAATTTTACCAACCGGCCCACAAACAATAGATGAAAGGGATATACAGGTCGATGATACAGACTTTACTTTTCCTTCCCAAATAACCGTAGGCCTTGGAATAGGAAAACCAAAATCCTGGGCTATTGGCGGGGAATATACCAATCAAAAGACCAGTAATTTTACCAATCGCTCTTTTACTATTGACAATATACAATATACCGATGCCTCAAAATTTAAGCTTGGGGGATATTATATTCCAAACTATAATTCCTTCGGAAATTACTTTAAACGAGTGGTTTATCGTGCGGGCGCAAGATTTGAACAAACCGGGCTAAACGTTGATGGGCACGACATAAACGAGTTTGGCATATCTTTTGGACTTGGTTTACCCGTCGGAAGGTTATTCTCCAATTTAAATGTTGGATTTGAGATTGGAAGACGCGGAACCACGGACTTTGGTTTAATACAGGAAAACTTTTTCAATACCTATTTAAGCTTCTCGTTAAATGACCGTTGGTTCGAAAAAAGATTATATAATTAATACAGTAATTTAAATACCATGAAAACAAAAGCAATTTTACTATTTACTCTCCTTTTACTTTCCTTTTCTGGAAAGGCCCTTGCACAGGCACCCGATGATTGTGCCATAACACTTTCATATTTCATCGAGCCCGCCAAGGCAAAAAACTATGAGGCAGCTTTGCCACATTACGAAAAGGTAATTAAGGAGTGCCCTAAATCCAGTCTTGCTACCTATCAATATGCCGTTAAAATGTTTGAATATTTTATCGAGGAAAAAGGCGACAAAACTAAGGTTGAAGACCTGATTCAGGCATATAGACTGCGATTGGAAAATTTCCCTGAGCAAACCAAGGAAGGCGATGTACTTTCTACGATTGCACAGATTAAATATGACAATAACATAGGTTCCAAAATGGAAGAATTTAAAGCTTTTGACGAAGCTTATAAGAAAAATCCTGAAGAATTTACCAGCGGAAAAAGCTTGTACACATATTTCTCCCTTGCAGTAGATCTTTTTAATGAAGGGAATAAAGACATTCAGGAAATCTTCGACCTTTATGATGTGGTTACCGATAAAATTGATAGAGAAAAGAATACACTTGCTGAAAAACTTACTCCATTAATGGACAAAGAAGAAGCCGGCACCGCTTTAACTGAAAAAGAACAAAGAGCCAAAGATGTTTACGAAAACAACCTTGGAGTTTACGGTACTGTTGAAGGCAGTGTAAACGGAAAATTAGGTCAGTTGGCAGATTGCCCGAACCTAATTCCATTATATTCAAAAGATTTTGAGGCAAACAAAGGAGATGTGAATTGGTTGAAACGTGCTGCCGGTCGTTTGAGTGCCAAAGATTGCGAGGATCCATTGTTCTTTAAATTGGTTCAGCAATTGCACAAATTGGAACCTTCCGCGAAATCTGCATATTACCTAGGTAAACTTGCCGAAAACGATGGAAAATCAAGTCAAGCTCTTGAATATTATAACCAAGCAGCGGATCTTGAAACAAATAATTCCGATAAAGCGAAAATTTATTATAGTATAGCTGAAAACTTCCGCAAAAAAGGAAGCTACGGCCAAGCAAGAACCTATTACAACAAAATGATTGGTGTAAAACCTTCCGCCGGTATCGCATACTTTAAGATTGCACAAATGATCGGCGAAAGCTCAAACAGTTGTGGTACTACCACATTCGAAAAAAGAGCGGTTTACTGGTTAGCAGCTGAAATGGCCGATAAAGCAGCAAGGGTTGATGCCTCAATTGCTTCATCAGCAAATGCAGCAGCAAGCGCCTACAGACAACGCGCTCCTTCAAAAAGTGATATCTTTAGCGACGGAATGTCCGGAAAAACCATCAGCTTCAGCAATTGCTGGGTAGGTGGTAGCGTAAGAGTGCCGAATTTATAGAAATGCACAATAATCTAAATATGTTTAAAAGCGTGATGGCTCTGGTATTGGCCATCACGCTTTTTGCATGTGAAGGAAATTACCAGAATGTAAAAAACTTAAGCCTTTCCGATGGTGCACCGATCGCTGAGGGAAAGAATATCAATTTTAAATATACGGATTCGGGAAAGTTGGTCACCAATCTTTTGGCGCCAAAATTATTGGATTATTCCAACCTTGAATTTCCATATAAGGAATTTCCGGACGGTCTTGAAGTTCGCTTTTGGAACGACCAAGGAAAAAAAAGCACTGTAACCTCAGATTATGCCATTCAGTTTGAAAACACAGGTTTGGTAGATTTAAGAAAAAATGTGGTATTGCACACAGCAGACAGCGTGGTTTTAACCGCCCAGCAATTGTATTGGGACCAAAAAAATTCTTGGGTTTTTACCAACCAACCCTATAAAATTAAGTTCAAGGATGGCTCCTATAATGAGGGTGCGATGTTTGACAGCAGCCAGGATTTTACTACCTTTCTTTCAAGAAAAAACCAAGGAGTACAACTCATAGACAAAAAAGTAACCGAAAATGACAAATAAAATATTCCGTTTCTTTGAATACGCCTATCTCGTAATAGCTGTATTTTTCGCTTACGAAGCAATTAACAACTGGAACTCTGCGCCCAATCGCGCATATTTATTTGTATTTTTTGTTGCCGTTGCAATCTTTATGTTTTTCTTTAAACGGAACTTCCGAAAAAAAATGGAAGACCGTAACAAATAGTTGAAGGTTTCAGGCTGCAGGTTGTTTGAATGGATAACTTTGAAACTTTGAACTTTGAACTTTGAATTTTTTAAATGGACTACAGCATCCTAATAATAGTAATAATGCTCATTCTCTCCGCCTTCTTCTCGGGTATGGAGATCGCCTATGTTTCTTCCAATAAAATACATATTGAAATTGAAAAGAAACAGAACAACTTTCTAGCAGGCGTACTAAAAAAAATTACAAAACGCCCTTCAAAATTTATCGCCACAATGCTCGTCGGCAATAATATTGCACTGGTTATTTACGGGTTTTTTATGGGCGATTTGTTGATGGAATATATCCCCATTGCAGGATTTACAGGGCTTTTGGTGCAGACTATTATTTCCACTTTGGTAATTTTGCTCACTGCTGAATTTCTTCCAAAAGTTTTTTTTCAGATTTATGCCAATAGCCTGGTAAAGGTTTTTGCGGTTCCCGCCTATTTTTTTTATGTGTTGTTTTCACTGGTTTCAGAATTTATAATTTGGATTTCAGACTTGGTTTTGAAGCTAATTTTTAAATCTGAAGGCGATACGGTTCAATTGAGTTTCAGCAAGCTGGAATTGGGCAATTACATTTCCGAACAAATGGAAATAGCCGAAACACAGGACGAAATTGACAGCGAGATACAGATTTTCCAAAATGCGTTGGATTTTTCCGAAGTAAAATCCCGTGAGGCCATGATCCCGCGCACTGAGGTAGTAGCTGTGGACATTGAAACTTCCCCAAAGGATCTCGCAAAACTTTTTACCGAAACCGGCCTTTCAAAAATTCTCGTTTACAAGGAAAATATAGACGATATTTTGGGCTACGTACATTCTTTTGAGCTGTTCAAAAAACCTTCCAATCTTAAAAAAGTATTGATGCCAGTGGTTTTTGTGCCCGAAACAATGCTTGTAAAAGACGTACTCGGAATCCTTACCAAAAAACGAAAAAGTATAGCAGTAGTCATTGACGAATACGGCGGAACCAGCGGTATTATTACCGTTGAAGATATTATTGAGGAACTCTTTGGAGATATTGAAGACGAGCACGACAGCATAGCGCTGATTGAAGAAGAGCTCGCCGAAGGTCATTTCAGATTTTCTGCGCGTTTGGAAGTAGATTATATAAACGAAACTTTTAAGCTCGATTTGGAAGAAAGCGAAAACTACGAAACCTTGGGCGGCTTAATTGTAAACCATACCGAAGAAATTCCCGAACAGGGCGAAATTGTTGAAATAGACGATTATATCTTCACGATTCTCGAAGTTTCAAACACCAAAATTGAACTGGTTGAACTCAAAATAGCAGCCGAGGATTAGTTTTTCAAGTATTCCCTTAATTTTTCCTGTTAACCTTTTCATAAATGGTCGGAAAATGCTATTTTCGCCCCCTATAAATTTGAACTTCAAATGGCAATATTAAACAGTATTAGAAAACGTGGGATATTCCTTATCCTTATTATAGCATTAGCTTTATTCGCATTCATTTTAAGTGATGTACTTACAAAAGGGAGTAGAGGTCCAAAAGGAGGCGACAACATTGCCACCGTAAATGGCACCGACATTACCCGCCAGTCTTTCATGGAAGAAGTGGAAGCCACCCAACGCAATATGGGACCAAACAGCAACACGACACAAGCCATGAATATGGTTTGGGACAGAGAGCTGCGCCGCGTTATTATTGAAGAGCAAATAGAAAAGGCCGGAATTACCGCCGAAAAAGCACAAATTGACAATGCCCTGAAAAATACTTTGGCAAACAACCCGAATTTTGTGAATGAGCAAGGGCAAGTTGACGAAGGAAAAATCCAGGAATATATTGCCAGTATAAAAGCCTCTTCCCCACAAATGTACCAACAGTGGTTAAAATTCGAGGAAAGCACCGAAAACAGCGTGTTGCAGAACACCTATTACAATATGATAAAAGGTGGTCTGCGTAGTACAATTGCTGAAGGTGAGCAACAATACCATTTTGAAAATGACAATGTTAATTTTCAATACGTTCAAATTCCATATTCCAAAATTGCCGACGAGGATATAAAAGTATCTGACGACGAAATAAAGAAATACGTAGAAGCGCATCCAAAGGATTTTGAAGTAGAGCCACAAGTTGATATCCAATACGTAATTTTCAACGAAGAAGCCTCCGCGGCAGATATGGATGAAACCAAAATGAATACTGCTACCTTGTTGGATAACAAAACAGAATTCAACAGCGGCACCAAAATGAATGATACCATTTTGGGCTTCCGAAGAACCAACAATAACGAGGAATTTGTAAATGCAAATTCAGATGTTCCTTATTATGATCGTTGGCTTTTCAAAAAAGATTTGCCCGCAAATGTTGCCGATACTTTAATGAACTTAAGCACTGGCGATATCTACGGCCCATATAAAGTGGATAACACTTACCGGTTGACCAAAGTTTTGGAGAAGCAAACAATGCCGGATTCTACTGAATCAAAACATATTTTAATAAGATATGTAGGAACAATGCGTGCGCCGGAAACCGTTACCCGTACAAAGGAAGAAGCAAAAAAATTGGCGGACAGTTTATTGGGCGTGGTTAAAAAGGACAAATCGAAATTCGCCGATCTTGCCACGGAATATTCCGATGACAGTTCAAAAAGCAAAGGTGGCGATCTTGGCCCTGCAGCGCCAGGAATGATGGTTGCGCCTTTCAATGATTTTATATTCAACAATCCAACAGGAACCATTGGGCTTGTGGAAACAGATTTCGGTTACCACGTGGTGGAAGTAGGCAAACAGACAGAACCCAAACCGGTAATAAAAGTCGCCACCGTTGTAAAAAACATGGAGCCTTCAGAGAAAACCATCAATGAAGTTTTTTCAAAAGCCTCAAAATTTGAAGTGGCCGTTAAAAAAGGTGATTTTACCGAAGTCGCAAAAAAGGATAATCTGGAGGTAAAACCAGTAAATAAAGTAAAACTGATGGATGCCAATATTCCCGGCATCGGAAATAACAGATCCATTACTTCTTGGGCTTTCAATGAGGAAACAGAAGTTGGCGACACCAAACGTTTCAGCATTCCAAACGGATACGTTATTGCACAGCTAACCCGTAAAAACCCGGAAGGTTTAATGGAAGTTTCAGAGGCGTCAGCTATCGTTACGCCAATCCTTCGCAATGAAAAGAAAGCACAGAAAATTCGTGAATCAATTTCTGGCAACACTTTACAGGAAATTGCACAGAATCAAAATGTTCAGGTGAAAAGTGCACTAGCTGTATCAATGGCATCCCCCTTAGTTCCCGAGGCAGGAAATGAGCCAAAGGTTGTAGGTGCAGCCTTCGGAACCAAAGTTGGTGAAACCACAGGTTTAATTGATGGAAAAACAGGAGTTTTCAAAGTAAAAGTTACTGCCATAAATGAAGCACCCGCGTTACAAACTTATGCTAACTATGCTAACGAATTGAGCATCAAATCGGCTCCGGCATCAACCTCAGCGGTTTATAACGCTCTTAAAAAGAAAGCCGATATTGAGGACAATAGGGCCAATTTTTACTAGAATTAAAAAATTGAAATATTAAAAAGCCTTGTTTCCAAATTATGAAACAAGGCTTTTTAATTTTAAAACCCTAACGTTTTTCTAAACAGAAAATATTACAGTATTTTTAAACTGAATTTTTTCAGAAAATAAATTGCAATGGCAGACGAAAAAATCATACAGGCAATAGAGGAAAAATACCAAGACCTCGGTGAAAATCCCGAAACATATTTAAAGGGACTTTTACACGCAAAACCCATTACATATTGGGATTATATACAGGTGGACACCCTGCTTTCGCTCCAAAATACGCGTACCGATTTTGAAGACGAAAAGGTTTTTGTTATGTACCATCAAGTAACCGAACTGGTCCTGAAAATGATGATACACGAAATCCGTCAACTTTGTGAAGGTGAAAATCTTTCCGAAGCAATATGGATAAACAAATTGGACCGTTTAAAACGCTACACTCGCATGCTAATAACCTCCTTCGATATTATGAAGGATGGTATTGACTACGAAGATTACAATCTCTTCCGCCTTACACTTACTCCTGCCAGTGGTTTTCAAAGTGCGCAATTCCGTATTCTAGAACTTTATTGCACACGATTGGAAAATCTTGTAAATGCTGAAGGAAAAAAACGCCTCCCCTCCAATCCGAATGCTGATGATTACTTTGAACAAATGTATTGGAAGGATGCCGGATACATACGAAAGACGGGCAAAACAACTTTAACCATGCGGCAGTTTATTGCGAAATATGAGGAAGATTTTAAAAGCTTGGCAAAAAAAGTAGAAGGAAAAACGCTTGAAGAGCGCATCGGGCAAATGATAAACCCTTCTGAGCAACTATACGAGAAACTGAAGCAATTCGACCATTTTTATAATGTTGCCTGGCCTCTAGTACATTTGGATACTGCAGACCATTTTCTAAATAGAAAAGGCGAAAACACAGCTGCCACGGGAGGCAGCGAATGGAAAAAATACCTACACCCAAAATATCAGCAACGCAAATTTTTCCCAGATCTTTGGAGCGAGGAGGAAAAGGCAAATTGGGGAGAAACCAATTGAGAAATCTTCAAAATTATTTTTTTCTGAAATGAAGTATTTTTTTGCAATACTATTTCTTTTCATTTTTTTAAATTCAAATGCCCAGGTTATTAATGCGGAATCTTTCCGAAAAGTAACCGATACTTCTGGGTTTTCGGGTTTCGCGAGCCTTGATTTTTCGTTGAAAAGGGATGTGAATGATAAATTCTCAATCAAAAATAATATTCATCTTCAATATAAAATGGGGCGGCATTTGGTTTTGCTGAAAAATGAAATAGAATTCCAAAAGATTGAAAACAGTAAATTCGAAAATAAGGGAATACAACACCTTCGCTACAATTATAAATTCCACCCCCGTATTTCTTGGGAAGCGTTTGCGCAGGCGCAATACAACAAGATTTCCAAAATAGATTTCCGCGGACTATTTGGTACGGGACCGCGTTTTAAGCTTTCAAATATGGAAGACTATAAATTTTATTTGGGCACATTGGTAATGTACGAATATGAAAAACTAAGCGATGGAGTTACACCAATACAAAGGGACTTTCGCGGTTCGGCATATTTTTCCTTTAGCCTCTACCCCACCGAAAACCTTAGCTTTATTAGCACCACCTACTATCAACCAAAGTTAAATGATTTTGGCGATTATCGACTCGCCTCGGAAACTTCACTTTTAATATTACTCTTTAAAAATTTCGACCTAAAGACTACTTATACTTTTACCTATGACGAATTTCCCGCCATTGGTATCCCCAATTCGCAATACGATCTTTCTAGTGGTTTTGTTTATTCTTTCGACTAAAAGATTAAAAACTTTTAGTCGCATACCTAAATAAAACGGACTACTTCGTTATATTTACAAATAGTAAAAACCAAGAGTTCCCGAAACTCGTATCTATTTAAAATCCGCAACAAATGGCTTCAAACAACTATTACGACTCCGCAGACCTAAGAAAATTTGGAAATATTACCGAATGGAGCAAAGAATTAGGCGAAAAGTTTTTCGATTACTACGGAAAAGTCTTTGAGGAAGGCGCACTTTCCGCCCGCGAAAAATCGTTGATCGCACTTGCTGTTGCCCATACCGAAATGTGCCCATATTGCATTGATGCATACACCAAAGACGGCCTACAACGCGGCATTACAAAAGAAGAAATGATGGAAGCCGTTCACGTGGGTGCCGCCATTAAAAGTGGCGCCAGCTTGGTTCACGGTGTACAAATGATGAATAAGGTGAACAAACTTGAAATGTAAATACCATTTTTTAATTTGAATAAAAACTATGAAACGAAAAGTCAACTTAACTCTCCTTTCAATTGCCCTACTGTTTAATGCAGCTGTGCTTATCCTAAATAACTTCTTTGCCCTACCCGATTTTCTTATGGGGTGTTTAATGGGAATCGGTATCGGTTTGATGCTGTTTTCCTTTCTTAAAAAAAGGCGGACCGCATAGAAAATGCCTGTCGCCCTCCTTCAGAAAAAATTATTATGCTCAAAGAAAAAAAGAAAAAACAACAATCCCTTCATAAACGTCACAGCGATCTCGCAATCGCAAATAAGCAGTTGGAAAAACTCTCCAACGGCATATTTGCCAATGGCGAGCTTCCTACTTTTTCAGAAAAAATAAAAGAAACGGACCAATTTCCGCTGCGCCCAAATAAGTTGGAAATCCTACAAATAAATGTGGGCTATATGTGCAACCAGGTTTGTGAACATTGCCACGTGGATGCCGGCCCGGACCGAAAGGAAATAATGACGCGCGAAACGATGGAGCAGTGTTTGGAAGTTATCCGAAACACGGGCGCACATACATTGGATTTAACGGGTGGCGCACCCGAAATGAATCCCAATTTCCGTTGGTTTGTAGATGAGGCGAGCAAGGCCGGAATCCAGGATTTTATTGTTCGAAGCAATCTGACAATCATTCGCGCTAATAAAAAATATCATGATCTGCCGGAATTTTTCAAGAGCCATAATGTGCACATTGTAAGCAGCATGCCGCATTGGACACGTGGAAAAACTGACAAGCAAAGAGGTGAAGGTGTTTTTGACCAATCTATAAAAGCCCTGCAGGAATTGAACGCTGTGGGTTATGGAATGCCCGATAGCAATCTGCGTCTGGATTTGGTGTACAACCCAAGCGGCGCCTTTTTACCGGGCGATCAAACCAGTATGGAAAAGGAATTTAAACACGCTTTGCTGGAAGATTTCGGTATTCAATTCCATAATCTTTTTGCTATTACCAACCTTCCCATTTCGCGGTTTTTGGATTATTTAATCGCTTCTGAAAATTATGAAGATTACATGTATTCCTTGGTTGAAGCATATAATTCCGCAGCGGTGAAAAATGTAATGTGCCGAAATACAATTTCTGTGAGTTGGGACGGATATTTATATGATTGTGATTTCAACCAAATGCTGGAATTGAAGGTTGCAAGCAAAATTCAGCACATTTCAGAATACAACGAAGACATTTTAAACGACAGAAAAATAATTATAAGCCAACATTGCTACGGCTGTACCGCCGGCGCGGGCAGTAGTTGCCAAGGTTCCGTTGCATAATTAAACCTTGCCAGTGTTCTCCCCTAAAAATTACTGCAGTGGGAATATCGATCTTATGAAAAAGAAAATAATCTTCATTCTATTCGTCATAATTACTGCGAACAGCAACGCCCAAAGCTTAGACAAGTTGCTTCAAACACACAATAAACGAAGTATTCCTTATATTTCTGTAGATGAATTGCGAATGCTCCAAATGAACAATTCAGTGCTAATTTTGGATGCCCGTGAACCGCAGGAATTCGAAGTGAGTCATATATCTATGGCCAAGAATATTGGTTTCAACGAATTTTCTTCGGAAGATATCCAGCTTCAAAAAATCAAGAAAAATTCACCAATTGTAATTTATTGTTCCGTGGGAATCCGTTCGGAACAAATTGGGGAAAAATTGAAAAAAGCGGGATTTACCAATATAAAAAATCTTTACGGTGGTATCTTTGAATGGAAAAACAATGATTATCCCGTGATCGATTCTACCGGAAAAGAAACCGAAAATGTACATACGTTTTCAAAAAGGTGGGGCAAATATTTACATTCGGGAAATCCCGTTTATTGAAATGACTGCACCGGTACGATTTATACGGATTACTAAAAATATGTACGCGCTCGATTAATGGCGCGCCTACCGAATGATTACTAAAATATGGGTTTACTTTCCTCAAAAGACACAGACGGCGACAATGAAATGGCTTTCGATTTTCATTTTCCCACTTCAAAAAAAGCACTAATTATTTTTACCCGAAACCCAGAATTGGGAAAGGTAAAAACGCGCTTGGCAAAATCCGTCGGCGATGAAAGTGCCCTCAAAATTTATAAATTTCTGCTGAAACATACTGTGGAAATTACCGAAAACCTAAATGTAGATAAGTACGTTTTTTACACGGAAAAAATTTATCGCGATGATTTATGGAATCCGGATATTTTCAGAAAAAAACTTCAAAACGGAAAAGATTTAGGCGAGCGGATGCAAAACGCTTTTTCAGAAATATTCGGGATGGGCTATGAAAAAGCCATAATAATTGGCAGCGATATGTTCGACCTTTCCAAAGAGGATTTGGAGAAAGCTTTCGATTCACTTCAAGAAACCCCCTATGTTTTGGGTCCCGCAACCGATGGCGGATATTATTTACTCGGAATGAAAGAGCTAAATCAGGAAATTTTCGGAAATAAAAATTGGGGATCAAGTACTGTTTTAGAAGCCACTTTAAACGATTTAAAAGGTGAAAAGTACGTGCTGCTCGATGAACGAAACGACGTGGATTATTACGAGGACGTAAAAAACATAGATGCTTTTCAAGAATTTTTACCACCATATTTAGACAATAATTTTTTATAATGAGCTTTACAAAATACATCGAACAAGCCGCAGACTATTTAAAACAACGTGGATTTGACAACCCGGAAGTGGGAATCATCCTCGGCACCGGTCTGGGCAAAATTGTGGAAAACCTTGAAATTGAAAGCGAGGTCAGTTACAATCACATTCCAAATTTCCCTACCGCAACCGTGGAATTCCACAAAGGAAAATTGATTTACGGTTCCTTGGAAGGAAAAAAAGTGGTGGTTATGCAGGGCCGTTTCCATATTTATGAAGGTTACTCTTTACGCGACGTAACTTTTCCCGTACGTGTAATGCACCTTTTAGGGATAAAAAAACTGTTGGTTAGCAATGCTTCCGGCGCCGTGAATCTAAATTTCAAAAAAGGTGAAATTATGCTAATTGATGACCACATAAATTTGCAGGGCAGTTCGCCCCTCGCCTTTCGTGGCGTGGAAAAAATGGGCGAACGATTTGTGGACATGAGCGCACCCTATGACACCGAGATGAATAGGAAAATTGAAGAAATAGCTTCCGAAAAAAACATAACCCTGCACAAAGGTGTATACGCAAGCGTTGTGGGCCCGCAACTGGAAACCCGTGCCGAATACAGATATCTAAAATTAATTGGCGCAGACGCCGTGGGAATGAGCACGGTCCCGGAAGTAATAGTGGCCAACCACCTAAATTTACCGGTTTCAGCAATTTCTGTCTTAACCGATGAATGCGATCCGGACAATTTGAAACCCGTGGATATTGCAGACATTATCGCTTCCGCGGAAAAGGCCGAGCCAGATATGATTACATTGTTTACCCAATTGTTACAACAACTTTAAAACTTTTCAATGAGCTACTTAGAAACAACAAACAGCCTATACAAACAAGCTGCACTTACCCCAGACGTTGGACTTTGCTGTACCACCAACCCCATCTGGGAACTTCCTGGGTTGAAAATCCCAAAGATCATGCAGGAAATGAATTACGGCTGCGGAAGTACGGTAAACGCAAAAGATCTCACAAATAATCCCCAGATGCTATATGTGGGCGTTGGAGGTGGTATGGAGCTGCTGCAATTTTCGTATTTCAACAGACAAAAAGGCGGTGTGATAGGTGTTGATACGGTGGATGAAATGCTACAAGCTTCAAGAAAAAACTTCAAGGAAGCAGAGACTCTTAACCCGTGGTTCAAAAGTGAATTTGTTTCGCTTAAAAAAGGCGATGCCCTAAACCTTCCTGTGGAAGACAATAGCATAGACGTTGCCGCACAGAACTGCCTTTTCAATATTTTTAAGGCAGAAGATCTAAAAAAAGCCATTGAAGAAATGTATCGCGTTCTAAAGCCGCACGGACGATTGGTTATGAGCGATCCCACTTGCGAACAGCAAATGAATGAAACCCTTCGTGAGGATGCTCGCCTACGTGCCTTATGCCTTAGCGGAAGCTTACCTATCGCCGAATACGTAAAAGCATTGACCGATGTTGGCTTCGGGACCATCGAAATCAGAGCCCGCAAACCTTACCGCATCCTCGACCCAAAAAATTATCCCACGGATGAATTGATTTATATTGAATCCATAGAAGTCGCCGCAATAAAGGACCCAATGCCCGAGGACGGTCCCTGCATTTTTACAGGAAAGGCAGCAATTTATTACGGAAGGGAAGATTATTTCGATGATAAAAAAGGACATATTCTATTAAAAAACCAGCCGTTGGCAATTTGTGACAAAACAGCGAGAGCCTTGGCTAAATTAAATCGGGACGATATTTTTATCAGTGATTCTACCTTCCATTACGACGGTGGCGGTTGCTGCTAAAGGTTGTAAATATTCTGAAATTTTTTCGTCTAAGAAACCATAAAACCTTACGTTGGAAAAATACCTAAAAATATTTAAGGATTCTTATCAGGGATACTTCAACTATCTATGGAGCGAAATAACGCATTTCCATTGGGAGAATTATTTCTACGGATTGATTCTCGTTTCGTTGTTGGTGTGGGGTTTAGAAATTTTGTTTCCGTGGCGGAAAAACCAGAAAGTTTTTCGAAAGGATTTTTGGTTGGACACTTTTTATATGTTCTTCAACTTTTTTCTGCTTAATTTAATTGTGCTCATTTTCCTCTCGAATGCTACCGCGGCAATTTTTAATGACTTGCTACAAATAGTAGGGCTGCAGCTTTCAGATTTTCAGTTGCTGGCCCTAAATGCGCTTCCCTTCGGGCTTGGGTTACTGATTTTCTTTTTGGTGACCGATTTTGTGCAGTGGAACACACACCGTTTGCTTCATCGAGTTCCTTTTCTTTGGAATTTCCACAAACTGCACCATTCGGTAAAGGAAATGGGATTTGCCGCCCACCTGCGCTATCACTGGATGGAACCTATTGTTTATAAATCGCTGCTGTACATTCCATTGGCAATAATAGGCGGTTTTGAAGTAGAATCTGTCGCAATTGTACATTTTACAGCACTAGCCATTGGCCATTTAAACCACGCGAATATTGGGTGGGACTACGGTAAATTGAAATATTTATTCAATAACCCGAAAATGCATATTTGGCACCACGCTAAAACTTTGCCAAAAAATGCACAATATGGCGTTAATTTCGGCATCAGTTTAAGTGTTTGGGATTATCTTTTCAAGACAGACCACATTCCGTATGATGGGCGTGACGTGGAATTGGGCTTTGAAGGTGACGAAAATTTTCCTTCCAAATTCACTTCCCAGATAGTCTATCCCATAAAACCAAAAACTGATATTTCCCGTAAATAAAAGAGAACAAGAAAATTCAATAAAAATGAAACTTTTACGCAACTTTACTACTATTCTTTTAGCAACATTTATCTTTCAAAGCTGCAATCTTCTTTCCGCCGCCGGCATTTCCAGCCAAGGGCAACCTACTAAGGACACCCCCAAAGATTTGGTTTCTACAACAGCAAATTCCGCGGTGAACGTGGACCATTCACAATGGGATAAATTGCTGAAAAAACACGTAAACAGTGAAGGACTCGTGGATTATAAAGGTTTTCAAAAAGACCAGGCCCAATTGGATAGCTATTTAAATATGCTTTCGGAAAAAAATCCAAACAATGATTGGAGCGTACAGGAATTATTGGCCTATTACATAAATATTTATAATGCTGCCACTGTAAAATTAATTGTGGAAAATTATCCCGTAAAAAGCATAAAAGATATTGATGGCGCCTGGACAAAAGGCCGAGTGGCTGTTGGGAATAAAGAACTTTCCCTGGGCGGAATCGAGAACGGAATCCTTCGGAAAATGGACGAGCCACGTATTCACTTCGCCATAAATTGCGCTTCCATTTCCTGCCCCAAATTGATGGATGAAGCTTATACGGCCGCCAAGATAAATGAGCAATTGGACCGTGCCGCGAAGGAATTCATCAATAGCGAGAAAAACGATATTTCAGCCAACAGCCCAAAACTTTCTTCCATTTTTGACTGGTACCAAAAGGATTTTACGGTGAACGGAAAAAAAGATGTCATCGGTTTTATCAATAAATATTCAAAGACGAAAATAAATCCCGGGGCGGCAATTACTTACAAGGATTATAACTGGAACCTAAACGAGCAGAAGTAAGTAATCATTAATCAGTCCCAGTTTCCGGTTTCAGTATTGATAGTATTGTTTTTAAATATAAATCTGAAATCAAATACTTGAAAGTAGAATTTTTTAAACCATCCAACTTTAGCTTTTGTAAATTTACCGCATGCTGTCAATTATAATTCCGGTTTTAAATGAAGCCGAAACAATTGAAATTTTTTTGGCCCATTTAACCGAAAATCTTTCGAAGGAAAATAAAGTGGAGATTATTTTGGTGGACGGAGGAAGTGTTGACAATACTCGGGAAAAAATCAAAAGCTTCGTCAAACCTCTATCTAATTCTGAAAGTTTTTTTACCCTCAAATTAATTTCTTCAGAAAAAGGTCGCGCACGGCAGATGAACGAAGGCGCGCGGCAGGTTTCCGGAGAAATCCTTTACTTTTTGCACGCCGATTCCTTTCCGCCGAAAAATTTCGACAATCATATTTTATCCGAAGTAAAAAAAGGAAATCCCGCAGGTTGTTTTAGGATGAAATTTGACAGCACCCATTGGTGGCTGCAATTGGCCGGATGGTTCACAAAATTCAATTGGCGCGCCTGCCGTGGCGGTGACCAAAGCCAATTTATTACAAAACAACTTTTTGAGGAAATTGGCGGTTTTGATGAAAGCTATGTAATTTATGAGGATAACATTTTTATAAATGAACTTTATGAACGTAAGAAGTTTGTGGTAATACCACATTGGCTAACCACTTCGGCAAGACTTTATAAAGAAAAGGGCGTGTGGAATTTGCAGTATCATTTTTGGGCCATCTATGTAAAAAAGTGGTTGGGCGCGGATGCGGAGGAACTTTATAGTTATTATTTAAAAAACATCAAAGTGGCGAATCCGTCAAAATTTCAAGCAGAAAGACCGTCGCATTCCAGATCGGATACTTAGCCTATTTTCAATAGCCTTTGAAAAATCGTATCTTTAAAAAAAATTGAATCTTAATTTTTATACCAACTATTTAAAAAGAGAATAAATGAACATTTTTGAAGCCATTAGAAAAGATCACGACATACAACGCGAACTCTGCCGTTTAGTAACCTCCACTTCGGGCGAATCAAAGGGAAGAAAGGAAATGTGGGAAAAATTGAAGCACGAACTTCACATTCATGCTGATGCGGAAGAGCGTACTTTTTATTCGCCTTTAATCCATAACGATATGATGCAGGAACACGCGCGCCACGGAATAGCCGAACATCACGAAATGGACGAACTGATAGAAAAAATTGATGCGACCGAAATGGATTCTTCTGCTTGGTTGGTTTATGCGAAAGAGCTCTGCGAAAAGGTTGAGCACCATTTGGATGATGAAGAGCACAGTTTTTTTCAACTTGCGGGCAAAGTGTTTTCAGAAACCCAAAAAACTTCTATTGCGAAAGACTATTTGGAAGAAATGAAAAAGCGGCGATAGATCTAAAATTTTTATTCCTCAGATTCAGAATAATACTTTGAAACCACCGCTTCGGCTGGTTTATTTTGCGGTGTAAATTGTGTGTCATCAACGCCTCCCACTCCATCGTGTACAATAAACCATTTCCAAAGAAATCCACCGGCAAACCAATTTTCCCCCCAAACGGATTGATACAATCCTTCCAATAAATTTGCCTGCGCCTCCAAGTTTATGCTATTCATTTCCCGATTGCTGAGCCACGGTTCCTTTCCCGCAAAATCAACACTTCGATAGCCGTATTCGGTAAATAGAATTTTTTTGCCTTCTCTTTGAGAAATACTTTGAAGTTCTTCTTTCCAAGGTTTCCAACCGTTTTTAGCTTCATCAACTGTGGGCGTTCCACTTTCCGAAATAGGAAAATAGGCATCAACACCAATATAATCCAAGACATCCCAAAATGGTACCCTTTTATATTCATCCCAATTTGCGGCGTACGTTAACTTCCCTGTATAAACTTTTCGTATTTCAGCAATTAAGTTTGTCCAATATTCTGGCCGGTGTTCAATGAATTTTTCCAATTCGGTACCGATGCAGAATATTTCAATGTTTTCCTTTTCGGCAAGTTTTGCAAAATCCATTATAAAATTTCGGTATGAATCCTCAAGTTGAAGCCAATCTTTTTCCGAAGCCATTTTTAAAAACCCTGTATATTCTCCGCGCCAAACCCAAATTTGCGGCTTCAGCATAACCTTCATTTTGTTTTGGTGCAATATTGATTTATATTGAACAACCCCTTCCATTGTCTCGCCGAACCACTGTCTTTTTTGGTCATAAATAATTATGGGGTGCTCCAAGCTTTTAATGAACCCAAAGGGCATAATTGCCACATAATTGGACTTGATTTTCAATAAAGGCTCAATATTTTCCTTCAAAATACTATCGCGGGAAGCAACAAAACTAACCCCATTTATTTTATTGAATTCTTTATTTTCCAGAGAAAAAGGTTTTTGCTGGGACTCAGTTTTTTGGACACAGCCAATTAAACAGGAAAAGGCAAATGCAAGAAGGAAAAATCGGAAAGGCACAGGCATAACGATTATAAACAGTGGTTCAATTTAATATTTTATAATAGATTTAATCAAAATTTTACCCTTCATTTTAATCCGTCCGCATTGTAATTGCGTAAATTTATAAACGACTGAAAAAACCAGCTACACCAAATTAAATTGAAATTATGGAGCACATCGTCATTATTGGCAACGGCATAGCTGGCGTAACTGCGGCGCGACACATCAGAAAACTTTCCGATAAAAAAATTACCATCATTTCTGCCGAGGCAGACCATTTTTTCTCCCGTACCGCTTTAATGTATGTTTATATGGGCCATATGCGTTGGCGCGACATAAAACCGTACGAAGACTGGTTCTGGGAAAAAAACCGTCTCGAACTCCAAAAGGCTTATGTTGAAACCGTTGACACCGCTAATAAAAAGCTCCATTTTAAAGAGGGCGGCTCGATGAATTATGACAAACTCATAATCGCCACCGGCTCCACTACTAAATATTTTGATTGGGAAGGCCAACATTTAAAAGGTGTTCAAGGCTTGGTCACAAAACAGGATTTGGAAGATTTAGAAAAAAATGCTCCCAATAATGATGAATGTCCCCGCGCAGTAATTGTTGGCGGCGGATTGATTGGCGTGGAATTGGCCGAAATGCTCCGCACGCGAAACATAGAAGTTACCATGCTTGTTCGCGAGGTTAGTTTTTGGAGCGGAACGCTTCCCCAACACGATGCTGAAATGATTTCCGAACACATTATTTCGCACGGTGTAGAATTAATGCACAATACCGAACTCGATAAAATTTTAGCCGATGAAAAAGGCAGCGTACGGGCAATAATAACGAAGGGCGGGCAAGAAATTCCATGCAATGTGGTAGGCATTGCTACCGGCGTGAAACCACAAATTTCCTTTCTGAAAAATTCAAATATCGAAACCGATAAAGGCGTATTGGTAAACCGAATTTTGGAAACAAATATTGAAGGCGTTTATGCCATCGGCGATTGCGCACAACAGCGGGAACCCATTGGAAACCGCCCGCCAATTGAAGCTGTTTGGTATACTGGAAGGATGATGGGCGAGACTGTAGCACAAACCGTTTGCGGAAAACCATTTGAGTATAATCCTGGTAATTGGTTCAACAGCGCCAAGTTTTTTGATATTGAATACCAAACTTACGGCTGGGTTTTTTCCGCTGAAAAAAAGAAGGATTATGAAGCGCAATTCCATTGGAAGTGTGAAAACGATTGGCGCTGCATCACTATTTCATACCATAAAGATTCGAATGAATTTTTGGGGATAAACACTTTCGGGATACGGATGAAACACGAAGTTTTTGATCGTTGGCTGAATGAAAAAAGAAATCTGGATTTCGTAGTCAAAAACCTAAAACTGGCGAATTTTGATCCAGAATTTTATAAGAAATATGAAAAGGAAATTCTTCGGGAATATCAAAAAGAACGTACAGAAGTAATAATGTAAACATCCCCCCTGCCCCCTTCGAAGGGGAGTTATTTTAAATAAATATATTTATGAGTACCATCCAACGAAATATGTCCCTTACCGGCGAACCGCCCAAGACTATAACCACCCAGCAAAAACTGGCTACTTTTATAGGATTGCTCGGGCTCGCTCTTTTACTTTTAGCGCTGTTCAACTTCAATTTTCCCTATAAAACCCTTTGGCTAAGTGTTTCCTTGGGCTTTATTGCCGCAGGAGGAATTTGGTTCGCATCCGCAGCGTATTTACACAAACACGAAGGCATAAAAAATGATGGCGTTTATTTTAAATCCCTTTCCTCACGCGGATTCTGGGCGTGGATTTTGGGAATTTCGCTCACATTATTTTACGTGATTCTTTACTGGTTCCCGCAGTATTTGGGACTTGCAAAGGAAGGTGAAAATTCGGGGATAATTTCACTTTTTGACCCATTGAGCAAATTTTTAAACGGCGGTCCGGCCAGCCAATGGTTCGTTTATGGAACGCTTTATACATTGTCAATTTTAACTTTCGGAATAAAATTCATTTTAAAATACCGTCATAATAAATACGAAAAGTTACGTACATATTCGGTAATGTTCTTTCAACTGGGTTTCGCTTTTTTAATTCCAGAATTTATGCAACGATTGAATAGCGAATCCTTTACCCTTCCCTATTACGATCTAAAAAACATCTGGCCTCTCAATTATTACAATTTTGATCAATATCGTGTCGACCAGTTTATTTCTTCAGGCACTATTGGAATGGCATTATTGCTATTTGGTATTGCCTCCATTTTTATAATTACGCCCATACTTACGTACAAGTACGGAAAGCGCTGGTACTGTAGTTGGGTGTGTGGCTGCGGTGGCCTTGCGGAAACCGCGGGTGATCCATTTCGGCATTTAAGCGATAAAAGGCTAATTGCATGGAAAGTGGAACGTTGGGTGGTCCACAGCGTGCTGGTTTTTGTGGTTTTAATGACAACGGCAGTGGTACATAGTTATTTGGGCGATGACAATTCAAAATATTGGTTGACAAAAGATGTGTTTCTTATTGCTGTCGCAGTATTGTTAACTTCTGTTTTTGCGTGGACATTCATTTTTAAAAGGGAAGAATTGCAAAAAGATGCACGTTTGGGCGCAATTGGATATTTTGTTATAATCCTTTCATTGGTCGGACTTCATTTTTTTTCGGGTATAAATTTATTTCTTTTTGATGCCGAAACCTTGCGCGCTACCTACGCCTTTTTAATCGGTGCCGTTTTCAGCGGAGTAATTGGCGTAGGTTTTTATCCCATTTTTGGAAGCCGCGTTTGGTGCCGTTTCGGTTGCCCCATGGCGGCAATTTTAGGTTTTCAACAACGGCTTTTTTCGCGTTTCAGAATTACAACAAATGGCGGCCAGTGCATAAGTTGCGGCAACTGTTCCACCTATTGTGAAATGGGAATTGACGTTCGCGCCTATGCACAAAAAGGCGAAAACATTGTGCGTTCCAGCTGCGTTGGTTGCGGAATCTGTTCAGCTGTTTGTCCGCGCGGGGTTTTGAAACTTGAAAATGGTCCACTAGAAGGTCGCATAGACAGTAACGAGGTCCTTTTAGGGAACGATGTGGATCTGTTGAAATTGATGAACCAAAAGCCCAGCCCAAGTGAATATATACAGGAAAAATAAAGATATCCTGTTAATGAGAGGATAGTCGAATCTTCACTAATTTTGATCGGCAATTATTCAAAAAAATCTGCGAATTTCCATTTCAAAATGAACAAAAAAATTAAAGTTATCATTCCTGCTTTCAACGAAGAAAATTCAATTGGGATGGTAATTGTCGATATTCCGAAAATTGTTTCCGAAGTGATTGTCGTCAATAATAATTCTTCGGACAACACAGCGGAAGTAGCAGAAAAAGCTGGGGCAACGGTACTTTACGAAGCGGTGGCTGGATATGGAAATGCCTGTTTAAAGGGAATGGAATATATGTCCAAATCTATTGAAAAGCCAGATATAATCGTTTTTCTCGATGGCGATTACAGTGATTATCCGGAAGAATTGACAAAGATTATTGCGCCAATAATTGAAAATAACATTGATTTTGTGATCGGCGCCCGTGATAAAAAACTGCGGGAAAAAGGCTCGATGACCTTTCCGCAACGTTTCGGAAATGAACTGGCAACAGGTTTGATGAAACTATTTTTCAATTCAAAATTTACAGATCTCGGTCCCTTTCGCGCAATAAAATATGATAAATTATTGGCGTTAAACATGGAAGACAAAACCTACGGGTGGACGGTTGAAATGCAACTGAAAGTACTTAAAAAAAAATTCACCTATACCGAAGTGCCCGTAAAATACAGGAACCGGATTGGCGTGTCAAAAGTTTCGGGAACGGTAAAAGGTGCTATCTTTGCGGGGGTAAAAATCCTCGGGTGGATTTTTAAATATTCGGTAAAATGATTTTTGAATATATTGTTGTTGGAATTTATGCCGTTTCGCTATTGCTGATATTTTTCTACGCGCTCGCGCAACTCAACCTACTTTTCAATTATATAAAAGCGAGAAAAAATCCTTCGGAAAGCGAGCAATTCAATTTTAATAATACAGATGAAATTCCGCCCGTAACCATCCAACTTCCCGTTTATAATGAACTTTATGTTATGCAGCGCTTGCTGGATAATATTGTTGAAATGGATTATCCTTCGGAAAAATTGCAGATACAAGTTTTGGATGACAGCACCGATGAATCTTTTGAAGAAACCGCAGCCCACATAAAAAAATTGCAGCAAAGAGGAATAAATATTCAGCATATTTGGCGTGAAAAAAGAACCGGATTTAAAGCCGGAGCGCTGAAAGAAGGTTTAGAAAGTGCAACCGGAGCGTTCATCGCCATTTTTGATGCCGATTTTCTTCCGAAGAAAGACTGGCTCAAAAAAACCGTTCCCTATTTTAAGGATGAAAAAATTGGCGTGGTGCAAACGCGCTGGGGACATATAAACCGCGATTATTCATTGCTCACCAAAGTGCAGGCATTTGCACTTGATTTTCATTTTATTTTGGAACAGGTGGGCCGAAATTTCGGAAACCATTTTATCAATTTCAACGGAACGGCGGGCGTTTGGCGCAAATCCTGCATACTGGATGCTGGAAACTGGCAGGGCGATACGCTTACCGAAGATTTGGATTTAAGTTATCGCGCACAATTGAAAAATTGGAAATTCAAATATTTGGAAGAGGTTGAAACCCCCGCCGAACTTCCCGTGGTGATCAGCGCGGCAAAAAGTCAGCAATTCCGTTGGAACAAAGGCGCGGCAGAGAATTTTCAAAAAAATTACTTGACACTTTTAAAGGATAAAAATATTTCGTGGAAGACAAAATTCCACAGTTTTTTTCACCTGCTCAACAGCAGTATGTTTCTTTTGATTTTGACCGTTTCAATTTTGAGCGTGCCGATGCTGTACATAAAAGCAAACCATCCGGAACTTGAATATGTGTTTTACGTGCTTGCCGGTTTTGCCTTTAGCACCGTTATCTTTTTCGGCTGCTATTGGCTCACTTATTCAAAAATACACGGCAGCGGATTGAAAAGTTTTCTGAAATATATAGGTATGTTTTTTACGTTTTTTTCAGTGGCCATGGGCTTTTCGGTGCATAATTCACTTGCAGTTTTGGAAGGACATTTTGGGAAGAAAAGTGAATTCATCCGCACTCCAAAATTCAATGTTGGTAATTTGAAGGAAAGCTGGAAAGGGAACAAATATTTGACAAACCATTTTTCAATCAATACAATTATTGAAGGAATTTTAATGATTTATTTCGCCTTTGGAATGTACAGTGCTTTTATAGTGGGAAAAGAAGGTGGCGATTTTGGGCTATTCCCCTTCCATTTGATGCTTGTTATAGGGTTTGGGTTTGTGTTTTTTTCTTCTTTGAAAACTTCTAAAGCGTAGTTTTTTATTCATATTTAAACTCCGTGAATCTCGACATTTTCTCTGTGTATCTCAGTGAAATAGTTATTACACAGAGTTTTGCGGAGAGGCGCAGAGCTACACAGAGAGAGAATTTTTTATTTCAAATACTCTTTTACCTCTTCAAAATCCAATCCGCCGTAATTGCCGCTGCTCATTAAAAGCAGACAACTATTTTCATAATCCTGCGAATAGAGATACGTTTTGAAATCGGCAGGATTTGTAAACACTACCAAATCTTCGCGATTAAAAGCTTCTTCAATCTGTTCGCCTTTAATTGCCTCCAATTCCTTAATAAGAACGGCATGCGGCGAATAAAAAACTACCGCACTGTCCGCAGCATCCATCGTGCCTTTATATTCCTTCAAAAATTCCGGGTTCAGGCTGCTGTAGGTATGCAGCTCCAAACATGCAATCAATTTTCTATTCGGGTATTGGTTTTTTACCGCTTGGGTTGTGGCTTTCACTTTGCTGGGCGAATGTGCATAATCCTTATAAGCAACCGCAGTTTCGGTTTCCGCAATTTTTTCCAAACGTTTGCTGGCGCCTTTAAAGGTTGCGATTGCTTCGTAAAAATCGTCTGCATCCACGCCCATCAATTGGCAGATCCACCGTGCGCCTTCGAGATTGTTCAAGTTATGTTTCCCGAAAACTTCAATGGGCATCGGTCCCTCCGGGGTTTCCAAAAGTGTCGTTCCATTTTCAACAGTGTACTCCGGCGTTCGGTATGGATATTTTTTTATGTGATTTGTAGAATTTTCAACAACACGTTTCACTTCTAAATCTTCTTCATTATAAATTATTGCACCGCCGTTGGTGATTTCATTCAGAAATATTTCAAATTGCTCCACATAATTTTCATAGGTGGG
Organism: uncultured Flavobacteriaceae bacterium; assembly: GCA_963839235.1. Lineage (GTDB taxonomy): Bacteria > Bacteroidota > Bacteroidia > Flavobacteriales > Flavobacteriaceae > Aequorivita. Next base: position 508,360 of record CAWITX010000012.1, on the reverse strand, counting down.
AAAAACGTTAATATGGTCCCACGCAATTCCACTCAACAAACGCAATATTTGGTTTATAAAGATGGAATTTTGGGCGCCTATCAATGGGCGAAGAAAGATATTCATCGCCTTCAATAACTATAAAATCGTTGTCATTGGTTATTTTCACCATCGTATCAAACCCTTCCAACTGTGCGCCGACCATATAATCCACATCCTTTTCGCAATAATTCATCACGTGTAAAATCATTGAGGTGATGGTGGTCTTTCCGTGCGAACCACCGATCACGACGCGGGTTTTGTTTTTGGATTGTTCATATAGAAATTCGGGATAGCTGTAGATTTTCAGACCCAATTCCTTCGCCTTCAAAAGCTCGGGATTATCTGCTTTTGCGTGCATTCCCAAAATAACCGCATCAATTTCGGAAGTAAGTTTTTCGGGATACCAGCCTTCCTTTTCGGGCAAAAGGCCCTTGTTTTTCAACCTCGTTTTTGAAGGATCAAAAACCTCATCGTCGCTTCCGGTTACGGTATCTCCTTTTTGGTGAAGTGCCAACGCTAAATTGTGCATTGCACTGCCACCGATGGCTATAAAATGGATTTTCATTTTCAGGTGAATTTTGGTATGTGATTGGAGCAAAGATACTTTTTCCAACTATGAATTATGAATTCAGAATCCATAATTACATCGCCAGGATTAGCGATTTTTCATTTTCTGCTTCAACAAAGTCATTCCGGTTTGCCAATGCCTTGTTTATCCAAGTGAGCGCAATTTGCTTCTTTCCCAGATTTTTATAAATCTGTGCCAAGCGGTAATAGGCCCAATCCTTCGGCACCCCATCCTTTATGGAATAATCTGCCAAATATTGGCTGAGGCAGTCAATGCCATATTCGGGCTCAATGTTATATTGTGCGGAAATTTTGCCTATTTGGTAATTAAGTTGGTTGCGTTTGTGCTTTTTTAAGGATTTTGAAGTGGTTTCCAATGCTTCTTTTGGCTGATTGTTTTTTTCATACAGGTTGCTCAGCTTTTCATAAGTGTGCGGAGAGCCGCCGACTTCGATGGCTTTTTTGTAAAAACGTTCTGCATCTTTTGGCCGTTCGGTATATTCAGCAACGTAGCCTTTTGCCAAATAGCCATCCACTGGTGAAATTTTGCCCAATTCTTCCGCGAAAGCCAAAGCCTTATTTTCGCTGCCGCCCAAAAGGCCCGGCAGCTGAATGTAAAATTCCACCAAGGCCCAACGCGCTTCAATGTGTTTTGAATCCAGTTTTGCGGCAAGCTCAAGTTCGTGTTTTATGTCGCCAATATAAGTAAGGGCACGGACTCGGCTAATGGAAAGCGCCTTCATTCCCAATGCGCCGCCATATTTAAAATGGTAATTTGCATTGTTGGATTCCTCTTTCGCCAATGCTTCGTAATACCCAATCGCCGTATCCCAATCTTTTTTATATGCCGCAATATCACCCAGATATTCACGGGTTTTTTTATGACGCGGATTTTCTTTTAGAAATCTTTCAAAAATGGGTTTCGCTTTGCTGAACTGCTCCTGTTTGAAGTATTCCTCTGCCTGCTGGTAACTTGTTTGGGCAATTGCGAACAAAGGGAGGAGATAGAGAAGTAAGAATATTTTTTTCAACATAAAATTGTTGCGGGTTATAGGTTTGAGGTTTGAGGTTTGATATCTGAAAACTGAAAAACTACTACTATTTTTTAGGTGGATATTTTGAAAGGATTTTCTGAATCACCGAAAGGTAATATGCTTCCTTCTGTTGCGGGGTGGAACGTTCTTTTAGTTCACCTTCAGCTACGGCTTGCCACACCAGATCGTCTTTTTCAACATCAATGAAATCCATTGTCAATTGTTGGTTTATGACCCTTCCGCCAATGGGAATGCCGCCGCTAACTCCCACGCCAACATTGCCACCGCCACTACCAATGCCGATTCCTATTGTATTTCGGGAATTGGAAACGTTTTCACGTGCAAAAAAATTGATGTATAATTGTGGGTTTTCGCTTTTAATGAAACCTTTTTGCTGCAATAAACTATCCGCAATATTTTTAATTCTGTTATTGTCCAGGTCGTTCAAACCAGATTCAATCGTTGGATAGAAATTATAGGAGGTGTATTTTGAAAAATCGGTCTGCCGGTCGTAATCTACCGCGACGCTTGCGCCGCAGGAAGCCAGCAAGATTCCGAGCATGAATACATAAATGATTTTCATTGCGTTTCTTTTTCTTAAAAATACGCAAAAAACATTCCGATAGTTGGGGGTTGTTTATTCTTTAACAATTTTCTTGGTCACGCTTCCCATATCGGTAACCACTTCTACAAAATAGATGCCGGAGGAAAGGGTTTCGAGATTGATTTGTTTTTCTGAAGTTTCAAGAATTCTTTTTCCCAAAGTAGAATAAATAATTGTTTTTTGAAAAGAAATGGTTTTTGAAATTTCAATATTCAGAATAGAAGAAACCGGGTTTGGAAAAAGTGATAGGTTTTCAGAAAGATCTGCTTCGGTTATGGATAGTTGGCATTGGGCTTCTATTTCCGATACCGAATTACAATTCGGTTTGTTATTAGCTATAAATACTCTGGAAGGATCAACTCCTATTTGCTCACAAACGGGCTGAACGGCACATTTTGACAAATTACCGTTTAAATATATTCTGAAACTAGTGGGATTCATATTATTTATTGCATCAATTGATGTTAAGGCATTATTCCATGAAATTTCCATTTCATCACCAACGCTTTCCAAATTTTCCAATCCGTGAAGGCTGGTTAGACTAGAAAGATTACTAAAAATTAATTTTTTTGAAACTGTTTCAAGATTTTCAAGTCCTGATAAGTCAACAAGGTTATTGTTAAAATCTATCTCTAAATGTTCTACAGAGGTGAGGGAGGAAAGACTAGAAATGCTAGATAATTTCCAGTTGTCTTGGATAAGAAAATAATTGACATGTTCAAGATTCTCCAAACCCTCTAAATTTTCGAGATCATTACAACTATTAATATTAAAGGTATCAATAGATATTAAATTACTTAGCCCATTAAGATTGGTGACGTCACTATTTATTCCTAAATACTCAGATAAATGGGTGCAATTCGGATAATTTATTTTAAAATCATCAACTTGGTGTTGATAGCTAAGCACAATTGGCCCAGTAGGACACTGCCCAATCCCAACAAAAGAAACAAATAACCCAATAAGAAGTAATCCTTTTTTCATAAACCAATTTTATGGCAAGAAAAAGGAAATAAACAAATTATGAAAATTTATTTAAGAATTTTTTAAGAATAGCTGTGTCCCCCAAGTTTATTCGAGGGGCTATTTGTTATCAAAATTACAATTAAAAAGAGGTCTCGACTGCGCTCGACCTGACAGCGAATTCTAATTCAACATCGCCCAAAGTTTATCCTTTAGCTGAGTCAAACCTTGATGTGCTACGGAAGAAATAAAGAGATATGGAATACCCTTAAACTGTTTGTCCAAAATGGTTTTCATTTCGGCTTTCAGTTCATCGTCCAACATATCGCTTTTGCTGATTGCCACCAAACGTTCCTTGTCCAGAAGCTGTGGATTGTAGCGTTTTAGTTCATCAACCAAAATATTGTATTGTTCCTTAATGTCCGGTGCATCGGCGGGAATCAAAAACAACAAGGTAGAGTTTCTTTCAATATGTCTTAAAAAGCGGTGGCCTATTCCCTTCCCTTCTGCAGCTCCTTCTATAATCCCAGGGATATCGGCAACCACGAAGGTTTTGTAATCGCGGTATTCCACGATGCCCAAATTGGGTTTTAGGGTTGTGAATTCATAATTGGCAATCTTCGGTTTTGCCGCGGTAATCACGGAAAGCAAAGTTGATTTCCCAGCATTCGGGAAACCGACCAAACCTACATCGGCAAGTATTTTCAGTTCAAGAATTATATCTACTTCCTCGCCTTCTTCGCCAGGTTGCGAATATCTTGGGGTTTGATTGGTTGCGGTTTTAAAATGTGCATTTCCCAATCCACCGCGACCTCCTTTGGCAACAATTTTTTCTTCGCCGTCCTCGGTGAGTTCAAAAAGTATTTCCTCGGTTTCCTTATCGCGGACAACCGTGCCCAGCGGCACCTCGATATATACATCGGCGCCATCGGCACCTGTACTTGTCTGTTTGCTGCCGTGCTCGCCGTGCTCCGCTTTAAAGTGTCTTTTGAATTTAAGATGGTAGAGCGTCCAAAGGTTTTTGTTCGCCTTCACGATTACGTGTCCGCCACGGCCGCCATCGCCGCCATCGGGTCCGCCTTTGGGAATATACTTTTCCCGGCGCATATGCTTGCTGCCCTGTCCTCCTTTTCCGGAAGTGACGTGGATTTTTACGTAATCTACAAAATTGCCTTCAGTCATATAAATGATAAATGTAAAATGATAAATGTAAAAAGGCTATGCCTAGATTTTTACACTTCAGAATTTTTCGGTTTTAGATTTTGCGGTTTTAACTTTTATAATTTGTCTATAACCTCACTTAATTTTTCGGTAATTTCTTCAATGCTTCCCACGCCATCGACCCCATAATATTTGTTCAGCTTATCGTAGTAATTTTTTAGGATGGCAGTTTCGTTATAATATACTTTTATGCGATTGCGGATGATGCTTTCATCGGCATCGTCGGGTCTTCCACTGGTTTTTCCCCTTTCAAGAAGACGTTTCACCAAAATTTCATCATCTACTTCCAAAGCCACCATGGCATCGATTTCCTGATCCTTATCATCCATTAAGTATCCGAGCGCTTCGGCCTGGGCTTCAGTTCGGGGGAAACCGTCGAAAATAAAACCATTTGCCTCTGGATTTTTGTCCAGCTCGTTGCTCAACATATCAATAGTGATTTCGTCCGGCACCAACTTTCCTTTATCCATAAAGGATTTGGCGAGTTTTCCAAGATCCGTTTGGTTTTTAATATTGTACCTAAAAACATCGCCGGTAGAAATATGTACAAGGTTGTATTTGTTTTTAAGAATTTCAGCCTGCGTGCCTTTTCCCGCGCCGGGAGGGCCAAATAAAATTATATTGGTCATGCCTGTTATTTAATGATTGAAAAAATCGAGGTGCAAATTTACGAAATTATAATTGGGGAACGGCGAAGATAGAAAGCGGAAGTTCCCTTGAAAATCTTGGGATTGGGATTTTGGTGTAAATTTATCTTCGCAATAAAAACTGAATGGCTTCCCGAGGGTTTTCAACTTCTATAACCAACATCTTATAGTATTCGTCCCGGAGCTCTACCGCAATGCTATTTGCGTGGTTTACCACATCACAAAAGATAGTGCCATCCCGCATTATGTAAGTGCCTGCCGTTATAAGGCCCGGGATATGCGTTCCGGGAAGACGAAGGCCAGGAATGAAATCCAATCGTTGTTCATTGGGATAGGCATCCTGTATATGTGCCATTGGAATGATGAGTTTGCTGGTCAACGTCCAAATTTTATGGAAGCCCACTATTTCGAAAATAAAATTGGCGTCTTCTCTTTCTATTCTAACCATTGTATTAAAATTTGGCTGTTTGTTCTTGATTCAAATATATTTACATTTTGCGGAAAACATTCAAATCCAATTTATGCCTATTTATATTTTCTTTCCCATTCCTCCCTACCCAGGGAATAGAAATTATGAAGTATGCCATCATGGACAAAGGTGTTCCGTTTCACCAAACCTGTTTTTTGTAAAATCGCATTGCTTGCCAGATGCTCCACTTCTGCCATGCCACAAATTTCGTCGTATTGCAGTATATTAAATCCGTGTTCCAAGGAGGCAACGGCCGTTTCAGTAGCGTATCCCTTTCCCCAATATTTTTTCAAAAAACGGTATCCCAAATCGTAAAAGTTTGATCTTTCATTAAAAACATCCGTTATAAGTTTAAATCCGCTCCAACCGATAAAGTCGCCAGATTCCTTTTCCACGACCGCCCATCTTCCTATACCGTTTTGCACGTATTGTTGCCTAATTGAATCAATCATTTTTTTAGCTTCGTCCATCGTTGAAATGGGCTTCCTCCCCAAGAAAGTATGTACCTCAGCATCGGAATCCATCGCGAACATACCTTGTAAATCCTCCTCCATTATATCGCGCAGCAATAATCGATCTGTTTTTATATGGATTTTCATATGGTGATTATTTAAAAGAAAAGCTTACGGATTCAAAAACGAAACCATAAGCTAATATAATAAATTACAAACGCAGGACCAGCAACACAAATTCAACTGATCCGTGAATAATTATTACTGAATTTTCTTTCCAACAATTTTCTGTCCGCCTTGAAATAGCGTGAGGCTTTCCACTTTTCCTGCTTCATTTTTATTAAAAGTAACTTGGGCATTCACTACTTTAAGATAAAACTCGTTTTCAGATTTTGGAAAAATAGGAGCTTCGGGTTGGCCCGTGGCCTGTGCAATTAATTGGCTACCTTCCTTTGTGATTGCCAATACAAAACCGGGCTTTAATTCGTATTTGCCCACATAACTTTCTAAAATGGAATCGGAAACGGTTACTTCTTTCTGCATTCCTTCGGTTTCTACACCCATTTTTTTCAGCATATCAATTGCGTTTTGGTTGGCGGGATTTAGCTCCAGGGATTTTTTGTAGTTCGTGATTGCAAGCTCATTTTTTCCCTGTTCCATCAGGGCTTCGGCGTAACTGTCATAAACGTTTGAAGAATTGGGAAATTCTTCCACATTCAATTTAAAAACAGCTTCTGCTGCTTCTTTTTTTCCGTTTCTGAGCAAATCATAGCCGGCGCTGTTTATTTCACTTTCCTTGAGTGAATATTTTTCTGACTTTTTATTCTTTTCATAAAAATCAAGTCCCGCCTGCAGACCTTCACTATTTATTTCCGCCAATATTGAAGTTGCCAGCGATTGTTTGGGCAGGTCATAGGGTTTTCCGTGCAATATCCCGTTTATCGCAATTGTAATATCATCCAATGGGGCCCTTCCGGTATTGTTGAGCAAAATTACCGTCGCTTTTTCATTCGGCATTCGGGTGATATAAGTATTGAAACCGTTGATACCGCCGCTGTGTGCAATAATTTGCACACTGTCTGCCGTGTTGCCAATGGGCATTTTGCCCACTTCCCAACCGTAGCCGTAATACTCCCCAAAAGCAGGCACATATTTTTCAAACATCATATCGCGGTATTTTTTCGGAAGCAATTTTTCGGTGTACAAAGCTTGGTCCCACAGGTACAAATCTTCCACCGTGGAATACAACGAGCCGGCAGCGAAGGGAATTGACATATCTATATAAGGAGCATTTTCAACAGTATTTCCCTGCTTTTCATAACCTGTCGCGCGTTTTTTTAGAATTGTACCGAAATGGTCATAGCCAGAATTTTTCATATTCAACGGATCGAAAATCTTTTCCTGAATTACTTCCTCGTAGGATTTTCCCGTTACTTTTTCAATAATGGCGCCCAATACGATATAGCCCGAATTGCTATATGCGAAGCGTTCGCCCGGTGTGAAATTCAATGTTGAATCTGCAAACATGCGCACCATTTCGGTCGGTGTGTACGGATCGCGGCTCAATTTCTTAAAGAAATCTGGGAAGGAAGTATAATTAGGCGTTCCCGAAGTATGGTTCAGCAATTGGTGGATGGTGATTTTGTCGCCATTAATTGCGGAATAATCCGGCAGATATTTTGAAACCGGCGCCTGTAGATCCACTTTTCCCTCGGCTACCAACTGCATAATAAGCATTGCCGTGAATTGTTTGGTGATGCTTCCCAAACGGTGTTTGGTATCGGGCGCATTGGGGATATCCCATTCCCTATTTGCCATTCCGAAGCCATTTTTATAAATAACCTTGCCGTTGTCCGCTACCAAAACAGAGCCGGTGAATTGTCCATATTCGGTATATTTATTTAAAAGGGCTTCAATTTTTTCATTTTTTTTCTGCCCAAAAACGGACGGGATTGTGGATAGGAAAAGAAGAATTGCGATAAAGGCAATTCGAAAAAAAGATTTTTTTGATTTCATAATTTTGATTGATTTGTTAGTTGCGGTGGGTATTAAAAATACAAACAACTACATTATAGCCATTTGCATATTATTAGATAAACTGAAAAGTTGCTTAATGTCAGTTCGAGCGCAGTCGAGAACTCAAAGATTTTGGCTTTGAATTAGGTCTCGACTGCGCTCGACCGGACAAATAAATTCTTTTCTAAAACTATTTATCCTTTTCCAAATTTTTAGTTAGGGTAAAGCCGGCGAACAAGCTAATACCCGCCATTAGGAAAATTGTACCCGGATAGGCAACATCCTCTTCCACGCCCATATTATAGCTGAGGATGGATGCGATAAAAATACCAATCCCAATGCCCATGGAAAGGAGGGCCAGATTCAAAATAAGTATTTTCCAAATTGGCGCGGTGCGCATTTTTCCCTTTACAAAAATACTGGCATCCGCCCCTTTTTCTATAAGTGCCATGCGCTCGCGGTTACGTGTGGAATAATGTAGATAAAAGATTCCGAAGACGGCTGCGATAAGTAGCGGCATTACTATAAATTCTGATCCCATAATGTTAGTTTTAAATTGATTGATTTTAATGCGTTCATAGTTTATGACGACACCTTTTCAATTTAGGTTACATTTTATTCGAAATTTATTTTTTCAATCCCACTGTAACCTACCTTTACTTACCGTCGTCCTATCATCAAATGACCACCGACCACGAAACGTCCATCATCCAAGAAATTATTGGGGGAAACACCCAAGCATTTGCCATGCTTGTGGACAAGTACAAGGATTTGGTGTTTACATTGGCAATAAGAATGTTGAAGAATCGCGAGGAGGCCGAAGAGGTTTCGCAGGACACATTTGTAAAAATTTTTAAATCGCTTTCCAAATTTAAGGGCGATTCAAAATTGTCGACCTGGGTTTATAAAGTGGCTTATAACACCTGTTTGGACCGAATAAAAAAGAACAATCGGCGGCAAAGTGAAATTGCCATAGATTCCTATACCGAACACCAAATTAAAACCTTGGATACTGCCTTGGATGCTTTGGAGGAAAAGGAACAGCAACAGACAATACAGGACTGTTTGCAGGAGTTGGCGAGTAAGGATAGTTTTTTGCTGACACTATTTTATTTTGAGGAATTATCTTTGGAAGAGATTTCAAAAATTGTGGATATGGCACCGAACACGGTAAAAGTAAATATCCACCGAGCCAGAAAAAGGCTGGCAAGCATTTTTAAAAAACGGATGGAACCCGAAACAATTGAAAGTTATGAAAGAGCAAGAAGCTAAAGAGTTAGAACAGTTGGTGTCCAAAATGGTGCAAAAATCCCCTTTGGAAACGCCTTCCTTTCAGTTTACCGATAACGTATTGGCGGCGATAAACGCCCAACAAAAAAGTGTCAGCTTTCGTTACCATCCATTGATTCCAAAATATATTTGGATTGTTATTGCAGCCACCGTTGTTGGAATTACGGGTTATTTATGGTTTTTGCTGCAGCCCGCACCCATAGATTTGCCGACCCCATCGTTCAATTTTATGGAGAGTTTTTCACTATTCAAAATCGTTCCTGCCTTCACGCCTTCAAAAATTTCAGGCTATGCCATTATGCTCTTCGCATTAATGCTCTGCATACAGATTCCGATGTTGAGGCAGTATTTTAATAATAGGGAAAATTAATAGTGCATTTACCCAAAATTATGTTTAGGACTTGCCCGTAGGCTTTATTAGAATTTCGTTTATATTAACCTCATCAGCCTCCGACACGGCATATACTACAGCCCGGGCAATAGCATTCGCATCAAGTTTGGGTTCGTCGCCGCCGTAATCCTTATCTTCCAATAGCTCCTTATCGGTAATATCCTCGCGCAAATCGGTATCAACCGTGCCGGGCTCTATAGAGGTTACCTTTATATTGAATTCAGGAGAAAGCTGGCAGTGCCTATTCCGCCACTTGCTCCCGTTACTACTGCTATTTTGTTCTTTAATTCCATAGTTCGTTTTTCTTTTTAAGAAACAAAATACAGCGCACAATGGCTGTTAAGGAATTTAGAAAGTTTATTATTCAGAAGAAAAAGATATGGTGGATACTAGAAAATTTCTGTAAAACACATCCATTCATTTTTAGAGGTCCGTTCATAGTCATTAGTTGGTAAATTGTCGGTTATCCATTTGTAGATAGCTGTTTAAGCGTTTATAGCGCTTGCACCCGCTATTATAAAAATTTCCTCTAACTCTTTTTCAATGGGAAATGGTTTAAGGGGAGGCACATTCGCCCCTCCGGGATTGCCAACAGGAACTTTCCCCACAAAAGACTTCACACCCCCAAAAACCAAACGGGGTACTTGACCCACGATTTCCTGTTTATTCTTAATCGCAATCCCGAATTGCAACATTTTCCAATGTACAAAAGTGTGGGCGTAGGGATAGCGCTGGCCCAATATATGGGCTCTTTCCAAATGGTGCCAAGCGGCTGCAAGATTTCCACCCATATATTCGTTGCGATACTTTTCGAGTTCTATTTCATAAAAAGGTCTTAGCCCTTTTGGAAGAGAGGTGTAAAGTTTCATTTTTTAATTTTAAGCTTTTGAAAATTTCTGCAAGTGACAATTATCTAATCTTTATATTCTCACTTATCTTTTGATAAACCTCGCCCGTTGACAATTCAACAATCACCTTCACTTTATAGTTTTCATTTAATATGGGTTTTCTATCAACCCTTAAATTGATTCCGGGGAACAGAATATTTTCTTCCGTATGGTTTAACAAATAGTCTTCCAAATATTCATCTTCCGGTGAATAGGCCGTTGCCAAAATCAAGTCGTTGATGGTGTCATTTGCCCTGTGGGTTTCATCAAAATCATTAAGGGTAATCACTGTTATGTTGGAAAGTTTTTCATTTTTGGAACCGCTATCGCCATTGCCCACACACGAACAAGCATACGCACTTTGTATAAGGGAAAAATTTGACCATCTAGAACGGGCTTGGCTTATATAATCCACGGTGTACGCAACATTCAAACCTGAATAATTATTATAATCCACAACCTCATTTTCCTCCATCCTGGCTGCGGAATTCTCCCCCGTCTTTTTATAGCTGTGCAACTCCATTCCATTAATGTCAAAATATCTTCCAGTTATTGGGCCGCAATTGCAATCACCACCGTTTTCGGGGCTGCACATCTGCAATGGAAGCCCAACCACTAAAGCAATTACCAAAATTTTTGTCCTTATATTTTTTATAAAAGTCAACATCATACCAAATATAATATAAATAGTAATTTCGTCCTTTCATCTTTTCATCCTTTCCTCTTTTAACCCCCCTTAACCACTGGTTTCTCCACAAAAGGCTTAATCCCAAATTCCGGATATACTTCACTGGGGAAATAAAGTACCCCACCCTGCGATACCAAGGCAATTTTCTTTATCGCCTTTATATCCTTCGTTGGATCACCCGGAACTAAAAAGAAATCGGCAATCATCCCCGGGGCTATGGCACCACGGTCATTTTGCCCTAGGTATTGGGCCATATCGTAACTGCCCAATTTCAATAATTTCGCAGGGGTGTAGCCAATTTGTTGGTAGAGTTCCAACTCCCTGTGCAGGGTAAAAGCGCCGCCCAAATCAGTTCCCGGCACAATCAAAATACCTCTTGCCTTCATCAGTTTCAAGGTTGCCACTATTTTATCATACGCCCCGCGGTAAGCTTGGTCTTCCTTTTCATCCGTAATACTCGCCATCGCCCTTTTTGCATCGCGTTGTTCGCTGGCGGGCATATTTTCAATATAGTCCAAAACACCCGCTTGCGTTTCCCCATTCCGCGACAGCAATAACAGTTCGTGAATAGCCAAGGTTGGGTCCATCGCTACTTTATTCTTCACCATTAAATCCAAGGTCTTTTGCACGGGCGCACTGTTCAAATCCAAATCGGGCAAACGTTGCAAGGCCGTCAATCGCAATAAGGTTCGCGTATCTTCGCCTGGCTCCAGCACCCAACCCAACATGGTTTGGTTAATGTGGGTCAATTCATCAAAACCTGCATTTATCATATCGTTTGCTGTGGAAAAAGCAGGCACATGGCCCATTACGGGCATATTCAGTGCGTGTGCTTTTTTAACGATAGCGGGAGCCCATTTCCCGTTCATGCTATTGTATAATTTTATGCCGTAAAATCCCATATCGGCATAGGTCTGAACCGCCGCAAGCGCCTCTTCCTCGCTTTCAACCAGAATCCCATTGTTGCTATTAAACGGACTTTTCCCTTCAATAAATCCCATTCGGGTAATGTTCGGCCCTGCCAGAACGCCCGACTGTATCTTTTGGATCAGACTGTCCAGCACCTCGTTGGTATTGCCCATATCGCGAACGGAAGTCACCCCCGCCAACACGTTTAATAGCGCATCGTCCTCGCCTATATGGCCGTGCATATCGTACAGTCCCGCCACTAAAGTTCCGCCGGCGCCATCAATTTCCACCTCATTTTCTCTTTCGGCATCAACGGCATCTATGCTTACTATCTTATTGCCGCTTACCACTACCGAAGCCAAATCGGTTAGCGACAGCGTTTTGGGGTCGAATATCCTAACGTTTTTGATGCGTATATTTTTATCGTAACGGTGCGCAAATCGCTTTTGCAGACTTTCATAGCGCTCTGCAGAATATTTTTCCGCAAGAAGTCGCAGGTCTTTTTCCTCCCCTTCATAGCCTTCCCTGATGATGATAAACTTTGAATCTATCATCGCAAAAAACTGCTCCTTTTCATCCAGAATAAAATAAGTAGGGTCAAGATCCACGCCCGTGAGCGCATAGGTTTTCAACTCCACTTTTAGGGAATCGGCACCTATTTCCCGGGTTTCCATGGGGGTCAACTTTAACTGCCCCGCCGGCAACGCCTGCACCGTATTATCCTTTGTATTTAAAAGCACCCGCGCGGTTACAAACAGCGCATACGGACTCCCCGACTGAGTTACATAAAAGGAAGGATTTTCCAAAGTGGCGGTGCCTTCGCCCGAAGCATCCTTCCAGCTTGCGTTTGTGCCGTCCAGCTTAAAATGTTCGTCTATGGTGTTGCCAAACGTAGAACTCCCCGCAATATCCCATTGCACGGGAAACCCATCGGCATTGAGCACTATGGTTTCCTTAACCGATGGGCCCCTGCCGTTGTCCTTATAATCGTAATCAATTGCCAGCGTATCGCCAGCGCGGTCCACTTTTAGATGCCCCACTACATTCCCACCCCTAATTACGGTAAAGCTTTCCTTTTCGGGCAAGGCCTGTGATGCTGTTTCTTCACTTTTTTGCTTACAGGCTTGGGTTGCCAGCAGTAAGACAAAAAGAAGGTAATACGGTTTTAACTTTTGGATGGCTGGGGTTTTGAAGATGGATGGCATGGATTAGTTGGTTTGGATAGTTTATAACCCATCAATCGCTGAAAGTTTTAGGTATCAGTTTTTTAACGGGCGGTTGTATCAAATATAGGTTTTAATCGGGGAATGGCAATTTAGTTTGAAGAGGCACGACGGGGAGGCTTGCGCCGGAACAGCTTGAAGAGAAGCAATGCGGAGGAGACGGGCATGACGCCCGCGCCAGCGAGGGGTGAAATATTCACAAGCGGGACGGTTAATCTGGCTGGGGCGCTTGCAGTAAAATATGTGAAATTTAAACAAAAGAATAGCTTACAGATCCATTTTTTCAATCTGTAAGCATAGAATAAACTGTCAAAAGCTGATGAAGAAAAGTGTTGTTTTTACCTCAGTTATTTGTTTTGTGTAGTGTTTTTATCCAACATTCACATTGAATAAATATCCTACTAAAGCAGTTAATCCCATTGCAACAGTTCCCCAAAATGTAATTCGCATAATTGCTTTTGCTATACTTGAACCGCCTGTTTTGGCTGCTAATGCTCCTAAAATTATCAGAAAAAATAGAGCGAAGCCGTAAAGTGAATATTCTAAACTTTTCAAAGGAAGAAAGAGTGTTACTAAAAATGGAAGTAAACCTCCTACAGTAAATGCAGCACCAGAAGCAAATGCAGCTTGTATAGGTTTAGCTTGACTTATTTCATTAATTCCTAATTCATCTCTAATATGTGCTCCTAATGCGTCGTGTTCGGTTAATTCTTTAGCAACAATTAAAGCGGTATCTTTTTTCAAACCTCTTTTTTCATAAATATCTGCTAATCGCTGTAATTCAAGTTTTGGCATTTCTATCAATTCAATCTTTTCGCGGTCAATATCCGCTTTTTCTACGTCTGTTTGTGAACTTACCGAAACATACTCTCCAGCCGCCATTGATAAAGCACCTGCAACGAGTCCAGCTAAAGTTGCTAAAATAACAGGTTCTCGCAAATCACTTGCTGCAGCAACTCCAATTGCAATACTCGCAGTCGATAGAATTCCATCGTTAGCTCCAAGGACAGCAGCTCTCAACCAATTACTTCTGTGTATATAGTGACTGTCTAAATAATTGTCTAATTCTTCTTCTTTTTCTATCATTTACGTTTTTATATATGATACGTTAGGTGTTTAAGCATCTATTTAGCAAATAAATACCGAATTTAAAACCAGTGAGGGTTTCGTAGGTAGCCTAGAATTTACATTGGTTTATTCACGATGTAATCTACTAAATTTGTTCATTTTAGTTTAGTTTTGAGTATCTCAAAACTTATCTGTACTCAAAACTATTGCTTTGCTAGGCAGGTTTTTATTAATAATCAATGACGATTTTTTAGAATAAAATCGCCATTGAAATACATTTTTTTTTTGAAAAATGCTAATTAATCATCATCGTGTTCTGATTTTGGATTATCATTATTAATTTGGGTATTATAGCTTGCATCGCTAATTTCAGTATGACGAATTCCTCCTCCTAAATTACCTAGCTGTGCAAAAACTCCAAAAGTTCCTAATGAAACAATTAATGTAATTATTGTAATTGTTTTTGCGAATGATAATTTTTTGAAAATCGCAAAAAAACTAATCATTGATAAAATTCCTAAAAAACCCATTAGCCAAATGGCTTTCTCTGCGAGTTCTTCGTGATTATTAATCAATTGTTCTGAAATTCCAGAAATTTTTTCAACTGTTTCTTCCGCTCCTTCTCCAGTAAGAAATACCGGGATTGCGAATATTGCCATCAATATAAAAGTTGACAGTGCTACTTTCTGTATTTCAATATTTTTGGAAATTTGACCGTACGCTAATATCACTATTCCAATGATTGTTCCAATTATTGGGAAATGTGACAATACTAAATGAAGATGTGTTGCATCCATAATTTTAAATTTTTATTGTTTGTAATATATTTTATATTCTGAAATTGATTAGGCCATAAATGGTGGACCTCTTACTTCATTCAGTTTAACAATAAATAATTTATTAGGGTTGAAAATATTCCTTTGTATTATTTTTCCAACAATCTTATTTTCTATTATTGAAAAATTGCCATAATGTGTGGTTATTGAAGAATATTGATGTTTTATTAAATTTTTTGTAACAATATTATATTGGGAAACAATTAAATTGTCTAAATCTTTATCGTTGCTTTCGTGAAAAGCAATGGTTATAATATCAAAAAGTGTGTTAGAGTTTTTGTGAAGTGTAATATGTTCTTTATCCGTCATCTCGTCAGAATGAGGATGAGGAATAAAAGTGTGAAGCAAAATCACAACTAATACACTATTAAATAATATTTTTTTTATTGATGTAAGCATCATTTCTTTAGGTCAAGTTAACCTCAAATAAATATCTTCTATTTCTGTCAATCCAATTGTAACAGATTTATATCCAAACAATTATATTGGACTTCTAAAAGTATAATTGGAAATTGAAAATAAATATGATATTTATCATATTAGCTAAAACTATTTTCGTGTGTTTGAAAAAACAGTTCTTTTATTTTTAGAGCTTTGGCTGAGGTGTTTGGGAAAAATAAATGTGCTGTTTGCGCTTTGGGTTCAGCTTGTGGGCAACATGCACATATACGTATATTTTAAAATTCAATTGTATCTATCCCATACATGGGCAAAAGTTACTACTCAATACATTTCAAATGCAGCAAAATCTAACTTCTCTAATTACGGAAAACCGTAAAAACAATACCTTTATTCGTGGACAAAAAAGAAAATCAATCCAAAAAACCAAAAACCCCCTGGCCCACAAAAGCGGCTATGACTCAGGTGTATGAAAAGAAACTTTGGGGCGGCAACCAAACCGATTTCTATTCCGGGGAGGGCTCCCACCGGCCAGAAATAGTAAATCCATATATCGCTGCGGTGACTACATTTTTAAATTCTTTTGAAAACGCAATAACTGTCTGCGATTTAGGTTGCGGCGATTTTAATGTTGGCAAGGAACTGGTACAACACACCCAAAAATATACAGCCTTAGATATCGTGCCCAGCCTAATTGCCCGCAATAAAGAAAAATATAAAGCCCCAAATTTAGAATTCCAATGTTTGGACATTGCCACCGCCAATCTACCTTCTGCAGATTGTGCAATCCTTCGGCAAGTACTCCAACATCTATCCAATGCCGAGGTAAAGAGCATCGTTCACAAGCTGGCCGCATTTAAATACGTTATTCTCACAGAACACATCCCCGAAGGAGAATTTGTCCCCAATAAAGACATTATTTCCGGCCAAGGGAATCGACTGAAAAAGCGAAGTGGGGTAAACCTATTGGCTGCACCCTTTAATCTTAAGGTGAAGGAAGCATCACCAATATCAACAGTTGTCCTGGAGGGCCACAAAGGAATTATCGTAACCACACTTCTGAAGCTATAAACAAACCAAAACCCAGAACACCTCCCCTCCGTTTTGAAGAGCCTGTCCTGAGCTTTACGGAAGAGGGCTAGGGTGATGTAAGGAATAAACTACACCCCTTCAAAGGCATATGACAATTGTCATACAATCCCTTCTATTGATGTTTTAAATTTACCCTATAAAACATTCAATAAAATGAAAAACAACCAATCCCTTAAAACCTGGCTAAGAGTTATCTTAGGCCTTTTTCTAATCCTGTATTCCTTAAATCAATTCTTCCATTTTTTACCTACCAGCTATGGAAAAATGCCTGAGGATGCCCTGGATTTTATAAATGCTGTAGTAGTGTACCTTCCCCTGCTCTACTTTTTTGAAATTATTTTAGGATTGCTATTTACAGTTAATAAATGGACTCCTTTTTTATTAATCGTCCTTTTCCCTCTATCGGTCGCATTCCTAATTTTTAGTATTTCCAATCAGGATTTCTTCGATGCGCTTCCCGCTTTGGTGGTTGCTTTATTAAATTTCACTTTGATTCTATTTGAAAAAGAAAAATACAAACCACTTTTCCAGAAATAGTATCCAATTTTTTATCCTTCATAAAAAAGTATCATTATGACCGAAATACAAATTGCACAGAGCGTTACCCCCAAGCATATAAAAGAAATCGGTGCAAAACTGGGGCTTGCTGAGGAGAAACTGGAATACTTTGGGAATGACAAAGCAAAAATTCCCCTATCAATTATTGATGGGGAAAAGTTAAAGGAGAGCAAGCTCATTTTAGTCACCGCAATCACGCCCACTCCTCCCGGGGAAGGAAAAACAACTACTTCCATTGGCCTGGTAGATGCACTCAATATCTTACAAAAGAAAGCCGTCGCCGTAATCCGCGAACCCAGTTTAGGGCCCGTATTTGGCATAAAGGGCGGCGCTGCCGGTGGTGGGTGGAGCCAGGTTATACCTATGGTGGATATTAACCTGCATTTTACGGGAGATTTTCACGCTATTGAAAAAGCCAATAATCTTCTTTCCGCACTTATAGAAAATAACATCCAAAGTAAATCAAGAAGCCTTGGCATTGATCCTAGAACTGTAGTTTGGAAACGCTGTATGGATATGAATGACCGTGGTTTGCGGAATATTATTACCGCACTGGGCGGAAAAGCTGGAGGGGTTCCACGAGAAACGGGTTTCAATATAACTGCCGCTTCAGAGATTATGGCCATTCTTTGTATGACTTCAGATTTAGAAGACCTGAAGGAAAGATGCGGAAATATATATGTGGGCGACACCTGGGAAGGAAAGCCTGTATTCGCTAGAGATTTAAATGCCCATGGTGCCATGGCCGTACTTTTAAAGGATGCCATAAAACCCAATTTAGTCCAGACCCTTGAAGGAAATCCTGCCATCATCCACGGAGGGCCCTTTGCCAATATTGCACAAGGAACCAACTCTATTATCGCGACAAAAATGGGAATGACACTAAGTGATTATACCATTACTGAAGCAGGATTCGGTTCCGATTTGGGCGCTGAGAAATTTTTGAATATAAAATGCCGTGCGGCTGGAATCTCTCCCAAAACCATTGTCGTGGTCGCTACCATAAGAGCCTTAAAATACCACGGGGGCAAATCGTTGAGGGAGATTACAAAAGAAGACGTGGAAGCGCTCAAAAAAGGACTTCCAAATCTGGAAGGCCATATAGCCAGTCTCAAAAGTTTTGGAATTCCTATTGTGGTTTCCATAAACGCCTTTAACACCGATACGGAAGCCGAAATGCAGCTGGTGGAAAACCATTGTAAAAAACTGGGCGTGCCAGTAGCCTTAAGCTATGGGTGGGAGAAGGGCGGAAACGGATGTTTAGCATTGGCTGGAGAAGTTATCAAGGCAGCCAATTCTTGTACTGACGTATTTCATCCCACCTATAATCTCGAAGACCATGCGCAAACTAAATTGGAAAAGATTTGCAAAACCATTTATGGTGGAGAAAATGTTGTATTAAGTGATATTGCTATATCACAATTACGCAAATACGAAGCGATGGGCTATGGAAATTTACCCGTATGCATGGCGAAAACAGAAAAAAGTTTTAGCGATGACCAAAAGCTATTGGGCCGTCCAGAGCACTTTGATATTCATATTAGGGAGTTTGAGATTGCAACAGGTGCTGGGTTTATTATCCCCATAGCGGGCAATATTCTTCGTATGCCCGGATTACCAGCAACACCAGCAGCCGAAAACATTACTATTGACGGAAGCGGGCTTATTGAAGGGTTATTTTAAAAAAGTTTATAGCAGACAGGTGATCTGGCAATATAAAAGTTGATATCAAATCTGTCGAAAGCTGAATTATAAAAAGCGCAAACTCGCGTCTTACATCCTGTTTGCCAATCTCCCAGCCAGAGCCCTGGTAAAATCCTGAACATACTTATATAAATGCAACCAGCCTACTTTATCAATAATATTAAATTAAGTTACCCCGACTCGGCCATTACAACAAACAAAACCCCGAAAAATATTCCGGGGTTTACGTTCACTTATAAATTATTATCTCTTCTTAACTGCGGCGGTTAAATTCGTCGCGCTCGTAGAGTTTATCGCCTTCGGGATAATTATCTCCACTCCGATTATAACTTTCGAGAACCCAAAGCTCGTATTCGCGATCAACATATTTGTCTTTAGCCCTACGTTTGGTTTCCGCAAAAGTCTGATGGTCTATTTTTTCGGTATGCACCTTTTCAGAATCCTCATCCAAGGTTACCATTCCTATAGGAATAATCAGGTGGTTTTCGCCATCTTCGTTCAGAAATTCGTGAACGCCGTCTTGGCTGCGTGTGCTATAAGGTTTGTGGTTCGCTTCAATTATAGATTTATCTACTTCTACATCAAGATAAACTACGCGTTCCGCACTTTTGCTGACCAAAAGGTTATCTACTTCTCCTATACAGCGTTGGTCTTTGTCATTCACTTTCCAGCCCCGTACATCCGGGTCGTCACTGGCGACTTTATAGTCTGAAAGTTCATCTAAATAGTATAAATTCTTATTATCTTTTTCCATTATTGATTATTTATTGAGGTTAGTAAATTACCTGCCTTGCTAAAGAAATCCTTAACAGTATCCTTTTGATCAAGGGTAGGCGTTACATCATCGATTTTTGAGACAGCCGTTTCCACTTCATTATACTGTTGTTCCAATCCTGGAAACTTTTCAGTCTGAATGGTGTGTAGTGCGCGGGTAATTGATTGTCCCGCGTCTTTAATCTTGTCGGCGTGTTTCAATGACATTGGATCTTTCATAATTTCCTGTGCCTTTGCATTCGCTTCGGAAAGGTCTGCTTTAATATCCACATTTACGGCATCTGCTGTTGCCCGGGTTGCGGCAATAAGTTTTGCAAGTGCGCCGTGGGTATATTCGTGATCCAAGCCCATTTGTGGGTCATTAATATAAGTAGTGTAGGTGTCGACATCGGACTCTTCAGAATAATTCGCCGTGTCGTCCATACTGTCGTTGTCGTCAACTACTTGTTCCGTGGTCGTGGTCTCTACTTCGTTTATATCATCATCTTCATTATTTGCGAAGAATAAAAAATAAACCAAAGCGGCTAAAATTAGCAAGCCTACAATCCAAGGCCAAATAGGTTTTTTCTTTTCAATTTCAATTTCTGCCATAATTTTTTTTTAAGGTTGATTAATATTAATTTCTACTAACCTCAAAATACATGCTCTATGGCAAAATCGAGAATGTACCGCTCCAAACTTTTGTTAAATGAGGCATAAGAAAATCTAAAACACCTTGTTACAGTTCGTTTACTTCACATAAACAAAGGATTGAAGAATGAAAAGAAGTGGGGTGAAAAATAGAAGAAAAGCATCTATGTATTAAGAAGTAACGCCCATTTGCTTAAAAAAAATCGAAGTATCCAACAATCCCACAATCCAAATTCATACCCGCAACACCCCACGAAATCCGCGGCCCGCGTAATAGGATTGGGCTCCATTGTGATAAACAAAAACAGTCCCATAGCGAAAGTCACCAAAAATTGCACCTCCCAAGTTCCGAATGGCATCCGGAGTTTTCAGCCAATTCGAGGTTTTGGCATCAAAAGTACCGAGGGTTTGCAAATGGCGATATTCCTTTTCGTTCAAAAGTGAAATGCCCATTTCCTCGGCCATGTCAATTGCAGTATTGTCGGGGCGGTGCTCCTTTCTGCTTTCCCAACCTTCTCGGTCGTAGCAAATGCTGCGTCTGCCTTTAGGACTTTCGTCACAACAATCATAAAACAGAATTTCGCCAGTTTTTGGGTCTTGCCAAACCACATCGGGTTCACCTCCGGTTTCTTCCATAGCATCCAACGATGCTAATTTTTCGGGCTGGTCTTCAAGTTTTTTCAAAACAGTGTTCCAAGAAATATTCTTGTGGCGGTGCATGTTTTTTTCGAAACGCGTCTGTAGGATGTCGAGAAGACTTAACTGCTGTTCTTTTGATAATTTCAGTGATAGCTTTTTCGACATTCTGAATAGTTTTAGATAGGAACTATAAAAATAGGCGATAATTTAAAACCATCAAAAAAAGTCAAAGGCCGAAAAAAAGTAATCTATAATGAAGGACATATCACCAACTTATACCTCAGGCCACAAATATCAATTCTTAAAAACATAATCACCCATTGCAAAACTCCCCTATCCACTTTTACTATCTTTGCAGAAAACCATCAATTAACAACTATATGGATTATTTCTCTTCCAATTTTACCCTCGGCATTCTTGGAGGCGGACAGTTGGGCAAGATGATGCTTTACGAAACCCGAAAATGGGACATCCGTACCAGTGTTCTAGACCCCAGCGCCGAAGCCCCCTGCCGAATCGCCACCGATAATTTTGAACAAGGCGATTTAATGGATTATGATACCGTTTACAACTTCGGAAAAAAGGTTGACGTACTTACTTTTGAAATTGAGGGTGTAAACATCGAGGCACTCGAAAAGTTGGAAAGTGAAGGAATAAAAGTATATCCCAGCGCCTCAACGCTCAGAAATATTCAGGATAAAGGCATTCAGAAACAATTTTATTTAGAGCACAATATTCCTACTTCTCCATTTAAAATTTATGAGAATAAGGACGAATTAAATGAAGCCATAACCCTCAAAAAAATAGATTTTCCCTTTGTTTGGAAAAGCTGCACCGGCGGTTACGACGGCAAGGGCGTGAGCATTATTCGCGAGGCGGAAGATGTAATTCCCCTTTCAGAAGGTGCTTGCATTGCGGAAAACTTAATTCCATTTAAAAATGAATTGGCAGTAATCGTTGCCCGAAACCCTTCCGGAGAAGTAAAAACCTATCCAGTTGTAGAAATGGAATTCCACCCCGAAGCAAACCAAGTGGAGTACGTAATCTGTCCAGCAAGAATTGAAGAAGCGGTGGCAAATAAAGCAAGAGCCGTTGCCACCAAAGTTTCCGAAGCATTTAAACATGTGGGACTTTTAGCAGTTGAAATGTTCCAGACAGAAGATGATGAAATTCTCGTGAACGAAGTCGCACCGCGTCCGCACAATAGCGGCCATTATAGCATTGAAGCCAGTTTCACCAACCAATTTGAACAACAAATAAGAGCGATTTTAAATTTGCCACTGGGAAGTACAGAAAGCAAAGTGGGAGGCATAATGGTGAACTTGGTTGGCGCCGAAGGCCACACCGGCCCAGTTGTCTATAAAAATATTGCCGACATTCTAAAGATGGAGGGCGTAACTCCCCACATTTACGGCAAAAAAGAAACCCGTCCTTTTAGAAAAATGGGCCATGTAACTATAGTAAACAAAGACCTCAACAAAGCGCGAAAGATTGCGGAGGAGGTTAAGAAAACGATTGAAGTTATTACTGAATAAGCACCAAATCTCAAATTCCAAAATCCAAAATTTTGGAATAACAAGCTTGAAATTTGGAATTTAAAAAATTTGGAATTTTATGAAGAAAGTAGCAATAATAATGGGAAGCACCAGCGACCTGCCGATAATGCAGGAAGCTGTGGATATTCTAAAAGGATTCGACATTGAGGTGGAGGTTGACATAGTTTCCGCCCACCGCACCCCAGACAAACTTTTCGATTACGGTAAAAACGCCCACACGCGGGGTATTTCAGTAATTATTGCCGGAGCCGGCGGTGCGGCTCACCTTCCGGGAATGATCGCCTCCCTTTCACCCTTGCCCGTTATCGGCGTCCCCGTAAAATCGAGCAATAGTATTGATGGGTGGGATAGCGTGCTTTCCATTCTACAAATGCCGGGTGGCGTTCCAGTTGCAACGGTAGCGCTGAACGGCGCCAAAAATGCAGGAATCCTTGCCGCGCAAATCATCGGCGCCGCTGATAAATGTGTGTTGGATAAAATTTTGGCCTATAAGGAAGGTTTGAAAATGAAGGTTGAAGAAGGCGCGAAGAATCTGAAAAAATAAAACCTAGATTTAAGCGAGGTCAATGTATTAAAAATAGTATTTGGTGTCAGGTCGAGCGCAGTCGAGACCTTCTTTTAAGACTGACTTATGAAATCATACTACATTTACATTCTTAAATGTTCGGATGGGTTACTCTATACTGGATTTACGAATAACATTTCAAGAAGATTTGACGAACACCAAATCGGATTAAATAAATCTTGTTTTACTTATAAACGAAGACCAGTGGAATTGATATTTCATCAAGAATTCAACGAGGTACATCAAGCAATCTATTTTGAAAAGAAAATAAAAAAATGGAGTGCGCATAAAAAGATTGCCCTTGCAAACGAAGATTTTGAGATGCTTCAAATATTGGCAGAATGTAGAAATATGACACATTCAAAGTATAGGCCAACCAAGGAAGAGGTCTCGACTGCGCTCGACCAGACAAACAATTAATTTACCTTATGAAAAACCCATTATTACATTCATACAACACCGCCCCATTTTCAAAAATAAAAAACGAACATTTCCTCCCCGCAATAAAACAATTGATTGCAAAAACAAAGGAAGAAATAGATACACTAACTTCAAATTCGCAAGCTCCAACTTTTCAAAATACCATTGAAGCATTGGAAAACACGGGTGAGCAATTGGACCGTGCCACGAGTATTTTCTTCAATTTGAACAGCGCCGAAACCAATGACGAAATCCAAAAAATAGCGCAGGAAATCTCGCCATTGCTTACCGAATTCAGTAATGACCTCTTGTTGAATGAAGCCTTATTTGAAAGGGTAAAAACAGTTTACAAGCAGAAAGATTCCCTAAATCTGAACGCCGAGCAGCGAATGCTTCTCGATAAAAAATACAAATCCTTTTCCCGCAACGGCGCAAATCTTTCCGAAGAAAAAAAGAGCGAATTGCGAAAAATAGATACTGAACTTTCAAAACTGAGCCTCACTTTTGGCGAAAATGTTTTGGCTGAAACCAATAGATTCGAACTTCATATTTTAGACGAAAAAGACCTTTCCGGCCTGCCCGAAGGTGTTATAGAAGCCGCCGCGCAAACTGCAGCCGAAAAGAAAAAAGAGGGCTGGATCTTCACCCTCGATTACCCGAGCTATGTTCCTTTTATGACTTATGCGGATAATCGGGAACTCAGAAAGAAAATGGCAATCGCTTTTGGAGCCAAAGGTTTCCATAACGATAAACTGGATAACCAAAAGAACGTTTTGCAAATTGCAACCCTTCGGCATAAACGGGCGAATTTATTGGGTTATAATAGTCACGCCCATTTTGTTCTCGAAGAAAGAATGGCCGAAACACCGGAAAAAGTTAAATCATTTTTATATGAACTTTTAGCAAAGGCAAAACCCGCGGCAAAAAAGGAGTTTGACGAATTAACCGCCTACGCAAAGGAACTCGATGGTATCGATCATATGGAAAAGTGGGACGGCGCCTATTACTCGGAAAAACTGAAACAGAAATTATTCAATCTGGATGACGAAAAGCTGAAACCCTTTTTTGAACTTAAAAATGTAATTAATGGCGTTTTCACCGTTGCCGAAAAATTATACGGCCTTCATTTTGAAGAAGTGCAAAACATCGACAAATATCACGCAGATGTAAAAACATTTGAAGTGAAAGATGATGAAGGCGAATTGGTGGCCATTTTCTACGCCGATTTCCATCCGCGGCCCGGAAAGCGTAACGGCGCTTGGATGACTTCCTATAAACCACAGCAAATAAAGACGGGCAAAAATGACCGTCCGCATATTTCAATTGTTTGCAACTTTACAAAACCTACCGCGAGCAAACCTTCGCTACTTACTTTTAACGAGGTTACCACGCTTTTTCACGAATTTGGGCACGCGCTGCACGGAATGTTGGCCAACACGCACTACCCGAGCCTCTCCGGCACGAGTGTTTATTGGGATTTTGTGGAATTGCCGAGCCAGATTTTAGAAAATTGGTGCTATGAAAAAGAAACGCTGGAACTTTTCGCCAAACATTACAAAACCGGGGAAATGATACCGATGGAATATGTTGAAAAAATAAAGGAATCGGCCACATTTTTGGAAGGAATGGCAACATTGCGGCAGTTGAGTTTCGGCTTGCTCGATATGGCGTGGCACGGAGGCGATCCTTCAAACGTAAAGGATGTAAAGTCTTTTGAAATTGCCGCTTTTGAAGATACCCAACTCTATCCCGATGTAGCCGAAAATTGCATGAGCACTTCTTTTTCACATATATTCCAAGGCGGTTATTCTGCTGGATATTATAGTTATAAATGGGCAGAGGTTCTGGATGCTGACGCTTTCGCACTTTTTAAACAGGAAGGAATTTTCAACAAAAAGGTTGCGGATAAATTTAAGGGGTTCGTGCTGTCGCAGGGAGGAACGATGGACCCGATGGAACTTTACAAACAATTTCGCGGTCAGGAACCCGATCCAGAGGCACTGTTGAAACGTGCAGGATTAATATAGCCGAAGCAGTTTCAAAAAGGAGTTTGGCTTCCCCTAAACTTTCCTATATTTGAAATAATCAAAAAAAATTGTTGTGGAATTTTTACACCCTGAAACCTGGGTCGATAAATATGCCGATTATCTGTACAATTACACCATTGTGCGGGTGAACGACCATGAGATTGCACAGGATTTGATTTCCGAAACTTTTTTGGCAGGTTTAAAATCGAAAGAAAATTTTAAAGGTGAAGCCAGTGAGCGCACTTGGTTAATATCTATTTTAAAAAGAAAAATTATTGATCATTACCGAAAAAGCAACTCCAATAAAGGAAAGGCCGAGGTACACATAAATTACAGGGAAGAAAATGAAGGCGATTGGCTGGAAGAACAGGCCGCAGATCCCTATGATAAGACCGCGGAGGACACTATGGAAAACGAAGAGTTGGGGATGGCAATTCTTGGATGTTTGGAAAAACTCAATGAAAAACAGGCTGAAATATTCAAACTTAAAACAATTGAGGAATACGATACTGACGCCATCTGTAAAGAATACAAAATAACACCGTCTAACCTTTGGGTAATTATCCATCGCGCCAGAAAATCACTGATGGAATGTTTGGAGAAAAATTGGTTCAATAAATAATATATGGGTTGGTTAATTAAGTGCGAGGAGGCACAGCATATCTGCGACAAAAAACA
This sequence comes from uncultured Flavobacteriaceae bacterium, assembly GCA_963839235.1. GTDB lineage: Bacteria > Bacteroidota > Bacteroidia > Flavobacteriales > Flavobacteriaceae > Aequorivita. Next base: position 482,032 of record CAWITX010000012.1, on the reverse strand, counting down.
ATATAAAGAGGCTTCTTTTTTAGAAAAAGCGTGGCTTAAATTGCACCTATTTTTTTGTACGATCTGTCAGGGTTACACCAGCAATAACGGAAAACTCACCAAAGCCGTTAAAACTTCAAAAGTGAAAACCTTGAGCCTCGAGGAAAAGGAGCGCCTAAAGGAACGGATGCAGCAGAACTCCTAATCGCTTCACTTTTTTTTCAGGAAAGTCCAAAATTTTGGAACAGCCACAGGATAACAAACCACACTAATGGAAGGCCTTCAACCCAAAAAGACGCAAAATAACGTTTTTGATGGGTTTTTGAAATTACCAACATCGCACCCAATAGCAAACAAAAAACTACAAGCCCTATCAAGTAAGGCTTTGCGCTTAAAGTTTTGAAAAATTCCAATGCTACGGAAATTACAAGAAATAGAATACCCATTAATTTTGTGTTGCGCACCCCCAGTTGTTGCGGAAACGTTTTCAAAGCAAAAGAGTCGTAAGGAATATCCCGAATTTCAAAAGGAAGAGTAAGTACAATTACAATCAATAATCTTTGAAAAAAGGTCAGCCAGATGTCCAAATCTAAAGGCTCATCGGAAGCAAACACTGGAACCAAAACGCTAATTCCTGCCCAAACCACGGCTACAATAAAAATTTTCAGCGCAGGAAGTGTCCTAAGGTTTTTATTGTTCAAAAGAGGAACGGCGTAAAAAAAAGTGAGTAGTGCCAATCCTGCGGTTACTGCTAAGGTTTTAAAGGAAAGGTGTAACGCTACAAAGCACAGAACCACAAAACATAAAAATGAAAAAATCTGGATGGTTCGCAGCGAATCCGTCAAACTTCGATGGTGCAAGCCGGCAATCTTAGCATATTTTACAAAATTGTATCCAGTTACAGTGCCTAAAAAAACGAAAGGCCAAAGTGATTTCGGAACCTGAAGATTGAACTCAAAAATCGTAATTGCCAAAAGTGCGACCACCACAAAACCTAAGTGTATGCTACTGTTTATGTAGAAGGCGAAAATGCGTCTGGCGTGGTTCATATCCCAAAAATAGCCAAAGTGTTAGTAACCTTTTTATTTAGTTGAAAAATTATATTCATGCGGTCGTTAAAAGCCCAGTAAATACCGTTTAAAATTGTAATTTTGCCACCTTATTGCCAAGTATTGAAATAAATACAAGCAATTAAAAAAAACAGAAATATTAAAAAGTTAGCCGCCAGACAATAACTGTGCGAAATAGAAGGAAAATTTACTATGAATACAGATTCTTTTGCTTCCCGCCACATAGGCCCACGGAAAAATGACCTCCCTGAAATGCTAGAAACAATTGGTGTAAGTTCTATAGACCAGTTGATTTATGAAACTGTTCCAGATGATATCATTCTGAAGGAAAATCTCAACCTGGAAACCGCCATGAGCGAGCAGGAATATTTGGAGCACATTACTGAGCTTTCCACAAAAAACAAGCTTTTTAAAACATATATTGGTCTTGGTTACCACCAATCCATTACACCTCCCGTTATCCAGCGAAATATTATGGAAACGCCGGGATGGTACACCGCTTATACGCCTTATCAAGCAGAAATTGCACAGGGAAGATTGGAGGCGCTGTTGAATTTCCAAACAATGATTACAGATTTAACGGGGATGGAGTTAGCTAACGCTTCCCTTCTCGATGAAGCTACGGCCGCCGCCGAGGCGATGTCGCTTTTGTTCAATGTGCGGGAAAAGGATAAAAAGAAAAACGATGCTTCAAAATTTTTCGTTTCGGACGAAATATTGCCGCAGACACTTTCATTGTTGCAAACCCGCGCCGAGCCTTTGGGGATAGAACTTGTGGTTGGCAATCACGAGGATTTTGATTTTGCGGAAGAATTTTTCGGTGCCATTCTTCAATATCCGGGCAGAACCGGGAAGGTCCACAATTATAAAAGTTTCATTCAACAGGCCAATGATGCGCAAATAAAAGTTGCCGTCGCGGCCGATATTTTGAGCCTTGTGATGCTGGAGTCGCCTGGCCATTTTGGCGTCGATGTGGTAGTTGGAACTACGCAACGTTTCGGAATTCCGTTAGGTTACGGAGGCCCACACGCTGCATTTTTCGCAACGAAGGAAGCTTATAAAAGAAGTATTCCCGGCCGCATAATTGGTGTTACAAAAGATACGGACGGCAATAGAGCACTGCGGATGGCGCTTCAAACAAGGGAGCAACATATAAAACGGGACAAGGCAACTTCAAATATTTGTACCGCGCAGGTATTTCTTGCTGTTATGGCGGGAATGTACGCCGTATATCACGGGCCGGAAGGACTTAAATACATCGCCAAAAAAGTACATAATGGTGCCGCCACCCTTGCAAATGCTTTGGAAAAACTTGGGTTTGAACAAGTAAATGACACTTATTTTGATACGATTGCGATTAAAACTGATGCCACGAAAATCAAATTTTTGGCGGAAGCGAAAGAAGTAAACTTCTACTATCCCAATGATGAAACGGTATCCATTTCTATTAATGAAACCACGACCGTCAAAGACCTTAACAAAATACTTTCTATTTTTTCCGAAGCGAATAAAAATGAATACCAAAAGTTAACGGAACTGGAAACAGGCAATAAAATTCCGAAGGAAGTTGCACGTAAAACCGAGTTTTTACAGCAGAAAGTTTTTAACAGTTACCACAGCGAAACCGATTTGATGCGCTACATCAAAAAATTGGAGCGAAAGGATCTTTCCCTAAACCATTCCATGATTTCGTTGGGTTCCTGCACCATGAAATTGAACGCCGCCGCGGAAATGCTGCCATTGAGCGACCCGATGTGGGCGAATATGCACCCCTTTGTTCCCGTTGAGCAGGCCGAAGGCTATCAAACAATTCTGAAAAAACTCGAAAAACAATTGACCGAAATAACCGGTTTCAGCGGTACTTCCCTTCAGCCAAACAGTGGCGCACAGGGCGAATATGCGGGATTGATGGTTATTAGGGCCTATCACGAATCGAGAAACGAGCATCACCGAAATATCTGTATAATCCCATCTTCGGCCCACGGAACCAATCCTGCAAGTGCCGTAATGGCGGGTATGCAAGTGGTGGTAACAAAATCTACCGAAGAAGGCAACATTGATATCGACGATCTACGGGAGAAAGCCGAAAAACATAAAGACAATCTTTCCTGCTTAATGGTTACCTACCCTTCCACCCACGGGGTTTACGAATCTGGGATTAGGGAAATTACCAGTATTATCCACCAATACGGCGGACAGGTTTATATGGACGGCGCAAATATGAACGCACAGGTAGGGTTGACGAATCCCGGCGCCATTGGCGCAGATGTTTGCCACCTAAACCTTCACAAAACATTTGCGATCCCGCACGGTGGGGGCGGTCCAGGCGTTGGCCCTATTTGTGTGGCCGAACAATTGGTTCCGTTTTTACCTTCTAACCCAATTATAAAAACTGGTGGCGAAAAAGCTATTTCTGCAATATCGGCTGCACCTTATGGCAGTTCTTTGGTTTGCCTTATTTCTTACGCCTACGTTTGTATGCTCGGGGTAAATGGTTTGAAAAAAGCCACCCAATATGCAATTTTGAATGCGAATTATATAAAAGAAAGATTGAACGGCCATTACGAAGTACTTTATACGGGTGAAAGAGGCCGTGCCGCGCACGAGATGATTGTGGATTGTCGCCCTTTTAAAGCTCACGGAATTGAAGTGACCGACATTGCCAAACGTTTGATGGATTATGGTTTCCATGCCCCAACCGTTTCCTTTCCGGTTGCCGGAACGCTTATGATCGAGCCTACGGAAAGTGAAAGCAAAACCTCGCTCGATCAATTTTGCGATGCAATGATTTCTATAAGAAAAGAAATAGATGCAGCAGATAAGGATAATCCTAACAACGTTCTTAAAAATTCGCCGCACACCTTGCAAATGCTTACGGCAGATACCTGGGATTTCCCGTACACACGGCAGGAAGCGGCTTTCCCAATGGAATCAATTATGGAAAACAAATTTTGGCCAGCCGTTCGTAGGGTTGATGATGCCTATGGCGACCGAAACCTTATTTGTACCTGCGACCCAATAGAGAGTTATATGGAAGCGTAATTAGTAGACAGCAATCAGTAGAAACAAAATTTAACTATCCACAACTAAAAAACTGAATACCGATTTTTCCGTATTTTTAATAAATATTTTCAATATATGAGTGTAAAAATCACCGGCATAGGTAGTTATATTCCAAGTGAAATTGCGAAAAATGAACATTTCGGAAATCATCATTTTTTCAATGCAGACGGCACGCCCTTCGGCCATAAAAATGATAGCATAATTGAAAAATTCAAAGCCATTACCGGAATTAAGGAACGACGCTATCTTCCTAAAAATCTTACAACTTCAGATATCGCGTCCTTCGCTGCAGAGAACGCCCTAAAAAATTCCGGCATCAATAAAGAGGAACTGGATTATATTATCGTTGCCCATAACTATGGCGATGTAAAGGCTGGCTCTGTACAGAGTGACACCGTACCGAGTATTGCCACACGCGTAAAACACAACCTAAAAATTCAGAATCCGTCCTGCGTAGGCTACGATGTGCTCTTTGGCTGCCCCGGCTGGATAGAGGGAATGATACAGGCAAACGCGTTTATAAATGCTGGAATCGCAAAAAAATGTTTGGTTATTGGAGCTGAATCACTTTCGCGGGTTGTTGATCCGCATGACCGCGATTCGATGATTTACAGTGACGGAGCGGGCGCAGCTATTGTTGAGAAATCTTCCGAAGAAGGTGGCATACTCTCCCACTACAGCGCCACTTTTGCTTTTGAGGAAGCACATTTTATATTTTTTGGCGAAAGCAATAATTTGGAAAAAAAGGACAATCGTCGATATATAAAAATGTACGGCCGAAAAATTTATGAATTCGCACTGAGCAACGTGCCGGACGCCATGAAAACCTGTCTCGAAAAAAGTGGTGTAGACATTGGCGATGTGAAAAAAATCTTCATTCACCAAGCCAATGAAAAAATGGACGAGGCGATTGTTACCCGCTTTTATAAATTACACGACCTCACCCCTCCCGAAAACATTATGCCGATGAGTATCGGCGAACTGGGCAACAGCAGTGTAGCCACCGTCCCAACTTTGTACGATTTGGTTTTAAACGGTGAACTAAAAGGCCACTCGATACAAAAAGGCGATACCGTTATTTTTGCAAGTGTGGGCGCAGGAATGAATATCAATGCGATAGTTTATAGGGTTTAAATTACTTCAGAATTATGTACGAAGGCAAATTCCCCAAAAAAAGATATAAGCACACCTTCCGTTTTTTGAGCGAAGTTATTTCGAAAGATGAAAAAATACTTGATCTCGGCGTTAAAAATCCTTTTTCGGAATTGCTTTTAAAAGAAGGTTTCAACGTAACAAATACGAAAGGCGAAGATCTGGATATTGAAACCGCAGCGGTAAAAAACGATGGATTTGATGTAGTTACGGCGTTTGAAATTTTTGAGCATTTAGTTTCCCCCTTCAATGTTTTGCAGGACATTAAAGCAAAAAAATTGGTAGCTTCAGTTCCTTTGAAGCTTTGGTTCGCTTCGGCCTATAAAAGCAAAACCGACGAGCGCGACAGGCATTACCACGAATTTGAGGATTGGCAGTTCGATTGGCTTTTGGAAAAGGCGGGATGGCGAATAATAAAGCATGAAAAATTTATCAATCCGGTAAAAAAAATAGGAATTCGACCAATTCTTAGAAGAATTACCCCCCGATATTATTTGGTTTATGCGGAACGGGTTTAATGGATATCTGCATCGTCATACCCGCCCATAATGAGGAAGCATTTTTAGCCAAAACCCTTCAATCGCTTGTGGAGCAATCATATCTTCCGAAAAAAATCGTGGTGGTTAATGATGCTTCCACAGATGGCACACAACAAATTATTGATAAATTTTCAGAAAAATATAGTTTTATAAACGGCGTATTCCATAATTCTGAAAAAAAACATCAACCCGGAAGCAAGGTAATCAATGCTTTTTATAAAGGATTTGAAACCTTGAACAACTCCTTCGATATAATTTGCAAATTTGACGCAGACCTAATTTTTCCGAAGAATTATTTGGAAAAAATTTCAGAGATATTTGAAGAAGATAACCAATGCGGAATGGCAGGCGGTTTCTGCTATATCGAAAAAAACGGAAAATGGGTTTTGGAAAATCTCACCAATAAAGACCACATTCGGGGCGCATTGAAAGCTTATGGAAAAGAATGTTTTTCAGAAATTAATGGCCTAAGAAACACGATGGGCTGGGACACAGTGGACGAACTTTTGGCACGATACCACGGCTGGAAAATAAAAACGGATACTTCTTTACACGTAAAACACCTAAAACCCACCGGGAAAGTATATTCACAATCCGCACGGTACAAACAAGGCGAAGCGTTTTACAAAATGCGCTATGGTTTTCTCTTAACTATGGTTGCTTCAGGAAAACTTGCCTTTAGAAAAAATAGCTTTCCATATTTTCTTGACTGTATTAAGGGTTTTCGAGATGCGAAAAAAGAAAACCTTCCTTTTATCGTTTCAGAAAAAGAAGGCGAATTTATCAGAAATTTGAGGTGGCAGGGCATTAAAAATAAACTGTTGCGGTAAATAACGTTCCATTAACTTTTAAAATTCCATATATACGTATTTTTGCTTTTCATTTAAAACTCCTCAATGAAAAGTAAATTTATTTCCCTATCACTTCTCTTAATTTTACCATTTATATCAATTTCGTGTGTCTCTGTCCAGGTCAAGGAAAATAAGATTACCAGTACACCGCAGGAAATACAAAAACCAAAAAATATAATTCTTCTTGTAGGTGACGGAATGGGACTCAGTCAAGTTTCCGCAGCTATTTATTATAAAAATGGAACTCCTAATTTTGAACGGTTTTCCACCATCGGCCTCAGCAAAACTTCTTCCCAAAGCGATTTGATTACAGATTCCGCTGCCGGCGCGACCGTGTTTTCGGCGGGAATAAAAACTTACAACGGAGCTATCGGGGTGAACAGGGATACCATTCCAATTCCCACTATTATTGAACAATTGCATAAGCAAGGTTTCGCTACAGGTATAATTTCTACTTCATCCATTGTACATGCGACACCGGCTAGTTTTTATGCCCATGTGAAATACAGATATTTATATGATGAAATTGCGACTTACGCCCCAAAATCTGGTGTGGATTTTTTCGCCGGCGGTGGCTCCAAATTTTTTGAAAAGAGAAAGGACGGAAAGCATCTTTTTGAAGAAATGAGGCAAAACGGCTATTCCGTAATTACTGATAAACTCCCGTCAAATCCTTCCGAAGGAAAGGAAATAATTCTATTAGCCGAAGATGGTATGCCTCAAAATAATGAAGGTCGCGGCGACTTTCTGCCCAACGCTACCAAACTCGCTTTGGAAAAACTTTCAAAAAACCAAGATGGCTTTTTTTTACTGGTTGAAGGAAGCCAAATTGATTGGGGCGGCCACGCCAATGATGCCAATTATTTAATTGAAGAATTATTGGATTTCGACAAAACCCTCGGTGTGGCATTGGATTTTGCAAAAGAGAATGGAGAAACTTTGGTAATCGTAACCGCCGATCACGAAACTGGTGGTTTTACGCTTGCATCAGATGGGACGGATTACAACAAAATAAAACCCAGTTTTTCCACTACGGGACATTCCGGGACAATGGTCCCAGTTTTTGCGGAAGGACCCGGGGCCGACCAATTCGGTGGAATATATGAAAATACCGAAATTTACCATAAAATGATGTCGCTTCTGAAGAAGTGATTTGGGATTCGCGAGTTGGAAATGGAATCAATTTTTATTTCTCTATTCACTTTTCTCTATTCTATTTTCTTCTTTGTTTCATCTTTTTTATTTTTTCAAAAACAGTCGGCTAATTTTGTTACTTTAGCCAAAGCGATAGTTTTATGAAGTATTTACAGGATATTGGCTCGTATTTTTTAATGATAAAAAAGGTGTTTGGCAGCTTTACCAAAACATCTGTGTTGCGCCATCTTATTTTTAAGGAAATAGACGATCTCATTATCAGCTCTTTAGGGATTGTTTCCTTTATATCCTTCTTCGTGGGCGGGGTTGTTGCCATCCAGACCGCTCTGAATATGAATAATCCGCTCATCCCAAAAAGCCTAATTGGTTTTGCTACGCGCCAATCGGTAATTTTGGAATTTGCCCCAACTTTCATTTCCATCATTATGGCAGGTAAAGTTGGTTCTTTTATTACCTCAAGTATAGGTTCCATGCGTGTTACGGAGCAAATTGATGCGCTCGAGGTAATGGGCATAAATTCATTGAACTACCTTGTTTTTCCAAAAATTATCGCCCTTCTATTTTATCCTTTCGTAATTGCCATTTCAATGTTTCTAGGTATTTTCGGCGGTTGGATCGCCGGCGTTTATGGTGGCTTTTCTTCCTCTCACGCTTTTATTACGGGGCTACAGGACAGCTTTATACCCTACCAACTTTTTTATGCCTTTTTCAAAACATTCATTTTCGCCCTTATTCTCGCTACCGTGCCTTCGTGGCAAGGCTATTATATGAAAGGAGGCGCACTGGAAGTGGGGAAAGCCAGTACCAATTCCTTTGTTTGGACTAGTGTGCTGATAATTTTGGCGAATTATATAATAACCCAACTCCTTTTAAGCTGATGATAAAAGTTGAAGATGTACATAAAAGCTTTGGCAATGAGGAAATTTTAAAAGGAATTTCCACCATTTTCGAGAAGGGAAAAACAAACCTTATTATCGGGCAGAGCGGAAGTGGAAAAACAGTAATGCTGAAATGCCTCATTGGTCTTTTTAGACCAGATGAAGGGCGCATTTATTACGAAGACAAGGCCATACAAACTATGGATGACGATGAACAGCGGACCCTACGCGAGGAAATAGGAATGCTCTTTCAAGGCGGCGCCTTATTTGATTCCATGACTATTGAGGAAAATGTTATGTTTCCGCTGCGAATGTTCACGCAACAAACAAAAGCCGAAAGATTGGAACGCGTAAATGAAGTTTTGAAAAGGGTAAATCTGGAAAACGTAAACAAAAAATTTCCCGCCGAAATTTCCGGTGGTATGCAAAAAAGGGTTTCCATTGCCCGTGCTATCGTTAACCGTCCAAAATATCTTTTTTGTGACGAGCCAAACTCGGGCCTTGATCCAAAAACAGCTACTTTAATTGATAATCTTATTCAGGAAATAACACACGAATACGATATTACTACAGTAGTGGTTACCCACGACATGAATTCGGTAATGGAAATTGGCGAAAAAGTAGTACTTCTAAAAAACGGAAAACTCGCGTGGCAAGGCACCAAAGAGGAAATCTTCAAGACCGATAATGAGGACGTTACCAATTTTGTGTATTCTTCAGATCTTTTCAAAAAAATACGCGAGGTCCAAATAAAAGAAGGATAGATTTTCTCCGTAAATTGCTGGTTATAACATATTTTAAATTATTTTTAGCACCCAAAATAATCAAAATTAAATGATGAAAAATTTACTCTTTTCAATTCTTGCGATTAGTGGTTCCACTCTCGTGGCGCAGGTTACCTTTACCAACCACAACGAACTTATTGGCAATTACCCCGATTATTCTGAAGTTGCCGTCGACATGAACGGTGATAATTTGGATGATTATGTTCGGGTTTCAGAAACCGGGGTGGGCATCGATTACCAGCTTGCCAATGGCACTTTCAATTCAGTTTTTTACGATATGACCATTCAAAATGTTCCCGACTGGAGTGTGGCCGCAGGCGATATTGATGGCAACGGCTTCACCGATTTAGTTTTAGGAAACAATAGTCGCGTTTCGTTTTTGTTTGCCAATGAAGATGGAACAGCCTTCACAGAAGATGCGAGACCCGAGTATATTTTTTCCCAACGTTCCACCTTGGAAGATATAAATAATGATGGATTGCTGGACGCATTTGTTTGCCACGATGTAGATTTAAGCCATCCTTACCGCAATGCAGGTTCACAAAATATGGTGCTTGACCAAACGCTGATTGTTACATTAGACCGGCCGGGTAACTATGCCGCTATTTGGGTAGATTATGACAACGATGGGGATAACGATATGTACCTCACAAAATGTAGAGGTGGCGCCGCCCCCGGCGATCCAAATCGCGATAATGCAATGTACACGAATAATGGCGATGGCACTTTCACTGAAAATGCCTTGGAAATAGGAATGCGCGACAACGCCCAATCTTGGTCAACCGTTTTTGAGGATTTTGACAATGATGGCGATTTTGACGCCTTTATCGTCAACCACGACTTCCAAAACAGATTGATGCAGAATGACGGAACCGGTCATTTTACCGATGTTATTGCAGGATCTGGAATAAACCCAAATGATTTGGGAGCTTGGGAAAATCAGTCTGCAGATTTCAATAATGATGGTTTTGTAGATATTTTTTCCGAAATGTCCAAAGAACTGTATATCAACAACGGCGATATGACATTCACTGGGCAAGACCTCAGCTTTGATGAAGGTGGTATTGGCGATTTCAACAACGATGGATTTCTTGATGTAGTGAATGATGGAAATTTATATATAAATGAAGGCAACAGCAACAACTGGTTCAAAATTGGTTTGGTAGGGGTTGAAAGCAATAAAAACGGAATCGGTGCACGGGTAAAACTCGTCGGCGATTGGGGAACACAAATGCGTGAAATTCGGTCCGGACAAGGTTTCAGCCATATGAATTCGCTGGATGCACACTTCGGAATAGGCACAAGCACGGCAATAGCTTCCGTTATTGTTGAATGGCCCTCAGGCACAGTAGATGTAATTGAAAATCCGGATATAAACCAAACGCTTATTGTTGAAGAAGGAAGTACCATTTTGGGTGTCAATAGCGTTCCTGCCAATACTGTTGCACTCTTCCCAAATCCCACTTCCGAAAAATTAAACTTTTCATTGAAGGGATTGGAAAATACACCCGTTCAAATTATTGATGTAAACGGTAAAATTGTGCTGACCACAAATATTTCTGAAAATAGCGACATCAACGTATCGTCACTAAAAAGTGGGGTTTACTTCGCAATGCTGCAGGTTGAAAAGAAAACAGCAACCTATAAATTCATAAAAAACTAAAGTATAATCATTTAAAAAAAATCCCGGTAAAGACTACCGGGATTTTTTTATGGATATTCGGCAACTTGAAGCGTATCCAACTTCATTTTATATTTCAGCCACGCCTTTATCTTTTCGGTATCGGCACTTTTTTCTTTAGAAGAAACCCCTTTCTTCCACCGAAGGTTTATCACTGGCAACGTATCGGTTTGTTTGAAATTGGTTGTAATCTTGTTTGAATAACTGAAAGTTTCAAGGTTGTTATAATTTATCCGAATTTCCTCGCTCAACTCCTTAAACGGAACATTCTGAATTTTCATAAGGGCAACCTGGTTTTCCAAAAACCGAATTTTTTCGTCCTTATCCTGTATTAGTTGCTCATTTTTCACATATAAATCCTCCAAAATTCCTGCTTTCACTTCTCCGGAAAGACGCTCAGCAAGCTCTCCGCTCTGGTCCGCACCCTGATAAATACGCAAATGCGTCTCTGCAAGTTTTTCGTCCTCTTGAAGGGTATTCAACCATTCCGAAATTTTATTTTGGGGCACTGGACGCCCGATTAAATAAACATCAATATTTTTAGTCTTGTAGTCCTGCGTAAATTTTACCACTTCAGCACCTTCATATTTAATCACATTTTTTACAAATTCCTTCGTGCGGGTTTCAAAAACCTGCTGTTTCAGCAAATTCAGAAATAGAATTACACTAGGCACCATCACCACTATAGCTACTAAAGAAGCAATCTGTGCAATCCTGCGCCTTCGTTTGCTATTGGCATAGCGCACCATAGGAAAGCGCAATATTTTGGAAACTATAAACGTGGAAAGAGCAATAAAAACGGCATTTATTGAAAAAAGATAAAGCGCGCCCAAGGCATATTCCCAATTGCTAATGGCGAGCCCATACCCTACCGTACAGAGCGGCGGCATAAGTGCCGTAGCAATGGCAACCCCGAAAATTACGCTGGCAATCGTACCACTTTTTGTTTTTGCCACAATTAATCCCAAACCACCAAAAATGGCAATTAACACATCTAAAATTGTGGGATAGGTTCTAGCAATAAGCTCGGGTGTTTCTTCAGTAAGTGGCGAAAGTTTAAAGTAAAGAAAAGCGGTAAGCACGCTCAAAAAAACCATTACGGCCAGATTTATAAGCGAACGACGCATCGTTTCAACATCGTTTATTGCAATGGAAAGTCCAATACCCACAATAGGACCCATTAAAGGCGAAATTAACATCGCCCCGATTACCACTGCCGTACTGCTCACGTTCAGACCAATAGAAGCAACAAATATCGAAAAGATAAGAATCCACGCGGTGTGGCCTTTAAACGGAATGTCTTTTTTCACCGCTTCAATCGTGGCATCGCGGTCAGATTCCGTGCGGATATCAAAAAGTTCGTTCAGAAATTTTTTGATGCTCGCCCAAGTGTTGAGTTTTACGTTTTCAAACTCTTCATCATTGGGCGTAATTTTTATATCATCGTTTTTTGCCTCACTCATTTACGTATATTTTTCGCCGAATTTAGTCGAAACTTCCTTCAGCAATTCTTTTATTTCCTGTTCCTTTTCCTTCGGAAATAACAACAGCACATCCTCTTTGTCCACAATTATGTAATCGTTGATTCCATCCACCACCACCACTTTATTTGAAGCAGTAAAAATCATATTTCCTTTTGAATTTTTAAGATGTGTTTTGGCGTTTACAACTGCATTGTCCTTTTCATCCCTTTCCAGTTTATCGTGCAGTGCGCCCCAGGTTCCCAAATCGTTCCAGTCAAAACTGGCGCTTTTTGTGTAAACGTTTTCCGCCTTTTCAAGAATGCCGTAATCTATCGAAATGTTCTCCGAATTCGCGTAATTTTTTTCTATAAAATCTTTTTCTTCGGAAGTGTTCAAAACATCTTTCCCCTTTGAAAATAAAGAATACATTTCCGGCAAATGCTTTTCAAATGCGGTCGTAATACTTTTTACGCTCCAAATAAAAATGCCGGCATTCCAAAGGAAATTACCTTCTGCAATAAATTTTTTGGCGGTTTCGTAATCGGGTTTTTCACGGAACTGTTTTACCATATTTATTTCCGAATCATCTTCCCTATCGCTTTCAATATAACCGTAACCGGTATTCGGAAAAGTTGGTTTTATGCCCAAAGTGAGCAAAACATCATCACTTTGCGCCGCAGCAAAACACGTTTGGATGTCATTCTGGAACGCATTTTCATCCTCGATCCAATGGTCGCTGGGCGCCACGAGCATCAAAGCGTTCGGGTTCTCCTTTTTAATTTTTAGTGCCGAAAGCAAGATGCAGGGTGCGGTATTTCGCATTGCAGGCTCCAACACAACTTGTTTTTCTGTGATTTCCGGCAATTGTTTCAGTGTAATATCCAAATAGATATCGTTGGTAAGAATATAAATATTTTCCGAAGGAATTATTTTATTGAGCCGGGAAAATGTTTTTTGCAACAATGTTTGGCCAGTTCCCAACATATCGTGGAATTGTTTGGGAAATTCGCGCGTGCTCACCGGCCAAAACCTGGAGCCGATGCCGCCGGCCATTATTACTGCGTAATAGTTTTTGTTCATATTTTATTTATTTGAGCCAAGACTGAAGAGAACCAAGAGCCAAGACGGATTCTGAAAAGTTTATAAATTCAGATTTAATTAAATTCCACGAATCTAAACGCAGTTTTGTTTAGTCCTGCTTCCTGTTTCCCTTCAGTCCTGTTTCCCTTAAGTCCTGTTTCCCTTAAGTCGTGGTTCGTGGTTCAATTATTTCAAAAATTCCACTTCCGCATTTGGGTTGAACAGGTAAACTTTTCCCGTAGCCACCTCCAAACATTCAAAACGTTTTACTCGTTGTTTGCCGCGTTTAAAAATTTTGCCGTTGTACAATCTGAAATGGGCACCATGCGGGATTTCAAATATATAGTTTTTATCGTTCTCAGGGTCAAACTGTTTTAGTGCCAGTGCCAAGCTTGCATCCGTATCACTCGAAGCTTTTGGGTTTTTGAAATGTCGTGCCAACAAAGGCAGCAATTGATTTGGAAAAACCTCCGGCCGCAAAAAAGGGAGCATCAACATTTGAAAGGTGCGTTTCCATTCCAATCCGTGCGGTTTTATTTTTCTGCCGAATTTTATGAAAGCTTCCAAATGTGCAATTTCGTGCACTAGCGTAATCAAAAATCTGTATTTGTTCAAGGAAGCGTTCACGGTAATTTGATGCTGACCATTTGGGAGGTTGCGGTAATCGCCGTGGCGGGTAACGCGCTCGTTGACTATTTTGAGATGTACATTGTGGGTTTTTATCAATTCAAAAGCCGCTGGAACGGATGCCTGTGGAATGTATTTTTCAAGGATTTCCGTCATATTTTAAGGCGTTGAGGCGGAAACCTGCAAGATCTTTCCGTTATAAAATTTGTTTCCGTTCAAGGAAAAATCCAATATATATTGTGCCATTTCAATGGAAGATATTGGCGCTTTATAACCGGGAAATGCCTCTTCCAGCATTTCGGTCTGTACCGCGCCCAACGCAAGTACGTTGAAGGATGGCCCGGTATCTTTATATTCCTCGGCAAGCAATTCGGTTAATGTAATCAACGCGCCTTTGCTACTGCTGTAGGCGCTAAGGCCGGGAAACTTAACACTTCCCTGCACGCCGCCCATACTGCTAATGTTTACCACGTGCCCCTGTTTTTTTATAAAAGGAAGTACCGCTTTTGTAATTTCGGCTACGCCAAAAACGTTTACATCGTAGCATTTTTTAAATTCTTCAGAAGAAATTTCTGCAAATGGCTTGTTCACCAAATTTCCTGAATTGTTTATCAGCACATCCACCGCAGGCATTTTTTCTTCTAAAAATTTTGAAACTTTTGAAATGTCATCTGCTTCGGTAATATCAAAATTGAAGGCGAAAACGTTTTTCAATTTTAAATCGGAAATAGGTTTTGAATTTCTTGAAAGCGCCAAAACCTTGTGCCCTGCTTCGGCAAAAAGTTTGGCCATTTCAAAACCAATTCCTCGGGAAGTGCCTGTAATTACAATGTTTTTCATTTCTTAAATATACACAAATCCCGATAGATTCTAAAAAATGAAACCATCGGGATTATATTGAATTTACAATTTATGTTAAACGAACATCGTAACAGGATTCTCAATATATTGACGCAAGGTTTGCAAAAATTTTGCTCCCGTTGCCCCGTCCACTGTTCTGTGGTCGCAGGCCAAAGTAACCGTCATCGTATTGCCAATAGCTATTTGTCCGTTTTTAACAACAGGTTTTTGAACAATCGCTCCAACGGATAAAATCGCCGAATTGGGTTGATTAATGATAGAAGTAAATTCCTTAATACCAAACATTCCCAGATTCGAAACCGTGAAAGTACTACCTTCCATTTCCTGTGGCGTGATTTTTTTATTTCTAGCTTTTCCGGCAAGTTCCTTCACTTGACCGCCAATTTGTGAAAAGGTCATCTGGTCAGCAAATTTCAAGACTGGAACCAATAAACCTTCGTCAACCGCAACCGCAACGCCGATGTGAATGTGCTTTGCAATTTTTGTAACCTCCGGCGTCCATTGGCTATTTACCTGCGGATGCTTTCGCAATGCCATTGCACAGGCCTTTATAACCATATCGTTGAACGATATCTTCACGTCCGGATCGGAATTTATTGCTTCCCGCGCCGCAATTGCGTGGTCCATATCCAACTCGATGGTCAAATAATATTCCGGTGCAGAAAACTTGCTCTCGCCCAAACGTTTGGCGATGGTCTTGCGCATTTGACTGTTTTTTACCTCCTCAAAACTTTCGGTTCCTACTGGAGTATACGCTTGTCCGCCAGCTGCTGCGGGCTGATAGTTTTCGATATCGTTTTTTACGATGCGACCATTTTCGCCGCTTCCGTGCACTTGGCGCAGATTGATGCCCTTGTCCTCAGCCAATTTTTTGGCCAAAGGCGAGGCAAAAATTCGTCCTTCGTTTGTGGATTGGGATTTTTCTGATTTCTTTTCTGAAGAAGTTTCTTTTTTGACTTCTTCTTTTTTATCATCCTTTTCAGAAGTTTTCTTTTCTTCTGTTGAAGTTTTTTCCTCGGAAGCTTTCTGTTTTTTATCTGAAAATTTTCCACCTTTCTTAAAACTTTCAGCAACTCCGGAAACATCCGTTCCTTTCGGACCGATGATTGCCAGCACGGCATCTACTGGTGCAGATTCTCCTTCTCCGATTCCAATTTTTAAAAGCGTGCCGGAATAGAAAGATTCAAATTCCATAGTGGCTTTGTCGGTTTCTATTTCAGCTAAAATATCGCCCTCCTCCACTTTATCGCCTTCTTTTTTAAGCCAACTCGCCACGGTTCCTTCCGTCATAGTATCGCTCAGGCGCGGCATTGTAATTACCTGAACGCCTTCGGGCAGCTCATTCCCGCGAAGGCGGGAATCTTCTGATTCTTTGTCAGACTCTTCTTTTGAATCATCTTCGCTTTCAGTTTTTTCAGTAGCTTTTTCCTTTTCTTCCTTTTTATCAGAAGCTTCTTCATCTATATCAGATTCAGATTCAGATTTCTCTTTTGAATCTTTTTCTTCTTTTTTATTGGAAGATTTTCCTTCAACCAAATCGGAAATATCCTCATCCTTTTCTCCGATAATGGCCAAAAGGGAATCCACTTTTGCAGTTTCACCCTCCTTTATTCCAATGTGAAGCAGCGTTCCTTCATAGAAGGATTCAAACTCCATCGTGGCTTTGTCCGTTTCTATTTCGGCAAGAATATCGCCTTCCTCAACCTTATCGCCCACTTTTTTCAGCCAGGTTGCCACCGTTCCTTCTTCCATCGTGTCGCTCAATCGCGGCATGTTTATTACTTCTGCCATCTTTTATAATTTATCTGATAAAAAAGGATAATCTTCCTGTTCATAAACCGCATCAAACATCACGTTTTTCTCCGGGTACGGGGATTCATCGGCAAATTTTTCACATTCGGAAACCAGATCCTTCACGCGTTTATCCACCTTTTTGATTTCATCCTCGGTCGCCCATTTGTTTTCATAAATTTGGTGCAGCACGTAAGTAATTGGATCTTCTTCCTGCTTTTTCGCAACTTCTTCCTTCGTTCTGTAATGTTGCGCGTCACTCATGGAATGCCCACGGTAACGGTAAGTTCTCAATTCCAAAAACGTTGGGCCATCGCCGCGGCGGGCGCGTGCAATTGCCTCGTCCAATTCTTTTGCAACAACTTCCGGTTTCATGGCATCTACGGGTTTGCAGGGCATTTCATAACCAAGACCAAGTTTCCAGATATCTGTATGGTTTGCGGTTCGTGCTACCGAAGTACCCATCGCGTAGCCATTGTTTTCGCAACAAAAAACTACGGGAAGTTTCCAAAGCATGGCAAGGTTGAACGCTTCGTGCAGCGAGCCTTGGCGTACGGCACCATCGCCCATAAATGTTAGAGTTACGGCATCCCGCTCAAAATATTTATCGGCAAAGGCAATTCCGGCTCCAAGGGGAATCTGTCCGCCCACAATACCGTGGCCGCCATAAAACCGGTGTTCCTTTGAAAAAATATGCATAGAACCGCCCAATCCGTGGGAAGTTCCGGTGGCTTTTCCGTAAAGTTCCGCCATTACTTTTTTGGGGTCAACGCCCATTCCAATAGGTTGCACGTGGTTTCGGTAAGCGGTGATCATTCGGTCCTTTGTAAGGTCCATGGCGTGCAATGCGCCGGCAAGAACGGCTTCCTGCCCGTTGTATAAGTGAAGGAAGCCCCTCACTTTTTGATTTATATAAACTTGGGCCAATTTATCTTCAAACTTGCGCCAAAAGAGCATATTTTCATACCAATCCAGGTATGTTTTTTTGGTGATTTTCTTCATCTATCCATTTTTTTTGCAGGATAACAAAAATAGGACTTTATATGGTGAAATCACAAATTACAAATCAGAATTAAATTCCAAATCACAAATTCCAAATAAAAAATCCCAAACAAATCTCAAAAAATAAATTTTCAAAATTCAATGGTTTGCTCCTTTCAGAATTGCTTTTTAAATTTTGGAAGTTATTTGTGATTTGGTGCTTCAGCTTTAGTGCTTTTTCACCTATAGGTATTTTCCGTCAAAAATTAGAGGCAGCAACTCTTTGATGGAAGCGGCTTTAACAATTTTTCCCGTTTCGCCCATAAAGTAGATTGCGATTGGTGATTTCTGTTTCAGTTCATATTCTGCAATTACCTGTCTGCAGGCGCCGCAGGGAGGAATAGGATTCTCTACCGGATGGTTCAACGACCGGGCTGTAATTGCCATCGCCGTTATTTCCTCCTTTGGAAAAACCGCTCCGGCTTGAAAAATCGCTACCCGTTCAGCACAAAGTCCCGAAGGGAAAGCTGCATTTTCTTGATTATTTCCCACAACAATTTCACCCGAAGAGAGGCGAAGCGCCGCGCCAACCCTAAAATGCGAATAAGGCGCATAAGCATTTTCACGTGCTTGCTGCGCCTTATTCATCAATTCTTGAATATCTTTTGGAAGTTCCGAAAGGGCTTTAAAGACCTCCAGTTCGATTTCTATTTTTGATATTTTCGACATAATTAAAATTGATGGCAGGTTTTATAGCAAAATGCCGAGCCCGAGTTTGAGGATTGAAATACTCGAATTGTCAGATTCCATATATTGGTCCGAACTCCCGGTGGAATTTATGAAATCATATTGAAATTGGGCAAAAATATTCTTATTCAATAGATAATAGATTCCCGCATTTAAATTCAGCCCATTCTCGGTTACGGAATCTTGAGGGCGTGCACCGTGATCGGCCGCGTTGAACAACAGAAAGCCATAACCGGCGCCCACAAAAGGATGTAGTTTTGGCAATCGCTCTAAATTCAATTCGGCAAATAGCTTCGGTAATATCGTAAAATTTGTTACATCCGGGTCTTCCACTATTTCAGAATCGCCATAGGGGTATCTGTAGGAGCCCCTCCCATTTCTTTTAAAGTAACTACCGTTTATACCCACTCCAAGGTTTACATGGGAAAACGTGACAATCCTGTATTTGGCTCCCACGTCAACAACTCCATTATAATCCTTTCCGAAAAATGGGCTCAATGAAATAGGAAGGTTAGCCTCTACGCTAAATTTTGGGGCTTGGGAAAATGAAAATTGCGCCATTAGGAATAATGACGCAATTATTATTTTTTTATGAAATACAGTATTGAACTCACTATTAATACTCATCATACTCGTCTCCAAAATTGAAAGTAAGACCAAAGCGAAGGGTGCCGTCAAGCGGAGTAACAACTTGGCCCATTCCGAAAAGATAAGAAATATCGATATCAATTGAGGTATATTTAAACCCAGCTCCTAAGGAAGCGAATTTTCTTCCACCTTTCATATCACTTTCGTTAAAATATCCTGCACGTAATGCAAATACATCTTGGTACCAGTACTCGGTTCCTAATGCCCAAGTAAATTCCTTTATTTCCTCACTGAAACCACCGGGAGCATCACCAAATGATTGAAACATCCCTGATACAAAACTTATATTCCTATAATCTCTATTATTCTGTAATCTTTCTTCAGCAGTCACTTCTCCATCACCATTTAAATCCGGATCTTGCGGAGTTGGAACCAACAATTTATTAACCTGTGCTGAAACCCCTACTTTATTGTATTCATCCAATATAAAATCAAATCCACCGCCTAATGCAAAATTTGTAGGTAGATTACTTTGAGAATTTTCTGAATTGTCATATTTAATTTTTGGACCTATATTTGAAATATTGAATCCCATTCTCCAACGGCCGTCAAAATCTCCATATCCTATTTCCTCACTTTGGTAATATCCGGCAATATCCACTGCAAACGAACTTGCCGCGGAAGCATCCTCAAACGAGGTTTGCAATTTTAAATCAGACCTTAAATATCTACCAGCAACAGCTAACGAAAATCGTTCACTTAAACGAAGCGAATATGATAAATCTAGCGTGAATTCATTAGGTCTTAAAACTAACGCAGGCTGTTCAGCAATTTCCCGCGTATCAATATCTCCTAATTTAAAATATCGCAAACTTGCTCCTAAAGCACTTCCCTCAGAAAGTCTATTATAATAAGTTACATCTGCAAGAAATATATCATTTACTAATTTGCTTAAATACGGAGTATAAGAAATACCTATACCTTGTTTTGAGATTGCAAAAGCATATTTGGCAGGGTTCCAATGTTGAGAAAATGCATCAGCTGAAGTGACTACTCCTATATCGCCCAAAGCTCCAGCTCTTGGATCGGCAGCAATTAATAAAAATGGAACTCCAGTAGTGATAAGATTATACTCTTCTATATTGTCCTGTGCCATGCCTTTAAAAGCTACAAGACCTAATAAAATCGGGATAAAAAACTTCTTCATAATTTGATTAATTTGAGCAAATATAATTTTAATTTTTAAAGGATAACGAGTTTCTCGAATTTTTCGACCCGCTGATTTGTTAACGTAGATTTAACGGTAATCTTATATACATAGACGCCTTTTCCTATGCGGTCGCCAAAATCGTCTCGGCCGTCCCAAACGATGTCACGTGATAGAAAACCATCGGTATTTATAATTTGGTTTTTTGTCCACACTACTTTTCCGGTTACGGTAAAAACCTGCACCTGAACTTCCAAAGGTTCAAATGGACGGTTATGGTTGAACCAAAATTCAGTATAGTTTACAAATGGGTTTGGGTAATTGAGCACACGGGTTATTTTGAGTTTGTCATCGCCCGCAACTATAAATTGTATCTCGGCCGTTGAAGAATTATTGTAAACATCCCAAGCTTTCAACGTAAGTGTATGCAGCCCATCTTCCAAATTGCGGAATTTATAATTTGCCATTCCTTTGGTGAAATCATCAACATCGGCTTGGTAAAATTCATTCAGCGAAAATGGGTTGGCCTCATCGCCATCGAGCACCGCTATGATATCGTGGCCAATTCCGCTAGCAGTATTTATACCATTGGGATCTTCCAGTTTTGCAATAAGAATTGGAGAATCGTCTGTAATTCCGCCAGAAACAAAACTTTCATCATTCATATACAAACGAATGAGTGGCCCTTCATTATCCTCGGGAGCATTTTCATTTATTCCGCCTACATCCAAGGTCCAGATTCACCCCGGTTTGATCTTCCAACACATTGTTGCGTTTGGCATATAAGCTCAACCGACCCTTGCCCACAGGTATTTGTATATCGCGAGGAACGACAAATTCAAAACTGAAAAGACCGTTTTTTATCGTTGCCTGCCCGTTGAAAAGTCCTTCGCCAAGCGTAGTAAAATAAAGGATGAAACCGCGATTATCATTATCCAAGGTTTGTCGTTGCACGTTTTTATCGAAAAGTTTCGCTTCCAATATTCCGTTATAATCTGTCATTAGCGCGCCATCCTCGGTTACTACTTCGCCTTCAAATTTTATTTTGCTCAATGCCTTTAATGTATCGGAGGTTCGGCCAATTGGCACTCCATTCAATTTTGTGATTCGGATATCCCTTTTCGGAAATGCCAAAGGCATGGCGGGATCGCCAATGTAAAATACAACCCTTCGCAAAGGATTCGAAATTCCATTTTTTGAAATTCGAAGTCCCTCAGCAGGTGTATCCGGAGTATTTGTTCCGTAGCCAAATAACTCTGCCGCAAGGCTTCATTGAAGTCAATACCCAATTGGATACCAATGGAACGCGTAGTGGTAACCAAAGAAATGGCGCCGCCTTCCTTATTTTGAAAAGTGAGCTCTCCCGCCGTAATACGTTGGGGATCGTCAAATTTTGTAAACTCACAGGTAACTGTCACCACACAGGGTAGGTTATTTTTGTTTTTTAGGGACTTGGCCGTTTCCTTGTTATAAATAAATTCATGCGCCAGCCCATCTTCGCCCCCATGGCCGAAATAATTCATAATTATTGCACCTACTTCCATAGCCTGTATTATGGCTTCGTTTACCTCAGGATAACGATCACCGCCCGAAGAGGCTTGTTGCTGATATGCATCGGAATGGATTTTCTTTACATTGATAAAAGGTTTCTGGGCCGAAATTTCATCGCCCAAGGCATCAAGATTTTGTTCCAGTATTTGTTCGTTTCCTTTATCGTTATCATCGGAAATAAGCACAAAATTGGTACGCCAGTTTCCGTAGGAAGCCTTTGAGCTATAATTGATGATCTTATCTACCATTGCGTTAGCGAGCCCTACTTCATCAACTACCATTCTTCCCATGGCAATATCAAGCCTATCCGTATCCCGTAATATATCACCATTTTCATCAAGTGTATTCCCGCCGATCGTTCCTTCGTCTGGATCTATTGAGCCGAAATAATCGTCGGACATAAAGGAAGATACGCTACTGTTTATGGAAAGGGTATGGAAGGTGGGTACAATATTATTGTTACCGGGGATTCTGTTTTTATAGTCAACTGAAGTATCTCCCAGTATCCCCACATATTTTAACCTTTTTGAAGGCGTGGAAGCGTTTTCGTATACATATCTTAAAAAGTTTCTGATTGCTCCAATATCCTGTTTTCCGGAACTGAATTCCTCGTAGATTTTATCGGTAGTAACAACCTTCACATTTAGGCCCTGAAGGTTTTTGTGATACGTAGCAAGCCGAAGGGCGGGCTGAATAAGAAAAGGTGCGGTAATAATAATGTAATCTACATCTTTGAAATTTCCGGATTCGTCCTTAAAAATAGATCCCTTTAAATTTTGGTTCGCCACGTGCGACTGGCCAATTTTTACCGGAGTGAAATAATCATTTGGGTTTACTGCCACATACTTACGAATTTCGCCCAAATTTGCTTTAAAGCTCAGGGAAGACGCATTTCCGGTATTTATTTTTGAAGTTATAAAATAAGGATTGGAAACATCCCAAACCTGCGAAAATTGCGTGGCATTGCTCAGTTGGTATTCCCCGATTCCAGTTAGTGTTTTGGCGTCATTATATTTAAAGGCCAACTGCCCGTTAACGCCGGTCAATTGCCGAAGCGCCTCAACGCCCACATAATCAAGATAAGCGACGCTGGAAGGATTGCCGGCATTGTTGTAAACCAAATCTACCGTGGTGGTTTCACCACTGGCAGCGACTTCTCCCGAAAAATCGGCAAGCCTTATCAATGCTTCCCCAAGGGCAGGATAGTTAAGCGGATTCAGGGAAGTACTATTCACCGAAATAGCCATGGAAGTGGCGCTTTCAGAAGCCGCCGCTGTTTTTATCACTATTTTCATGGGCTGCCCCGAAACGATGTTGGGAAAGGAAAACTCATAGCTCTGCTCATTCTCAATATCAAAACGGTCGCCAAACCATCTGCGGCCCAATTTTGTGGGGCTTATTTCGTCTTTTTCGTGAAACTGGTAATCGTTGAATTGATTGATTATTTTGTTGGCAGCTCCCGTTGGCTCCACCATTGGCTGCACCCTTTTACCCGCTCCCCCGTCCGCGGTAACGTAATAATAGGAAGCATCGCTGTAAGGGTTCAGGTTGGTATCGTTTTCAGGGTCATAGCCTTCGGTATTGGTGCCGTAGAAAAGCACATAATCGCCATTGTCAAAACTTCCGTCCTCTTCGCCTACCACTTGTATAGAGGTTTCAGGGAGGTCGAAAACTTCATTTAACCTATTCAATAACGGCAAGGGTTTTCCACCATTTCCGTATACTTTTATATTTCTGGGATTTATGCCATCAACGTTCATCCCCAGGTTTTTCAAAAAGGATTTATCCATTTTATGGATTCCTGTCTTTTCAACCTTAAATTTATACCAGTTTCCGCTGGCAAGTACTGAATTGGAGATTGGTATTTGTTGACTGCCGCGGTTTTGGCCTTTATAGTTATAGTTGATCGTAAAGGAGCGGATTTTTTTATAGCTTCCATTTTCCTTTATTATAGGAGTAATGGAAAAGATAGTATAGAGTTTATCCCGCCCCATCGAACTTCCCAAAGAATAGGATAGTTTTGTTGGGATTAAATCTTTCTCTAATTTCTGTAATTCTTCAGGAGAAAGCGATCCATAAGTAATATTGGAAACCGAAACCGAATTTCCGTCTGCATAATTGGAATCAGTCCATTGGGTGCTGTAGCTTACCTTGCCATCAGCCCACAAAAGGTCCAAAGCTTCTTTTGAAGTATCATTTTCAGAAGTTGTAGCTTTTTGGGCTGCTCCAAAGGTTTTAGCCTGCGCACCCGAGTTCCAATCGATATTTATATTTTTTGTTTGCGCCGCAAGATAAAAGGGCAACCCGATTAGGAAGATAGAAAGTAATGCTTTTCTCATTAGTACCAATAACGCTTCAAATATACACTTAGTATAGGTCAAAAAATTTAAAGTTTTTCCAAGTAATGGCATTAGGATAATAATTTTAAAACTAATACGTTTGCATTCGCATTGGTGGGAAAATGTTCCCACGCCCCACGCGGCAATAATAATAAAATATTATTGTGTTTTTGCCGTTAATTACTATATTGCGAACCCAATTTTATCATAATTGCATCTATGATTTTAAGAAAAAACTTAGCATTAAAGCTATTTGTTACGGTATTGACGGCCTCTCTTTTTGTGGGCTGTAACAAAACCCGGGACTATAAAGACAGCTCCCGAGCCACCGGATGGAAAATGAATGCCCGGGAAGGTGGATTTCAATACGATCCCAAAACCAAGGAACAGGAAACAGGTCCAGGACTAGTATTTGTGGAAGGTGGAACCTATACAAAAGGTAGGGTTCAGGACGACCCAATGCACGATTGGAACAATTCCCCAACACAACAGCACGTTCAGTCATTTTATATGGATGAGACCGAGGTTACAAATCTTATGTATTTGGAATACCTTGATTGGCTGAAAAGGGTTTTTCCTCCAACAGACGAAAATTACAAACGAATCTATGACGGCGCACTTCCCGATACTTTAGTATGGAGAAACCGTTTAGGCTTCAATGAAGTGATGACCAACAACTACCTGCGCCACCCGGCCTATGCCGAATATCCGGTAGTTGGGGTAAGTTGGGTACAAGCTGTTGAATTCAGTAATTGGAGAACAGACCGCGTGAATGAATTGGTTCTGGAGAAAGAAGGAATTACTTCCAAAAATGCGCGTTATGACGTAGAGCCCGGCGAAACTTTTAATACGGAAACTTATTTAAATGCTCCCACACAAGCTTATGGCGGGAACGATTCCATTACCCGTGGCGGAAGAAGATCTGAGCAATTATTGCGAAATAACGAAGACAGCACAAATATTTACATCCAAAGAAAAGACGGACTATTGTTGCCCGCATATCGACTTCCTACCGAAACCGAATGGGAATATGCAGCTTTAGGATTGGTTGGTCTTAGAAATTATAACGTTTATAGAGGAAAGAAAAAATATCCTTGGGAAGGTCAATACACCCGTTCTGAAAGTAGAAGAACCCGCGGCGATCAATTGGCAAACTTTAAACAAGGTGATGGTGACTACGGTGGAATTGCCGGTTGGAGTGATGACGGTGCCGATATTACCGCACAGGTAAAATCTTATGAGCCTAATGATTACGGCCTTTATGACATGGCAGGAAACGTAGCTGAATGGGTAGCTGATGTGTATCGCCCAATAGTAGATGACGAATTTAACGATTTCAACTATTATCGTGGAAACGTTTATACCAAAAACGCAATTGGCGAGGATGGAAAAGTAAAAGTTGTAAGCATGGATTCCATAGTTTGGGATACTTTGAGCAACGGAAAAATTATTGCCAGAAATCTTCCGGGAGAAATTTTACAAGTACCGGTTGACGAAAACGAAACCTACCTCCGCACCAATTTCTCAGAGAGTGATAACCGCGATTACAGGGATGGGGATAAGCGCTCCACTCGTTACTACCAATCTTTTTCGGATGGAGTTGATGAGGATAGCGACAGTGGCAAGCGCATGTATAATTCACCTAGACAAAAGGTATATGCAGATAGCACAGGTCAGCTAGACCGCGAGTATGATAAATCTTCCACCCGCACCACTTTGGTTGATAATGAAGTGCGTGTGTACAAGGGAGGCTCTTGGAGAGATCGTGATTATTGGTTAGATCCCGCACAGCGCCGCTTTTTCCCGCAGGATATGGCAACTGATTATATTGGTTTCAGATGTGCAATGTCCCGTGTTGGGTCAAAATCACAAAAAGGAAAGCGTCCTAGAAATTAAACTAGGATTTATAACAAGAAACAACCCTCCGATGTAGTTAACTTCGGAGGGTTTTTTTATATTTATTTTATGGACATTGAACTATTATACAAGCATTTTCTGAATAGTAGTGGCATAAGCACCGACACCCGGCAAATACAACGCAATTCGTTGTTCTTTGCTTTAAAGGGAGAAAACTTCAACGGAAACAAATTTACCCAGGAAGCGTTGGACAAAGGTGCTTCGAAGGTCATTATTGACGATCCCGAATACCAGAAACCACACGGGCAGACAATCTTGGTACACAATTCCCTTTTGGCTTTACAACAACTCGCAACCTTTCACCGAAAGCAGCTGAATATTCCAATTATCGCCCTAACCGGAAGCAACGGAAAAACCACTTCAAAAGAACTCATTAACGCAGTACTTTCAAAAAAGTTCAAAACCGTGGCCACAAAGGGAAACCTCAATAACCATATTGGCGTTCCGCTTACTCTTTTGTCCATAACACCAGAAACCGAAATGGCGATATTGGAAATGGGAGCGAACCACGCAGGCGAGATTAAGTTATTGTCAGAAATTGCCCAGCCTGATTTCGGCTATATCACCAATTTCGGGAAAGCCCATCTTGAAGGTTTTGGAAGTGTGGAAGGTGTTATAAAAGCGAAAACGGAGCTTTATCAATATTTAAAGAACAATAAAAAGACCGTATTTGTAAATGCGGATGATGAAAAGCAGGTTGAAAATGCAAAGGAAATTAATAAAATAACCTTCGGAAAGGAAGGAAATGATTTTAATATTAGCCTTTTAGGTAGTTCCGGCCTATTATCGGTAGCTTTCGAAGATGTGAAAATACAGAGCAACTTGGTGGGGCTGTATAATTTCGCCAACCTTTCCGCGGCCATTGCAATTGGCAGTTATTTCAAGGTTTCAAAAGAAGCGATAAAGTATGGAATTGAAACTTATCTACCCCAGAATAATCGATCACAAATGTTGAAAAAAAATACAAATACTGTGTTGCTCGATGCCTATAATGCGAATCCTACAAGTATGATGGCGGCTTTGGAAAATTTTAAACAAACCGACGGGGAAAACAAGATACTTTACTTGGGAGATATGTTTGAACTCGGGAATGAAGCCGCTGCAGAACACCAAAATATCGTAGATTTTTTATCGGATAACAATTTTGAAAAGGTCTATTTGGTGGGAAGCAATTTTTACAAAACCGATGCTTCTTCTCCCAAAATCAACAAATTTGAAACTTTTGATGATTTCAAAAAAGAAATAGAACAAAACCCACCCACCAACAGCAATATTCTAATAAAGGCCTCTCGAGGTATGGCATTAGAACGGATTTTGGATATTTTAAAATAAAAAAATCCGCTTATTAAAGCAGATTTTGGGGGTTCCAAATTTTGTGAGCCATACTGCCCCGAAGCGTCGGGGGAACCAATGACCATTGTTGTGGGTCATACTGCCCCGAAGCGTCGGGGGAACCAATGACCATTATTGTGGGTCATACTGCCCCGAAGCGTCGGGGGAACCAATGATCATTGTTGTGGGTCATACTGCCCCGAAGCGTCGGGGGAACCAATGACCATTGTTGTGGGTCATACTGGATTCGAACCAGTGACTTCCACGTTGTCGACGTGACACTCTAAACCAACTGAGTTAATGACCCCTTTTTTGAAAGCGCCAAAATACAAATTCCCCATCCCAAAACAAATAGCAATTAGCTATTTCCCGAACTTCTTTATAGGTTTCTTTTTGATCATTCCGCCCCTGGCATCTTTAACTGAGGCCATAATCATAAATGCTCCTTTATCAATTTTATCTACTTCGGTCTTTAGTTTGCTCATTTCCAAACGGGTAATTACCGTATAAACCACATCTACCGGTTTTCTTATTATACCATCTTTTGTAAACCCGTTTTCAGCTTTGAAAATAGTACATCCACGCCCCATTTTTTCAAGAATCGCCAAACGGATTTCCTCGTTTTTTTCTGAAATGATAGTAATTCCCATAAATTCCTCAATGCCATCAATTACAAAATCCACGGTTTTTGAAGCAGCGAAATAGGTAAGTATTGCATATAGCGCAATTTCGGTGGAAAGGAAATATGCAGCTGACAGAAATATAATTATGTTGAAAATCAAAATTACATTCCCAACGGTAAGGCTGGTTTTACGGCTAATAAAAATTGCGAGTACTTCGGTACCATCAATAATTGCCCCTCCGCGAATTGCGAGGCCAATTCCCAACCCCAGAAATAATCCCCCGAAGGCTGCCACCAAAATCGTGTCCGTAGTAATGACCGGATAAGGAATAAGAGCAACGCCCAAAGCCAGAAGAAAAATTCCGAGTACGCTTTTTATTGCAAACCGTCTTCCTACTGAAAAATATGCCAACACCAAAAATGGCAAGTTGAAACAAAAAATTAGGAGGGAGAGCGAAATTCCGGACAATTCATTTACCATTAGCGAAATACCGGTAACACCGCCATCTATAAAGGCACTGGGCATCAAAAAACCTTTTAACCCGAATGATGCCGCAAAAACCCCGCAGACGAGGTACACAAAATCCCACACTTCGTGGGTCACCTCAACTTCCAGATTTTTTACGCGTGTATCCAGTACTTCCGGGGGAACGCGTTTTTGTTTCTGCCGTTTTTTTACAACGTTTACTATTAGGCCGTGAAAGAAAGGATTCATAACTTTTTTATGATTTATTCAAAGTTAACCTTATTCCTAATATTATTTATATGACTTTTAAAATGGAAAGATAATTTCTGAAAATAAAAAAAACCGAAGCTATGGCTTCGGTTTTTAAATCTGGTGGGCGATGAGGGGTTCGAACCCCCGACCCCCTCGGTGTAAACGAGGTGCTCTGAACCAGCTGAGCTAATCGCCCTCATTGTTTTGAGGTTGCAAATATAAGTTAGTTTTTAATTCCCGCAAACAATTAATTGAAAAAAATTACAAAACTTCCGCAACTACAAAATTACTGCCACCCACAAAAATTAAATCTTCGGGAGAAGCCCTTTCCAACGCGGTCTTATATGCGTTTTTAACCGAAATATATTCTTCTCCTTTGAGCCCGAAAGCGCGCGCGTTCGATGCCAGAAGCGATGCGTCCATTCCTCGGGGAATATTTGGTTTGCAGAAATAATAAAGGGCATTCTGGGGAAATAATGGCAGTACAGATGCTAAATCTTTATCGTTGACTACGCCCAAGACTATGTGTAAATTCTTAAAGTTTTCCTTTGAAAGTTGCTCCAATACCAATTGCAGTCCATCTTTGTTATGGGCTGTATCGCAGATAATTTTTGGTTTTTCTCCCAATTGTTGCCATCGGCCCATCAATCCGGTATTTTTGACTGTGTTGCTTAGGCCATTTTGAATATTCTCTTCTGAAATTTTCCAACCTTTTTTTTGAAGGATTCGCAAGCTAGCCAAAACCGTTTTTATGTTTTTTTTCTGATAAAAACCTTTTAAATCTGATGCATATTTTGAGGCATCAAATGTTTCGGCAAAAGTGATTTCCGCCATTTTTTCCGAAGCCATTCTTTCAAAAACACCTATGGTTTCCAATAGGGTCTCGCCTATTACAACCGGGACTTTATTTTTTATAATCCCCGCTTTTTCCAAAGCGATTTTCTCCAAAGTGTTTCCCAAAAAATGGGTGTGGTCCAATCCAATATTTGTAATTACCGAAATCTCCGGTGTTACTATATTGGTACTGTCAAGCCTTCCGCCCATTCCCACCTCGACAATGGCGATATCCACTTTCTCATTTCTGAAAAAATCAAAAGCGAGTCCCACGGTCATTTCAAAAAAAGAAAATTGGTTTTTTTCGAAATAATTTTTGTGGGTTTCAACAAATTCCGAAACATATTGTTTCGGAAATCATTTCCCCATTAATTTTTATCCGCTCGCGAAAATCCTTTAAGTGCGGCGAAGTGTACAGCCCTGTTTTATAACCCGCTTCCTGAAATACAGACGCCAGCATATGGCTCGTGCTACCCTTACCGTTTGTACCAGCAACATGCACGCTTTTGAAGCTTTTTTCGGGATTGTTTAAATAATTGGCAAGCTGGATAGTTGCCGTTAAATCTGCTTTATAAGCGGCCTGGCCCACCCTTTGGTACATGGGCAGTTGCGCAAAAAGCCACGCTATGGTTTCGGAATAATTGATAAAAAGAATTTTTTGCTGTAAACAAAATTACTCAGAAAGACTGAATCTGTAAATAATTTTACCAATCTGTTTTGCAGGTGCTTTATCGTCGGAATTAAAACGGGTCGCCATGGCAGCACGTTTTGCGGGATCCAAAAGACATTTGGAATTATTGGTAGTTCCGCGCACGCCGGGAGTGGCGTTTATGACCTTTCCACTTCGATCCACTTCTATACTAACTACAACGGTTCCGGCTTCATTGCAGTCCTGTACAAATTTTTCCTTATTCAGCGCTTTTCTTCCGCCCAATAAATAATTGCCATCGCCGTCCAAACCTTTTCCGGTTCCGTAATAACTACTAGCATTGGGGTCGCCATTTGGGTCACCTTTATCACCCGGGGAATTATCGTTGCCCTCACCTCCTTTTGCCGTACCATCACTTTTTTTCCCGTTTAAAATACTTGAAAGAGCATCAGTCGTAGATTTATCGGGCTTTGGATCGGGTTTCTTTACTTCTTTTTTTTGTTCTTCCTTTACGGGTGTTTCCTTTTGTTCTTTTTTTGGCTTTTCCTTTTTTATAACGGGCGCATCTTCATTATCCTGTGTAACCACTTCTTCCTTTTCCCGATAGCTATCGGGATCAGATTTTGGTTGTGAAACAGGTTCGGGCGTTGTTTTTTTGGGCGCGGATTGTATTTTTTCGGTTGGTTGAATTTTTCCACTTCCGGTATCGGTTGTTCCAAAATTAATAGCGATGCCTTCTTCCAAAGGCGGATCGAGATATTTCATCCCCACATAAAATAAAAGTATAAGAATAATCACATGCACGATTACAGTGATGGTCATACTTTTTCTTTTATGTTCTGTGTCTAAAATATTCAAGGTTCAAGGTTTAAAATTCAAGGTTTTAGGTTGTGAAGTATGAGACAAACAGCGACTGATAGCTGATTACTGCGTATTGATTACTGACCATTGACTAATTGGGTCTAACGGCAAGAACTACCTTAAAATTGTTCTTGTTTGCGATATCCATAACAAAAACGGCATCTTCGATAGGCACGCCTTCTTCGGCCCTAAGAATAATGGTGGGTTCCTCCTGTCCGGCGAGTGCTTTTTTTAGTTCGCTTTCAATGGTGTATTCGCTTACTCTTTCCTTGTCAACATAATACGCACCATCCTTGGTAATGCTAACTGAAGCCTTTTGCACATTGCTTGTTTTCCCTTTTGCCTTCGGAAGAATTAAATCCAAGGCATCTGGAGTAATCGCTGGTGAAGTTAGCAGGAAAAACACGAGCAAGAGGAATACAATGTCCGTCATGGAGCTCATGCTGAATTCGGCACTAACTTTATTTCTTCCTCGTAGATTCATTAAGCAGGTTCATTTAAAATGTCAAGGAAATCTACCGCCGTGGCCTCCATTTGGTGCACCACTTTGTCCGTCCTAACTACCAAATGATTATAGCCCATATAGGCGATAATACCTACTATAAGTCCGGCTACTGTGGTTGTCATGGCCGTATAGATACCTTCTGCAAGGCTTCCCATTTCTGCTTGGCCGCTACTGGTTGCCAATTGGTGAAAAGCCAAAACCATTCCTATAACAGTTCCAAGAAACCCTATCATAGGCGCCGCTCCCGCGATTGTCGCCAAGACGCTTACGTTTTTCTCAAGTTTATAAACTTCCAAACGGCCGGCGTTTTCAATGGCCGTATTTATGTCTTCCAAAGGGCTTCCTATTCGGGAAATACCTTTTTCGGTTAAATGGGAAACAGGCGTATTGTTTTGGGCACACAGCACTTTTGCGGCTTGAATATTCCCAGAGGCTACATGGTCCCTAATTTGATTCATAAAATTGCTGTCCATTTTTGAAGCCGCCTTTATGGCAAATAGCCTTTCAAAATAAATATAAACCGCTACGAATAGGAGTACAAAAAGCACTGCTATTATAATTTGTCCGGCGACGCCTCCCGTGAGAAGGAGTTCCATAATGGATAGGGTTTTTTCTTCGGCAACAGGCTCAAGGTCCTGGGCTGCCTGTACGCCATCCTGAATAAAAGAGTTAAGCATAAAATGGTTTTGTTTTAGTGAATAACGGAATAAGGTGGTGGAAATTGTTATACCTCGTGAAATATAACCCGTTCAAACAACAGGAAGACTCCCGCCCCAATAATGAAGCCCAAAAAGGCAAGCCAGGTTATTTTTTTCAGATACCAGATAAAGTCGATGCGCTCCATTCCCATTGCGGCCACACCGGCGGCGGAACCTATTATCAGCATACTTCCCCCGGTTCCTGCGGAATAGGCAATAAAATGCCACAATACAGAATCCATTGGCATATCATACATTCCCATAGAGGCAGCGACCAATGGCACATTATCAATTATGGCAGACAATACACCCAACAATAATATTACAATATCCTGGTTTGGGATTGCCTGTTGCAATACCTCGGCCAAATAGCGCAGTGTACCCACTTCTTCCCCATCAATAACACCATATACCAAGGCTTCAAGTCCGGCCACGGCCATCAAAATTCCGAGGAAAAACAGGATGCTGGAAATTTCAATTCTAGATAGGGCCTTATGTGCAGAATATAAATGTCTTCTTTCTTTACTGAAATCCTCCTCTGGGTGAATATATTCCGAAACCAGCCATACCACTCCCAGGGCGAGCATCATCCCCATATACGGCGGAAGGTGGGTCAAGGTTTTAAAAATGGGAACCGAGATTATCATTCCCAGGCCTAAAAACAGCATTGTTTTACTACTCAAAAGTCTTTCTTCCTCTTTATCTTCACGAGAATCTACTTCAATCGTTCCGCGGAAAACAGGCATATAGCTTGCAATCAAAAATGGAACTGCAAAACAAACAATAGACGGAAGCACAACGAATTCAATTAGGCCTGCGGCTGAAATTTTCTTGGCAATCCAAAGCATTGTTGTGGTAACATCCCCAATAGGAGACCAAGCTCCACCGGCATTAGCGGCAATTACGACGAGAGCGGCATACCATAAACGGTCTTCCTTCTTATGGATAAGTTTTCTTAAAAGCGTTATCAATACAATCGTCGCCGTAAGGTTGTCAATGATTGCTGAAAGAAAAAATGCCAGAACCCCAATTATCCACAATAATTTTCTCTTGCTTTTAGTGTGAACGGCACTTTTTAAAATTTCGAAACCCCGGTGAAGATCTATAATTTCAACAATGGTCATAGCTCCTATAAGGAATACCAATATTTCCGCAGTTTTACCCAAATGGTGGAGTAGCGTTCCTTCAAAACCGTCCATGGCATTTTCGCCTCCCGAAAGAAAACTAAAAGCCTGCTCTTCACTATTAATAACATTGAACCACCCGCTGTGGAAACCTATGGCCAAAACTGCCCATATAAGGGAAGCCATAATTAGTGCGGGAACGGTTTTATCCAGTTTTAATGGATGCTCAAGGGTGATGGATAAATAACCTAATACGAAAATTAAAATTATGATTGATTCCATAGTTGGCGGAGTTAAATAAAAATTATAGCAACTGCTTTAAGGCAATTTCAAAAGCAGTTTTACTGATGTTTGTTTTTGTGCTGTTATTGTCGAATGTGTTTTGAATCGCATTTTTTATGGTAATGGAAGTATCATTGAAAATAGCCTCATCGGTCATCTGCACCTTGCGTTCCATAAAATAGGCAAATACGCGTGCCATTCCGCAGTTACTGATAAAATCTGGGATTAGGCTTACGCGTTCATCGGTATATTCCATAATGGGCCCGAAGAAAATTTCCTTGTCGGCAAAAGGTACATTCGCGCCGCAGCTTATTACTTCTAGTCCTGTGCTTATCATTTTAGAAATCTGTTCCTTGGTAATTAAGCGGGAAGCGGCGCATGGCGCGAAAATTTCCGTTTCCAGCCCCCAGACTTTTTGGTTTATTTCATCAAAAGGTATCATCTTCGGTGAAACCAAGGTATTTCCTTTTTTATTCAGAAATAATTGCTTTATTTCCTCAAAGGAAAATCCGTCCTTATTTATAAGTCCTCCTTCCCTATCAATAATCCCAACTACTTTTGCTCCCATCTGGGCCAGGTAATATGCAGCGGCGGCGCCTACATTTCCGAAGCCTTGTACCACAGCTCGTTTTCCCTTTACATTACCGCCGTAAATATCGTAATAATGGCGAACGGCTTCGGCAACGCCATAACCGGTAATCATATCTGCAACTGTATATTTTCGGGAAACATCGGGCGAAAAATGCACATTTTCCAAAACCTTTATTACGCCTTGGCGCAATTGGCCAATTCGGTTTATTTTATCGGCTTCGGTGGGCGAAAAGTGCCCGTTGAAAACCCCTTCCTGCGGATGCCAAACTCCACTTTCTTCCGTAATGGGAATTACTTCGTGTATTTCATCTACATTTAAATCGCCCCCGGTACCGTAATAGGCTTTCAACAGTGGGGAAACGGCTTTATACCAACGTTCCAAAACGCCCTTTTTCCGAGGGTCAGAAGGATCAAAATTAATTCCGGATTTCGCCCCTCCAATTGCGGGACCTGAAACTGTAAATTTTACTTCCATCGTTTTGGCGAGAGAAAGCACTTCATTCATATCCAAACCTTTACGCATGCGCGTACCGCCGCCGGCAGCACCCCCACGAAGGGAATTTATTACAGTCCAGCCTTCGGCATCGGTCTCGGGGTCGTTCCAGTGAAAAACTATTTCGGGTTCCTTTTTTTCGTATTTGGTAAGCAGATCCTTCATTAATTGGCGAGTTTTCCCCCTTTATTGCAATCTTTTGGAGGGTAGGGGCAAATATAAAAAACTTGTTAGGGGATTATATTATTTTAATGAAAATTTATGGAAAGAAAACCTTGCCAGTCGAATGGTCTCGCATAGCGCCAGTTACGCTGGCAAGACAATTAACTTCTTCCCGCAATTTTAATACCCCCAACAGTCCAAATATCAATGCTTCTTTATATTCCACTATTTTTGGGGAAGGAATAATTATTTCAACTGATGAAAGTGCCTTCAGCCGGTCAATTAAAAATGAATTATAAACGCCTCCACCGGTGATGAGTACGGAAGTATTTTGGAAAAATTGATTGGATAATTGAATGGCGATATGTTCGGTAAAAGTGCGCAAAATGTCTTCGGAAGAAATTTCGCTGGCATCAATCATTGGAAAAACATTTTTTTGCACCCACTCCAATCCAAGTGATTTTGGGGGTTTTTCTGAATAAAATGGGATTGAGTTCAATTTTTGCAATAACTGAAGGTCTAATTTACCGGAAGCGGCTAAACTTCCACTTTCATCAAAGTCCTTTCCCAGTTTTTCGGCATAATGGTTTAAAACTATGTTCACCGGGCAAATATCGTATGCGATGCGTTCACCTCTTTTTTCGAATGAACAATTAGCGAAACCTCCCAAATTCAAACAATAATCGTGTTCAGAAAAAAGCAACCGATCGCCAATAGGGACAAGCGGTGCGCCCTGTCCGCCAAGGGCAACGTCCTGCACGCGAAAATCGCAAACCACGGTTTGTAGCAGCATTTTGGCCAGCCGTGGAAGGTTGCCAATTTGGAAGGTAAAGCCTTTTTCGGGTTGGTGTAGAATTGTATGGCCGTGGCTACAAACGGCGTCAAGCTCCTGGATTTGGTTTTTTTTGATGAATTTTGAAATTTCTTCAGAAAGTTTTTCAGTGTATTTAAAATCCAATCTTTCCAGTTTTTCCTTGGAATAATTTACGGCTTGTCGGAGTTCATTTTTCCAAAAAGAAGAATAGGGAACGATCTCCGCAGTGATAATTTTAAAAGTCCATTTGTTTTCGGAATAATCAAAAATAACCTCAGCCAAATCGATTCCATCCAGCGAGGTGCCACTCATTACGCCTATAATATGGTATTTTTCTTTTTTCAATTTTTTCAAAAAGGATTGAAGTTTAAAGATAGTACGGAAGATTTTAAAAATTCCAAATTACAAGTATCAAATTCCAAATAAATCTCAAAAAAGAAAAACATCAAATTCCAAACTTTTATCCTTTCAGGATTGGAATTTGGTGCTTCATTTTTATTTGGAATTTGTTATTTGGGTTTGGCACCTTATTAATATAGGGAATTTGTGTCTTGGGATTATGTATTTCCATTTTGGAATTTGCATTTTATAAGTACCTTTGCCTTTTATCCTTAAAAACAATTTTTCACTTATAAAATACTTATGGATTTCAGTCTATCGGAAGAACAGTTAATGATACGCGATGCCGCGCGGGATTTCGCAAAAACCGAACTTTTGCCCGGCGTAATCGAGCGGGACAACCAACAAAAATTCCCTACCGAACAGGTCAAAAAAATGGGCGAACTCGGCTTTTTGGGAATGATGGTCGACCCAAAGTACGGCGGCGGCGGAATGGATACGCTTTCCTACGTTTTGGTGATGGAGGAATTGAGCAAGATTGACGCTTCGTGTTCCGTTATCGTTTCGGTAAACAATTCATTGGTTTGTTATGGTTTACAGGCTTATGGAAGTGAGGACCAAAAACAAAAGTATCTTACAAAACTTGCCACAGGTGAAAAATTAGGCGCTTTCTGTTTGAGCGAGCCCGAAGCAGGAAGTGATGCGACTTCACAAAGGACGACCGCCATCGAGGACGGTGATCATTACATTTTGAACGGCACTAAAAACTGGATTACCAACGGCGGCAGCGCCGATTATTATTTGGTAATTGCGCAAACGCATAAAGAGAAAAAACATAAAGGCATCAATGCTTTTATTGTTGAAAAAGGCTGGGAAGGTTTTGAAATAGGCCCAAAAGAGGATAAATTAGGAATCCGCGGAAGTGATACCCATTCACTAATTTTCAACGATGTAAAAGTGCCAAAGGAAAATAGGATTGGCGAGGATGGCTTCGGATTTACCTTTGCGATGAAAACCCTTTCCGGAGGGCGTATCGGTATTGCCGCACAAGCTTTGGGAATTGCCGCCGGCGCCTATGATTTGGCCCGGGAATATTCAAAAGTGCGCAAAGCATTTGGTACTGAAATTTGCAACCACCAAGCAATTGCTTTCAAACTTGCAGATATGCACACCTCCATTACCGCGGCTCGCCATTTGGTACACAAAGCAGCGTGGGATAAGGACCAAGGCAACAATTACGATATGAGCGGCGCCATGGCAAAACTATACGCAAGTCAAGTGGCTATGGATGTAACGGTGGAAGCTGTGCAAGTGCACGGTGGAAATGGTTATGTAAAGGAATACCACGTTGAACGTTTGATGCGGGACGCGAAAATTACACAGATTTATGAAGGAACTTCGGAGATACAGAAAATTGTTATCTCTCGCGGACTTTTAAAGGATTAGCTTCGGCTTCACTCCTATTTTATAATATAAAAATCCTCTAATTTTAGAGGATTTTTTTTGTTTCAAATAGTTTCAACGATCTTATAAAAAGAAATTCCAAACCAGCCCAAAACGCAGTACAGGATCACGAAACGGATAATCCGGAGCCGAAAAATAATCGTTTGAACCACCGAAGACCGATGCAAAGTTTTCATAAATAAAGAAAATACGCGTTTGCCGAATTTTCGCCCCAAAGAAAATATCAACCTGCGGAAACCCGCCCAACTCCTGATTGTTCTGCACATAAAATTCGGCGAGTACGGGGTCGTATGCATTCATATTATATTTACTGAAATATTTTAAGGTGACGCCCGTCTGCATAAACAGTGCCCTTTTAAACCAATGGTCCTGATAATAAAGTGAGTTTCGGGTTATTATTTGTGGCACATTCAAGATTCCTTCACCACTTAGTACTTTTTGGTACATTACTGTATTTTCCAACGCAAACTTTCCGTAGGTAAATTTCTTTTCAGCCTTTATTTTTAAATAATCAACCCGCTGCGAAGCCTGTATTGGCGAAGGGGTGGAATCGTTTGCCTTTGTTCCGAAATACGTGTAATCGTCAATTCCGGTATAACTAATGGATCCCGTTCCGAATTTTTTTGTGTAGAATTGAAATTTCAATTCCTGCGTTTTTACGTTATCCAATTCGTTTTTCCAATTATAATTTACGTAATCACTTTGGTATAAAAGGAAGTTGAAATTTGGCGCAACGGAATGCACCGTAACTGAAGCTTCCGCGCTATAATCCTCATTTAGATCATAGGAAGCTGCACCGGCTAGGTAATTGCCATCAAAATCTCCCGCCACGTTTATAGCACCCTTTCCCGAAAGTTGGAATCCGCGGTATTTCTTTTTGTAGGCCGCTCCCGCTTCAATTATATTTCCTTCCAATCTATTCGGTATTCTTCCCTCGTCCAAAATCAAAACGGAATTGTACCCATAATTATAATCGGTATAACCCGCCCAGGCGGTTATTTTTCCCAAAAGGGAATTGTTGAAATCGGCATATCCTTTTACGTTGAAATCCTCCAGATTTGTATCTGAAAACAAATTGGCGCTTTCATAGGAAGGACCAAATTGCGAAAAGGGTGCGTCCTGCCCGAATTTAAACGACTTTTCCTCGAAACTTACACTGTTTCCTAGCGTTAAAACAGAATATCCCGTACTATCCCGTTGCGAAATAAACTCATAACTGTGGTCGCCATAAAAACGGAGTCCTTCCAACTTATTGTCCGCATTCTCAAATTTTACGTCCAATCTTCCGCGGTCCGAGAATTCCGGATCGCCGCTCGCAAAAAGTTGTAGGGAATTCGCGGTAAGCCCACCATTTTCCTCATTAAAAATATCCTGTTGCGCCATGTGGAAACGAACTTTGTAACGTTCACTTTTGGTGTGATAATTTGCGGTGAAAATTAAATTCCCCGTACTGGTTAAAATATGCTGGTATTTGCCCAACGAGCGCACCCCTTTATAACCGATGGAAAAATTGAACTGCGGCGAAGTATTTATCGTGAAAAATGCATCCAATTGCTGTCCCTGCTCAAAGGCAGTTTTAAAGTAAAGTTCCGTTAGCGGAGTCGGCACATTGTAGTAATTTATATCGCCAATTTCCTTGTA
Organism: uncultured Flavobacteriaceae bacterium; assembly: GCA_963839235.1. GTDB lineage: Bacteria > Bacteroidota > Bacteroidia > Flavobacteriales > Flavobacteriaceae > Aequorivita. Next base: position 442,598 of record CAWITX010000012.1, on the reverse strand, counting down.
ATTAAAATGATGCGATTGCGCCGCAAATTGAGGTTTCAAGTTTAATTCATCAAAAGAATAGGCAAGCGAATTATAGGTTTGGCCCACATTTGAAAAAGGCATCAATTCAAAATTATCCTTCCGCAGGTAATTAAATTTGTACTTTTTGTAAATGGAAAGGGTCGTGTCGAGATAGGTCGTATCCCTGTCTGCCGAAATTATTTTGTAAAGTTCAATGGGCGGTTTTTCCTTCTTTCCAACTTCTGCAGTGGAAGTGGCAGCTGGGGTTTGCGAAAACAAAAGGAAGGGAGCAAACGCAAAAAAGAAGAAGACAACGATATTTTTCATCCAAGGAATTTCTTTCACGGCAAAATAACGAAAAATAAGTTCCAACTATTTCATAAATTCTAAATTTGAGCAAATTCAAAAATAGCCCTTCTCCAAAAAACTTTGTACAATGAATCTTGAACTTTAAATTCAAAATCTTGGAATTTGATATTTAAAAAGTGAAATTTGCGCCGTATGCTAAAGTTAAAAATTAACCGCAAATTGTTGGAATGCGGAACCGATGAGGCAGGCAGAGGCTGTTTGGCGGGTCCCGTTACCGCGGCGGCCGTAATTTTGCCCAATAATTTTAAGCATCCTTTCCTCACTGATTCCAAACAGCTTACGGAAAAAAAGCGGTTAGAACTTAAGGAAATTATTGAACGCGAAGCAATCTGCTTTAAAGTGGTGCACGTAATGATGGATGAAATTGATGCCATCAATATTTTAAATGCCAGTATTTTGGGAATGCACCGAGCCATAGAAGGTCTTTCCTGCCTTCCGGAATTTATTGCTATTGACGGCAACAGGTTTAAACCTTTTGGAAAAATACCGTACGAATGTGTCATTAAAGGAGACGGCAAGTATTTACATATAGCGGCTGCGTCTATTTTGGCAAAAACCTATCGCGATGAGTTTATGGCGAACCTCCACAACCATTACCCCAAATATAACTGGAAACAGAACAAAGGCTACCCCACTCTCGAACATCGGGATGCCATTCGACAATTTGGAACTACTCTTTTTCATCGAAAGAGTTTCCGGCTTCTGCCCGACCCCGAATTGTGTTTTCCCACGCTTTAATTGTTTCTTCTTTTTGAAAAAAACCTAAAATTTTTGTTGACAACCCGTCAATAAACTCTTTTCCATTCCCATAAAATCGTGCCCAATCCTTGTTATTTTTGTGATTATGGGAAAGATTAAGGGAAAAATAGTTGCCATTGCAGCATTGCTTTTAATTATTGGCTGTTCGGAAAAATCTGCAAAAACGGGCTCGTTGATGGATTATGTTCCGGAGAATGCTTCGATGGTTTTTAAGATTGGAAATTACGACGCAGTTCGGGCGGATATTGCCAATAATCCACTTTTTTCAGAGTTGGGTGAAACTGCGCCGCTAACATTTTTTTCAGATCAAAATCTATTTCTGAAAAATTTGCATCCTTCCGCTGAAAGCTTGCTTTGCATAAACCAATTGAACGATTCTGTTTCGGCTTACACTTTTATTGGGAAACAGAGCAAAAATCTTCTTCAGCTGGATTCGATAAAAAATAAAAGTATCGAAACCCTTCAAATTGATGGGAAGTCCTTCCAGCGAACAACCATCGATAAAAATGTTACATTTTCAGCTTTAATTGACAGTGTTTTTGTGGCTTCTTCTTCCCAAAAAATTTTACAGGAAATATTAAAAGGAAAATCCGAAAGGGATGAAACCTTTAAAAAAGTCTATGAATTGCCCACTTCCAGTGAATTTACCGCACTTCTTCGCGGAGGACAAGTTACAGCAAATGATTCCTTAAAAGTGAACTTTACGTCTTGGTCCGCATTGGATTTAAATATAAAACCCGAGTCATTTTCCGCGACAGGAATTACCTTGGCCACGGACACCATCCCCCAACTGCTGAATATTTTTGAAGGGCAGATTCCGCAGCAGAATGATATTGCGGCATTGGTACCGCCGGATGCTTTGACCGCTAAAAGTTTCACCTTTAATGATGCTGAAAAATTTCAAAAAAATCTGCGGATTTACAGAGATGAAAAGGATAATGTTGCAAGCTCGGGAATTTTTGGGTCAGTGAGCGAAGTGGGTTCCATTGAAACAAAAAATGGCACCGCGCTGTTCATAAAAAGTATCGACGCCGCACTTACCACAGATGCGCTTGCACGATTCGTTACGGTTGAAAATGATTTTCGTGAAGTTGAAATCAGCGCTTTCAGCGAATCTACATTATTCCAAAAAACATTTGCTCCCTTAATTTTGAAAGGCAGTGCAAACCACGTTTTTCAATTGGAAAATTTCTTCGTTTTTACGGAAACCGAAGCCATGGCGCAGGAATTTATTACGGCTTTTCAAAATAATGCCACTTTGAGGAATGCCCCATTTTTTGAAAGTACTTCGCAGGGTTTGAGCACGGCATCGTCATTGCTGATGCTAAAACTTCAAGGTAGTTTTGAAAATGCATTTTCTGGAATTTTAGATAGAAATACCCTTCAGAAATTAGAAAATATTTCAACCGAGGATTATCCGCTTGCGGCACTTCAATTTAGTTATGACCGCAATTTTGCGCATACCACATTTATCTGTAATGAGTTTTCGGGAGAGCGAAATAACACGGGAGCAATTTCGGAAAAGTTCCACGTAAACCTCGAAAATTCTGTTTTGGGAAGCCCACAGCTTTTCAAGGGTCGCGGTACGAATGTGGTAGTGCAGGATATTGGCAATACGCTTTATTTTATCTCGGAAGGCGGAAAAATTATTTGGAAAAAGAAACTCGATTCTGCCATTTTGGGGAAAATACAGGAAGTGGATATTTTCGGAAACGGCAATAAACAACTTGCATTTGCCACAAATGGCGGTTTATATATTTTAGACAGAAATGGAAAGGATGTTGGGGCCTTTCCCCTAAAATTCAAGGATAAAATTACCCAACCGCTCTCAGTTTTCGATTATGATAGCAACCATAAATACAGATTTGTAGTAACCCAAGGCAAGGAAATATTGATGTATGACAAACAGGGAAAAACCGTAAAAGGCTTCGGTTTTGACCGCGCAAAATCGAATATTGTGCAAGCGCCGGTTCATATAAGAATGGGCAACAAGGATTATATAGTAATCGCTGAGGAAAACGGGAAGCTGAATATTCTGAGCCGCGTGGGAAAACCACGGATTACGGTTTCAAAAAATTTCAATTTTTCTGAAATTCCCGTTGCCGAGGAGGATAATACTTTTGTGGTAATTACGAAGGAGAATACAAAGGAACGCATTTCGCAAAACGGGAAGGTTTCATCACAAAAACTTGAGGTTGGCGGCAATTATTGGTTCGCGGTTTCGGGTAACACAAAAGTTACGCTGGACGATAATTTGCTTCGGATTGATGGCAAGCTCGCAGAATTGCCATTGGGCATATATAGTAAGCCACAAATTTTTACCATTCACCGGCAACCCTATATTACCATTACGGAAACCCAGGAAAACAAAGTATATGTTTTTAATAGGGATGGTAATCTTTTGCCAGGGTTTCCTATTTATGGCACTTCGGCCGCATCTGTGGGTGAAGGAGATAAAAAAGGTATTTTTAGTTTGGTGGTAAAAGGAGAATCGGATACCGTTATTCTTTATTCGAGTAATTAAAGAACCTTAGATTTTTCCTTGTTTGTATAAAGTTGAAAGAAATTATATTTCAACCTTTTCTTTTATTTCAGCTTCAAATAGATGCAGAAAATGTTTCAGCAGTTTTTGTTTCACCTCTTCCATTGAAACTTCCGTTTTTCCCAATTCAACATTTAAAGAAGTTACCGCTTTACCTTTAATTCCGCAGGGAATCATATTGTCAAAATAACCGAGATTTGTATTAACATTAAGTGCAAAACCGTGCATGGTTACCCAACGACTTGCGCGCACGCCCATGGCACAAATTTTTCGGGCAAATGGAGTGCCCACATCCAGCCAAACACCGGTTTCCCCCTTGCTTCTTTCGGCCTTTATTCCGTATTCCTCGAGGGTTAAAATCACCATTTCTTCCAATAAGCGAAGGTATTTGTGGATGTCAGTAAAAAAGTTTTCGAGATCTAAAATTGGATATCCAACAACTTGGCCCGGCCCGTGATAAGTTATGTCGCCGCCGCGGTTTATTTTATAGAATTTGGCGTTGATCTGTGCAAGTTTTTCCTCGGAAATGAGGAGGTTTTCCATATGGCCACTTTTCCCTAAAGTATAAACGTGGGGATGCTCCACAAATAGAAAATAATTGGGCGTTTCTTGCTGTTGTCCTTCGCGCCTGTTTCGGCTTTTTATATCGACAATTTCCTTAAAAAGCCGTTCCTGATAATCCCAAGTTTCCAGATAATCTTTTTTTCCTAGGTCTTTTATTTGCAAAAATTTGTTCAAAATGAAGGGTGAAAGGTTCAAAATGCAAAAGTATCAATAAAATAATTTTCAAGGGAAGTAATCAATTTTTAATGTGAAAATCACCGACCGAAAACCTTAAAATTATATTAAAAATCCCCAAAAGGTTGCTATATTTACATTTCTTAAATTTTAACCACACATAAAATGAAAAAAAGTACTTTAAAACAACTTCTGGTTTTATCCCTAATTTTGATAGGTTTTGGGATGAATTCACAGAACAGTATTTGGAAGAAAGCTTCTGCAACGGAAACGCAAAGCAGACAAAAAACTTTCAGAAAGACCATGCCGCAGCAATTTGACTTGTTCACTTTAAACAATTCCGCACTTAGGAGCGCACTTCAAAATGCACCAATGCGAAACAGCGGAAACTCCAATGTAATTATTGATTTGCCAACAAACAATGGCACTATTCAGAAATTTTTGGTTTATGAAGCTCCCGTTATGGCTCCTGCCCTTCAGGCAAAACATCAAAATATTAGATCGTATGTAGCACAGGGGATCGATGATCCTTCTGCCGTGGCACGTTTCAGCGTTTCTGATATTGGTTTGAACGCGATGATTTCATCATTCAATTATTCAACGGTATATATTGATCCTTATACCAGTGATAAAAATTATTATATAACCTATAATATTGCTTCGCTTCCCGCAGCGCCCAATACTTTTGAATGCTTAACTGAAGATTCAGAAAACTACGTTTTACCGGGCGAAACCAGAAATGCGGATGACGGTATGTTGCGCACATTTAGATTGGCCATTGCCTGTACGGGGGAATATTCACAATATCACCTTAACCAACAAGGGGTGGATCCAAGTGAACCCGACCCGGTTAAAAAAGCCGCTGTACTTATGGCAATAAATAATACCATGACACGCGTAAATGGGGTTTATGAAAGAGAATTGGCAGTAACTATGCAATTGGTTCCAAATGAGGAAGACATCATTTATTTGAATGCAGCTACCGATCCCTTTACAAATAACAACGCTAGTACTTTAATCAACCAAAGTCAAACAGTTATTGATCAACAAATAGGATCAGCAAATTACGACATCGGTCATACTTTTAGTACTGGAGCAGGTGGTCTTGCACAATTGCGAGTACCTTGTACTCCTTCCAAGGCACGTGGGGTAACCGGCACAAATGCTCCTATAGGTGATTTTTACGATATTGATTATGTAGCTCACGAAATGGGCCACCAGTACGGTGCCAACCACACTTTCAATAATTCCTGCGGGGGTAACCGAAACAACGGTACTGCTTTTGAACCCGGTAGCGGTTCTACAATAATGGCATACGCTGGTATTTGTCCACCTAACGTACAAGCACATAGTGATGATTATTTTACGGCAATCAGTATTGCAGAAATGTGGAGCAATATTAAACAAGGACAGAGCCAATGTGCCGCGCAGACACCTACGAATAATCTTCCACCAACGGCAGACGCGGGTTCAGACCTTACCATTCCAAAAGGAACTCCTTTTATTTTGGAAGGATCTGCAACCGATCCCGATGCTGGAGATTTGCTTTCACACTGCTGGGAACAAATGGATCAGCAAATAGCGCCAATGCCTCCACAGAGTACTTCTACTGTAGGACCCGCTTTTAGATCTATTGATCCGCTTCCAGATCCGCAAAGATATATGCCAAATATTGTTACCGTTATTAACGGAAGTACCTCAAATACCTGGGAGGTTGTTCCTACCGTGGGTAGAGTAATGCATTTCCGATATACCGTGCGTGATAACGTTGTCGGTGGCGGTGCTTCCGCACATGACGATATGATTCTTACCGTTGATGGAAATTCAGGACCATTTGTTGTTACATCGCAAAACGTTTCAACTACTTGGCAGACCCAAACAACTGAAACTATAACATGGGATGTTGCCAATACAGATGGTGCCCCTGTTAATTGTGCAAACGTTGATATATTCTTTTCAACAGATCAAGGATTTACTTATCCTATTACTGTAGCGCTTAACGTGCCAAATACAGGTAGCGCCACTGTAAATGTGCCTAATGTGAACACTTCACAGGGAAGATTAATGGTAAAAGGCTCCGACAATATTTTCTACGACATCAACAATACAAATATTATTGTTGAAGGGTCTTTGAGCACTGAGGAATTTACATTCGATAATTTCTCCGTGTATCCAAACCCATCCAGCGGTACATTCAACCTTACCTTCAAACCAGCTTCAAGCGATAATATCCAGGTAAGTCTGTACGATTTAAGAGGAAGATTGATAAACCAAGTAAGCTACAATGATGTTTCCATTAATGGCAATTTCAGCAGAACGTTGAACTATAGCTATATTGACAGCGGAATGTATTTTATGGTTGTGAAAAATGGCAATAAAGTAACTACAAAAAAGGTAGTGAAAAACTAATTTTTTAAACTTTCAATTAAAAAAGGCGGTCCTATTTGGGCCGCCTTTTTATTTGGAATTTTCTTAATAAGAATATAGAATAAAGAGAAAAGAGTAGAGAGAGGACTTATTGGTTTAAACGGTTTTGAAAACCCATGGTCATTTTCTGCCATTCAGAAATTTTATTTTCCAAGTCGTGCAATTGCTCTTCAGTGATATATTTATTATGATGTGCCACCAAAAGTTGGGTTCCCAATTCAAAAGAAGATCCAAGGGCGATATCTATATAATTATTGAAAGTTTTATCGGTTCTCGCAGATCCTTCGGCAATATTACTTGGCATTGAGACGGAACAGCGACTGAGTTGTGAGGTCAACCCAAATTGTTCAAACTTGGGAAATTCTTTTAAAAGATCAGAGACCTCCAACGTAATTTTTAAGCCCAATTGCCAAATTCTCAAATTTTTATAATTATGCCTTTCCCGCATTTTCATTAACTTTCATTGTGTAAATTCTTTTTTCTTTACTCTTTACTCTTTTCTCGCTATTCTTTTTCAATCTTTAATCCTAGCGTTTTCAGAAATATGGGTAACAACCTGCGAGGTTTTACCAACCTGAAACTGAAGGTCGAATGTTATCTGCCTATTATTTTTTTCCAGAGAAAGTTTTCCGTCGCTAACTTTATAATAACCAGCTTCGCCTTTGCAGTAGCATTGCTTGCCATAAAGTAATTTTACATCTTGAAGTGAAGCTCCTTGCTTGCCCAAATTTGTGGCGGAAGAAGGTATTTCAAAATGTATGGTTTCCGAGTAGTTGCCATCTACAGTTCCGTCCGGCCCTTGCTTTGAATAGGTATATTGTACCACGATATTGTCCCCGTTTTTTATCTCTGGGTAGAGGGCGCCAATGCCATCCTCCTTAATTTCCAAAGTTTTATCTTCCAATATTTCAATTGTACAAGTACCTCCATCTGGGCAAGAGTTATGATTGTTTTCGGTCACTTCCATGTTGGTATCATTAGTTGAAATTGTTTTTGTATCCTGGGTTTTACAGGCATTTGCAATTAGTAATGGCATTATAAAATAAAGTGCTTTCATAGTTTGTGAATTATAAATTTGACGATTTTATTTATAGATCTATTATTTAACGCTTTGCGTTTTTTTCTAATTTATTGGTTTCCATTCCTACGGAAATTTATTATTTTCGTACTATGGGAACAGGTGCATTGGCAATTGGAACAGCTATTTTGTTTGTCGTTATATTGATTTTAATGGAAATCAAGGAACGCTCTTAAAATTATTCCAATTCAAATATTATTTTAGTTCGCGTACGATTTTTTTCGTGCTCTCTTTCTATATTTCTTCTTTTCAATAAGAAATATTTAATACGCATCCGCATTACTGTAACCCGCGCGCCTTTAGCATAGGCTCTATTTTTGGGTCGCTTCCGCGCCAATCTTTGTACATTTTTTCAAGTTCCAAAGTATTTCCTCTTGAAAGGACCATATCTCTAAAACGTTGACCGTTTTCTCGGCTAAGGCCATTGTGCGTCTCAAACCAATTATAGGCGTCGTGGTGCAACATTTCTGTCCATAGATAAGAATAGTAACCAGCGGCATATCCGCTTCCGAAGATATGCGAAAAATAAGTGGAGCGGTATCTGGGCGGCACCGCGTGCACCACATCCAGTTTGGTTTTATGCAGCGCTTCCTTTTCAAAAGCATTTGCATCGGTTATCTTTTTATCAGCCGGTATGGTATGCCATTGCATATCGAGATTTGATGCGGCCAAATTTTCAGTAAGGCTATAACCTTGATTGAAGGTGCCAGATTTCTTTATCTTGTCTATTAATTCCTGCGGAATCCTTGCTCCTGTTTTGTAGTGAAGTGCATAATTTTTTAACACATCGGGATACAAGGCCCAGTTTTCATTGAATTGTGAAGGAAACTCAACAAAATCACGAGCAACCGCAGTTCCCGAAAGCGATGGGTATTCTTGGGCGGCAAAGAAACCGTGGAGCGCATGCCCAAATTCGTGAAACATTGTGCTTACCTCATCAAAAGTGAGAAGTGCAGGTTCTCCTTCGGCGGGTTTCGGGTAATTGCATACATTATAAATTACCGGTTTTCTATCATAAAGCCTACTTTGGGTAACAAAATTGCTCATCCACGCCCCTCCCCTTTTACTGGGGCGGGAATAATAATCGGCGTAAAACAATCCAAGTTTATCGCCATTTTCCTCAAAAAGTTCATACACCCAAACATCATCGTTATAAACGGGAATGTCCTTCCTTTCCTTAAATGTGATTCCATATAATTTTTCCGCGGCATAGAAAACTCCTTTTTCCAAGTACGGTTTTCATTTCAAAATAGGGTTTTATCTGATTTTCATCGAGATCGTATTTTTCCTTTCGAACCATTTCGGCGTAGTAATTCCAATCCCAAGGTTCCAAGGTAAAATCACCTCCTTTTTTAGTAATCATTTTCTGAATTTCATCCGCCTCTTTTTGTGCTTTGGCCGTTGCCGCTGGAACCAATCCTTCAAATAGTTTATCCACATTTGCAGGAATTTTAGCCATTGTTTTCTGTAGCTTCCATTCCGCAAAATTGTTGAAGCCAAGTAATTTTGCCTTATTTGCGCTGCACTTCGGCAATTTCTTTAATTATGGCGCGGGTGTCGTTTGCAGACCCATCTGCACGGTTCCAACCGGCCATAAAAAGTTTTATCCTGCTTTCGCGGTTGTCCATGGATTGGAGCAATGGCTGTTGGGTTGTATTCTGAAGTGGAATAACCCACCCTTCGCCATTTTTATTTTCCTTTGATTTTAACTCAGCTTCCGAAAGGCCCGCAAGCTCTTCCTTATTTGTAAATGTTACCGCGCCGGCATTATTTGCCGCTAATAGGGTTTTGTTGAATTTATTGGTCAAAGTGGCCAAACGCGAGTTGATGGATTTCAATTTTTCCTTATTTTCCGAAGAAAGATTTGCACCGGCAATTTCAAAATCCTCAAAATAATTTTCAAGCAATTTTACGGATTCGGTATCCAGACCAAGAGAATCTTTCTTGGCGTGCAAAGTTTTAATCCGCTGAAAAAGTTTACTCATTTAAATAAATGGCATCCTTTTTTTCTGATAAAAGGGGGGCCATCTCTTCTTGGACCGCCTGTAGTGTATCATTTGTTTCCGCTTCGGTCAGGGCGTCAAAAATATTTTCAACACGCTGAAGGAGGTCACCACTTTTTTCAAGGGCCAGGATGGTATTTTCAAAAGTTGGCTCATCGGTATTGTCGGCTATTTCTGCAACCGCCTGCTTCTGTTCTTCAATTCCCTTCAAAAGGGCAGGTTTAAAATCTGCGCTTGTTATTCTTCTGAAATCGGGCGCATGATAGGGCAAGGTGCTTTCCGAAAGTAGCGGATTTTCATTCTGCATCATTTGGTCTTTATCGGTTTTATTTTTTGTTTGTGAATTATTGCATGCTGTGAAAAGAAAAATAGACAGCAAAATGGGAAATATGTTTTTCATATATTTTTTTGAAAAGAGAATTAAATTGAATGCTAAAGATAAATTAAATTGAAGGGATAGCCTAAATTTTTGAAAGGGCACATTTTATCTCCTATTTAGTTTCCTAAAATCAAAAACCCCCTCGGCATTGCCGAAGGGGTTTTATCATTTGGTTGGTTAAAGGTGAATTATTCTTTAATCAAACGCTTAACAGTGCTTGATTTATCACCAATTATCTGAATCATGTAAACACCACTTGCAAGTGAAGATACATCTACGGCTTTTTCACCCTGCATTCCGCGAAGGTCGATCTTGTTGATCTGTTTTCCGTTGATGTCGAATATCACCATTTGCTCAAGTGAAACATTTGTTTTGTTCACAAGGTTCACAATGCTTGTCGCTGGGTTTGGATATAAGGCCACACCGGCATCAAGATTGTTTGAGTTCACACCGAGTACAGTTTCAACTGTAAGCTCGAAGCTACAGGTTGATTCGTTTCCGTACTCATCCTCTGCAGTTAAAGTTACAGTGTAAGTTCCATCAGCAAGGGTTGCGCCTACGGCAGGATCCTGTGATGTTACCGTTACTGGATCTGTACAGTTGTCAGTTACGGTAGCCTCTCCTGTGCCGAAATAGTCTGGCACAACATAGAATAGGTTACCAGCTCCCGGATCAACAGTCTGGTCTGCAGGACAGGTAATTTCAGGTCCCATATTGTCAACTACGGTCACGATAGAGGTACAAGAAGCAATGTTTCCGCTGGCGTCGCTCGCGAAAACTGTTACAGTTATAGGCGTTCCTATGTCCGCACAGCTCACTTCGGTTACATCAACTGCCAATACGGTGATACCGCAAGCATCAAAGGAAAGTGGGCCTCCAGGAATCTCAACGAAGAACGCGTCCCCATCTGAATTGGTAAGGGTAAGGTTCCAGTTGGCAGGATCAAATTGGCCGGTAAAGCCAGGCATAAAGTTGCTGATCACTGTTTCGTTGTTTCCACCGAAGTTGTCATCAGTCTGTGAACGGAATCCGAACACATCACCTGGAGCAACAGCCACTGAAGCACTACCAGATTGGTTGCCCATTGTGGCATCTGTCAATTGGGTATAGGTACCGTTAAGTAAATATCCGAAACTGTCGAAGCCTGGAATATCATTTAAGGTATAATCCCAATCAAAGGTTACTGTAGCAGCTTCCGTTACATCAACGGTAAAGTCAGTGAAGCCTTCATTGAAGGATTGGTCATCACTACCTATTACCATTACGTTATAAGTAGTAGGAGCCGTAGCTAACAATGCCATAGGATCGATGGTAGTGGTACCATCAGCACCTAATTCTATTGTAGTATCCTGACAAATTAGTACCGGAGCAGTATTGTCAATTACATTAACGGTAGCTGTACAAGTAGAGCTGTTCCCGCTCTCATCAGTAACTGTTACTTCAACTAAATTTTCGCCAAGATTTGAACAATCGAATTCAAGATCGCCAGCACCAGGACCTACACTATAATTAATTGTACCATTAAATATACGTGGGGTGAAAACTGATCCGCTGAAAAATCCAGATACTGCAGAACCAAGATCTAAACTAAGATCGGAATTCGAATAATTAAGTTGTCCTGGAGCAGGATTTGTACCAGTTCCAGAATATCTTGGAGCTGCATCCATTACAATAGCAATACCATAAGTTGTGTTTGCAGTTAAGGTTAACGGTGAGTCTAAAACAACTTCACTTGGAACATCCGTGCCGGCACCAACTCCTGTACCAGTCGCAGCAGGAGATCCCCACGCACTAGCATTAAGTTCGTTGCCTACATAAGTACCTTCCAAAATATACATATCAAGGTTAAATGCAGAGGTACTTGAAGTATTAACATCAAGACCTGTAACTTCAATATCTTCTGGTCCAACTGTAAGATCGTATAGAACAGTCCATCCTGCAGCTCCACCATTATTGGAGTTAAATAAAGTGGTAAGAGAACCAACGGTTCCTCCACCAGCGCCACCAGCAGTAACTGAATAGTTACATGGCTCAATTACATTTTGTAAAAGATCAGCTGGATTTACTGAAGCCATTCCATTAGCATCAAGAACTACATCAAGTGGAGTAGCAGATACATCATAGGTATATGTAAGGCCCCAAGAATTAATAGTTCCTGTATCGCCACCGCCATTGTCGGAAACGGTAAGAGTCCAATCGCCCATAGGGTTTTCACCATCAAAAGCAGAAAGCGGATTGTTTGGAGTAAAGGAACCGCTTATAGCTGGAACACCTGCGCCGCACTCATCTTCCACAGGTGAAGATGCCTCATCATCCAAAGTGGCAAGAATATCATTTCCTGAACATCCAAAAGTAGATGCAGGTACACCCGGACGATCCATAATTACTACGGAAGTACCTGAAGGCGATTGTAATGTTACAATAAGATCACCAACCCAAGTGTGTGAAATATCAAGATCTACATTAAGATCGGTAATTTCTACATCATCAGTTACTGTTAAAGTAGTAGAGATACCTGCAGGATCTGAATCAGGAATAGCAATTCCTGGACTAGCAGATGCAGTTCCAGTTACGGTTGCTGGTTGACCAATACAAACGATTTCTGGAGCGGTAGTATCCTGAACTGTTACTGTAGAAACACAAGTAGACATATTACCGGAGTTGTCAGTAACCGTTAAAGTCACAGTATTTTCTCCAAGGTCAGCACAACTGAATGAGGAAACATCCAAAGTCATAGATGCAATTCCACAATTATCAGTTGAACCATTATCAATATCAACAGAAGTAATATCGGCCATTCCTGTAACAGGATCAAGATCTAGAGTAAGGTCTTGACACATTGCAATAGGCGCTTCAGTGTCATTTACCGTAACGGTAAATTGGCAAGAAACGGTATTACCATCGCTATCAGTAACTGAAAATTCTACGATAGTGTCGCCCAATGGGAAAGCACTTCCGCTAGGTGGGCCCATAGTTTGGGTTGTAGGTAAGTACTCCATCCTCAGGATCAATCGCTAAGGCATTGCTGAAGTTTACAATGGCAGTACACACTCCAGGATCGTTGCTTGCAACAATATCCATAGGACACGCAATAACTGGAGCGTTTCCAACTACACTACTAACATTTACTGTGTAATCTTCAACCTCCCCATAAGTAGCAACTTGACAAGGATTTGGAGTGGGGCGATTAAACGCCACCATCACCCTCATACGGGTATTTCCTTCAAGGGCCGTTGCAGGAACGGTTACATCCATTGTATAAGGACCAGGGGCAGCAACATTTGCAGCCAAAGTATAAACTTCACCTGCATCGTTTAAGATCCCGTTTTGATTCCAATCAATAAATGCATATACGTAATCAAGCGCATCTGGATCAATGGTAACTGATAACGTGTTAGTTCCTCCGATATTAACATTGGCCACCATGCCAGTGTAATCGTTGTTGGGAGCAATACCTCCAGAAGTATTGTTTATTCCAGCATAATTTACATTTGTAACAAATTCATAACCTTGATCTGTAAATGTACTAACACAATACTGAGCACTCGCCTGCCAACTAATGGCCGAGAAGAAAAGGCTCAATAAGAATAGAAATGTAATTTTTTTCATAGTCTCATAAATTAAAAAATTAATAGTTAAATAGTTAAATAGTCGTTAAAAATAGTTTAAATAATACGAACTCCCAAATGATTGTCTTAAGTATATTTTCTTATATTTAATTCTTTTATCTCTATTAAGAACCTTTTTCAACCTCTTTTCTCTCTTTATTGAATTGTACTATAGCGAGTTAACTTTTTATAATTATGAAAAATATCCTTATCACTGTCGCTTCACTCTTTTTGTTGCATTCCTGTTCTAATTATTCCGAAGAGAAAAAAACCGGGGAATTTACAGATGGAGCGGAAAAACTTTTCTCAAAAGTAAATTCTGAATCGTCACACATCAATTTCAAAAATATGGTGAAGGAGGATATGGATTTCAATTTTCTTAATTACCCATACATTTATACTGGTGCCGGTCTCGCGGTGGGCGACATAGATAACGACGGTTTGGCGGACGTCTACCTCGTTTCAAATTTTGGTCCCAATAAACTTTTCAAAAATAAAGGCGGGCTAACCTTTGAGGATATAACAGAAACTTCAAAAACCGAGGATTATAAAGGTTTTTCAACGGGAGCGACCATGCTCGACGTTAATAATGACGGCTGGTTGGATATTTATGTTTCCAAAGCAGGATCGTTAAAAGATGACAATGGCAGAAGAAACCTTCTTTTTGTAAACCAAAAAGATGGCACTTTTAAGGAAGAAGGAAAAAAATGGGGGCTGGACGATCCCGGCTATACTACCCAAGCTTATTCCCTGGATTACGATAAGGACGGCGATTTGGATTTGTATGTGGTTAACTATAGGTATGATTTTCATAACAATTCAAAAATAAACAGTGAAATACAGCGACAGATTGAAGAGGTAACAAGTGACCAATTATACAGAAATGATGGCGAAAGGTTTACAAAAGTTACCGGTGAAGCAGGAGTTTACAATAAATCCTGGGGACTTGCAGGCGCCGTTGGCGATTTCAATAATGATGGCTGGGATGATATTTATATTTCAAATGATTATCTGGAACCGGATATTATGTACATAAACCAAAAGGACGGAACTTTTAAGAATGAAATAAATAGCCGCATAAACCACATTTCTTTTAACAGTATGGGTTCCGATTATGCCGATCTTGACAACGATTTAAACCCAGATTTGATAACGCTGGATATGGCCGCCGAAAACTATGCAAGAAGCAAACAAAATATGGCTTCCATGAGCACTTCCAACTTTAACGCGATGGTAAAAGTAGGCTATCACCACGCCTATATGGCCAATCTTCTTCAATACAATTTGGGCAACGGAAAATTTATGGAGACCGCCCAACTTAGCGGTATCGTAAAAACAGATTGGAGTTGGGCGCCGTTAATTGCAGATTTCGACAATGACGGTTTGAAGGATATTTTCATTTCAAACGGCGTTTTTAAGGATTATACCAATCAGGATTTCAGGACTGCGCTAAAGGAAAAGAATGCAAAAGGCGAATCCATGACCCTCGAAGCAGTACAAAATATGATGCCTTCGCAAAAATTGGATAATTACATTTACAAAAATAACGGCGATCTTACTTTTACAAAATCCATTAAGGAATGGGGGCTGGAAGATCCATCATTTTCAAACGGTGCGGCTTATGCCGATTTCGACAACGATGGCGACCTAGACATAATAGTGAATAATGTAAATGATGAAATAGGTCTGTATCGAAATAATGCAAATCAAAATTACATACAGGTAAAACTGAAGGGTCCGGAAAAAAATAAAATAGGAATCGGCGCAAAAGTGTATGTGAAAAGGGCGGATACCATTCAATACCAACAACTTTATTTGGCGCGCGGATTTGAGTCTTCCGTACACGATGTGCTAAATTTCGGCTTCGGAAACAAAACCGCCATTGACGAAGTGGTGGTGCAATGGCCAGATGGAAAAATATCAAAGCTCAACAACCCTTCAATCAATAAAATCGCCACCGTTGATTATAATAGTGCCACCAATGAAACTATCGCTTACATAAACGCACCTTCCAAGAAAAATAGTTTAGAGGCTTCAACTTTGGGAATTGACTATGTTCAAAAAGAAAATGATTTTGACGATTTTTCACTTCAACTTTTAATTCCGCAAAAGCAATCGACAAAAGGAACCGGCATCGCCGTGGCCGACGTTAACGGTGATGGGCTGGACGATTTCTTCGTCGGAAATGCCGCGGGCGCTGAAGCTGCACTATATATTCAAAAAGAAGGTGGCAAATTCGAAAAAACCAACGAAACCCTTTGGAAAAACAATGCAAAATATGAAGATGCAAACGCAATTTTCTTTGATGCCGATGCAGATGGCGACCAGGATTTGTACGTTGTAAGTGCCGGTTATGAGCTCGCCGAAAACAGTCCGTTGTTGCAGGACCGCCTTTTTATAAATGATGGTAAAGGGAATTTTAGCTACAAAAAAGAAGCGCTGCCCACTATGCTCGTTTCCGGGAAAAGTGTCGTGGCCGCAGATTATGATGCCGACGGCGATCTGGATTTATTTATTGGCGGAAACGTAGTGCCAAAAAAATATCCGCTTGCTCCCCGCTCCTATCTTCTGAAAAATGAAAAGGGAATTTTTAAGGATGCCACTAAAGAAAATCCTTACCTTGCTGAAATAGGAATGGTTTCCGAAGCAATTTTTACCGATTATGACAACGATAAGGATTTGGATCTGCTCGTTACCGGCGAATGGATGGGACCAACCATTTTTAAGAACGACGGCGGAAAATTCATAAAAAGCGAAACTTCAAAAGGGCTTGAAAATAAAGAAGGTTGGTGGTTCAGCGTGAGCGCTGCCGATTTTGACGGCGATGGCGATGAGGATTATGTTTTTGGAAATATTGGAGGAAACAACAAATTCCATCCTTCCGAAGAAAAACCCCTTTTTATTTATGCAAAGGATTTTGATAACAATGGAAGTTTCGATGTGGCAATGAGCAAAATAAACGACGGTAGAATAGTACCCGTTCGCGGAAAGGAATGCAGCAGCCAGCAAAATCCATTTCTATTGGAAAAAATAAAAACCTACAAGGAATTTTCAACCCTTGAAATGAAGGATATTTATGGAGAGGACGAGTTGAAGGACGCATTTAAACTTACTTCCCACGAATTTGAAAGCATGTATGCCGAAAACCTCGGTAATGGAAATTTCAAAATAACAATCCTGCCGAATGAAGCGCAGCTGGGCCCTACCCTATCCTTTATAAACCGCGATTTCAATAACGACGGAAAAATGGATATTATGGGCATTGGCGCAATTTATGACGCCGAGGTTGAAACCATAAGATATGACAGCAATTATGGCTATGTGCTTTTGGGCGACGGAAAGGGAAATTTTAAGTATTCAAAGGATTATGCCCCGTTTATAGATAGCGACGCGAAAGATATGAAGGCCATAAAAATAAATGGAGAAGAAATGTATATGGTGGCGAGCAACAATGGGCCGCTGCAGATATTTAATTTCAAATCCTAATCCTCAAAAAAGGGCCGATACTGCTCCACTCGAAAATCGATTGTGGTTTTTTCGGGAAACTGCTCTTTCATTTTTTTGTAAGCTTCTAAACTCCCAACTGCTCTGTTTGCAGCGCCCGACGGGGCAGTGAGGGAAACGGTTTTTACCGTTCGGTTTGTATCGGGAAGTGTTACTTTGTGTATCCGCGGAACTTCATTCGAGACCAATTTCAGTGGAATATTATATTCCTTCAAATTTTTTCGAAAGAAATATTCGGGTCCGTTTTTACTATTCCCGCCGGTAAACAGCAAGGTATCGATTTTTGGATGCTTTTGAAGTATCGCAACCATATCGCGCAATTCCACCTCTAACATTCCTATATCCGAAGCATCTACTTTATCGCGTTTTGCCGAGGCAACCATATCGCATATGCCAATATTTCGGCTTTTTAGAAATTTTTCCCGCTGCTGGATTGCTTCAGCAGTGGTTTCAAATTTCAGGTTCAAATTAAAAATTTTATCCAGAATTATCCAAAGCTGCCCATCGCGGCTACCGTAGCAAAAATCGACATCGCCTTCCTTAATTTCCCCGGTCGTAAACCGCGGTGGTGGCAAAGTGCCCACGATAAGCTTCGTAGTATTTTCAGGAATAAAAGGGGAATATGGATGAAGATGGTAAAACACAATGATTAACGATTGTTGATTGTTGATTGTTGATTTTAGATTTAGTTACCCTGAGCGCTCCCGATAGCTATCGGGACGAAGGGGTTATCTAATAAAAACAGGTTCATTTTCTTTTTCGGTGTATTCTTCACTGAAACCATAGCCGTCGTAATCAAATGCCAATATTTCCTCGTGCGTTTTTACATTATTATCAATGGCGAAGCGTGCCATACTGCCACGTGCCTTTTTTGCGAAGAAGGAAATTATTTTCAGTTCCCCATTTTTGAAATCCTTAAAAACAGGGCTAATAACGGGCACCTTCAGTTTTTTCGTATCTATAGCATTAAAATATTCAACACTTGCGAGATTTAGAAAAAGTTCATCCTCAAGCAATTCGTTATTTAATGTTTCTGTAAGCGTTTTTTTCCAAAATGAATACAGATCCTTTTTTCGGTTTACGGGAAGTTTGGTACCCATTTCCAAACGATACGGCTGTATTAAATCCAACGGCCGGAGCAGGCCGTACATCCCCGAAAGTATGCGAACGGAATCCTGTAAAAAATCCAATTTTCCAGCAGGAATTGAATAAGCATCCAGCCCGGTATAAACATCGCCGGCAAAAGCGTAAATGGCGGGACGGGCGTTTTCTTTAGTAAAAGGTGTTTTGAAATCTTTGTAACGTTGGTAGTTCAGCTCCGCTAACTTATTGCTAATATCCATTAAATCGGCGATCGCCTTTTTGCTTTTTCGCTCCAATTTATTGTTGATCATTTCGGCTTTTTCCAAAAATTTAGGCTGGGTGCCGCGGGAAGTGGGAAGTTTAGTTTCGTAATCCAGCGTTTTTGCCGGGGAAAGCACTATTTTCATTTACAATGTTTTTTTTCAAAAATAGCCAAAACAATTTTGAATGGGGAATTCAGATTTCGGAATAACCAAAAATATTATTTAAAAAAAGTTACTCCTCCATTTAAACAATCTATTTTGAAGAAATTTTTCTTATTTCACCTCTGTACGATATAGCGCCCCGATCATTGCTAGTTATAGTCAACATTCCATAACCAGATTCCGCAAGACGGAGCGAGAGGGTGTACGTATCGTTTTTCCCTTTTACCAAAACAGAAATTTCATAATTTTTCGCGTTTTTTTCAATGTTGAAATTTTCCGGTTTTCCCTGAAATTTTAGCCCTTTGTCTTTCGAAAGAGCTACCCCACTGTAACCCCTTCCGAAAAAGGGCATATTGCTTATAATCATTTCGGGGCCAAAAGTAACCGAGTTGCCATTGGCAGTCAGATCAATCGGACTCGATCCCAGCGGATAGGCTGTGATTGCAACAAACTCAAATTCCCTTGAATCCATCATTTTAGCAATCCTGTCCTGTGGCTGGATTTGGACTTTTTCTTTAAAAGTATTTGTTTGTTTTACCTGTGAAAATCCCACGGTTGAAAAAAGAAGAAGTACGGTGAAAGCGGCGTAAATATTTTTCATAATGAATTGATTTATATTATTTTCTCAAACAGTCGCAATGCCTATGCCACAAAGATAATCTATAAAAAAATATCCCCCTTCTATTAATTAGAAGGAGGATACTCATTATGGAAAAAAATTGGGCTACTTTATAAAAATTTTCTTTGTAGTCACTTCTCCATTTACATCAATCCGCACAACGAGCATGCCAGCTGAAAATTGGGTGGCGGGAATTTCAATATTATTGAAACCCTTTTCAAATTTGTATTGGTCCTCAAAGAGTTTTTTTCCTAATAAATCAAAGATTTCAATTTTTGCCATTTCGCTTTTCGGCATTTGAAAATCGAGCTTAATTGGGTTTCCCTGCTTGTTGGGATTGGGATATAGTGAAACGGAATAATTTTGAAAACGCTCCATGGTTTTGCCATTTCCTCCATTTTTATTCGCACCACTATTAAGTGTTCCGTAGGCTTCGAACTCCACTATATGAATTCCCACATTCGCGGAATTGTAATTCATGTTCACCCTTAAATACCGTGCGGTTGGTCCGGCCAGATTAAAGGTATTTCCGCTACTGGTGGCTGCGGTAGTATTGTTATTGAAATCTACTAATGTTGTCCAAGTATTACCATCAACAGATCCTTGTATGTCGTATTTATAATATCTATTGCCATCATAATATGTAAAAAGAACCAATTTGCTCAGGTCATAAGTATTGCCCAAATCTACGCTCCACCACTGTGGATATGGACTTGCACCCCACCAATTATCTAAAGTATAAATATTATCAACAGCCCTCGAGCTTGGTCTTTCATTACTGAGGGAGGCACTTGTTGGTTTGTTCAAGGCAAGGTTAGCTGTGGGTGGTGGTGTAGTGTCGTCACTCTCAATATTTACCGTAGCAGAAGAAGGGGTACCTAATGTATATCCGGTACCGGATGTAAGGTTTAGAGTAACTGTTTCTGAAGTTTCTATTTCGGTATCGTCTATTGGAGTAATGGTAATGGTTTGGTTTTGCTGCCCATTGGCAAAAGTAATGTTGCCAGAGAAGGATGTATAATCCACTCCCGAAGCAGCGGTACCACTTATTGAGAAATTCACCGTAATTGGAGACCCTGCATTTGCTTCACTCAAAACAATTGAAAACGCTCCGGTATCCAACGGATTTTCTGCTGCAGAGGCATCTGAAGCCACAATGGAAACAGAAGGTAAATTTGCAGCTACGTCTTCGCTCGTAATATTTATTGTTGCCGAAGAAGGTGAGCCAACACTATAGCCGGTTCCGGCTGAAAGAGTAAGGATTGCCGTTTCAGTGGGCTCTACTTCGGTATCATTTATTGGAGTAAGGGTTATTGTTTTGCTTATTTGCCCATTCGCAATTGAAACAGATCCACTAAGGCCGGTATAGTCTACACCTGCCGTAGCAGTGCCGCTAAGCGCATAATTGATGATCATTGCCGTGCCGGTAGTATTGGTTGTGGCTAAACTTATTTTGAATTTTCCTATATTTAGAGGACTTTCCCCCGCCGCGGAATCCGTGGCAGCAACTGTAGCGGTATTTCCGGGAGCCACATCCTCGCTGGTAATTGTTACCGTGGCACCATTTGGGGTGCCCAAGGCATATCCAGCGCCACTGGTAAGGGTCATAATTACGGTTTCATCAGGCTCTATGGTGGTGTCATCTATTGGAGTTACTGTAATCGTTTTGCTCTGTTGCCCATTGGCTATTGAAATAGTTCCAGGTAAAGCTACATAATCACTTCCTGGAGTGGCAGTACCATTTACGGTATAATTGATAGTAATGGCCGAACCTGTGTTATTAACGCTCGCCAAACTAACAGTAAATGTCCCCGTATCCAATGGGTTTTCCGCTGCAGAAGCATCAGTTGCCGCTACTGAGGCTACCGGTGTGGTGGGGGCGGTTATGGTTCGCAGATATTGCTTGTCTACCCATGCCAGATGCTCTGAATCCCAAGTACTGAAATATGTTTTGTCTGAAAGACCCGAAGCAGTTACCCCCCAAGTTGCTGCATTCACTATTAAATTATCCCCGGTTACATTAGCGGGACGGCTTGCGGTGTTGTATTCGCTATAAAGATTTAACGTTACTCCGCCGATACTGCTGGCAACATCCTGCATAATTAAGGAAGAGACAAGGTGATCTGAATGGTCATCGGGATTTATGTTTGTATCGTGATCCGCCAGATTAAATTTAATTGTACTTGCGGGCAATGCCTCGTTTTGCACAATAGCTTTTAAGGTATTTTCCAAATCTGTTAATGATGAATATGTAGCGGTTCCATTAATTGCAGCAATATTTAAAATTGACCCCTCGTAGAGTTTCTTTAAACTTTTATTCCCAGTACCTGCATAACCATTCCCACCGTAATCACCATCGGGCAATCGCAGAAAATATGCTACCGCATTGCGGTAACTTAGTTTTAGTATTTGATGCCCATTAATAGTAACAGTGGTCGGGTTCATATTATCACCAAGAGCCCCCGCATTGGTATAGGTGTTACTCATAAACCTGATGGCTCGAAGGCTGCCTTCTTCCCTAGCCAAATAATAATTTGAGCTTGTTCCAGACCCTCCATCTCCTGCGGTTGTATGGATAAAAATTACCTTTTCGTTGGTTCCTTTTACGCTATTATAGGCATTGGGATTCATAAATAACTGCCAATCGTCCGGGTGGGCTGCCACATAAACACTTGTGGTCTGGGCGGTAAGATTGCCCAAGGAAGAGAAAAGTAAAAACGAAATAAGTAAAAATTTGTAGTTGGTTTCCATAATTATATTGAATAATACCGGGAAGCAATTCCTAAGGAATTAGGTCAGCGCTTTCGATGGTTGTTTTCTCTTTTAAGGGAAAAAATAAAAAATCCCTAGACCACTCTCATTCAAAGAGTTAGTTCAGGGATAGGCTGCAAATATATAAAAAAATAGATTACGTATTTGTTTACGATGAATATAAAATAATGAATTGGTGAGCAAAACATTAATATATTTTTTTTAAAACCTATTACTTTATATATCAACGATTTAATTGACATTGTAAGGTTACATTTATCAATATGTAGTAATCTTCGCACGGGTAGAGGCTAACCGTTTGTTGATTTTTTTTATAAATTCACGCTATTAAATTTTCCCCCCACTTCCACCTCCCCCTCAAATCGTAATAATATACCTATGTGATAATTGGCTTTTTAATCACATTAGCAGATGTCATTACAGTTTTTGACCCATCAGGTCGCCCATTTAGAAGGAAAGTTGTATAGCGGAAACATCTCCGAAATACAATTCAAAATTGAAACCGCTTTGGATAGCACTTCTTGTTTGGTCCTTAATTTAAATAATCTGAAAATGCTCGATGTCTCTGGCGCACTCATGTTATTTACGGTTAGTAAGAAAGCGCAGGAAAACAATAAGGAAATAATTCTACTTTGTACGGATAATGATTGGGTGAAATTTGTTTTTACCCTTGTTCGAATTCCATATTACAACAGTCTCCCGGAAATTATTTAATCACTGTTCATAATTTAACCTGTAACCCCCTTTGGAGTTACAGGTTTTTTTATTTCTAAAAATGTACAGTTGCCGCAAGAATAAAATTCCTTCCCGCAGCTGAAATACCCGAGCTATAAGGGCGATATCGCTGGTCGGTCAGATTTTCTATGCCTGCGCTCAAATGGAACAAATCCGTCACTTTATATAGTGATTTAAAATTCAAAGTGTACCAGGATGGCGCGTAGGAATTGCCGTCTTCGTCCAGCGCATAAATTTCAGTCTTTCCTTTTTCCTCTTCGGGAAGATCCTCAAAATCACGCTTTGCTTGATACGAAAAATTCAATTCCAAGGTCAATTTATTTGCCTTGTAATTAATTCTTGAAATGCCAAAAAACGGTGCCGAATGTCTTGATGGACTTGTTTTTCCATTGTCCAATTCCTCTTCACCTTTTTGAAAATTCATATCTGTCGAAAAACCGAATCCTTCCGGCAATTTCAATTCCAACCCCATCTGAATGCCATAGACCTTCGCCACAGCTGCATTTTGAATCGCTTGAACCCGGCTTGGTTCGCCTTGATACAAAATACTGTCCTGTCCATTCAGCTTGAAATCCCGACGCACCAATGCATTTTTTAAATGTGTATAATATCCTGTTACATCAATTTTCAAAACATCATCAAAAACCTTTGCTATTCCCAAATCGGCATTATAGGCGTATTCAGGTTTTAGGTCAGGGTTCGGAATAACTACGCTGCCAGGCTCAGAATCAAATACTTTCCCCAAGTCATCAACATTTGGGGCGCGAAAGGCAGAGCCAAAGTTGGTGCTTATAACCCACGAATCAGACGGCCTATAAACACCGCCAATGCTTCCGGTAAGTGCGCCGTTGCTCAAATTTGCTTCGGTAAATGGAAATGGATAAAAAGTAGTATCAAATTCCGCGTCAAGCAAAATGTGGTTATAACGTGCCCCGGCACTTAAAGTGAAATTATCCGAAATTTTATATTCATCTGTAATGTAAGCCGCCAACGATTGCCATTTGGATTTTGGGTATCGCGACGGACCGGTTTCCGAGATATTTGTAGAAATATCGGTTAGTTCGCCCGAAGAATCTACATCATTATAAACATATTCCAAACCATAAAAAACCGTGTTTTTAATTCCCGTTGCTTTTAAGAAATCTAAGTTGACGGAATATGCATCAACCTTTTCAACCTGGGTGTTTCTTTCACTTTTGTTTATGGAGCGATCTATTCGGCTTTCCTCAAAATACTGTTGTGCCAAACGCAGGCTCATTTCATCAAAAACCGAATTGCTTTCATTGTAACCTACGTTCAAATTATTCATCATCCAAATTTGCGGCCCGTAGTTCCATTCCGCATATCGGGCTGTACCGTTTCGTACCCTGTTATGCCTATCATAACGGCCATAGGGCGAAGTTTCGGAAAAATGGAAGCCATATTGAAAATCCCAATTTTCGTTCGGCTTAAAACGAATTTTTTGCATCATATTTATTTGGGAATATGCCGAAGGTATCTGCAAAAGCTCGTCCTTCTGTTGTATCACAACATCTGTACTATCCTGCCGTTCCACATAATAATCCTTAATATAGTCCTTTGGTCCGTGGCTTCCTTGCCGAAGATTGTCATAATCCCAGGAACTGATGCTGGTTACCAACGCCCATTTTTTGAAGCCTACGTTAACATCAAAATGGCCGGTCTTCTCATTGTTAGCGGAAGAATATCGCACATTGGCCTTTCCCGTAATAAATGGTTCGCTTGAAAGTGAAAATTGTGGAGTCAATGTTTGAAAACTCATTACTCCACCAATGGCATCACTCCCATAAATAACCGAACCGGGGCCAAAAAGTACTTCAGTATTTTCAATGGCGAAAGGATCAATATTAATAACATTTTGAAGATTACCTGAACGAAAAATGGCGGTATTCATTCTCACGCCATCTACAGAATAAAGTAAACGGCTCGTGGCGAACCCTCGAATCATTGGACTTCCCCCGCCCTGTTGACTCTTCTGGATAAAGACTTTTCCGGAAATTCCTAAAAGATCGGCAGCAGTCTGTGGATTTTGAAGTGCCACTTCCGTGGGCGAAATGGATATTATTTTAGACGGTACATCGTCGCTGCTCTGCCGCCAGCGCGAGCCTGAAATTACTACCTCTTCAAGGTTTAGATTGGAATTTTCAAGAAATACCATAAAAGAATTTGCCTGAAGTTCAGCATAACTTTTTATCAAGATTTTGTGGCCTAGGCTTCTAATTTCAATTTTTTCAACACCCGTAAACGCTGAAATATCGGCTTGGCCTTTGGCATTTGTGGTTGCATAAAGTTTCAATTTATTATTTGTAATTGTGGCCAACTCCACCGGTTCCTTGGTTTGTTGGTCCGTAATCGTAATTGTTTGGCTATAGGCAGAATCCATAAAAACAAACAATACCCAAAGTATGGATAGTTTTTTCATTTAATATTGCATTTAAAGTTAACGTTTATTAATAATACAATGAGTACCAACCGTCGGTATGACGGCGGATAATTCTTTTTTTTGAAGAAATGTTAACTTAATTGCGGCGGTGGTGTGGGGGGCGATAGCCGAACGGAAGTAAAAATTTTGGAGTTCAATTTATTGGGAGTCAAAACTTCATCACAAATACTATGAGCGGACTGCCAATCCACAAGCGATGGAAGGAAGAAAGATTGAAAATAATCGTTCAGGTTTTCGTGGGTTTCCCGGTTTGCATCCTGGCCCATGGCGTCCGCTACTAGTTTTTTCAATTTTTCATTAAGATCGGTTTCTTCGCGGTCCCACAAGCAAGTGAAAGTAACTGTATCGCCTTTTATTTCAGAAGAGACGATATCGTACATGTGGCCCTTGTATTCAAATTCTTTGGAATTTTCCCACCGCAATTCGCTTTTGATTTCTTCTTCTGAAAATATCAGTATTACCAATTCAGAGGCATCGATTCCGGCAATAATTTTCGCTTTTAATTCGCGGCGGAGCGACGCTTTTTCAAATTGCAGATAGGTGTAGATGGTCGCAATCGGGGCGGACAGTATAAACAAAAACACTATGGCAATTATTCTTTTTTTCAAAAGTGATAAGATAGGTCAGCCAAATGTCGGGAAATTGTAATTATTAATTGGTAGTTTTAATTGTTGTTTTGTCAGTCGCCCTGATTTAAATAATAAAAACATTAAAAAAAAAATCCTTCCGAAGCAAAAATCTATTTTTTTGAAAACACACTTTTCCATAATTTTTTCGCTCCTTTTACCACCAACAAACTTACAAGCCCAACCACTAAACCAACCACAAATTCCAAAATGAAGGAAGGCAAATTGGGCATAAAGTGATGTAGAAAATCAATATTATGCACGAATATTCCGCCCGCTACCAATAATAATGCAATGGTACCAATAATGCTCAACGCCTTAATCACTTTTGGTAGCGCCTGCACCAAAATGGTCCCGAGTTTATGTAAAAATCCCCTTTCCCCTTTGCTCTTTTTAATGAGTTTGTATCCGGCCTCATCCATTCTTACAATAAGCATTACAATGCCGTAAACGCCCACGGTCGCCAAAAGTGCGATCACGGTTACCACCATTATACGGGTGAGCAATGTCTGCTCCACAACGCTTCCCAAAGCTATTATAACTATCTCTATAGAAAGAATAAAATCTGTTACAATGGCTGCCTTTACGCGCTCTTTCTCTATCGCCAAAATTTCTGCTTCCGTGAGTCCTTCCTCCACGAAAGATTCATCGGAATGTGGATGGGGAAAGAAAAACTCGTATATTTTTTCGGCCCCTTCGTAGCCCAAATAGAGCGCTCCCAAAATCAAAATTACCGTGATGGCCCAAGGCAAAAATGCACTCAGCAAAAAAGCAATGGGCAGGATAATCAATTTATTTAGAAGAGAGCCTTTCGTAATGGCCCACAATACAGGAATTTCCCGTGATGAAGCAAAACCGGAAGCTTTTTCGGCATTTACCGCAAGGTCGTCACCCAAAATACCTGCCGTTTTTTTGGCCGCCACTTTGCTCATCATTGCCACATCGTCCAGCAGTGCGGCTATATCATCCAATATTGCGAAAAATCCAGAGGCCATAAATTTAAATTAGGGATTCAATTGGCACAAAGTTATCCACTTTTACATATTTCGCAATTTAATTAATTGCATAAAAAATTCGTTTTTCCAAAAAAAACCCATCCCATATTTTTATTATGGAATGGGTTGCTTTAAGTGATCTAAGGGCTAACCTGAATTATTTTGTTCCCCCATTGTCGCCGTTTCCATTTTGGGAACCCGGACGGCCAAATAAAATATAATGTACATCCTGAAATTGCCCGCCGGGCGGTGGATTGTTTTGGGTGGTGTATCCCGCCGCATCGAACATTCTTCCGTTGGGGCTAAACCTTCTAATACTCACATAATCCCCATATCGCGCCACAGAACTTGTGCTAAGTCTCGGATAATAAACAACAAAATCTCCCATAAAGCCGGCGGCATGATGCGCTTCAGTAGTGTCGCCTCCCCAACCTAAGGAAATGCCTACCTCCCCGTCGCTATTGGTGGCGAAACACGGATAGGCAAAGGCATAATCATCGTTCCATATCTGCATTTGCTCAGTAACAGTCCAATCAGACCTTCGCACTTTCACAACCTGTATCTGAGCATTTGAAAATCCACCTCCCGCACCAGCATTCCAGGCATACCAAACCTCTCCGCCCTTTCGGGTTAGGCCCAGCACAGCATTTCCCGGGAAGCCAAAGCCCAACCAATTTACCCCCGAAGGCGTATTGGAACTGTATGACTGCGTCCAGGAATTCACATTTCTATCGCGCCAATAATAGGTGTTTTCAGATTCTTTCCAGGAAAACAAACGCATTTTGCTGTTGTTCACATGTCCTGCCCAGAAAACCTCATCACCTGTATTTTGGCTTACGTGTCCACCATAAGCATTGCCGCCGTCTGTGGCTTGGGTGTACCAAAAAGTGAACCCGGAACCTGTACTTATTTCCCGAAGGGGCAAACGCATAACAATCAATCCAGTGCCCACGGCATCGCTACTAATATATATAGAATTGTCGCCCACGGAAACATCTGGATAATCCAAAGCCCCAGTGGTTGCACCTACCTGTGTACTCCGAATATCCCAATAAGTCCAAGCCGTTGCGTTCGAATTTATAACATCTGCAGTACTCGCCGCCGCAACCCTAATAATATTGGTTCCTCCCAAACAATTGGAACCATTTCCGCAGAATTGCATAAACCAGATAAATCGGTCAATGGATGGAACATATTGTATTATTTGGTCGCAACAGAAACCATTGCTAATGTTATTTCCAGAAGAATCGTTCACCGGCCCGCTAGGGAAAATAGTTGTGGGATTGATCGTTGTGAAAGTATTTCCCCTGTCCAATGATAATCTAACCTGCGAATTATACGAATACAATACCACATCGTCATTTGCCGCGGCATTTACATCTGGAGTCATATTTACGCCGTTTCCCGTTCCTTCATTATCAAACTCATAAAACTCCACAGCTGCACCACCCGGATTTATAGGGTCCCCGAGACTATCCAATTCTATTTTTTTTAAATCGATATTCTGAAAATGGGGTTTTAGATCTCCGCGCATAGGTCCGTTAGGGACCTCGTATGCCTTGTCGTCGTTTTTCCCTTCCTCCATCGGGGTAAAGGGTGGATATTGTTCTCCACTAACCCTATGAGCCTCCACCGTAGTACTTTTTGCACGGCGAGTTTCAAGACTAGGATCGTTTGGTTCACTTGGATTATTACATTTCCATAACCATAAAATTGCGAGAATTATCAGTATTAACACGATAATCCACAGTAAGGTGTTTCTTTTCATCGGTAAGTTGTTTTAGATCAAGAATTTATGTAAACTAATTTACGTATTATTTATAGTATGTAGGGCTATATTTCAATTATAATTCGCTAATTATCAGTGAAGTGCATAAGGGAGTATATAAAATTTAAGAAGAATTTTTTCTCACTTAATTTTAGGGGAGAATCCTTTCCAAAATGAAGCCGAAACGGATTAAAATAGATTTCCGTTAGTAGGATTTTGAAATAGGTTACTTAAGATTTATTATTTCCTGTACCTTTCCAAAAAAAATGCTTCAGTTAAATTTCAAATCTATTTCAGAAACACTTCCGGGCGACAAGTGGCAGCAACTTTTCAATACAAATTGGCCTGCTTATAAGGCCTGGTTTGAATCAAAAGGTGCTATTACCAATCCTCCCCTTCACGTTGCCAAAAAGCAATTGGAAGAATATATGCCCAAGTTTTTGCCTACTTACCATCGGCTTTGTGAACTCGCCGGTGATGATGAAACTGCGCATCGCTTTCTCACCGGTTACCAGCCTCCGGCCTATATTACTGGATGCTCGCAGGCAATTATAAAAAATCCCCCGCAATTGGTGCGAAATTATGATTACCATCCCAACCTCTGCGAAGGTACTTTAATGAATAGTGCTTGGAACGGGAAACACGTAATAGCTATTGGCGACTGTCTTTGGGGGGTTGTGGACGGGATGAATTCCGACGGATTGGTAGCTTCCCTAACTTTTGGAGGAAGAAAAGTGGTTGGGAAGGGTTTTGGCATTCCGTTTATCCTTCGCTACGTGCTCGAATTTTGCGCCACGATTGAAGAAGCAGTAGAAGAGTTAGAACGCATCCCTACGCATATGGCCTATAACATTATGCTTTTGGACAAATACGGAAACCACAAAATGCTGCAATTGGCGCCCGACCATAAACCGAAGGTTACAAATTTAAATGTTTCAACCAACCACCAAGGAAATATTGATTGGCCGGAACACGCCGCCTTTTCAAAAACGGTTGAAAGAGAAAACTTTTTACAGAATTATTTAAAAGAAGGAAATACAAATGCCGAAAATCTTGCGGATACATTTCTGAAAAAGCCACTTTTTAACCGTCAGTATCGAGATGGGTTTGGCACGATTTACACCTCTGTTTATCGTCCTGCCGAAGGTTATATGGAATTGCGCTGGGAAGACAAAACCCTAAAACAATCCTTCGCAGATTTTGAAGAAGGAAACACCGCGGTAACCTATCACGAAACAGCGAAACAAGCGGTTACTTCTCCAACTACAACTACGAAAACCAGTGAAGAAGTGGAAGCACCGCATTACGCAACCGCAGATTATTGGGTGGAATATGGAAAAGCTTGGGCAAGCGGAAATCCTACCGATCTTGGGAAACAGGTAGCCCAAATTATTGGCAATGCAATGGGAATTTCTGGAACCCCACAAATGGAAAAAATCCTGAACGAATTTGCTTCCGAAACCAAAAAACGCGGACAGGTTCCGTGGGAAATGCTGGCCGATCTTTGGGCTGGGTTTGGGAGATAATATTAGGTCTCGGATTAAAAATTGCAGATTCCGGTCTATCCCTATATGTGCTATAAACATTTTTTCCCTTCGAGAAAAGATGGAATAAACCCTTGGTTGTTCAACATTTTTACTGGTTCCTCAAAAGTGGTGAGTCTTCGGCGGGTAATGCCGAAAAAGTAAAAAAATCTTTCCAGTTTGGGCCTTTTGTGATTAATTATAAGTTATTTTTTATCGCAGAAAAAAGAAATCAATAATAACCCATCAAACTTGAATTATTATAAATATTTATAATTTTCAATAGCTTATAGTCCTTTGATAAACGAACATTTATCAATAGCTTTATAAATTAAACTCAAAACAAAAACTATGAAAAAGAGAATACTACTTCTTTCTGCAGTGCTTTTTGGTTTTCTACAAACTATCGAAGCACAACAAATGGGCAAAAAAGCATCCTTAACCGAAGATGGAACTATTAAGGTTGAAACCGTTGCGCTTCCCGAAAATTACACGGGTAACAAACAAACCCAAGTAGCGGATTTATTGTTTCGCTACGGCCAGCCCGCTCACCCAAACTTTAAAAACTCAAGGGGAGTAACCCTCGCAGATCTTGACGGAGACGGGGTGGATGAAATTCTTTATGGTATTTGGAATAAACTATACGCAATTAAGGGTGATAATACACTACTCTGGGAAAAAGAGGTAAGCGGTACAATAACCCTCCCTCCAACGGCTGTAGATATGGACGATGATGGCGTGGTTGAAATTGTATTGAACACAGGGGGCGTTCCAAATGCAGGCCGCGTTTATTTAATGGACAATAATGGCGACGATCTTCCAGGCTGGCCGCTAAACTTTAGCGAACATTGGATGATAAATGCCCCTGCGGTTGCAGATGTAGATGATGACGGAAATCTGGATATTGTTACGGGTGAAAGGGTAAACAGTACACAAGGTTTTGTGCACGCCCTTAAAATGGACGGCACCCCAATAAATGCAAATTGGCCAGTTGAAATAATGGCAACACCGGCCTTTACCCCTTCTATTGCAGATATGGATAATGACGGAAATACAGATGTTGTGATTGCGGCCTCTTCTGGCGGGATGTATATTTTTGATAATGAAGGGCAGGTTTTCCCTGGTTTTCCAGTTGTGGACGCAAATGTGAAATATTCCTACCAATCGCCAATCCTCGCAGATCTTGATGCCGATAATGATTTGGAGATAATAGGAAGCAACCACGGTGATGCTCCTGGATTTTACGTTATGGAACACGACGGTTCCTTCAAAGATGGTTGGCCTGTCGCATCCGCTGGTTGGGTGTATTCCCCTCCCACAGTTTTGGATGTGGATGAAGATGGCACTTTTGAAATATTTATGGGAGATCGAAATACGAGTAATGACGGAACTCCATTGCCAACTATTTATGGCTTTGATCCGGATGGGAACAATCTACCCAATTTTCCTATTGAGAAATATGGCGGCACCGAAGGAGTACTTTCCATTGCCGATGTAAACAATGACGAGGTTTTGGATATTATTTTTCCAAGTATAATGACAGATGCTGCGGGCGACGGTTACATTCACGCATATTCACTGGATGGAAGTGGTGAAATTGACGGATTTCCATTGAGACCAAGAGGTTTTACCTTTTTAAACGGAGCGGTTTTAGGCGATGTGAATAATGATGGAATGCTGGACCTTACCGCAAACAGCTACACCCAACTTTTTGGAGCTGGCGTTGATTCCACTTTTGTAAATGTTTATAATTTAAACGTACCGTACAATCCTTCAACAATAAAAAGAAACGGTTACAAAGGCGATAATAGCCGCGATGGTTTCGTGGAATTAGAAGACATTATGGGAATTACCGATAACGCAGCAGCCTTAAAAATCGTAATTAATCCAAACCCTTCCGACGGAATTCTGAATCTTACCATCCCTTCACAAATGAAAAATGCCACAATAAAGGTTTACAGTATTGATGGCAAAGTGGTTTTTTCGGATGAAAGAGATTTCGCCGAAAACACTTCCAATAGTTACAATCTTAAAAGTTTAAAAACTGGGCTTTACCTCATCAATATTTCAGATGGAAAAAGCACTTTTACCGCCAAATGGCTGAAAAAATAAAACAAAAATATCCGGCGAAATCTGAAGCTTAAACACCTTTCCTTCACCGGATATTTTTTATTTGGATTTCCTTCATAAAAAA
The DNA here is from genome assembly GCA_963839235.1 of uncultured Flavobacteriaceae bacterium. Taxonomy (GTDB): domain Bacteria; phylum Bacteroidota; class Bacteroidia; order Flavobacteriales; family Flavobacteriaceae; genus Aequorivita. Next base: position 409,990 of record CAWITX010000012.1, on the reverse strand, counting down.
TTATATATGAACCTAGACAAAACCCATTTTAAAACAATGGAAGAATTTCAGTTGTATTTATTGATTCAGGAAAATGAGCAAAGCACGGATTATTCTTTGAGCGATGCACATAAAAAAATTATGGATGACCGGGTAGCTGAGGCAGATGCAAATCCTGATAATTATGTTTCTTACCAAGAGTTTAAAGATTCTTTTAATATAAAATAAAAAGTTCCAACAAATTATCCTTTCGGGATTTGACAATTGCTATTTATTGGAATTTTTGGTGCTTCTATTTTTGGAGCTTTTCTACTCAATTACATGCTGCGAGTAGTTCCGCCATTTGTCCAAACACGCTTCCATATCCTCGGGAATTGGACATTCAAAACGCATAAATTCGCCAGTTGCGGGATGCACAAATCCTAAAGTACGGGCGTGCAACGCTTGGCGCGGCAATATTTTGAAACAGTTTTCCACGAACTGTTTGTATTTTGAAAAGGTAGTTCCCTTTAATATTTTTTCGCCCCCATAGCGTTCATCATTGAAGAGTGTGTGGCCAATATATTTCATATGTACCCGAATTTGGTGCGTACGGCCGGTTTCCAAACGGCAGGAAACCAATGTTACATATCCCAATCGCTCCAAAACTTTGTAATGGGTAACGGCAGGTTTTCCCTTTTCTTCTTCGTCATTTTCATAAACGGTATTTTGAAGTCGGTTTTTTGGATGACGGCCAATATTGCCTTCTATCGTGCCTTCCTCCTCTTCCACATTTCCCCAAACCAAAGCAACATATTCTCGTTCCGTGCTTTTGTCGAAAAACTGTTTGGCGAGGTGCGTCATCGCTTCCTCGGTTTTGGCAATCACTAAAAGTCCGCTGGTGTCTTTGTCTATTCTATGGACTAATCCGGGACGATTACTGGAATTGTTTGGAAGATTCTCAAAATGGTACGTAAGTGCATTTATTAGCGTGCCGCTATAATTTCCGTGGCCAGGATGCACAACCATTCCTGGAGGTTTATTCACTACAATTACGGCATCGTCTTCATAAACAATATCGAGTGGAATATTTTCGGGAACCAAAAGAAACTCATACGGCGGATGTTCAAAAAGAACAGTAACCACATCGTTTCCCTTCACTTTGTAGTTGGATTTTACGGCAACGCCATTTACGTGGATATTGCCAGCGGTGGCGGCTTTTTGGATTTTGTTTCGCGTAGCTTTTTCAATAAGGTTCATCAGGTATTTATCTACCCTTAGCGCGCCTTGGCCTTTGTCGGCCTTAAAACGGTAATGTTCATAAAGATCATCACTTCCGCTTGTTTCGTCTGTTTCTTCCTCGTTAAAATTCGTCATTGCTTTCTTCTTGGGCGGGAGAGTTATCATCCAAAGTATCTGCTTCAGATTGTATTCGGTTTTGCGATTCATCGCCCACGATCAAATCTATGACCGAGGTTTTTTGCAGCGACGTACCGGGTTCGAGTTTTTCACCTTTATAGCGAAGTTCCAAAACATTGTCGCTAATATGCGGTCTGTAACTAATCTTTCCGATCACAAAACCCATTGCCAAAAGTGTGGGCTCAGCCTGTCTGCGGGTTCGCCCCAAAACATCGGGCACTTCAATTTTTCGGTAGCCCGAAGGATTCAATGTTAAATATAGTTTTCGGTCTTCCTTTACAAATTTTCCGGGTTTGGGGATCTGCTCGATAACGGAAAACTTCGGAAAATCGGGATTGTAATTGGCAGAATCCAATATTTCATACCGAAGATCCATCTCATCCAATTGCTCTTCCACCTTGTCCAATGACATTTTGGCAAGATTCGGGACTTCAATTTTTTCGTTGTGATTGGTCGTAATGCGAAGCCACCACAAAATCAGAAAAGCCAAAACTATAATGGCTACAAATGCCATCAGCAACTGTTTCAGAAAAGTTTTGGTGAACAAAAACTGGAAAAATGTCATAAGCTTCTTTATTAGTGCACAAAAATATAAAAACCCAAAGGTAGTATCTTTTGATGAAAACGAAATCGAAACTGAAATCGAAACTGTAAAACTATAAAACAGATAACCGATATCGGATAACTGACAACTCTATCTTTTTAATACTTTTGTAAACGAAGGTTTTAATAATTTGTTATGGCAAAAAAGCATATAGCCGTGGTAATGGGCGGATATTCTAGCGAGTTCGAGATTTCATTGAACAGCGGCGGCGTGGTTTGTGGCGCGCTCGATAAACATAAATATGAAGTGTATCCGGTGCATATTCTTGATGAAGGATGGTATTTTGTAGCTAAAAATGGAACGAAGCATCCCGTAAACAAAGCCGATTTCAGTTTTGATAACGGTACTGAAACCATTAAGCCCGATGCCATTTTCAATACCATCCACGGTACTCCCGGCGAAGATGGATATCTACAGGCCTATTGGGATTTGCTGAAAATTCCCCATACCAGCGCAGATTATTACCAAGCGGCGCTCAGCTTCAACAAGCGCGATTGCCTTTCGGTATTGAAAAATTTTGGGGTGCGTTGCGCCAATTCCTATTACTTGAATAAAGGCACCGAAATAAATGAAACGGAAATCGTAAAAAAAACCGGTCTACCCTGCTTCGTAAAACCGAACCGTTCCGGTTCCAGCTTTGGCGTAAGCAAAGTGCACGAAATGGACGAGCTGATGCCAGCCATTAAAGAAGCCTTTACCGAAGACAGCGAAATAATTATTGAAACCGCTTTAGTTGGGACTGAAGTTTCCGTCGGCGTTTACAATAAAGGCGAAGAAATTATCGCACTTCCGGTTACCGAAATCGTTTCAGAAAATGATTTTTTCGATTATGAAGCCAAATATCTGGGGAAATCGCAAGAAATAACCCCAGCCAGAATTTCGGAAAAAGAAACCGAAATGGTAAAGAAAGAAGCCATTCGCATATACAAATTATTGAATATGAAAGGCATCACCCGCAGTGAATTCATAATAGAGAAAGGAAAACCCTATTTCTTGGAAATAAATACGAATCCCGGCCTTTCGGCAGAAAGCATCGTCCCCAAACAAGCTCGCGAAGCGGGAATGACACTCACGGAATTTTTTGATATTCTAATTCAGAACATTTTACCCTAGTTGCAAGTTTAAGGTTACAGGTTGCAAGTTTTGTACGCTTGACAACTTTAAACTTATAACTTTGAACTTATTACTTTATAAAATGAAATACTACCTCATAGCAGGCGAAGCTTCCGGAGATTTGCACGGAGCCAACCTAATAAAAGCATTAAAAAAGGAAGACCCGGAAGCGGATTTCCGTTTTTGGGGCGGCGATTTGATGAAGGCCGCTGGAGGGACAGAGGTAAAACATTACCGCGATCTTGCCTTTATGGGCTTCGCCGAAGTGTTGATGAACCTTGGCACTATTCTGAAAAATATAAAATTCTGCAAACAGGATATTGCTGAATTCAACCCTGACGTATTGATTTTTATAGACTATCCTGGCTTCAATCTACGCATCGCAAAATGGGCACGGAAGGAAGGTTATAGAACCCATTTTTACATTTCGCCCCAAATTTGGGCGTGGAAGGAAGCTCGCATAAAAGACATTAAGCGCGACATTGATGAAATGTACGTAATCCTTCCCTTTGAAAAGGATTTTTATGAAAAGAAGCACAACTTTCCCGTACACTTCGTTGGCCACCCGTTAATCGACGCCATTTACAACCGAAAGCAGGTTGATCCGGAAAAATTCAAAAAAGAGAATGATTTGGACGAGCGCCCGATAATTGCCCTGCTACCCGGAAGCCGAAAACAGGAAATAAAAAAAATGCTTGAAATTATGATTTCCGCGGCAAAGGATTTTACCGAATATCAGTTTGTGATTGCAGGCGCCCCCAGTCAGGAACAATCGTTTTACGAAACTTTTCTGAGCACTAAAAATGTACATTTTGTTTCCAACAAAACTTACGACCTACTGAGCATTTCCGATGCGGCTTTGGTTACTTCGGGCACTGCAACTTTGGAAACCGCCCTTTTTAAAGTGCCCCAAGTTGTTTGTTATAAAGGCGGAAGAATTAGTTATGAAATTGCAAAGCGCGTAATAAAACTGGAATACATTTCATTGGTAAACCTAATTTTAAACCGCGAAGCCGTAACCGAATTGATACAGACAGATTTCAATAAAAAAAGATTGAAGAAAGAGTTGACAAAAATCCTGGACCCGTACAAGCGGGCCACAATGTTTTTGGATTATTACGAATTGGAAAAAGCTTTGGGTGGCCGCGGTGCGAGCGAAAACACCGCAAAACTGATTTACAATTCAATCCATAAAAAATAATTTTCATAATTTTAAGCCTGACAGGTTTTCAAACCTATGTACTTTTTTAATTTCTTACGCGACCATTGATGAAAAAACTACTGCTACTTTCCATCTTTTCCCTATTTCTGTTTTCCTGCGGAAGCACAAAAAATACCGGAAAAGTTCCGGTGGAAATCATTGGAAAGGTAAATGCCGAAAAAATTTCGGAAAACCCGAAGCGACATAACAGAACAAAAATCGCCGGTATTGCAGCAGAAATAGAAGATGAAAAACCAAAAGATGTTCGCGAAAACATTATTGAATACGCGAAGACTTTTCAGGGCACTCGCTACAAATTTGGCGGTACAACAGAATCCGGAATGGATTGCTCGGGCCTTGTTTATACCGCTTTTCAAGTAGAAAATATTACCCTACCCCGAATCTCACGGGATATGGCCACCAAAGGAATTCTTATTTCCTTTAAGGATATTGAGGAAGGCGATCTAGTGTTTTTCAAAACGAGCAGAAAGAACGCTATTACCCACGTAGGCCTTGTTGTGGAGGCAAAACGCGGCGAGGTAAAATTCATCCACTCCACGACCCACGCCGGGGTTATTATTTCCTCTTTGGATGAGGATTACTGGAAAAAAGCATTTGTGGAGGTGCGACGCATTATTTAGAAAAATTCCTTATTTTTAGTATCAGTCTCCCCTTTTAATTTTAAGCAAAACCTTAAAATTCGGGGGTATGAAATTCATCAATTTTCCCATTGTCCGATTTGTTTTCTTTCTGATTTTGGGCATACTTACGGCCCATTTTTTTCGTGTTCCGTTTTTCTTTCTAAAAATTCTATTGCCACTTTTTCTGCTTTTGTTCGTGCTTTATTTAATAGCTCGAAAACAGCTATTTCCAAATATTTTTTTTGGAATTGTAACCTATCTGTGTTTTTTCTCAATAGGATTTTTTAGCTATCAAATCAGGTTACCTAAGTTTCAGCAAACCCATTTTTCACATAAAATTTCCGAAAAGGAGGCCGCAATCTTCCAACTTAAAATCACCCAAACCTTAAAACCGGATAATTTCAACAACAAATACTTTGCGGAAGTGAATGCTATAAATGGCGTACCTGCAAAGGGCAAAATCCTTTTGAATATTTCGAAGGATTCGTTGCGAAAAACATTTACCTCAGACGAAATTTTATTGGTTGATAGCTCATTTTCAGAAATACCAAAACCGCTGAACCCGTACCAATTTGACTATTCGGGATATATGAAATCATTGGGTGTTTACGGCCAATTAAGAATTTCAGAAAAGGTAATTTTGAAAAAGGCCAATGGTAAAACTACAATAACAGGTATTGCCGAAAAAATTCGAAGCCAAATTATAAATAAACTGGAGGGCACCAAATTAAAAACCAACGAACGCGCCATAATCCAAGCCCTGATTCTGGGCGAAAAAAAAGACATCGACAAACAACTTTATAGCGAATACGCTTCGGCGGGAGCTGTGCATATACTTGCAGTTTCAGGTTTGCACGTGGGGATTCTCTATCTCATTTTAGGATTTTTACTGAGACCTCTAAAACGGTTTCCGAAGGGAATTATTCTGCACTCAGTCTTAATTGTATTTTGTCTTTGGACATTTGCGGTCATTTCGGGCCTGTCGCCATCGGTTTCGCGGGCGGTAACAATGTTCAGCTTTTTTGCGTTTGCAGAATTGCTGAAAAGACCCACCAATTCTCTAAATACGTTATTTCTATCCTTGTTGGTTTTATTGGTTTTCAATCCGCTTTGGCTGTTTCAGGTTGGGTTTCAGCTTAGTTATTTGGCCGTATTTTTTATTGTGTGGTTGCAACCCATGTTTCAAAAAATGTGGTATCCTAAGAAGTATTTTGTTCGAAAAATATGGGGTATTGTTACCGTTACTATTTGCGCACAACTCGGCGTTTTGCCGCTGAGCCTGTATTATTTCCACCAGTTTCCCGGACTTTTTCTTTTGACCAATTTGGTGGTGCTGCCCGGTTTGGGAATAATTATGGGCATTGGGTTAATCCTGGTTTTGTTGGCGATTTTTGAAATGTTGCCCAACTGGTTCGCAGAAGGCTATAATTTTTTAATTGAAGCGCTCAACAATTTTATCCATTGGATTGCAATACAGGACGAATTTTTATTCAGCAACATACATTTCTCGGTTTTAAAAGTTTCTGGAATGTATCTTTTAATATTTGCACTTGCCTTGTTTTGGAAGCAGTTGAATTATAAAACACTGATGGTTTCAATGGTCAGCATTTCTGTTTATATTTCAATTTTTATTTTTGATAAAATGAAGAATTCCTCAAATGAATTTGTCGTTTTTCAGAAAAGCAGAACATCGCTTTTCGGATATAAAAACGGAGCGGATTTTATCCTTTTCAAAAATGCTTCTGAAGAAATTTCTACTGAGACTTACCCAATTAAATCCTATAAAGTGGCGACGGGAATCGACAAAATTTTCGAAGAAAAGATTCCGAAGGTTTTAAAATATAACTCCAAAACCATTATGATAATGGACAGTTTGGAAATATTTCCAAAAACAAAAAAAGTAGACTATTTAATTCTTACCCAAAGAACAAAAGTAAACCTCAGCCGATTAATTGATAGTCTTAAACCAAAGCAAATAATTGCGGACGGCAGCAATTACACCAGTTACGTAAAGCGCTGGGAGGAGACGTGCCGAAAGGAAAAACTCCCATTCCACCACACGGGCAAAACGGGAGCCTTCCAAATAGAATAGTCGAATATGAGCCTATCCTAAAATGTAGGTTTAAAATTTTTCTGGTAATCCTGCCATGCTTCGGCGGTTGTCACTTTCAAGTAATCGTCGCTTGAAATCATTTTTAGGTAAAGTTCCAGCTGCGGCGGGGTTTTATATCCGGGAATTGCCTGTATCAGTTTACCGTCTTCCGTGAAAAATACAAGGCTCGGATAGCCGCGCAACTTAAGCGCATCCGCAAAAAAGTGGGTGGTGTTGCGCCCTTTTCTTTCAGGTTGGTAATTTGGGTTGGTATAGGTAAAATCTTGAAAGGTAATTTCCTCGGTCCCTTCGGCATTGAACTTTACGGCGTAATAATTTTTGTTGATGTAATTTATTACATCCTCATCGCTAAAGGTATTTTTCTCCAACAATTTGCAGGGGCCGCACCAAGTTGTAAACACATCCATAAAAATTTTTTTAGGTTGTTTCTTTTGTGCCGCTAGCGCTTCATTCATCGTCATCCACTTAATTTCTTGGGAATGGATTGTATTCACTGAAAAAATTAGGAATAGCAGTAGAAAATATTTCATAGAAAACTTTTTAAATTCTGTTTTTTTGGAAACAAAAAGCGTTCCATAAAAGGAACGCTTTTTTAAGGTAAAGTATTGTAATCTAACGGATGCCGTGCATCAATTTTTTCAAAACGGGGTTCAATAGCATTGAAATGATTCCCACTGCAATCGGTATTAGCGTAAAAATCAAAAAGAAAGTTCCGAGGCTATATTCCGCAGAGATCTTATCGATCATCCCGCCCATAGTTGCCGCTGATTTTTGACCTACCGCAATGGCAAGGTACCATACGCCAAACATGAACCCAATCATTCTGGCAGGAACCAATTTACTTAGGTAAGAAAGACCCAGGGGAGAAAGACAAAGTTCGCCCATAGTGTGCAGCAGATAGGCCAAAATCAGGAACACCATGCTCACGGAAGCCGTCATTGCGCCGGGTGGAATATCGGAAGCACCGTAGGATAAAATGGCAAAACCTAAGCCCAACAAAATGAGGCCAATTCCATATTTTATGGCAGCGCTCGGATTGTATTTGCTCTCCCACCACTTCGAAAAAATAGGCGCGAGGGTAATTATGAAGAAAGAATTTAAAATACCAAACCAGGTAGCATCTACCTCCAGTTCGGTCTGGGTAAATTTATCCTGCAATCTGAATATTACCAATCCCCAGATACCAATAAACGCCAAAGCCAATGCTACATTGGAAAGAGCGATTTTATTATGGGTTTTTTTAATGAGAAGATAAATAACCCAAGAAATAATTATCAATGGGACGGTGGTCAGCAAGGCATCTACAATTTTAAAGATTATTGCAGAATCACCGGTTAAATTTCTATTCGTATAATCCTGCGCAAATAGCGTCATTGAACCTAAGGACTGTTCGAAAAATGCGAAAAAGAAAACAGTGAAAAGTCCAAAAATGGACACGGCAATTAACCTATCCCTTACCACTGGCAAATAACGGGCAATGCGTGTTACCAGCAAAATAAGAAACATAACAAGGGCAGCAAGTACTACGATATTGGTTCCGTTCATTCCTCCAATCTGAAATGGAACGAGGGATGTATTATAAATTTTTTCGAGTGGATCATTAAAAAGATAAAGCAGACCCCCGACGGATGAGAGTACAATCAGCACATAATCAAAAGCTGTAAAAGGGTTGAGCTTAATGGGTAAAACATCGCCATCCTCATCGCGTACCTCAGGTCTTTCCTCGTTGATATTCTGCGGAATTTCCACTTCGTGGATTTTGGTTGGCTTTGCGCCTACGCTTCCAAAAAGTTTGCCCGCCAATAAAAATTGAAGCATGCCAAAGAACATAAATATTCCCGCAAGACCAAAGCCCCAAGACCATCCAAAATTCTCCGCTAAATACCCGCAGAGCATCATCCCAAAAAATGCCCCGGCGTTTACACCCATGTAAAATAAGGTATAAGCACCATCTTTTTTGGCTTCCTTCCCTTTGTACATTTCAGAAATAATAGAAGTGATATTTGGTTTAAAAAAACCGGTTCCAATCACCAAAAGAGTTAGACCCAAATAAAAGGAAGCTGTAGTTTCCACGGCCATTGAAGCATGACCTAAAGTCATGATAACACAGCCTATCACCACCGCCAATCGATATCCCGTAATTTTATCCGCAATCCAACCTCCAATAATTGGAGTTAAGTAAAGAAGCGACGCATAAGTACCAATTAGGGCCAATGCGTGCTCTCGCGGCCACGCCCAGCCTGGATTGTCGCTAAGCAAAGGCGCAGTTAAGAATAATACTAAAAGGATACGCATTCCATAAAAGGAAAAGCGTTCCCACATTTCAGTAAAAAACAAAATGAAAAGGCCAGCGGGATGGCCCAGTACTTTGTCCTTAAATAAATTTTCTATGTCGGTATTCATCTGTTATGCTTTGGTTAAATTTTTTGAATGAAGTTATCTGGCCTCGTTGATATCCGGGTCAGCAAGCTCGTAGGGTTCGTTGTCGTCCTCGATTTCCCTCTCGTTGTCCTCGGCACCGTGTGTGAGTTTCTCCAATTTTTTTCGAACCAATAAAACCAAAGCTCCAAAAATCACACAGAAGATTGCAATACCAGTAAATACGGTATATTCACCCAATTCTGAAGCAGATTCACCTAAAAGTCCCGCCACTTTATTTCCAAAGCCGGTCATCGCAAAATAAACCCCCATCATTAATGAAGCATATTTCAACGGAGCCAGTTTTGTAATGTATGAAAGCGCAACTGGCGACAAACATAATTCCCCAACGGTATGGAACAAATATGCCAATACCAACCAATACATTGCGGAAGCTCCTTCACTATTAAATTGTGCCGCGGCCGCGGTCATAAAAAAGAAACCTGTTCCCATTATAATTAGCCCTATACACATTTTAAAGAGCGAAGTTGACAGTTTTCCCTTCAATTTTCTATGCGCCCAATATCCTGCCACTGTGGTACCTAAAATAATAATGAAAAGTGCGTTCAAAGATTGGAACCAAGAAGCCGGAACCTCCCAGCCCATAAGCATTCTATTCGTTTTTTCGGAAGCGTAAATATTCATCAATCCACCTGCTTGCTCAAAGGCTCCCCAAAATACGATTACCAAAATGAAGGAAACGAATAACACAATCATTCGGTCCTTTTCAACTTTTGAAAGCGGTCTCTTCATTGCAGCCTTTTCTTCGGGATCAACAGATTTATTGGTATTATTTCCAACATATTTTAAATGTTTCTGTCCAGCCAAATACTGAATAAGACCCAAAGCCATACCAATGGCAGCAAGCCCGAAACCGTAATGCCAGCCGTAAACTTCACCTACATAACCCACGATCAAACTGGAAAGGAAAGCACCAACGTTTATACCGATATAAAAAATGGTAAAACCTTTATCCCTTCTAATATCACCAGGACGGTAAAGTCCACCAACCATTGTTGAAATATTCGGTTTAAGCATCCCCACACCAGCAATTATTAAGCCTAGACCGGTATAAAAAGCCCACATTTCCTCTACGGAAAGAATTCCGTGCCCCGCTACCAATAAAATTCCTCCAACAAGTACAGATTGCTTTTGGCCCAAGAATTTATCTGCGATCCAACCTCCGGGGATGGAGGCCACATAAACTAGCATTGTATAAGTACCATAGAGCGATAACGCTTCGGCATTGGTCCATCCCAACCCGGGATTCCCGCTAGTAGCTTCCGCAACCAAGTAAAGAACCAAAATGGCACGCATTCCATAATAGGAAAAACGCTCCCACATTTCTGTGAAGAATAATATGTAAAGGCCCACCGGATGGCCAAATAACTCCTTCTGTTTACGATATTGAACTGCTTCTGACATAGTTTCGGATTAAGGTGTTTAAAGTACTTTTTATAGATTTTCTTTAATAAAATTGGTCATTTTGTTATAAAGGTGCAAACGGGTGTTCCCGCCATAAATGCCGTGATTTCGGTCTGGATATACTGCCATATCGAATGGTTTGTTGGCCTGTACCAACGCCTCTATCAAACGCATACTGTTTTGGAAATGTACGTTATCATCTCCACTGCCGTGCACTAATAGAAACTTCCCCTTCAATTCGTTTACGTGCGAAAGGGGCGAGTTAACATCATAGCCTGTTGGATTTTCCTGTGGGGTCTGCATATATCTTTCGGTATAAATACTGTCGTAAAATCTCCAGCTCGTTACCGGGGCAACCGCGATTGCCATTTCAAAAGTATCGGCGCCTTGGAACAGACAATTTGAAGCCATAAAACCACCGTAGCTCCACCCCCAAATACCCGTGTGTGCGGGATCAATATAGGGCAATTCGCTCAATTTTTTCGCTGCTGCAATTTGGTCCTGCACTTCATATTTGCCCAAATCCTTTTGGGTCATTTTTTTGAAATCCCTTCCCTTTAAACCCGTTCCGCGGCCATCAACACAGGCAACAATAATATCCTGGGTATTGGCCAGCATTTCGTGCCAATAATCATTGGCGCCCATCCAACTGTTGGAAACGTTTTGGGAGCCCGGACCGGAATATTGGTACATAAAAAGTTTGTACTGTTTGTTTTCATCAAAATCTACCGGTTTGATGGTGTACATATTCAAATCTTCGCCGTTTATATTTATGGTAGAAAATTCCTTGGGCGAAATTTTATAGGAAGCCAATTTATTCTTTAAATCACTATTGTTCTTTATTTCGCGAAGCACTTTTCCGGTTTTAGCCTCATTCAATGTAAAAATATAAGGCGTGCTAGCATCGGAAAATGTGTTAATGAAATAGGTATAATCTGCGCTAAAATCCGCATCGTTCGTTCCGGTTTTCTGCGTCAAGCGCACTTTATTTTTTCCCGAAGGCAAGATCGAATATACATCGCGGTTTATGCTACCATTTTCGGTGCTTTGGTAATAAACCCTTCCCGTATTTTGGTCGAATCCATAAAAAGCGGTGACTTCCCACGGCCCTTTGGTTACTTGGTTCATTAATTTTCCTTCTTTATCGTATTGGTAAATATGGTTCCAACCATCCGATTCGCTTGTCCAGAAAAAACTATTGTTGTTCAGAAAATTGAGATTGTCTGTAACATCAATATAGGCTTCATCCTTTTCTTCCAAAATTAATTGGGAGGAATTGTTGGAAGCATCAACAAAAACAAGATCTAAAATATTTTGGTGCCGATTCTGCAACTGCACGCTCACAAAATTATTATCCTTCGTCCAAAGCAAACGTGGAATGTAATAACTGTTATATTTTGAAAGATCGACGGAAGAAGTTTTCCCGCTTCCCAAATCATAAAGCTGCAGCGAAACTTTTGAATTGTTCTCGCCGGCTTTCGGGTATTTAAAGGTTTCTGCGTGCGGATAAAGATCGGTTCCGTAAACGTCCATCGTAAACTCCGGCACCTCGCTTTCATCAAATTTTATATACGCCAATTTATCGCCATTTACACTCCATTCAAAGGCGCGTACAAAGGAAAATTCTTCCTCGTACACCCAATCGGTGATTCCATTTATAATGCTGTTCTTTTTGCCATCAGTGGTAATTTGCTTGGTTTCGCCAGAATTCAAATCCTTTATATAAAGGTTGTTTTCAAAACCATAGGCTATTTTGCTGCCGTCGTTGCTAAAGGTTGGCTCTTGGATTTTTTTGGTTGAAACCAATTTAAAATCCTTCGTCTTAATATCGTAAACGTAAAAAGTTCCCAAAGAGGAACGACGATAAATTTGCTTTAATTCAGTAGAAAAAAGGATTTTTGATTCATCCTTATTGAATTCATAGGAAATGATATGATCAATACCCTTTAAATCCGAACTGCTCAATAGGGTCCGTACTTTTTGCCCGCTTTTATAATTGTAAACATCAACGGTAGAAGCTTTGGTCTGTTTATCATAATTAAGCACCGCATATTCCTTTCCATTATTGAGGGAACGCAGAACGTCCAGCCCTTCTGTTCGGAAAGCGCCGCCCCATATTTCATCTAAAGTTATGTTTTTTTGTTGTGCTGTAAGAGGGAAAAATGTGCATAGAAACAGCAATAAAATGCCAAGGGGGAAGATTCTTTTCAAAGTGTTAAAATTTTAATACGCCAAGTTTACTAAAATTTTGTGAAAGAGGGAAGGTTTTTTCTGTTAAATAAGGCGTCATTGCTCCATTTTGTAGAATAACAACGAGTTAGCTTTTTTGTGAATTACACCCTTTATCTCCTCTCAATATGGGCCGTGAAAAGGCTCTATTTAGTAGTCCAAAGGGAAGATAATTATAACATCACCTCGTGCTAATTAAAATATGGGTAGGAGAGAAATGTCAATCCCGTACCAATGGCATGGTGGTACAACGGAGCAAACCTTCCTGTTTTGAAATTTCGGCGTAGGGAACTTCCTCTACAGTAAAACCCTGTTCGCGGAGCCAATTATTTAAGCGTGTGAAGTTTTTTTCTGAAATGACCACATCCGGGGAAATGGAAAAAACATTGCTGTTCATATCATACATTTCCCTTTTGGTTATGTGGAAGCAATTTTCCTTTCCGAAGAAGTCGAGCAGCCATTGATATTCTTCTTCTATCAAAAATCCCTCTTTATGGATAATTGCCTTTCCGCGACCCAAAGGCTGGAAACAGCAATCCAAGTGGAGGGCATTTTCATCGGCAACTGAATTGCTTTTTTTAAGGTTGAAAGATTTCACCTTTTTGTGGGGAAACAATTTTTGAAGATGTCTTACGGCATTCATATTGGTGCGGGCCGTTATAAAATTCGGATAATCATTTCCATAGTAGGTGCCTACGAAAATATAGTCGCCCCAGGGCATAACATCGCCGCCCTCAATATGTGCATCTTCGGGAAATTCAATAATTTTTGAAGTATCAATCTGTTGCAATACATCCTCAAGGGCATCAATTTCCTTGGAACGGTCTTCCAATATATTTGCGATAATAAATTTATCCTCAATAACAAATGCGATATCGCGTGAAAAAATCTGGTTGTAATCCTTAATGGAATGGGGCCGGTAAACTTTTACGCCATATTTTTTAAATACTGCGGCCACGGCTTCCATTTCCCTCACCATATCCTCGTCCTTGGGATAGGTTCCCGCCTTTATATGTTCTGCAGATTTGGGATCGTAGGCGTTCTCCAAATTTGGAATGGGGCCGTTGCTATCGGCCCTGCCGAGCACCACTTCCCGTAGGGTTGAAATTTCGTCGTTGATGTTTAGACTGATCATACGGCAAATATAAAAAAAGCACCCCGATACCGAAGTGCTTTTATGTATCTTAAAAAATTAAGTTTCTATCGTTTTTCTACAGGTTTAAATTCGCGGTGGGTTTTGCCCACGTAAATTTGACGGGGACGACCGATAGGTTCTTTGTTCAAACGCATTTCTCTCCACTGTGCTATCCAACCGGGTAAACGGCCAAGTGCGAACATGGGCGTGAACATTTCGACCGGAATACCCAATGCACGATAAATAATTCCCGAATAGAAATCTACATTCGGGTAGAGTTTTCTTTCCACAAAATACGGATCTTCCAAAGCCTCTTTTTCTAGCGCTTTTGCAATATCAAGCACATCGTCCTCAATTCCTAAATTTTCCAGAACATCATCTGCAGCTTTCTTTATGATTTTTGCTCGTGGATCGAAGTTTTTATAAACTCTGTGACCAAAGCCCATCAAACGGAAAGGATCGTCTTTATCCTTAGCTTTCGCCATAAATTTTTTGGTATCGCCACCATCTGCTTTTATAGCTTCAAGCATTTCTATTACCGCTTGATTTGCGCCTCCGTGCAACGGGCCCCAAAGAGCGGCAATTCCAGCCGAAATGGATACAAACAAGCCGGCGTGCGAAGAACCAACAATTCGCACCGTAGAAGTGGAACAGTTTTGCTCGTGGTCCGCATGCAGAATCAACAATTTATCCAAGGCTTCCAAAATAGTATCGTTGGTAGTATAATCGGCACTTGGCTTTTTGAACATCATTTTTATGAAATTGTCCACATAACCCAATGATTCACCGCCATAATCCAAAGGAAGACCCATTCGTTTTCTATAGGTCCACGCGGTAAGAACTGGGAATTTTCCAAGAATTTTTACGATTGCCTTGTACATATCCTCTTCGCTCTCAACATTTACGGAAGAAGGATTAAACGCTACCAATGCTGATGTAAGAGAGGAAAGAACACCCATTGGGTGGGCGGCTTTTGGAAAGCCGTCCAATATCTTTTTCACATCCTCATCAACATGGGATTGTGCTTTAATATCTGTATGAAATTTATTTAGTTGTTGTTCCGTTGGTAATTCGCCAAAAATAAGAAGATAGCACACTTCCAGAAAATGGGCTTTTTCAGCCAAATCCTCAATGGCGTATCCGCGATATCTTAAAATTCCTTTTTCGCCATCAAGAAAAGTGATTGCACTCTCGCAAGCGCCGGTATTTTTATAACCGGGATCTAAGGTTACTACGCCATTCGTGGTGCCGCGTAAATTTTTTATGTCGATGCCCAATTCATTTTCTGTGCCTTCTACAATAGGAAATTCGTATTTTTTACCATCTATTTCTAGGGTCGCTATCTTTGTCATAAAATATTGTGTGTTTTAAAAAATTCAGAGTTGCTAATTTACAAAAAATTGGTCAATTTTTTGAGGAATAGTGGGTAGTTGTTAGGTTAAATTATCCTTAAATAGTTATTTTTCTGAACTAAAAAGCCTGGCAGGAATGCGAGGCTTTTTTTGTTCATTGATTTGAAGATAATTAAATTTTGAAGGCATTGCGCTGTGGAAAATATGCCACATCGCCCAATTCTTCCTCAATGCGAAGTAGTTGGTTGTATTTCGCCATTCTATCACTCCTTGACATGGAACCAGTTTTTATTTGGCCGCAGTTAAGCGCCACCGCCAAATCTGCGATTGTATTATCCTCCGTTTCGCCGCTTCTATGGCTCATAACCGATGTATAGCCCGCATTGTGCGCCATATTTACGGCAGCAATAGTTTCAGTTAAAGTACCAATTTGGTTCACTTTTATAAGGATTGAATTTGCGATTTTTTCAGAAATACCTTTTGAAAGTCTTTCAACGTTTGTCACGAACAAATCATCACCGACCAATTGTACTTTGTCGCCAACTTTTTCAGTCAAGTATTTCCAGCCTTCCCAATCATTTTCGTCCATTCCATCTTCAATTGAAATGATGGGATATTTCTCGCAAAGTTCAGCCAAATAATCTGCTTGCTCTTTTGAAGTGCGCACTTTTCCTTTTTCGCCTTCAAACTTTGTGTAATCGTACTTATTCTTGATATAAAATTCCGCGGAAGCGCAATCCAATGCAATCATTACATCGTCGCCCAGCTTATAGCCAGCTTTTTTCGTGGCTTCTGCTATCGTATCCAAAGCATCCTCGGTTCCATCCAATGTTGGCGCAAATCCACCTTCATCGCCGACCGCCGTGCTTAAACCGCGATCGTGCAATACTTTTTTAAGGTTGTGAAAAATTTCTGAACCCATTTGCATGGCGTGCGTAAAATTTTCCGCCTTTACGGGCATTACCATAAATTCCTGAAAAGCAATGGGAGCATCGCTGTGCGAACCGCCATTTATAATATTCATCATTGGCACCGGCAGCGTTTTGGCACTTACCCCTCCCACGTAACGGTACAACGGCATTCCCAGTTCGGCAGCGGCAGCTTTTGCACAGGCCAACGAAACTCCGAGAATTGCATTGGCACCGAGTTTCGATTTGTTCTTGGTGCCATCCAATTCAATCATCGTTTTGTCAATAAGTTCCTGTTCAAAAACAGAAATGCCCAATAAAGTTCCTGCAATTTTTCCGGTAACATTTTCAACAGCTTTTAAAACTCCTTTGCCCATATAATCCTTTCCGCCGTCGCGAAGTTCAACTGCTTCGTGCTCACCGGTTGATGCTCCCGAAGGTACCGCGGCGCGGCCCATAAAACCGTTTTCGGTAATTACATCCACTTCAATTGTTGGATTTCCTCTTGAATCAAAAATTTGTCTTGCGGTGATGTCGATGATGATGCTCATTGATTAATTTTCTATTGTTATTGTTTATTTTTTATTAAAAAACCCCAAAAGATTTTTTGGAAACTTTTGAGGTCTAATTTTTAAACTGTCTGCAATTTATGTTTTTCAACACTTTCGATGAATTCATCAAAAAGATAGGTGGCATCGTGCGGACCGGGGCTTGCCTCTGGGTGATATTGAACCGAAAATGCAGGTTTATTTTTTACTCGAATTCCGCTAGCGGTATGGTCATTTAAGTGCAGATGCGTAATTTCAATATCAGCGTTTGCTTCCGCTTCTTCCCTATTTATGGCAAACCCGTGGTTTTGGGAAGTTATTTCACCTTTGCCCGTAATCAAATTTATGATTGGGTGGTTAATTCCGCGGTGGCCGTGGTGCATTTTGTAAGTTGAAATACCATTTGCAAGCGCCAAAATTTGATGGCCCAAACAGATCCCAAAAAGTGGTAATTCCTTTTCCAAAATGGTTTTTACTACTTCTATCGCACCGTGCAACGGCTCGGGATCGCCTGGGCCGTTTGCGATAAAATAACCATCGGGACTGAATTGTTTCATTTCTTCAAAAGAAGAATTATATGGGAAAACTTTTATGTAACAATCTCTTTCGGCCAGTCTACGGAGAATATTCTTTTTTATCCCCAAATCCAACGCTGAAATTTTATACTTCGCATTTTCATCCCCGTAGAAATAAGGCTCTTTGGTAGAGACTTTTGAAGCAAGCTCCAAACCGTGCATATCTGGCACTTCTGCCAATTGTTTTTTCAAAGCTTCAATATTGTCAACTTCCGTAGAAATTACCGCGTTCATCGCTCCGTTGTCGCGAATGTAACTTACCAAAGCGCGGGTATCGACATCGCTGATGGCGAGCAGATTGTTTCGGTTTATGAATTCTTCCAGAGAACTATCGGCTCCGGGACGGGAATAGGTGTAACTGAAATTACGCACCACCAAGCCCGCGATTTTTACACTATCAGATTCATTTTCATCTTTATTGGTGCCATAGTTCCCGATGTGGGCATTGGTGGTTACCATTATTTGCCCGTAATAGGAAGGGTCTGTAAAAATTTCCTGGTAACCGGTCATTCCCGTATTGAAACAAACTTCGCCGAAGGCAGAACCTTCTTTATTGCCAACCGCTTTTCCGTAGAAAATAGTTCCGTCTGCCAGTAAAATG
This sequence comes from uncultured Flavobacteriaceae bacterium, assembly GCA_963839235.1. GTDB lineage: Bacteria > Bacteroidota > Bacteroidia > Flavobacteriales > Flavobacteriaceae > Aequorivita. The sequence goes on along the minus strand of CAWITX010000012.1, from coordinate 391,750 downwards.
AGTGCTTTTTTTCGTGTTTGGTATTTCATTTTTTGAAGGATTTCAGGTTTCAAGTTGCAGGTTTCAAGTCTAAAATTGAACCTTTCTTAAAATTATTTGCAAAAATAGTATAAAAAAAAGGGATAAACGAAAACGCTTATCCCTTTGTTATTTATTGAATTGGAATTCATTTATTCCTCTTCCTTTTTAGCTTCTTTCTCCGCTTTTGCCGGAGCAGCTTTTGCAGCTGGCGCAGTGGTTTCAGCGTTTGAAGAACCTCCGCGACGGCTTCTACGAGTCGATTTTTTCTTGGTTGCTTTTCCGGCGTTGTAAATTTCGTTGAAATCAACTAGCTCTATCATTGCCATATCAGCGTTATCACCTAGTCGGTTACCCAATTTAATGATGCGGGTATAACCTCCCGGACGGTCACCAACTTTTGGCGCAACAGTTCTGAAAAGTTCAACAACTGCATCTTTTTGACGCAATTTTGCGAAAACCAAACGACGGTTGTGTGTGGTGTCTTCCTTAGATTTTGTTACCAATGGCTCAACAAATTGTTTCAACGCTTTTGCTTTTGCAACAGTGGTGTTGATACGTTTGTGCTCAACAAGTGAACAAGCCATGTTTGCCAACATTGAATGTCTGTGGGCAGTTTTTCTACCTAAGTGATTTATTTTTTTTCCGTGTCTCATGACATTTTTGTTTTCATCATCTTGCTACAAGATCCGTTCTTCGGAGAGCAAATTATGATGGGTTATTGATTAACGATTGTCGATTTGTGATTTTTGATTTCAGATTTAAAATTTCAGCAATTTGAAATCATAAATCTGAAATCGTTAATCAACTAGTCTTTATCTAATTTATATTTTGCAAGATCCATCCCGAAGTTTAGGCCTTTTACGTTTACAAGCTCTTCAAGCTCTGTAAGCGATTTTTTACCGAAGTTGCGGAACTTCATCAAGTCATTTTTGTTGTAAGATACAAGGTCACCCAAAGTATCAACCTCTGCAGCCTTCAAACAGTTTAGCGCACGAACGGAAAGGTCCATATCTACCAATTTTGTTTTAAGCAACTGACGCATGTGAAGGGATTCTTCATCATAAGTTTCAGTTTGTGCAATTTCATCAGCCTCCAAAGTAATGCGCTCATCGCTGAACAACATAAAGTGGTGGATAAGAGTTTTTGCAGCTTCGGTCAAGGCATCTTTTGGGTGGATTGATCCGTCTGTAACGATTTCGAAAACCAATTTTTCATAATCGGTTTTTTGCTCTACACGGAAGTTTTCAATGCTGTACTTCACATTTTTTATAGGAGTGTAGATAGAATCTGTAAAGATAGTTCCCAAAGGAGCGTTCGCTTTTTTGTTCTCTTCAGCAGGAACGTAACCGCGACCTTTCTCAATGGTAATTTCGAAATTTAGGTTCACTTTTTTGTCCATATTGCAAAGAACCAATTCTGGGTTCAATACTTGGAAACCTGAAATGAATTTTTGGAAATCTCCCGCTTTCAACTGATCGTTGCCAGAAACGGAAATAGTAACGGTTTCGTTATCTATCTCGTCAATCTGTCTCTTGAAACGAACTTGTTTCAGGTTCAAAATAATTTCGGTAACATCTTCCACTACTCCAGCAATGGTAGAAAATTCGTGGTCTACGCCTTCGATGCGAACCGAAGTAATGGCGAATCCTTCCAATGAGGAAAGTAATACGCGTCTTAATGCGTTACCCACGGTAAGTCCGTAACCAGGTTCCAAAGGACGAAATTCAAATTTCCCTTCGAAATCGGTGGAATTTACCATTATAACTTTATCAGGCTTCTGAAAACTAAATACTGCCATTTTTTTCTTCGTTTTAATTGTTATTTAGTTGCGCGGTTTAAAAGTTTGAAGAACACTATAAACCCTTTGGCCAAATACCAATATGATTATTTTATTATTTAGAATATAATTCGACGATAAACTGCTCGTTGATGTTTTCTGGGATTTGGATACGCTCAGGTACAGAAACGAAAGTTCCTTCCTTTTTGTCGCCATTCCAAGTGATCCACTCGTAAACATGGTTTGCATTTGCCAACGAATCGTTGATTGCGCTAAGAGATTTTGATTTCTCTCTAACGGCCACTACATCGCCCGGCTTTAACTGGTAAGATGGAATGTTTACTTTTTCACCATTAACGGTGATGTGGCGGTGCGATACTAATTGTCTAGCACCGGAACGGCTTGGGGAAATCCCCATTCGGTAAACCACATTGTCCAAACGTGATTCTGCCAATTGAAGCAATACTTGACCTGTAATTCCAGGAGCAGCGGTTGCTTTTTTGAACATATTTCTGAACTGACGCTCTAAGATACCATAGGTATATTTGGCTTTTTGCTTCTCCATTAACTGGATTGCATATTCAGATTTTTTACCACGGCGACGTGCGTTACCATGTTGCCCAGGAGGGTAGTTTCTTTTTTCGAAAGACTTATCGTCTCCGAAGATTGCTTCTCCGAACTTACGGGCGATTTTTGTTTTTGGACCAGTATATCTTGCCATTTCTAATTTAAGGTTATGAAGGGAAAACTAAATTAAGGTCTTATTTGTGGAGGAGGACATGTCCTGCCTTTATATCCTTTAGTTTTTGAATCCTTCAGATTGATATTTATAATTAATTAGGATAAACTCTTCTTCTTTTTGGAGGACGGCATCCGTTGTGCGGCATTGGGGTAACGTCGATGATCTCAGTTACTTCAATTCCTGCATTGTGGATGGAACGTATTGCAGATTCTCTACCGTTTCCTGGCCCTTTTACGTAAACTTTTACCTTACGTAAACCGGCGTCGTGTGCAACTTTTGCGCAATCTTCTGATGCCAATTGAGCTGCATAAGGAGTGTTTTTCTTTGAGCCACGGAAACCCATTTTACCGGCTGAGGACCAAGAGATAACGTCTCCATTCTTATTTGTCAACGATACGATAATGTTGTTGAAGGAAGCATTAATGTGCGCTTCGCCAACGGTTTCAACATTAACCTTACGTTTTTTAACTGCTTTTCCAGTCTTTGTATTTTTTTGTGGTGTCTTTGCCATAACCTTAGGTATTATTTAGTTGCTTTTTTCTTGTTAGCAACAGTTTTACGTTTTCCTTTTCTGGTACGGGAGTTATTTTTGGTACGTTGGCCACGAAGCGGAAGACCTGCTCTGTGACGAATACCTCTGTAACAACCAATATCCATTAAGCGCTTAATGCTTAATTGAACTTCACTACGTAATTCACCTTCGATTTTGAAAGACGACACAGCGTCACGAATGGCACCGATTTCATCATCGTTCCACTCGCTTACTTTTTTGTCTTCGTTAACCTCGGCTTTTTTCAGAATATCCTGGGCACGGCTCTTGCCGATTCCGAAGATATACGTTAACGCGATTACACCCCTTTTGTGCTTCGGGATATCTACACCTGCGATTCTTGCCATAACTTATCCTTGTCTTTGTTTGAACTTTGGGTTCTTTTTGTTAATTACATATAATCTGCCTTTTCTGCGAACAATCTTGCAGTCGGCACTTCTTTTCTTTACGGATGCTCTTACTTTCATCTCTTCTTTATTTATTTATTGTTCAATGAACCGTGAGGTCCGTTGTATTAATATCTGTATGTTATTCTTGCTTTTGTTAAATCGTACGGGCTCATTTCAAGCTTCACTTTATCACCAGGCAATAATTTAATATAGTGCATTCGCATTTTGCCGGATATGTGTGCGGTTACTATGTGACCGTTTTCCAGTTCTACACGGAACATTGCGTTTGATAGTGCTTCCACTATACTTCCATCTTGTTCTATTGCGCTTTGTTTTGCCATAATTTATGCTACTGCTTTTCTGTTTTTGCCGCTTTTCATCAAGCCATCATAATGACGGTTCAATAAGTACGAGTTTACTTGTTGCATTGTATCGATTGCCACACCCACCATAATTAAAAGTGATGTTCCACCGTAAAATAGTGCCCACCCTTGCTGGATGCCCAGCAGTTTTACCGCAAAGGCCGGCATAATAGCGATCAACGCTAAAAATATAGAGCCTGGCAGTGTTATCTGCGACATAATTCTATCTAAATATTCTCCGGTCTGGCTTCCTGGTTTTATACCCGGAATGAAACCACCGCTTCGTTTAAGATCGTCAGCCATTTTGTTCGTAGGAACGGTAATAGCTGTATAGAAATAGGTAAAAACGATAATCAATATTGCGAAAACCAAATTATACCACAATCCAAAAATATCACTGAATGCTGCACGAATTCCTTGTGCGAAATTGCTTTCTGAAAGACTTGCAACCGCTGAAGGAACAAACATAATTGCCTGTGCAAAGATGATGGGCATAACTCCGGAAGCATTCAATTTTAACGGAATGAACTGGCGCGCACCAAAGATATTCTTTTCGTACCCACCGCTCGCGGTCCTTCTTGCATATTGCACGGGAATCTTTCTAACTGCCATTACTAACATAATTGAAAGTAGAATAATGACGAACCAGATAACCAATTCAATAAGAATCATAATCAAACCACCGTTCGATTCAAGCACTCTTGAAGCGAATTCCTGTGCAAATGATTTTGGCAGACGTGCAATAATACCAACCATAATAAGGATGGAAATACCGTTACCGATACCTTTATCAGTAATTTTTTCACCCAACCACATTGCAAAGATTGTTCCAGTAACCAATATAAATACCGAAGAAACGTAGAACATTAAACTTTGCCCCATTACAAAGGCTTCAGCTGGAACTCCCATTGCTGGAAGACCTGCAAGGTAACTTGGTGCCTGTACCAAACAGATACCGATGGTTAACCAACGGGTAATCTGGTTGATTTTCTTACGGCCACTTTCACCTTCTTTCTGTAATTTCTGAAGATAAGGCACAGCAATCTGCATCAACTGTACAACAATAGAAGCAGAGATGTAAGGCATAATTCCCAATGCAAAGACAGAAGCGTTGGCAAAAGCCCCTCCTGTAAATGCATTCAGCAATCCACCAATACCACCGGCATTAAATTTTCCTGCGAACTGTGCCAACATATCTGCATCAATCCCCGGAAGTACTACCTGCGCACCAAAACGGTACACCAATAACATTCCTAGGGTAAGCAAGATGCGGTTACGCAGCTCTTCTATTTTCCAAACATTTTTTAAGGTATCAATAAATTTCATCCTTAGCTTGTGTTACAATGTTACTACTTCACCTCCGGCAGCTTCAATAGCTTCCTTTGCCGAGGCAGTGAACTTGTGTGCAGATACCTTTACTTTTGCTTTTATTTCGCCTCTTCCTAAAATCTTCACCATTTCGTTTTTACCAGCAAGACCCAAACCTACTAAGGTTTCGAAGTCAACGGTATCTTTTATCTTTTTGTCGTCAACCAATTGTTGAAGGGTATCAATGTTGATTCCTTTATATTCCTTGCGGTTGATGTTCGTAAAACCAAACTTAGGAACACGACGTTGTAGGGGCATTTGTCCACCTTCAAATCCAACTTTCTTGGAATATCCTGAACGTGATTTTGCTCCTTTGTGTCCGCGGGTGGCTGTACCACCTTTACCGGAACCTTGTCCGCGACCTACTCGCTTGCCTTTGTTTTTCGCCGATCCTGCGGCGGGTTGTAAGTTACTTAAATCCATTTTTCGTGTTTACTTATTTGGTTTCAACGGAAACCAAGTGATTAACTTTATTGATCATACCAAGAATGTTTGGCGTGTCTTCATGCTCAACCGTTTGGTTCATCTTGTGAAGACCTAACGATTCCATGATTCTCTTTTGGTTTTTTGGGCGCTTTATAACGCTCTTTACCTTTGTTACTCTAATTTTTGCCATCGCTCTGATATTTATCCTTTGAATACTTTTTCAAGTGAAATTCCTCTTTGGTCAGCAACGGTTTGTGCACTTCGCATTTGCAAAAGGGCATCAAAAGTTGCTTTTACCACGTTGTGTGGGTTGGAAGATCCTTGTGATTTTGACAATACATCGTGAACTCCTACTGCTTCCAATACCGCACGTACGGCACCACCAGCGATTACTCCCGTACCAGGCGCTGCTGGAATAAGGTTAACACGGGCTCCGCCGTATTTTCCTTTTTGTTCGTGTGGAAGTGTCACTTTGTTCAGTGGAATTCGAACAAGGTTTTTCTTGGCATCCTCGATAGCTTTCGCAATTGCGCTCGCTACATCCTTGGATTTTCCAAGACCTTGGCCTACCACACCTTTTTCGTCACCAACAACTACAATAGCTGAAAATCCGAAGGCACGACCACCTTTGGTCACCTTGGTTACACGTTGTACACCTACCAAACGGTCTTTCAATTCAAGACCTCCTGGTTTTACTAATTCTACGTTTTTATAATCTTGATACATAATACTACTTAGAATTTAAGGCCACCTTCACGTGCACCTTCAGCTAATGATTTTACTCTTCCGTGGTATAGGTAACCGCCCCTGTCAAAAGCGATGGTTTCAACACCAGCTTTAACGGCTTTTTCAGCGATTGCTTTTCCTACCAATTTTGCAGCTTCAACTTTGTTTACGTTTGAAGCGTCAATGTCTTTATCTCTTGAAGATGCGGCGGTAATGGTTTTTCCATTTACATCGTCAATAATTTGAGCGTATATTTCCTTATTGCTGCGGAATACAGCCAAACGTGGGCGACTCTCGGTGCCCTCAACCGTTTTTCTGATTCTGCTGCGCAGACGCGCTCTTCTTTCATACTTTGATAATGCCATGTCGATTTTCGATTTTAGATTTCGGATTTATGATTTGTTGAACATCAACAAATCTCAATGGCCGAAAAATATTTTTTATGCAGATTTACCTGCTTTTCTTCTTAATTGTTCACCAACAAACTTGATACCTTTTCCTTTGTAAGGCTCTGGCTTGCGGAAGCCGCGGATTTTTGCCGCTACTTGGCCAACCAACTGTTTGTCGTGGGACGTTAGTTTTACGATCGGGTTTTTACCTTTCTCTGTAATGGCCTCCACTTTAACTTCCGGAGCAATGTCCAGTACGATGTTGTGTGAAAAACCTAAGGCCATATCCAATTTCTGTCCTTGGGCGCTGGCACGATAACCTACTCCTACAAGTTCCAATTGCTTGGTCCATCCGTTGCTTACGCCTTCAATCATATTGTTTATCAACGCTCTGTAAAGACCGTGCTTCGCAACGTGATCTTTTGATTCTGAAGGGCGCTCAACCAATACGTTTCCGTCTTCTACTTTTATGGTTACATCAGCATATTCCTGAGTTAACTCTCCTAATTTCCCTTTTACGGTAATTACGTTGTCTTTTACGTCAACTGTAACTCCTTGTGGGATTACTACCGGGTTTTTACCTATTCTTGACATTTCTTTGTCTATTTTTTAGTAAACGTAACACAATACTTCACCACCTACATTTTGAGCTTTGGCTTGTTTGCCGGTCATTACTCCCGAGGAAGTAGAAACGATGGCAATTCCCAAACCGTTCAAAATACGAGGAAGTTCTGTTGAACCTGCGTATTTACGTAAACCTGGTTTACTTATTCTTTGAATTTTCTTGATCACCGATTCTTTGGTAAGCTTGTCGTATTTCAACGCAATCTTGATAATTCCCTGTGCGGTACTGTCATCAAATTTGTAGCTTAAAATGTACCCTTGATCAAAAAGGATTTTTGTAATCTCCTTTTTAAGATTTGAAGCTGGAATCTCTACAACGCGATGTCCGGCTTTCGCAGCATTTCTAACACGGGTTAGATAATCTGAAATTGGATCTGTATTCATTTATTTGAATTTGCGGAAGTGGTTTTCAAATCCCAATTTTCAGCTAACCTTCAACCTATTTATATTTATCAATTTGGTAGGCGCGCGATTAATCGCGCGCCTACATTATTTTACCAGGATGCTTTTCGCACTCCAGGAATTAACCCTGAATTTGCCATTTCACGAAACATTACACGTGAAATTCCAAAAGTTCTCATATACCCTCTTGGTCTTCCGGTAAGTTTGCAACGGTTGTGCAAACGTACGGGCGAAGAGTTTTTTGGCAACTTCTGTAGGCCTTCCCAATCGCCAGCTTCTTTCAAAGCTTTACGTTTGGCAGCGTACTTCAATACCATTTTTTGTCTCTTAACCTCGCGGGCTTTCATTGATTCTTTAGCCATCTCTTAGTTCTTTTTAAAGGGTAATCCCAATTCCTGTAATAATGATTTCGCTTCTTTATCGGTATTTGCGGAAGTGATGAAAGTAACATTCATCCCCTCAATTTTCTTCACCTTATCGATATCGATTTCTGGGAAGATAATCTGCTCGGTAATTCCCAAAGAGTAGTTTCCTCTTCCGTCAAAACCGGTTGCTTTAATTCCGTTAAAGTCACGTACACGTGGCAAAGCAGAAGTAATCAACCTATCCAAAAATTCGTACATACGCTCTCCGCGCAACGTAACTTTCACACCAATTGGCATTCCTTTACGAAGTTTGAAGTTTGCAACGTCTTTTTTGGACATGGTAGCTACTGCTTTTTGCCCGGTTATCTTTGTAAACTCATCAACCGAATAGTCAATAAGTTTTTTGTCAGCCACTGCTGCACCCACTCCGCGGGAAACAACGATGCGCTCCAATTTTGGTACCTGCATGACGTTTGTGTAACCAAATTCGTCAGTAAGTGAGTTGATCACTCTGCTTTTGTACTCTTCTTTAAGTCTTGGTGTATAAGCCATAACTATATTGCTTGATTCGATTGTTTTGAAAATCGCACTTTTTTACCATTTTCCATTTTGTAACCTACGCGGGTTGCTTTTCCAGATTTTGGATCAACCAATGAAAGGTTTGAAATATGGATAGGAGCTTCTTTTTTTGCGATTCCGCCCTGTGGGTTTTTCGCGCTCGGCTTCTCATGTTTCGAAACCATGTTCACTCCTTCTACGATTGCTTTGTTTTTGTCAAGGAACACTTTCATTACCTTACCTTCAGAGCCTTTGTGCTCGCCGGCAGTAACTACTACTGTATCGCCTGATTTTATTTTAAGCTTTGCCATCTTAGTTTTCATATTAAAGCACCTCTGGTGCCAATGATACTATTTTCATAAATTGTTTGTCACGAAGCTCTCTTGCTACCGGGCCGAAAACACGTGTGCCTCTCATTTCACCCTGTGGGTTCAAAAGTACACAAGCGTTGTCATCGAAACGGATGTAAGAACCGTCAGGTCTTCTTATTTCCTTTACGGTACGAACTACAACTGCTGTAGAAACTGCTCCTTTTTTAATGTTTCCGTTTGGTGTTGCTTCTTTTACAGAAACTACAATCTTGTCACCAATGGAAGCATACCTTCTTTTAGTTCCGCCCAATACGCGGATGCAAAGAACTTCTTTAGCACCGGTATTATCTGCGACTTTGAGTCTTGATTCTTGTTGTAACATAATTACTTCGCTCTTTCAATTATTTCTACTAATCTCCAACATTTGGTTTTGCTTAAAGGTCGTGTTTCCATGATCTTTACAGTGTCGCCTTCGTTGCAGTTGTTTGTCTCGTCGTGCGCAACGTATTTTTTCGTTTTAAGCACGAACTTTCCGTACATAGGGTGTTTTACTTTTTTCACCTCGGCAACTACAATGGACTTATCCATTTTGTTGCTGGTTACAACACCTATACGTTCTTTTCTTAAGTTTCTTTTAATTTCTTCCATCTTTCAGCTGTACAATTATTGCACTTCTCTATTAGTTAGTTCAGTCGCTATTCTTGCTATCACCCTTCTTTGGGATCTTAGTTGAATTGGATTTTCCAACGGTGAAATGGTGTGCGCCATTTTAAGGTCTGTATACGCCTTTTTTGAATCTGCGTATGCTTCCTGAAGTTCAGCCGTTGATGCTTTTTTAATTTCTGATTGTTTCATCTTTAAAAAATTATGCTTGGAAATCCCGAGACATTACAAATTTAGTTTTTACCGGAAGCTTTTGTGCCGCAAGGCGCAATGCTTCTTTTGCTGTTTCAACTGGAACACCGGATACTTCGAAAAGCATTCTTCCCGGTTTTACCACAGCAGCGTAATATTCCACGGCACCTTTACCTTTACCCATACGTACCTCGAGAGGTTTTTTGGTGATTGGCTTATCTGGAAAAATCATAATCCAGATAGAACCTTCCCTTTTCATAAAACGGGTAGCGGCGATACGTGCGGCTTCAATTTGTCTTGCTGTAAGAAATTCTGATTCCAACGATTTTATACCGAAGGTTCCGTATGCCAACTGGTTGCCACGTTCGGCATTGCCCTTCATACGGCCTTTCATTTGTTTACGGTACTTTGTTCTTTTAGGTTGTAACATTTTCTTCTATTTAAAAAATTACTTTCTGCGACGTGCTTTGTTGCCACCGCGTCCTCCTGCAGGAGCTCCTTTTCCACCACCTTTTTTGCCGGTTGAAAGACCAACTAGTGGGGAAAGCTCTCTCTTTCCATATACTTCACCTTTCATAATCCATACTTTAACACCCAATCTACCGTAGGTAGTGTGTGCCTCAACTAAAGCGTAGTCAATGTCGGCTCTAAAAGTTGATAATGGGATACGACCTTCTTTGTAGGATTCTGAACGTGCCATTTCAGCGCCGTTCAAACGTCCAGAGATCTGAACCTTGATACCTTCTGCATTCATTCGCATTGTTGCCGCGATTGCCATTTTAATGGCACGACGGTATGAAATACGGCTTTCAATTTGGCGCGCGATGCTCGCAGCTACCAAATATGCATCAAGCTCAGGTCTTTTGATCTCGTGAATGTTGATCTGTACCTCTTTATCTGTAATTTTCTTAAGCTCTTCTTTTAGCTTGTCTACTTCCTGTCCACCTTTACCGATAATAATACCGGGACGGGCAGTGGTTATAGTAACGGTTACAAGCTTAAGCGTACGCTCAATAATTACTCTACTCACACTAGCTTTGCTCAAACGGGCGTGAATGTATTTTCTAATCTTGTCGTCTTCGGCAATTTTATCGCCGTAGTCGTTGCCTCCGTACCAGTTGGATTCCCAACCTCTAATGATACCTAAGCGATTCCCGATTGGATTTGTCTTCTGTCCCATTTAATTATTTGCTTTGTGTGTTATCGTTAGCTGCCAATACCAGTGTTACGTGGTTGGAGCGCTTTCTAATTCTGTGTGCGCGGCCTTGTGGCGCAGGACGAAGTCTCTTCAACATTGTTCCACCATCCACACGGATTTCCTTAACAAAAAGATCTGCATCCTCTACTGAAGCGTCTTCGTTTTTTTGTTGCCAGTTGTTGATGGCAGACAAAAGTAGTTTCTCCAATTTGCGTGAAGATTCCTTTGAACTGAACTTCAAAATATTAAGTGCTTTGTCTATTTTCTCACCTCTTACCAAATCTGCCATTAAGCGCATTTTTCTTGGTGAAGTGGGGCAATTGTTCAATTTAGCCATGTAAGTTGTCTTCTTGGCTTCCTTGATTGCTTCTGCTCTTTCTCTTTTACGAACTCCCATGGCCTATTATTTTTTACCTTTGTTTTTAGCACCTGCGTGACCACGGAATGATCTTGTAGGTGAAAATTCTCCTAGTTTATGCCCAACCATGTTTTCTGTTACATACACAGGAACAAATTGGCGCCCGTTGTGTACAGCGATGGTTTGACCAACAAAATCTGGAGTAATCATAGAAGCACGTGACCAAGTTTTGATTACGGTCTTCTTATTGTCCTCAACGTTTTGTTGAACTTTCTTGTCTAATTTATAATGAACGAACGGTCCTTTTTTTAACGATCTTGCCATAACTTATTTCTTTCTTCGTTCTAAGATGTATTTATTACTTGCTTTCGTTTTAGTACGGGTTCTGTAACCTTTTGCAGGGATACCTTTTCTAGAACGTGGATGACCTCCTGAAGCGCGGCCCTCACCACCACCCATTGGGTGATCTACAGGGTTCATCACTACTGGTCTTGTACGTGGTCTTCTACCCAACCATCTGCTTCTACCGGCTTTACCAGATACCAATAATTGGTGGTCACTGTTTGAAACGGCACCAATGGTAGCCATACAGTTTACCAAAATCAATCGGGTTTCACCTGAAGGAAGTTTTACGGTAGCGTATTTTCCATCACGAGCCATCAATTGTGCAAAAGCACCAGCGCTACGCGCCATAATAGCTCCTTGACCGGGACGAAGCTCGATGCAGGAAATAATAGTACCTAATGGAATAGCTGAAAGTGGCATTGCATTTCCAATCTCTGGAGCTACTGCCTCACCGGAAAGGATGTTTTGCCCAACTTGTAGTCCGTTCTGTGCAATTACATATCGCTTTTCACCATCTTGATAGTTCAAAAGTGCGATAAACGCAGTACGGTTTGGATCGTATTGTATACTTGCAACGGTAGCAGGGATTCCCGCTTTGTCGCGTTTGAAATCGATAATTCGATATTTCTTCTTATGACCACCACCTATGTAGCGCATGGTCATTTTTCCTTGACTGTTTCTACCACCAGATCTCTTGTTCGGAGCAAGTAACGACTTCTCCGGCTTATCGGTTGTAATGGCGTCAAAACCATTAACAACCCTAAAACGCTGACCTGGGGTGATTGGTTTTAATTTTCTTACTGACATTTGTGTCTAATTAAATCTAAGTCTCCTTAGATGTTACTGTAAAAATCTATTGTATCACCTTCCGCCACCTGTACGATTGCTTTTTTGTAAGCGTTCGTTTTACCAGTTTGGACACCTGTTTTTGTATAACGGGTCTTCCTATCAGGGCGGACATTCATTGTGCGAACTTTTTCAACAGAAACTCCGTAAGCAGCCTCAACCGCCTTCTTGATTTCTACCTTATTCGCCTTTGGGTTCACTACAAAGCCAAAAACATTTTTGTCTTCAGCATCTTTGGTAGCTTTTTCCGTAATTATAGGTTTAATTAAGATGTTCATCTTGTTTCTATTTACTTAAGTTTGTTTCAATTCCTTCCAAAGAACCTTCAAATAGCACTACACTATTTGCATTCATAATTTTGTAAGTACTTAATTGTGAGTTAGTTATAACTTCAGTACCTTTCAAATTGCGAGACGACAAATATACATTATTATTTAAGTCTCCCAACACAAACAAAGATTTTTTGTCATTAAGCCCTAAACTCTTCAAAACCGCAGTAAAATTCTTGGTTTTTGGAGCATCGAAATTAAGGTCTTCCAATACAAAAATAGCTTTGTCGTTTGCCTTCATCGTTAGGGCAGATTTACGTGCCAAACGCTTTAGGTTTTTGTTCAATTTGAAGGAGTAGTTACGCGGACGAGGTCCGAACATTCTACCACCACCTTTAAATACACCAGACTTGATGCTACCCGCACGGGCAGTACCAGTTCCTTTTTGTTTCTTTATCTTTCTGGTAGAACCAGCAATCTCAGCACGTTCTTTTGCTTTGTGAGTTCCTTGACGTTGATTGGCAAGGTATTGTTTCACATCAAGATAAACCGCGTGATTGTTAGGCTCTATTCCGAACACATCTGCAGAAAGTTCAACTTTCCGGCCTGTGTCTTTTCCGTTTATGTCTAATACAGCTACCTTCATTATTTCTCGATCATTACATAAGCGTTTTTATGGCCAGGAACTGCTCCTTTTACCACAAGTAGATTCTTTTCAGGAACTACTTTCAAAACTCTTAAATTTTCAACTTTTACTCTTTCGTTTCCCATTTGGCCTGCCATACGCATTCCTTTGAATACTCTCGCAGGATAAGATGCAGCTCCAATAGAACCTGGCGCACGCAAACGGTTGTGCTGACCGTGTGTGGCTTGCCCAACACCGCCAAAACCGTGACGCTTTACAACCCCTTGGAAACCTTTACCTTTTGATGTACCCGCGATATCCACGAATTCACCTTCAATAAAATGCTCCACAGTAATTGTGTCACCTAATTTGTAACTATCTTCAAATCCCTTGAATTCGGCGACTTTGCGTTTTGCAACGGTTCCTGCTTTTTTGGCGTGCCCTTCGGCAGCTTTTGTAACAGTCTTCTTGTCATCGAAACCAAGTTGAAGAGCTTCGTACCCGTCAACCTCTTTGGTTCTGACTTGGGTAACAACACAGGGGCCGCACTCGATAACGGTACACGGAATGTTCTTTCCGTTGTCGTCAAAGATGCTGGTCATCCCTATCTTTCTTCCAATTAACCCAGACATATTTAATTATTTATTGATTATTACTTATTTAAACTTCTATTCAAAAAAACAGGGTCAAAATAAATTCAACCCTGAATATTATTTTGTTTCCGTTTTTCCCTTGCTTACAAGCTCAGGACATTTTATAAAGGAACATTCCCGTTCCTCCCTGATGAGATTTCCGCCTTCGCGGAAATGACACTATACTTTGATCTCTACTTCTACTCCACTTGGAAGCTCCAATTTCATTAGAGCGTCAATTGTTTTTGAAGAAGAACTGTAGATATCCAAAAGTCTTTTGTAAGAACTTAGTTGGAATTGCTCTCTACTCTTCTTGTTAACGTGCGGAGAACGCAATACGGTAAAGATTTTTTTATGTGTTGGTAAAGGAATTGGCCCTGTAACTACAGCTCCGGTACTCTTTACGGTCTTTACGATTTTTTCAGCAGATTTGTCCACCAAATTGTGATCGTAAGATTTTAGTTTTATTCTTATTTTTTGACTCATTGCTGAAATTATTATACGTTAGCGGTTCCTCTTGCTGCTGCGATTACTGACTCAGAAATATTTGAAGGAGTTTCAGCGTAATGCGCAAATTCCATCGTTGAAGTAGCACGTCCTGATGACAATGTTCTTAATGTGGTTACATAACCGAACATTTCGGAAAGTGGAACTTCAGCCTTGATAACTTTTGCACCGGCGCGGTCACTCATATTATTGATTGTTCCACGACGACGGTTAAGGTCACCTACGATATCACCCATATTTTCTTCCGGTGTTAACACCTCGAGTTTCATAATAGGTTCAAGAATTACGGCACCGGCTTTTTTGGCAACTTCCTTGAAACCAATTTTAGCGGCAAGTTCAAAAGAAAGTGCATCAGAA
Organism: uncultured Flavobacteriaceae bacterium; assembly: GCA_963839235.1. GTDB lineage: Bacteria > Bacteroidota > Bacteroidia > Flavobacteriales > Flavobacteriaceae > Aequorivita. Next base: position 376,748 of record CAWITX010000012.1, on the reverse strand, counting down.
TCCACAGGGTGGAAAGATCCGTCCTTTAAAGTAACCTTCATACTATCTACCTCAAAGCCTGCAAGCGGTCCATTTACCATTGCTTGTTTGAAACCTTTTTCAACAGCGGGGATAAATTCTTTTGGCACGTTACCACCTTTTACGGCGTTAACGAATTCCAAACCAATTTTTCCTTCTTCGGCTGGCTCAAGTGTGAAAACGATATCAGCAAATTTTCCACGACCACCGGATTGCTTTTTGTAAACCTCTCTGTGATCGGCAACCCTTGTGATAGCTTCTTTGTACTCAACTTGTGGTTGACCTTGGTTTACTTCTACTTTGAATTCGCGACGCAAACGGTCAACGATAATATCTAAGTGAAGCTCGCCCATTCCAGAAATAATTGTTTGTCCGGAAGCTTCGTCCGTACGTACTTGGAATGTGGGATCTTCTTCGGCAAGTTTTGACAACGCCATACCCAATTTATCAACATCAACCTTTGTTTTAGGTTCTACCGCGATACCAATTACTGGATCAGGGAAGTTCATACTTTCCAAAACAATTGGGTGTTTTTCGTCAGACATAGTATCACCAGTCTTGATATCCTTAAATCCAACTGCGGCTCCAATATCTCCAGCCTCAATATAATCGATAGCGTTTTGCTTGTTGGAGTGCATTTGATAGATACGTGAAATACGCTCTTTTTTACCCGAACGGTTGTTCAAGATATAAGAACCTGCATCCAAACGACCAGAATAAACACGGAAGAAAGCCAGACGACCTACGAAAGGATCGGTAGCAATCTTAAAAGCCAAAGCCGCGAATGGAGCGGTAACATCTGGCTTACGAAGTTCTTCTTTTTCAGTATCAGGATTAATCCCTACAATACCTTCTTTATCCGTTGGAGCAGGAAGGTAACGGCAAACAGCATCCAAAAGGAACTGAACACCTTTATTTTTGAAGGAAGATCCGCAGATCATAGGGATGATGGACATATCCATTACCGCAGCACGAAGCGCAGCATGCACTTCTTCTTCGGTGATGGAATCTTCATCTTCCATATATTTTTCAAGCAAGCTTTCATCATAAGCGGCAACTTCTTCAATGAGTTTACCACGAAGGATTTTTGCTTCAGCTTTTAGTTCTTCAGGAATATCAACTACGTCAAACGTTGCACCGAAGGATTCATCATGCCAAATCACCGCACGGTTTTTCACCAAATCCACGATACCTTTGAAGTCTGCTTCTTCACCAATGTTTAATACGATTGGCACCGCATTGGAACCCAACATATCTTTTACTTGTTGGCAAACAGCCATAAAGTTAGCTCCCTGACGGTCCATTTTGTTAACGAAACCAATACGGGGAACTTTATAGTTGTCGGCAAGTCGCCAGTTGGTTTCAGATTGTGGCTCAACACCGTCAACCGCGCTGAAAAGGAATACCAAACCATCAAGAACACGCAGCGAGCGGTTTACCTCTACGGTAAAATCCACGTGGCCGGGAGTGTCAATAATGTTAAAGTGGTAATTCTTTGTTTCAGGAAGCGTCTCGGCATTCTCCATAGGAAACTGCCAAGTACAAGTGGTAGCGGCCGAAGTAATTGTAATACCACGCTCCTGCTCTTGCTCCATCCAGTCCATGGTTGCAGCTCCATCGTGAACCTCTCCAATTTTGTGGCTTACCCCTGTATAAAAAAGGATACGTTCCGTAGTTGTGGTTTTACCGGCATCAATATGCGCGGCAATCCCGATATTTCTTGTGTATTTTAAATCTCTTTGTGCCATTTTTTAGAATCTGAAATGTGAGAATGCTTTGTTAGCTTCTGCCATTTTGTGAGTATCCAAACGTTTTTTCACAGCCGCGCCTTCTTCTTTGGCCGCTGCAAGAATTTCGCCGGCCAGTTTAGCGGCCATGGATTTCTCGTTTCTTTTTCGTGAATAGGTAATCAACCATTTCATTGCGGTTGCAATTTTACGGTCCGGACGAATCTGCATCGGAATCTGGAAGGTTGCCCCACCAACTCTACGGCTACGTACCTCTACGTGTGGCATAATATTGGAAAGTGCATCTTTCCAAAGCTCCAACGCGGTTTTTTCTTCGTCTTGTTTCTTTTCATCCACAATGTCAATTGCATCGTAGAAAACTTTGAAAGCCACACTCTTTTTTCCGTCCCACATCATGTTGTTCACAAAACGTGTAACCAATTGGTCGTTAAACCTTGGATCCGGCAAAAGGGGTCTTTTTTTGGCCTGTCTTTTTCTCATTTGTTGTTTGTTAATGGCCGGGAATCAATTTTTCAATTTATTCCTGGACCCGTTTTCATTTTTACTTCTTTGGGCGTTTTGCTCCGTACTTAGATCTACGTTGCGTGCGGCCTGCAACACCTGCGGTGTCCAATGCGCCACGTACAATGTGATACCTAACTCCTGGCAAATCCTTTACCCTTCCACCTCTAACCAATACTATCGAGTGCTCTTGGAGATTGTGTCCTTCGCCTGGGATGTATGCGTTTACTTCCTTACCGTTTGTAAGCCTAACCCTTGCTACTTTACGCATAGCAGAGTTCGGTTTCTTAGGTGTAGTAGTATATACACGCGTACAAACACCACGACGTTGTGGGCACGAATCCAAAGCAACCGATTTACTCTTCTTGGTTATTTTGGTCCTTCCTTTACGTACTAATTGTGAAATTGTTGGCATATAAAATATGTATTGTTACTGTTTAAAAATAAAACACCCCTATTTTTAGGGGATGCAAATGTAGAATATTTTTTTTACTAATCAAACCATACCGAATTAATTTTCAGCATACTTTCATTATTTTCTTGTTTGGAATATGAAACCCGAAGTTGAAGCGTTAGTTTTACACCACAAATTTCGCCTTTTTTGAAAAAATTCCAATTTATTTTTTTATACCTTAATATATATACCTGCTTTTTCTTCGGAATACAAGCGCAGGAACTTTCACTTTCCATTTCGGCCGAAAAATCCATTTCTGAAGCGCTGAAGGATTCCCTTCAAATAAAGGAATCTTTTAAAGATCTTTCTTCCCTCAAAATGGAAACCGACACTATTTATAGGAAACTCCAGCGCATGGGCTATATTGAAAGCGAGCTGCTCCAGCTTCAAAAGAAAAACGACAGCAGTTATGTAGCAAATTTTTTCCTCGGAAGGAAATACAGCCAGCTAAAAGTTTTTTACTCCGAAGAAGATTTCAGCAAAAAAGAACTTCAGCGCGTTTCTTCTGAAATTACGGAAACATATTTTATACTTCCTTTTGAAACGGTACCCATTCGCTCTCGGAAAACTTACCGCGCTCCGCAACCAAAAAGGAAACGCATTTGCGCGACTAAAATTGCGGTGACCGAGATTGAAATAGATAAAAAACAATCTATCTGTCTGCTTTATTGTTGGTAAACAATGGAAATATTAGAACGGTAGATTCCATCGCCATAAAAGGATACGAAAAATTCCCCCGCTCATTTCTGAAATATTATGCCGGTGTAAAAAAGGGGAAAATTTTTAACCAAAAGAAATTGGTGGAGCAGAATGAAAACTTGAACAGTCTCGGTTTTGTTTCATCAATAAAACCGCCGGAGGCTCTTTTCAGAAAAGATTCCACAACTGTTTATTTTTACCTCGAAAAACAAAACAACAACCTTTTTGACGGAATCCTGGGTTTTGCCACGGATGAGGAAACACAAAAACTTACTTTCAACGGATATCTAAATCTTGAGCTGAACAATAACCTAAATTTTGGCGAACAGTTATTGATAAACTATAAGTCTGATGGGCAGGAGCAAGTCAATTTTAGAGTGAAGACTACCCTGCCCTATCTTTTTGCAAGTCCATTTGGGTTAAGTGGGGAGCTCAAAATTTTTAAACGTGATAGCACTTTTGTTACTACTGAGCAAGAATTTAGAGCAACATACCAAATAAATCCTACCTCAACGACCTATATTGGCTACAGAAACTACGACTCCAGCAACCTTCTCGACGAGGCAGTGGCAGGGATACCGATTGAAGATTTCACATCCAAATTTTTTATTGCCGGTGCTTCATTCGTTAAACTTCAAAATAGAAAATTATTTCCCATAAAAACCTTTGCTTCAATTGATGCTGGAATTGGATCGCGGGACGGGCAGGAAAATAGAGATAACCAGTTTCGGTTTGAGAGCATGTTAAACCATATTTTTAATTTGAATTTCAAAAATTCAATATTTGTGCAGAATAATACTAGCGTCCTTTTAAGCGAGAGCTATTTGGTGAACGAGCTTTTTCGTTTTGGGGGTATAAACAGCATCCGCGGCTTTAATGAAAATAGTATAGACGCCTCCCTTTTTTCTGTGGTAAATACGGAATACCGATATCTTTTCAATGAAGGCATTTATCTCCATAGTATAATTGATATCGCCTATTTTGAAAACGAAACATTATCCTTGAAGCAGAAACTCTACAGCTTTGGTCTGGGATTGGGATTACGCACCAAGGCGGGCATTTTTAAATTTAATGTCGCAAACGGTAACTACCAAGGACAGAATTTCAGTTTTTCGAATACAAAAATCCATATTAGCGTAACTTCCAAATTTTAGAAAAATCGCTCGAAAAGCGCCAACATTGCTAAATTAAACTTAAAAATTGGGAGCAAATACTTGTGTAATTAACTTTTTATTATGATTTTTGCCGTTGGCTAATTCAAATAATTTATAAAATGAGAACAAAGTTTAGTGGAATTTTAACGCTTATATTAGCGTTAGTTGTGCAGCTTACCTTCGCACAGCAGAAAACAATTACAGGTACGGTGACGGACGATACAGGTCTGCCATTGCCTGGTGCAAACGTCATAATTAAAGGTACTAGTTCTGGTACACAATCTGACTTTGATGGTAATTATACCATTTCAGCCAATGTGGGCCAAACCCTTACTTTTAGTTATGTAGGATTTGAGACCAAGGAAGTAAAAGTAGCGGCTCAGAATGCCATAAATGTAACCTTAAATCCAGGGTCAGCTTTGGAAGAGGTTGTTGTAACCGGCTATTCTACGCGAAACCAAACAGTTCAAACATCGGCTGTGGTTTCTATCTCGGCATCAGAAATTTCTGAGATGGCTCCAACAACGAGTGTGGACAACCTTTTACAGGGTAAAGCTGCTGGGGTGCAGGTAACTGCCGCCAACGGTAAACCAGGTCAAGGAGCGTTTGTTCGAATTCGTGGTACGGGTTCTCTTGTTGCCGGCGCATCGTCTCCACTTTACATTGTGGACGGCGCACCACTTAGGGAAGAAGAACTAGGAAATCTTGCCAACGATGATATTGAAAACATTACTATTCTTAAAGATGCTGCGACTACTGCTCGCTACGGATCTCGTGGCGCAAACGGAGTTGTTGTAATTACCACAAAAAGCGGTAATAGGAATAAGGATGCCGTAGTTCGATTTAGTTCACGCTATGGTGTTACTTCTCGAATAAATCCGAACTTCACCCTAATGAATGCGGAACAGAAAATGCAGTATGAGGCAGAAGTATATGCCTTAGGTGTATCTTCAGCATCACCAACCCCCGGGGTAACTACAGAGCCTGGTTCACCAGAGCGTCAACAAATTCTAAACAATTCGCGTCCTTGGGCTGATATTCTTTTAAAAGATGGTGTAATTCAAAATAACAATGTTTCATTTTCTGGTGGAGCCGAAAAAATAGATTATTATTTCTCCGTTTCTAATGACAGAAACACCGGTATCATCGATAACATTAAAGGTTTTGAAAGATTGAGCAGTCGATTGAACGTTAACTTTGACGCAAAATCCTGGCTTGCACTTAGTGTAAATGTTGGTTATTCCAGATCATTTAGTGATGAACCTCGGGATAGAAACAACACTCAAAACCCATTCCGTGCTGCGTATGACCTTAATGATTACGAAACAGTTTTCGTGCTTGACGAGGATAATAACCCTGTATTGGACGAAAATGGCGAGCCTGTATATAACTTAACTCACAGTGGCTTCCCAATCGCCCAAGCGATTTTGACTGATACTGAAGAAGCTATTGAAAACCTTACTCTTGCAAATGTTGATGCAACTGTAAAGTTCTCCAAAAATTTTAGCTATACTTTCAGCACCTCCGTGAGTCACTTAAACCGTAGAAGAGAGTATTATGCACGTCCAGGCGGAGCTTTAGATGATGTAATTAACTTAGGCGGTGGTAGTAAAACGGATTCAGGAATTCAAAGATTGGATCTTACCATAAGCAATAGATTAAACTACTATCTTGCCACTGGTGACCATAACCTTAACATTCTTGGTCTTTATGAGTTCAATATGAACGAAAATAACAGTTATACCTTGAACAACCGCGGATTTCCTTCTGCCGCTTTGACAACGCAAGTGAATGGTAGTGACCTTAGAAATGGACAAACTTTTAGAGACAGACTCACCTTATTGTCTTATGGTGCATTTGCAGATTATGACTACAAAGAAAGATACCTTGCTTCAGCATCGGTAAGACGTGATGGTTCATCTAGTTTCGGTTCAGATTACCAATACGGTACTTTCTATAGCTTCAGTATAGGATGGAATATCGCCAAGGAAAACTTTTTCAATGCAGATTTCGTAAACGATCTTAAAATACGTGCCGCATACGGAACAGTAGGTAACAGATTAGGAATTGGGCGATACAGTTCACAAAGTACAGTGGACTTTGGATCCTCACCTTATCCTGGCGGATCATCAACTGCTCCTTTCAATATTGGAAACCCAGAGTTGCAATGGGAAACCACTACTACTCAAAACATTGGTTTGGAATTTAATATGTTCAACAAGCGTTTAAGAGGAGTTTCGGATTATTTCATCAGAAACACAACTGATCTATTGTTCCTTATTCCAAGAGCCGACGAAGCTGGTGTAGGTAGTATTGCTGGTAACCTTGGGGAAATTGAAAACAGAGGTTTAGAAATATCATTACAAGGTGACGTTTTCAGATCTTCAGATTTTACTTGGACTTTAGGAGGTAACATTATTTTCCTAGACAACGAAATAATCAGTCTTCCTGATGGTGAGGATGTAGCTCCGCCGACCACTTATGAAATTTTGTTCCGCGAAGGCGCAAAAATCAACGAACATTACTTAATTCGGTGGGCCGGTGTAGATCCAGCTACAGGTAGACCTCAATATTACGGTGCCGATGGAAATATATATTTTGCAGAAGATCTGCCAGAAGGAGAAAACAGAGTTTTACAAGGCAAATCTACTATCGCCGATAAAGAAGGTGGTTTCTTTACCAACTTTAACTATAAAGGATTTGGTTTACGAGGAGATTTCGTTTTCAAATACGGAAACTGGATCAACAACGTTGTGAAGCAAAACTATTACGGTGATAATAGCAACGGTAATACCGCTGCAGATAATCAAGCTGTAGGAGCTTTCAACTATTGGCAACAACCTGGTGATACTGGTGTGCTACCAAGCCCATTATATGTAAATGAACAAGCCGTAGCTTCGGATAGATTCTTGGAAAGAGGAGATTATATCCGTATGAGAAATATTACCCTTTCTTATACTTTCCCAAGTAAATACTTAGAAAAAACGCCTATCAATTCATTGAGAATTTATGCACAAGGTCAAAACTTGTTGACATTCACCAAATTCTGGGGTGATCCAGAAGTAGGTATTTCATCTGGGGAAACAGTTTCATATGCAGACACCGTTGCACCTGGAGAGATAACACTTTACAGTTACCCCAACACTAAATCCATTCAAGTAGGATTAGATGTAAGTTTCTAATATTAAAAAAAATAAAAATGAAAAAAATATTTTATAAAATAATGGTATTGACACTTGTTATAGGGAGCACCACTTCCTGTGATGACCAGTTAGATCAATTACCCTTTGATGAGTTTGCAACGGAAAATGCCTATGTAACCTCAGCTGATTTCGAAAACGCCATTAGAGGTGTGTACGCCGGTCTTACTTTTGGAAGTATGTACGGCGGTTCCGATGGTGGCTCAATGCTAACGACCCCTGACGTATTGGCGGATAACGTGACAATATCCCAGTTTGGCCGTACTACAGAGTCAATCATCCATAACTGGAGATATACCCCTGACAATCTTGGTTTCAATCTATATGCAAGTGCTTATTCGCTTATATTCAGAGCCAATCAATTGTTGTTTTACGCAGAAAGCTTCGAAGGTGAAAACAAAGCAAATATTGTTGCTGAAGCTAAAGCCTTAAGAGCCTTGGCCCATTTTGACATCGTTTCTTATTACGGTAAGATACCTACCCAATCTGGAGATGCCAATGGAAGTTTAGGTATTGCATATGTTACAAGTATAGACCCTAACCAAGAACCTGCAAGGGAAACAGTTGGAGCAACTTATGATAAAATCGTACAAGATTTAACCGAAGCTCTTGCCGACATTAATGATACCAATCCTGCAGGTAGAATGGGTAAAGAATCTGTGAGCTTACTTTTATCACGCGTTTACCTTTATATGGGTCAATGGCAAAATGCAATCAACGCAGCAAATAACGTAACTACTCCAGTAGCTCCACGCGCTGACGTTGTTGACGTTTGGGAAGATGCAAGCAGAGCCGGATTATTATTCTATATCCCTAATGAATCTGGAACTCTTGGTAATGGTATTGGGGTAGCTTGGAGCCAAGGTTCCAAAAACAACCTTATTCCTGAATACGTTGTTTCTTTTGAACTGTACAACTTTTTTGCAGCAGATGATATCCGTAAAGATGCATATACCTTCCAAGGTACTGCAAACGGAAATCCTGTAAATGGTATTAAAAAACTATTTGGAAGAGCAGGCAAATCTGACGGTGTAGTAGATTATAAAATCCTCCGTGCAGCTGAGGCACAATTAAATAAAGCGGAAGCTTACTTTAATCTAGGAAATGAAGGTGCAGCAAGAACCGCTTTGGATTTGGTTAGAACAAAAAGATATACAACCCCTCCAAGCGGAGAAACGGGTACCGCGTTGCGCGATGCCATCCGCCTAGAAAGAAGACTTGAATTCGCCTTCGAATATCAGAGATTTTTCGATATTAAAAGATGGGGATTAGGAGTATCAAGAACAGGAGCAGGTGACCTTGCAGATGGAACTGGAACTCCTTCAGAAGTATTGAACTTGCCAGCCGGTAATTTTAAATTTCAATTGCCAATTGGCCGAGGAACACTGGACACAAACCCTAACATAGTCCAAAATCCTGGATACTAATCAAAATAAATAAGTAAGATCATGAAAAAATTAAGTATAATAATTACAATCATAACCCTAGCTTTCACTGCCGTTTCCTGTGAAACCTATGATGACTATGATACCAACAGACCCGTAAATATTGGTTTCCCTACTCCAACACAGAACATAAAAGTTCCTAATGGAGGCACAAGAGATAAAGAACTTGAAGTTTTTATCTCTGAGCCTGCAAGTGTTGATAGATCCTTCAATATTGAAGTAGTTGCTGACAAAACAGAAGTAGCAGCGGAAAATTATTCCCTTCCTGCAACTGTTGTAATTCCAGCAAATGAAAGAAGAGGATATTTCACCGTTACGGGAATTGACGTATCTCTTACTACCGATAAATTACCATTAGTTTTAAAAATCGCTGCTACTCCCGAAGTATATTCTGGAGGTCAAGTTACCATTAGCGTTTTTAAATAAACCTTTATTTAATTCAGAAAAGCCACCAATTTTGGTGGCTTTTTTCGTTTAATGAAGTAGGGTGGGAATAAATAACAATTTAGCTATACCTTTGGACTCCCAAAAAATACCAAATTATGAAGGAAAAAGAAAATACGATCTTCGGAATATACCCAGTAAAAGAAGCCTTGGCATCCGACGTGGTGTTTGATAAGGTTTATATTCAAAAAGGAATCAATAGCGATAAAATTGAATCATTAATAAAGGAACTCGAACAAAAAAACGTAACAGTAAATATCGTCCCGTTTGAAAAGTTGAACAAGCTTACACGGGGTAACCACCAAGGAATTGTTGCAATGACCTCGCCCGTGGCATTCCATTCTTTGGAAACCGTCGTTGAAGAGGCCCTCGCAAGCAGCAAAACGCCACTTTTCTTAGTTCTCGATCAAATAAGTGATGTTCGGAATTTTGGCGCCATCCTCCGCACCGCAGAATGTACCGGTGTTGATGCAGTTATAATCCAAAAAACAGGAGGGGCACCCGTTACGGGAGATACGGTAAAAACATCAGCAGGAGCAATTTATAAAATGCCAATTTGCAAAGTCGATCATATTAAGGACGCCATATTTTACTTTCAAGCTTCCGGTATAACTACCATCGCGGCGACAGAAAAAACCGATGCAACAATTTATGAAATGGAACTAAACCAACCTCTTGCACTAATCATGGGTTCCGAAGGAAAAGGTATTTCAAATTCAGTTTTGGGCCTGGTTGATAAAAAGGCCGCACTACCCCTCTTGGGCGAAATAAATTCCTTGAATGTTTCCGTGGCTTGTGGCGCCATTCTTTATGAAGTTACCCGTCAACGGTCACTATAGCTTATTTTCCTTGTTATTTTTATCGGGATTCTTAACGATGGAATAAGTGATTTTCACGGTTGATGAATTTGGGGTATCTACTTCAGCTATAGGTGATTCCTTAGGAGTTTCAATAAAGTTTCCATCTTCATCAAATTGTTTCAAAAAAGGATCATTCTGTGGGTCGTAATCTTCTCTCTGCCAATCATATTTTTTGGTTTCAACAGGAATTCCCCGAAATATAATGGCGAAAAGAAATCCCACAAAAAACCCGGAAAGATGACCTTCCCAAGAAATTTTTGGATCTACCGGAAAAACATACCATAATAAACTCCCATAAAGAAAAACCACCACCAATGAAAGAGCGGTGAGCTGATACTGTTTTGAAAAAATTCCTTTGAAAAATAAAAAAGCAGCCAACATATAAACCACCCCACTCGCCCCAATGTGCAATGCCGGACGGCCAATAAGCCAAGTTAAAATTCCTGTCAGCAAAATTCCGTACCCCAAAACTTTCCATCTAATATTTCTATAGAAATAGAAAAGCGCCGCGCTGAGGACAAAAAGTGGTATCGAATTATTAAAAAGATGTTTCAGACTTCCGTGAATAAACGGGCTGAAAATAATCCCGCGCAAACCAGATAACCTTTGCGGATAAATTCCGAGAAAATTAAAATTGAAGCCAAATCTGCTTTCAACCCAAAATACAATCCACAGAACCATTACGAAAAGCAAAGGATAGCCAATGACGGAAGGAGTAAATTTTAACGGTTGGAGGTTTGCCATAGATAACACATTACAAAAACAATCCCGAAGTTCAAATTTATGATAAAATGTCAGTGCAAACATTTTTTTAAAATTGTAATTTTATTGCCTCATGACAGCACCACTTGCCGAACGCATAAGACCAAAAACCCTTTCAGGATATTTAAGCCAGCACCATTTGGTTGGACCCAAAGGTACCCTCACTTCCCAATTAAAAACGGGCATGATTTCCTCAATGATTTTTTGGGGACCGCCTGGCACGGGAAAAACGACGTTGGCAAATATCGTGGCCAATGAAAGCAAACGACCTTTTTACACCTTGAGCGCCGTGGACAGTGGCGTGGCAGCCGTGCGTGAAGTAATAGAAAAAGCAAAAAAAACCGATATTTTTACCACCAAAAATCCTATTCTTTTTATTGATGAAATACATCGATTCAGCAAATCGCAGCAGGATTCTTTATTGGGTGCTGTGGAAAAAGGATGGATTACCTTAATTGGCGCCACTACTGAAAATCCCAGTTTTGAGGTAATTCCGGCCCTACTCTCCCGATGCCAGGTTTATGTGCTCAATCCATTTAGCCGAGAAGATCTGGAATATCTTTTGGAGTTTGCTATAAAAGAAGACGAGATTCTTTCAAAAAAGGAAATATCGCTACAAGAAACCGAGGCACTTATTCGCCATTCCGGAGGCGATGCGAGAAAACTTCTGAATATTCTTGAATTGGTAGTGCTTTCAGAAAAAAAGGATACTGTTACAATTACCAATGCACTTGTGATGCAAAAGGTTCAAAAAAACACCGTTTTGTATGACAAAACGGGGGAACAGCATTACGACATTATTTCGGCTTTTATAAAATCTATCCGCGGAAGCGATCCAAATGCGGCCGTTTATTGGCTCGCGCGTATGATTGAAGGGGGTGAGGATTTAAAATTCATAGCGAGAAGGATGGTAATTTTGGCTTCGGAAGATATTGGCAATGCCAACCCAAATGCATTATTGCTTGCTAACAGTACTTTCCAATCAGTGGCGACCATCGGGTACCCCGAGTCGCGAATCATACTCAGCCAGTGCGCCATCTATTTGGCCACCTCGCACAAGAGCAATGCTTCTTATAAAGCTATTGGTGAAGCACAGAAAATAGTGAGGCAGACCGGCGATCTTTCGGTGCCGTTATCTATTCGGAATGCCCCAACCAAGTTAATGAAGGAATTGGGCTACGGAAAAGAGTACGAGTATGCGCATAATTATGAAGGGAATTTTGTACCACACGAATTTCTTCCCGAGGAAATTAAAGGGACCGCCTTTTACAAACCGGGAAATAACCCGAAGGAAAATGCGCTTAAAACCTACCTAAAACAACTTTGGAAAGATAAATACGATTTTTAGTTTTCCGCCTGAAAAACCATAGTTGAATCGCCCATATTTATAGTCAAATTTTCGGAAGCATCAAATTGGGCAGGATATTCATTCCCCGAAGAATCGGTAAAATGGAGTCCATTTTCTACAGTTGAAATAGTTCCTATCAGAAGTAGTCCATCCTTGGCAGTTGCAGATTCTTCATATAAAGAATAGCCTTCGTCGGTTTTTCGCAATAAATAGGTTTTTCCGTTATTAGAATAATTCGAAAATTTTGAAGAGGGCATTTTTCCAATGGAAGTAATGGAAATATTTTCCTTATTATTCGCCTTTACCACTTCAGTAGCAGGTTTGGTTTTTTCAGTTTTATTCGATGCATTTTCGGTAATGGATGTTTCATTCAAAAGCACAACATCTTTTTGTTTCACATTCATTATTTCCAAACCTGTAAAAGCTTCTCGAAGTGCATCCTGATATTTTTTATCGTGTTCCTTGTATTTACTCTTTCCCTCCGGACTTCTATAAACTTCATTGCCGTTACAATCCTTTAAAACAACCTGCACCTTTGTTCCCAAAAAGCTGCTTAATTCCTCGATGTTCGCATAAAGCCCTTCACAACGATTGGCGTTCGGTGCATCACTCGTAAAAAAAGCATTGAAACCACTTTTTTCCAAATAGAATTTTGTCATCGAATTGATCTTGAATTGATCCCTTCCTTTTAAAAATTCATATTGCTCCGGCACAATTACATAACTGTAATCGCTTAAAGAAGTCTGTGAAAAAGTAATTGAGGACACTAAAAAGATGAGGCAAAATAATAGGTTTTTCATTCCGGTTGGTTAATTAGTACGTTCAGTCCCAACTGTAAAGATACACTTTTTGCCTTGGCGATATTACTGTAACTTATAAGGTTATCTGCAGCAAGATAAAAATTGAATTTTCCGAAATTAGCCGCAACCCCCAACCCCACATTGGTAAATGAATATGAATCTGCGGTATAGGTTAATTTTGCGGCGAGAAAATCCGCAAGCTTCCGATGATAAAAAAGGGTACCGGCCATTTGAGGTCCTTTTGGTCTAAATATGCTGTAGAATTGTAAACCAAACCCTTGAATTTTTTTTAGCTTGCTGTCCATGTGCAGGCAATCACAGTCGCCCGAAAGATTCAATCTGCCCAAACCGAAGGCCAGACCTACATTTATTTTTGCGGGACGAAATTGTGTATAACTATTGTGCAAAGTGTCAACAGGTATTTCGCGCTCTATTTCGTCCACCAAATTTTCATAATATGGATAGGTAGCCTCGCCCTCGCTTAGGGGCGGAAAAATTAATTCAACTCCGTCTAAAGTATAGGTGCCGTGCGCCCGGTAGTTTTCAACTCCCTTAGTATGAAAAATAGCACCCAGATCCAGCGCACTTGCGGTAAGTGTAATATCGTTGCTTATTTGATAGGTCATTCCAAGGTCCACACCTACGCCCACGTTGCCGCCAAAAAAAGCACGGCTAAGTATTTCATTGGTTACATCCTTGGCGCCGTCATTATCGCGAAGCGAAATGTATCCAGAGGTTTCCACCGTTATATCCGCATTTTTAACAGTGTGCTCATAAATATTATCAGAATTTTCATCGCCCAGGGTCGTTACGAACGTTCCCCGGTTATCCACACTTCGGAAGCTAAACATACTGGAATACACTTTCAACCGCAGACCCAAAGTAAGTTTTTCTGAAATCTGTTTATTCGCGCCCAGATGGTAAACGGTCATAAAATCTCCTGTGGTGCTTATTTCACCAAGGTCGAATTCATAATCCAAATAATCTTGGTTGCCATTCCATGCAAGAATGGCAAGATCGCGAGGGAAGTATGTAATAAAATCGAATTCCTGGTACATTCCCGCCGAAAAATAAATGCCGCTGGGCGAGCGCCAACCTGCGCTAACAATTTCAAGTTGTTCTGTGGCAGTAAAGAAGTCGGTATTTTCCATATCGAAAATTTTATTGCGGATACGGGCATTTATGTCGCCCCCTTCCCGGAAAATATCGTAGGCTGAAACCCCCGAAGAACCTCCATTAACGTGTATTTGGGACAAAAAAGGAATACCGTAATGAGCCTTTTGCGGCACTACCATCCCCGGGTTTTGCATAATGGATTGCGGTACCTCGCTGAACCCAAACAATATCTGCTTGTTTTGGGCAAACGTTGTAATTCCTAATATCAAAAAAAGTGGGTAAAGTATATTTTTCATTGAACAATTTCCAAATAATAGGCTGCCTTCGATTTCAGGTTGAGATTGCCTTGAAGATTTATATTGGAATCTGGAATGGTTACAGAAATAACAATTCTATTGGCCAGAGTGATATCTTTAATACCATCGCCTTCTACGTTTTCAACAAATTCAGTTATTTTAGGATTGGCCTGTGTTCCCATTAATACTTGCGTTTGGGTCGTGTAGGTTGTGTCGTTATTTTCCGAGATAAATTGAAAATCGACATTAAATTGACGTGGAATACTATTGGTAAATTTGAAATAGAACTCTGCCCGCACCAAATTTTCGTGAAGCGTGCTATCATCCAAAAACTTTAATTTGGTCGTATCCCGAACCGTTAAAATAGGAGTGGCGTTTATGGAATCGTAAAATTGTTGTGCGTCAAGGTCAAAATGGATTAAATTGATTTCGAAGATGGGATCTACAACGATATTCTCCGTTTGGTCAAAATCGGTATTCTTAATACAGGCCGTAAAACAAAGACTCAGTAATACGACTACTAAAAAAGAGGAAAATCTAAAATTCATAAATCAGGGATATTCGCTCTCCTCTTAACGACAAAAACCACCTTTTTATTACTATAGATGTCTTTTAATTTGGGATAGACAGTTGATTTTTAGACCCAACTTTTCTTGGGCATCATTTTTTGGCGAAAAGAAAAGGGAGTGCATCCCAACCTTTTCCGCGCCAAGTATATCCGCCTCAAAACTGTCGCCAATCATAATACTATTTTTGGGTTCCGCTTTCGCTATTTCCAAAGCTCTTCGGAAAATAAGCGGATTTGGCTTTTTTACACCTACTTCCTCTGAAGTGGTCACCGTGCTAAAATAACCCTCAATCCCGCTGTTTCGAAGCTTTAAAAATTGAACCTCGTGAAAACCATTCGTAATTATATGAAGTTTATATTTTGGTTTTAGGTACTCCAACATTTCCGTGGTATAAAGAAATAGATGATTGTCCAACGGAAGTTCCTCTATATAAGACACAGCAAGCATATCAATAAATTCTGTTTCATACCGAATGTTGAACGCGCCAAAGGCTTCCACCAATCTTCCGCGACGCAGCTCTTCCTTCGTCACTTTTTCTTCCCTAAACTTTTTCCAATATTGAAGATTTATTGGTTCGTATGCACCAATAAACTCGGAAAGTGGGAGTTCGATTTCGTGCTTTTTGAAAACACGACCAAAGGCCAAGGATGAGTTTTTGTCAAAATCCCAGAGGGTGTGGTCCAAATCGAAAAAAACATCGGTTATTCCTCTTTTATCCATATTGCTGAATTTTATCGGAAAAAATGGAACGCCAAATTTTATTATTTTCAGAAGAGGAAAAATCCACATTGGTAAAACTTATGCTGAAGGTGCCGTTAACCTTCTCAACAGTTTTATAAATATTTGTTACGGCCTTTTCAATATCTGAAGGATATTTCGTCTGGAAGGCGTAAGTAGTCATCGCAATAGGGTGTATAACAAGTGGTGTTTTAATTTCAAAATCCAGATCGAAAAAAAGAAAGGGCGTGCAAGTACCCGCACGGAAACCCACCGTATCCCGAAAAACCATTGTATAATCTTTTTTTATCTCCAATTCTATCAAATTTCTATAAATATCGGGGAGATTCACCAAATAATCCGCGTTCATGGAACTGTTGAGCGATCTTCTGGTAATTTCCTCCATTCTTCGCTTTTCACGCTTCAGCATCTCGTAATCGGTGAGCGAGGCTGCCGAAAAAATGAGTCCAACTTCCTTATAGTCGTTCACATACTTTACCAGCATCTTAAACTTCTGTCGGTGGGTATTCAGGCTATCGCCAAAGAGACGGGCATTGCCCAGCAAAAAGAAAACGGTCAATTTAAATTCGCTCCTGGTGGCGGTATTCATCATCCATTTGAAAGTATCAAAGGCATCCCGCTTGAAACCCATAATCACTTTGGAGCGATCAAAAATATTCCGAATTTTTCCCCTAAATAGATCCTGTGTATAGCCAACTGAGGTCCTAAAAATTCCTTTCTGTTTATAGGCAAATGGCCTCGATGCTTCCACAACGGGGTGGATAGTAATTTTTTTCTGCGGAAATTCAAAATCCGGGAAACCGTTAGCCAGGACCGCTTTGAACTTGTAGGCCCAAATATCAACCACAGGCTGATGCAAAAATCCTTCTTTGAAGGCAAGACTTTCCGTGGCCATAAACCTTCCAAATGAATCCTTTACGTGTGGCAGATATTCCTCATATCTACTAATCATATAAAAGCTCGCAGAGAATATATCAAAAGGAAGAGCGCCCGCATTTGAAACCGCAAAAAACCCGATTGTGTCCTCCCATTTCTTTACGGTAATATCAATGGTTTCAAAACCTTGCTGTTCCAAAAGACCGGCGCTTTGGAAAAACAGTTCATTTCCCAAAGGTTTTTTTCCGTAGGAAATTTTGGCGCCCGTGTGGGCAATAAATTCATCAATAACCGAGGTAAAAACCACATCAAAACCCAAAATTCGGAGACAGATATGCTTAAAAATATAGGAAATCCTAGGTGTGGTTTTTTGAACGTAGATTAACAACATAATGGGCTTATAGCATATTTTCGTCGGCAAAGCTAAAATAATCTTTTTCGGTAACTATAAGATGGTCCAGTACTTTTATGTCCAGACTTTCGCCCGCCGTTTTTAACTTTTTGGTAAGCCGAATATCCTCTTGGCTCGGCTTTAAAGTACCGGATGGATGATTATGTGCCAGGATGATACCGACGGCACCTACTTGCAGCGCGTCCTTAAAAACCAAGCGCGCATCCACCACGGTTCCTGTAATTCCGCCTTTACTCAATTGTATGCACTGTATGATTTTATTGGAATTGTTTAAATAAAGAATCCAAAATTCCTCGTGGGGCAGCTCCCCCAAGATGGGCTGCAGATATTCAAAAACCGAACTGCTGGAGGTGATTTTCTTTTTTTTAAGCGCCTCTTCTCCCCTTCTTCTGCGTCCAAGTTCCATCGCCGCCGCAATGGTTATGGCCTTTGCCTCGCCTATTCCCTTGAATTTCATTAAATCTGAAATGGATCGTTTTCCAAGCTCGTTCAAATTATTCCCTGCGGAGGCCAGGATACGTTGGCTTAAGGAAACGGCGCTTTCATTGCGACTGCCGGAGGCGATAAGAATGGCTATAAGTTCAGCGTCGCTCAGGGCGATACGGCCTTTTTGAAGCATTTTCTCCCTTGGGCGATCATCCTCGTTCCAATTCTTTATTGAAAAAAATGTATTTTCTTCCACCCCAAATAGCATTTCCTTAAAGATAGCAATGAAACTTTAAACTGCCCATTTTTTTAAAATTATTCTGAAGTTGGATTAAAGTGAATTCGATTAAGTATTATTTTTGTTTTGAAAACAACCCTGCAATTATGAAATCATTATTCAATTCCGAAGCCCATTCCGAAATCAAAAATAGATTGAACCAACTAACGCCAGAATCTGAAAGGAAATGGGGCAAAATGGACGTAGGCCAAATGGTTTTCCATTGCCAGCAACCCCTTAATGTTTCGTTGGGGAAAGGCAATATTCAAAAGAAATTTTTTCCTTTGGCATTTCTTTTCAAAAAATCACTTTACAACGACAAACCGTGGAGGCAAAATCTTCCAACTGCGCGTCAGTTCAAAATAACGGATGAAAAGAATTTTTTGGAAGAGAAAAAGCTGCTCGAGAGACTTATAGACGAGTTTCACGAAAGAAAGAATCAGACAGAATGGGAGCCTCACCCCATATTTGGGAAATTTACTGCGGCCCAATGGGGGCAGATGCAGTATAAACATTTGGACCACCATTTTAAGCAGTTTGGGGCTTAGTAGTTTTTTTATAGAACGGTTTCCAATTGTTTGCTGGAAATATCCTTTTCAAATTCGAAAAGTTTTGAATAATCCATTACATTATCGACCCCATCGAGGTCGCATAAGTACGAAATAACGGCACAGAGACCGTTAAATAGCGTGTCCTTTGAAGTTGGATTTTTCGGTCTTTTTGATTTCTGGTTTAGGGGAAGAGTATATCCACATCCTTTTAAAAATATAGCTTCAATTGTAATAAGTTCCTTTGGAGAGTATCCACTTATTTTTTTTCCAAATTTCTCATTCACTATTCCTACATAATTTAATTCCGTAGAGCCATGATGGTCACTTAAATGTTTCCAACCATCACGATTGTCACAAATATTGCCTACGGCACAATGGTTACAGCATTCGGGATTAAGTGAATTATTATGAAATGCAGTGTAAAGTTTTTGAATTGCCAGTTCCAGTCTTTGCGGAGCCATTATAAAATCATTTTCTAGGTTATTTATAAATATATTAATTCTAGGCGTTTTTTCCATAAGCCATAGGTTAATTTTAATTGAACTGAAAGTATATTAATATTCGTTCCCAAAAAACTTATTGGGCGAAAAGCACAAATATTTTTAATATCGGTTTTAAAATTCGAAAATCTATAACTCCTTTTTTTTTCAAAAATGATGAATATCATATTTAGCCCGCATGGTAAAAAGGATATTTGTATCCCAAATAAAAAAAGGTAATGACAAAGTTAAAATACCTACCAATTTTCATTTTCTTGATCGTATCTGTCAAAAGTTTTTCTCAATTTACTTTGGATGCACAATTAAGGCCTCGATTTGAATATAGACATGGTTATAAATCGCTTTTTCCTGATAATGTCGATCCCGCTGTATTCGTATCACAGCGGACAAGATTAAATTTTGAATATCACACTGAAAAATTAAACTTCTATATAAGTCCTCAGGATATAAGAGTTTGGGGGGATGTACCCCAATTGAATTTGGCAGACAAAAATGGCTTTTCGTTGCACCAAGCTTGGGCCGAAGCGAAGTTAACATCTGACCTCGATTTAAAAATAGGACGTCAGGAAATTGTGTATGATGATCAGCGTTTTTTCGGAAATGTGGATTGGGCCCAACAAGGCAGAAGCCACGATGCCGCAATCCTAAAATTTGAACCCGATTATATAAAACTACATTTGGGCGTGGCCTACAATCAGGACGGTGAAGCCTTGACCGGCAATATTCTCACCAAAGACACCTACAAAAATTTTCAATATATTTGGCTTCACAAAGATTACGAAGAACTTTCGGCCAGCTTTCTATTTTTCAACAATGGCCTGCAATATATTGCTGAAACCGACGAATCTAAAAATGAAACGAGATACAGCCAAACTGCCGGTTTTCATTTAAAAACAAAGGCGGGAAAATTAAACTTGGCTTCAAATTTATATTATCAATTTGGTAAAGACATTTTAAATAATAACTTAAGTGCCTATTTAATTTCGTTGGAAAGCACTTTTCACCCCAACGAAAATTGGAACTTTGGATTAGGCGGTGAAAGACACAGCGGAAACGAATATGGTGCACCCGCGAACGGAAAAAATGAGGCCTTTACCCCTCTTTACGGCACCAACCACAAATTTAATGGATTCATGGATTATTTTTATGTGGGCAACCATATAAACAATGTAGGTTTAACAGATTTATTTACTACGGTAGGATATGGTTTTAATACTAAAGCCAAGGTTCAACTGGCATTGCACAAATTTTTCGCTTCAGCAAAAATAAATGACGAGACCTCCAGAAATCTCGGCCTCGAAATGGATCTAATCACCTTCTATAAAGTGAGTGAATTCGTGGCATTCCAAGCTGGATATTCACAATATTTCATTTCGGAAGGAATTGAGGCGGTAAAAAATAATTTTGACGACAATACAAATAATTGGGCCTGGGCAATGATTACCATTGATCCAGTCCTGTTTGTTTCACATAAAGAAGATACTATAATTTCAAAAAATTAATTTCAAAAACCATCTTAATATATTACTTATGAACTTAAATTTTAATCACCGTTTTGCTGTTAAGTTGATGCTAAGCATAGGAATTACTGCTCTTTTTACAGCTTGTATTAACGACCAATCTCCGAAAAAATATGAAAATACCGAAGAAATTCCTGTAAACCAAGAAATGCGTGCAGAGCTAACCGCTCCACCATATGTTCCTACGCCGATCGGGCGCAGAATGGCCAAAAAATTAATAGTCGATATGGAAATTCAAGAACGCGAAGGACAATTGGCCGATGGTGTAAGCTATGTTTACTGGACTTTTGACGGCACTGTTCCAGGAAGTTTTATAAGAACCCGCGTAGGTGATGAAATAGAATTTCATCTAAAAAACCATCCCCAAAATAAACTTGCGCACAATATAGACCTTCATGCGGTAAACGGGCCGGGCGGTGGTGCAGTTTCCTCATTGGTGGCACCAGGACACGAAACCGTATTTTCTTTTAAAGTTTTAAATCCAGGTATTTATGTATATCACTGTGCCACTGCGCCCGTGGGAATGCATATTGCGAATGGAATGTATGGACTCATATTGGTAGAACCGGAAGGAGGACTTGAACCTGTGGATAAGGAATTTTATGTAATGCAAGGTGATTTTTATACAAAAGGAGATTTTGGCGATCCTGGCCTACAACCTTTTGATATGAAAAAAGCCATTGAAGAAGATGCCGATTATGTAGTATTCAACGGTCATGTAGGCTCTATGGTTGGTGACAAGGCTTTGCAGGTAAATGTAGGGGAAACCATTAGATTGTTTGTGGGAAATGCCGGGCCCAACTTGGTTTCGTCATTTCATATTATTGGCGAAATTATGGATAAAGTTCACGTTGAAGGCGGAAGCCTGGTAAATGAAAACGTACAGACAACGCTTATTCCAGCAGGTGGCGCTGCAATGATTGAACTGAAAATAAATGCCCCGGGCGAATACTTAATGGTAGACCACAGCATTTTTAGAGCTTTTAATAAAGGAGCTTTGGCGCAAATTAACGCCACAGGAGAGAAAAATGATAAAGTGTACA
This sequence comes from uncultured Flavobacteriaceae bacterium, assembly GCA_963839235.1. GTDB lineage: Bacteria > Bacteroidota > Bacteroidia > Flavobacteriales > Flavobacteriaceae > Aequorivita. The sequence goes on along the minus strand of CAWITX010000012.1, from coordinate 354,991 downwards.
AAGGAAAAATACAGGAGGGTATTTACGAGCCCGAAGGTGGTGCGATACAAAAAATGCCAATAGACGATGCTGAAGTGGCAGCCTCAAAACCGCCACAAAACCTAAACAAGGAACAACAGATAGAATTGGGTAAAAATATTTTTGGAAGTACTTGTATTGCGTGCCACCAGGCGGGAGGACAAGGTGTTCCGGGAGCATTCCCACCTTTAGCAAAATCAGATTTTCTCAATGCCGATGCCAACCGTGCGATAGATATTGTAATGCACGGAAAAACGGGTGAGATTACCGTTAACGGTAAAAAATATAACAGTGTAATGACTGCCCAATCCCTCAGCGATCGCGATATAGCAAATGTATTGACTTATGTTTATAGTAGCTGGGGCAATAACGGAACTGTGGTTACTGAAGAAATGGTTAAAAAACAACGCAACAAAAAATAAATTTTGTCTTTTAAAAAATATATATTTCTTATTGGTGTTTGGGCCATCGCAATATCGGCCGTGGCCCAAAACCCCGAGATGGCATTAATCAAACAGGGAACATATACTCCCCTTTACGGTAGGGATTCCTCACAAATAAGGGTCGAAAGTTTTTTAATGGATACTATTCCCGTAACCAAAGAGGCTTATTTGGAATTTTTAAAGAAAAATCCAGAATGGCGAAAAGACAACGTTAAGGGACTTTTTGCTGATAAAAACTACTTGACCGATTGGAAAGATGCTCTTCACTTAAATGTAAAAGCCTCAAAGAAAGAGCCTGTTTCAAATGTATCGTGGTTCGCGGCAAAAGCATATTGCAAATGCCAAGATAAACGACTTCCTACCTTAGATGAATGGGAATATGTAGCAATGGCCGATGAGAAAAATGCTGATGCCCGAAAAATAGAAACTTACAACCAATATATATTAGATTGGTATGAACAACCAAAAACAACAAACCAAAAAGTAGGCAGCACCTTCAAAAATTATTGGGGCGTTTATGATATGCACGGTTTGCTTTGGGAATGGACACAAGATTTCAACTCCGTGCTCATTTCTTCCGAATCGAGGAATGGCGGAAATAACAACAATCTATTTTGCAGTGCTGCAGCAGTGGGAGCAACAGATTTAATGAACTATGCAGCCTTTATGCGTTACGCATTTAGAAGCAGTGTTAAAGGAAATTATTCCGTAAACAACCTTGGTTTTAGATGTGCCAAGAATTTAAAAAATTAAAAACTTCACTATGAATTATTTAAAATATGCCGTTTTGGGAATTTCGATTTTTGCAATTTCCTGCAACGACAATTCCACAAACAAAGAAAATATTGCGGTGAAAGAGACCGAACAGAATGGGGCAAACAAAACAATTTCCGACATGTCCATCTACAACCTTCCCTCGCACTGGACCACCCAAGATGGCAATACAATAGAATTGAAAGAATTGCAGGGAAAGGTCCTGGCAATGGTAATGATTTACACATCCTGTAAAGCTGCTTGCCCACGTTTGGTAGCCGATATGCGTAATATTGAAAAGCAAATTCCCGAAAATAAAAAGAACGATGTGCAATTTGTTTTTGTAAGTATTGATCCTAAAACCGATACGCCCGAACGTCTAAAGGCATTTGCAAAAGAAAATCAAATGGAAGATGACAAATGGCTTTTTCTGCGCGGTAGCGAAGAGGATACACGAGAATTCGCCGCTGTTTTAGCAGTAAACTATAAGCAGATTTCACCGATGGATTTTTCGCACTCAAACATCATCAGTATTTTTGATCAAAAAGGCGAACTCGCCCATCAACAGGAAGGTATTGGTGTTGACAATAAAGAAACGGTGCAGGCAATTAATGCTTTGGCGAAGTAAATTCTTCTTGTAGAACCAAGATACAATTATTGAGTTATTGAAAGATTCGTTCTTCAAAATAAACAATTTCCAAGGAATGAATCCTTTTGCCAACCAATTCTCACCCTTATAATGTTGGCAAAAGCTTTTATCCAAATTTGGGTCATTATCTTGCAGGTTTTACCATCTTTCAAGCGTTGTATGACATAAATAAAATACTTAGCAACAGCTATAATAAAAAAAGCAATTTCAAAATTGAAATTGCTTTTTTTAGTGACCGCGGAGGGATTCAAACCCCCAACCCTCAGAGCCGAAATCTGATGCGCTATTCAGTTGCGCCACGCGGCCTTGTCATTCCCGCGAAGGCGGGAATCTTTAATATTTTATTATTTATTTTGAAAGCCTTTCCTTTACAACAGTCGAAATAGTTTTGCCATCAGATTTTCCTGCCAGCTTTGCATTCGCCGCGCCCATAACCTTGCCCATATCTGCCATAGACGAGGCACCCGTTTCAGCAATAACTTCATCAACTATTTTGGCAACTTCTTCTTTGCCCAACTGTTTAGGCAAAAATTGTTCAATCACCTCCGCTTGCGCCAATTCCGGTTCGGCCAGGTCGGTACGACCCTGTTCTTGGTATATTGCCGCACTGTCCCTCCTTTGCTTTACCTGTTTCTGCAACAGTTTTATTTCCTCTTCCTCAGTTAATCCTACCTTGGCGCCCGTTTCGGTCTGCGCCAATAAAATGGCAGATTTAACCGAGCGTAAGGCTTCTAAGCTCTGTGCATCTTTCGCCTTCATTGCAACTTTTATTGCATCCATTACTTGATCCTGTAAGCTCATTTTCTGAATTAATTTGAGTGCGAAGATACTTAATTATGAAAGAATTTAAAATAGGTTTTTAGTAAATAATGTCTGAAACAAATTGATTGTTTCAGGAACATCATAAACTAGTCCATTGAAATTTTCTTAAAAATAAAAAGGCCCGAACCGCATAATTTGTTGTCCAGGCCTTGCTTCAAGTGGATAGCAAAAATCTTAATCTACGTTATCGTGCAAAAATGAATTGTTTTTGCGTAGTTCAATATCGTCATCCTCAGTATTTACAGAGGTTCTAGAAATAGTTGGCTCATCGGCTTTTTGTTCTAAATCTATTCCCATTCGTTTATAGGCGGGTTGTTTCTCAATTTCATCTATTCGCGACGGACTGTTTTTGAACTTATAATTAAACTCCTTCATCATTCTTTTTCGCACTTCCGTCCGGTCGCTTAAAAGTTTGGAGATTGGGGAATTTAAAGGATCTTCCTCAGTGGATGGTGCAGATTTCTCCTCCGGTACCGAAATTGTTTTTTTCTCAAACACAATTTCTTCGTCCTCTAAATCCTTGGTTGCAGAAGCGTCTGGTTTTGCCTTATTTAAATGGCTTTCCATCTCTTCATAGTCGTCTAGACTGTAGCGTTTCACGCCTTGTCCGGAAACTTCTGTAATAGGAATTATCTCCACGTGATCCTTCACTTCAATATCGTCCAAATCGAAATATTTCTTGCCGCCTTCCTGTTTCTTCGGTTCTTCTTTTACCGACTTTACAGGATTAATTGGAAGGTCGAACATCAATATTTGCTCATCTTCATCTTTGGCGGTACTTTTTTCTGAAGTCTTCTTTTCTTCCTTCTCTGAAGCATCAAGAATTACGAATTCATTCACGTTTATCTTGTTTATTTCAAGCTGATTGAACTCGTCTATTTTTTCAGCAGCTATTTCCTCGTATGATACGTTTATGTTTTTAAGCAATTCCGAAGTTTTTATATAACCTTCAAAAGGAATTGCATCTTCCTCTTCGGCTTCATCAAACAAGGTGTGCTTTATTGCTGGCACTTCTTTTTTGGGTTGTTCGGTATTTGGTTTTTGCGGAAGGCGAACGGAGCTGGCTGTGGCCTTTGGCGTAAGTAGTTGTTCGGCTCGTTGCTCATCCTCCAAAGTGTGGATTATTTTTTTTGTTTCGGTATTTACTATTTCATTCTGTTGTTCCACATTAAAACCCGTAGCAATTACGGTAATGGAGATAGAACCTTCCAGACTTTCCTCTTCGCCCACACCCATAATAATATTGGCGCTATGGCCAGCTTCATCCTGAATGTGGTCACTAATTTCGCCTATTTCGTCAATAGTAATTTCATCGGAGCCGGAAACGATTAGCAGCAGTACGTTTTTGGCTCCTTTAATTTTATTATCGTTGAGCAACGGCGAATCCAATGCCTTTCCAATAGCATCCTTCGCGCGGCTTGAGCCTGATGCGGTTGCGCTTCCCATAATGGCGGTTCCGCTGTTTGCAAGCACGGTTTTGGCATCGCGAAGGTCAATATTTTGGGTGTAATGATGGGTAATCACTTCGGCAATTCCGCGAGCAGCAGTGGCCAAAACTTCATCGGCTTTTGAGAAACCGGCCTTAAAACCAAGATTTCCGTAAACTTCACGCAATTTATTGTTGTTGATAACCACCAAAGAGTCAACACTCTGACGAAGATTCTCAACCCCAATCTGCGCTTGGTCGCACCTTGTTTTTCCCTCAAACTGAAAAGGAATTGTTACAATACCGACGGTAAGAATGTCCATATCCTTTGCCATTTTGGCGATAATTGGCGCCGCACCGGTGCCCGTACCACCGCCCATACCAGCGGTAATAAAAATCATTTTGGTATTGGTCGTGAGCATTCCCTTAATCTCCTCAAGGCTTTCCACTGCGGCTTGTTCACCAACCTTTGGGTTGGCGCCGGCGCCCAAACCTTCCGTAAGGGAAACTCCCAATTGAATTTTAATAGGTACCGGACTGTTTTCCAAAGCCTGCGAATCTGTATTACAGATTACAAAGTCAACCCCTTTTATGCCCTGACTGAACATATGGTTAATGGCATTGCTTCCGCCCCCACCAACGCCGATAACCTTAATTACGTTCGATTGGTTCTTGGGCAAATCGAATGAAATGTTATCAAATTCTGTTTTGCTGCTCATAGTTTTGTGTTTTATTGCAATTTTTTTCTTCCGGGCATTTACCATTTTGGCAAAATGCATAGGTATTTTTTGTTATTTTAATTCTGCTCGCGATAAATCGCGAACCTATTTATTCGGCATTGTCTAAAAACTCTTTGAACTTTTCGGCCCATTTATCAAAGAAACGTTTGCCTTTTTGGGCATCCTTATCTTTTTCTTTTGATTCTTTTTCGTTTTTCTTTTCTTGCGGTTCTGCGCTCTCGAAAGATTCCTCTTTTTCCTCATCTTCCACCACGTGTGAAAAACGTTTCATCAAGGATGATTTCTCTTTGCTTTCAAGACTATTCAGCACCAAGCCAACAGCGGTTGCGTACATTGGGCTAGTAGTTTCGGCATCGCTATCGCCTGCTAAATGCTCGTTCGGGTAGCCGATGCGAGTATCCATGCCAGTGATATATTCCACCAATTGTTTTATATGCTGAAGTTGGGCGCCGCCGCCAGTAAGTACAATTCCTGCTATAAGTTTCTTTTTTTGTTCCTCGTGTCCATAATTCTTTATTTCAAGATATACCTGCTCGATTATTTCAATAACACGGGCATGTATAATTTTTGAAAGGTTTTTTAAACTGATTTCTTTCGGCTCCCTGCCTCTCAATCCGGGAATTGAAACTATTTCATTCTCCTTATTTTCTCCCGGCCATGCGGAGCCGAATTTTATTTTGAGAAGTTCCGCCTGTTTTTCAATTATGGAACAGCCTTCCTTTATATCCTCGGTAATCACATTTCCGCCGAAAGGAATTACGGCAGTATGGCGAATGATTCCATCCTTAAATATTGCCAAGTCGGTCGTTCCCCCACCTATATCAATAAGCGCAACTCCAGCCTCCTTTTCTTCTTGGCTCAAAACCGCCTTTGCGGAAGCCAAGGGTTCCAAAGTAATCGCTGAAAGCTCCAAACCTGCACTTTTGATGCATCTGCCCACATTTCTGATTGAAGAAACTTGGCCAACCACAACGTGAAAATTCGCCTCCAAACGTGCTCCGTACATACCAATTGGTTCCTTTACCTCGCTTTGTCCGTCCACTTTAAAATCCTGTGGTAGTACATGCAATATCTCCTCGCCGGGAAGCATAACCAATTTGTGTACTTGGTTGCAAAGTCTGTCGATATCCTCTTCCTTTATAACATCCTCGCCATTGGTGCGGGTAATGTAATCGCTATGCTGAAGACTGCGAATATGTTGACCCGCAATCCCAACCACAACTTCTTTTATTTTCATGCCAGAAGAAGTCTCGGCATCCTGCACCGCCTGCTGAATGGATTGGATAGTCTGGGTAATATTATTGACCACCCCGCGGTGTACTCCAAGACTCTTTGCCTTTCCTATTCCCAATATTTCCATCTTGCCGTAATCATTCTTCCTACCGATCATGGCCACAATTTTTGTGGTACCTATATCTAATCCTACGGCAATATTTTCATTTTCCATGGCCTTATTTTTTTGTGGCTATCACTTGACTTTCAAATTTTAGATTCACGTGGCTATAATTTGAAAGTGTACTGTCCTGTTGTGTTTTTTTGTAAAATGCCTTAAAATTTTGGAACTTCTTTTCGATATCTGCCGGCTTTCCAAAAAGAATTTTCAGCGGGGTTTTACGAAGCTCAAGTTCCACTTCTCCGTTAGCCTTATTATTCAAGCCAACAACGCAGCTTTTCATAAAATCGTCCTCATTTATTTTCAGCAATAATGGCGTTAGCTCACTGAAATGATTTTTTGAAGTCCCCGTAATTAAAGGCACTCTTGCTGAATACACCGATGAAAGTGGCATTTTTTTTCCATCGGAATCCAAATAATAGTCGAGGCCCGAACCTTCAGCCGTTACCCTGCCAATAGGGTTTCGTTGCTCAATTTTTGCGCCCAGGGTTCCATCTACAGTTACAAAAACCTGTGCATCACGCACCATAGGGTTTTCCACCAGACGCTGCTCCATCTCTTTCAAAACTAAAGTTTCTTTACCTATGCCCGTAACCTTGGGTTGATTTTGTATCAACAATTTATTAACTGTATTATGTGTAATAAACGGGCTGTTGTCATCGACGAATTCCACATCTATTTTTTTGAGTTTTCTGTGCTGGTTGCGCGTTTTGCTGAAGCTGAAAAGAAACGCCAACAAACCCAGCAAAACGATAAATTTTAAAATTTCAATACTACGCTTCATATTTTAGAATTTTTGTGAGTTTATTCACTTCCGCGCCAATATCGCCCGCACCTACTAAAAGCTTTATTCGGCATTTTGACATCAACAGTATTTCTGGCAGGGCAGATTTAAAGACCACTCTTTTGTTTTCGGCGGTTATTTGATCTAAAAGCCATTCGGAAGTAATTCCTTCAATTGGTTCTTCCCGTGCAGGATAAATATCGAGCAGCACAACCTCGTCAAAGCGTGAGAGACTTTTTGCAAATCCTGTCGCAAAGTCTCGCGTCCTGCTGAAAAGATGCGGTTGAAAAACAATCTGCTTGTGGTCGTTGGGATACATTTCATCCACGGCCTGAAAAAGTGCGTCAATTTCTGTGGGATGATGTGCGTAATCATCAATCAAAACCAAATTTTTGGATTTTATTTTATAGGAAAAACGCCGTTTTACGCCTTTAAAATTTGCCAATGCCTTGGGCAGGCAATCGGTTGGGGAGCCTGCTAAAATTGCCATGCCCAAAGCCATAATGGCATTTGTAAGATTATGATGTCCGGGAAGATTGAAGGTCAGATCCTTCAAAATTTCCTGCGGGGTTTTTAAATCGAAAATGTATGCGCCATCTTTTATTTTTACGTTTTGCGCTTCGTAATCGGCAGTTTCTTCAACTGCGACTGTCATTCCGTCCAACGGGAGATCTTTTTTGATGAACACATTTTCATCCTTTTCAACTAAATCTGAGAAAGTACGGAAAGCGTTTTCTATTTCCACGGCATCACCATAAATATCCAGATGGTCCGCATCCATTGAAGTTATACACGCAATGTCTGGTCTAAGTTTTAAAAAAGAGCGATCAAATTCATCTGCTTCCACTACGGTTATTTCATTGCCTTTGTAAATAAAATTCGAATTATAATTTTCAGCAATTCCACCCAAAAATGCCGTTACGGGCATATTACATTCCGCCAACAAATGACCTAAAATTGCTGAAGTCGTGGTTTTTCCATGAGTTCCGGCCACGGCAAGGCAAAGGGTATTTTTTGAAACTTCCCCCAACAGTTCGGCACGTTTTACAACCGAAAAATTATTTTCAAAAAAATGGTTCAATATTTTATTGTGCTTCGGAATTGCGGGCGTGTAAACAACTAAAGTTTCTTCTGAAGCGGAAAAATCCTTCGGTATTTCTGAAATTTCATCGACAAAAGTAACGGGGATTTCTTCTGAAATAAGTTCCTCGGTCAAATCTGTGGCCGTCTTGTCATAACCCAAAACCTTCTTGCCCTGCATCTTAAGATACCGCGCAAGCGCACTCATACCAATGCCGCCAATGCCAACGAAGTAGAATGTTTTTATGTTTTTTAGGTTATTCAATGTTTTTAGTTTATGGTTTCTTGTTTAAATAAAAAAAATCAATTTTCGCTCCCCCTTTAGGGGGCAGAGGGACTTTTCATTAATTTCTCAATCTCATCCACAATTTCCTTTGTGGCATTCGGTTTTGCCAGTTTTTTTATATTTTTCGAAAGGGTTTTTTGTTTCTCTTCGGAAGCGACCAATTCTGAAAAAACATTTTCAAAATTGGAGTCCAAATCATTTTCTTCAATTAGAATCGCGGCATTTTTTTCTGAAATTGCTTGCGCGTTTTTAGTTTGATGGTCTTCGGCCACATTTGGCGATGGAATAAAAATTACGGGTTTCCCGACCAAACACAATTCTGAAACAGACAAAGCACCAGCCCGTGAAATAATAAAATCTGCCGCGGCATAGGCCAAATCCATCCGGTTTAAAAAAGTGTGTATTTGTACCGTTTCGCTTCCCTTATTTTTATAGGTTTCTTCGTAATATTTCCCGCATTGCCAAATTAGCTGCAAATTATTTTTTTCAAAAAATGGCAACGATTTTTCAATTAACTGATTTATTCTGCGTGCTCCGAGGCTTCCGCCCAAAACCAAAAGTGTTTTTTTGTCCTTTTTCAAATTGAAGAAAGCCATCGCTTCTTCCTTTTTCGAGGAAATATCCAGCAGATCTTGCCTTACCGGATTACCAGTGAATTTTATTTTTTCAGCAGGGAAGAATTTTTCCATTCCTTGATAGGCTACACATATTTTTTGCACTTTTCCGCCCAACCATTTATTGGTGATCCCTGCGTGGCTATTTTGCTCTTGGATTAAACACGGAATACCTTTTAAGGCGGCCATTCGCAGTAAAGGTGCGCTGGCGTAACCGCCAGTTCCTATTGCAATATTTGGCTTGGATTCTCTAAGAATTTTATAGGATTCATATAAACTGGAAACAAGTTTCAACGGAAATGCCAAATTTTGAATTGAAAGATTTCTTTGCAAACCTGAAATCCAAAGCCCCATAATTTTGTAACCTGCCTGCGGCACTTTTTCCATCTCCATTCTATCCTCAGCGCCAACGAATAAAAATTCTGCTTCTGGAAATCGTGATTTTAACTCATCTGCAATGGCGATTGCCGGGTAAATATGACCTCCGGTACCACCGCCGCTTATGATGAATTTTGGTTTCAAATTGCTTCGCTTAAGATATCTAATGGGTTTTCTTCCTTTTCTTCCTTTGCAACTACTTCCCGTTTCGCACTTACACTCAATATCATTCCCAGTGCCAAACAAGTCATCCAAATGGATGTTCCTCCGCTGCTTATTAATGGTAGATTCTGTCCCGTTACGGGGAATAATTCCACCGCGACCGCCATATTTATCATCGCCCGAAAAACGATTGGCAGCCCGACGCCAATAACAAGCAATTTTCCAAAAATGGAAGTTGATTTGTGCGCCACCACCACAATTCGAAATAATAAAAACAGGTACAGCAACATTAAAAACATACCGCCCAAAAGTCCAAATTCCTCAACAATCACCGCATAAATAAAGTCGGAAGACGATTGCGGTAAAAAGTTTTTCTGAACGCTTTTTCCGGGACCTAAACCTGTAACCCCACCGGACGCGATGGCTATTTTAGCTTTTTCTATTTGATAGTCGGCTTCGGTATCTTCATTATCACTGAAACTTTCAACACGGCTTATCCACGTATCAACGCGGTTGGGGAAAACACCGGGAAATGCTTTCGCTGATAGCACAAAAAGTGTAAGAAAAATAAGGCCTGCTCCAAGGATTATTCCCAAATATTTTAGCGGGTATCCGCCAATAAAAACCAACAAAACAATCATTGAAAAGAAAATGGCCGTAGTGGAAAAGTTAGCGGGAAGAATTAGGGCAAGCACGATGAATACTGGAACCCAGAGCGGTAAAATAGTTTCCTTAAAAGTTACTGTTTTGTCTTTTATCCTGGATAAATAACGTGCTACATATGTCATCAAAACTACCCCTGCCAAGGTTGAAGTTTGAAAGGTAACGCCAACAAAAGGCACCCGAATCCACCGGCTGGCGTTGGCACCTTCAATAGTGGTGCCTTCGGCCATTGTAATTATTAACAACAAGATGATTACCGGAATTGCGATAATGGACAAGCCGCGGAAATAGTGATACGGGATTTTGTGGACGCCATACAAAATGGCAAATCCCAATACCAAATGCGCAAAATGCTTGAATAAATACGGCAAGGTGCTTCCGTCGCCGTATAAGTAAGCAAGATTACTGCTCGCGCTGTACACCGGCAGGAAAGAGAAAAGTGCCAAAAGCCCTACTATTCCCCAAATCGCCCTATCGCCCTGTATGTATTGAAAAATGTTTTTCAATTATTATTTAGTTTTTATGGTAAACATCCCCCTTGCCCCCTTCAAAGGGGGAATGACTATACTTCTATTTTACTTTTGAACTTCAGTTTCGTACTTCCAATTTCCCATTTCGTATTTTCTATTTCGTACTTCCAATTTCGTACTTCGTATTTCGCATTTACAAATTCCTAACCGCATCCTTAAACTGTCTGCCGCGGTCTTCGTAGTTTTCAAATAAATCGAAACTTGCGCAGGCCGGGGAAAGTAGTACGGTGTTGTTTCTTTCAGCCAATTTGTATGCAATCTGCACGGCGGTTGCCATGGAATCTGTTTCAACAATAGTATCAACCACATTTCCGAAGGCATTGATGATTTTTTCATTATCAACCCCCAAACAGATAATGGCTTTCACTTTTTCGTTTACCAAAGGCAAAAGTTCGCCGTATTCATTGCCTTTGTCAACGCCGCCAACGATCCAAACTGTAGGGTTTTCCATACTATCTAGGGCAAAAAAGGTAGCATTTACATTAGTAGCTTTGGAATCGTTGATATACATTACATTGTTGATTTTCAAAACTTTTTCGAGTCGGTGCTCCACTCCCTGAAAACCTTCGAGACTTTCACGTATCGTTTGCTTCCGTATTCTCAATAAAGTGGCCACCGTTGAAGCGGCCATGGCATTTTTTACATTGTGTTCCCCTTGTATTCCTATTGTTGCGATTGGCATATTGAATTCTTTATTATTTATTTTTATTATTATTTGGTTGTCTTTTTTAAATGCTCCCTGTTTCAATTCTTTTTTTGTTGAAAAAGGCAGCGGTTGCGATTTGATCGGGTTCTGCGAAAGCCATTTTATTATTTCCACATCGTCTGCGTCATATATGAAATAATCCTGCGACGTCTGGTTCATCGTTATCCTGAATTTCGCGGCGATATAATTTTCATATTTGTAATCATACCTGTCCAAATGGTCCGGACTTAAATTGGTCAAAACTGCAATGTGCGGCGCGAAAGTTTCAATTCCGTCAAGCTGAAAACTGCTGAGCTCGAGTACGAAATTTTCATATTTTTCTTCCGACACCTGTTCCGCAAAGCTCTTTCCGATGTTTCCTCCCAAAGCCACATTTAAGCCGCCATTTTTCAGCAATTCATACGTGAGGCTTGCGGTTGTGGTTTTTCCGTTGCTTCCTGTAATTCCCACAATTGATGCTTTCGTATATTTTGAAGCGAATTCAATTTCAGAAATAACCTTCACCCCTTTTTCGTGAAGTTTCTTTACAATCGGCGCCTTATCGGGAATTCCCGGGCTCTTCATCACTAAATCTGCAGAAAGGATTTTTTCTTCGGAATGGCCTTCCTCTTCCCATTCAATTTCATTATTTATAAGAACTTGTTTGTACTTCTCCTTTATTTTTCCGAAGTCTGAAACGAAGACCTCAAAATCCTTTTTCTTTCCCAAAATGGCAGTTCCTACGCCGCTTTCTCCTCCACCTAAAATCACCAAACGTTGTTTCACCTTATCTAATTTTTAGCGTGACGATTGTAAGAATTGCCAAAAAAATTCCCACAATCCAAAACCGTGTTACAATTTTACTTTCGTGAAAACCTTTTATTTGATAATGATGATGCAATGGCGACATTCTGAAAATGCGTCTTCCCTCACCGAATTTTTTCTTTGTGTATTTAAACCAACTCACCTGCAAAACCACTGAAAGATTTTCCATAAGAAAAACCCCGCAAAGAATGGGAATTAACAGTTCCTTTCTGACTGCAATTGCGATTACTGCTATGATTCCACCAATGGTTAAACTGCCCGTATCGCCCATAAATACTTGTGCCGGATAGGTGTTGTACCATAAAAATCCAATAAGCGCCCCGACGAAAGCAGTGATGAAAATGGTCATTTCACCTGTGTTTGGGATATACATTATATTGAGGTATTCCGCGAAAATCACGTTGCCCGAAACCCAGGCAAAAAGCGCGAGAGTAAGCCCAATTATGGCTGAAGTTCCTGCTGCGAGTCCATCAATGCCGTCTGTCAAATTCGCTCCGTTTGAAACTGCGGTAATTATGAATATTACAATGGGAATAAAAATCAGCCATACATAGCTTTTGTAATCCTTGCCCGCCCAACTAATCAATTCGGAATAATTGAATTCATTTTCCTTTACAAAAGGAATGGTGGTCAGCATCGCTTTGTCCTTTACATAAAATTCATTGGTTTCAGCCTTTGCTATAATTTCGGTTTCGGCGTTTATATCTGTGGTATTTCGCTGAACTACAATCGCGGGATGAAAATACATGGTGGCGCCCACAAAAAGCCCCAGCCCAATTTGGCCAATAACCTTAAATATACCGGGCAAACCCTGTTTGTCATTTTTAAATTTTTTAATGTAATCATCAATAAACCCAATGGTTCCCATCCATACAGTGGTGACTATTAGGAGGATTACGTAAATGTTCTCAAGCCTTGCAAAAAGAAGAACGGGGATTAAAGTGGCAAGAATAATTATGATCCCGCCCATTGTAGGCGTGCCAGCCTTTTCGTTTTGACCCTCCAATCCGAGGTCGCGGATAGATTCCCCAACCTGTTTTCTTTGTAGATAATTGATTATTTTTTTACCGTAAACCGTTGCGATAAAAAGGGAAAGTATTACGGCCAAAATAGCCCGAAACGTAATAAAATTGAACAAACCAGCGCCAGGAACATCGTATGTTTTATCCAAATAATTAAACAAGTAATACAACATCTGTTATTTATTTAGGGCTGTTAGAATTTGGTTTACTATTTTGAAATCGTCAAAATCAAAGCGTTCGCCATTGATTTCCTGATAGGTTTCGTGGCCTTTACCGGCGATTAATATGATGTCATTTTCCCGCGCCATTTGGCAGGCGGCTTTTATGGCTTCCTTTCTATTTGTTATTGAAATCGTTTTTTTATAATGTTCTGCAGGAACACCGGTTTCAATCTGTTCAATGATTTTTTCGGCATTTTCGGTACGTGGATTATCGCTTGTAAAAACAACTTTCGTACTCAAGGAGGCTGCAATGTTCCCCATTACTGGGCGCTTTTGCGCATCACGATCGCCGCCGCAGCCAACCACTGTAATTACTTCTTCATTGCCGGTGCGGATGCTATTTATGGTTTCCAAAACATTTTTCAACGCATCTGGCGTATGCGCATAATCCACAATTGCTGTGATTTTCTTATCAGAAATTAAATACTGAAAACGCCCTCCAACACTTTCCAAAGTGCTCATAATTTGAAGAATTTCCAGCTCCTTCAACCCAAGCAGTTGTGCGGTTCCGAAGATTGCGAGCAAATTATATGCGTTGAAACCGCCAATTAATTTCACCCATAATTCCTGATTGTTTATTTTCAGAAGTTGGCCGGTAAATTGGCTTTCCAAAACCTGCGCTTTGTAATCGGCGTAAGTTTTTAGGGCATAGGTGTATTTTTTCGCTTTCGTATTCTGAAGCATTACCACGCCGTTTTTGTCATCCACATTTACCAATGCGAAAGCTGATTTTGGCAATTCATCAAAAAAGGATTTTTTTACATCTCGATACTCAGCGAAATTTTTGTGATAGTCCAAATGGTCGTGGGAAAGATTTGTAAAAACTCCTCCAACAAAGTGGAGCGCTTTCGTGCGTTTTTGATGGATTCCGTGGGAACTCACTTCCATAAAGCAATATTCCACGCCCGCATCCACCATTTTGCGCAGATATTTATTGATTGTCAACGAATCTGGCGTTGTATGCGTTGCCTTAAATTCCGTATTACCAACCATTATTTTCACGGTGGAAAGCAGTCCGGCTTCCAATCCCGCTTTTTTGAAAAGCTGATATAAAAGCGAAGAAACGGTGGTTTTTCCGTTGGTTCCTGTTATCCCTACAAGCTTTAATTCTTCCGAAGGATTTCCGAAGTAATTGGCCGCCATAATCGCCAATGCCTTTTGCGAATCGGAAACCTGTACGTAGGTGATTCCGTTTACGATATTATCGGGCAAGGTTTCGCAAATAATTGCCAATGCACCCTGGTCGGCCGCTTTTTTAATGAATAGATGCCCATCTGAAACCGTTCCTTTTATGGCGAAAAAAACATCGTTCAATGAAACATTTCGGGAATCAAACTCCAGATTGTTTATGGCCACGGAAGTACTGCCAACGACGCTTTCGATGGTTACCTTGTACAATATGTCCTTTAACAGAATCACGATAAATTCAATGTTATTTGTTGGCCTTTTTTCAAGGTTTCGCCCGATTTAATGGATTGATTTGAAACCGTTCCATTTCCAATCACTTTCACTTTCAATCCCAAATTTTCCAGTAGGGAAACCGCATCCATTCCGGCCATTCCCTTTACATCGGGAATAGTTTTGCCAGGTTGTTGAAGCTTCGCGTAATATTTTTCATAATCCCTCTCAATTACGGGATCGGTTTTTTCAACACCTTCCACCGAATCAATATTCGGGGAATCGGTAAATATCTTTTGTGCGATTCTTTTAAATACCGGCCCGGAAACATCGGCGCCGTAAAAGCCTTTTCTCGTACTTGGTTTATGGATAACCACGATACAGGAATATTTGGGATTTTCTGCTGGGAAGAAGCCCGCGAATGAAGAAATATAGCGTCGATTACTTTTCCAATCGGGCATCCAATATTCCGTTTGGGCGGTTCCCGTTTTTCCGGCCATTGAAAAATCTGGGGAATAAAGTGATTTTCCCGTTCCGCGCTTTACGATGTTCTTCATTATTTCCTTAATTTCCTTCAAGGTTTCGTCGGAACAGATTTTGGGATTTATTATTTTGGTATCGTAAGTAGTTACTTTTTCATTCCAAGCCCTCACTTCTTTTATAAAACGTGGTTTTACCATCACCCCATTGTTCGCAATTGCGTTGTAAAAGGTTAGTGTCTGTAGTGGTGTCAATTTCAAATTATAACCGTAAGCCATGGATGGCAAGGCATTTTTGCTCCATTTTTTATCACCGGGTTGGTATATTCTTGGGCTGCCCTCGCCCTTTATGGCCACGCCAGTCTTTTGGTCCAGATGCCAACTTTTTAGGCGGTCTATGAATTTATTGGGATTTTTGGAATAATTCTCATTAATAATCGTCGCAAGTCCAATATTTGAAGAGACCTCCAATGCGCGCGCAGCAGAAATTTTTCCGAATCCACCGTGATGTGAATCATAAATTTTCCTTCCGTAAAAATTTTTCACCCCTCGGCCTGTGTCCACCACAGTACTCGTGTCAATAACTTTATCTTCCAAAGCAGCCATAAATGCCATCACCTTAAAAGTTGAGCCCGGCTCGTGTGATTCGCCGATCGCGTAGTTTAATTTTTCGTAATAATTTCCATTGGAGGTGCGGCCCAAATTTGAAACGGCTTTGATTTCGCCTGTTGAAACTTCCATTACGATTACCGTTCCGTGCTCAGCTTCGTAATACTCAAGCTGCTTAAGCAAGGCGTGGTGAGCAATATCCTGTATGTTTACGTTTATGGTTGAAACAATATCGTACCCATCCTGTGGCTCAATTTCGTTTTCGTCATAAACCGGTTTCCACTGTCCTTGGGCGATTTTTTGCTTTAAGCGATGTCCTTCCTTACCCGTCAGCAAATCGTTAAAGGCACCTTCCAAACCAACGGCATAATAGCCGGGACGGTCAAAAGCCTCGTCGCCAACGGTTCGTTGTGCAATTTGGCCGATTGGGTGCTCGCGTACGGTGCGCTGTTCGACAATAATTCCGCCTTTATAGGGCCCCTTATTAAAAAGCGGTAAACTTTTCACTTTTATATAGTTTGAGTAGCCCAGATTTTTAACCACCAACAGATAGCGGTTTTTATCGGCGCGAGCCTTTCGGAGCATATTTTGGTAATACGATGCCGGTTTGCCGAACATTTTACTTAAGCCTTCGGAAAGAGGTTTTAAATTTTCCTTGAAATCTTCGGAAGAAACCGTTACGGCATCAAAACGAATGTCATATTTTGGAACGGAAGTAGCCAAAAGACTGCCGTCATCGGCATAAACATTGCCACGATTGGCTGGGATTACGAAATTCTTGGTTGTGTTTTCCTTTGCCAGCTCGCGATATTTTTCGCCATCCACAAACTGAATATTCATTAATTTAATGCTAATGGCAAGCGCGAAGAGAAACATGCACCCGGCGATGATGTAGAGGCGGTTCATTATGTTTTTTTCTTCAAATGCCATTTTTCAGTACGCGGTATTCAGTTGTGGGTTTATTTTCTCTTTTCTCTTCTCTCTTCTCTCTTTTCTTTACTCTTTTTTATCAACAATTCGTATTCGTTTCGGCGGCGTTTGTGAAGGTTGCAACCCTCGATTTTCCATTGCGGCAATTATCTTGCTCTCCATGCGCGACTGCATCAGCAGCATCCTCACATCCACATATTCACTCTTCAGCTCTTTTACCTGTGCGTTCAGTTTTGAAATTTTGTGCACTTTTTTATCCGCGCTGTGGGAACTGCCAATCATTACCAAAGCCAAAAACGAAAGAAAAATGATGAAGCGCCAGTTTTTCAGCGCATCGTCACTCACCAAGAATTTTCCCTTTATTATGTTGTAAAAACCGTCTTTCAAAATTTATAATTTGTTAACCGATAATTCCTTTAAATGCACGCGATAAATCACGTGCCTACATTATTTTAAATTTTCTCCGCTATTCGAAGTTTTGCGCTCCGGGCGCGGTTGTTCTGTTTTATTTCCTCTTCGGAAGGAATTATAAATTTCCCCACCGCCTTAAATGGAACCTCTACCCTTCCAAAAACATCTTTTTCCGGTTCACCTTCAAACATTCCGTTTCTAATAAACCGCTTCACTAATCTGTCTTCCAATGAATGGTAGCTGATCAAACTGAGACGGCCCCCAGTTTCCAAAACTTCGTTTGTTTGAAGTAAAAATTCCTTTAACGCCTCCAATTCCTGGTTCACTTCAATACGGATGGCTTGAAATATTTTGGCCAGGATTTTGTTTTCCTTATGGGCAGGCAGAAATCTGCCCAACACTTTTTTCAATTGTTCGCTGGTCTTTATTTTTTCGTTTTCCCGAGCCTCAACAATTAAACGCGCCATTCCGCCCGCACTGCGCAATTCGCCATAATTAGAAAGCACATTCCGCAATTGGGCTTCTTCGTATTTATTGACCACGGTATATGCCGAAAAGTTCGTGTCGCGGTTCATTCGCATATCAAGGTCGGCTTCAAAACGGGTTGAAAATCCTCTTTCAGCAACATCAAATTGATGAGATGAAACCCCAAAATCTCCCAAAATTCCATCTACGGTTTTATACCCATGAAAGCGAAGGAATTTTTTCAGAAACCGAAAATTTTGATTTATGAGCAAAAAACGAGAATCTTCAATCGCATTTTCCAGCGCGTCCCTATCCTGGTCAAAAGCTATCAATTTGCCCTTTGGCCCAAGTTGTTTAAGTATTTCCCGGGAGTGGCCGCCGCCGCCGAAAGTAACATCTACATATACCCCGTCTGGTTTTATATTTAGCCCTTCGACAGTTTCGTTCAGCAAAACTGGATTATGATATTCCATCACCATCATTGCTTTTGTTTCCCATTACTTCCTCGGCCAAATCAGCGAAATCACTTGCCGCATCATCAATGGCCTGTTCGTATTTATCTTTGTCCCAGATTTCTACAATATTTATCGCGGAGGAAAGAACGATTTCCTTTTCAATTCCAGCATATAACATTAAATCCTTTGGGATCAACAATCTTCCGGTAGAGTCCAATTCCACGGTTTTTACACCAGCGGTAAACCTTCTGATAAAATCGTTGTTTTTTCTGCTGAAGCGGTTTAGTTCACCCATTTTCAGCATCAACGCGTCCCACTCTTTCATCGGGTACATTTCCAAACAGGGCTGGAAAACGGCTCGCTTAATCACAAATCCTTCCGGCGCGACGGTTGCCAGCTGCTTTTTCAACGGCGCGGGCACCATGAGTCGTCCCTTTACGTCTGCTTTACATTCGTATGTGCCTATGAGATTGAGCATTGTGGAAATTCCGGATTTGCAATTTATGGTTTCAAATATATATAACTTTTACCACATTTTACCACATTATACCACTTTGTTGATAAGTTTTACCACCCAAAAGCTTTCCCCTACTTAGTTCGTCAATACATAAAGCGCATTTATAAATGAACCTTATGAAATAAATTTGATTACTTTTGTCATTCTAAATTGCACCGACCAGCATGGAGGAAAAGTTAAAGAAAGAAGGAAAATTTTCATATTTAGAAATAGGTGAAGGGACGCCAATAGTCATTCTTCACGGACTAATGGGTGGGCTGAGCAATTTTGATGGCGTCGCCGACTTTTTTCCCTCAAAAGGCTACAAAATTTTAATTCCGGAACTTCCCATTTACAAAATGACCTTGTTGCGTACCAATGTGAAAAATTTCGCAAAGTATGTTTCACAATTCATTGATTATCTAGGTTATAAGGAAGTTATTCTTTTGGGAAATTCCCTCGGTGGGCACATCGGCCTCCTCTGTACAAGAATGTACCCCGAAAAAATCAAGGCTCTAGTAATTACAGGTAGTTCGGGTCTTTACGAAAGCGCAATGGGCGAAAGCTATCCAAAACGCGGCGATTACGACTACATAAAACAAAAAGCCGAAAACGTTTTTTACGATCCCGCGGTTGCTACCAAAGAAATTGTAGATGACGTTTATGAGACTGTAAATGACAGGCACAAACTTCTGCGAACACTTGCAATTGCCAAAAGTGCAATAAGGCACAATATGGCGAAAGACCTACCAAAAATGCACACTCCAACTTGTATAATTTGGGGAAAGAATGACAACGTTACCCCTCCAGAAGTGGCCATAGAATTTGATGAGCTCCTTCCGGATTCCGATTTATTTTGGATTGACAAATGCGGCCATGCGGCCATGATGGAACATCCTGCGGAATTTAACCAACTTCTATATTCTTGGTTGGAAAAAAGAGGATATTAAGGTTTCAGATTTCTAAAAAGAAGTACTTTTTTCCATAATTCATAACTAAAATGCAAATCAAATCGGCTGAATTTTTAATGAGCAACAGCGAGGTATCCAAATGCCCAAAAGATCGTTTGCCCGAGTATGCATTTATAGGCAGGAGTAACGTGGGTAAATCATCGCTCATTAACATGCTCATGCAGCGAAAGAGCTTGGCAAAAACCTCGGGAAGACCAGGAAAAACGCAGCTTATCAATCATTTTCTCGTTAACAAAAATTGGTATTTAGTTGATTTGCCTGGTTATGGTTATGCGCGGGTTTCAAAAAGCAGCAAAAAGGTTTTTCAGAAATTTATCACCAATTATTTCGAAAAACGGGAACAAATGATCCTCGCATTCGTTTTGGTAGATTGCCGCCACGAACCACAACCCATCGATATGGAATTTATGCAGTGGATGGGCGAAAGTGGAATTCCTTTCAATATTATTTTTACAAAAGCAGATAAACTGAAGCCAAAAGCTTTGGAAAGAAATATCTCCGCCTACCAAGAAAAAATGCTGGAAAGCTGGGAGGAAATGCCACCTTATTTTATTACTTCGGCCAGCAATTCTGAAGGAAGGGAGGAAGTTTTAAATTATATTGAAGAATTGAACTCTTCAATCCAGAATCCCGAATTCTGAATCCACAATTATTCCCTTTTCAACTCTAACTTCTCTGCAAAATAATCGCAGAAATCGCGCATTGTGGCACTCATTTTTTCATCATCGGTGGCACGCTGAAATGTATCTGCCATGGCACTCAAGGTTTGGTGGAAAAAAATCTTCATTTCGTCAACGGGCATATCTTTTGTCCAAAGATCAATTCGCAGGGATTCCTTTTTTTTATGGTCCCAAACGGAAAGCATCACGGCCTTGGTCTTCTCTTTTGAAATGCCGCCGTCTTCCGCGCTCCATTGTATGGTTTCCGGCACTTTGTTTTCGTCAAGCCCTATATTTAGTTTTATTTCAGAAGTGTGTTTAATCGCCATTATTTTTTTGGTTTGTATTTTGAATTTTTAAAAATTTCGTCAGCATCGGTAATCATTAATTCCTGAACGCTGGTATTGTTGTTTTCCATATAACTTTTTACAATCTGCCAACCTAAATAACGGCCCACCATTCCCGGGGATTCGTTATCTATTTCCAAATAAAATTTTGAAAAAGGAGCGGGATTAATGAAACGGCTTCCCAACTTTGGGTCGGTGCTATAAAGCAATTCCTTTTCCACAAAATAGCGCCACATGTAAATTTCATTCTCTTGGGCCCAAGTAAATTCCTCCGGGGTGTAACCAATCTTTTCGAAATCCGGCGTATCCGGAAGCCAAAGATCGGCGAGATACAGTTTTTTTCCGTAATAAATCATTTGTCCCAAAAGCGATCGGTCCTTTGGAGGAGAAACATATTTTCTGCCATAAACCTCAGCCACATCTGGTCCAATTTGGGAGGCGTTCATTTCCTTTGTTACATATTTATCTATACCTTCATAAAAACGGTGGTCGCTCCCCAAATAATTATCTAGGCCAATAACGAGCATACTGTCCGCAAGTATTACCTTGTTTTGGTAATCAACATCCGAAGTAGCAGCAATTACCAGGGGCGTTTCAAATTCGGGAAAATAATATTTTATATGTTGAAATAGCGGCACTAGCACATCTTCCAGTTTTTCATCCTCGGGAAAGGCTTTTACCACTTCGTTTTCCAGTTCATTTTGGAGCGTATCCTTCATTTTTGCAACCCAAATACTATCTGGAAATTGTTTTGGGAAAAATAGCGGATATTCATTTTTTAGTTCTGCCAATTGGGCTGGAGTGGCTTCGGAAAAGGCTTTATCAAAGCGTTTGATTTCAATGTTTATCGGAATTTTTTCAATTTCTTTTTCAAGATTGTCGCTGTTATTACAGGAGCCAAAGAGAAAAATAAAGAGAAATATCGCAACGTATTTCATGACAATTAAGATGTTTCTTGCTGGTAACGCCATTCCTTTTTATTAATTTTATCCTTAACCACTTTTGCGCCGCAAAGGTAACGATTAGCGATTGAAGATTTGCGATTGCGGATTTATGATTTCCAAAAAACGAATCTCGAATTAACAAATTAACTATTAAAAAATGCAAACCGAAAAAGTTATAGATCACATTGTAGATTGGTTAAAAGAATATGCACTGAATGCAAAAATGGAAGGGTTTACTATTGGCATCAGCGGCGGTATAGACTCGGCGGTCACCTCAACACTTTGCGCCAAAACCGGATTAGATCTATTGTGCGTTGAAATGCCCATTCACCAAGCGCCATCGCAGGTTAGCCGAGCAGTTAAGCATATTGA
This sequence comes from uncultured Flavobacteriaceae bacterium, assembly GCA_963839235.1. GTDB lineage: Bacteria > Bacteroidota > Bacteroidia > Flavobacteriales > Flavobacteriaceae > Aequorivita. Next base: position 332,961 of record CAWITX010000012.1, on the reverse strand, counting down.
GTGGATGCAGGAAAACTTCAAAAATGTGAAAAAAGTGGATGTCAACCTCACCCCCGTTTTTGATTCGCTAATTGATTCCTTACCAAACGTTGAAAATGAAGAAGATCGTTTTATGTCCCTCGCAAACACCCGTGCACGCTTGCGAATGACGACACTCTACTATTTTGCTGCATTGAACAAATATTTGGTTGCCGGGACAGGAAATAAGGTGGAGGATTTTGGGGTGGGATTTTATACGAAATACGGTGATGGCGGTGTGGATTTAAGTCCAATAGCAGATTTAATGAAAAGTGAAGTTTATGAGATAGCGAGACATTTGGGCATAAACAAAGATATAATAGCGGCCGCGCCAACAGATGGACTTTGGGGAGATGACAGAACCGATGAAGATCAATTGGGCGCAAGTTATGATGAACTGGAATGGGCCATGAAAATGCAAATGGAAGGAAAGGAAAGCAGCGATTTTGAGGGAAGAAAAAAGGAAGTTTTTGAACTTTACAACAAGTTGCATAAAGCTAATTTGCACAAAATGGTACCCATTCCCATCTGCGAAATACCAGAAAAATTGAGATAGCACTACGGATTATCGTATAATTTTAACCAGTGAACGAAAGCTTTAACATTCTTCCCTTAAGGATTTTATAAATTAAAAATGTAGTACTAATATTACATCCCGAAACCTTTTAGGATCTCCCCACACCTTCCGGTTTATTTTCAAAAAACAAATTTTTAAGGAGATATGAAAAAAGTTATCATTGCGGACCACCATCCTGTTACAAGAAAAGGAATTTCCACACTACTAAAAAAAACAGACGAATTCTTAATCGCGGGCAAAGTATCCCGTGGTTCCGAATTGTTGAAATGTATGGAAAAGGAACGCCCCGATATTTTAATACTTGAACTGGACATGCCCGAAATTAATGGGTTTCATGCGTTAAGAAGCCTTAGGGACGAATTTCCAAAGACAAAAATTTTGATATTCTCTTCCCATCCGGAGGAAATTTATGCGCTACGCTCCATAAAATCCGGTGCCGTGGGATATGTACCAAAAACATCGCCGAGTAAAATATTTATGAAGGCTTTGGATCGCGTAGCAAAAGGAGGAATTTTTCTAAATGAAGAAATAGCACGCGCATTTAATAGCAGAAGTATGGGTGACAACAGTATGATTGGCCGCTACAAAAAACTTTCTGCCCGTGAAATTGAAGTGCTCAACCTATTATCCAGCGGTAAACGCAACAAGGAAATTGCCTGCCTGTTGGAAATAAATGAAAAAACGGTAAGTACATATAAAACACGGCTTCTTAAAAAATTGAAAGTAGATAATCTTGCCGAGCTAATAAACCAGGCGCGAATGTTTCAATTTGCTTGACTACAGAACTCTGTTCAGTTTGTCCGATAATACCTTTTTTAGGCTGATATAATCCACGATTTCCTGCATTTCAGAATTGCCATTTTCTTTGTCCTTTAGCGATTCTGATAAATCGTTTATTTTTTGCGCTACCAAAAACCGGCGAAGATTCAAAATTGTTTCACTTACAATCTGCCCTATTGTTTGGGTTTTTTCCTTTACGTAAATTTCCTTCCGCTCCCAATTGTGAAGGGTATATTTTTCCTCTTCCATCAAAATATGGGTGACCGCCGAAGCCATTTCCGGCTCGAGTTGGTTGATAAATGATTCCGGACTGGTATCGGGATTTTGATTTAAACGCGTAACTATTTCAAGATACAATTCTTTGAATTCCGGATTTGTGAATTCAATTTCATCTTCCTGCAAATCCAAATAAATCTTTTCGAATACCCGCGATTGGTGTATTTCCGGCCTCAACGCTATTTCGCCTTTTTCATTGGTATCCAGGATTAATTCCTCAAAATCTTCAGTAACATTTCCGTAGAGAAGCAAAAGTTCAATTATTTTCTGCTCAAGTTGAAACTGGACATTAACCTTTTCCGTGGACGTTTTTTCCGAAGGAATAACTTCAAAAGCCTCTGTAGTTTTTTCAACTTTCTTTGAAGCATCCTTTCGCTCTTTTTGAAGAAGCTGCGCAAGAGTATTGAAGAGCACTTGTTCCGAAATATCCATAATCCGCGAACATTCCTTCAAATATATCTCGCGCTTAATAACATCGGGGATTTTCGCGATACTGTTGACCATATCGTGAATGGTCTCACTTTTTTTGATAGGATCATTCTTCGCTTCGGAAGCCAATAATGAAGCTTTAAATGTGATGAAATCCTTGGCGTTTTCTTCCAAATAAAGCGTGAGTTCTTCCAGTGAATTTTTTCGCGCGAAACTATCTGGGTCCTCCCCTTCCGGGAAGGTGCAGATTTTCACGTTCATTCCCTGTTCCAAAATCAAATCTATCCCTCGGAGCGAGGCCCGAAGTCCCGCCGCATCCCCGTCAAAGAGGACGGTAATATTTTTTGTGAGTCTATTTATAAGCCGAATCTGTTCCGCGGTCAGCGCCGTTCCCGATGACGAAACCACGTTGTGGATGCCTGTTTGGTGAAATTGGATAACATCTGTATAACCTTCAACCAAATAGCAATTGTCCTCTTTAGCAATGCTCTGTTTGGCGTGGAAAATGCCATAAAGCACTTTGCTTTTGTGGTAAATGTCACTTTCTGGGGAGTTCAGATATTTCGCAGCTTTTTTATCCGAAGTCAAAATGCGTCCACCAAAACCCAACGTGCGACCGCTCATGCTTAGAATAGGAAACATTACCCTCCCTTTAAAACGGTCAAATTGTTTTTCCTCTTTTACAATAGACAAACCCGTCTTCTCCAAAAACTCCAGCTTGTAGCCTTTTTTTATGGCGTGGCTGGTAAAGGCGTCCCAAGAATCGGGGGAATAACCGAGTTCAAATTTTTTGATGGTTTCATTAGTAAAGCCCCGTTCCTTAAAATAGGAGAGCCCAATCGCTTTGCCTTCTTCAGTTTTTGTAAGTGTATTGTGAAAGTAATCCTTCGCAAATTCGCTGACCAAATACAGACTCTCGCGTTCGTTAGCCTGTTCTTTATCTTCCGCGGTCTGCTCGGTTTCCTCTATTTCTATGGCGTATTTTTTGGCAAGATATTTTATGGCTTCGGGGTACGAAAAATGTTCGTGCTCCATTAAAAATGAAACTACATTTCCGCCTTTTCCACTACTGAAATCCTTCCAAATCTGCTTCACGGGCGAAACCATAAAGCTCGGTGATCGTTCATCGGTGAACGGACTCAGCCCTTTAAAGTTGCTGCCGGATTTCTTTAATTGAACAAAATCGCCGATTACCTCCTCAACTCGGGCAGTCTCGAAAACGTTGTCTATAGTGGTTTTGGAAATCAGATTTTTGGATTTTTGGTCGTTGGACTATTGAATTTTTGCTTTGTAAAAATAGGAATTTAATGAAGGTTTGAAGTTTAAAGTTTAAAGTTTAAAGTCAAACTTTGGGGAAAATGTGCAATGCAGATTGTATTTAAGAATGGAATTAAAAAAAATCAATAAAAAAAGAAACCTACAAGGTTATAAAAACCTTGCAGGTTGAAAACAAACGAATATAAATTGAAAAATGGTTAATCCACATCAAACCGCAATCCCAACGAAACATTTCGTTGTTCAATGGGGTTGTCTTTAAAAATGGTGTTCAAATCATATTTTGCATACACCGCCACGCCTTGCCATGCCAGATAGCCGCTCAAACCATAGATAAAATTATTTGTATTGTAATTGGCTTTCAACTTCAGCTTTTTGTCTTCGCCATCCTCTTCAAATTTCAATTTTTGGCGCGCTCCCAGATTTATTCCCGCGTACCCGCCGAGGCCAACTTTAATTTTATTTTCCGTTGAATACCTAAAATAATCTTCCTTTTCAATCTTTTTTGAAGGACCAAATTCAAAATGGATTGGCACCACAAGATTGTCCATCCTGAATTTCGATTTATCCAAATTTATAGGGTAAGTCTGTAATTCGGTCTGCGCTCCCGTATCAACATAATATCTGTTATCGGTAGGTTTAAGTCCATTGAACTGAAAGGAAATTCCGTATTTGAAACGCAGCCAATTTGAATTTTCAAAAACGCGGGTTTTCCATGCCCAGCCAATTTCGGCGAAACGGCTGCCGGCAACCTTAAAATCTGAGTCCTGCAATGATTCGCCTTTCGTAATTACATTGTTGAGCCCAAAAGCAAAAACAAGATCCGAAGTCGTGCGACGATCATATTTTCTGTGTTGTTTTTTCGGACCAATGTAAAAAACATTTTTTTCGTCATCACCCGTGCCAATGCGTACCATTAGACCGCTATCCTCTTCATCTTCAATTTTGCCGTTTCTTTTTAAAAGCGCAATTTGGTTGTCAATAATTGCAATGCGATTTTCAATGTTCAGCGCATGTCTTTCCGCAGCATTCTGTTTTAGGGTTTCCGCTTCAGTCTCAGTAATGGCGTTACTTTGCAGACGTGCGTTGATATTTTCCACATTGGCTTTTAGCGCGTCCTTTTCTTCCTGAATTATTTTTTCCTTTAAATTGGTAAGCTGTTCCACAGAAGTCGTGGTGTCGTGGTCAACTTCCTGCGCCTGTGCATAAACTGCCGCAAACAACCAAATGGTAAGCGCGGTGATAATGGTAATTAATGATTTCATAACTGTTCGATTTTTGATTAATGATGATGATAATAATTGTTGATTGGTGATTGGTGATTGTTGATTGGTGAATTTTGAACATTGAATATTTCCTAGTCATTCCGCTCGGTAACTGCCGTTCGTATTTTTTGAAATCCTTCGCCCAATGCATCAAAAACCTTGTCACGGAAGCTTTTTTCCAGCTCCCATTCCACGTCCTGCAAAAGTGCGGTGGCGTCAACTTTTGGGTTGCTCAATATCCGCTGGGTCTGTATTTCCCGACGTGCATTTTTCAAAAGATCATCCACTTCTTCTGCGGTCACGGCGGTGTTTTCATTTTGAAGTTTTTTTACATCAGCCACCACTTCATTTACTTTTTGGTCGAAAAGTTTATCTTCTTCGGAAACAACAATTGGTTCCTTTTTTTGAAGTTCACGATTCCCAACTTTTTCTGATTTTTCCGAAGCGTTTGAAACTTCCGCTAGCGCATCGTCCTTTCGAATTTTTCGGTCAACAGCGGATTCTTTTTTAGGCCGAAGCGGTTTAGAATTATTCTCTTTCAAATTTTCTTTTGGAGTCGTTTTCTTTTCAACTTTTTCAGAAGCGACATTTTCAACCTTTTTGGTATTCGGAACAATTTCCGGTGCAACTGTGGGATTGTTCTGCTCAATATTTTCTTCAACGATTTCATTTTTCCTTTCGGAAGCATTACGACTAAAGAAAACGGAGGCCACAATTAAAATTCCTACGAAGCTCGCCGCCACGTAATACCAAATGTAGGAGTGGTTTTTGGGCTGTTTTTCCCCGAGTCTTGCCTCCAATTTTTTCCAGGCATCGGCAGAGGGTTTTAGCTCCCGCGCCTCCAACTTTTCGCGTATATTTTCTTCGAGTTTAATGGGTGCCATAACTAATATTGTTTTGTTTATTGACCATATTTTGTAGCATTTTACGGGCTTTAAAGAGTTGCGTTTTCGAAGTGTTTTCACTTATCTGCAACATTTCCGCAATCTCGCCGTGTTTGTAACCTTCCACCGCATAAAGCACAAAGACCGTTTTGTAGCCTTCGGGTAAACTGTCAATCATTTTCTGTATTTCCTCGGCTTCAAGTTCCGTTTCAATATATGCGGAATAATCAGTGCTATTTTCAATTTCGGCTTCCGAAACGAAATTAAGTTTCTTGTTTTTCCTTAATTGCGAAATACTTTCATTTACCATAATTCTGCGCACCCAACCCTCAAAACTGCCTTCGTTTTTGAAATCCGTTAAATGGGTAAAAACCTTCAAAAAACCTGTAAGCATAACCTCCTCTGCCGAATCATTGTCTTTTAAATATTGCCTGCAAACGCCCAACATTTTTGGCGAAAAGGTTTCAAACAACTGTTGCTGCGCTCGGCGATCGGCTTTGCTTGCCTTCGCAATCAGTTTTGAATAGTTTTTATGTAAGGGTATAATTTTCACAATGCGCTTTGCCGTTGGACGCTTCTATTTTAATAGACGCAGGTTTTTGCGGAATGGTTGTCTGGGTTTTGAAAAGTTTTCAATGGTCAGTTGCAGTATCCAGTCTTTACTGCAAACCTGGGCTGAAAACTGTGACTGAAAACTATTTTTTCCGGTCAATAACGTAATTTACCATCAACTCCAAAGATTCTTTGTAGGGAGAATCGGGATAGGTTTCGAGCAATTGCAGCGCTTGCTGCTGGTATTCCTTCATTTTTGCAACAGCGTAATCGAGACCGCCATTTTTCTTTACAAGAGCAATAACTTTTTTTACGCGCTGCTTATCTTTATTATGGTTTTTAACCGAATTGATAAGCCATTTTTTTTCTTCGGAAGTGGAATTATTTAAAGCATAAATTAAAGGAAGTGTCATTTTTTGTTCCTTAATATCAATACCCGTGGGCTTTCCAATCTGTTCGTTTCCGTAATCAAAAAGATCATCCTTTATTTGGAAAGCGGTACCAATGAGCTCGCCAAACTTGCGCATTTTTTCCACCTCCTCTTCTGGAGCCATAATGGAACGGGCGCCCATCGCACAGCAAGCTGCAATTAAGGTAGCGGTTTTTTGTCGGATTATTTCAAAATAAATATCCTCTGTAATGTCCAATCGCCTGGCTTTTTCTATTTGAAGTAATTCGCCCTCGCTCATTTCGCGAACGGCCACGGAGATAATTTTCAGAAGGTCGAAATCGCCATTGTCAATGGAAAGAAGCAAACCTTTTGAAAGCAGGTAATCACCAACGAGCACCGCAATTTTGTTTTTCCAAAGCGCATTAATGCTGAAAAATCCGCGCCGGCGATCGCTATCGTCCACCACATCGTCGTGCACCAAGGTTGCCGTATGTATAAGTTCTATAACGGAGGCACCGCGGTAAGTACGCTCATTCACCTCACCTTTTCCGGTCATTTTGGCGATTAGGAAAACAAACATGGGACGCATTTGCTTGCCTTTTCGGTTTACCACGTAATGGGTAATTCTGTTGAGCAGGGAAACTTTTGAAGCCATGGAGTGGGAGAACTTTTTTTCAAAAAGTTCCATTTCCTTTTCAATGGGAAGTTTGATGCGCGAAACTATCTTCATGGAGGCTCAAAGATAGTTAAAATGAACAATGGTTATTGAAGGGAAATACTTTGTAAAATGCAATTTGGATAATTTAAAAATCAATTTTAACAAAATCTTATAAAGTTCATAAAACTCGCAACTGAGTTTCCCATGTTTCAATTAATAAAAAATATAGAATGTCTGAACATTTCCCTTAAATAAATAATGATGCATAAATACTCTTGGTTACACTCCAACAATATTACAAATGCTGTTAACACGGCGTATAAATGGTGATAAAAGATATACACTCTATATTTTTGAGGAAATACATTTTTAACCTTTTAATAAATAATTACAATGAAAAAAATTACATTATTGGCAGCAGTTTTTGCGAGCTTTGCTATGAATGCACAGACTACTATTTTTGAAGATGATTTTGAATCTTATGACAATTTCATTATTGAAGATGTTGGGGATTGGACTTTGGTTGATCTTGATGAGCTCCCAACTTATGGATTTAATGGAATTGAATTTGATAATTCTGGGTACGTTGGTGCCTTTATGGTTTTTAATTCAACTGCTACCAATCCTCCACTAGATCCTACGGCTGATTCAGATTGGACCGCACGTAGTGGTGAAAAAGCTATGACATCCTTTGCGGCTGTACCGGATGCAACTACCACCGCAAACAACGATTGGCTGATCTCTCCACAAATTACTCTTGGAGCTGACGGAAACCTTTTATCTTTTTGGGCAAAAGCGGCGGATGCCACTTATTCTGAAGAAACATTTAATGTTTTGATTTCCACTGTTGATACTGACCCAAGTAACTTTACCGAACTTGAAAGCGGATTGGTGCCACAGGCAATTGACTGGGAAGAATTCACTTTTAATCTTGATGATTATGCAGGACAAGATGTCTACATCGCGATCAACCACGTAGCATCTGATCAATTTGGTTTTCAGGTAGATGATTTTAAAGTTACCGCAGATGCATTGGGAGTTAATGATGTGGCTTTTCAAGGTTTCCAACATTTCGTAGCTAACGGTCAACTAAATCTTTCTGCCAACACTTCTATGGAGCGTGTTGCTCTTTACAATATCTTAGGTCAAGAAGTGGTTGCACAAAAACTATCCAGCAACAATGAAACTGTAAACATTTCTGGGTTGCAATCTGGAGTTTACATTGCTTCCGTTACTATTAATGGAGTAAATAAAACTTTTAAAATCGTAAAAAACTAATTTAAGATTTTATACTATATTTAAAAAGAGCGGCTCAGGCCGCTCTTTTTTATTGCTTGTTAGCCAACTGCCCGCAGGCGGCATCTATGTCCTTTCCCCTACTTCGGCGGACGGTCACTGGAATTCGGTTTCGCTCAAGGGAATCAATATAATTTTGTATGGCAGCAGAAGATGCCTGTTGAAATTGGCCGTCATCGATGGGATTGTATTCTATTAAATTTACCTTGCAGGGCACATATTTGCAGAAAGTTGCCAAGGCTTCAATATCTTCCTTTTTATCATTTATCCCTTCCCAAACTATATATTCGTAGGTAATTTTTCTTTTTGTTTTACTGTACCAAAATTCAAGAGATTCGCGAAGATCTTCCAACACAAAACTTTTTGCAAAAGGCATAATCTGCTCCCGGGTTTCCTGAATGGCGGAATGAAGGGAAACCGCAAGATTGAATTTTACGTCATCCTCAGCTAATTTTTTTATCATTTTCGGTACTCCGGAGGTAGAAAGCGTAATTCGTTTTGGCGACATTCCCAACCCCTCCGGTGAAGTAATTTTTTCAATGGATTCCAGCACGTTTTTATAGTTCATCAGTGGTTCACCCATTCCCATAAAAACAATATTTGTAAGTGGTTTGTCGTGGTAAAGCCTACTTTCACGGTCTATTGCCACTACCTGATCATAAATTTCATCGGGGTTTAGATTTCGCATTCTTTTTAACCTAGCCGTAGCGCAAAATGCACAGTCCAAACTACAGCCCACTTGGCTGGAAACGCAAGCCGTGGTTCTTTTTTTAGTGGGAATAAGGACCGATTCAACAACAAGATTATCGTGAAGCTTTACGGCATTTTTAATGGTGCCATCGCTACTTTTCTGAAGATGATCTACCTTTATATGGTTTATGACGAAGTTTTCATCTAAATGTGCGCGCGTTTCTTTTGAAAGATTGGTCATTTCCTCGAAACTATGGCTGCCCTTGCTCCACAGCCATTCGTAAACCTGCGAGCCGCGGAAGGCTTTATCTCCCTTCGCTTTGAAAAAGTTTATCAGCTCTTCTTTTGAAAGTGCGCGTATGTCTTTTTTCTCTGAAACCATAGCCGCAAAATTACCATATTTAAAAGAAAAAAGCCTCCTTTTTCTTTGTTGAAAAGGAGGCCGATTATATTTATGCTGAAGCGTTTATCGGGCAACAACTATTTTTTTTGTGATGGAATCCTTGCTATCCTCCTCCGTCAAAGAGAGAAAGTAAATTCCTTCTGCAAGCGATTGTACGGAAATAGTATTCATTGAATTGGAAAGCGAACCGGAATCAAAAACCTGCCCCAGCATATTCGAAAAAACGTAACGCAAATGAGGGTATCTGCTGTTCATAACGGTTATCGTGCTGCTGGCGGGATTGGGATATATTTTTAATTCACCGGTAATTTCAAAATCCTGTACGTTCAATATATTCTGAAGGGTCTCAATACTTGTTTGGCCTGTTCCGTCAGGATCCAGCCATTCCTTAAGACGCGAATTTGACGTTGCACCCGAAGCCCAAGAAACTCCGAATCTGCCATAAATATCATAATCGTGATTGGTTTCGGTGCCGTTGCAGGCAGATTGCCCGGCATAAAGTTGTCCTATAATTTTACCATTTTCATTAAATAATGGAGAGCCGGAAGAACCACTCTCGGTGGTGCCGATTTCCCATCCATTTCCGGTACCGTGACTTCCGCCGCCAATCAACCAAACTTGTGTGCCGTTGGCATCAGTTTTTTCGGCGCCGGAATCGTCCCTGCATATTTTCATAATATCCCCATTGGGGTGGTGTATGCCTACTTCAAAAGAGGGATCAGTGTCCGAATTATCCCAGCCGGCAAAAACCACATCCCAGGATTCGGAAATGTTATTCACCAATTTCACAAGGGCAAAGTCGCTCAAACTGTTATTGGCCAAAAGGGTTGCGCCACTCATTGTAAAATTGGTTTCAATGTCGCCGCTATCCTCTCCGGTACCGCAAACCGGATTTGGGCTTACCCAATTGAAGCGCAAGGACCAAAGCGAAGGATCGCTGTTTGTTAAACAGTGGTTTGCCGTTAGCAATAATGGGCTTTTATCATTGCGGGTATTGTTAACTAAAGACGCAGTGCACAAATATCCGTTACCCAAATTAAGCAGAGCAACGGCTTTTTTGAGAATGTCTTTTTTAGAATCGAAATCGCTGCCAATTGGGCAGTTTACATCGTAATTGCAATCTCCGGAATCATTCATGCCACGTGAACCGTCAACAATATCATTCAAAAGTCCCATCCGATACCCGTGGATTAAACCATCTATTTTTATAATAGGCGTAGCCCTAACATAAGCGGGCTGAAAATATTCCACCCATATAATATCGCCTTCAATGTACCAAGAACCTAATTTTTTATTTTCCCGATTTTCTTTATAGGTGTAATTTTTTGAAACGTCTGTATGGTCATTATTATAAAGCTGCAACCTCGCTCCCGCAGGCAGATAAAATCCATTAAAATTCAATCCCAAATTCACCGCTTGTGGCGATTGGATTGCCACTTGCCATATTTTACTGCCATCGGGTAGAACCGTCCATAAACCGTCTTTAGCTAAATCCAACGAAATACTTCTCGTAACTCCATACCGCCACGGCATGCTTTTGTCGAGGTCATTAATACTGTCCTCCTTTCGGATTTTATCCAACTGTAAAGGCAAAAGTTTTATAATATCCGGCTCTTTTGCCAAACGAAGATTCCAGCTTACTGGCAAAACGTTTTCATCTCCCTGTGAAAAGGCAGTAAGGAAGAATAACGATAAAATGAAGAAAAGTAATTTTCTTTTCATTTAGGCCGGCTTAAAAAATTTCGGATAACTAAGGTAATTTTTTATTTTGACATTTGGAAGCCAAAGCCTTACAAATAAAAAATCCTGGCAAAACCAGGATTTAATGTTGTTACAAAATTAGCATTGCATCGCCATAGGTGTAAAACCTATACTTTTCCTTGACCGCTTCGGCATAGGCTTCTTTTATGAAATCGTGCCCCGCAAAGGCGGAAACCATCATCAATAATGTCGACTTTGGGGTGTGAAAATTGGTTACCATCGCATTAGCGATACTGAAATCATAGGGAGGAAAAATAAATTTATTGGTCCAACCACTATATGGGTTTAAAGTATGGTTTGAAGAAACCGAACTTTCCAACGCCCGCATTGCAGTAGTTCCGACAGCACAGATTCTTCTTTTCTTTTGGATGCCCGTATTTATAATATTTGCGGCTTCCGGGGTAATTATCATTTCCTCGGAATCCATTTTATGTTTTGAAAGGTCCTCAACCTCAACTGAACTAAAAGTCCCCAAACCTACATGCAGCGTCACTTCAGCAATGTTTACGCCATTTATTTCCAAACGCTTCAACAAATGTTTGGAGAAGTGAAGACCCGCAGTTGGTGCTGCAACCGCCCCTTCATTTTTTGCAAAAATGGTTTGGTAACGTTCGGCATCCTCAGGCTCTACTTCACGCTTAATATATTTAGGAAGCGGGGTTTCGCCAAGTTCCGTTAATTTATTTCTGAATTCCTCATAGGAACCGTCAAAAAGGAAACGCAGCGTCCGGCCGCGTGAAGTTGTATTGTCAATTACCTCAGCGACTAGGGTTTCATCATCACCAAAATAAAGTTTGTTGCCAATCCTGATTTTACGGGCAGGATCAACCAAAACATCCCAAAGACGGGTTTCGGAGTTGAGTTCACGCAACAAAAACACTTCAATTCGCGCACCTGTTTTTTCCTTATTTCCAAACAATCTCGCCGGAAAAACCTTGGTATTGTTGGTTACCAATACATCATCTTCAGAAAAATAATCTATAAGATCCTTAAAGGTTTTGTGTTCAATAGTTTTCTCTTTTCGGTTCAGAACCATTAAACGGGCCTCATCCCGGTTTTCGGCTGGATATTCGGCCAATAATTCGTTTGGAAGGTTAAAGTTGAAATTTGAAAGTTTCATTCCCATAGTGCGTAGTGTCTTTACAATTTTAAAAAGGATGCAAATATACAACCTCAAAACAGCGGTTGTCAAGTAAATAGTGGTTTATTATTCGGAAATGTTTGATGCAGGGTGCTGGATGCTTGATGCTAAAGGAAAAATGCTTCTTCCGCTCAATCTTTTAATACACAATTAACTCCCGTTTTCTGTAAATCCTTCCAAAAATTCGGATACGATTTTGAGACCACTTCGGCGTTATTTATTGTGAGTCCGGTTTTTAGCGCAAGAGGCGCAAAAGCCATTGCCATCCTGTGATCTTGATAGGTTTCAATGGTTATCTCAGATAAAATTCCTGTAGATTTTTCAAGTGTTAGCGAAATATCATCAACTTGTATTGCGGCTCCCAATTTCTCCAATTCATTTTTTAGAGCCAAAAGTCTGTCCGTTTCCTTAATTTTTAAGGTGTGCAAGCCTGTGAGTTTGCAACCAATGCCCAAACCAAAACAACTCACTGCGATGGTTTGCGCTAAATCGGGCGTGTTTTTTAAATCCAACAATAGTGAATCGGGCAATTCGGAATTTACTTTTTTTAGAATAATGGAATTATCGGAAGGTTTAAAAACCGTTTCTACACCCAAGGAATTATAAATTGATGCCAGCGAGCTATCACCCTGCAGACTGTCTTTTAAAAAACTGGTCAGTTTAATTTCGGAGTTCTGTGAAAGCGCGATTAAACTATAGAAGTAGGAAGCCGAACTCCAATCTGATTCAACGGTAATCGTCGTGTCTTCAATTTCCTTTTTAGAAGTGATTTTGATAATATTTTTTGAAAATTCTGCCGGTATTCCCAGTTTTCTCAAAAGTGAAAGCGTCATTTCAATATATGGAACAGAAGTGGTTTTGCCTTCCAAAATAATTTGAAGTCCATTTGGAAGCGAGGATGCCACTAGCATTAGCGCCGAAATATATTGACTGCTAACGTTGGCTTGAATGGTCACTTTATTTTGAAGGAGTGATTGTCCTGTAATTTTTAAAGGAGGAAATCCGTCGTTTTTTAGGTATTCAATTTCCGCACCCAAACTTCTAAGGGCATCGACCAAAATTTTAATTGGCCGTTGCTGCATCCGCTCGCTTCCCGTTAAGACAATTTCCGAATTTGGTTGGGAAGCATAGTATGCGGTAAGAAAACGCATTGCGGTGCCGGCGTGATGGACATTTACGGTTCCCGTATTCCTATTCAGTGCATTTTTCAGCACGGAAGTATCATCACTATCCGATAAATTTTTAATTTGAATATTCGGTAATATTCGCTGCAAAATTAGCAGCCGGTTCGATTCACTTTTGGAGCCGCCAATATTTATTTCAACGTTCTTCGGAACAATCCCTTTTTTTTTTAAAATGGCCTTCATCGCCGGGAATTATCTTCTTTCAGCTTCGCACGAAATTTTCCGAAAGTCACAAAAAAACCATATACAAAACCCGCAAGCAACAAGGTTACGATAAACCAAAGCGGATCTCTTTCGTCGAAATAAGCGAGGCTAAAACCCTCGATCGCCCATTTTATCAGCCCAAAAAGTACGGCAAAAATTACCGCCAATGAAAAAACCGATTTCCAAAAGCCCTTTGTGTTTATTACTTTTTTAAACATTTTATTGCAACTTTTTATTACCGTGATGACGGTCGTGGTCACGCTTGGTTTTCAAGTTCAGTTTCTTTTCAAAGGATTTTTCCAAGTCGATTCCCGTTTGATTTGCCAAACATAGCACCACAAAAATAACATCTGCAAGTTCCTCGCCCAAATCTTTATTTTTATCGCTTTCCTTTTCGCTTTGTTCGCCGTAGCGGCGGGCGATTATTCGTGCCACCTCTCCTACTTCTTCCGTAAGCTGGGCCATGTTTGTAAGTTCGTTGAAGTAGCGAACGCCGTGTTCCTTAATCCAATCGTCTACTGCTTTTTGTGCGTTTTTTAAATCCATTATGCTTTTGAAAGTACAACTTTTTCGTTCTCTTTGGCAATTAAAAGTTCGAAGAATTTTTTAAGATTTCCATATTCTTGGGCGGCAATCATGGATTTGTTTATTGCAAACTCCACCGATAGCTGCAATTTGTCCCCCACTTGTGAGATTAAATAACGATAGCTCCCCACATTTTCGCCTACGGTGAAAACAGTATTTTCAGGCATGGATTCTACTTTGTATCCATTGGGCAAAGCTATGTTTATAATGTAACGATCCTTCATTGGGTATCCAAAATCTATTGGATATTGGCGTGTTTCAGGTTTAAAGGGACTTTCCTTAGTAGCCAAAAATACCATTGGCGAAAAATATAATTTGCCTGCCACATTTTCCACTGCATCCAGCGATTCAAAATCATAATCGAGCGAAACGGGTTTTCCCACGGTTTCCAAATTTTCAAAATGAAGGTCTGAAAGTTCCACTTGGTTGCTGGCTTTTTCTACCGCTTTTCGCCTTGCGTCTTCATTTAAACTTTTAAACTCCGTTCTATATCGAAAAGCGTAATTGCCGGTATACCTGTTTTGAGCCTTCCCGGTAACGGAAAAGTCTGGTTTAATTTCAACATTTACCATGGCACTTTTCACCGCAGGTATTTGTGGGCTTAAGGAAACCCACCCAGAATTTCCATCTTTCTTAATGATTCGGCCTTGCCAGTTTAGAATATTTGATTTCAATATGCCTATTTCAGCATCCTTGCTAGTAGCATCCAACAACAATGTACCTTCCGTCAAATCTACGGCTGCAATAACATAATTGAAGCCATTTCTGGTTGGAAACAACGGAATTCCATGGGAGGTTGTGCTTACCAAAACTGGGTTGGCCTGCAAGTTAGCGTGGCGTAACATTGCAATAAGCATCAGGTTTATGTCCGCTACATTTCCGGAGCCTTTTTTATAGGCTGATTTTACCCCTTCATTGGCATAATAGCCATTATAGCCATTCCACGTCATTTTGTTTTTAACGTACGAAAAAATTCTCGCCAACTTTTCTTCAGGGTTACTTACACCTTCCAAAAGACTTTTTAAATCGTTTTCAAAATAATTGTCGCGCTCAAGCTCGGCTCCAAATAAATCAACTTTATAAATACCTTTTGAAACATCTTCCCAGGTGGTGGAATAAGTCTTTATTGGGCTGCCAGGAAAATCTAGGTAACTCATTTCAAACTGAAGAGCGGTAGCGTAGTTGTTGATATTTCCGGCATAGGCTTCCTCTATAATCGGCGGTACATTTTCTAATTCCACGGTATAAACATCTTCTTTAAAGCGTACTTCCCTAGTCGAGGTCTGTGGAATTCCAGGCCCTTGTAAAGCCGTCAAATCTTGGGTAGTTTGGCGATAAGTCATAGTTCTATCCTGTGTTTTCGCATTCACTTTATAGGGCACCCAACCTCTTTGGTGGGTTTTATAAGCGAAATATTCCGGCGATGTGAAAACTACTTCTACCTTATCAACCGGAATAGTTTCCTGAAATTTAAACTCATCAATATTGAAAATAAAGGGAGAATTTATTGTGTATTTATATTCAATAATGCAGCCTTCCCTTAGGTCCGGCATCGTAATTTTTGTTTGTGTAAGATATTTGGAAGCTTCCTGCTCAAAAATGCCATCGCTTTTCAGTTTAACTTCTTCTACTTTGTCGCCATCCAAATAATAGGTATAGCCCCGAAGTCCAGAAAGTTTGTCCTCGCCCTCCCCTTTGTAAAGATCGATAGTGGCGTTGGCCCAATCAAAACCTTCCTTTGTGTAAATTTTTATCCGCTCAAAGTAATCTGTAACCATATACCAGCCGGCGTCCTGTGTATACTGAAATTCGGTTTTGGTCTCGCGATACAGAATTGCGGCGTCGGCCGAAGAGTCCGTGGGATGCTGCTTTTGAAGTAATTCTTCTTTGGAAACTTTTCCGAATTTATAATTTTGGGCTATTGAAACATTAAGAAAACAGATTGCAACGGTAATGGTTAGTAAAGTTGATTTCATATTATTTTTATTGTAGGTTTTGTTTTAAAAGTATTTTAGTTCTGTCCAATCTAGCAACTGATCTAAGAAAATCCCTATAATTGCTGTATTCAGAAGGCGGGTATTCTCCTTTGTTGATATGTATTTTTCGAGTGTAAATTATTTTTGTGTCGGAAATTTGGTTGAAACCCATTTCATATTTTCCAAATTTGGTTTCCAAGACCGAATCTTCCGGAAGGCCTGCGACAGTGAAATTTTTAGGGATTTCCACCTCAACCGTGTCTGTATCCACATATCCAAATCCTATCAATAAATTTTGTTTGCGTTCATCAATATGTGGCGGTATATAATGGTTTTGATTGAAAATATTTGCACAGAACAGATAGTCGTTCCCCACCGCGTTGGCGTAGTGGGGAATTTCAAGCGACAAGTCTTCTGAAAAAACTACAGTTTCCCTATCGTTATTAAATTTCATGTCTGTAATGGAAAACCCGTTTATATAGCTCCACCTGTTTTTATAAATTTTTTCCAATTCATCTGTCCTATTTTTCGGAAGCAGGTATTTATTGCCATATTGCAAGCCTTTAGAAATGCCCTTAAAATTGGCGGTAACGTTACCTTCCTCATCAACTTTTACCTTTGAAATATTTTCTTGGGTATTTTCTTCGGTTTTGTAAATTTTGGTATGCGCAATTTTCCCGCCTTCGGGCGTAATTATCAATACGTCCCTATCATCGGTAAAATCACCTATAAAACCATAAGGTGTGTCTTGGTTCGTACATTCCAGCCAGGTCATTTCCTCTCCATCGGGAATGGCCAGTATCATATGGTTTCCCTGCAGAGAAGAAAAATCTGAAACAATATCGCGTTCATCGGTATCGCCGTACAAAATGGTATAATATGAAGGTACACCAACAGCTTCCAACATCGCTTTTGTATAATTTGTTAGGGCTTTGCAATCGCCATAGCTCAGTTTGTCAACCTCCGAGGCGAGCATCGGTTTCCAACCCCCAATGCCTATTTGTATGCTTACGTATCGCACTTTATCCTGTAGATATTGGTAGATTTTTCTTGCCTTGCCTTCATTTGTGGTTTCATTGGCTACAAGATTTTTTATCCGTGAAACCGTACCTTCCGGTAGATCGCGCACATCGGAAAGCAGACTTTTGTCCATCCAACTTCCAAACTGTTGCCAATCCTTTCCCGAGCCGTTCGTTCCTTTTAGCCGAAAATTATTTAGGGCAATGGTTACATTGGGAAAAATATCACTCTTGTTGGGGCTGTGTTCCTCATACCGAATGGCACTGAGGTTAGAGGCAGAAAAAGTGATTTCTTCAGGATTATCAGAAATAGAAATATCAAAACCTTCCAGATTTTGGGGCTTGTATTTTGGCTTGTTCAATGGATCGTACTTTATCCTCAAAACACTTTTTTGTGTGCTTTCAGCATACCCGCCCAAAGGAAACCAAGGACTTATAAATGCAGAATCCCCTGTTTCGGTCTCGCTATCAAAAACTACAAAATACGGGTAGGCTGTTGGGGTGTAATTTATATACAACATTCGCCAATCTGCATACATATTCATTCCCGTAAGACTTACATCATTAAAATCCTTTTTTTTGAAATGTTCAATTTCCTTTCCCTCGGCGTTAAATATTCGAACTTCCACATCCTTTACGCGGGAGTTATTATTATAATATTCGAAAAGGTTTGTGTCACCATCCCCAAGTTTATTGTAAACTACGGTAACACGATGATTTTTCTCGCGCATTTTGTCAATGTTGGTAACGTCAATTTCAACCAGTTCATCTATAAGAGTACTGTTTGAATTTTCCTTGAGTTGAGCGGGAATGGACGTGATAGAAAGGTCCTGTTGGCAGTAAATACAATGTGCACAAAGCAAAAAAGCCAGGCCGATAATTTTTTTCATGAATTCGTTTAATCGGTTGGCAATATATAAAATTTATAAAAAGTTAAAAAAAAGTTAAAGCAGTTATTCTCTTTTTTTTGAATCGATCCAAATGGTAACCGGACCATCATTTACCAAAGCAACATCCATCATAGCACCGAAAGTTCCGGTACTCACCTTTTTATCTATCTCACTTTCAAGCTGAAGCACAAATTTTTCATACAATGGAATAGCAATTTCTGGTCGTGCCGCATTTATAAATGAAGGACGGTTTCCTTTTTTGGTATTTGCGTGAAGTGTAAATTGGCTAACTGCCAAACAGTCGCCATTTATATCTTTTACAGAAAGATTCATCGCCCCGTTTTCATCTGAAAAAATTCGCATTCGGCAAATTTTTCCCGCCAACCACTCAATATCATCTTCCGTATCGTCATTTGCAATTCCCAGTAAAATAAGGAGCCCTTGGTTTATTTTTGAAAATAATTGCCCTTCTTTAATTACGGATGCATTTTTTACTCTTTGAATAAGTGCTCGCATTTTAGACTTTTAGAATTCTGGATTTTTTGATGTTGGAATTTGGGATTCGAAATTTATTTTTCATTATAAATATCCTTTCTGAAATGATCCTCTTCCCCTTCCAAAATCTGTAAATAACTTTTGTAACGGGACCACGCTATTTCCTCATTTTCGAGCGCTTCCTTTACCGCGCAATGGGGTTCTTCAAGGTGAAGGCAATTGTTGAATTTACATTTTTCCTTCAACTCAAAAAATTCAGGGAAATAATCGCCGAGCTCCTCTTTGTCCATTTCCACAACCCCAAAACCTTTTATGCCGGGCGTATCAATTATTTGCCCGCCAAAAGAAAGATCAAACATTTCGGCAAAAGTTGTGGTGTGCTGTCCCTGTAAATGTTGTTCCGAAATTTGTGCGGTCTTTAAATTTAAATCGGGTTCCAAAGCATTGATCAACGTTGATTTTCCCACGCCGCTGTGCCCAGAAAACATAGTTACTTTATCCGTCATTAATTGTTTTACCTTATCAATGTTCTTTCCGGAAAGCGCCGAAATACCGATACATTCGTAGCCAATTTTTCGGTAAAGGCCGGCGAGAAATTTAATCTCCAACAGTTCATCTTCATTGTAAGCATCAATTTTATTGAAAAGCAAAACCGCCTTAATATGATAGGCTTCCGCCGTGACCAAAAATCGGTCAATAAAAGTGGTAAACGTTGGTGGATTGTTCAACGTTACCAATAAAAAAGCAACATCAATATTGGCCGCAATAATATGTGTCTGTTTTGAAAGATTTACGGATTTGCGAATGATGTAATTTTCGCGTTCATCAATATGAGAAATGACACCCACGGTTTCATCTCCCTTTTTTTCAATCTGAAACCCTACATGATCCCCCACTGCCACTGGATTTGTACTTTTGATTCCGCCAATACGGAACTTTCCCTTAATACGGCAATCGTAAAATGTGCCGTTTTCCGCTTTCACGGAATACCAACTACCGGTAGATTTATAGACGGTTCCTTTCATCGCCTCAAAATTCTGAAAATTAAATTGAAACACCATTATTTAATTGCTTTGATGCGTAATAATTTATAAATTGCGTAAATAGTATGATGATTGACAATTAAAAATTAAAAAATGGCAATAGTGCGAAAAACGGTAACCTTTACCGAACAACAGGATAAATGGATAAAAACCCAGATTGAAGCTGGCGAATTCACCAATGACAGTGAATATCTTCGCAATTTAGTGCGGCAGGACCAAGCGGCTAACGCAAAGTTTTTGGAACTAAAACGAGCTATTGTAGAAGGGCTTGAAAGTGGTAAGAGCTCGAAAACACTTCCTGAAATTATGGAAGCTGTTGAAAAACGAATGAAAATTGAGGGGCGTTTATAAATTCTCATCCAAAACCGAAATTGATCTTGCCGAAATGTATGAATACGGCATTACCAAATTCGGTTTGGCCCAAGCAAAATCCTATTTCGAGGGATTGCAAGAGGTGTTTGAATCACTTGCAAAAAATCCTGGTCTTGGTAGAGATGCTTCAGAATTTATTCCAGCCCTGCATCGTTTTTCTTATAAAGCACATACAATTTTCTATATGGCCGATGAAGAAGGTATTTTTATTGTCCGGGTTTTAAACCATAGAATGGATTACAAAAACAATCTTTAATTATTTATTACTTTTTTCTGGTGATTGATAGATTCCTGGTGAATGGCTTTATACATTTTTAGGACAAACTCCTCGCTCAATTTATTGTGTTCGCCTTCCAAAATCATTCGGCCCAAAACCTCGTTCCAGCGTTTTACCTGAAGGATTGCAACATTGTTCTTCTTTTTAAGAAGTCCGATATTATCCGCTATTTTCATCCTTTTGCCAAGCATATCCATCAATTGGTCATCAATTAAATCTATCTGTGTCCGCATGGTGTTCAACTGATTTTGAAATTCTATCTCATCTCCTTCCGCTTTCCGGATTCGAAGATCAACTGTTAATTTTTCCAAAGCCTTGGGCGTAATTTGTTGCTTGGCATCACTCCACGCATTATCAGGGTCAAAATGCGTTTCGATCATTAAACCATCATAATTAAGATCGAGCGCGGTTTGGCATAGATCAAAAATAATGTCGCGCCTGCCCGCAATATGCGAAGGATCCAAAATAAGCGGTAAATCTGGAAAACGGTTTTGTAGATCAATTGGTATTTGCCATTCCGGATTGTTTCGGTAACGAGTTTTTTCATAAGTTGAAAAACCACGGTGTATTACGCCCAATTTTGTAATTCCCGCCTCATAAAAACGTTCTACGGCGCCCAGCCACAAAGCCAAATCAGGGTTTACGGGATTTTTCACCAATACAATTTTATCGGTTCCCTTTACCGCATCTGCAATTTCCTGTACAATAAATGGCGAAACGGTCGTACGTGCGCCAATCCAAAGAATATCTACGTCATGTTTCAGCGCCAAATCCACGTGATTCGCATTGGCGACTTCAGTAGTAATAAGTAATCCGGTTTCTTCTTTTGCTTTTTGAAGCCATTTTAGACCAAGCGCGCCAACGCCCTCAAAATTTCCGGGACGGGTACGCGGCTTCCAGATTCCGGCACGAAGTACCGAAGTGTCCGTATCTTTTAGTTGATGGGCAATTTTAAGTACCTGCTCTTCCGTTTCTGCGCTGCAAGGTCCCGCTATCACAAGCGGATGGCTCAAACCAAAAGCATCCAACCAGTTTCGCAATTCTTTTTTGTTTTCCATAAATTTTTTTCTGAAAAAAGAAAAGTCCCAAAATGGGACTTTTTCAAAGTATATTTAACAATACAATAATCCCGTTATCTGCCGAAAAAATGCCACCAGATTCTAGAAATACTGTATAAAGTTTTTATTTTCATTGCGGCTAAAGTAGCCAATAAATGTGATTTTGAAAACGTTTTATGAAAAATTTTAAAGCGCACCGCACAATCACTTCGGAAGAAATTTATGTAGTTTTGTTTTCATAAAAATATGTCGATACAAGTAGAAAATATCACCAAAATTTACGGCGAACAGAAAGCGCTGAACTCAGTTTCATTTACAATTAAAAAAGGCGAAATTGTCGGCTTTTTGGGTCCGAACGGCGCGGGAAAATCTACGATGATGAAAATTTTAACAACCTTTCTTCCCGCTTCGGAAGGGGTTGCAATCGTAAATGGTTATGAAGTAGCCAAAGACGATATTTCGGTTAAAAAAAGTGTTGGCTATCTTCCGGAGCACAACCCACTTTACTTAGATATGTTTGTTCGCGAATATCTACTTTTCAATGCTGAAATTTACAATATTCAAAAAAGTGAAGTGGAACGTGTTATAGAAATAACAGGTTTAATGCCGGAAGCGAACAAAAAAATCGGGCAGCTTTCCAAGGGATACCGACAACGTGTTGGACTAGCGAGCGCACTTTTGCATAATCCTGAAGTGTTAATTTTAGATGAACCAACGACCGGATTGGACCCAAACCAATTGGTTGAAATTCGGCAACTGATTAAAAACGTTGGCAAAGAAAAAACAGTGCTGCTTTCCACCCACATTATGCAGGAAGTGGAAGCCGTTTGCGATAGGGTGATTATTATAAATAATGGCGAAATTGTGTTGGATAAGAATTTGGAGGAACTGAAAACCAACAAGCAACAAATTATTGAAGTTGAGTTTGATTACCGTGTTGAGGAAATTGCTTTACAAAAACTGCCGAAAATTGAAAAGATTGAAAATTCCGCAGGTTTTGTCTACCAGCTTTATTTTGGAACCGAACAGGATATGCGCGGAAAAGTGTTCGATTTTGCGCACGACAATGGATTAAAAATACTTCAGCTCCATCAAAAGAATACTACTTTGGAAAAATTATTTTCTGAATTGACTATTCAAAAATAAGTTTTCCGCGATATAATTCTTCAACCTCAACTATAGGTGGGTGCGTTTTAGAATATACATTGCCGAGGCTCACTATTTTTCCTCTTATGGACTGTTGCGGATTAACTTCCATATTTGCCGTACTTCTGTGATAAACATATAAATCCTGCACAATCAGCGATGTCGCCTCGATTCTGCAATCTCCTGCATAGAGACCAAAAGAAGCATTTTTGGCCGTTCCCCGTAACTTGAAATTGGATAATCCATTGGCCACAACGTTTAAATCATCCACTTGGAGATTTAGATTGAAATCGCCATCGGTATGGTATTCATCTTCGTTTGCCTGATCTTCGGAAAGCAACGTAAGTTTCGGAAATCTTAAAACCCCAATACTTTCGGTAGTTAGGCCGGTGCTGCTACGGATTTCGGTAATATTCGGCGAGGTTACGTAAACCTTGGTAATTCCGTAGTCGCGCGTTACATTACAGGCATTGTTATTATGGATTTGCAGCCTGCCCTCGGAAACAGTGAGTTCAATATCATTGATCAAATTTTCGCCGGTTTCTACCACCACTTTTTGCACTTCGCCTTGCTGAACCAAGAGTTGTGTACGTTCCCAAACGGTAATTTTGGTGAACGAATCGACAGCAACTTCAGTCTGCACAATATCACCGGCCGTTTGGAAACAATCCCAACCTTTGTCAGAATTGCATCCCGCAAGGACTACCAAAAATAAAAGGCAAACTATTTTTTTCATATTTATTTTTTTCTGAATTATTTCAGAAATGTCAGATTCTAAATCCAAGCCCAAATTCCACGGCTTCCGCTTTCGCCCAATGCGCATGCACTGTTGCCGAAACAAAAATTTTATCGTTATAGAAATAACGTTTCAATCCCAAGCGATTGTAAACCCGATTCTCAAATTCGTACGGCCAATACACATAATATCCTATCTGCGAAACAAAAGCCACCCTATTGAAACGCAATTCATGACCCACAAATATACCGACGCGTTTGTAATCTTCATCTCCGGAAAGGCCATCTTCGGGATAAGCAACGGAGCGATAATAGATCAATTCCTTTAAAAAGTTTGAAAAGAAAACATCAACTCCAGCTTGAAGAGTGCTTTTGTAATTTATCCGTTTGTCGGCAAAAACCGAAGCCACATAAAATGGATATTGGCCCTGTCCTACAACATCGCTTTCATTTAACCCAGTCCTAAAAACAAAATTATATTTAAAACGTTCCGCGTGGGTTGAACTGAGTGAATCCTCGGTTCTAATATATGCCGGGAAATCCTCATGATCAATCAAATAACTCACTCCGGCATTAAATGCGAACGTATTCGTACTATTGTTGGGTGCGCGCAAGTTGGCGTTGCTATAATGGATTATGGCGACTCCGGCGTGAAAACCGAACCCCTTCCAGATATTTTCCTTTACGAAATTTGCTTTCAAAAAAGTCGTACTCAAAAATCTCGTACCGTAAGCGTTGTTGATGAAATTGGTTTCCTCATCATATGGTTTTCCTGCATAAGCAACACCCTGACCAAGCCGAATTACAAGATTTCTGTTATAAAAATACCAATTGAAATGGCCATATACCCCAATATTTTCTCCCAAATATTGGTTGTGCATACTTTGGTAGGCCACCGTAAAACCCCAATCCGGGTAGCGATATCGGCGTTCCCATTCATTGAAACCGTATGTTTTTCTGTTATAGGAAAGAATAAAGCCAGTAGGATGTCCGGTAATTAAATGCTCGATATCAGGATTGTGTTCGAGAATACTTCCGTAAAAATAATCAGCCTCCAGTGAAAAGGGCTTTAATTCATTTTCCTGTGAAAATAACGGAAAACTTATGATTATTGCAGTAAATAGGGGAAGAAGGTGCTTCATATTTTTTTCAACGGCGGTAAAGATAAGCTAATCTTTAAAAAATAGACATCGGCCATTATTTTCTTTAAAATCTTAAAACACCTGCGAAGCTATTTCCTTTATATTACTGCTTTTCCCCATAGAATAATAATGAAGAAAAGGCACGCCAGCCTTAACAAGCTCTTTACTTTGCTTGACACACCATTCAATACCTATCTGTCGGACAGCGTTATTATCCTTCGCTTTTACAATTGCCATTACCAAAGAATCCGGCAAATCTACTTTAAAACGATGTGGAATTAAGTTGAGATGCGATTTCACTGCAATAGGCTTCAAGCCGGGTATAATAGGAACAGTTATTCCTTCAGCCCTGCATTTTTCCACAAATTTGAAATACTTTTCATTGTCAAAAAACATTTGGGTGACAATATATTCTGCTCCTCCTTTTATTTTCTTTTTCAGAAAATGAATATCACTTTCATGGCTCGGCGCTTCCATATGTTTTTCGGGATAACCTGCAACGCCCACACAAAAATCGGTCGGAAAAGTGTGTTGAAGTTCCTCGTCCAAATATCTTCCGTTGTTCATTAAATGTATCTGCGAAACTAGATCGCAGGCGTATTTATGCCCGTTTTTATTGGGGGTAAAGTACGTTTCGCTTTTCACGGCATCACCGCGAAGTGCCATTACATTATCAATTCCCAAAAACTGAAGATCGATTAAAAAGTTCTCCGTCTCTTCTTTTGAAAATCCCCCGCAAAGAATGTGGGGTACAGCATCAACCTCATATCTATTCTGAATTGCAGCACAAATCCCAACAGTTCCGGGTCGTTTACGGACTACTTTCTTTTCAATTAAACCATCCTTCAATTCCTTAAAAACATATTCCTCCCGATGATAGGTAACGTTAATGTAAGGCGGTTTAAACTCCAATAACGGATCAATATTTTCAAAAATGGAATGTATGTTTTCACCTTTCAAAGGCGGTAAAATCTCGAACGAAAATTGTGTTTTTCCGTTTCCGTTTTTTATGTGTTCGGTTACTTTCATCTAATCTGCAAGGTTTGTTTTCAGCCAATTTGTGGCTTCTTCTAAATTCATATTTTTTCGCGTTGCGAAATCTTCAATTTGGTCTTCCTTAATTTTTCCAAGACCAAAATAACGCGCTTCGGGATTCGCAAAATAATATCCCGAAACCGAAGCTGCCGGCCACATTGCCAAACTTTCGGTAAGTTCAACACCTATATTTTCCTTTACATTTAAAACTTCCCAAATAGTGAGTTTTTCCAAATGATCTGGGCAAGCGGGATAGCCCGGGGCGGGGCGGATTCCTTTATATTTTTCTGAAATCAGATCTTCATTTGAAAGATTTTCTTCGGAAGCGTAGCCCCAATAATCCGTACGCACTTTTTTATGTAGATATTCCGCAAACGCTTCTGCCAAACGATCTGCCAAGGCTTTTACCATTATTGAATTGTAATCGTCGTGCTCTTTTTCATATTTGGCCGCTAATTCCGCAGTTCCAAAACCTGTACTCACGCAGAAACAGCCAATATAATCTTGAATTCCGCTTGCTTTTGGAGCGATAAAATCCGCCAAAGCAATGTTTGGCTTTCCTACCGCTTTTTTGGATTGTTGGCGTAATGTTCGAAAAATAGGATTTGGGATTCGGTCCCGAAACTTCGGGATGGGATTTGGGATTTCCAAAGAAATATCATCGTCATTTACAGTATTCGCCTCAAAAATTCCAAAAACAGCTCGCGCTTCCAATAGTTTTTCTGAAATTATTTTCTGAAGCATTTTCTTTGCATCCTCAAACAAATCTGAAGCTTGCGTGCCCACAACTTCATCTGTCAAAATATCTGGATACCTTCCGTGCAATTCCCAACTTCTGAAAAATGGCGTCCAATCTATAAACTCTTCCAAAAGCTTTAAATCGAAATTCCTAAAAACCTGAACGCCCAATTGATTCGGCTTTTTAATTTCTGCCTGTGTCCAATCAATTTGAAACTTGTTTTTCCTCGCTTCGGAAATAGGCAAGTAGGTTTTTACCCTTTGTCTTTTCAAAAAATCCTTTCTGAAAATGTCGTAATCCTTCTTTAAATTTTCTTTGTATAAATCTGACGTTTCCTTTTTCAGCAAATCACCAACCACCGTAACCGCCCGCGAAGCATCGTTTATATGTACCACTGCACATTTGTATTCGGGATCAATTTTTACCGCTGTGTGTGCTTTGCTTGTGGTTGCGCCACCAATTAATAATGGAACTTTAAAATTTTGTCGCTGCATTTCCTTCGCCAAAAAAACCATTTCGTCCAAAGATGGCGTTATCAAACCACTCAAGCCAATGGCATCCACGTTTTCTTCTTTTGCGGTAGCAATTATTTTCTCCGGCGGAACCATTACGCCCAAATCGATTATTTCATAATTATTGCACGCCAAAACAACACCGACAATATTTTTCCCGATATCGTGAACATCACCTTTTACAGTTGCCATCAGCACCTTCCCAGCATTTTTTGAATCGCCAACTTGTGGGTTTTTCAGTTTTTCTTCTTCAATGTATGGAAGCAAATATGCAACTGCTTTTTTCATAACTCGCGCACTTTTCACCACTTGTGGCAAAAACATTTTTCCACTTCCGAAAAGGTCGCCAACCACATTCATTCCGGTCATTAAATTCCCTTCGATTACTTCAATTGGTTTATTGGCATTTTTGTCGTGCTTCTTCAATATCTTCTAAAATAAATTCATCAATTCCCTTCACCAATGCTCTGGTAATACGGTTTTGCAACGGTTCTTCTCGCCACGACAAATCAATTTTACTTTCTTTTGTAGTTCCTTTTACGGTTTCAGCAAAATCGAGCAAACGTTCCGTGGCATCTTCGCGACGGTCGAGCATTACATCTTCCACCCGTTCCAACAAATCCTTTGGAATATCGTCGTAAACCTCCAACATCGCCGGATTTACAATTCCCGATGTTCATCCCAGCTTTAATGGCATGGTACAAAAACACCGAATGCATCGCTTCGCGAACGGGATCATTGCCGCGAAAACTGAACGAAACATTACTCACGCCGCCACTCACACTCACATGCGGCAGATTTTCACGAACCCAGCGCGTAGCTTCTATAAAATCGATGGCGTTTTTTCTGTGCTCATCCATTCCCGTTGCAACGGGAAAAATGTTTAAATCGAAAATAATATCCTCTGGCGCGAACTTTACTTGATTCACCAAAATATTATACGATCGGCTGGCAATTTCTATTCTTCGGTCGTAATTATCAGCTTGGCCCGTTTCGTCAAAAGCCATTACGATTACCGCGGCACCGTAGCGTTTTATGAGTTTTGCGTGGTGGATAAATTCTGCTTCGCCTTCCTTTAAACTGATGGAATTAACCACACATTTTCCCTGTACAACTTGCAAGCCTGCTTCAATAATTTCCCATTTACTGCTGTCAATCATAATGGGAACTCGCGAAATATCGGGTTCGGCAATAACAAGATTCAAAAACTTCACCATCGCCTCTTTGCCATCAATCAAACCATCGTCCATATTAATGTCGATTATTTGAGCGCCGTTTTCCACTTGGTCGCGCGCGACGGCCAGCGCTGCTTCAAAATTTCGTTCTTTTATAAGTCGAAGAAACATTTTTGAACCAGCAACATTCGTTCTCTCACCCACATTTATGAAATTGCTTTCTGGGGTGATTACAAGTGGTTCTAATCCTGATAATTTCAGGTATTTATTTTCTATTTTCGTTTTCATACAAACCCCTCGACTGCGCTCGGGGAGACATTTTATTAAAAAGGAAGTTTCGAAAGGTCAACATTTCCACCGCTCAAAATAATTCCTACTTTCTTTCCTTTAAATCTTTCCTTCTCACGTACTAATGCTGCTAATGGCACGGCACAACTGGGCTCAACTATTATTTTCATTCGTTCCCAAATGAGTTTCATTGCTGAAATGATTTCGGTTTCTTCAACTCGTATAATTTCTGAAACCAATTCCTTTATAATTGGAAAATTGATGTCACCGAGGAAAGTTTTAAGTCCGTCGGCAATGGTGTTTGTGGTTTCATTGAATTCAATTTTTCCGCTTTTTAAGACTTCGAAAAGCATCATCAACCTCAAAAGGTTCGCCACCGATTGTTTTACAGTAATTTCCGAAATATTTCACCGAAAGTGAAGTACCCAGCAATTAATCCGCCACCGCCAACGGGTGCGAAAATGTAATCCAAATCGGGATGCGATTGCAGTAATTCGGCTGCGGAAGTTGCATTGCCGAGAATCACATTTCTGTCGTTTGATGGATGTATAAAAGTGGCGCCTGTTTCTTTTTGAATGCGTTCAGCCTCAGTTTCACGGGCAATTGGCGTTGATTCGGATTCTGTTATAATTCCGCCATAACCTTTTACCGCTTCCTTTTTCACTTGTGGCGCATTTTCAGGCATTACGATATAGGCTTTTACACCCAAATTTTTAGCAGCCAAAGAAAGTGCCTGCGCAAAATTTCCGGAGGAATGTGTTATAACTCCGGCTTTTTTCTGCGCTTCGGAAAGTTGAAGAATTGCATTGGTAGCGCCCCGCATTTTGAAAGCGCCCATCTTCTGAAAGTTTTCACATTTGAAAAAAACCTCAGCGCCGGAAAGTTCATTTATATAGGAAGATTTTAATACTGGAGTGTTGTGAACATACGGTTTTACTCTTGCACACGCTTCCTCAACTTCTTTTTTTGCAGGAATCATATCGCGATGTTTTCAGCATTAAAAACAGGTCGCGGTTTGTATTGCGAAGCGATTTCGGCAATGGCTTTTATATGCTGAGGAGTTGTGCCGCAACAGCCGCCGATGATGTTGACCAATTGTTTGTCGAGATATTCCTTTATCTGTTCCGCCATTTGCGAGGGACTTTCATCGTATTCTCCGAACGCGTTTGGCAATCCGGCATTTGGATAGGCGCTCACGGCAAGATTGGTGCGGTTTGCAATCACTTCAAGATGGGGCGTAAGTTGTTTAGCGCCCAAAGCACAATTGAAACCTACGCTCAACAGTGGAATGTGCGAAATTGAAATCAGAAATGCCTCTGCCGTTTGACCGGAAAGCGTTCTTCCAGAAGCGTCAGTAATTGTGCCGCTAATCATTATTGGAATGTCGAGATTCCGTTCTTCTTTTATTTCGTCAATTGCGAAAAGTGCTGCTTTTGCATTCAATGTATCAAAAATGGTTTCTACTAAAAGTAAATCCACGCCGCCGTCAATCAAGGCTTCGCATTGTTGTTTGTACGCAACTCGTAATTCTTCAAAGGAAATTGCCCGAAAACCGGGATCGTTTACATCGGGACTCATACTTGCGGTCTTGTTTGTCGGGCCGATTGCTCCGGCTACAAAACGGGGTTTGTGCGGTTCTTTTGCGGTGAATTCGTCGGCTACTTTTTTTGCGATTTTGGCAGATTCATAATTCAATTCGTACACCAAATCCTGCATATCGTAATCTGCCATTGCAATTGTGGTGCTGGAAAATGTGTTTGTTTCCACAATATCTGCGCCTGCGGCAAAATATTTTGAATGGATTTCCGCAATTGCCTGCGGTTGGGTAATGGAAAGCAAATCGTTATTTCCCTGTACCGATTTATGAAAATCCTTAAAACGCTCGCCACGGAAATCTTCTTCGGAAAATTTATAGCGCTGCAACATCGTGCCCATAGCGCCGTCGAGGATCAATATTCGGTCTTGAAGTGCTTGTTGTATTTTATTCATTTCTTGATTTTTAATTGAAGTTCAAATTTGCGTGAGGGATTGCAGCGGAAATCCTTTTTTGAGGGACGAAAAAAAGATTGCAGCGGAAAGCCCGACCCGTTTTTCACGGGGCACGCCATAAAAAATTATATCAAGAAAAGGTGAAGGAAAAACCTATTTGTTGTTATCTATTCCGAATCCCGAAGTCTCGGGATGGATAGAATGTAGCACCTTCTTAAATTATGAGATTCCCGCCTACGCGAGAATTTAAGGGTTGCTAAGGCGTCAAAGGGTCTATTCCCTCGGCCTTTCTTGATAACTTTAAATTATGAATATGAACTGATACAAAGTAACATTATAAAGTTTAAAATACAAAATTAAGTTTTGAAAAAGACGTAAGACTTAAGACCGCTTCGCTTTAAGACGTAAGACCTTGGACCAAAATGGTAAAAGGTTTTTTCAGTCCGAGGTCTTACGTCTTATAGTCCTATTTCATTTTATAGATTTTCCATTCAGTATGATGCTATATGTAATTTTCACGGAAGCTTCCAGCGTGATCGAAACCGAACAGTATTTTTCGAAACTGAGTTGTGCCGCGCGGATTGCTTTTGCCTCGTCAATTTTTCCCTCCAAATAAATGGTTACGTGCATGGATTCAAACGGTTTTGCATCGCGCACTTCCTTTCGCTGGCCTTCCACATCAATTTTATAGGAAGTGATTTCCTGCCGCTGTTTCTTTAAAATCATTACAATATCTATCGCATTGCAACCGCCGACACCCATCAACAAAAGTTCCATCGGGCTAGCGCCTTTAGATGGTTCATCGGTTTTGTTGTCGATTAATACCGGAACACCGGAAGCACCTTTTGCTTCAAAAAGATAGTTGTTGTTTATTCTGTTCAAGAGAAACTTTCATAATATTGTTTTTGACTTGGATGGTTTTGAAATAGTAGAAGGAAAATTCAAAAACGAAGATACCATTTTAAATTTTTTGTAATTTATTTTTAATTGTACATTTGCGACCATTATGAGGAAAGATTTGACTGATTGCGACCTCAATAAAAAATGCTAAAGGCAGTGAAAACTTCCCTTCGGCGCTTTCGTCAAATCTTTTAAAAATATCACATAAGACTTTTGGACATAGGACTTAAGACTATTGTATTTAATTCAATTAAGAATAATTTTAGTCCTACGTCTTACATCTTATCGTCCTACGTCAAAATAAATAAAATTGAATTTTTAAATATATTTTATGGCCTATTTATTTACTTCGGAAAGCGTTTCCGAAGGACACCCAGATAAAGTTGCGGATCAAATTAGCGATGCGCTTTTGGATAATTTTTTAGCTTTCGACCCAGAAAGTAAAGTTGCTTGCGAAACATTAGTAACTACCGGGCAGGTTGTTTTGGCAGGTGAAGTAAAAAGCAACACCTATCTTGACGTTCAAACTATCGCGCGTGATGTGATTAACAAAATTGGTTATACAAAGGGCGAATATAAATTTAGCGGCGATTCGTGCGGCGTTATTTCATTGATCCACGAGCAATCGCAGGACATTAACCAAGGTGTGGATCGCGAAGACAAAGAAGAACAAGGCGCCGGTGACCAAGGAATGATGTTCGGTTATGCCACGAGGGAAACGGAAAATTATATGCCGTTAGCATTGGATATTTCGCATAAAATTTTAATTGAATTGGCTGCACTTCGGCGCGAAGATTCTGAAATAAAATACTTGCGCCCAGATGCCAAAAGCCAAGTAACCATTGAATATAGCGATGACAATATTCCCCAGAAAATAGTTGCAATTGTTGTTTCCACACAGCACGATGAGTTTGATGAGGATGACAAAATGCTTTCAAAAATACAGAAGGATATAAAGGAAATTTTGATGCCACGAGTTAAAGAACAACTTCCGGAATACGTCCAGAAATTGTTTAATGATGAAATTGTTTATCACATAAATCCAACCGGAAAATTTGTAATCGGTGGTCCACACGGAGATTCCGGACTTACAGGAAGAAAAATTATTGTTGACACTTACGGTGGAAAAGGTGCCCACGGTGGCGGAGCTTTCAGCGGAAAAGATCCGAGTAAAGTAGATAGAAGTGCGGCCTATGCTGCTCGACATATCGCAAAAAATCTTGTTGCGGCTGGCGTTGCAGATGAAGTTTTGGTACAGGTAAGTTATGCGATTGGAGTGGTGGAACCGACTTCAATTTTTGTGAATACCTACAATTCCTCGAATGTAAAAATTTCTGATGGCGAGATTGCAAAAAAGGTTTCAGAAATTTTCAATATGCGACCTGCTGCGATTGAAAAAAGATTGAAACTTGCGAAACCCAATTTATTCCGAAACCGCCTCCTACGGGCATATGGGAAGAGAACCGCAAACTATCACGAAAACTTTTGAAAGTCCGTACAACGGAAAAATGGAAAAGGAAGTGGAACTTTTCACTTGGGAAAAATTGGATTATGTTGATAAAGTTAGGGAAGAATTCGGATTGATATAGTTCTCGACTTAAGTTTATCCTTAGCGCAGTCGAAGGACTCGAATGTACAAATTAAAAAATCCCAGATTCAGATTGCCGCACTGAGCTCGCAATTTGGCTTTGGGATTTTTTTATTTCTGAATGCTCAAATAATATTGTGATTTTTAGCCTTTTGAACCGCTTCAATTTTACTGTGTACCTGCAGTTTTTTGTAGATATTTTCAATGTGTTTGCGAACAGTGCTGGGTGAAAGGAAAAGATGGTCGGCGATTATCGTGTAGCTCAAACCTTTGCTCAACTGTTCCAAAACCTCAACTTCGCGGGTGGAAAGGGAAATTTCCTCTTGGTCGCGCGGGTTTTGAATATCAATCGGGTTTCTCAGTAATTTCAGGGTTTTCATGGCGATAGATGGATTCATCGCCGCTCCGCCGTTCAATGTTTCCTTTATTCCTTCGTGTAAATCCTGCGGGTTTATTTCCTTCAGCAAATATCCGTCGGCACCGGCTTTGATTGCGTTGAAAATGTGTTCGTCGTTATCAAAAGCAGTGAGCATAATTATTTTGATGTGGGGATATTTCTGTTTTACGATTTGTGTAGTTTCAATTCCATTGAGAACGGGCATTTCAATATCCATCAAAATTATATCCAGATTGTGGTTTTCTTGAAGCTTGGTAAGCAGTTCACTTCCGTTCAAGGAGGTGTGCCGTACGGAAACGTCATCAAAAAAGGAAAGCTTTTCCTTAATGGCGTGAATCAAAAAAGTGTTGTCGTCAACAATGGCAATTTTAAGCATCATTGGTTAGTTGTTTGGTTTAAAGATAATTAAAAATAAACCTTTCAAAACAGTTTAAAATAGGGCATTTGACGTATATCAAATTTTTCTAGGATTTATTTTTACCATTCAATAAATTAAAATATTTTCGCCCAAATTTTAACCTAAAACCAAATTTCATGAAATTTTTTACACGCTTAACTATTGTATTTTTAATGACAGTTATTCTTGTTAGTTGCAACAAAGATGACGATAATAACGCTGAACCAACTCTTATTGGCAGCTGGAAACTTGAAGGAGTGAGAATAAATGGCCAGAGTCAGGATGTAAGCAGGTGCGAACTAAAAACAACCCTAAAATTTTCACAGAAAACAGTTGAGGTTAGTTTTTATGAAGGTGAAAATTGTGAAGATGTTTTCGTGGATACAGAAAATTATAGCAGAAACGGAAATATCCTAACGGTGGGTAGCGATTCTGAGGCGACTGTTCTAGAAATATCTAAACTTACCGATTCTACTCTGGAAATTACCGATCAAGACGGTTCTGATATTTACATCGAAACCTATTCAAAAAAATAGTTTTTTCAATAATTATTACGCCATCAACCCTTAAGATTGGTGGCTTTTTTTATTTTCAAAGTAACCGAGGTTCCCTTATTCGTTGAAGATATATCCAGGGTTCCGCCGATTTCCTGCGCACGCTTTTTCATATTGCTTATTCCATTTCCCATTTCAGTGGAAGCTGGATTGAAGCCAATTCCGTTATCATTGATTTCAATTTGATACTGGTTTTTGTTTTTGGAAATATTCACTTCAATCTCATCTGCCGATGCGTATTTCAAGGAATTGTTTACCGCTTCTTGAATAATTCGATAGATATTCATTCCTTGCACAGAAGTGAACACAATATTTTCATCAACTTTTTCATCAATATTAAAGGAGAATTCGGTTTTATCGGAAGCATTTTGGGCATGCTCAATAAAGTTGGCGATACGGGATTGAAGGTCTTCAAAAGTGATATTTTCCTTGTTCATTGCCCAAATGGTATCGCGCAATTCATAAATAGTTTGTGAGGTAAAATTGCTGATACCGGTTAACCTATCACCCAATTTTTCGCCAATATCCTTAAAGCCAAATTTTAAATTGTCAATACTCGAGATGATGAAAGTAAGTTGCGCGCCAATATTGTCGTGCAAATCGCGGGAAATACGGAGCCGCTGCTCCTGCAGTTTGTTTTGCGTTTCAATTTTTGCCAATGCTGATTTCAATTCGCCTTCTTTTTGAAGCTGACGATTTTTCAATTTTTGCTGATTGAAAAGCAGATAGCCCAAAAGTCCCAAAATAATTGCAAAACCCAAACTGCCGAATAACCATAGGTTTTTCCGCCTTACTTCCAAATCCTTTTCGGCTATTACAGAGCGCTGCTTTAAAATTTCATTCTCTTTTTTTTCGGTATCGTATTCAACATTTAGGGCAGCAATTTTTTCTTGTACCTGTATGCCTTGAACACTGTCTTTTATAGCAGTAAATTGCTCAAAATAGTAGAGTGCGGAATCTGCATTGTTCAATTTTTTAAAGATATCCGAAAGGAGTTTATAGTTGTATTGCGTTAAATTTCGGTATTGCTTTTTTCTTGATATTGGCAGCGATTGTTTCACCAACGGAATGGCTTGATTCCATTTCTCTTCGGCAATAAAAACTTCTCCCAATTGTGTATAGTTTTCAGCAATCCCCAAAGAATCTGACCATTCAAGTCGCTGTTGTAAAGATTTGTTGAAATATTCCCTCGATTTGGAAAAATTTCCCTGTATTGAATAAACCCCGGCCATATTGCTCCAATTGTACGGAATGCCTACGGTATCGTTTATTTTTTTCTTTATTTGCAGACTTTTGCCGTAATAATACAGTGCACTGTCCAGCTCCTTATTTATTTCTTTTAAAACCCCATAGTTGTTATAAATGTCCTTCAGTTCATATTCCAGATTATTTGCTTCGGCAATCGCCTTTCCCTTTTGCATAAAATACATCGCTTTGTCCAAATCATTGTATTTCATGGAATAACCGGTTTGAGCATAATGGGTCGCCAGCCTATCGATTTTGCCCAGTTTTTCATAAATAGGAATGGCCTTTAAAACACTTTTGGCACTTTCCTCATATTTGCCTTGATAGGCATACACCAAACTTAATTCTGAATATGCATCTGCCTCCCCCATTTCATAGGAAATTTTAATTGCATTCTCGGCATTTTTTTTAAACAGCGCAATAAGTGAATCCTGTGGAATATTAAGGCCCTGCACGTAAAGTTGGTTGATGGAATCAATTTGTTTTTTAGATTGGCCAAATGCCGCAACACCGATAAAAAATGAAAGGATAAAAATAATTTTGCCCATACAATCCTATCTTGTGTTCAACTTTATTTGTGGTTGAAATACCAAGGCATCCTCTATATTTTGCATCATAAAATTGTATCGATCCATATTCATTTTTCTGACAGCAATCTGTTGCTTATTTAGCTCCAGGGAATAATTGAGGGTTGCCATGCGCTGCCCATGTTTTTTTGTCTCTTTATTTTTATTATTTTGAAAAAACCACAGAAGTGTTCCAAAACAAAGAATAAACAGTAAGATTATGAAATATTGAAAATACATCTCAATCTAATAATTAAATATACATTTCTTTTTTTGATACTGACTAAGGCAAGCGTCCTCCCATTTTTAATTGAATAATAATTAAGCCCCATTTTTACAAATGGGGCTTATGGCCACAAATGCTCCTCACTTCATCTGCGGTTGGCATAATTAATTGGCAACTTATTTTGTAAGATCGTATGCAAATATTGAATTGTTGTCAGCCTTGTAATAAAGCAAGCCACCAATTTCATCTACAATATATTCGGGTTGTTTATCTTTCAACACGATTTCCTTATCCTTTTTCCCAGTATCCTTATTCAGTTTTACAAGCCCCACGCCATCATCCAATTTTGTAAGAATGAACTGGTCATTTTCGGTTGCGGCAGTTGCTTTAAAGCGTTTTAACATTTCTGAAATTGAAGCTCCGGTCGCGGCAGCAAGTCCGCCGGCCAAATCCGCTTCCCGGTCTGCCTGGCGATTGTACCCTTGCAACCTATTATTCATTGAAGAATTCGCGGCAGCGGTGGCAGCTGTTGCCGCAGCAACTGCAGAAACTCCCGCTAAAATAGCTCCCATGGCACTTTTACCGGGCGCACGGTAATATTCCTGCCATTGCTTGCCGCCATTCCAATCCATCAAAAGCATGTTTTGGTCGCTGGTCAATAAAATTCCGCCATCACGGATTTCTACGTGCGAAGGAGCTTCCTTGCCATCAAATTTTGATTCTGCCAATGTGCTTACTTCTCCAGAGGTAGCATCAACGGCATACAAAGTTTCGTCTGCGCTAATTAAATATCTATTGTTTTTACTGTCGAAAGTTGAACTTACAGCACCGGCTCTTTTGTATTTTAATGGTTTGCTCCAAACCTGATCGCCTGTTTTTAGGTTTACGATATTGGCATCTTCAGTAGTGATATATATTAAACCCTGTGGTGTTTCCGCCATTGTCAAAATGTTCTCACCCGTTTTCAATGGTTTTTTGAAAAGTGTCTGCCCATCGAAAGAAATTTTATTGATACCGCCTTGATAAATTCCGAAGAGAATTCCGTCTTCCATCACATAGAAATGCTGTACATAACCTTTGGTTTTTGGGGCTTTATCCCACAGATCCTCTCCATTGGTGGCGCTCAAAAAGGCAATATTCGATTCGTTACTGGGGGCAAAAACACTGTTACTGCCACCATCGCTCTGGTTGCTCACCACTGCAATTCCGTTGGGAAGGATTTCAAAATTTACCACCTGCCCTTTCACTTTATGGTCATCCTTCCAAAGTTCGGCACCGTTCACGCCCACTTTGTGGATGCGAGTGTTTTTCCCTTGGTTTACGCTTTCAAAGGCATAAATTTCTTTTTCGGTTTCATCTGCCACCATCCAGTTTATATTCTTTACATCATTTTCCCACAGGGTTTCACCTGTTTTGCGCTTTTTTGGCAACTAACCCTTTGGTGGTTGGTACAATGAGATATTCTTTCAGCATTAAGTACTGATCCACTGGGCTGCATTCCTGCGCCCATGGTTACTTTACCGGGATCGCCCAAATTAAATCGATAATCTTCTTTGCCAGTGTTTAGATCGTAAACCGCGACCGCAGTGGCATATTTTTCCTCGGATCGGCGCTGACCTGTAACGACCAATTTATTTTGTGGCATTTTAACATCGCAGCTGTAAGCAATTTTCCAACCGTTGCCTTCAGTATTGAAAAGGGTTTTGCCAGAAATATAATCGATAACGGTTTTTTTGGCGGTCAGATTCGCAAAGCCGCCCTGTGCAACTATTACGTAAGGCGCATTGGGAACAAAGGTCAATTCCTCTGGCTTTACTCTTCCATATTCGGTAAAGTTGAAAAGCAATTGGTTGCTTCCGGGTTTTATGCCAACCAACCCATCATTTGTGGCGACTACCAAAGTCCCGCCCTGAGTAAGCGACATTTCATTGATTTTTGCTCCCGTATCATATCTAAAGTCCGGAGTTTCGGCTTTTTGGGCGTTCAAATTCGTGCCAACGCAAAAAATGAGGCACAGCAATGGAAAGAAAAAAGTTGAAGATTTCATAAACGTGGTTTTAAATGTTGAAGTTCAAAGATGCTCCGGAATAAATGGCGAATCAATACGGCAATTGACGTATTCTTCCTGCCCCCTGACCTCCTAAAGGGGGAATTATGTTTAGCTCCTCCCCTTTGGGGAGGACGGGAGGGGCCAAAAAAAACCGGAGACAAAACTTGCGTTTCATCCCCGGCCCACGTAAAAACCTCAACATTTGAGATTTTCTTTTTTGGCTAAAAACTATTTGAAATTGACGTTAAAAGAGCCTTCAGAAATTTGCTTGAAACTGCCATCGGCATTTTTTCCTTTAAAATTGAAAGTACCTTTGATCTTTGTGCTGGAAACTTCTGAAACCTTAATTTCACCCGCAACAGATTCATCGTAAGGTGCAACCCAGGTTTGCGCATTCATTGGATTTGCCACATCTACCTCGGTGTAGCTCGCGTTGCCAAATACGTTTGCACCGCCGCCAATATTATACGTGCCAACCCCGTCAAAACCGCCAATTATGGACAAGGTCATATTTTTGCCGTTAAGGGTGTTTGCGGTAATCAATACCGTACTTGTTCCATTGGCATCGGTCCGGGTAGCACTTGTAAGCGAGGCATCAGATTTATAGTTGGAACCCTCCACTTTTGCTGCTAGAGTTCCTGAACCGGCACTTCCTTCCCCGCCCCCGTCATCGTCCTTTTTACAGGATGTTAAACTCACGGCAATAACTGCGAATAATACTAAAATTGTTTTGTTGAATGTTTTCATAATGTTTGGTTTTTAGTTCCTTTTAAAGGATTGTGATTATTGATGAAAACAAAATTGCCCCAAAAGCAAACAGAAGACAATACGGCATTTGACGTATTCTTTAATTATGAATGCAGAATTATGAAAGAAGAATTAAAAATTTATATGCGGAAACCGTTCCTGAAGATTCGTAATTTTCTGCTGAAGTTTTTCTGAAAACTGAAGATGTTCCTCACTTTGCGGATTGAAAGGTCTGTGGTTTAAACCCGTTTGTATAGAAGCGATTTCCTTTTGAATTTCCTCCGTTTTGGAAGCAATCCACACTTTTGAAAACTTCTGCCAAATAATTTCAATTGCCGTTTTGTTTGGGTGAAGCATGTCCTCGGCGTAAAAACGGTAATCGCGGAGCTCGTCCATCATGATTTCAAAGGACGGAAAATAATGGCTTCTTGACAGCGCTCGAAGTGACATTGATTGAATGGCAGAAATTAGATGCGCTTTGCTGAGCGAATTTTCCACGAAACCATCTTTTATATGCCGAACGGGAGAGACGGTATTTATAATGATTGCATTCGGATTTACTTCCGAAATTTTATTGAAAATGTTTTGAATACTTTTTGAAATTTCTTCGATGGAAAGCAATCCTTTAGTGAAATTTTTCTGTGGAAGTTTATGGCAATTGGCAACGACTTTCCAACTTTCATTTTCCCGATAGACCCAAGAAGTCCCAAACGTAAAAATTATATTTGTGGAAGAAAAAAGTGCCTCCCGTAAATTTTGAAGCTGAGTATTTAAGTTTCGAAGAAATTCATCTTTTTCCATACCTGAAATCCCTGAATGTGCTTCAAAACATTTCCAAATTCCGTTGTGTTCAAAAATGTCTTTTTCTGAAAACGTTTTGTTTTCAATCGCACGAATAACAAGCTTTTCAATAGAAACAGGATTGAAAATAATCCCAAAAGGATTCTGCAGATTTTGAAATTTGAAATACTCAAACTTAGCCCCAATATTTTCCGAAAAACAACTTCCCAACAAAAGGATTTTTGAAGAATAATCTATTTGATTTTCTTCGGGTTTTAGTGAAATTATGGTTTGTAGTTTCATTTTTATTGGTAGAAACCTCTGCGAACTTTGCGTCTTTGCGGTTAAATTTACACCGCAGAGGCGCAGAGAACGCAAAGAATTACTTTATAAAATCTTTTGCTTTTTGCAAAGCTTCCTCAATGCCCGCAGGATTTTTACCTCCCGCAGTTGCGAAGAATGGCTGTCCGCCGCCGCCGCCCTGAATGTATTTTCCAAGTTCACGGATAATTTTTCCGGCATCGAGGTTTTTTTCCGAAGCCAATTCCTTTGAAATGTAGCACGCCAACAACGCTTTTCCATCCTGTTCAGCACCAAAAACCACAAAGAGATTTTCGGTTTCTCCGCCCATTTCAAAAGCTAAATCCTTCATTCCGCCGGCATCCAAATCAATTTTTTTGGCGAGGAAATTTATGCCATTTATTTCTTCAATATCAGATTTTAAATCACCTTTTAAATTCTTCGCTTTGTCTTTCAACAATTGCTGAATTTGTTTTTGCAAACTGTTGTTTTCCTCCTGTAAACTTTCAACAGCTTTCACAGGATCTTGCGCATTGTTTAACGCTTTTTGAAGCGATGCGAACGATTCACTTCTGTCAATAAAATATTGTTTGGCAGCATCGCCTGTAATCGCTTCAATCCTGCGTATTCCCGAAGCTACGGCGCCTTCGGAGGTAATAATGAAATGCCAAATATCATTCGTATTCGGAACGTGTGTTCCGCCGCAAAGTTCCATTGATTTTCCAAATTTAATCGCCCGTACAGCATCGCCATATTTTTCACCGAAAAGTGCAATTGCACCTTCATCGATAGCTTGTTGGTAAGGAATGCTTCTGCGCTCTTCCAACGCAATTCCTTCGCGGATTCGAGAGTTTACAAAATCTTCCACCTGCTTTAATTCCTCATCGCTCACTTTTGCGAAATGCGAAAAGTCAAACCGCAGATTGCGGCTGTGTACCATACTTCCTTTCTGGGCAACGTGCTCGCCCAGAATGCTCCGCAAACCTTGGTGCAACAAGTGCGTTGCGGTGTGGTTGCTCGCAGTGCGGCTGCGCTGTTTATCGTCCACGACGGCCCGGAATGTACCTTCCGGATTTCGGGGAAGGTTCTTGGTAAAATGGATAATTAAATTGTTCTCCTTTTTGGTATCAACAATATAAGTTACGCCACCGTCCGCAGCTTCCAAATAACCTTTATCGCCTACTTGGCCACCGCCTTCGGGATAAAAAGGTGTTTGGTTGAAAACGAGTTGGAACATTTCACCTTCCTTTTTGCTAGCAATTTTTCGGTAACGGGTAATTTTTACTTGGGTTTCCAAAGTATCGTACCCCACAAATTCCTCTTCGGAATCTCCGCTTAAAACAACCCAATCGCCAGTTTCCACTTTGGTGGCGGCGCGGGAACGCTCTTTTTGCTGCTGAAGTTCGGCATCAAATTCCTTTTCATTTAAAGCATAGCCGCGTTCGCGTAAAATCAATGCTGTCAAATCAATTGGGAAACCGAAAGTATCGTAAAGTTCAAATGCCTTTTTTCCCGAAATTTCCTTGGAATTGGCTGTTTCAATAACATTTTCAAGCAATACCAAACCTTGGTCCAGCGTTCGCAGAAATGATTGTTCCTCTTCCCGAATTACATTTGTAATTAAATCCTTTTCGGAAATAAGTTCGGGGAAAGCATTGCCCATTTGCGCGGCAAGAGTTTCAATCAACTTATAAATAAAAGGTTCTTTTTTATCCAAAAACGTAAATCCGTAACGGATTGCCCTTCTTAAAATTCTTCTGATTACATAACCGGCGCCAGTATTGCTTGGCAATTGACCGTCTGCAATGGAAAATGCGACGGCGCGAACGTGATCTGCGATTACCCTAATCGCGATATCTTTCTTTTCCCGACCCTTCGGGATCGCCGTATTTTGTATCTGTTATTGCACCAATTTCCCGAATTAATGGCGTGAAAACATCGGTGTCGTAATTGCTCTGTTTATTTTGAAGAACCATGCACAAACGCTCGAAACCCATCCCCGTATCCACATGTTGTGCGGGCAATTTTTCAAGGCTGCCATTGGCTTTTCGGTTGAATTGCATAAAAACCAAATTCCAGATTTCCACCACTTGCGGATGGTCGTTGTTCACCAAATCCTTTCCGGGAATTTTCGCTTTTTCTTCGGCAGAACGAATATCCACGTGAATTTCGCTGCACGGGCCCGCACGGGCCTTGGTCGCCCATTTCCCAGAAATTGTCCTTTTTGTTTCCGTTCAGAATTCTTTCTTCTGGCACAAATTGTTTCCAAAGATTGTAGGCTTCGGTATCACGTTGCAACCCTTCACTTTCGTCACCTTCAAAAATGGTTACGTACAGAATTTCCTTATCAATTTTATAAACTTC
The DNA here is from genome assembly GCA_963839235.1 of uncultured Flavobacteriaceae bacterium. GTDB lineage: Bacteria > Bacteroidota > Bacteroidia > Flavobacteriales > Flavobacteriaceae > Aequorivita. Next base: position 290,587 of record CAWITX010000012.1, on the reverse strand, counting down.
GGTCAAAAGTTCCCACGCCCATTCGATTGCTTCTTTTTTGAAATAATCGCCAAAACTCCAGTTCCCCAGCATTTCGAACATAGTATGATGGTAGGTGTCCATTCCCACTTCTTCCAAATCGTTGTGCTTTCCACTTACGCGAAGACATTTTTGTGTGTCGGCAATACGGTTGCTTTTGGGCTTTCCATTTCCGAGGAAATATTCCTTGAAAGGTGCCATCCCGCTGTTTATAAACATGAGCGTTGGATCGTTTTTCACGACCATGGGCGCCGAGGGAACAATAAGGTGTTGTTTGGACTTAAAAAACTCTAAAAATTGGGAACGGATTTCGCTGCTCTTCATCACTTATAAAATTATCCTAAAATTGATTGTTAGGGTAACGGGCAAACAATTTCTATATTTGTACAACGTTACATTAAATTAATCGCCTAACAGAGGGCAAAAATAGGATTTTTTTAGCGCATGTCTAAGGTTAAATATTATTACGATAGTGAAACGTTATCGTACCGAAAAATAGAACGAAAAAAGGGGCGAAAGGTTAAAATCTTCGTTCTAAGTTTATTGGGAATGTTTTTAAGCGGGTTTCTGCTATTGCTTATTTACATAAATCTGCCGTACGTGGAAACTCCCAAGGAAAAAGCGCTGCATCGGGAATTGGCAAATATGGAGCTTCAGTTTGAACTGCTGAACAAAAAAATAGATCAAGCCCAGACCGTACTTTCTGAAGTTGAGGACAGGGATAACAATCTGTATCGCGTATATTTTGAAGCCAACCCAATACCGAACGAACAGCGAAAAGCAGGTTTTGGAGGGATAAACCGTTATAAGGATTTGGAGGGTTTTGATAATTCAAAACTTATAATCAATACTACTCGAAATCTCGATATTCTTACAAAACAAATTGTTGTACAATCAAAATCGTTGGATGAAATAGCCAAACTCGCCGAAGAAAAGGAAAAACTTTTAGCGGCCATTCCTGCAATCCAACCCGTCAAAAACGAGGATTTAACGCGGATTGCATCCGGTTACGGCTATAGAACGGATCCTTTTACGAAAGCACGAAAATTCCATTACGGCATGGATTTCACCGCTCCCCGCGGTACTCCCATTTATGCGACCGGCGATGGTGTAGTAGCGCGAGCAGATAATACCGCAACTGGCTATGGAAACCATATAGTAGTTGATCACGGCTATGGCTACGAAAGTCTTTATGGCCATTTGTATAAATACAATGTACGGGCGGGACAAAAAGTGCAACGCGGCGATATTATTGGTTTTGTGGGAAGCACGGGAAGAAGTGAGGCACCCCATTGCCATTACGAGGTTTTTAAGGACGGCGAACGCATAAACCCAATCAATTTTTACTACGGAAGTTTAACTGCGGAAGAATTTGCCGAAGTGCTCCAAAAAGCCCAGCAGGAAAATCAATCTTTGGATTAATTTTGAAGACGGATTATCAATGCGGAAGTAAAGTCGCTATATTTAGAAGAAAATTCAAAATTCATAATTACAAAAAATGCACATAGAATTACCCGAAAAATTATACTACGGTATAGGCGAAGTGGCCGAGGCTTTCCAGGTTAACACTTCGCTAATTCGTTTTTGGGAAAAAGAATTTGATGTGCTGAAACCTAAAAAAAATGCGAAGGGCAACAGAAAATTCACCCCGCAGGATATTAAAAATCTGGAATTCATTTACCATTTAGTAAAGGAACGCGGGTTTACTCTTGAAGGCGCAAAAATTCATTTAAAGGAAAACAAACAAAAAACCTTGGACCATTTTGAGATCATCCGAAAATTGGAAACCGTAAAGGCAGAACTTCTAAAAATAAAAAATCAACTCTAAAACTAACCAATCATGAAAAAATGGCTTCCCGTAATTGTTATTCTCGGTATTATATTGCTCATTGGCCTTTATATGGCCAGCTTAAACAACAGGCTTGTTGAACTCGATCAGACCGCAACCGCCCAATGGGCAAATGTTGAAAGTGCCTATCAACGGCGTGCAGACCTTATCCCAAACATTGTAAACACCGCCAAAGGATATGCAGAATTTGAACAATCCACATTGGTTGCCGTTACCGAAGCTCGCAGTAGAGCTACCTCGGTAAACATCGATCCTTCTAATATTACGCCCGAGCAACTAGCGCAATTCCAGGAAGCACAGGCAGGTGTTACCTCTGCCCTTTCCCGATTGTTGGCGGTTTTTGAAAGATATCCCGACTTAAAGGCGAACGAAAATTTTAAGGAATTGATAAACGAATTGGAACGAACCGAAAATCGTATAAATGTTGAACGCAACAGATTCAATGATACAGCTCGCGAGTTTAATACGAAAATCAACAAGTTCCCGACTAAAATGTTCGCAGGAATGTTGGGCTTCCACGAAAAAGCTTATTTTAAAGCAGATGCCGGAAGTGAGAACGCGCCAAAAGTTGATTTTGATTTCGGAAATAATAAAGAGGAAAAATAATGTCGAAAGTTGAGGATTTCATTACTTCGGAAGAGGAAGCGGCTATTGTTGAAGCTATTCGCATTGCCGAAAAAAATACTTCGGGAGAAATAAGGATTCATTTGGAACCCACATCCATTTCAGCAGAAGAACCCAATGAGCATATTGATGCCTTTGATCGCGCCGCGGAAGTTTTCGATATGCTGGAGATGGATAACACCAAAGAACGCAACGGTGTGCTAATTTACGTAGCAGTGAATGATCGCACCCTCGTAATTATGGGCGATAAGGGAATAAACGATATCGTGGGACAGGATTTTTGGGAAAGCACAAAGGATATTATTGTGGGCCACTTCAAAAATGGTGACATGAAAAAAGGTTTGGTAGAAGGCATATTGAAGGCCGGCGAACAATTAAAACAGCATTTTCCCTATAAAAAAGATGACAAAAATGAACTGCCGAACGATATTTCGGTCGGGTGAATTGGTTTCAAATTCAATGTTAAAAATTCAAAAAAGAGAATTGTAACTCCTTAAAATTAAAACCCATCAACTTTTTCAAAAAATATCTCTTTATACTTTCGATACTTGCGATTGCATTTTGGTCCGAGAATCTATCGGCACAATATGAAATTCCCCCAAAACCTTCGGTACAGACTTCAGTTTACGATTATATGAATTTACTTACCCCATCAGAAAAATCTTCCCTGGAAAGTAAATTGATACGTTATGCAGATTCTACCTCTACCCAAATTGTTTGTATTATTATCGCATCAACCAAGGGTGAGGATATTTCCCTACTTGCGGCCCAGTGGGGGCAAAAATGGGGCATCGGACAAAAAGATGAAGACAACGGTATAATAATTACGCTTGCGAAGGATGACCGGATGGTAGATATAAATACGGGTTACGGGATTGAATACCGCTTAACCGATTTAATGTCTGAGCGAATTATAAATCGGATCATGGTTCCGGAATTCAAAAATGGAAATTACTATAATGGGCTGGATAAAGGTAGTGACGCTATTTTTGCCGCTCTTAATGGTGAATTCAAGGAAGATCGCGATTTCGGCAAAAAGGGAAGCGGAAAAGTTCCGTTTTTTATCATTTTTATTTTCATCATAATTATTATCGCCCTAATCCGTAAAGGCGGTAAAGGCGGCCGTGGAGGAAGACGAGGAGTTGGAGGCGGCTTAATGGATATGATAATACTGAGCAGCCTTGGCAGGTCAGGCGGCGGATTTGGCGGCGGTGGCAGTTTCGGAGGCGGAGGCGGAGGAGGCTTCGGTGGCGGCTTCGGCGGCGGTGGTTTTGGCGGCGGCGGTGCCAGCGGTGGATGGTAAATAATACGGTAATTCTTCAGCATGAATTCGTTAAAATAGAATAAAAAAAAAGCTTCGCAATTGCGAAGCTTTTCTTTTGCTTGGTATTTAGTTAGTTTACAATCAGTTTTTTAACTGCGCTACCATTTTTCCCGCTTACCTTCACAAAATAAATTCCTGAGCCTATTGAAGTAGTACTCATTCCTAAAATATTTGAAGATACCTCTTGGCTAATCACCAGTTTTCCAGTAACATCATAAACGGAAACATTTGAAACGTTCTGGTTTCTTGGGAAAGAGAAATCAACATATCCTTGTGATGGGTTTGGAGACATTGTAAAGGCATCCAAATTGTTATCGCCAACTCCCAAAATTTCTTGGCAACGAATTAAACCTGCACCGCCATCGTCAATAGTAAAGGAGAAATCACAGTTGTCAGGAGCTGCAGTGTTGGTAAATACCACTTCGAACCATCCTGGATCTACAGTTACCGAGAAAGGCTGTGATGCGGATGATCCCACATCGCCTACAAAATTTGTGGCTTGGTCCATTGGATCATAAGGAGCCATGTTTGCTCCACCAGCTTCTTGATATACTTGGCCATGGCCATTTGTACCACAAGGAAGGGTACCAGAATCAACATCTACGTTGATGGTAATACAAGTAGCAGCAGGGTTATTGTTGTACAATAAAATAGAAGTCCAATTGTAAATTGTCCCAGGATTAAAGTTTCCAGGATAAGGCTTGTTAGGACATACAGTAGCAATACCGTCCCTAAAAATTCTTCCGTCCTGATCGCCTGCGCGAACAACAAATGGGGCAGCAGGCTCATCGGTAAGACCCATTTGCGCCATTACTGGAGTTGAAAGATCATCACAATCTCCTTGGGAGAAAGCAGAGGTCGAAAATGCTGCAGAAACGCAAAATAGCAGCAACGCTTTAAAAATGTAATTGTTTTTCATAATTGAATTTTAAGATTAGTTTAAGGTTAATATTCAAGAAAACCCTACGATATGCATTTAAGGTTTTCATAATACCTAATAAAATTAACAATTATTTAAAACAATGTCATGCTCTTTATGTTAAATTTTTATAATTTCATGAAAAGTATATTTAGTTGAAAAAGATCGATTTCTATAGAATGAAAGGAAATTATATTTTTTTTGAAGTATACTAATTGGTGCGGAAGTTTTCGTGAAACGTATTTAAACCACAGAAAGCGCAAACTTGGATACTATGTGTAATTGGGTGTAGAATGTACCCCATAGGGTAGTAGAGGATAGGGCTATAATAAAAAGCACATCCAGTATGGAGAGAATGAATTTTATAAAAGACAAGAAAAATTTTATTTTTTTCTAAAGTAAACCGTAATGGGCACCCCAGAAAAATCGAAGTTTTCGCGCAGTTTATTTTCTATAAAACGCTTATAGGGATCTTTTACATATTGTGGAAGATTGCAGAAAAAGGCAAAACTCGGATACGGTGTTGGTAATTGGGTGCAGAATTTAATTTTTACGTACTTGGCTTTGTAAGCCGGAGGCGGATACGCTTGGATAATGGGAAGCATCACCTCATTAAGCTCACTTGTTTTTACTTTTTTGCTCCTATTTTCATAAACCTCGACGGCGGTCTCAATGGCTTTGAAAATACGCTGCTTGGTTAAAACGGAAATAAAAACAATCGGAACATCAACAAAAGGTTCGCATTGTTGGCGAATGTATTTTTCATAATCCTTTACACTGCTACTTTCTTTGTCCTCCACCAAATCCCATTTATTGGCCAATATCACAATCCCCTTATTATTTCGTTGCGCTAACCAGAAAATGTTTTCAACCTGTCCGTCAAAACCGCGTGTTGCATCAAAGACCAAAATTACCACGTCACAATGTTCTATAGCGCGAACACTTCTCATTACCGAATAGAACTCAAGATCTTCCTTTACCTTACTTTTTTTACGGATTCCTGCGGTATCTACCAGGTTAAATTCAAATCCAAAACGGTTGTACTTCGTATCAATACTATCACGAGTGGTTCCGGCAATATCTGTAACTATGTATCTATCTTTCCCTATTAGCGCATTAATAAAAGATGATTTTCCAGCATTCGGCCTACCTACCACAGCAAACCGTGGCAATTCACTTTCATCTTCATCATCCTTTTCGGGAAGTACCTTCACCAAATCGTCTAATAACTCGCCCGTTCCGCTTCCGTTTATGCTTGAAAGGTTGTATTGGTTTTCAAAACCGAGTGAATAAAATTCCAAAGCATCGTTTACGCGGGAAGCCGCATCAACTTTATTAATGGCCAAGAAAATGGGCTTTTTTGAGCGCCGAAGCAATTTTGCGACTTCTTGATCCATTCCGGTTACTCCACTTTCCACATCAACCATAAATATTATGGCATCCGCTTCATCAATGGCAAGCTCAACCTGTTTATCTATTTCAGCTTCAAAAACATCGTCGCTTCCTTTCACATAACCACCGGTATCAATTAGTGAAAATTCCTTTCCGTTCCAATCGCTTTTTCCATAATGACGATCGCGGGTAACTCCGCTAACCGCATCTACAATGGCTTCTCGGCGTTGAATCAATCTATTGAAGAAGGTTGATTTTCCCACATTTGGTCTTCCTACTACGGCAACTATGCTCATATTTCTAAATTTTTATTGAAGTGCAAAAATAGCTTTTTAATGTTAGAAGAAACTATATTGAAATTTCCAAATTACATGAGGCAAATTCCAAATTAAGATTTTTGGAATTGGGAATTTCAAATTCGGAATTTTTACCTTTGGTTATACCCGAAACGGCGCAACTGCCGCTCGTCACTGCGCCAGTTTTTATTCACTTTTACATACAGTTCCAAATGGATCTGTTTTCCGAAGAATTTTTCCAAATCCTTGCGAGCCTCCGTCCCTACCCGTTTTAAAGCGGCACCTTTATGGCCGATAATAATTCCTTTTTGGGTTTCGCGCTCCACCATAATAATGCTGCGGATGCGGATAATATCTTCATCCTCAAAAAATTCCTCGGTATCAATTTCTACCGAATATGGGATTTCCTTTTTATAGTGCATCAATATTTTTTCGCGAATGGCCTCGTTTACAAAAAAGCGCTCAGGCTTATCGGTGAGTTGATCTTTTGGATAAAATGGCGGGGATTCCGGCAGTAATTCAATAATACGGTTGAAAACTTCGGGGACACCAAAATTTTGAAGGGCAGAAATTGCAAAAATTTCAGCATTCGGCACTTTTTCCTGCCACAATTTTAGCGCTTCGGAAAGCAACTCCTCGTTGCCTTTGTCAATTTTATTTATGAGAAGTAAAACAGGAATCTTTGAATTGGTGATTTTTCTGAAGAATTCCTCGTCCTTCAAATCCTTTTCGCCCAATTCTACCAAATACAGCAGGATATCGGCATCCTCAAAAGCTGATTTTACAAAATCCATCATACTTTCCTGCAGTTGGTACGCGGGTTTTATAATGCCAGGGGTATCGCTCAGCAACACTTGAAAATCGTCGCCGTTAACAATGCCCAAAATTCTGTGCCGAGTGGTCTGTGCCTTGGACGTAATTATGGAAAGCCGCTCGCCCACAAAAGCGTTCATCAGCGTGCTTTTCCCCACGTTTGGGTTTCCGATTATATTTACAAATCCTGCTTTATGCGCCATTTTTTAAATTTTGAAATGCAAATTTACTGCAATTATTTTAAGATTTTTTGAATAGAAAATAATCGAATTTTACTTCATTCTAATCTTTCTTCAAAAACTCTCGCAACACATACTGAAGTATTCCTTCATTTTGATAGTATGCGATTTCAATGGGAGAATCCAAGCGGGCAATTGCTTGAAATTCGGTTACTTTTCCGTCGTCGTTGGTGGCTTTTACGTTTACTTTTTTTGAAGGTTTCAAATCATTTTCGATACCCGTTATAGTAAAAGATTCCTTGCCCGTTAAATTGAGTGATTCTGCGCTTTCACCTTCTAAATATTGAAGGGGAAGTACACCCATCATAATTAAATTACTTCGGTGGATTCGTTCATAACTTCCGGCGAGTACGGCCTTTATTCCCAAAAGAAATGTTCCTTTTGCAGCCCAGTCGCGGGAAGATCCGCTTCCGTATTCCTTTCCTGCCAGAACGATTAAAGGGGTGGCGTCATTTTTATATTTTTCAGCGGCTTCAAAAACGGTCATCTCTTCTCCGGTAGGCAAATATCGGGTAAAACCGCCCTCCTTTTCAGCCAATTGATTTTTAATCCGAACATTCGCAAACGTTCCGCGCGTCATTACCCGATCGTTTCCTCGGCGGGAACCGTAACTGTTGAAATCCATTTTTTCAACTCCTTTTTCAATTAAGTATTTTCCAGCCGCAGACTGTGCCGAAAATGCGCCAGCAGGCGAAATATGGTCGGTTGTTATACTATCTCCCAAGACCAAAAGTGCCTTTGCACCTTCAATGTTTTTTAAAGGTTTGGGTTCTTCGGAAAGATTTTTAAAAAATGGAGCTTCTTTTATATAAGTGGAATCGTCTTCCCATTTATAAAGAAGACTGTCGGGCACTTCCAGGTTTCGCCATATTTCGTTGCCTTCAAAAATTTCGTCATAATTCTTTTTGAAATCTTGCGGGGAAAGCACTTTTTTCATCAGTTCATGGATTTCATCGTCGGTTGGCCAAATATCTTTCAGAAAAATATCTTTTCCGTTGTGATCCTGACTGAGTGGTTCGGTAGTTAAATCAATATCCACCCTTCCCGCTATTGCGAAAGCTACTACTAACATTGGCGACATCAAGAAGTTCATTTTTACTTGGGGATGGATACGCGCTTCAAAATTTCTGTTCCCTGAGAGTACTGATGCCACCACCAATTGCTGTTCTTCCACCGCTTTGGAAATTTGCGGAGGCAATGGTCCGGAATTCCCGATACAACTAGTGCAGCCGTAGCCTACCAAATGAAATTGCAGGGCTTCCAAGATCTTTCAGCAAATCAGCTTTTTCAAGATAATCGGTAACCACTTTTGAGCCCGGTGCGAGCGAAGTTTTAACCCACGGCTTAACATCTATCCCTCTTTCGCGGGCTTTTCGGGCAACAAGACCTGCGCCCAACATTACAAAGGGATTGCTGGTATTTGTGCAGGAAGTAATAGCGGCAATGGCCACGGAGCCGTCGGAGAGCATATATTTTTCGCTGCCGTGGCTAATCCACACTGTTTTAAGCCCATTTTTTGTTTCAGTTTCTATTACAGTATCGCGTGCCGGTTCTTTTGGTTGCTTCACCGGCTGATCGCCACCTTCCTCCTTCCATCGAGTTAGGGCTTGCTCCCTTTTTGAAGGTTTTATGTATTCCCTTCCAAAATTACCGTGCAACAATTCCACAAATTTATTTTTAAAATCCTTCAAAACTATTTTATCCTGTGGTCGCTTTGGTCCGGCAACACTCGGTTCAATTGTGGAAAGATCCAGTTCCAGAACATCGGTATAATCAATTTTATCCTCATTTTCGCGCCATAGCATATTGGCTTTGCAGTAATCCTCTACCAGTTTCAGCTGTTCCTCGCTGCGATTGCTATTTCGCATATATTCCAGCGTTTTATCATCTATGGGGAAATAGGTTACCGTGCACCCAAATTCAGGCGACATGTTACCTATTGTAGCACGATCGGGCACGGAAAGATTATCCAGACCGGGACCGAAAACCTCAACGAATTTGCCCACTACGCCATATTTTCGCAATAGGTTGGCGATGGTAAGCACCAAATCGGTAGCCGTTGTACCCACCGGAAGTTTACCGCTCAAACGGAGACCGATAACCTCGGGGCTAATAAAATAAATAGGTTGGCCAAGGATGGCGGCCTCAGCCTCAATGCCCCCAACACCCCAAGCGACTACACCAATACCGTTTACCATTGGCGTGTGGCTATCCGTACCTACCAAAGTATCGGGAAATACTTCGCCATCGCGCGCCACTACACCTTTGGAGAAATATTCAAGATTTACTTGATGGCAAATGCCCATTCCGGGTGGAACAACGCTGAAATTATTGAACGATTTTTGTGCCCACTTCAGAAAAGTATATCGTTCCTTATTGCGTTTATACTCTTCTTCCATATTTTTTTCATAGGCATATTGCGCAGCAAAATAATCTACCTGTACACTATGGTCTATCACCAAATCTACCGGGATCAAAGGGTTTATATCGTTTGCGTCCTTTCCTTTTCGAGCAGCTTCGGCTCTTAAAGAAGCAATATCAACCACCGCGGGAACCCCGGTAAAATCCTGCATCAATACCCGTGCGGGTTTAAATGCGATGTCTTTATCGCTTCCTTTCGGATTCCAGTTTAGGATAGCATCCAAATGGTCGCTGGTAACTGAAAAATCGTCATAATTTCGAAGCGCATTTTCTAAAAGAATACGAATGGAAAATGGCATTTTCGAAATATTATGTCCCTGTTTTTCGAGTTTGGAAAGGCTGTAATAAGAGGCGTCTCCAAAATCGGTTTTTAAGCTGGTTTTGAGGTTGTAAATATCATGTTGCATTGTGAAAATATTTTCTGAAGAATTATTATACACTAATTTAAACATTATTTACCGGTCGGTTTCTTGGACGGTATCCTTTAACAGGGATTTAAGAGTAAGAAGGGATAATTCACCAGAAATTTAAAAGAAGCAATCGTTACGCATTGATTTTCAAGACAAAAACATGTACTTCTAGGAGAATAGGATATGTTATAAAAGCACAGAAATGCAACAAAGGTGAATGGCATGAACACTTATGATACAAAGTTGGTTAAAGAAGGATACTGCTGTATTTTTTTGAAATTATAGAAAAGTCCTATGAAGAACATTTGGAGATCCCCCTATAATCTAAACGTTCAAATTAATTTCCTGCGCTTCCACCATTTCCCTTTCAGCTATGGTATAAAATACGACTGAACCTATAGAGGTTATAATTCCGAGAATTGCAATAAGTAGAATAAACGATAGCAAAAATTCCGGCCCCAAAAGTAGGTCTATGAAGTTATTTTCCTTGCGCATAATGATAGATTTGGTTGGGTAGGTTCGGGTTTTTTCGATAACTGTAAATTTGGGTCTCGCAAAGTACCACAGGAAAAGAACTAGTTGTAGCTTAAAAACACTTTTTGTTAATCGAAAAACGTATAAATCTAATTTTCAATAGAATACAAAATATCAAGAATGATATTCTACGGAAATAAGAAGTAGTTCCTTCTCTTTTCCCCCCAATTTGAAAGGTACGCGGTCGCCTTCCTTTTGTCCCGTAATAGCTTTTGCCAAGGGTGCGACGAAGGCTATTTTGCCTTTATTCACATTTGCTTCATCTACCCCGACAATCTGAAATTTGTGCAAAGTTGGGGCAGGAAGGATTTTATAGCTTACGGTCGCCCCAAAACGAACCTCGTCCTGCGGTTGCTCCGCCGGATCCAGTACTCGTGCGGAAGCAATCCGTTCATTGAGTAGCTCCATTTTTCCCTGTATCACCGCAAGTTCAACACGCCGCTGTTGTTCGTGTGTGGTATTTAGGTTAGCGCGCTCTTTCTCCAATTGTTCCCTTTCTTTTTTGAGCATGTCCATCCCGGTTGGAGTTACATAGTTGATTGCTCCAACCGGTAATGCAGCCCGCGGCGGAATTATGGGTGCTTCCTCTTGATCGCCTTCCTTTACGAATCCTCGACTCATAGCAAATGTTTATATGTGAAGTTAAACAATTTTTGGGAAAGGCCTAAGCTGAAGCACCTGTATACTTGTATAACACAAATGTGTAAATTTTACACGCTTTTTGTATAAAATCACTCTTATAAAACCGCGTCTTTCCTCTAAAAATGGCAATGGCACAGCAGTTGCTAATCCTCGCGCGAATCGATTTATAGAAATCGACAGTATTCAATATAAATTGAAAGAATCTAAAATGAACAAGAATATAAAAGCCCAGACTTCAACTAATTCCATAAACCCAAACATTACAAATCCTTCAGAAAATAAAACGACAAAAAAGCGTACAAATCCCTGGGGTGTTTTTGTACTGGCGAGCACCTTTTTTTTAATGCTTGTTGCCACCTATTTGTTTTTTTATCTGAATACCGATTTTGCAGATTTCCATGATGAACGTGTAAATTCTACTTGGGGATATGTCTTTATAATCGTGGCGACGGCCCTTCTCATTTTTAAGGCGGGATTTTTTGCATATACCCTTTACCGATATTTTCGTTACAAGGCTATTCCTTCCGTTAGTAATGAAGAATTGCCTACTTGTACCGTAATCGTTCCTGCCTACAATGAAGGCAAGCAGGTATGGGAAACCTTGATGAGTCTTGCAAACAGCTATTATCCCGAAGCCAAACTTCAATTGCTTTCAATAGACGATGGCAGTAAGGACGACACTTGGTATTGGATGCAGGAGGCGAAAAAAATATTGGGAGATCGCCTTGCCATTTACCAACAACCCAAAAACCAGGGAAAGCGCCACGCACTTTATCGCGGCTTCAATTTGGGGACTGGGGATGTTTTTGTAACGGTAGACAGTGATTCAATAGTTAAACCCAATACAATCCGGAATCTTGTTAGTCCATTTGTGGTTGATGAACAATGTGGTGCCGTGGCCGGTAACATTCGCGTACTGAACAACAAAAAAGCGCTTCTACCGAAAATGCTTGATGTAAGTTTCGTACTTAGTTTTGAATTTGTGCGTTCCGCAGAAAGCAGCCTGAATTCAGTATTATGTACTCCCGGCGCTTTGGCAGCCTATCGCAGAAGTGCGGTTTTTGCTTGCCTACCAGAATGGATTAATCAGACTTTTATGGGAAAAGCCTCCGATATCGGGGAAGATCGAGCCATGACCAATATGATCCTAAAACAGGGCCATAAAGTTCTTTTCCAAAGAAATGCATACGCCTATACAAATGTTCCCGAGAATTATAAAGGACTCTATAAAATGTTTATCCGCTGGGGCCGCAGCAACGTTCGTGAGAATATTGAAATGTCCAAATACGTTTTCACCAATTTTAGGGAAAGTTCCAAAAGCGGCGCGAGATTACTGTTTATAAGCCAATCGCTTCAGATTATTATGAGCTATCCATTTATTTTATTTATGCTTTTCTTTATTGTAACGCATCCAATATTGTTTTTCAGTTCCACCTTATTTGGAATTCTTATATTTTCAAGTTTCCCTGCATTTTTCTATGCTAAAAGGTACAATGCCGCCGAATCCATCTGGGCATATTCCTACAGCATTCTATATACCTTTGCACTATTTTGGATTACGCCCTATGCTATTGCAACCGCCAGTAAACGCGGATGGCTGACCCGAGGATAGACTTGGATTTTTTGAAATGAAATAAAAAAACCCGTAGCTGAAAAGCCGCGGGTTTTTCATTTAAACAACTTTTACTATGGTTCCAAGGCAAAAGCCACGGTCCTTCCATAATCTTTTGCGACCCGCGATATTCCATCGGTAGCCGTAGAAATTATGTGCAAAGTTTCAGCGAAGGCTGCCTTTCCAGCGCCATCTTCATAACATTCACCCAATAAATCGGCAGGAGTAAATGTTTTGCTGTAGATACCAGTACCTGTGTTTAAGGTATAACCATAGGCACTGTCTATTACCATTCCCCGTGCTGAGGCTATTGATATTCCTCCACAGGTTCCCTTGACGACCCCAAAGCTGAATTCGGCAAAATTGGTGGGGTGCACCGCTTTAAAGGTGAGCTCAAGTTCTGCCTCTTCACCTTCGGCGGTATATTTCACAAAACCACAACAGTTGGAAGCCGCAGGATTACCATTCACATTAACCGTGTAGATATCTCCTTCGCATTCGCCATTATCTATTCGCATAATAACATTGAAAGCATCCGCGTTGGAAGAATTTGGGTTTTCCAACAAAATATCGGGTGCGTTTTCACTGAAACTCGCATCGTCATGGCGAGGTGTTTTAAAAGTAGCCCGCGGAAGATCTTGAAGAAGATTTCCAGCTTTATCGAAGAGTTCCAACTTAAATTGATACAAACCGTCACCATCCAAGGCAGTGGAATCAAATGTCATCGTATTCATATTATACGTTTGCTGATGCCAATGCGGATGAGAATCTGTAGGAACATTAAACGGATCCATCTCGGGCAGTTCAGGTGGAATTATATATAAATCGTCATTCGGACCTTTTGTAAATGGCCCGAGTTTCACGCTGTCTGCTCCCCATTGCTCATCGCCGCTGGAATCGGTATAAATATAATCGTAACCCTTATAAAATGAAGCACCCACTGGGGCTACAGGTTCATAGGCCGTTATAGGGGAAGAATCGGTAAGGGATAATTTTCTATAACTCCAACGATAATAATACATATTAGAATTTGGTAAATCATTGCCAAAGCCCATTCTGAATGTGGGCGTTCCACCAAATGGTCTCTTATAATCTTCGGCCGAGGTGATTAAAAAACTATCGCCCGCCGCGCCTGCATCGGTTAAACCAACCCGATCATAAACCACGGATTGCCCGGGAGGCGGCAACAATTGGTGCATTTGTTTTATATGCGAAACACTGGTGTAGCCCACAGAGCGCAGCCAAACGTTTTGACCTGGTAAATGGCAGTCGCAGCAGCAATCGCCCGCCACCATTTCGTGGGTAAGGTGGATATTTATATCGGTACCGCACACATAATTCCAATGGGTATTGCAAGGAATAGGGGGTTTATAAACAGTGGTCCACACCCCATTTATCATATATTCCACCCAAATATAAATATCGGGTTTGTCACCAAAACAATTGTAGTAAATGTTCTTTTCAAACCTACCGTTCGCATTGGTTTCAACCACAGTCAATTCCTTGCAACGGTAAAAATAGGGCCACCACCACGGCCAAAAACAGAACCACGGATGCAACAACGCATAGTTTTTTGCGATGGTCTCCCGAATAGTATTCAGGTTGCCGGAGGCTAATTGCTGTTTTATGTCCGCGCCCAATTCTGGTAATCGAGAAAGGGTTTTCAATTGAACCGCGGCACGGGATTCGGTTTTGAAAATATTCTCTTCATTGGCTCCGCCCGTTATCGGGAAAGGTTGCATCAGCTGATAAGGTCCCGGATCTGGAATGGGAACCGGGATTTGAAATTTTGGTTTCAATACAGCTTCCGGCACTCTGGCAATAATATGGTCCGGAATCTTATTAATCCAATAGAAAATTGAATCTATTTCACAAATATGAACCCGCGCCTTACATACGGGACGATCTGTCCAGCCCTCCCCTTTATGGAACCATTTTGAAACCTTTCCGTTAACCCGGCATTTGCACAATAACCAGTATCGAGAAAGTGCTTCGGGAATAGGTAAAATTTGATAACCTTGCTTTTCGTCGAGCCTAATTACAGCTTCATAGGCCTTATAATTTTGCAACTGTTCGGGCATGCTTATCCGGGTCATTTTAGTATCGGAAGCGGGAGCAATAAAAAGTCGGAGTTGTTCGGGGTTTATCTTTCTACGCTGGTTTTCCGAATTTGTCTTTTCTAAGTTGAATTCCAAAATATTGTCCTTTACAAATTGCCATTGCAACAGTCTTCCATTGCAAAGGAAAAGAAAGCCAATAAGCCGTAATTCTCTTTCGGGCGGTTGTTCAAAATCTACACGGACTTTGAAGTTTCGGTTGAATTCTTCAGAATTTTTTGCCATGATTACATTCTTTATAAATGATGCCTACTCTGTTGTATTGGATTTTGGGCTAACTCCAGATATCAATTCCCTAAAGTGGTTTTGTAAAAAGCCCTTCGGCAAGAACCGTTTTTTTTAAATCTGTTCGAAATATGCAGATGTGACGGCCGCTTGGTAAGGAAACCTCGATTTTAGGATGTTCTTTTCATCCATCTTTGCAAAAGATTTATAGTTCGAAACCCTATAAGAATCCAGTCCAGAAATAAAATTGCCGAATAAAAGCGAAGTGCTTAAAGAGGAGGTTTTCAGTCAATACCCAAAAATGGATACTTAAGGACCTTAAATTTAGTAAATAATTGATTGTCAGTGTCTTTTATAGTGATATTTTTTGATGAGGCTAATATCCCGATTTTCCTAACCAAATATTCCCGGCGGAGCAAAATCTATAAAATCATTGGAAAATACGGCGAAATATAAATACTTCGGTTTTATGAATGCAATACTGCTTCCCCCAAATCTTCAATTTTAGCAATTCCTTATAAACACATCTTTTTTTCAATTAGTAACTTGTACTTAAAATTGCATTTTTAGATAGTTAACAATGGAAAAGAAAAATGAGTACCAAAAGAAACGGGATTTTAAAAAAACGAAGGAACCCGAAGGGGGAAGAACCAAAGGCAACGCAGATAAACCTAGTTTTGTGATACAAAAACACGATGCCACCAACCTCCATTACGATTTTCGACTGGAAATAGACAATACCCTAAAATCCTGGTCGGTTCCAAAAGGTCCCAGCACGGATCCGTCGGTGAAACGCATGGCGATACCTACGGAAGACCACCCGCTAGAATATGCAAATTTTGAAGGCACCATCCCCCAAGACCAATACGGTGGCGGAACTGTGATGATTTGGGATCACGGCACTTTCAGAAATATTAAAAAAGACGGGGACGGAAATGACATCACTCTTTCCGACGCCTATAAAATGGGCACTTTGGAATTTTGGCTCGATGGCGAAAAACTGAAGGGAGGGTACGCGCTCATTAAAATGAAAAGTGGAAATATGAAAGGAAATTGGTTGCTGATAAAAATGGATGACGAAGAGGCTGATGCCCGCCGAAATCCCGTAAGCACCCAAACCCAAAGTGTGACCACTGGCCGGAGTTTGAAACAAATAGCAGAGGAAGAGGAATGAGCGTAACAAAACTGGAATCCGTACTGAAACCGTCTGAGTTGGAAACCCTTCAAAAGAGTAAGCATCCGGGTTTTCTTAGTCCCATGCTCGCCACATTGACGGAGGATTATTTTGATGATCCGCAGTGGATCTACGAACGAAAATTGGATGGCGTACGTTGTGTGTTGAGTATAAAAAATGGTAAAGCCAGATTGTATTCGCGCAACGAAAATGAGATGTCCGACAGTTATTTTGAATTGCCCAAAGAACTCGAAAAACATTCCTATCCCGATTTAATTGCCGATGGTGAAATTGTGGCCTTTGATGGAAAAACAACCAGTTTCAGCAAATTGCAGGGCCGGATACAATTAAAGGATGCCGAAAAACTTCGGAATATTGATATAAAAATTTATTTATACCTCTTTGATATTATGTATTTCGATGGTTTTCTTTTGGAAAACCTTCCCTTAAAAACACGCAAAAAAGTTTTAAAAAAGGTGATTGATTGGAATGATACCATCTGCTACACGCCACACCGAAACAAGAAGGGAAAGGAATATTTGGAAGAGGCCTGCAACAAAGGCTGGGAAGGCCTTATTGCCAAGGATGGCACAGCAACCTATGTGCATTCCCGGAGTAAAAAATGGTTAAAGTTTAAATGTGCCCATGGGCAGGAATTGGTAATAGGCGGCTTTACGGAACCCCAAGGAGAACGTGAAGGTTTTGGTGCTATGTTGGTAGGATTTTACGAGGAAGGAAAATTGCATTATGCCGGAAAGGTAGGTACGGGTTTTGACGATGCCTTTCTTCGGAAATGGCGCAGTAATTTCGACAAAATTGAAAAAAAGGAATCTCCCTTTTCAAATTTTTCCGATAGAGATAATGGGAAAAATCATTTTATAGAACCAAAATACGTGGGCCAGTTCGGCTTTACGGAATGGACTAAAACCAATAAGCTCCGCCACCCCCGATTTCTGGGCATGCGCGATGACAAAAACGCTGCGGAGGTAGTCAAGGAAACTTAGAAATTCAATAATAAAACCTATAGCAGTAAAACAATAACCATCAACAGAAAACACTATGAAAATAGCAGGCGTAGAAATCTCACATCCCGATAAAATTATTTATCCTAAACACGACATTACAAAGTTGAAGATGGTCCAATATTACGAAAGCGTGGCGGACAAAATCCTCCCCTATTTAAAGGATCGGCCGCTTACCCTGCATCGATTTCCCAATGGGGTGGATGAGGATGGTTTCTATCAAAAAAGCGCTTCAGATTATTTTCCTTCCTTTATAAAAACCGTGAAAGATACCAACGGAAGAGGGCTCCAATACACAAGTGCTCTGCAATAACAAAAAAAGTCTGATTTATCTCGCCAATCAGGGCACTATCGGTTTTCACATTTGGCTCGCGAAAAAGGACAAACTACACAAACCGGATAAAGTGGTTTTTGATCTTGACCCACCCGAAGGTTCCTTCGAAAATGTAAAGGAGGCAGCAAAGAACATTGGCGATTTCCTTCGGAAAAAGGGAAAAGAGCCCCAATTGATGACCACGGGCCAAGACGGGCTACATGTTTGGTACACAATGCGCAGGACAAAAGATTTTGATGAAGTACGCGATGAGGTAAAGGCCATGGCCCAAAAGCTGGAGGATAAATACCCAAAAATGTTTACAACCGCGGTGCGCAAGAACAAACGCGAAGGCAAAATATTTATTGACTATCTCCGCAATGCCTACGCCCAGACTTCAGTGTGCCCATACTCTCTGCGTCCCAATGATTCCGGTGGGATTGCCATGCCAATTTCCTGGGAAGAATTGGATAAACTTAAATCGGCTAACCAATTTGATTTATTGAATAGGTAGAAGCAACACCGCCACGATTCCGAAAATTATATGGGCGAAAACCAACTGCGCCAAATAGAGCAGTTTATTTATACTGGGCGGATTTGGATGTAGCCAAAAAGTTGTTCCCCATACTGTTATACCCATAATTCCTGCCACGAAACCATAAATAGCACCGGTTAGGATTGAATGTTCAACTTCGAAGAACTTTTCAAAAATTATAAATGCTGTCACAAAAGCCATTCCTGTTGCGCAATGGATTGTCCAACCAAGAATATGTTCCCTACAGATGCTCGATTTCACCATTGGCAGTTTATCTATTAGATAATTCAAAAGTTGGGGTTCCTTATAATTTCCGTGAAAAAAATATGAAAAAGCATAGCTGAAAGCAGTCATTGATAAAGTCGCGACCAAACCAACACTAATAATGTGTAAAACTGCAAGCATTTAATCTTCCAAAAAATTGATTAGAATTTTTGCCGTTGGTCCTGCAGACATAGGATTTTGCCCAGTAATTAACAAACCATCCATTTCGGTATTCGCAATAAATGGAAGCGCTGCAGTATGGTAATCCGCGCCCAATTTTTTCATTCTGTCTTCCAAAGTGTAGGGAATGTTATCAATGCGCAATGCCAGTTTTTCTTCGGTATTCGAGAAACCGGTAAGTCGTTTTCCCTTCAAAAGATTTGGGCGCATTTCAGCCGCTTTAAGTAAAGCAGCGGGACCGTGACAAACAGAAGCAACAGGTTTATTATCCGTTAAGAAATCCAGAATTAAACTTCCGCATATTTCATCGTGGGCCAAATCGAATAACGGACCGTGGCCGCCAGGGAAAAAAACGGCATCATAATCTGCGGATGATACCTCGTCCAATTTCAAAGTATTCCCAAAGATCTGTTGGGCGGCGGAATCATCTTGAAATCGCCTATTGGAACTGGTAATGTGTTCGGTCAATTTGCTCATGGGGTCTATTGGAGGCTTTCCTCCCATTGGGCTCGCGAGGGCTACTTGAAAACCTTTGTCTAAAAATATATAGTATGGATCGGTAAACTCTCCTATCCAAACCCCTGTAGTATTGTCTGTATCTTCCAATTCACTGTGGGAAGTGAGTATCATTAGTATTTTTTTCATAAGGTTGGTTTTAGGCATTAAAAGATAAAAAATATTGCCATTAAACTTTGTCCGTATCGCAATTAAAGTTGACACAAATATTAGAAAATGTCATTTTGAAACTTTATTTTCATAAGTATGTCTCCAAAAAATAACCTTTCCTTAACGGCATTCCCAAGGTGAACTAATTATTTTTAAAATAAAAGTGAAATCAATATTTCCAAAAATCAGTTTTACGGAAATATTTAAAATGCTGTTATGGAAAAATTAAAAATGAAGAAAGAACACGAACTAGGTCTGGGAGGAGTCGCCATTGGGACGGCTTTTGAAAATGTTACCGACGAACAGGCGCACGAAATTTTGCAAAAAGCTTGGGATTTGGGAATTCGTTATTTTGATACTTCTCCGTGGTACGGCCTTACCAAAAGTGAACGAAGGTTCGGTGATTTTTTAAGCCAAAAAAATAGAGATGAATTTTTATTTTCAACAAAGGTAGGCCGCATTTTCGAAAAAGTTGCAGAAGAAAACGTCCCGCCCACCATGTGGCAAAACCCTTTGAATTTTGACTATAAACACGACTATTCCGCTGACGCCGTAAAACGCTCTATCGAGGAAAGTTTAAAGAGAACGGGGCTGGATTCCATTGACATTATTTATGTGCACGATCTTTCCGAAGACCAAGTTGGGGACCGATATGACTATCATTTAGAAATTGCAAAAAAAGGTGCTTTTAAAGTGCTTTCAGATTACCGTTCGCAAGGCATTATTAAAGCTTGGGGAATGGGAGTGAATAAAATACGGCCAATTTTGGATTGTATGGACGCTGCAGACCCAGACATTTGTCTTTCCGCCACACAATATTCAATTGTTCAGCACGAGGATGCGGTAGATAGGTTATTGCCAGCCGTAAAGAAAAATGGTGTAAAACTGGTTTCCGGTGCAGGATATAATTCCGGGTTTATTGCGGGAAGGGACCGATACAATTATAAGCAGCATATTCCAAAAGGAATGACCGAAAAACGCGATAAAATTGCAGCAATTGCCAAAGACCATGGCATTGACATTATAACGGCCGCAATGCATTTTGTACTCGCTGCAGATGAATTTGCCGCCATAATTCCCGGCTCCAGTAAAACGGAACAAGTGGCAGATAACGTAAAAGCTTGGAAGTGCGATGTGCCGGAAGATTTCTGGAAGGAATTAAAAAAAGAAGGACTCATCTACGAAAAGGCGCAAACGCCTGGTTCGTAAAAACTATTCAGAAATAATTTAATTCAAAATACTCAATACAATGTATAGAAAGATAGAACATATTCCCGATGACATTTATGGAATAGAGATGTTTGGGGAAATGGATAAAGAAGATTATAAGGAAATGAACGCCTCGCTGGAGAAGTATTCTGCGAAGCATGAGGACATAAAATTTTTAATGGTAATAAAAGAATTTGAATGGAAAAATTTTCAGTCATTTTGGGCAGACCTGAAAATGGATGTGAAATATTTGGGTGAAGTCACTAAAAATGCGGTCGTAACCGAATTAGATTGGATGGAAAATATTTCAAAAGCCATTAATGCTGTAACTCCAAAAATGACAGTGAAAACTTTTCATTTAGACCAACGAAACGAAGCAGTTGCTTGGCTGGAAAACGAAGATTAAGAAACTACTTCAGCATAATTTTTAAACACTTTCCCGATCGTGGAAAGTGTTTTTATTTTAAAACAAAGTATTGATAATTACCTTTTCGATTCTATTTTAATTAATGGAAACCACAAATTTTTTCACTTAAAAAATCTTCTTTCAAAACCCGCTGTTTTAGGTATCTTTTTAGTATTTTCAGCCAAGTTTTAAATCTATCTATATGTTTTTGAAAAAAATATTTTTTGGCGCTTTGATTTTTACGTTCTGCAATTCCTATTGCCAAGTGGATAATGGCGACAAAATGTTCACCAAACTTATAAAGGTCAATAAAGATATTTATATGCTACAGGCCAAAGGGGGAAATATTGGCCTCAGTATTGGTAGCGACGGCATATTTATGATAGACGACCAATATGCCGAAGGCATTGAACAGATACAGGAAGAGATAAAGAAAAAAAGCCAGAAACCGGTAGAATTCCTCCTGAATACCCACTTTCACGGCGACCATACAGGGGGCAATCCAGCAATGGCCGAGACCGGTACTACAATACTTTCACAAAATAATGTGCGCGAAAGATTACTGCAAAAAATTAAAAATAGTACTGAAAAAATTTCTGAAAAAGTCTTACCAGTAATCACTTTTTCCGAAGACCTTACTTTTTATTATAACGGTGAAAAAATTTATGTTTTTCACGTTCACAACGCCCATACGGATGGAGATGCCATGGTTTATTTCCTCAAAAGTAATGTGTTACATACAGGCGATGTGCTATTCAATGGAAAATATCCTTTTATAGATCTTGAAAACGGCGGTAGTGTTGAAGGTTATATTCAAGCTATACAAAAGGCAAAATTGATCATAAACGAAGACACAAAAATTATTCCCGGCCACGGCGACGTCGCCACTCCTAAGGATTTGGATGAAGAATTATATATGCTTTCAAAAGTAAGCAGAATGGTTACGACGGAATATTTAAAAAAGAAATCTGAAGATGAAGTTGCGAAAATGACCAACATTACCGCCGATTATGACGCCAAGGATTACGGAAAAGGTTTTATTAGCACGGAGGCGTTTTTAAGAACCATCTATAAGGATGTTGCAAACGGCATGGAAGGAAGGGATTCCAACAACGAAAAAAACCGAAAAGCTGCCGAAAGGATTGAGCAGATAAAAAAGGATCGCGCCGCAGCGGGAAAGGATAATTAAGATTTAAAAATCGTAGTACCAATTAAATAGATCCGTCCGAATACCGAAATTAACCCAAGTGGTCTGATTTTTAAATACGGTTTCGGTATCCAATTCCGGATTGAAATCGCGATAAATTACACTTCCATATATTTTTAGGTTCGTTGCGGGATTAATTAGGTAGCCCGCCTGTAATTCGGCATGGAAGAAATTGGTAGTGTTTCCTTGCGCCACTTCGTTTCCATCGGTAGAAATACGGTTATCTTCATTTCCATATATACTTCCACCATAAAAACTGGAGTCTTCGGCGGTATTGAATTCAAATCCACGTTTCGCGGTTATTAATTTAAGATCACCAAAAATCCTTCCTTTTTGGTAGCGCGCAATTGCAATAAATTCTGAAAAATTGGCGCCAAGTGTATGTGCCATAGACTGATTGTTATGCCCATAATTGAGAACAATCGTATTGTGCGAATAGGTATAGGGGCGCACCCGATTGTATTCTGCCTGCAGGTACAAATTCTTTAAACCAAAGGCATTATAGTATTTCGCACCTATTTGATAGCCGGTTTTATTTTTATAACTTCCTTTTCCACCAAAAACGTCTTTTGAGGAAAATTCGTCAATAATAAATTGCGAATAGAGGTTTACACGATCATTGATTTTATACTTTCCACTCAGTCCTATAAGTGCATTACCAGCCCGAGAGCCGGTTGAAAATTCAATGGCACGGTAAAAAATGATAGGATTTAAATAGTTAACATCGAAACCGCGACCGTTATCGTTTTGCCAAATTACAGATTCAAACAGGCCAATATTAAAGCGTTTTGTAATGTTGAAGCTTAAATAGTGGTTCGCCATATATTTTGTGCGGAAAGAGCCGTCTTCGGTAACCTCCGGCCGTACATCGCGCAAAGACATCCAAGTATTGGTGTATTTAATTTTCCAAAAAGTAGTATTGATTTTAAAAAATGGGTACGGGCTGGCATTATCACTGGTAAGCAAAGAACGGTACCCATCACCTAAAAATGTTTTTCCGTGACCAAGTTGAATATTGAAAAATTTTGAAGGCGTATAAGAAATATGCCCTGTGGCAATAGGATAGTCATAACTATCGCTTCTAAAACCCTTCGCAATTCCGCGACCGGGGATAATAGCGGGATTGCCACCCGCCGGTCTAATGGACTCGGCATACCTATTAAAATAGTCGGCGAATCGGCCTTGGCTTTCATAGATAACCCCGAAAAACCCAATATTTTTCCCTAGGCCACCTTGGGTGTAAACCAAACGCGTATTGTTATAAGTATCAATGTTGGCATCAAAATCCTTTCCCGCTTGCAGATCAACGCCAGCATCTAGGGTAAGCCAATATTCCTTTCCTTTTATTGTAATTAAATGCTCATTCCAAAGCTTTCTTCCAAACCATGAGGATTTTTCTTTGAGCAGCTTTTGGTTTTCGCCTTCAAAATCATAATATTTATTCACTTCTGAATAAACATAAGGCTTTTGGGCTGTATGGTTATTGAGGCCAACACGGTTCATTGCTGGATCGAACAAACTATAATTATGGTGGCTTAAAGGAATGTTTATATTACTTCGATATTCCTCATTTTCATAGGGCAGGTTTTCAATTTCATCATATTCATCCACCAATTTTTCACGTGAATTTGCGGCATTCTTTGCTTGTTCCTCGATAATCATTTCGCCCGGAGCACGCAACGGAATGGCAATGGGAAGCGTAAACTGTACATATGTGGGTTCGCCGTTATAGGTTGCCGGAGCGACGGTCGGGAGTTCTGCAAACACTCTTTTAGTTTCCTCTTTCAATTCGTCGTAGATTCCATCTACGTAAAGGACTTTGAATTTTCCCTCCTTTGTTACTTCGAAAAGCACATTTACATTACCTTGGTAGTTTTCAGAAAAAACAATTTGCGGCACTTTGAAATTTTTATAAATAAAATTCTGCAAAGTATAATTGAAACAATTTTCCAAAGCTTCCAGTGAAATCGATTCGCATTCTTCAAAAACCGGATATTTTTCATATTGGGCCAGTTGATTTTGTGCCGAAGCGAAAAATGGAATACTGAAAACAAGAAACCAAAAAAACTGTTTCATAGAAGGGTTTTTGATTGTTACGGCCGAAAGATACTGAATTTTTATAAGGACGGGTTTGAAAAAAAGCCGCCAATTTTTAAGAAAAATTCTCAAAATTGAAACACAAAAAAATCCCGCTTTCAAAATTTGAAAAGCGGGATTTTTGATTTAACTAATTGTATTTTATTGAATATCGAAAACAATTGGAAGGGAATATAAAACCCCAACCGGTTTACCCCTTTGTTTTCCGGGAGTCATATTTGGTAGGGACTGTACAACTTCTACAGCTTCCTTTTCCAATCTTGGGTGCGGCGCACGGGCGCGAACATCCACTACTTTTCCGTTTTTATCTATTTTGAATTGAACGGAAATACGTTGTCTTCCTTCAAGACCAAGGTCTGAGGCCAATTCGGTATTGAATTTTTTGTTGATGAATGCTGCCACTTTTCCGGACATACATTTCTTTTTGGCGTCATTCCCTTTTTCGTTCTCACAACCGGGATAGATTGGTACGTTTTCAATAACGGCGAAAGGTACATCTGCTATTTCCTCTTCCACTACTTCTTCCTTAATTTCCTTTACCTCAACAATTTTTTCATCTTGGTGGGTTTCGGTAGATTCAATAATGGTTTCCTCAACGTCATCTTCATCTTCTATAACGTCAATTACTTCCGGTGCTGGTGGCGGTGGTGGTGGCGGTGGCGGCGGTTGTATAAGTTGCTGCGTTACCGGTACTTCTTCTTCCAACTCATCGCCAACGTCCAATTTTCCATAGTCGTTGTCTGATTTGTCGTAAGATTTCCATTCAATTGCTTGCCAGGCCAAAAATAGCATGAGGATCATCCCTAATTGGAAGAAAAGCATACTTCTTCTGCTTACATCTGCCTTCGGATTTTTTTTGGGTTCCATAATTGTGTGTTTAACTTGTTGCTAAAATATAGAAATTCTTAATCAATATAAAACTTAATTGAAAAATTAAGCCTCAAAATACTGTCTTGCCTTTTTGAAAAATAATATTCCCAAAATTGAACCTATCAGATTTGCCAAAACATCCAGTATATCTGCTTCGCGGGAAGCGGTGAATAGGTGTTGAAATATCTCAATTATTATGCCATAGAATAGGGTGCTTAAGAGAAGGATACCTACCCACCGCATTCCCAAACTGTGATTGTTTCTTTTATATATATAAAATTGCCAAAGGTTTATAAGAATAAAATACACCGAAATATGCACCAATTTATCGGCTGCCGAAAATTGGATTGTGGGCAAATCTGCGGTAGGCAAGAAAAAAAGGACGGTGATGCCTAAGCTATAAATTACGGCGAGGACGAGTAGGCTTCTACTGCCCAATAAGTTCTTTGTAGGCTGCTGCATCCAACAATTCTTCTATTTCATCGGGATTTGAAATTTTCATTTTTATCATCCATCCCTTTCCATAGGGATCGGAATTTACCGTTTCGGGTTCAGATTCCAAACTCTCGTTGAATTCAGTTATTTCGCCGGAGAGGGGCAAAAACAAATCAGAAACTGTTTTCACGGCTTCCACCGTACCGAAAATCTCTTCTTTTTCCAAGGTTTCGCCCACGGTTTCTACTTCAACATAAACTATATCGCCCAATTCGCCCTGGGCAAAATCGGTAACGCCCACGGTGGCGGTGTCGCCCTCAATTTTTATCCATTCGTGGTCTTTGGTGTATTTTAAGTCGGCTGGTATATTCATAATTTTTTTCTTTTAGTTTTTTTAGTTTCCGAAATTATATCTCAAAGTAAAACCACTTCGAATAGTTGTTTGTGGAAATGCTGTAGAAATGGCATATTTTGAGAAGATATGGTCGTAATAGAAAAGCGCCGTAAGGTTTTTGCTCAAGGCATAATCCATCGTAAGTTGGGCGCCGTAAATTGTTTGTCCGGCGGTGGTTTGGTTATTGTCGATATCCAAATATCTAATTACGGTAATATTATCACGTCGGGAAAGATCTACCTTAAAATTAAGATCGCTTCTCAAGATTGATTTTTTACCTCCAAAATTAGTGGCAATACGCAAATCCTTAATGCGATAACCAAGACCAATAATATATTCGTTACCTTTTATTTCGGTAAGCAGGTTATTGGCAAAACTTAATGATAACGCCCTATCCTTTCGCATTTCGGCAAGGATTTTTACCGAATTGTTCATTTCAAAATCTATCTTTATTAATGGTGAAAACTGCTCGGTAAGGTTTACGTTCGTCAATATTGTTTTTACCTTAAAGTTTCCGGCTTGGTCCAATTCCGCAGTATTGTCCGGATTGTAATCTAAATTATTTTGAAATTGATTAACAGTATACAACGCCCGGTAGCCATGCTGCAATGAGAAACGTTTGAAGTTTTTCTTGAACCATTCAATCTTCATTAGCCCAGTATATTTAATATCCCAGTTGGGCAGCGGGATATCGCGAAAAATACCTTTCTTTTCACTGCCGGCATCGCTTCCTTTATAAGCCGCGAGAAAGGCAGGCAATAAAACATCTTGGCTATTTCTGCCAAAGCCAACCGGATATCCAAGGGAATCCCGTGGTATAGCCGCACCTTGGTAATAATCATCTGCCAATCTGTTTGCGATTACCAATCTGTTATCCTTAAAATCCTCAAAAGTGGCGGAACCATTTTCATCACTGGCACTAAATGCGGTTTTAATCAATAAGGTTGAAATGCTGAAATTACCGTAGGTATTGGGCGTTAGCGAACGGTATAAACCATCTTCCACGATGTAGTTTTCGGCATAACTTTCTGAATAGATTCTGTTACCGCTTACATCAATTTTTAAATCATTTAAAGGCTCTAAGTTTACCTGAACGTCCAATTGTCGGGCATCGGTGGCGGTATAACGCTCATTGAATTCTGGGTAAATGGTAAGCCAACCTTTTCTGGCTGCCAGCTCCCTAACATCTTCTTGGCTTCCAAAGGTGAAACCTGTGGTTGGTTTTAGAGTGCCTATGAAACCGATGGCAGGCAAGTATCCCGGCAGAAAAATACCATTTGTTTGTTGATAGCTGAATTGAACTTTTTTGATGGAAGTAACCAAACCAATCAAGCTGTTCACAGCTTTATCGCCGGCATTTAAACTGCTGCCACCTGCTCCGCCTGCACCACTTCCCAAAACGCTGGGATTTGTAGAGGCCTTTCCAAATTTGGAAGCACCGGCATTCTTTTCTTCACTTGCTACCTTTTCTTCGGCGCCCAATTTTCCGCCTTTGGTTTCTTCACCATTTTTATCAGTTCCGCCGTTATCACTTTCCCTTCCGCTATTATTTGCGGATTTACTTTTCTTTATTTTGGTTAGACCGATATAGCGGTAAAAACCATTCATATCAATAGTGGAATTGATTTGGTGCGTCCGCGCATTTTGGATGGAATTACCAAGATCATAGGTTTGTGTTGAACCGTCACTAAGGGTAAGTGGAATTTCATTGAACAAATCACTACTTGCCTGCCATTGATAATCGCCGGTATAGGAGTAGGTTGCTCTTATATATTTTAAGAATGGGAACTTGGCCAAAGGCAAATCGTAATTCAACTGAAGCGATTGAAAATGTTGGTTGGGTTCGCCAACATCGAAGAAATTATCCCAAATTCCTATTGAATTATCTACGAAACCTTCATCGTCAATATAATTGGTAATAATTCTATTATTTGAGGAATTGAAGTTAAAACGCAATGATTTGGTCAAGTTATAATTAATGGTGTATTGCCAGTCAAACAGAAAGTTGCGCTGATATAATGTTGGCAGCCCACGGCTTCCGGGAGGTAAATTTAATTCCCTGAATTTTTGCTCGTTGTACTGGCGGATAATATTGCTACTTACCGTAATGTTTGTCGGCAAATAACTAAAATTCAGATCCTTTAAAAACTGCCAATATTTACCGGTAAATAAAGAATCCTTTTCTTTAAAAGGTTCTACCGGTTTTGCCCTAAAATTGTAATTATAGGTACCGCCTACCCTGGCAATCTGCTCCATTGCATCCTCGATCTGAAAATCGTGGTGATCTACTTGATTGTATGAAAAGGAACCAGTAAAGTTTTCAACATCATAAATTTGTGGCTTGGCATCGCCTTCACCAGTACGTTCTTTACGAACACCTATAAAATTGACGCTTTGCCTTTTTGTATAATCTACGGATTGTTCTTTAATTTCATCTCTTTTTGCAGCATCTTCAGTATTATCCAGTCTACTTTGCAATTCAATATCCTGATATTCGGGATCGTATTGTGGCGTAACGAGTTCTTCTCCACGACCATAGTTAAATGGCAACTGTATCCCCCACTTTTTAGGCAGTAATTGGCCCAAGTTTAAGTTGGTAACCATATCGTACTGCTGCACATCCTCTCTGCTTCTTTGGTTTGGACCTTGTTCAATGGAACCAAAACCTACGGTGCTGCGGCTTCCTGTTGCGCTCACATTTGCAAAGTCGGCAACGTTGGCATCGACGCTAACAACGGCAGCCCAACCACCTTCATTTTTAAGTTCGGAAAGACGAAGCTCATTAAACCAAGCTTCTCCACAAATTTCGTTGGAAGTTGTATTTCGAAGCCCCAACATAATTGTACGTACGGTTCCAAAACTCGGGTTTCCTTTTATACCAATGCGCAGTTCGTTTTCGCCATTGGGAACGCCACCTTCCAAATCTGATTGATTATAAAATGTCACTTCGGTAGGATCAATTGTGTTGTCGCCCAACGTACGCGTTTTCACTTCCTGCAATAATGCCAACGGTAAATTCAACCTATTGGCGAGCGGCCAAATTTGTTCGGCACTCGTTGCACTAAGATTTGTTGGATTCAAAGGAATCTGGACTTCGTAATAATTGTTGGTAAGGTCATTTCCAATTCGCATAAAAGCAACCATATCGCCATCGGAAAGCATGGTTTCATTTTGAAGGGATTCCAAGTGGATAAACATTTCCAGGTTTTTATACTGGCGCATATCCACATTAAAGTTTTTATAAACTGAACGTCCATCGCCCGGTTCAAGACCACATACGCGCAAGGCGAGCGACTGTTCGTTTTGGCGAATTCTATTATTGTTGTTGTTCAATTCTTCCCTTACTACGCCAGGGGGCAATACGTAAGGAATAGGCTGACGGTTTTCGTTTTCCTCGATGCTTACCGCCTCAACTTCAAAACGGGTATCGTCCTGTGTAGGGTCTTCGCCGGTTACGTCAAGTGTTTGTTGGAATCTTCTGTAATCGCCGCGAACCAATTCCAAAGTACCAAAACGCAATACGGTATTTTGGCTGAAATTGCTCATAAACATTCGCATAAAACGAATGGAACGGTAATCTGAAATACCGCCAATAGCCTGATCGGGCTTGCTAATTGGCACTTTAAACTGCACCCAACGGACGGGAATTGTCTGATTGGTTTGCGTAGTAACCTCAATTTCCTTTAACATCTGTAATGAACTCACTATTCTCGGAATCCATTCCAGGGAAAAGCGGTACGTTGTATTCAAAATAGCTGTTGAGGGTATTCATTGTATTATCGCGGTTAATATCCTCCACGTCCGGTTGGGCGGTGGAGCCGCGATTGGTGGCATTTATATCTACGGGAGAGTTGCCTTGGGTACCGTTATATTTAAGGTACCTATTCAAAATGGAGCCATCTGCCTGTAAAAAATATTGATAGTTATCCTGTGCGGGATCCGGAACGCCTGAAAAAGCACTGCGGATTGCATTATTTGTTGGGTTCCGAGGATCGGCCGCTTCTTCGGCATCCATTTCCCCATCAAATCCAACGTCCTGATTGATTCTTTCTTGACCTTCCGTATCAAAAGTATATACCAGAGATTGGCTGGATGGAACCTTTCCCCAAGTGGTAAAAGTTACATTTTGGCTACCACCATCCGGGGGAAGACCATTTTCATATTGCTTGCGGCCATCCTTCAATATATCTTCGGAAATATTCCCTAAATCGAAACTTAATGTTCCGCCATTATTTCCATTGTTTTCCTCATAAATGAAAGGATCCATCAACCAAAATTGTATGTACTCTACATTCGAACGCTCAAAATCGGTAGTGGTGAGATCCCTCATAATACCACCAAAACGGGAGGCAGGATCGGGAAGGGTATTTGTACCATTAGCCGAAGGATCAAAATTGTATTCCCCACGCTGTGAAGGATAGTAAGCCAAATCTAACGGGAAAAGCGCCTGCGTCTGGCCTTGAATAATATCTTGCTGGGGAAAAATTTCATCCCTAAAAACACGTCTTGTAAAGGGTGATGATAAATCTTGGTCGGTTATGCCATTGGGTCTTTGGCCACTATAAAATACCGGGTCAATGGTGTACCACGCCAGCTTTGCTCTTTTATAGTTATAGGAAAGATCTTCATTTAAAACATCGCCGCCAAATGTCACCGGCGTACTAGCGAGTGTCCAACTAAGTGGTGAACTTATGTCGTTTCCTGTTTGGGAAGCTTCAAAGTCATCAACATATACAGTGGTTTTTCCATTAAAATCTGACACTTTTGGAGCGCCCGGCATTAAATAAGCAAATTCACCACGAACCGAAATATTGGATTCCACATCGGTATCAATGTTTGGAAGATGGTTCACCATTCGCGTAAGGAAAGGGACTTCAGTTGAAAAATTGGCATTCATCCCCACAATTGTATTGTTGATTGGCTCAACTCCATAAGAGGATTTTTGCGTCAACGGGCGTTCATTCAAATTTAAATAGGTAGCCCCTATAAGAAATTTATCGCTGAATTTATGCTCAACGTTCAAACCCGTAAACCGTTTGGTCTGTTGGCCAAAAAGTGAATTGTTTTCAGTACTTATTGAAATTGGAGTATTACTATTTAAAAGTGCCGGATCAAGAATTTGCACCCTACCGCCAATATAATCAACGGTATAATCTACACCTTCAACCAAAGGTCTTCCACCTGCGGTAACAGTAACCGAGCCTTGTGGAATATTGAAAGCTCCAATAGGAATACCATCCGCGCCGGTGGATTTGTAACTTCCTTTTAACTGAAATTTATTCTTTTCGCTCTGTAATTGTTCTGCCTGTGTTTTAGTGGAATTATATAATGCATTGAATACATACTTGGCCTGGTTAGCGTTGTAGGTAGATGGTATTTCGTAATTCTGGGCTTCACCGTTAGGTGGAGTCTGCAGTTTCAATTTGTTGAAGAGATATTCCCCAAATGGTTCCACACTTGTGAAAATAATTCGTCCGTTTTGCTGATCCACCGTTATTCCGGGCAAAAAGTCGAAAAAGCCATCTCCGCCCTGTTGGGGATCATTATTGAAGTTGAGCCTATCCAAATTGAAAACCCGCAACAGGGTGGCATCATCTAAATCTACATTATTCGGGTCGGCTGGATTTGGTTCGGGGAAAGGAGTATTCGCAACCGGTGAAATATAATTTAAGGGCGAAGGATCCGTATAAAGAATATTCATTGTGAAATCCTCTCTTTCCAATTGATAGGCGCCGATAGGATAGATGTTTTTCATCATCAAATCCCAAACCGGTTCGTTAACGTTCGTAATTGAGCTTTTCAGCATTTTCACCACAAGGTTTTGTGATAGGCCAGTTTGCTGTTCATTTCCGGTTGTACCTCCACCATTTGGAAGTGTTCCCCCGTTTGCCTCTACACCATCATTTGAAAATTCCCCAACTTGGTACACTTTTCCATTCACGGTAAATTGGTAGGCAATGGCCAACACTTCGTCATTATTCAATCTTTGGTTTAGGGAAATATATCCTAATTGCGAATTTAACTGGTATTCACTCGGCTCCAAACGTCGCGCACTTTCCAGTGTTGCGTAGTCAATTCCTTCCTGAACCTGTACCCCCGTAAAACCTTGGCGAACGGTAGCAATATCCCGAATTGCAGGATTTAATAATGTCTGAGCGCCGCCGTTGATTCCGAAAGGATTAAAATCGTTATTTCCGTTATCCGGATATGCAGAACGTGGGGCATTTATAAAACCTCCGGGCGGCACATCCAGCCCAATGTTTGAGGCATCGGACTCACCAATATCCTGCAAGGCCACTATATTCCTTACGTTTTGCGTATTGGCCGATCTATTGGTTATCCAAACCTCGGTGCGGGTAACCTGCACGTTACTGTTAATAAATGGATATAGACGAAGGGCCTCGTTGTAATGATCCCTAAAATAATGCGCTAGGAAAAAGTGGCGGTTATCGTCATAATCCGCTGCGAAAAGTTCAAAATCTGTTATTGTTGCGCCACCTTCCGCTGTAACCGTCCGGGTTTCAGATTTCTGTTCTGAAAAAACACCGGTAATGGTAGTCTTTCCAAACTGAAGCTGTGTTTTTACCCCGAAAAGACTTTGTGCGCCCTGAATAAGGGAACTGTTGAGTGGCATGCTCACATTACCCACTTCTATTTTTTGAATAATATCGTCCTCCGTAGGAGTGTATTCCAGCTTTATTTGGTTTTGGAAATCGAAGGTGCTTTCGGTATCGTAATTCGCGGTAATCTGAAGCCTTGTTCCTACTTTCCCTATCAAGCTCAAACTAATGCGCTGGTCAAAATCGAAAGAAAGGTTGCTTCGGTTTCGGGGCGAGAATGCCGGGTTATCCTGTTTTGTGTAAAGAAGCCCCAAGTCCATTTCCACAGAACCTTGCGGCAAAACTTCGATAGTGTTTCCACCAAAAACAGATTCAAAGAAATTTGAATTCACATAAAAGGTTGGCAACAGATTTTTTTGAGCTTCTTCGGAACCTTCCTTCCGGCCATCGGCAGCATCAATCTTTTCCTTGAAGTAGGCCTTCATCTGTTCTCTTAAAATCAGGTCCTGATATTCTTCGGGAGTTAAAATAATTGGGTAACCAATATTGAAATTGCCCAAAGTTTGGGTATAAATATAACGGTCGGTAATAGGATCGTAAGTATAAAGATCCTGAATGCTGATAGGGTTGGGAAGATCCAATCTCCCCATAGAAGAACCCGTAGCCGTGGAATCTTGGGCAATGGCCGAATGGCCGCCAAAAATGAAACTTGTAATAACTAAAAGCTTGAAAAAGCTATTCTTGTAGACGTAATTTTTTGCGCTCAAATTTTACAAATTTTTTAAAGCTTGTTTAATAATCGTTTCCACCGAAGCCTGCGGATTTTCCTTAACAATTTTGTCACAGGCTTTCTCTGCCAATTTTTTGTTAAAGCCTAATGTCTCCAAAGCAGATAACGCTTCATTTTTGTTCGTATTGCTCGATCCGGCAGAAATTGATGACAAACCATATACTTTCAAAATCTTATCCTTTAAATCCAAAACCACTCTTTGGGCGGTCTTTGCCCCTATGCCCTTGACGGACTGTATGGTTGCTATGTCGTTAAGTGAAATGGCGTCCAAAACCTGCTCGGGCGACAATGATGACAACATTGCCCTCGCGGTGCTTGCTCCCACGCCGGAAACGCTAATAAGCAATACGAAAATTTCACGTTCCGCAACGCTCGAAAATCCATACAACGTATGTGCATCTTCACGTACCAACAGATGGGTGTACAATCTTACATTTTCAGTGGTGGGGAGTTCGGAAAATGTGTGCAATGAAATATTGATGAAATAGCCTACTCCATTACAGTCTATCACTACATCGGTTGGATTTTTTTCTACTAATCTGCCCTGTATATGGGTTATCATTTGTTAACGAAAACTTAAAGGCTTCAAATATAGTATAATTATTTGCAAATGCCATTGGGGATTTTGGGAAAATACGGCTACGGAATATGCTTCATTTTATATGAAATGTAAGCCCATAAGTTTCAAAACGATAAATAAAAAGGATGCAAAAGAAGAAGAAGAAGAAGAAGAAGAAGTTACTTCTTCATCGGCTTTTGCATCTCCCGGGCCCGCTTCTCTTTTTGTTGAGCATCTACCACCGCCACGGCGGCCATATTTACAATTTCCTCTACGCTTGCGCCCAATTGAAGAATATGCACCGGCAACCGCATTCCCAACATAATGGGACCGATAGATTCCACGCCGTTCAATTCCTTCAATAATTTGTAATTGCTGTTTGCTGAATCGAGGTTCGGAAAAATAAGTGCATTCACTTTTTTGCCCGCCAATTTTGAGAAGGGAAATTTTTTCTGAAGCATTTCAGGGTTCAAGGCAAAATCGGTTTGAAGTTCCCCATCAACGATCATATCAGGATTGCTTTTGTGAAGCAGTTCCACCGCTTCCCGAACCTTTCCGGCATGCTCGTCCTTTGAAGAACCGAAATTGGCATAAGAAATCATCGCGATCACAGGTTGCAGCCCGAACATTTTCATGGTATAATTGGTCATCTGTGCAATCTTCGCAAGCTCCTTCGCCGAAGGATCGATATTTATCGAAGTATCCGAAAGAAAAAGAGGCCCGCGTTTTGTAAGCATTAAATTCGTTGTGGCTACTTTTCCTACTCCTTCAAACCTTCCAATAGTTTCAAACGCAGGTTTCACCACCAGCGGATACGATCGGGAATACCCCGAAATCATACAATCCACATCACCTTCGTCGAGCATCATTCCGGCAAAATAATTCCGTTCGCCCATCAGCTTTTGGGCATCGTAGAGTGTGATACCGGACCTTCTTCTTTTTTTCCAAAATTTTTCGGCGTACCGCTGGCATTTGTCGGAACATTCATCGGTTTTGGGATCGAGTATTTCAAGATCTGCCTCAAAATCAATCTGCTCCATGAAATCCAGTATCACTTCCTTTCTTCCCAATAAAACAGGAATTCCTATTCCTTCTTCATATACAATCTGCGCCGCCTTCAAAACATCGAGATGGTCCGCTTCGGCAAAAACAATGCGTTTTGGATTGAGCTTCGCCCGGTTTATGAGCAGGCGGATAATTTTATTATCGCTGCCCATGCGCTCGTAAAGATCATCCTCATATTTCTGCCAATCAGTGATTTCAGTAGTGGCCACACCGCTCTGTATTGCCGCTTTTGCCACAGCTGGAGGAACGGCTGTAATAAGTCGCGGATCAAATGGTTTCGGGATTATATAGTCACGGCCAAACATAAGTTTTGTTTCGCCATAAGCAATATTTACCTGCTCGGGCACGGCTTCTTTAGCCAATGCGGCTAATGCCTTTACTGCCGCCTTCTTCATTTCCTCATTAATTTTTGTAGCCCTAACATCAAGCGCCCCGCGGAAAATAAAAGGGAATCCGAGAACATTGTTCACTTGGTTGGGGTGATCGCTGCGTCCTGTGGCCATAATAATATCCTTACGGGTGCTTACTGCAAGATCGTATTCAATTTCAGGATCGGGATTTGCCATCGCGAAAACAATAGGGTTTTTCGCCATGCTTTTCAACATTTTAGGGGTAACGATGTCGGCAATTGAGAGGCCCACGAAAACATCTGCGTTTTTCATGGCTTCTTCCAGCGTGTCGATTTTTCGGACCGTGGCAAATTCTTCCTTCTCTACGGAAAGATTTTCTCGGTCTTTACGTATTACGCCCTTACTGTCCAACATTACGATATTCTTGGCCTGCGCGCCGAAAGCTTTGTATAGTTTGGTACAGGAAACCGCCGCGGCCCCAGCACCGCTGATTACAATTGAAACTTTTTCCATCTTTTTACCGGCGATTTCGAGGGCATTCAAAAGTGCTGCCGCTGAAATTATTGCCGTACCATGTTGGTCGTCATGCATTACGGGAATATTGAGTTCCGCCTTTAATCTTCTTTCAATTTCAAACGCTTCGGGAGCCTTTATATCTTCAAGGTTTATTCCTCCAAAGGTGGGCGCAATATTTTTAACTGTTTCCACGAAAGCATCTACGTCGTGGGTTCCTATTTCAATATCAAATACATCTATATCGGCAAAAATTTTGAAAAGCAATCCCTTCCCTTCCATTACTGGTTTTGAAGCCTCGGGACCAATATTCCCCAACCCAAGAACGGCGGTACCGTTTGAAATAACCGCGACTAAATTTCCTTTGTTCGTGTATTTGTACACATTTTCAATATCCTTTTCAATTTCAAGGCAAGGTTCCGCCACCCCCGGGGAATACGCCAAGGAAAGGTCGCGCTGGGTAGAATAATTTTTTGTGGGAACAACTTGTATTTTACCGGGTCTCGGTTTTGCGTGGTATAATAGGGCTTCTCTGCGGCGGCTCTGTTTGCTCATATT
This sequence comes from uncultured Flavobacteriaceae bacterium, assembly GCA_963839235.1. Lineage (GTDB taxonomy): Bacteria > Bacteroidota > Bacteroidia > Flavobacteriales > Flavobacteriaceae > Aequorivita. The sequence goes on along the minus strand of CAWITX010000012.1, from coordinate 253,985 downwards.
CTGTGGGTTCTATTGATGCGATTGGTGAAACGAAAAAGTATTAATTCTGAAAAAACTTGAATTTTAAATTTCTGATTTTAAACTTTCAAGTCTACAAAGTTAATCGGTTGGCAGAAACGGCGAAACCTAAAGAGTTAATCTTTCAGAAATTCAATATTCCTTTTTAAACCGGAAAATTTAGTGCGTTTAACTGCGCTGTTTTTGAATAGTTTCTGAAAAACATCCTCGGTAATTTCTTCCCAATCTTTTTTTGTCATAGAGAGCATTTCCGGATGCGGGTTAAAAAGCGGCTCATTATGCGGTTTGCTGAAACGGTTCCACGGACAAACATCTTGACAGATATCGCAACCGAACATCCAATCCTCAAATTTTCCCTTTTCGGAAATGGGGATTTCATTTTTCAATTCAATGGTGTAGTATGAAATACACTTGCTACCGTCCACAACATAAGGTTCCACAATGGCTTGCGTTGGGCAAGCATCTATGCAGGCGGTACAACTGCCGCAATGGTCTGTTACGGGCGAATCGTAATCCAAATCGAGATCTACTATCAACTCTGCGATAAAATAGAAGGAGCCCAATTGTTTGGTCAACAAATTGCTGTTTTTGCCAATCCAGCCCAAACCGCTCTTTGCCGCCCAGGCCTTATCCAAAACCGGGGCAGAATCTACAAAAGCCCGGCCACGGACATCGCCGATTTCTTCATTTATAAAATTTAAAAGCTGTTTTAATTTTTCCTTGATAACGAAATGATAATCGGTGCCGTAAGCGTATTTTGAAATTTTATAGCTGTCTTCATTTTGTGTTTCGGAAGGAAAATAATTCAGTAAAAGTGAAATAACACTTTTCGAATCCGTGACGAGCTTTGTAGGATCCAGTCTTTTATCGAAATAATTTTCCATGTAGCCCATTTCACCCTGCATATTTTTGTTGAGCCATTTTTCCAGCCGTGGCGCTTCTTCCTCCAAAAACTCCGCTTTGCTAATGCCGCATGACAAAAAGCCGAGGCGTTTGGCTTCGGATTTTATTTGGGCTGTATTTTTGGTTTTTGAATCCACTTATCTTTCCCTAAACTCCAAAAAAGCATTTTTCGGCTTCAACGTTATCAATGGCTTTATTTCAATAGGGTTCTTTTTTTCCAAAATTTTATAGTTCAGCATAATTTCTGCAATTGCAAGTATCATTTCGTACATCGCAAAATTATTGCCAATGCACATACGCGGGCCTGCGCCGAAGGGATAATAATGCCCAGAATACTCATTTGGGCTTGCTTCAGAAAAACGTTCGGGTTTAAAATTTTTGGGCTCTTTCCAAAAATTTGAATGGGTATGTATTTCCAACAAAGAAAAAAGAACACTGGAATTTTTCGGAATTTTCATTCCGTTATATTCATCTTCCCCAATATTTACCCGATCAATAAAATAGGCCGGTGGGTAAAGGCGAAGCGATTCCTCGATTACGTTTTTTGTGAAGGTGCAACTTTTTATGAAATCCATTAAGGTTTCTGTATTCGCTTTTGCATTTGAAACTTCCGCAAAAATCTTTTGTTGAGTTTCGGGATTTCGAGCGAGAAGTTCGCAGGTGAAAGTAAGTGCGTTCGAAGTGGTTTCGTGGCCAGCAGTGAATAAAATTAAAATCTCATCGATCAATTGCTCCTCCTCCATCGCGTTACCGTCTTCGTAGCGGGCATCCAACAGCATGTCCAGCAGATCATCTTCCCTTTTTCCGGAATTTCTTCGTTCTGCGACAAGTTTTTTTAAAATTTTCCGTGCTTCCTTGGTTTCTGAAACGTGCTTTTTTATTTCTCCGCTAAGGCGAAACCACCATCCCAAATAAGGTTGTCGTAATTCCTTTACCAACATTTTTTGGGCAGATTCCGTAATGTGCTGCAATCTGTTTATTTCTTCTTGGTTCACCGCACTGCTGAAAAGCGATTTCACTACAGTTTGGAAAGCGAGATCATTGAAAATGGGAAATACATCAATAAAACGGCCGGTTTCTATTTTTGTTAATTCCGTTTTTATAGCAGAATGGATCGTTTCCAATAAATTGATCAACTGTTTTTTATGAAAGGCGGGCTGAATTAGTTTTCGCTGTTTTTGCCAAAGTTCGCCTTCGGAAGTCAATAATCCGAATCCCACATATTTAGAAAGATCCCGGGTTTGGATAGGCGATTTCGTATAGTTTTTCTGGTTTTTCTGAAGTGCGTACTGAGCAAAACCGGCATCGCGCGAAAAAATTACAGATTTTCCAAAACCGATATTCAACCGAAATGTATCACCATACAATTCAAAATTTTTATGATGAAAAGGCAATGGGTTTTTTAGAATCTGGGTGGCATGAACCAAAAACCGAAAAGCAGAAACGGATGGGATTTTTATATTTGACATTTTCGTTTTTAAAAAAGACCTCCTTGAGTGGGCCCTTTCAACTTGCCTAAATGTTTATAGGCCGCTTCGGTAACCTCACGACCGCGGGGCGTTCGCATTATAAAACCCTGTTGGATCAAAAAAGGTTCGTAAACCTCTTCAATGGTTTCGGTACTTTCGGAAACGGCTGTCGCAATGGTCGTAATTCCTACGGGCCCTCCTTTAAATTTTTCAATAATGGTTCTTAAGATTTTATTGTCCATTTCATCAAGGCCGTGCGCATCTACGTGCAGGGCCTCCAAACCGAATTTTGCAATTTTAATATCTATTTTTCCATCGCCTTTTATTTGCGCAAAATCCCGAATCCTTCGTAATAGTGCATTTGCAATTCGAGGTGTACCGCGACTGCGACCTGCAATTTCTATGGCAGCTTCCATGGAAATGGGAACTTTTAATATTCCGGCGCTACGTTGCAGAATGGTGGTTAGCAAATCCGTTGTGTAATATTGCAGGCGGGAAGCAATTCCAAAACGGGCACGCATTGGTGCAGTCAATAATCCCGAACGGGTTGTGGCGCCAACCAAAGTGAATGGATTTAGGTTAATTTGTACGGAGCGCGCGTTGGGTCCGGATTCAATCATTATATCTATTTTGTAATCTTCCATTGCGGAATAGAGATATTCTTCAACAATGGGACTAAGTCGGTGGATTTCATCAATAAAAAGAACATCCCTTTCATCAAGATTTGTGAGCAATCCGGCAAGATCACCCGGCTTGTCCAGAACAGGTCCCGAAGTAACCTTTATGTTTACATCCAATTCATTGGCAAGAATATAGGCCAATGTTGTTTTACCCAGCCCCGGAGGACCGTGAAAAAGCGTATGGTCAAGGGCCTCGCCCCTTAAATTGGCGGCTTGTACAAAGATCTGAAGATTTTCCAACGCTTGGTCCTGACCCGTAAAATCCTCAAAACTTAGGGGACGCAATTTCTTTTCAATATCCAATTCCTGTGGGGAAAGATTTTCGCCGGAAGGATCAAGGTTTTCATTCATAGCACAAATATAGCAATACTGTGGAAGACCTTTAAAAAAAGAAAGCCACACTTTTCAGTATGGCTTCCATTTAATTTGTAGACTCCTCACTTCCTACATATTAAAAACTCTATGTAAAAGTAATTGGAGAGTAGTATAAAAACAATAAGTATTACTACGTATTAACTACGAAGTAGTACTTAATATATTGATTTTTAATGATTAAGCTCGTCTTCATTTTCTTGAAGCGGCACATTCTGAGGAATGAAATCCTGACCTGGAATAACATAATCAGATTCGTCCTTATTCAGTTTACTATAATCGTAGGACCAACGATAAACGTGTGGAATTGGGCCATCCCAGTTTCCGTGAATGTGTTTCATTTCTGCGGTCCATTCCAGAGTAGTTGAATTCCAAGGGTTTTTTGGACCTCTTTTTCCATAGAAAATAGAACTGATGAAGTTGTATAAAAATACCAACTGTACCGAAATCGTAATAATCGCAAAGATGGTCATAACCACGTTTATATTGGCGAGATCATCAAAATAAGGGAAATTGGTATTGGTGTAATATCTTCGAGGAAGTCCTGCCATACCTACAAAGTGCATAGGGAAGAATATTCCGTAAGCCCCGATTGCCGTTACCCAGAAATGTATATATCCAAGATTTTTATTCATCATTCTTCCCTCAAACATTTTCGGGAACCAGTGATAAACCCCAGCCAAAAGACCGTAAAGAGCAGAAATACCCATTACTAAGTGAAAGTGGGCAACTACGAAATATGTATCGTGAACGTTAATATCCAAGGCGCTGTCCCCAAGAATAATTCCGGTAAGTCCACCAGTTATGAATGTTGAAACAAAGGCAATGGAAAATAACATCGCAGGGTTCAATTGCAGATTTCCTTTCCATAAAGTGGTAATCCAGTTAAAGGCTTTTACCGCTGAAGGAATTGCAATCAATAATGTTGTAAATGTAAACACAGAACCTAGGAATGGATTCATCCCCGAGATAAACATGTGGTGACCCCAAACTATAGTTGAAAGGAATGCAATCGCTAAAATTGACGCTACCATGGCGCGATACCCAAAGATGGGTTTTCGTGCGTTGGTTGCCATAACTTCGGAAACGATACCCATGGCAGGTAGAATTACAATATAAACTTCCGGGTGGCCCAAGAACCAGAACAAGTGTTCAAAAAGCACAGGAGAACCTCCTTGATGGTGTAAAACCTCCCCGGCTATATAAATATCCGAAAGGAAGAAAGAAGTTCCGAAACTTCTATCCATAATTAGCATTAAAGCTGCTGAAAAAAGAACCGGGAAAGAAACTACCCCAATAATAGCTGTTACAAAGAACGCCCAAATGGTTAAGGGCAAACGGGTCATCGACATACCTTTGGTACGAAGGTTAATAACCGTAACAATATAGTTAAGCGAGCCTAATAAGGAAGATGCAATAAAAATAGCAATGGATGACAGCCAAAGGGTCATACCCGCACCAGAACCTGGAATAGCCTGTGGTAAAGCACTCAAAGGAGGATAGATGGTCCATCCTGCAGAGGCGGGGCCAGCTTCAACAAATAAAGACATTAACATTACCACGCTGGAAAGGAAAAACAACCAATATGAAACCATATTCAGAAAACCAGAGGCCATATCCCTAGCACCGATTTGCAGGGGGATAAGAAGGTTACTGAAAGTACCGCTCAAACCAGCGGTTAATACAAAGAACACCATAATAGTTCCGTGTATTGTAACAAGTGCGAGATAGATGCTGGGATCCATCACACCTTCCGGCGCCCATTTCCCAAGAAATATTTCAAAAATGGTGAACTTATGATCTGGCCATGCCAATTGTAATCTAAACAACAATGACATCAATATACCAATGGTTCCCATAAAAATACCTGTAATGAGGTATTGCCGAGAAATCATTTTATGATCTTGGCTGAAAATATATTTGGTAACAAAGGTCTCTTTATGATGATGTCCGTGATCATCGTGATGATCTTCTGCTGCGAGGACTGATGCGTTTGCTGACATATCTATTAATTAAGCTAAAATATTTTTATTCGTTTTCTTTACTAAGCTGTTCGGACAATGATGGCTGTGTTTCTAACCATGCTTTAAATTCCTCTTCAGATTCCACAATTATTTTCATCTGCATGTTGTAGTGGCTAACACCACAGATTTTATTACAGATAAGCAAATAGTCGAACTGGTATGTTTCTAAAGCCTCATCACCTTGAGCAACCAGGGCTTTACTGTTTTCACTCCTAATTTCATTAATATGCCTTACTTTTTCAACCATCTCCTCACTCTCCCGCATTTCTTGCGTTGTAATGGTGGGAGTTAAGGCAAATTGGGTAATCATCCCGGGAACACAGTTCATTTGTGCCCTAAAGAATGGCATATATGCAGAATGCAATACGTCCTGCGAACGCATTTTAAAAAGCACTTTTTTGCCTACGGGTAAGTGTAATTCAGAAACTACTTTATCATCCTTCCCATTGGGGTCTGATGGATCTACACCCAACTGGTTAACACCTTCGATCAGCCTAACATTGGCTTCACCAAGTGTATTGTCCTCACCACTGTAACGGGCGCGCCACTGGAATTGCTGGGCGTAAAGCTCCACTACTATTGGGTCATCGTCAGTACTCACGTTCATAATATCTGTCCAGGTAAATAGCCCGTAGATAATTAATCCCGCCAAAACTATTACTGGAATAATGGTCCAGATAAATTCCAATTTATCATTATCTGCGTAAAAGGTAGCGCGTTTAACTTTATTTCCTCTGTATATAAAAGCAAAATAGTGTAACAGCCACTGGGTTAGTATTCCCACCGCAAAAATTATTATCATGGAAATCAGCATCAAGCTGTCTATCTCGGCACCATGTTCCGACGCTGAGTCGGGAAGTAGTACATCTCCCCAAAGCATAAAGGAAAGAATTGCCAAAATATACATAAACGCCAGAAAGCCCAATAATAGATAGCCCTGGGTATTATTGTCCTTATCTGAGGCGATCTCGGAGGATTCGGTAGTTTTTACCCTGGACATTTGGAATATCCTGTTCATCTGCCAAACAGTTACGCCAAAAAGAATGATTACTAATACAACTAAAAATGCGGTCATCTTAAAATATCTTCTTTATACTAATTGATTAAAAATGGTAATTTTCACTTTCCTTAATGTACGGATCGTTCTTTGGCCGCAAGGAAACTTTTCCAAGTCCTGTGCCAACCACAAAAATAAACAGACCCAAAAAGAAACATATTCCTGCTATTTCCGGAATACCGAAATGCCAGTTGTGCCCTACAGTGGATGGCATTACCAATAGGAAAATGTCTATATAATGCCCAACTAAAATAAATACAGCGGCAATAACCACAAACCAGGGAATCCTCTTGTAATCACTGTTCATCAAAACCAAAATTGGGAATACAAAATTAAGCACCAGCATACCCCAGAACAACCAGGTGTACTCCTGTATTCTTATTACAAAGTACGTTACTTCTTCCGGAATATTCGCGTACCATATCAACATAAACTGTCCGAACCAAAGGTACGTCCAGAAAATACTGAATGCAAACATAAATTTTCCTAAATCGTGAAGGTGTTTGTCGCTGACAAAGGGAATAAGATTCAAATTTTTCAAATGAATCGTTACCAATGCAATTACTGTAATGGCAGATACAAACATGCTCGCAAAAATATACCATGCGAATAGCGTACTGTACCAATGAGGGGTCATGGACATAAACCAATCCCAAGACATTGTTGCTTCCGTTACAATGAAAAATATCAAGAAAAATACTGAAGCCTTAAAGTTTTTCTTATGATAAAAAATATCATTTTTTTCAGCTAAACGAAGTGAGTTTCTTCGGGAATAAAAACGGTAAAGATTCCACCCAACAACATAAATTATTGCTCTAATTATGAAAAATGGAAAATTCAGATAACCCGATTTGCCTTGTAATATCTTGTCCTCGGCCATTAATTCATGGTTTTGCCACGGATAAAAATGTTCGCCGGCGAAAAGAACTATTAATAATACAATTATTGAACCGGGCAAAAGATAGGTTGTTACGCCTTCTATTATTCGGTATAAAACCGGCGACCAGCCAGCGGAAGATGCATACTGAATGGCATAGAAAACCAAAGCTCCCAAAGCCAACATCATAAAAAAGAATGCCGAAACGAAGGTTGCGGACCACGGTCTCGTCTGTAATTGGTGTAGGATGTGTTCTTCATGAGAGGCTTCTCCGTGGGCTTCCGAGCCCATATCCTTGGAATGCTGCAATGCATTTTCGGAATATCCCTCTTCGCCTCGTGCTTCATCCACAAAGTTGGCAGTATGTTCAGTTTCATGCACCGCTTCAGCCGAATGGCCACCGTGGGCTTCTTCCTGAGCCATCATATTCTTAACATCTTCAACAGTTTTTGGGGTGGTCAAAAAACCGAAGATTATTCCTATAAGTCCAAGTACTATAAGAATAATAGAAAACAGTTTTAATTTACTGGGTAGCGTGTACATATCTTTGGCTATTCTCTTTTAATGCTTTATTTTGGTTCTTCTGCTAGTTTGGCAGCTTGATTTGCTCCCGTAACAATTTCATTCAAAGTTTGTGTGGAATCCTGTGGTTTACTCAAAAGGCCGGGCTCCCCTTTCAGTGCCGCCTTAAGCTCCATTACGTGCATGGCTATTTGCCAGCGCTCCATTTCATTTGTTTGTGAGGCATAGGAACCCATTGCGTTAAGACCATAGGTTTCTACGTGGTAAATTCCGCCCATTACTATATTTCTTCCCGGATCTGCATAACTGGGGATTCCCAAAAATTTCTCGCGGGTGGCCAAAATTCCTTTTCCATCTCCTTTATCACCGTGACATACAGCGCAGTAAATTGTATACAAATGTTCTCCGGCAGCAATATTTTCCTCAGTTATTTCCAAGGGATTCTGAAGTTCAGCTTTTGCAAGTTCCAAGCCTTCTGTCGTGTTCGGGTAATCATAAGGCTGCCAACCGCGCGGAATGGTATGATCTGGCGGTAATAAGGCTTCCTGTTGATCTGGAAAAACATCATATTCCCCATAAGCTTCATAAGGCACGGGAGAGTACATATTTGGAAAATACTGATAGTTGGGTTTCTTATCATTAAAACAAGAAACCATACTAGCGGAAAACACTACAACAATTAGTATGTTTATTAATTTCTTCATATTAGTGATCTTGTTCATTTTCAATTAAACTGATTTCCGAGGCACCGGTGTCATATAAAAATTTGGTAAGGTCGTCCACATTATGGTTAGCTGCATCAACTTCCATCAAAAACCTGTCATCGGTTGTTCGCGGGTCTGGGTTTTCTGCTTTTTTAAAGGGCCAAAGTTTGCTTCGCATATAAAATGTTATCACCATTAAGTGTCCGGCAAAGAATACCGTAAGCTCAAACATTATAGGAATAAAGGTTGGCATATTTTGATAGAAGGTAAAACTTGGTTTTCCTCCAATATTTTGGGGCCAATCCTCGATCATCATATAATTCATCATCAAAATGGCAACGGTCAAACCTGTTAATCCGTAAAGAAATGAGGTAATCGCAATGCGTGTTGGCGCTAGGCCCACTGCGTGGTCCAATCCGTGCACGGGGAAGGGTGTATATACTTCCGCAATATGGTAATTCGCGGCACGCGTTTGCTTAACGGCCTGCAGAAGCAAATCGTCATCTGTATAAATAGCGTGTATCTTTGTTGAAGCCATAACTATTTTTTGTTTTTTAGGATTGCCGCTTGTCCCGCCCAGTCGTCTCGTTTTGGGCTTCCGGGGAATTCAGCAATAATGTCAGCCAATAAATCGTACTCCCTATCGGTCATTCTGCTTACTTGCTCAAAAGTAAAAATACCTATTTGATGTAGTTTCTGCTCAATAACCGGACCTACTCCATTAATTTTGGTAAGATCATCCTGTTGTTGAACTTCAGGATCAAAAATTCCCACATGTGCAAGTAATTGCTCAATTTTTACATTTTCGTATTCCTCACCATCTTCAACATTTTCATTGTTTCCGAAGGAGTTGTAAAAATTCTTTCCTTCAATATTTGCAGAAGGGCCCGCTTCAGCTGGATATTCTTCTACTTCATTGATGTGGTGGTGATCGTCACCGTGTTCGGCACGCAATCTTTTATATGCCTGGCCGGAAGATTTCAAAATTGTTTTTACTTCCGCTTGCGCAATTACCGGGAAGGTACGTGCATATAATAGGAAGAGTACGAAGAAAAATCCTATGGTTCCCATAAAGGTTCCAATATCCACAAAAGTAGGTTGGAAAAGCGTCCACGAAGATGTAAGCCTGTCTTTACTTAAATCTACCACGATAATGTCAAATCGCTCAAACCACATTCCTATGTTTATAACGAAGGCCACGAAAAACGTCCAAGCAATGTTTCTTCTCAATTTCTTTACCCAAAGGGAAAGGGGCACAATAAGGTTACAGGTAATAAGCGCCCAGAATGCCCACCAATAAGGTCCTGTTGCGGCACCGAATGAAAGGTAGGTGTAATTTTCATAAGGCACACCGGAATACCAGCCTATGAAATATTCAGTAATGTATGCCACGGTAACGATACCGCCCGTTAGCAAAATTACCTTGTTCATATATTCAATGTGGAGAACGGTAATGTAATTTTCAAGGTTTGAAACCTTTCGCATTACAATAAGAAGCGTCTGCACCATTGCGAATCCAGAAAATATTGCCCCTGCCACAAAGTAAGGGGGGAAAATGGTACTGTGCCATCCCGGTACTACCGATGTAGCAAAGTCAAAGGATACAATCGTGTGTACGGAAAGTACAAGCGGAGTGGCCAATCCTGCCAAAACAAGTGATACCTCCTCAAAACGTTGCCAATCTTTTACGCGGCCGCTCCAACCAAAACTTAAAATGCCGTATATTTTTTGTTGAAATGGACTTTTTGTACGATCGCGGATCATCGCAAAATCAGGTAACAATCCTGTCCACCAAAACACAAGCGAAATTGAAAGATATGTTGAAATTGCGAACACGTCCCAAAGCAATGGCGAGTTGAAGTTTACCCACAGTGATCCAAATTGGTTTGGAATAGGTAGTACCCAATATGCCAACCAAGGACGGCCCATGTGAATAATTGGAAATAGACCCGCCTGTACAACTGCAAATATAGTCATGGCTTCCGCTGAGCGGTTAACTGCCATTCTCCATTTTTGGCGGAACAATAAAAGTACAGCGGAAATAAGCGTACCGGCGTGACCGATACCTACCCACCAAACGAAGTTGGTAATATCCCAGGCCCAACCAATGGTTTTATTCAATCCCCATACACCAATTCCGGTAGAGACCGTGTAGATTATACAACCCAACCCCCATAAAAATGCTATCATGGAAATGGTAAAAACAATCCACCAAGATTTGTTGGCCTTCCCTAAAACCGGAGCTCCAACCTCCACGCTGATGTCGTGATAGGTCTTTTCTCCAATAACCAAAGGCTCTCTTATAGGTGCTTCGTAGTGTGACGACATATTTAATTCTTAATAATTGGTTCTTTTCTTTATTTTATGCTTCTGAGGTGTTTTTAACAATCATCTGGTAAAGGACGTTTGGCTTGGTGCCGATATTTTCCAGAAGATGATACATACGATCGTCGTTTTTCATTTTCACAATTTCAGACCCCTTATCGTTTATATCTCCAAATACCAATGCACCCTGGTCACACGCCCTAGAACAAGCAGTATGGAATTCACCATCCTTAATTTGTCTACCATCACGTTTTGCATCCAAAATAGTTTTCTGGGTAATTTGAATACACATGGTACATTTTTCCATAACTCCACGGGAACGTACTACAACATCGGGGTTTAGCACCATTCTTCCCAGGTCGTTATTCATATGATAATCAAACTCGTCATTTTCGTTGTATAAAAACCAGTTGAAACGTCGCACTTTATATGGACAGTTATTGGCACAGTATCTCGTACCAACACAACGGTTGTAAATCATTTGGTTCTGGCCCTGACGCCCGTGCGATGTCGCCGCAACCGGACATACAGTTTCACAGGGAGCGTGGTTACAGTGCTGGCACATTACCGGCTGGAACGCTACCGCAGGATTATCATAAGAAGGTACCTCTACCGCTTCATAGCTGTCAAAAGCGGGAAGGTTTTCTAATTTTTCAATTTCTTCCTTGAATGTATCACCGGCAGAATAATAGCGATCTATACGCAACCAGTGCATATCCCTAAATTTGCGTACTTCATCCTTTCCTACTACAGGAACGTTATTTTCAGCATGGCAGGCAATTACACAAGCTCCGCAACCGGTACAAGCATTCAAATCTATCGAAAGATTGAAGTGCGGCCCAATGGAGTCATCAAAGGACTCCCATAAATCTGCATTCTTTTCCCTTACGGAAATTTCATTGTGGTCATAATCCGTTACCGGAATGGTATTCCAATGTTCCCTATTCTTAGTATTGAAAATTTCAAGAGTAGTTTCCTTTATAATATCATCACTACGACCGGCCATTGTGCTTTGCAATTGAACGCAAGCAAACTCATGGATGCCTTCGGCTTTTTCAATTGAAACGCTCTGCACCGAAGAAAGGTTTTGGTACAGCGGATACGCATTTACCCCGGTCTGCATTTCTTCCTGGATGGCAGCCGTTTTTCCGTATCCCAAAGCCAAACCTACCGAACCTTTTGCTTGCCCGGGCTGGATTATTACCGGAACTTTTTCAACAACCACGTCACCGAGTTTTATATTAACATAGCTACCATTTAGGGCGCCGTTGGAAACGTGATAGTTTTCAAGCTCCAATTCCTCGGCATCATCCTTGGAAATTGTTAAAAAGTTATCCCAGGAAACTCGGGTAATAGGATCTGGAAATTCCTGCAACCAAGGGTTATTGGCCTGCTGACCATCTCCTAATCCTGTAGATGTATAAAGATTCAGTTCGAAATTTCCGGCAGCCATTGAAGCGGCAAATGCACCATTGGCGGTACTGCTTTCCATAGTTGCTTCGCCTTCTGTGGGAGTTGGAACCTCCATGACCATTTCGGAATCGTTTGTAACAACACCGTCGTGTAGAGCTTTGTTCCATTTATTATCACCAAGAATGGAACCGGTCCAATTCTCCTTAATGTAATCGTAATATTTTTTGCTATTGCCCGTCCATTGCAGGATACTATCCTGAAACTGTCGCGTATTGAATAACGGGCGAATAGTAGGCTGGGCAAGACTGTAATTTCCCTTTTTTATTTGATTATCTCCCCAGGCTTCCAAATAGTGTGGGGTAGCTGCAACCAATTTTGCCAAGGAAGCAGTTGCGTCCTGCTTCATCGCAAAAGCAAGACTGAAACCCAGCTTTTTGTAGGCTTCTGTAAAATCCTTATTATTTGGGAAGGAATACACGGGATCTACACCTACTGTAATCAATCCTTTAATTCTTCCGGAAATAACACCGTCCATAACGGAAAGTACTTCGGAATTTTTTGCTTTTCTGGTCATCAAAGGTTTTGATGAATCCATTACTTCGCTACCAGCGTTGAAGTTTAAGGCCATTGTTTGTGCTGCCACATCAGGCAAACCAGTAACCAATACACCTTTATTTCCTGCTTTTTGAAGCTGCGCTTTTGCTTTTGCCACAGCATCCGCAATATTTTCGGGCAAACCGGAAGTACTTCCGCCGGTTAGCGCCTTTAAAATTTGCATTTGCTGCGAAGGTGTCGCACGCACTCTTTTATCTGCCTTTCCACCTGTTAAGGTAAGATTGGATTCAAATTGTATGTGGCGGGACATCTTTCCTACTGAGCCTGTCGAAGTATTAGGAATTCGGCTTTGCGCATATGATTTTGCGTAGCCGCCACCCTGCCAATCGCCAAGAAAATCTGCACCGACGGAAACGATAACTTCAGCTTTTGAAAAATCGTAATCAGGCAAGGCGCGTGTTCCGTATTTGTTCTCAAAAGCGTCCAACGCTTCAGATGAAGAAACAGTATCGTAATATACGTGGCGTACATTTGGATATTTAGCGGTAAATTCAGAAATCAATTTTTCAGTTGAAGGACTGGCGAATGTTTGAGAGAGCAAAACAATATCCTGCCCAGCCATTTCATTCATTTTTTGGGCAACTGCAGTGTCAAATTCTGGCCAGCTTACCTCTTTGCCATCCACCAAAGGATCCGTCAATCTATTTTTATCATAAAGGGACAAAACCGATGCGTGAACACGTGCATTCGTATTTCCACCATTTACGGCTAATTCGTTTCGCTCAATTTTAATTGGTCGACCTTCCCGGGTTTTAACCAAGACGTGTGCAAAATCGAATCCATCCGCCATAGTCGTAGCGTAGTAATTTGCAATTCCGGGAACTATTTCATCCGGGAGCACTACGTAGGGAATAGATTTCACAACGGGCCCATTACAGGCAGCCAAAGTAGCGGCGGCAGTAGTAAAACCCACATATTTTAAGAAATCACGACGGCTTGGGGAAGAGGCGTCAAGCGCTTCTTTGTTACCAAGAAACTCATCTGTAGGTATTTCGGTTACAAACTCATTATGCTGTAGTGCCTTTACAATGGTGCTGTCCTCGTTCAGCTCTTCAACACTTTTCCAGTATTTCTTGTTTGATGACATATTGCTATCTGTAATATTATCCTTTAATTTTATTAATAGTGGCACTTACCGCACTCAATTCCGCCTAATTCCGCAATGGTAAGTTTTTCGACGCCGTATTTTTTCGAAAGTTCTTCGTGAATTTTCGTGTAATAATCATTGGTCTCCAAATTTACATTTGTTTCCCTGTGGCAATTAATACACCAACCCATTGTAAGTGGCGCGAACTGCTGCACCACTTCCATATTTTGTATTTCACCGTGGCAAGTTTGGCAGGCAACTCCTGCAACAGTCACGTGCTGTGAGTGGTTAAAGTATGCGAAATCTGGTAAGTTGTGGATTCGCACCCATTTAACCGGTTCGGTTTTGCCAGTGTATTTTTGCTCAGCGGGCTCCCAACCAACCGCTTTATAAAGTTTGGCGATCTCGCCATCATAAAATTCTTTTGAATATTCTGCCGTGGCTGTTTCCGGAGCTACTTCTGAAATTGTTTTATGGCAGTTCATACAAACATTCAAGGAAGGAATTCCTGAAGTTTTACTTTTTCGTGCGGAACTGTGGCAATAATTACAATCTATCTGGTTATCCCCGGCGTGTATTCTGTGCGAATAATGAATAGGTTGTACAGGCTGATAGCCCTGGTCCACACCTACTTGCATCATATAACCATAGGCAAAATATCCAGCCGAAAGTATTAAGAATATAGAAGTAACTAAAACTAAGAATTGGTTTTGCACGAACGCTTTCCAGATTGGCGTACGCACGGGCTTTTCTTCTTCATAAACGACACCATTCGCTTCTGCAATTCTTTTTAAAGTTTTGGTCACTAAAAACAACATAACAACCAAAAGAACAAAAATAAGCGCCAAGGCACCAAGAACTAAAGTGTTGGATACACCAGCACCTCCGCCATCGGCTGTATTTACGTCGGTAGCAGGGGTTACAGCACCAGCAGGCTCTGCCTTTGGCTGGTTGGTGTATGCCATTATATTATCAATATCGGTAGTGGAAAGTGCCGGAAAGGCCGTCATTACCGTTTTATTGTTTTCCTCAAAAAGTTTCACGGCGGTAGGGTCACCGGAGGCAATTAACGCCGAACTATTGTGAACCCAATCGTAAATCCATTGTCGATCATATTTATCGGCAACACCACGAAGGGCAGGCCCTATCGCTTTCTTATCCAGTTTATGGCAAGCCGCACAGTTAGTCTTAAACAAAGCTTCCCCAGCATTTACATCGCCTCCAGCTTCCGCATTTGCATCTGCCTCGGCAGGGGGCGCAGCGGTTTCAGCAGCCGTAGCCTGTTTGGCAGGAGGCTCTTCCTGTGAAATTATGGTAGTTGAAAAAGTTAGTAGAAACACTAACAAAAGGAATGGCAATTTTGAGCGTAGATGTAAAAAATTCACCTTTTTCATACTAATGGTTAAATTACTTTCGATAGTTTGGCACAGAATTAGTTAACTCCTAAGAGCACAATTTAGCGCCCATTCTGCTCCTCAAATTAAGGCACAAAAGTACATTATAAAGTCGATTTGGAAAATGCAAATAAAGTGTTAACTATTAATTTATATTTGTTCTAAATAATAAATATTGGCACTATAATGTTATTAAGGTTTACATTTGTAACAAAGTTATATTATATGAATCCGCAATCGTTTCACAAGTTTTTTATTTTCAGTATTTTGCTTGTTATGTCACTCGCAAAGGGTTTTTCACAAAGTGCAACCTTAATAGTGCACCAAGATGAAAAAATAAACCAATTGCTGGATCTTAAAAAGGATTTGGAAAAGAACAATAAGTTATCAGACGGCTATACAATCCAATTATATTATGGAGAATTGGGAGAAGCAAACCAGGTTTTGCGGAAATATAGGGGAAGTTTTAGCAGTTGGCCCGCTTCCATTGAATATGAAACCCCAAATTACAAGGTTTGGGTAGGCAATTTCACCTCCCGGTTAGATGCTGAACGAGCGCTAATGGCCATCCAGCAAAACTTTTCAGCCGCCTTTATTCTGAAACCTGAGCGGCGCAAATAAAATTTTAGAAACCGGAAGCATTTTTCGCAATACCGCTACGGGACATTTTCTCATTCATTCCTAGGCGGTCGTTATTTTCATTTTTTCGGTTGGGGCCAAACCAATTCTTTACCCTGTTATAATCAAGATAATAACTTACGCGCAGCGAAATACTATTCAGTTGCGGCTCGTCAAAAAGATTTTTGAAGTTATTGGAGAAATTAACCTGTGAAGCGCTAATATAGCTTTCCATCGCATTTCGATACAGCAACGTTAATTGGCTTCCCGGTGCAAACCACCAGGAAAATCGCAGGTCTATATTCCAATTGTTATAAGTGGCATCTTGATTTTCGGCATAAGAAGTATTTTTCGAAAGATTTCCATCTTTCAAAAGATTATAATAATTGGCGTAATCAACTTCGGAATAATAATGGCGAAAGGCTAAATTCAGCGCCATTTTATTATTAAAAATATACTGCGATTCCAACGCATTTATAACCGTATTTCTATCCCGCCTTCCGAAAACTATTTCATCATTATCAAAATCAACAAAGCCTTCCTCCTTATCAGAAAGTATGACGTTCGTTCTCAAAAACAACTTCCATTTATCAGAAAACCGATATTGTGGCCTAAATTCAAAGCGTAGTTCGCCACGGCCGGGCTCGGCATATTTGTACCAATCAACAGTAGCATCCAACGCCAATTTCTTTAGGTAATTGGTTGAAATCCATCCCCAAAAATCATAGTAATCGGGAAGTTTAAAATAGCGTCCCGCCACACGAGGCTCATAAATGTCGTTGGTGCCAAAAGGAGTCATCTCAAAACCGCCGCCAAAAGTGAAGAATTTTTTGGTCGTGAAACTTGAATTAAAATTGAAATTGAAATTATTGTACAAATCCGGCTCCAACCTTCGGGTATAATTTAAATTGAAGTTGAGATTTAGATTATTCAAAAATCCCCTAGGCTGCAAATATCTATAGCCGTAATAACCGTAATAGGTTATGAAATTTGTATTGCTGGAGTAGCCCAAATCATTGATGTCGTAATCGCGTGTCCTAAAATTTATTTCGCCGGTAATACGATGTGCACCATTTATTTTTGAGATTCCTGCCCTACCTTCCGAACCAAATTTTGTGGAATCTTCCCGAACCCAACTTCCTTCCGCGCTCGCAAAATAATTAAGTGTATTCTTTTTATTGGTGACATCCATATAAAGTCCAGTGGCGTTGGCATCCCGGAAATCCCTTTCACGGGTTACATTTGTATTTACGAAGGAAACTGAGGAATTATCGCCAAACCGCTGATCCAAAACCATAATATTATAGTTGGCCAGGGGCTCCACCAATTCCTTCCGGGTTTCATTGGTTTCCGTATTTTTTATATTGGCATAGGTCCTTTCGGTTATGGCATTAAAAACACCGATACCCAAATTCCCGTCGGTACGCCCGGATACTTTTAGGGCATTGATTAAATCTACAGAACTGGGGTAATTTTCAAGTTCCTCATTTTCGGAAAGGGTCACATTTCCGGATGGATAACCGCCTACGCGGCGGGAATAAAAAAGATCGCCCTTCGTGAAAAGTTCGGTACCTTCGGAAAAAAAAGGACGGTTTTCCACATATTGGGTTTCAAAAGCCGAAAGATTCAGAACCTCAGCATCAAATTTCGACTGGCCAAAATCAGGAATCAAAATCATATCGAGCGTAAAGGCGTCATTTATTCCATATTTCAAATCCATTCCGCCGTTAAATACAGTTTCCGTTTTTCCGTCAAAATCATTCACATAAGCAGAAAGGTACGGTTGAAAGGAAAGCCTTGTTGGTGATTTAATGTTCGAAATTCCATAGATTTCCCCGTCGTAAATTGAAAACGCGCCCTTTGTATTGTCTACGTGGCTCCAACTGTATCGAGTTCTATTTCTCCGGAATTCCCGCTCCATATTTAGCCCCCAAATCTGAACATTTTTATTCGGAAACCGCAATTCGGAATAGGGTATAAATATTTCGGCAACCCAACCGTCCTCAGTCATTTGAACGGCACTGTACCAGATTCCATTCCAGGAATTATCCTCATTTTCATTGGTCATTTTTGCGTCGTACTGCACACCGGCAGCAGTTACAATAAATTGAAGACTCTGTTGCCTGTCGTTGTATCCGTTCAATAAAATGAAGAAAAAATCGTCGTTGCCAATCCCGTCACGTTCGGTAAGTTCGCGGAGAATTTTATCGGGTTCGGGGTCCTTTAGCGTTGCTCCGAAATAAATTCCCATATCGTCGTACACAATTTTTACATCTGTTTTAAGGCTGTCTGGAATTGGCTTACCGTTATTGGGCATGCGTTCAACAAAATTGGAGGCAACGGGAGCGCTCTGCCAAGCCGAATCATCCAAAATACCATCGATTTTTGGAGCGTCCGCTATTCGTGGAATGGTGATTTTTTTCCGGGGAATGCTATCGTTTTCTTGCGCTTTCGCGGAAATGAAAAGCAGGGTCAAAATTAAAAGAAAGAAATATTTCAACTGAACGTGATTTGATTGATTGATTTAATTAATAGACTTCAAAAAATGAACGATGTTACACTTCAGAAAATGAATTCTGAAATTCTTAAAAATAAAAACGGTCCGAAAAATTGATTTTCAGACCGTTTTGTACTTTAAAATTATTATGAATTATTTCAACTTTTTCTTCACCGCTACTTCTTGGAACGCTTCAATAATGTCGTTCTCAAAAATATCATTGTAGTTTTTAATCTGGATACCACAATCGTAGCCTTTTGAAACTTCCTTTACATCATCCTTGAAACGTTTCAACGAGGCAAGTTCACCTGTGTAAACTACCACGCCCTCGCGGATAAGACGGATACCGGAATTTCTGAATATTTTTCCGCTAAGAACCATGCAACCTGCGATTGTTCCCACTTTCGAAATTTTGAAAGTTTCACGAATTTCGGCGGTACCGGTAATTTCTTCCTTCATTTCTGGAGAAAGCATTCCTTCCATCGCATCTTTCACGTCGTTGATTGCATCGTAGATGATCGAGTATGTACGGATATCTATTTCTTCTTTATCAGCAATCTGTCGCGCGTTGCCCATTGGACGAACGTTGAAACCAATAATAATTGCATCTGAAGCCGATGCCAAAAGAACATCACTTTCGGTAATTGGCCCCACGGCTTTGTGGATTATATTTACTTGAATTTCTTCGGTAGAAAGTTTTTGGAATGAATCCGTCAAAGCTTCTACGGAACCATCCACATCCCCTTTCAGAATTATATTCAATTCCTTGAAATCACCGAGAGCAATTCGTCTTCCAATTTCGTCGAGCGTAATGTGGCGTTGCGTTCTTACAGATTGCTCACGCTGAAGTTGCGTACGTTTGGTCGCGATTGTTTTCGCCTCGCGTTCATCGGCAAAAACATTGAATTTATCGCCCGCCTGTGGCGCACCATCCAATCCCAAAACCGAAACTGGCGTTGATGGCCCGGCTTCCTTAATATTATTGCCGCGCTCATCCTGCATTGCTTTTACTTTACCGCTATGCTGGCCAGCGAGCACATAATCCCCAACTCTTAAAGTTCCGCCCTGCACCAGTACTGTGGAAACATAACCACGACCTTTGTCGAGGAATGCTTCAACTACGGTACCATTGGCTTGTCGGTCTGCATTTGCTTTCAGCTCAAGTAACTCTGCCTCAAGCAACACTTTTTCAAGTAATTCCTTTACGCCTTCACCTGTTTTCGCCGAAATGTCCTGCGATTGTATTTTACCGCCCCAATCTTCAACCAAAAGATTCATTTGGGCAAGTCCTTCTTTTATTTTTTCAGGATTTGCTCCTTGTTTATCAATTTTATTTATTGCGAAAACTATCGGTACACCCGCAGCTTGTGCGTGACTGATTGCTTCCTTCGTTTGCGGCATAATATCATCATCTGCGGCAACTACAATAATAGCAAGGTCGGTAACCTGCGCACCACGGGCACGCATCGCAGTAAATGCTTCGTGACCGGGAGTATCAAGAAATGCCATTTTTTGGCCGCCTTCAAGCTCCACGCCATAGGCACCGATATGCTGTGTAATTCCACCGGATTCGCCGGCAATTACGTTTTCTTTTCTGATGTAATCCAGAAGGGATGTTTTACCGTGGTCAACGTGACCCATTACGGTTACGATGGGTGCCCGTGGGGTAAGATCTTCTGGAGCATCGGTTTTCTGATCGATTGATTCTTCAATGTCTGCAGTTACAAATTCTAATTCATAACCAAACTCCTCCGCCACAATGCTCAATGTTTCGGCATCAAGACGCTGATTCATTGTAACCATCATTCCGAGTGACATACATGCGGAAATAATTTTAGTTACCGGCACATCCATCATCGTTGCCATTTCGCTGGCGGTAACAAATTCGGTAACCTTAATTAGTTTATTGTCTGCTTCCTGTTGTGCAAGTTCATCAGATTTTTGACGGTGGGTATCACGTTTTTCACGACGGTATTTGGCACCCTTTCCTTTAGAAGATTTGCCTTGAAGTTTTTCAAGAGTCTCCCGTACTTGTTTTTGTACTTCTTCCTCGCTTGGCTCTTCTTTTGGAGTATTGCTACGTCCCTTTCTGCCAGGGCCGCGATTGTCCCTAAAGTTGCTGCCAGCATTTCCGCCTTTTGGGGCTTCTTTGCTTATGCGGCGTCTTTTGCCTTTGCCTTTTTTATCGTCAGCTTTGGGATCCTTTTTCTTTTCCGGTTTCTTGAATTGGGTAAGGTCAATCTTTTGGCCCGTAAAGTTGGGGCCGTCCAATTTTCGGTATTTTGTAGTTACCGTATCACTTTCTGCAGGTTCTGCAGGTTTTGCTTTTTCTTCCTCTTTAGTTTCTGTTTTGGCTTCTTCCTTTTTAGCTTCAACTTTTATTTCTTTGGAAGGAGTTTCTGCCTTTACAGTTTCTTTTTCGGTAACTTTTTCAGTTTCCGCCGGCTCGTTTTTGGTTTCCTCGACCGGTTTTTTTACTTCTTCTTTTTTGGCCTCAACGGGTTTTTCTTCCGCTTTTTCCACTTTTTTGCCCTTAGCGTCCAAATCTATTTTGCCCACTTGTTTTGGACCATTTAGCTTGGCTTCGGCCTTTATGACTTTGGAAGCTTCCTCTTTTTTGTATTTTTCCTCTATTTCGCGCTCGCGCTCAAGACGCAGTTCTTCCTTTTCCTTTCGTTTTTCCTCACCAACTTCCTTGGAAGCTACTTTCTTACTCTTGTCGGTTTCGAACTCATCAAAAAGAACTTCGTATTCTTCACCTGTTATTTTTGTGTTGGGGCGGGCGTCCACATCAAACCCCTTGGAACTCAAAAATTCCACAGCCCGATCCAACGAGATGTTGAACTCACGCAATACCTGATTTAGCCTCTTTGTTTTTACTTCAGCCATAAATGCTTTTCCTGTTTCTTTAAATTTTCTATAAAAGTAACTAAAGTTTTAGCTACTCTTCAAATTCTTCTTTTAATATGTTAATAACGTCCCGGATTGTTTCCTCCTCCAGGTCGGTACGTTTTACGAGATCATTAATATCGTGTTCCAATACGCTTTTTGCCGTATCGAGCCCGATTTTCTTAAATTCCTCAATAATCCATCCTTCAATTTCGTCAGAGAATTCGCTCAATTCTACATCTTCCTCTGCCCCTTCGCGAAGTACATCAATTTCATAACCGGTAAGTTGGCCAGCCAAACGGATGTTGTGTCCACCACGGCCAATGGCCTTACTCACTTCCTCCGGCCTAAGGATAACCTCGGCGCGTTTGGTTTCCTCATTTATTTTAATGGAAGTAACCTTTGCAGGGCTAAGGGCACGGGTAATATAAAGATTTAGGTTATTTGTATAGTTTATTACATCTATATTTTCGTTCCCTAATTCTCGCACGATGCCATGGATTCTGTGAACCTTTCATTCCCACGCAGGCACCGACCGGGTCAATACGGTCATCGTAGCTATCTACTGCCACTTTGGCTTTTTCACCTGGGATACGCACCACTTTTTTAACGGTAATCAATCCGTCGAAAACTTCCGGAATTTCTTGCTCAAAAAGTTTTTCAAGGAATAACGGATGGGCACGCGACATCAAAATTGTGGGCTTGTTTCCTTTCAGTTCCACACTTTCAATAATACCGCGTACATTGTCTCCTTTTCTGAAAAAATCTGAAGGAATCTGTTTTTCCTTCGGAAGGATTATTTCGTTGCCTTCATCGTCCAAAAGAATGATGGCACGATGGCGAATGTGATGCACCTCGGCAGTATATATTTCGCCTTCCAGTTCCTTGAATTGCTTGTAAACATTGGTATTATCGTGCTCGTGTATTTTTGAAATAAGGTTTTGGCGCAGCGCAAGTATAGAGCGGCGGCCTAGATCAATCAACTTTACTTCCTCTGAAACGTCCTCGCCTATTTCAAAATCCGGTTCTATCTTACGGGCGGCGGTCAATGAAATTTCCTCATTTGGATCTTCTACTTCGCCATCTGCCACCACGATCCTGTTTCTCCATATTTCCAAATCTCCTTTATCGGGATTTATAATAATATCGAAGTTGTCATCGCTACCGTATTTTTTCTTTAGGGCGCTTCTAAAAACGTCCTCAAGTATCGCCATCAGCGTTACCCTGTCTATAAGTTTATCGTCCTTAAATTCTGAAAAAGAATCGATTAGTGCTAAATTTTCCATATCAATCCAATTAAAATGTTATCATAACTTTTGCTTCCATAATATCTTCATAGGGCAACGTTGCCTCCTTTTGTACGGTTATTTTTCCTTTGCCAACTGGTTTTGGTTCCCGTGCGGACCATTTTAGGGCACATTCATTTTCGGTTGCCGAAACCAATTCGCCTTCAATAGTTTCACCTTTTTTGGTTTTCACTTTTAAGGTTCTGCCAATATTTTTTTTGTATTGTCGTGGCCTTGAAAGTGGCTCCGAAACCCCGGCAGACATAACCTCAAGCGAAAAGTCGTATTCTTCCCGGTCCAGATTGTGCTCTATTTCGCGGCTTACGGCTATGCAATCTTCCACCGTAACACCGTTATCACCATCAATAATGACCCGAATCTGATTGTCATCAGTAATATCAAGGTCTATCAAAAAAAGTGATTGGTTATTTTCGAGTGCATTGTTCAGCAACTCTTGTACTTTTTCACGCATCATTTTAAGCTATAAAAAGAGGGGACTATTAGTCCCCTCAGATAGTTAAATATCAAATTCTGGGCAAATATACTACAATTTTTGAAATTATAAAAATTCTGCCCAACCGATTTATTTTCGTAATTTAAGGCTACAAAACAACACCCAAACATCCTCCAATTATGAAAAGTATTCTGGTTCCCACAGATTTTTCCGAACAGGCTGAAAATGCCTTAAGGGTAGCGGTAAAACTCGCCAAAAAACACAATAGTGAAATATTCGTGCTTCACTCCATGGAAATGCCGCTTCACCTTGCTTCTTCGGCAGATAATGGCAGCCTGCCGGAGTCACTATTCTTTATAAAACTTGCCGAAAAACATTTTGCGGAGCTAAAGGAGAAGCCATATTTGGACGGGGTTGTACTGAATGAGGCAATTGGCCACAACGAAATTTATGAGGATATTAAGGAGGCAGTTCAAAAAAACAATATCGATTTAATTGTTATGGGCTCTACGGGCGCTAGTGGTTTTAAGGAAATGTTCGTAGGAAGCAATACGGAAAAAGTGGTGCGCACATCTAAAATACCTGTGCTGGTCATTAAAAATAATCACACCGATTTCAGCATTTCAGATTTCGTATTTGCAACGGACTTTTCTGAAGAATGTCGTTCTCCATTTAATGAAGCCCAAAAATTCGCTAAGTTTGTTGGGGCGAAGATGCACCTTCTATTTGTAAATACGCCAAGTGATTTCAGGACAAACATACAGGCCATGGACACTATGAACAAATTTGTAAAAGGAATGGGCGTTGAAAATTACACCCTAAATGTGTACAATGATAATTCTGTGGAAAAGGGAATCTTGAATTTTGCCAAGGAAATCAATGCCCAATTAATAGGAATGAGCACCCATGGTCGAAAGGGGATTTCCCACTTTTTTAATGGCAGCATCAGTGAAGATATGGTGAACCACGCCAACATGCCCGTTATTACTTTCAAGATTTAAATGAAATACCGCCTCCTCTATTTTACCCCTTTGCTATTTTTAAGTTGTGTCGAAACGCACCGTGGCAACAAAATCATGGACGCTGATTTTCCTCCACACCCTAAATTGCCAAAAAACACTATTGAAATTCCAGAGGGAGCCGTGACGGCGGATTTTATGGGAAACCAGAATTCCTTCTACGCGTATGTTGGCAACATAGACCGAAATAAGGAAGT
The DNA here is from genome assembly GCA_963839235.1 of uncultured Flavobacteriaceae bacterium. Classification (GTDB taxonomy): domain Bacteria; phylum Bacteroidota; class Bacteroidia; order Flavobacteriales; family Flavobacteriaceae; genus Aequorivita. Next base: position 229,565 of record CAWITX010000012.1, on the reverse strand, counting down.
AACTTCCATCTTTTTTGAGAATGAAAACATTCCGCAAATAGACATTCCAGAAAGCCTCGGCGCAACTCTGAAAAATTTAAAATTCAAGAATTTCGATCGCGATCTTCTTTTGGTAAATGCGAAATTAAAAGATACCAGTTTTAATGAGTACTACCTCTTTATTTGGCAGGATTCGCTGTGGAAACAAGTCGTAAACCGTTTCGATATCCATAAAAGCAATATGAGTGACACCCTGGTCCCCATTCAGCTTAACCCAAAGGACAGTACTCAATTTTTGCGCTATTACTCTGTTTTTGATCTTGACCGAGCGAGCGGAAAAAGATTTCAATGGAAGCTTCTTCGGGAAAGTGTGGAAATTAAAGATTGAAAGATTATCTCCACTTCAAATTTCTTTAGAACATCTTTAGAATAGCAGGCTATTTTTATTTTCAAAAAGCTGTAATGCGGGAAATATTTGTAGCCTTCTTTTTTCTTTTTTGCCTCTCCACTATTTCTTTTTCGCAGGAAATTAAAGGGCTTGATTATTTTATTGAAAGCGCCAAAAACAGTTCTGCGGAACTCCAAAAAACAAATAATCTCCAAAAAATTGCCCAACTCCAAACCGAAATCATAAAAGCGCAACAAAACGCACTGCTCGTTGACGCTACAGGCGAAGTGCTCGTGGCGCCGTATTTCAACAACAACGGCAAACCCATCGACATTACCACCAATCCTTCGCGCGATGCTTATGGTTATGACGTCGGAGTTACCAACGGCGGGCTTTATTCCGCGCAGCTAAATATCACAAAAAATCTTTTCAACAGTGCGGCAACACAGAATCTACTTTTTCAGAATAAAATTATGGGAGATTCACTTCAGCTTTATTCTGAAAAAATTACGCACAACCTCATCAAAAACATTACCGACACTTACATTACGGCCTATCAACTTCAACTGAAGGAAGCCATTAACCGTGAAATTGCCGCCGATTTGGAAAACCGATTGAAAGTGGTGGAAATAATGGTGAAGCACGGCATTCTTCAACAAAGCGATTACCTTTTATTACAGGTAGATATAGATCAAAAAAAATTGGATTTGCTCCAATTTGCAAGTGATTTTCAAAGAAACCTCAACCAGCTTTTTACGCTCTGCGGGCTTCCGGTGGAAGAAGATGTTGTTTTAAAGGAACCCAATCTTAATTCTTCTTTAAACGAAACCGCGAAATACTTCGACAAAAAATTTAAAGTGGACAGTCTGCAAATTGAGGCCGAGCAAATGGTTTATGAAAACCGGTACAAACCGCAGATTAGCGCGTACGCGAATACAGGTTTGAATGCGGTGGAATTCGATAATATTTCGCATAAAATTGGCGCCAGCGCGGGATTGAAGGTAACCGTTCCCATTTATGACGGAGGGCAGCGGAAACTTTTTCAGCAGCAATCAAAATTGAAGCAGGATAACTTAAAGTATTTCAGAAAAAACAAGGAAATAGAAATTGAAAACAATCTAAAGAGCCTGCAACAGCAAATGGGACTGCTTCAAAAAAACCTGGAGCTTATAAACAAACAGCTCCAAAAACAGGAAAATATTATGGAAATCTACAAGGAAAAGCTCGTAAACGGGCAAATTTCCATCGTTGATTATTTAAACGTCGCACAGAATTACAAAGCGAATATTTACACAAAGTTGCAGATGCAGACCAATTTTTGGTTGTACCAAAACCAATACAATTATACAAACTGGTAATTATGAAGAAATTTTTAAAGCTTTTGCCGCTCCTTTTCGCCATTGCAAGTTTGGACAGTTGCAAAAAAAATAATGACGAAGCCGCGACCGAGGAAGCGCCCATCGAGGTAAAAACAGCCGTGGTACAGCAGCGCGACATCCGCGAATATCTTACTTTCAATGGCGTTACGGTTTTTCAGAAAAAGGAAAATATACGCAGTAACGTTACCGGCTATATTTCGAAAATGTCTTTTGAAGTTGGCGACAAAATCTACCGCGGGCAGGCGCTCGCGTATGTTCGCACAAAAGAGCAGGACGCGCTGCAGGAAGCCGTTAAAATTGATAGTTCGCTGGCCAAGTTTATTCACCCGCAGCGCATTAACAGCAACGCTTCGGGTGTGATAACCGTTCTTAATTTTTTTCAAAATGATTATATCGCCGAAGGTGACACAATCGCTACGATTGCCCACCCGGAATCGCTGGTGGTGCAGGTAAATGTGCCGTTTCAGTATAAAAATGAAGTGAAAACAGGAACCAAATGTGAAATCATTTTGCCTTCAAACGACACACTTTATCATCCAATAACAAGTATGCTCCCAACTATTGATGTGGCTTCACAATCGCAGACATTTTTAATTGAAATGCCCGGAAGACAATTGCCGGAAAATTTGAATGTACAAATTCGCATTGTTTACAAAGAAGCATTGCAGGCCAAAACCATCCCGCAATCTGCTCTGCAGAGCAACGAACTACTTTCGGATTTTTGGGTAATGAAAGTGTTGAACGACACACTCGCCGTGAGAGAAACCGTTATACCAATGCTGCAAAGTGATTCCTTGGTTGAAATTTCTTCGGAAGGAATAAAATTGAGGGACCGGGTGGTAACCGAAGGAAGCTACCAAATGCAGGATTCAACGAAAGTGAAAATAAATAATTAGTGAACTCTGTGTCTTCTGTGTCTCTGTGATATTTATTTTTCACCACAGAGGCACAGAGAGCACAGGGAATGAAATTTATATGAAAAACATATTCTCAAATTATAAATTCCCGTTGCTCGCTATCGCAATTTTGCTTTTGGCCGGCGGGGTTTTTACGTATTTGGATTTAAAAACCGGCCTTTTTCCAGACATCACTTTCCCAAAAATAAAAGTAATCGCAGATGCCGGGGAGCAGCCGGTGGACAAAATGTTAACCGCCGTAACTATTCCGCTGGAAAACGCCTTGCGACGTACAGAAGGTTTGCGGTACATCCGCAGCACAACTTCTCGCGGAAGTTGTGAGATTTCGGTTTTCTTGGATTGGGATATGGACATAAACACTGCAAAGGCCCAGATTGAGTCCTATATTCAACAACAGAAAAACAACATTTTACCGGGAACGAATTTTTCAGTCGAAAAAATGAACCCATCCATTCTACCGGTGATGGGATATTCGGTAGAAGGAAATCTTTCGCAGGTAGATTTAAAGAAAATAGCTAAATACCAAATAAAACCCTATTTAATTGCAACCCCTGGCGTGGCAGATATCGGCGTGATTGGCGGACGCGATAAGGAATACCGTATTGAACTAAAACCTGATGCATTGAAGGCGTTGGGTATTTCAATAAAAACAATTCAAGATGCAGTAACAAATAGCAATGTGCTGCAATCCAACGGGTACATAACGGATTATAAACGAATGTATCTCACGCTCACGGATAATTCGGTTTCAAATATTGAAGATCTTCAAAACCTTGTAATTTCAAATTCGCCAAACAGATTAGTGCAATTAAAAGACGTTGCCGAAATTACCGTTACCGCGGCAAACCAGTATGTAAAAATAATCGCAAACGGAAAAGACGTGCCGCTTTTGGCGATCATAAAACAGCCGAATGCAAATTTAATTGACGTAAATAACGCTATCGAGAAAAAGGTTAACGAACTAAAAACGCAACTTCCCAAAGGTGTAACGCTCGTACCCTATTACAAACAGGCCGATTTTGTAAGCACGAGCATCAGCAGTATCAAAGATGTTCTGTGGATTGGATTGGTGCTGGCGCTTTTTATCGTTATAATTTTTCTTCGCTCTTTTTCAGCGAGTTTCGTGGTTTTGGGCACCATTCCGGTTACGCTTTCTGTTATTTTGATTGTTTTGGATGCGGTGGGCTACACCTTTAATATTATGACTTTGGGCGCCATCGCTGCCGCCGTGGGGTTGATGATTGACGATGTTGTAATAATTATCGAACAAATACACAAAATCCGCGAAGAACATGAGGATAAATCCATTACGTGGTGCGTGCGCGAAGCCGTTCACTATCTGTTTCCCGCGATGGTCGGTTCCTCATTGAGCACGCTTGTAATTTTCATACCGTTTGTAATGATGAGCGGCGTGGCGGGAGCCTATTTTAATGTGATGGCGTTTACGATGATCATCGCGCTAACCTGTTCATTTTTTGTAACGTGGCTAATCGTTCCTGTACTTTCAATTCTCTTTTCGCGAAGCAAAAAAGTGCGAAAAAAACACGAGCCAAAAACGGAATGGATTCACAAAATCCTTGGCAAGCCTGCGATAGGAATTATTTTCGCCGCTATTTGTATTCTTATTTTAATTTTTATTCCTTCCAATTTACCGTCCGGATTTTTGCCGGAAATGGACGAGGGTAGTATTATTTTGGATTTCGACAGTCCGCCGGGAACCACTTTGGAAGAAACTGGAAAAATGCTTCAAAAAGTAAATGACATTCTGAAAAATCAGCCCGAAGTGGAAGCGTTCTCAGGGCGCTTGGGAACCCAACTCGGATTTTTTATTACTGAACCCAATCGGGGCGATTATTTAATTAAGCTGAAGGACAGCCGTACCAAAACCACTGAAGAAGTTTCCGATGAAATAAGAACCAAAGTTGAAGCCGCTGTACCTCAATTAATTGTAGATTTTGGGCAGGTTATCGGCGATATGTTGGGCGATTTGATGAGCTCGGTTCAACCAATTGAAATCAAGGTTTTTGGTGATGACCGTGCAAAATTGCAGCAGATTTCAAAACAAATCGCTTCCGAAGTGGAAACTGTAAAAGGCACGGCAGATGTTTTTGACGGTATCGTAATCTCCGGACCCGAAATTTTAATCGAGCCAAATGAAGCGGCATTATCAAAGTATGGATTGACCGTGGCAGATTTTCAGCTTCAGTTGCAAACACAGATTTCCGGTGTGGTTGTGAGCACGATGATAGATAATGTGCAGGTTGTGGATATTCGCATCATATATCCCGATGCCTATCAAACTTCAATAAACGAACTTCAAAACGCAAAGATATTGTTGCCAAATGGCGGATCAATCCCCATCGCCGAAGTCGCAAAAATAGAGACCAAAAAAGGCGTGGCCGAAGTAGAGCGGCAAAACGAAAAAAATATGGGCGTAATAACGGCCCGTTTGAACAACCGAGATTTGGGTTCGACTTTAAATGAAATTAAATCAAAACTTTCAAAAAACGTAAGCCTGCCAGCCAACTACCATATTGAATACGGCGGAAGCTATCAGCAGCAGCAACAGGCTTTTAGGGAATTATTGATGATTCTTATTTCTGCAGTCGTTTTGGTTTTCATCGTTATTCTTTTTCTTTTCAAAAGAATAAAAATTGCTTTGGCTATTATCGCAATTGCCATTTTGGGCGTTGCAGGCTGTATGCTCAGCCTTTTTATAACGGGTACGCCACTGAATGTTGGAAGTTACACGGGAATCATAATGATTGTGGGGATTATTGGCGAAAATTCAATTTTTACCTATCGTCAATATCAAGAAATCGAGGACGACCGAAGCCATAAAGAAAAAATAGAATATGCCATAGCCGCCCGCCTGCGACCAAAATTAATGACCGCCTTTGCGGCGATAATGGCTCTGTTGCCATTGGCACTCGGGTTTGGCGCGGGTGCACAACTGCACCAACCGCTGGCGATTGCCGTAATCGGCGGGATGGTATTTGCGTTGCCGCTGCTTTTAGTGGTTTTACCCACCATTTTAAAAATAATAAAAGAGTAATTTTAAAAACTGTTAGCCACGAATTCACGAATTTTTATCGATAGATTTTTTGAATAAATTTTGAAAAATAACTTTGACAAAGTTTCACCAAAAATAATTCGTGAATTCGTGGCAAAAAAAATTAAATCAAGGATGAAATTTTTAATAGCCGAAGACGAAAAAGAATTGCAACAATCTATCGTTTCCTATTTGGAGCGGGATGCGAATGTGTGCGAAACGGCATCAGATTATAAAGAGGCGGCGTATAAAGTCTCGCTCTACGATTACGATGTGGTGATTTTGGATATAAACTTGAACACCGGCAGCGGCCTCGAAGTCTTGAAACTTCTAAAAAAGGAAAAGAAAACCGCCGGAGTAATTATAATTTCCGCGAACAATTCACTTGAAAATAAACTGGAAGGCCTCGATCTCGGCGCCGATGATTACATTACCAAGCCTTTCCATTTAGCCGAACTGAATTCCCGTATAAACGCTGTGCTGCGCAGGGGAAAATTCGGCGGCAACGAAACCATTGTTTTCAACGAGATAAAAATAGATACACGCTCGCGCACGGCGTATTTCGACAATAAATCCATTTCACTTACTCGAAAGGAATACGACTTACTGCTGTTTTTTATCACCAACAAAGGCCGGGTACTTTCCAAGGAGATGATCGCCGAACATTTATGGGGCGACCATAGTGATTTGGTGGATAATTTTGATTTTATTTACGTGCACATCAACAATCTGCGGAAAAAACTCACTGCCGAAGGGGCCAAATATATTAAGACAACTTACGGCAGCGGTTATAAATTTATAGAGGAATAACATTTTGTCGAAAAAGCCAAGGAAAGAAAGACTACTGCGAAAAGCATCAAAAACCTTTTTGCTCACCTGCGCCATTTTGATGCTTTTGAGCACCGTTGCCCTTTATTTTTATACCAAAACCGTGCTTCAACACGAGGCCGAGGAAGAGCTGTATTCCACAGAAGCACGAATTGAAAATGCCTTAAAAATGGGCAAACAGCCTTTTTTGCTTCCTCCGGTGATTGAAGTTTCAAAAGCGGAGAGATTACTTCCTTTCACGGTGAAAGATACCATCATTTACGATCCGTCGCAGGATGAAATGGAGGTTTTTCGGGAGCTCACAACCTATAAAAAAATAAATAGGGAGAATTATAAAATAGTCGTGCGCAGTCTTGAAGTTGAATCCAAGGATATTCTCGCGGCCGTCGTTGCCTCTTACGTTGTGATTATTTTATTGACCTTTGTTTTTCTTTTTTATTTCAATACCGCCGGAAACAAATTGCTTTGGAAACCATTTTTTGAAAATTTGGATCGGCTGAAACAATTTTCATTGACTTCAAAACAGTCCGTAAAATTTCAGGATTCCCAGATATTGGAATTTTCCGAATTGAATAAACAGATAGAACTGCTGACCCAAAAAGTAAGTGCAGATTACGAAAACCTCAAACAATTCACTGAAGATGTGTCGCACGAAATACAGACGCCCCTCGCAATAATACAGGCCAAAATTGAAAATTTAATTAACTATAATGCCATAAATGATGAGCAATACCAGCAATTAACCTCTATTCAAAAAGATATAAAACGGCTTACCCAACTCAATAAAAGATTGACGCTGCTCACCAAAATAGACAATTCGCAATATGCACAAATGGAAGAAGTGGATATTCTTAAATTGATTGAAAAGAGCATCCAAAATTTCAGTGAACTTTCAGCAATGAAATTGGAATTTGTCGCCAAAAATAACTTGGTCGTAAAAATGGATCCTTATTTAAGTGAAATATTGTGCAACAACCTTATTTCAAACGCCATAAAACATACGGGCGGCACGGATTCTATCCATATAAAAATTGAAGGCAATAATTTGTCCATTTCAAATTTCGGAAATGAAAGACTGCAGCGCCCCGAAAAACTGTTTCAGCGATTTTATAGAGAAGCACGAAGCAGCCAGTCTAGCGGGCTCGGTTTGGCGATTGCAAAAAAAATATGCGATCTGTACGGTTTTAGGGTTTCGTACCAATTTGAAGACAATCGCCACATTTTTACCGTTTCTTTTTGAAGTATAAAACTTTAGATTTCCTTCAACCTACCTTTAGATTTGTGCAGTAAGTTCGTTTTAATAATCTTAAATATATTGATATGAAAGCACTCGCAATAATAGCAGCAATAGTTTTTAGCTTAAGTTTGGCATCCTGTGCTTCCGCCCAAGACGCACCGCAAAAAGTGAAAGATGCTTTTTTGAAAAAATTTCCCACCGCAAAATCGGTTAAGTGGGAAAAAGAGAACGATACCGAATGGGAAGCGGAATTTAAAATGGACGGAATGGAATATTCCTCCAATTTTACGCAGGATGGCACTTGGCAGGAAACAGAGCACGAAATAAAAATGGCCGATGTGCCACAGAATGTTCACAATACATTAAGAAATTCCTATTCGGATTTCAAAATAAAGGAATCTGAAATTTCAGAAACTTCTGCCGGAATGGCCTACGAATTTGAACTCAAAAACGGAAGTAAAAAGATGGAAGTGGCCATAAATAGTGAAGGCAATGTGGTAAAAAAAGAAATGGACGAGAACGGGGACAGTGAAATGGACGAGACCGATGAAGATTGAACATAGAATTTGATATTTGGTTAGAAAAAGGGGTTTGGAATTTTTCTTTTCCCCTTGTTTTGTTTCTAAAACTTTATATTGCTTTAAGATTTTAAATATACTTTTACTTTAAAATCAACCCACTTGTCCAAAAAATTTCTTCTTTTTCTAGCATTCGCCTTTATTACCTTAAATATTGGCCTAGGTAGTTGGGGCCTAACCGAATCCAGTGAGGCGCGTTACGCCGAAATACCCCGCGAAATGCTGGCAAATAACGATTTTATAAACCCAACGCTGTTGGGCATTTATCATTACCATAAACCACCCCTAACCTATTGGATAACGGCAGTGGGGTATAAAATTTTTGGCACTAATGAATTTGGCGCCCGCTTTTTTCTTCAAATAGCTATTGTGCTGCAGTTGTTATTGGTTTATAAACTTGCCCAACTCTTATATTCAAATAAAACAATTTCCTTTCTCTCGGCTTTGGTTTATTTTTCGTTTCCTCTCGTGCTAATATCCAGCCGAAATCTTACCACAGATGCGTATTTAACTACCTTCATTTTGGCGGCAATTTACTTTTGGCTGGCAAGGTTTAAAAGAGAACACGGAGTTTGGGCACTCTATGCTTTTTACCTATGCCTCGGGCTGACCATTCTCACCAAAGGCCCCGTGGCGCTTCTTTTTGTGCTCACATTTATTATCGCGTACAGTGTGACATTGCACCAAAAAATGAAAACCTCAATCCACGGAATTTTTGGATTAATACTGTTTTTTGGGGTTTCCTTGAGTTGGTTTTTAATATTGTTAAACGATAATCCCTCCCTTCTCAATTATTTTTTGGGCCGCCAGTTAGAAGACAGAATAATCTCAAATTCATTCGACCGCGGAAAACCGTTTTATTATTTCATTCTGTTGTTGCCTGCCCTTTTGTTTCCTTGGGTCATTTTGCCTTTTTCGGTGACAAGGGAAAAGTGGAGGAATCTCTTCAAAATAAAAGACGAAACTACTGTTTTAGCGGTTTCCTCAGTAATTTTGATTTTAATATTTTCCTTATTCAAAACAAAACTCATTCTATATATTTTGCCCATTTTTTGGATGATCGCGCTGCTCATCGCCAAAAAACTTACCATTGCCAAACCCGCAATTTTAAAGACATTGAATGCTACTTACGCCATCTTCTGCGTTTTAATCGTTTTAGCTATACTGCTTTTTTATTTTTCAGATATTTTGAAGGTGAACATTTCCATCGATCTGGTGGTTTGCGCGATATTATCAATTGCCGTTTGGTTGGTTTTCTATTTTAAGGTGAAAAAAAACAATCCTTTAAATAACGGACTTTTGGCGGCAGGTTTCAGTGCGGTTCTTCTCTTGTTGGGAATGTTTTTCATGAAAGACAACAATGGCGAAATAAACAGTATCCGCGATGTTTCAAAATTTGTGGAAACCGTTAATCCTTCTTCGGAAAAAAATGTGCTTGTCTATAATTATCTCCTCAATTCGGCTCCTTTTTATTTGGACGGAAATATAGTAACCATAAACGCCGGGCACAATACTACGCAGCGCGACACCCAATTTCAGCAGGATGTGAATTGGAAAAAAAATCTTATAAATTTTAACGACAATAGTCAGATTCCATATTTAAGATCGCTGGTGTCTCAGACCGACAGTTTTTTGTTGTTTCGAAAAAAGGATGGCAATAATGAAAAACTGCAAATCCTACTTTCCAATTTTTCTAAAAGAAAAGAGTTTAAAAAATGGGTGGTTTGTTATAATTGACAGATGACAGATGGGATATATTCTTAAAATTATTTCCTTCTATCCACAAAATCAATGGGTTTTCTTCCCATCGCAGGAAAACATTGGGCCTGTATTTCATCAAAAGAAGCAAATTCAATTTTTGGGGCTACGCGAAGTTTTGCGCGAAAATGGTTTTTAATTTCGTGCAGCAACTCCTCCGAAATTTTCTCCGAAGCAATCTTTATCAAAATTTCATCCGTGCCCAAATCGTTGTGGTAAATTTCGATGATGTAATTGTCAATTCCCTCAAAATCGTTTAGAATATTGTGCATTGCAGGTGGGTATAGCGTTGTACCCTTATATTTTATCATCTGCTTTTTTCGGCCAACGACTGGTCCCAACCGCAACGTATTTCTACCGCAACTACAGGGGTCCGTGAATGATTGCACCATATCGCCGGTCTTAAACCGAAGCAAGGGCATTGCCTCTACGCCAAGTGTGGTAATTGTCAATTCTCCAGTTTCCCCGGTTTTTACTGGCATATTTTTTTCATCCAAAATTTCAACGATAATTAATTCGGGATGGTGGTGGCCGCCGTTGTGGAACTCGCATTCGTTAAATGCAGTGCTCATTTCGGTGGAAGCGTAGGTTGAAAAAAGTTCAATATCCCAATCCTTTTTTATTTTCTGCGCCAAAATATTCAATGAGAAATCCTGTTCGCGAATGGGCTCGCCAATACAAATGGCCGCCTTTACGTCCGTATTTTTAAGATCGATTTTGTGCTGCTGCGCATACTCAATCAATTTCAACAGAAACGATGGAACGGTAATCAAATAAGAAGGCTTGAATTTTAATATGGAATCCCACTGAAGTTCCGGAATTCCCGAACCCACCCGGACAATGCCTGCGCCCAATTTCCGTGCGCCCAAGAAATACGCCAAACCAGCCATAAACCTTCGGTCCATTGTGGTCATTAATTGCAGCACATCTTCCTCGCCCACGCCGCAACAAGCAAACGAAATCGCCTCGTTGTATGCCAAACGTTCTAAATCTTTATCGGTTAAAGCGAACGTAACCGGTTCGCCCAAGGTGCCGGAAGTGGTAACGTAATCAATGATTTTATTTTTCGGGACGCACAGAAAATCATCGTTGTACTTTTGAAGTTGGTCCTTTGTGGTAACAGGGATTTTTTGAAGGTCTTCGAGCGTTTGTATTGCTGAGATTTCAATACCATTTTCTGAAAAAATTCTTTTATAATACGGCGAATTATTCCATAAATAGTGCATTTGCTCTTTCAACTTATTCTCTTGAAAGGCCTTTATTTCCTCGGTTGACGCCGTTTCTATTTTTGGAATCATTTGCTTTTTTTTGAATCACGACTTAAGGGAACCACGAAACACGACCCATATCGTAGTTTCTTGGTCTTTACTTTTGTCTCTGGTCTCTTTTCTCTTTTCTGTTATCTCTATCTTTTCAATTTCTTAATATACTTCTCAATCTCCTCTTTATCCGGCACGGTGGTTATTTCTTTGGTCAATGCGGTTTCGAAGGCTTTCAGTGCGGCGGCATCATAATTTTTTTCAAAATAATATTTTCCCACCAAATAATAAGCCTTCCAATATTCGGGATTTTTTTGTTGAAGATTTAAAAGTTTTTCTGTTGAAATATCTTCCCAGTTTTCAATCGCTGCTTCCACTTCCCGCTCTAAAACCCGATATTCTTCGTAATTTTTAAATGCTTCGGAATGTACAAAAGGATCTTCGGGAATGTTTGATTTGGAATCTGAAATGGTTTTTTTTGAAGGATTTCCTTCCCGATTTTTAAAAATTTCATTCAAATCATATTCCACAAATTCGCCCAATTGGTACGGATTTGATGAAACCCAAACCTTCAATTCCTCAGGTTTGAAAACAATTCCGTGGTGCGCCAAAAGCTGATTGAGGGCCTTTTCATTTCCAAAACCAATTGCTTTATCGTCCAATCCTTTTTTGTTCCGAAGAATGGAAACCGCATCCGCCACATCCAGTTTTTCATCTTCCTCGATAAGTTCATCCATTCTTTCAAAGCGGTACATCGAGTGACTTTCCGCAATCCATTTATTATTGCGCCCGTCGTTTTTGTAGGCTTCACTTTGAAAATGGTTCGAACAAATCAATTCATCCGTATTTTCAACTTCATATACGCCAAAATTATCGGGTGAAACCTCAATAACCGCAGCATTTTTGTCCTTCGCGCTCCCCACAAAAATGGCTTCGGAAACAAAAACTTCATATTTTTTGGCTATAGAAATTGCTTCATCAATAGTTGAGGCGTGCTGCAAAATATCTCGGGTTACGATAGAAATGGGTGTTTTTGCCACCAACGGAATCTTAGATTTTCCAGCGTTTATGGTAACCGTCAGACCTTGATCGTTCATCCCGGATACCACGCCAATCATGCCGCCCCAAGTAACCGACATAAATTTGTGCCCTTCGGAAGGATTTACAAAAGCAATAATTTTTTCCTTCGCAAAATCATCGCCCGCATAAAAGTCGAAATTACGGCCAATTAGCAATTCGCCGTCCACTGTTTTATCGTCCCAAACGGCGAAGGAGGAACAGCCCACGAGCATCAAATCCTGCATTGCGTGGCCAATGTCGTGTGCGCCATGCAAATACAAAAGCCGAAGATACGGGCGGCGCGATTTCACTGAAATTTGAAGATGAAAATTGCGAAAGACCATAAATTTCAGCCTTGTATTCCTCGGGAATATTGAAATACATTTTACGGTTGTACCACGCGAGAAATTTGCGCAAAAGAGTATAATCTCGTTTTTGAAGGTACCAAATCTTCCACTTTATTGAAGAAAATGGCTTCCTGATTCTGCATCAATTCGCGGGTAAGGCTACCGGTGATTTCGCCCAACTGTAGCGGATTTCCCTCAACGTACATTTCCCATTGTCCCTGCTTGTTTTTCAGCAGAAAATTATTGCCGGCCACAAAAGTGGAATCGTTTATTTTTACGCGCTCGGGAATTTTGGCGTCATATTCGCTTATATCGGGGCGGTTATGAATGGATTTCGAAATGCCACAGGAAGAAAGGAAAAGCAGCAACAGCGCAAACCAAAAACTTTTTATTCCCTCCATTTTCAATCCTTATTTTTTCAGTTTTTGGGCGCGTTCGTTCGTTTTTTGCAGCGTGCGGTTTTCTTTGTAGTCAATCCATTTTTGGCCTATGCTCTTCCGCATGAGGTTTTCAAAAGTGCGCATAAAAAATACATTTGAAACCATATTTGCAAACCTTCCCAAAGTGCCTCGGAAAAGCTCGAAGCGTCATGGAAAAACCACCGTCTAAATACTTGATATAATGCCAATATCCGCTCGGCATATATAGCGCGTCGCCGTGTTTCATTGTGGCGTGAAGCCCCTCCACATACTGTAGTGCGGGATATTTTTCAAAATCGGGATTGTCCAAATCTATGCTTTCCAAGTTGTGCACGGCAAATGGAACTTTGTACAAATATCTTGTCTGTTCGGGCGAAAAAAGCGTCACACTTTTGGTGCCGTGGAAATGGAAATGCACCAAATCTGCCAAATCCATATCGTAATGCGGCAAAACTTTGGAACCTTCGCCCCCAAAAAAAAGTACTGGCAAGCGTTTGAAAAATTTAAGCCCAATATCCGGAAATTCAAAATCCTCCAAAAGTTGTGGCAACTTGGCCTTTAAGTCGTAAAAGAAAATACGCAGATCCGTGGGCTGGGTTTTTATGAGCTCGATATAATCGCGCATTCTCATCTTTTTTGCTGGCTCGGCGGAATATTGTGTGCCCTTGGTTGGCTCATTATTGTAAAGTGGCACAATTTGGTCCCCCGCAAATTTTTGGATGTAATCCAGATTCCATTTTTGGAAGGCATCCCAATTTTCGGTGAGACCTTCAATTAAAACAGGGCGTTGCGGCTTGTAATATTTTTCAATAAAATCTTCTTTTGAAATATTCTTGACCCTATCAATCGCCGAGGTTTTTATCTGTGCCATTTCACCAAAAATTAGCTTATTTTTTCCTTCCCACCTATCTGTTGTACAGGTTGGTTGGCTTCCAAAATTTTATTCAGCAAATATTCGCTTCCCAAAATTTCCGAGCAGGTAACCACACCACTAATGGTAACGCCCAAAATGCCGTGCATATTTAAACTTTGCCCCGTAAAAAACAGGTTTTCAATCTTGGTGCGCGGCGAGATGAACGATTTCAACGGATTGTCGGCATCCTTCACATAACCGTACATCGATCCTTCGTTGCAGCCAATATAATCGCGGTAGGAAAGCGGTGTTGAAGAATAAACCGCTTCAATGCAATCGCGCAGATTTGGAAATTTTTTGTCCAATTCCTTCAGCAAAGTTTCGGTTTTTTCAGCTTTGAATTCCTCATAGGTTTGGCCGCGATCGTTCTTTTTTGCCGCGGTGTTGAAAGTGTTTGCCCACGGCTCCACTTCCTCAAAACGCATATAGGTCATAATTGTAAGGTTATCGCCCCATTCCTCCATATCCTTTTTTATCCCCATGGAAACCATATAGCCCTCGGGCCAACTTTCCTGGGTATAATCCAGCGCGCTCCATATGGAATTATAATCCTTAAAATGATAGTAATTGTGGTTGATATATTTGAAGCAATTGGGCTTCAAAACCAAATAAAGACTGAAAGCGGCAACCGTACTTTCAATAGCCTGAATGCGGCTTGCATAACTTTTTCTGAAATTTTCAGGGCCCACCAAATCGAGCGTGACTTTCGGGTCTACATTCGAAATAAAAATATCGCCGTGTATTACTTTTCCGTTTTCGGTGTGCACGGCAGTAACTTTGCCATCCTTAACATCAAATTTTACAACTTCTTGGCGTTTATAGGCTTTTCCGCCATTTTCCCGCAATCGGTTCAAAAGTGCTTTCGTTAATTGGCTCCCGCCATTTATGCAGCGATAGGCACTTTCAATATAGGAATTCACGGAAAGTGCATGCACATAAAACGGTGAGCGGTCTGCATCGCCAGCGTATAAAAGATTGCTGCCGCCAAGTACGGCGCGCAGTTTCGGATTTTCGGTGATGGAATCTATATAATCCTTCGCTTTCAGTTCAAAAAGTGAGGTTTGGTCGTAATAGGGTTTGCCCAAACGCAATTCGTAGAGCGGGAAATTTTTACAGGTTTCCTGCAATTTTTCGCAGTATTCCCGAATGGCATCCTCCTCCTCGGGAAATTCCTCGAGCAGATTTTGTATGAAATTTTCATAACCCTGCGCATGCCGGTAATCGGTTTCGTCGTTGTCAAAAGTAATGATGTCGAAACCATCCTCGTCCAACTTTTTCAGCGTAATGTCATCGAGAATATCGAGGTATTTAAAATATTTGTACAGATTTTGTCCTTCGGAAAGCCCGCCGATGTAATGCACTCCGGTATCAAAAATGGTTTTATTGCGGACGAAGGTCTGCAGATTTCCCCCGTATTGGTTGTTTTTTTCGAGCACGCAAACGCTGTAACCTTCCTTGGCGAGAATGATGGCCGAAACAAGGCCGCCAAGTCCGCTTCCAACAATTACAACATCATACTTTTCCTTCATGGCGCTCCATTTTCCGCGTGTTTAAATATACCAATATTATTATCCCGATACACGCTTTGGAAACCGAAAGTACTGAATTTTTCAGTTTTTTCAGACAAGGTTTCGTCCAATAATACAATGGTTTTTATGGCATATTCCTTGAGAAATTCCTCGGAAATAGTTTCTTCAAAAAGGTTGGAAATTATAAGCGTTTCAAAAATAGTTCCTTCTGTTTTTTCTACGGAATCCACAAAATGAAGTTTGCCGTACTGATTGGTTATATAGCTATTTTGAAGCATTTTTAAAACCTCCGAATCTTCAATTACGCTGAAAATTTTCCGATCCGGACCATCAAGCGCAAGCAGAAAATCGAGTTGGCCGCAATCTTCTGAAATATGCAAAATGCTTTCGTTTTTTTGAATTTCTGAAATGATTTTAAAGTAGGTTTCGGCATTTTCACTTAAATCATTTTTCACGCTGCGGAATAGCGAATCACCTTTGTAGCGGTATTCTTCGAGCACAATTCGATGGAAGTATTTTGGACCTTCCATTTTCTCGCGAAGTTTTAAAAATTCGGTTTTGAAATATGCGCCAATCCGCTTGGTCCGTTGCGTATAGTTACTGCCAACATCTGCATTTTCGGCTTTTATTCGCGGCAAAATTTCAACAGTAATGTTGCCGTCCTTTATGATAAAACTTCCCTTTGGCAGCACTTCGGAATTGCCGTGAATGAGCACCGGCAGAATATCGAGATTGAACCGTTCAGCGAGATAAAATGCGCCTTTGTGAAAACGTTTCGTTTTGTTGGTATTGCTGCGCGTTCCTTCCGGAAATGCCATTAAGGAGTAACCTTGCCGCACTTTTTCACGAAGATGTTCCAAACTATTTTCAATTCCGCTGGAAACGGGATAAAAATCGGCACGCTGAACGGCCTTGCCAAAAACCGGCGATTTATACACCCAATCGTTAACTAAAAAACAGATTTTGGGATGCAACATTCCAACCGCCAAAATATCCAAGAAAGAAGTGTGGTTGGCAATGATGACGGCTGGTTTTGAAAAATTCTCATTGCCTGTGTTTATTATGGTTTTCTTTACAAATGGGTTTGTGTACAAAACAGATTTCATATATTTTGAAATCACTTTGTGGAACCAGCCCATTTTTATCTTTTTGCTGATGGGAATTAGCGGCATCAGCGTAATGCTGTAAAGTGAAAGCAGAATTCCGCCCAGCCCGAAATAACCAAAGGAAAACACGGAATGCAGAAACATTCTCAGCGTAATTGGGCGTTTGGATTTGCTTCCTATAAATAAATTGAAAAGTATGGGCTGTACCGTAAATGCCGTAAACATTGCCGAAAATATCCCGATAATCGAAAGGATTGAAATGGAGTAAAGCGCGGGGTGTTTCGCAAAAAAGAGCACGCCAACCCCTAAAATCGTGGTCAAAACCGAAAGCATAATCGAGGTTTTGTGCGTGGCGATAACCCTTTCGCCGGTCTGCAATTCCTTCAGCAAACCCTTGGTCATAAAAATGCTGTAATCTATTCCCAACCCGAAAATAAAGGTGGAAATAATTATGTTGAAAATATTGAATTCAATCCCGAAAATTCCCATAATCCCGATTGTCAAAAACCAGGTTAGAAAAATAGGGACGGCGGTGACAAATGTGAGCGAAAAACTGCGGAAGAAAAGAAATAGAATAAAAAGCACCGCAATCAAACAATACGTAATTAGGTGGTTGAAGTCGTTTTTAAGATTTCCGAGGAAGGTTTCGTTCATTTCCTGCCGGTCAATTACGAAAGTATTTGGCGTGCCTTTGAATGAATTTTTTATTTCCTGCGCATTTTCGTCGTTTAACTTTACCAGCGTCGTAATTGTGGTGAAATCCGCTTCTGTAGTTATATAATCTTCCAAAAGCATGGACGGGATTTGCTGATAATCTTCAGGTTTTAACGGTTCAAAATCCTTTTTCAAAAAGGTATAAAACCTTTCAAAAGTTGAGGGTTTAAACCCTTTTTCAGCGCCACTTTCAATTAACTTATATTTTGTGCTATCAATTTTTGCCGTGTTCCAGAACTGTTCCCAAAGTGCAATTTTTCCGCGCTGTTCCCTTTCGGATTGAACTAATGCGCCAATTGAACTGAAACTGCTTATTAATCCTTCCTTCTTTAACTGTTGTAATTTTTCGTGAATGGAATCGTTGAGCTGCAGCGTGCCCTCCACCGATTTTCCGTAGGTTGCCAAATAAATGGATTTATCTGAAATATCGGTGAGCTCATCCAAATGTTCCATCGCCGTTTTTATTTCGGCGGGCTCGTAATTCAGTTTTGAAATGTCTTTGTTGAAAACAACTTCGTTATAAGTAAAAGCTGAAATAAGCAGCAATACCGCCAAACCTATCAGCAGCCATTTATTTTTATGGTATTTGTATTCCGCAATGCGGTCCAATGCGTTGATTTGCTGTTTTCTCGATAGCGAATTTTTATAGACCAACGGAATAAAAAACAGCGCAAAAACAGAAGCTCCCATAACGCTCACAGCGGCAAAAATGCCCAAATCCTGCAACGCCTGTGAATCTAAAAACAACAAACACAGAAACGCCAAAGCGGTGGTAAGACTGCTCATTAAAATGGGTTCGGTTACGTCGTGGTACAGGCTTTTCAGCGTTTCATTATTGCGAATGTGCGTTAAAATATGCAGCGAATAATCCAGTGTTACGCCCAAAAGAACGGAGCCAATTCCGAGGGAAATAGCAGAAATTTCAGTGCGGATTAAATACAACAAAGCCACCGCCAAAAGGCCGCCGAAAATGGTGGGAACAAAAAGAATAAGCGGCACGTAAAGTTTTCGGTAAAAGAAAATGAAGATGATGATGAGCAGCGTGAGCGCAATGCCAACTGTAAATTGAATGTCGTTTTTAATTTGATTCGCATTGGCAACGGCTATGAGTGAAGCACCAAAATATTCACTGCCAACTTTGCCGGAATATTTTTGGTCCAGCTTATTTTGAAGCGAATACAGTTGGTCCGCAAACTTCGTGTTCTCGGCCGTTTCACTACTTTCAAAAGTTGGGGAAATAAAAAGAAGAATGTTTTTTTCGTCCTTACTTACCAAAAAACCTTCCTTCAGAAAAAAATTATCGGCAACGCCCAATTGCCTGAGTTTTCTAAGACCGATAAAGGTAAATCCCAAAGGGTCTTTCAAAATAATATCTTTTGAAACGAGGCCCGACGGAGACAAAAGCGTTTTATAATCAGAGTCAATGCTAGCGGAAATACTATCCTTTTCAAGCTTTTCCGAAAGGATTTTGTAATCGCTTTTTTCCAAGAAAAGCGGCAGGTTTTCGTACACAAAATCAACGGTGCGAACAAAATCGTCGTCCCGCACTTTTCCGCGGATGTTTTTAATGTATTTCGAGGAATTGGTTTCTACGCTATCCACAAAATATGTGGCGTAATCGAGCAAATCGTCAACAGTTCCGTCTTTCTTTCGCTGAATATTTACAATAATTTTATCAGTAAAATTGACGGTTTTCAGTACTTTCTGAAGTTCAGTATTTCCGCCATTTGGAATCAATTTCGAAATATCTTCCTCAAAACGTATTTTGGAAACCAAAAAGCCAAGCACCGAAAGCAAAATCAGCAACAAAATGAAACTTGCCGCTCTATTTTTCAGCAGAAATTGGTATGCCCTAAAAAACCGTTTACCCATTTTTGAGAACTTTTTTCCTATCAAATAAAGTCAAGAAAACGTAGCCCAAAAGTCCGCAAACGATGGCCGCGGTTACTGATAGGGCCAAACTGCCAACAATATAAGCTTTTAAATATTTCACAACCTCCAAGCTCGGGTCTATTTCATTCAAGGTAAATGTGAATTCCTCTCCCAAAATCCAACTTCCATATTTCAGACTGAAAAAAAGCACCAATGGAATAAACGGTGGCAGACTGACATTTGAAAAGGCAAAGGCAATCAATTTATTGAGATTGAACATAATTGCCAAAAACAAAACAATTACGGTGTGAAAACCCCAAAGTGGGGAAAGCCCTATTAAAACGCCCAAGGCAATTGAAAACGCTTTTTTTTCGGATGAATCGTCACTGCCCAAAAAGTCCTCCACTAAAAATCTTTTAAAACCTTTTTTTTGGAGTTTTCTGAAAAAATCACGAGGTTTTATGTAGAAAAAAGTGAGAATAACCAGGTATGTATTCAATATGCTGATGCGTGTAAAATCCTTAAATGGCCGAAAGTGCGATACCCTATCAACGCTTTCATAATGCACTTTTATGGGAATGTTTTTCACTTTAATTCCCTTCCAAGCGGCTTTTACGATAACTTCAATTTCAAACTCAAATTTATTGGTATGAAGTTTTAGGCCTTTCATTGCAAAAAGCGGATAGAGCCGGAAACCCGATTGGGTATCCTGCAGCCAATTCCCCGTTTCCACCCAAAACCAAAAATTTGAAAATCTGTTGCCGAAACTGCTCTTTTTCGGCACCCCGGTCTGTGCCATATTCCGGGAACCTATAAGCAAAACATCTCTGTTTGGCTCATTTTCCAATGCTTCAATAAAGGAGGGAATGTCTTCCGGAAAATGCTGGCCGTCGCTGTCAATCGTAATGGCAAAATTGTAATCTAAACTGTCGGCCTGCCTAAAACCTTGGCGCAGCGCATTGCCCTTTCCTCTATTTTTATGAAGATGCAATTTTTGGATCTGTGGAAATTTCAGTAAAATTTCAGGCGTGGAATCTGTAGAACCGTCGTTTACGACAATTACATTTTCAGTAAAATCCAAAACGCCTTCAATAACCTCTTGCAGCGTTTTGCAATTATTATAGGTGGGAATAATTACGCAGCATTTCAGGCTTTTAAATTTTTCTGAAATCGATTTTGGATCCATTTGGGAAATTTCTTCATTGTGTCCTTTGTGCCTTTGCGGATCTTAATTAACCACAGAGACACGGAGTTCACGGAGCAAATATAACTTTTTGGAAGTAAAGGAAACTAAGATTTTTTAATTACCGATTTTTCGGTTTCGGAGAAATTCTTCGATTTTAAAATGAAATCGTGAAGAACCGATTTTACTTCTTTTGAAGAAATTGAAGCATAATTTTCCAAAATGAAAAGTTTGTCTGCCTCAATATTTTCTTGATAACCCAAAAACCTAGGTGAGTTTTCCTGCACACTCAAACGAATGTAACGTAATTCAATATTCTTTGGACTGGCATTTATGGCATTTTCAATCAATGCGACGCCATCCTTAAAATATTGTTTTTTCTCCTTTTTTGATTTGACGAATTTCGCCATCAACGTGAGAACCGCGCCTTTGTAAACCTGTAATTCAGGTTTTGACGATTTTGTGATGTCGGAAAGCTCACCATTTAATTTAGAAGTTATTTCAGCACTTTCAACCGAGATTGGATATTGTTGGCGGATTTCATTTAAATCCTGTGCATTCAAAAACCCAGATACAAAAAGCGCGAAAAAAAGAAGATATTTCATCAATCTAAAATTTTAAAAGTGGCGTTTAATTTTAGCGCTACTGTATCTTCAAACATGGTCGTGTTTTTCACTTTCACTTCACCGTTTTCATCCGCAATATCAATGGAAAGCTGTAAGTCAGGATTTTTTTCCGGATTGATAATTGCCATAAACTTTATGTTTGAAGACACAGACAGAAATAGATATTTACCGGTTGCTTGCTCCGTTAGTTCCTTAATAATTTGAATCATACAAACGCCCGGCATCACAGGATTTCCGGGAAAATGTCCTTTAAAGATTTCGTGATCTTTATCTAAATGAATTTTTGCCGAAATACCTTCTTCGGTCTTTTCGGTTGATTTAATTTCGTATAAATTTTTCAGCAACATGCTATTCTTCTTTGAATTTCTCCAAGTCAATTTTTAACTTGAAATTGTTGTGTTTTATGGCAATATTTCCTGCCACGTTTTCTTCGGAATTGGAAAAGTCAATCTCAACCTTTTCCTTTGTTTTTGAGGTTTTGATTATTTTTTGAAGCTGACCTGCATTCTTTTCAAAAAAGTAAAAACCAAATCTATTTCCCCATTCGGTTTTGTAAACCCTTTCATTTTCAGAACTGAACTGCTCAGAAACCTCTACTTTTTCAGAAACTAACACATCAAAATCATCTCTCAATATATTAACGATGAACTTTTTGTCGAGGTCCGGCAAGATAAAATGCTTTGTAAAAGTATCGCCTTGAAATTCAAAATCAAATAATTTGCTGCCAAATTCCGTGGTAAAAACCACGCGGTGACTTTCTTTGCCAGTCTTTTTTATAATTAAGATTCCTCCAAAAGTTTTGTTGTAAAGCGCAATTCTTGCTTTATAAACATAATCAATTTCAGGGTTTGAAAAATAGGGATTTTCTATTTCGGTCTTTTCCGGTGAAACTTTCCGCAAGCCTTCCGTTGTTTTCAACGAACAACCCGTAAACACAAGGATTGCCAAAAAGCTAATTGCTAAAAACCGAATCATTTATTGAGCTATTTAAAATGCGATTGCTGAAAACAATGCGTGTAAAATCCATCGATGGTTCAACCATTTTTACTTCATAAACCTGAGCGTCATCTTTGTTGAAAAGCAATTCAAATGAAGCTATATAATTGGCTATTTTTTTATCCTTCGGCACAAAAACAGCTTTGTTGTATTTCGGGCTTTTCAGAAAGGAAACCTTAAAATCGGCGTCGCTGAACATATTTCCCTTTACGCTGTTTACAATAAGTTGGTTCAGTTTTTTGAAGAGTTTACTGTTCCCGATATCCACTTTGCTTTTGGTGCCGCCATCGTTTATCAGCAGTTGTTCATCCTTAAAAATTACAGCATATTGATACGGGTTTGTATATTCCCATTTTACAAGATTCGGCGATTTAAAGACCATTTTTCCCGAAGTTTTTACATCATCGGCCAAAAAATCGAGGTGTTTAAATTGCACAAAATCGCTCTTTATGGTTTGGGTATTTTTGGCCTCAGAAATCACTTTTTCTTTAAAAGAAGCAATTTCCGAAGCAGTCATCGCGCTTTCCTGCGCTTGAAGAACGGTACCAAAAACAATAAAAAATAACAATAAAAAATACCTACGCATAAGCTTCAATTTCAAGTAAACGGTCCGCCGTGACCGATTGCATTTTGTGGGACTGCAAAAATAACAATAACCGTTCCAACACGGCGACCGTTTTATGGCTGCTGTCGTGCAACAGGATAATGTCGCCCTTTTTCAGGTTTTGGGTTATTCGTACAAAAATCCTTTCTTCGGAAATATTTGTTGTATCCAGGCTGCGTTTGCTCCAGCCGATGGAATGCAGACCCGTTTTTTTGAGTGCGTTTTTTATATTAGGATTGGTGACTCCAAATGGTGGACGGAAGAATTTTGGTTCCTTTCCAGTAATTTCTTTGAGCAAACTATTTGTCATTTTTAATTCCGAAGCTATTTTTTCAGCAGAAAAAAATCCAAAATTCTTCGAATGCGAATAGGAATGATTGCCCATTGTGTGCCCTTCGTCCAAAATCTGTCTTACCAATTCGGGATGTTTTTCGGCGTTCTTTCCAATCAGAAAAAAAGTCGCTTTTGAGTCGTATTTTTGAAGAAGTGATAAAACGTTTGTCGTAAATTCTGGATTCGGACCATCATCAAACGTAATGGCGACAGCATTTTCGGATGTTTTATAATTGTGGCTGAATGACTGCAAATGGTAATTCCAACGCATATGAAAGGTGCCGATTGCGGTGATCGTAATCCAAATAATTACGAAAAGAATATAGAGCCAAACGGGAACATTGCCAAAATAACCCGCCAATAGCAATATTGAAAATATTGCCAAAGCAAGAGCATTTATGGTGTAAAATTTCAGCATTTTTTAAGGAGGATAAAACTGTGATTTTCGCCCCGATATTGGTTGTAAAGCAAAACGGTTTTTACTTCGGAAATGGCCATTTCCTGCATTTTTACTGCCTTGGGGATTATTTGAAGTTTTAGAATTTTGGAGGCCAACCAAAATCCAAAAGCTGAAACGGTGTTGTATTCGCCAACCAAGTGTTTGTAGTAAACCCGCCGGGTTTTGTTGAAAATTCCTGTGGAAAGTTGGTGGTAGTAATCATCAAAATCCACATCGCCGTTGTTTCCCAGAACCACCAAATCAACATCTTTGATTTTCAAATTATTTTCTTTCAAAAATGATTCAATTTTCGCCGGTACATCTTCTTTTTTAAGGGTATTAAAGGTTTCCAACGCAGCCAATTCGGCGTAACAAGTTCTACTTTTTTCACTGGAAACAACAAAGAAATTCGCGCCTTCACTAAAAATAGAACCTTCACTTTTTGATTTCAAAAGATCAGATGAAGCAATCCGTTCCGATTTTACGTGGTTGACGATTTCGTGGACCTTCACGGTATGCTCGCCCAATTCATCCACGCCGCCTACGAGAACATTTTCGGCCTCATCATTTTCGAGTTGCAATTTTGCATCCAGCAAAGCAGATTCAAACGAAATGGCGGAATGCACGTAAGTAAAATTATACGCTTTGCACTCCATACCCAGCGCAATCTGGCCTGCAACCGTGTTATGCGTGCTTTGAATAAAGGAAGTTGGCGTTAAATATTCCTCTTTATTATCGATAATTGCACTCACAAATTTCTCAGAATCCACCACGCAGCCCATTCCGGTTCCCGTGATTATTGCATCCACTGTTTCCAAATTTGCTTCTTCCATTGCAAGTTTGGAAGCGACTACGCCCATTTTTATTCCTTTTGCCATTCTTCTTGCGGCGGCGGCCGGAATGTATTGTTTGTAATCAGGGTCTATTGCGGGGAAAACGGTGTCGTTGTATTCTTTTATTTCATTCAGAAAAGAAAGATTTTCAAATGTTTTTTGGGCTGAAATGGAAGCGACGCTATTTATGTAAACTTTTTTCATTCACGCCTCCTTTGAAAAAATTAATGTAGAACAATTTCCACCAAAACCCAATGAATTTGACAATACCGTTTTCAATTCCTTGTCTTTTGGTTTCGGTCTGCGGAATCAATCGAAAATTCCTTCATCGGGGTTTCAAAATTCAAGTTTGGAAAAATAGTATTGTGCTGCAAAGCCAACACCGAATATACTGCCTCAATTGCTCCGGCAGCCGCAAGTGTGTGGCCGGTAAAGGCTTTTGTGGAACTGAAATCGGGCACATTTTCACCAAAAATCACTAAGGATTGCCCTTCCTTCCGAAAGGTCATTATTTCCCGTGGCGGTGCCGTGGGCATTAATATAATCCACTTCTGAAGGTAACAAGCCTCCAACTTTTAATGCCTTTTCCATAGCCAAAGTCGCCCCATCACCATTATCGGAAGATGCGGTTTGGTGAAAGGCGTCATTCGCATTTCCATAGCCTTTTACATAGGCGAGCACCTTTTTATTTTCCTTTTTTATTACTTCATCGCTTTCCAAAACCAGATATGCAGCAGCTTCGCCTAGATTCAATCCTTTTCGGTTATCGTCAAAAGGCGTGTTGTAGGTGTCGCTTAAAATCATCAAGGTCTTAAAACCGTTGATGGTAAATTTTGAAAGGCAATCCGTACCCCCAACCACAACTCTATCCAATTTTCCTGATTTTATCAATCTCGCGCCAAACATAATTGCATTGGCAGCGGAAGAACAGGCTGTACTTATAGTGGTAACCAAGCTTTCTTCAATGCCCAACTGTTCTGCAATTTTTTGGGTGGAATCGCCAGCGTGATGGCTTTCAATATATTTTTGGGGTGCTTTTTCGGTAAGGTATTCGTAATAATATTTTTCGGTCATATCCATTCCGCCAACGCTTGTTGCAGAAATCAGTCCCGTTTTATATTCTGTAATATTGTGGATTTTCGCATCGGCAATAGCCTGTTTTGCGGCGATGGCGCCAAGCAAGGCCGTGCGCGAATAATTGTTTTCTGGCGGAAGATCGAGCGCTTTTTCAAGATGTTTGTTGGTCAGTTTTATTTCGCCGACCATAATATCATTTTTATGTACGGTTTCCACAAATTCAATGCGCGAAATGCCGTGTTTTTTATTGATGAGGGCATGGTAATTTTCTTCTGCATTTATTCCAATGGCAGAAATTATTCCCATTCCGGTTATTGCTACGCCTTTGCTCATCTAAAAATAATAAGGTGTGTGAAATGTAAAGGGCTTCGACTGCGCTCAGCCTGACATTTAATCTGTGTTCAGCCTAATCGTGAACGATTACTTCGTGCGGTTTTCTTCAATGTAATTGGCCATCACCTCAACCGATTCGAAGATTTTCTTGCCTTCTTTTGGATCGCTCAAACGTATGCCGTAATCTTTGTCAAGCATCACGATTAGCTCCAAAGCGTCAATTGAATCCAGACCCAATCCGTCGCCGAAAAGCGCGTCGTCGTCCGCAATTTCTTCGACTGAAACGTCTTCGAGGTTCAATTGTTCAATGATTTTCGCCTTTAATTCTTGTTTTAATTCGCTCATTTTTTCTCGTATAATTCGGTTATTTGTTCGGTTGTGTGCGGTAAATCGCCTTCATTTTCCACCAAATACAAAAATGCTTCGTATTCGTTTTCATCAAATTCCACCCAGCCGCAAAGCGCTTTTTCAGCCTTATTATTTCGCAACAAATTATTCGCATAAATATGCAAATGCTCAGCATTAAAGCGCTCAAAGATAAAAAAACTATTTTCAGAATACAGCCTGTGGCGGATACTTATCT
Source organism: uncultured Flavobacteriaceae bacterium (assembly GCA_963839235.1). Taxonomy (GTDB): domain Bacteria; phylum Bacteroidota; class Bacteroidia; order Flavobacteriales; family Flavobacteriaceae; genus Aequorivita. The sequence goes on along the minus strand of CAWITX010000012.1, from coordinate 203,224 downwards.
CGCCGAGGCAAATATTTGGCAATGTGTAAACAAAAACCGCAGGGCTCGGGAAATATGCATCTTTATTTTGAATGGAATCTTGATGTTTTCGGTCCGTATCCAAACTTGAAGCTATGTTGGAAAAAACCAAAGCAATGTTATTTTCTTCGTCATTCAAATCATCATTTTTCAGAAGAATATCTGCCGCTAAAAAAGCAAGTTTGCTGAGATTATCCATTTTGAAAAATTTCGGATACGAAGTCTCAAAATGTTTGTAAACTGCTTTACTGAAATTAGAAAAATCTTCCGCATCATCGGCAAAAAGCAACTTTCCATTCAGCGAAACAATTCCATCTTTAATTCGGCACCAAGATTTTATTTGAAATTCCTCCTTCATTTTTTCACTTTTTGAAAGATTACGGCCGTATTGCAACCGCCAAACCCGGAGGCAGTTTTCAAGAAAATATTTAAAGGTTTTTCAATATTTTTTGAAATAATATTAATTGGTTTTGTAATGCCCATTTCCTCAAAACCTTTGGAAACAAAAAGCGTGTTTCGCTCCAAAGAATGCATTCCCACAATAGTTTCCAACAATCCGGAAGCACCCAACGTGTGGCCAAAATAACCTTTCAGACTGTTAAGCGGGACGTTTTCCAATTCCAACCGGTTGAATGCGATGGCTTCCATTTCGTCATTAAAATCGGTCGCGGTTCCGTGGGCAGATATATAATCCAGTTGCGAAACTTCAACTCTTGCTTCCCCCATCGCAGCTTTTACACTGCGGTACAAACCCTCACCAGTGCGAGAGGGACCGGAAATATGGTTGGCATCGTTGCAAGTGGAATCGCCCAAAATTTCGACGGCTTCTTTCGGTAAATTTTCTTCGGAAGCAGTAACCAAAACACTTGCAGTAACTTCTCCCAAATTGATTCCAGTTCGGTTTTTATCGTACGGTTTACAAGGGTTTGGTGACAACGCCTGAAATGAATTGAAACCCGAAAGAATGAATTTTGTAACCAAATCGCCACTAGTTATAAAAACGTGATCATATTTTCCCTCAGAAATAAATTTCTTTGCGGCCGAAATAGCCAAAATACCCGAAACACAAGCGTTCGAAAGAACAATCGCTTCATTTTTAAAGCCGAAAAAATTTTGGATAGTTTTTCCCAATTCGCTTAAATAAGAACGACTTTGGGGGAATTTACTTCCACTTTCCAAAATATCAATATTTCCCTTTGTGGTGGAAATTATGAGGCCTACGTTTTCATTCAACCCAATTTTTGAGGCATCGATAACTTCTTTTAACGAAAGAATCATCAGCTGCTCAAGCTTTGTAAATTCAGTGGGATTTGAAATTTTTTTGAATCGCTCCTTTATTTCTTCGGAAGAAATAAGGGAGGCGCAAAAAGGGTGGGGTAACAGTGAATTATTCTCGATTTTTTGAAGTCCGGAAACGCCTTTAGAAATAGCCGAAACAACGGTTTTACTATCAAAACCGAGATTGGAAATTATATTGTTATGTGTAACGAAAGTTCTCAAAATTAAAGCCCCATTTTTTCTTTCCAATGTTTGAAAAACTCGGGATTCGTAAGTGAAAGTTCGCCATTTTCATTCAAAAAAACTTGAACCGTTTCACCGGTGCAGGCCAATTTTCCATTGGGGTCGTAGATTTTATACTTAAAAATCATCTTCGCGGCAGCGGAATTTACAAAGGTCGTTTTTATGTTCGCGACATCGCCGTATCGCAATGGTAACTTATGTTCGCAGGAAGATTTTACGATTGGGGAAGTGTATCCGTTCGCTTTTTGTTCCAAATATGAAATGCCAAATTCTCGACCGAAAGCTTCCCGACCATCCTCAAAATACTGAATATAATTGCCGTGCCATACGATTCCCAAAGGATCCGTTTCGGTAAAACGCACCCGAATTTCGGAAGTAAAACTGATTTCTTTTTTGTTCTCAGACCGCATTTTTTCGGTGGTTATAGATTATTGCAATTCCCGCTGTAATGAGGAAGAACAACAATAATAATGAAATTTCGGGAAGGATTTTTGCAAAACCAACATTTCTTAGAAAAACATCATAAAAAGCCTCCAACGCCCAATTCATCGGCGATATTTTTGAAAGCGTCTGCATAAAATTCGGCATAACAAAAACGGGCACCCAAACGCCTCCGAGAGCGGCCAGGATAACCACTAATGTTGAACCAAAAGGCGCGGATTGTTCTTGGGTTTTTGCGATTGTTCCCAATAAAAGTCCCAACCCGATTGCCGCCAAACCAGCGAAAAAAGCAACTAAATAAAGGTTTGGCAATTTTCCGAAAACATCAATTCCTGGTAAGCCAATGGCAGGGAAAAGGTAAATTCCCACGAGCAACATAAGCGTAAACTGAATTAAACAAACAGCTAAATAAACTACGGTTTTTCCGCCTAAAATCGTGGCGTAACTTACTGGATTAGTCCGCAAACGCACAAATGTTCCCTGGTTTTTTTCCTTAACCAAATTGATGGAAAGCGGTACGATTATAAAAAAAATTGCAAAAAGCGTCCAAGCAGGAATGTTGTGTTGTGCGGAGTTTGGGAGTATTACTTTATTGTTTTGGGTTGGGAGAATTTCCTTAAAAGTGATGAGACTTTCAGTATCAAAAATTGCTTCGGAATTTGCTTCATCTTCTCCCAATTCCTTTTGAAAAGCTTTATAAATACTTTGGGTTTCAATTTTTGAAATCATTTTATCGATTCCGTTTTTTACTGAAGATTTAAAACTGGCTTGCGTCGCGGGATCGAAATATAATTTTACTTCTTTCTGCGGAATCACTTCTTTTTGTACGACCAGACTATCCTCTTCCAAACCAAATTTCGACAGAATTCCCGAAACATTTTCATCTACTTTTTTCTGAAGTGAAACCGAAAGATTTTTGGGAATTACGATGGCAAGTTGGTAATTTCCTGAGAAAACTTCTTCCTTTGCTGCGTCTTCAGATTTTTTTTGAATGATTTCAAAAGAGTTCGATTCGGAAAGATTTTCAATAATATTTTTTGAAATTTCCCCTTTATCATAATCAACCAAAAGCACTGGAATTTTTACATCGCTGATAGTTTTAAATGTGCTGTCCTGTACCAAAGTAATTACAATCAAAAGTAGCAATGGCATTATAAAAAGGATTGCTATACCCCCTAAATCGCGGACGAGCAAAAGCATTTCTTTATATGTTGAAGCCCAGAGTTTACGCATAATCGCGGAGAGCCTTTCCAGTTTTTGCCAAAAAAACGTCCTCCAGATTTTGGGCGTTTTCCTGATTTTTTATCAATTCTGAGGGAATACCTTTTACCACAATTTCGCCCTTGTCAATGATGGCTACATGGGTACAGAAAAATTCTGCTTCGTTTAAATGATGCGAAGTGTAAACGATTGTCGTTCCTTGTTTATTCAGCAATTTTAAATGATCAATTATCACGTTTTTCGATTGCACGTCAACCCCAACCGTTGGTTCGTCCAAAAATAAAACTTTAGGTTGGTGAAGAATTCCAGCAATCAAGTTTACGCGTCGCTTCATCCCGCCGGAAAAAGTGGCGGTTTTTTTATTGGCGAATTTTGAAAGTCCCAGTATTTCCAAATGTTCGTTGATGGATTTTTTCAGAATTTCAGCTTTAATGCCGTACATACTTCCAAAATAAAATAGGTTTTCGTATGCTGTTAGGGTTGGGTAAAGCGCGTATTCCTGCGGCACGATTCCAATCAATTGTTTCAACTGGTTTTTGTTTTCCTGAAAATTCAATCCGTTAATGGTGAAAGAACCGGAAGTGGGCTTTAAAAGCGAAGTGAGCATAGAAATAAGTGTGGTTTTTCCTGCGCCGTTTGGCCCGAGCAGGCCATAGATTTCACCTTCTTCAACTTTCAAATTGAGATCTTTTACCGAAAAAAATTCAGCGCCTTTGTACTTTTTTGAAAGTTGGTTAATTTCTATCATTGTCCCCTAAATCCCCAAAGGGGACTTGTTTTTAAACTGCCTTTTTTAATTTCTTAAAAAACACTTTTTCCAAATCTGCAATATGGTCAAGTTGGTCGGCGACTTTATTGTAGCTATCCGTTTTCGCGCTTCTATTCTTGTAGATTCTTGAAGCTTCTAGGGCGAAATCTCGCCATAAATCGCCAATTTCGGTCATTTCTTTTGAAAGCTCTTTCAGCTTTTCATTTCCCAAAATTTTTCCCGCTTCCTGTAAAAATGCAGCATAAATGTATCTAAAGCCACCGCCGCCAGTACCTATTTCCTCTTGCATTCTTACAACTTGTCCCAAATAATGATTGGCGGTTTTTGTGCCTTTTTTCTTTGGCCACTTTCGAATTAAACTTGCAATTTTTTTAATTCCTTTTACGCCCACATATGAAACCGGCGCCAACATATCGCGACAGGTATTTTTGATTCCTTTTACGATTGCTTTTTCTAGTTCGAGTTTTTCGGGAAAGGCGATTGGATAATACATATGCCCTTTTGGTGCGAACGCGCCTTTTGCGAAACGCACCTTTTCAAGTTCCTTTTCGGAAAGTGAAGTCACGTTTTCCATTACAGGATCGCTGATTAAATAGCGGTCATTTTCCTTCCCGTAAACCACTAGATTGTGAGCGTTGAAATGAAATCGATATTCATCCGGAAAATACAGCAAATTATAAACGCCAACCTGTAAACCAACGGGGTTGTTTTTTTCCAGATTTTCGTCCAAACGTTCTTTTGCCTCTTTCGGATTTTTGAATTTCTCGCGTTTTATTTTGATACCAACACGATTTGAAAAACGGTTGAAAATTTTTCCTGGCATCGCACGATAGGTGATCACCGGAGCGTGGTTCACCTTTAAAAATGGGATGTAACAGAACAACAGTCCACTGCCAATGCCAAAAACCATTGGTTCGCTCACGCTGAAACCGTTGTGTTTCATCAAGTTTGAAACTACGCCGTTTTCGCAATGTGCGGATTGGTGGTGGGTGAAATCTATTTCCATTTATTTTGAAATATTATGAAGTTCTTCTACCGAAATTTCAAAAACTTCGGCATATTTCTGTAACGTTTTTTCACTCAATTTTTTAAAAACGGAAGGTTTAAAATGTCTTTTTACCTTCCACTGCCAAAACCCAACATAGCTTGCCAAAATGCCAACATCCATTTTATTGAGTTCCATAAAATATTCTATTGGGCTTGTTTCGCCAGCTTTTACGCGGTTTTTCGCGTCTTCGGTTCGTTCGTTAATTTCCTCAATTGCATTATTTAACGCAACGGTTTTGGGTTCCCAACCGGAACTTTTTTCTGTGGTGTATTCGCCATTTTCATCTACGGCGTAACAAAGCTCTTTAAAATTCGCCGATTCGAGATTGCTTTTGTCCTGCGGCACTTCCTTTTTCTTCATAATCAGACTTCGTGGATTAAAAAATTCAAGGTAGAAGATACAATTAATTTTTCGCCAAGAAAGGTTTCGGCCTCAAGGCTGCACATAGTTACGGCGCCCGTGTCGAATCTCGAAATGAGTTTCGCTTTTGTAGTAATGACGTCGGAAACGCTTGGCAGTTCAAGGATTTCAACTTTTTTTATTGCGCTGATGTAGCCAACCAACTTATTTCCTTTTCCTTCCAAATCGTCTTTTTCAAAATAACTTTGCCCCACCACTGCCGATGCGGCCTGGGCGGCGTTTTCAATCAATCCAGTTTCGGAGAGGGTTCCATTTTTCAGAAAAATACATTCAGAAGTAATTGTGAATTGCGTTGTTGCCGAAGATTCGTCTATTGAAAGTAATTCGGTAACCATCAACATCGGTTTTCGGTGCGGAAGAAATTTTGAAATATCAATATTTGAAGTTTCGTTCGGTTTCATTTATGTGGCCAGCACGGTTTTCATTTCACTGGAAGCGATTACTTTCCCATTGCATTCAGTTTCCGCAGTTACCAGGGTTACGCCCATAATTTCGTGCAATATGTTTACCGTGGTTTTCAATTCCATTCCAAGTGAGGGAAGTTCAAAAATTTCAGCTTTTTTTATCGAGCCAATGTAGCCCGTGGGCGGATTTTCCTTTTTTAGAAAAAACTGGTAACCCGTGTAAAGTGCTACAGTTTGCGCCATATGTTCAATAAGTCCCGGCGCTGTGAATTGTTTGTTTTGAGTAAAAATATTTTCTTCGGAAATAGTCAATCCCCCAACCACTTTTCTGTCTTCAAAATGAAGCAATTTATCCACCATTACGAATGGCGATTTCTGCGGAATGAGTTTTCCGATGAATTCCTTATCCGTTATTTTTTCCGAAAGAAGGTTCATTTAACAGACCGTCAGATATGCGTAAGAATATGCAAAACGGGCACTTTCGGGAACTTGCAGCATAATTTTTTGGCCTTTTTTGAGTTTGCCCGAAGCGACCAATTCCTCCAACATCAAATAAATGGAACCGGCGCCAACGTTGCCAACTTTTTGAAGGTTCAAAAACCATTTGTCCCATGGCAGATGCAGGCCTTGGCGCTCGTTTTCGTTATAAAGATTTTCCTTGAAATAATACGAAGAAATGTGCGGCAGATAGTAATCTATATCGTTTTCGGTAATGTTGTGCTTTTCCATTGCCAACTTCATACTTGCAACCCCTTTTTGTAGAATATTATCGCCCAAAAGCTTCACATCCTGCTTCATTGCAAAAAGGGATTTTTTGCCCCAAACGTCCGCGGGATATTCGCTCCAGGGTTTTAGATTTCCATCTTCCAGTTTGTCGCCGCCAGCGTACATACAGGTTTCCAGTTCAAAAGCGTAACTGTAGCCTTCCATCCACTCAATTTTTAAAGGGGTTTTCCCGTTGGGTTCGCTTTCCAGAAGAACAGCTCCCGCGCCGTCGGAAAGCATCCATCGCAAAAATTCTTTATTGAAGGCAAGAATGGGATGTTCCTCAATTTCCTGCAAATGCGCCACTTCATCTTCAAAAATATCCGATTTCATCCAAGAAGAAGTACGTTCCGAACCGGTGCAAACTGCGTTTTTTACCTGTTCAGATTTTATAGCCATAAAACCGTATTTCAATGCGTTCATCCCGCTGCAGCACGCGCCGCTGGGGGAATTCACCTCCAGATTTCCATTCTTTAAAAATCCGTGGACCATTGCCGCATGGCTCGGTAAAATCTGGTCCGGGCTAGAAGTGCCGCAGGAAAGAAGTTCAATATCGTTCTTGGAAAAAGTTTCATCGCACAATGCCTCAACCGCTTCGGCAGCAAGCTGGGCGTTATTATGGGTAACATTGCCGTTATCGTCAATTGCGTAGTAACGGGTTTTTATTTGGTTGTTCCGAAGGATTATGCGCCGTGCCTTGGATGTCTTTCCGTTAATAACACCCAATTTCTCTTCCATTGCCTCATTTTCAACAGGCTCATTGGGTAAAAACTTTGCAATTCTGGTAATGTAAACGTCTTTCATTTTAAGGCAACTGATGAATAATAGGCTTTGTCCCGCTTGATTTTGTTATACCTCGGGAAATAGGTGATCAAAAATACAATAAATACAATAGGGGCTATGAGCCATATCGCAAATAACAAATAATATTTAAAATAAACGAGCCATTTCTTCCTTTCTTCACCTTCTTTTTTAATGAGATGGTTGGCCCATTTTGTAAAAACCATATTTCCGCGAATATCGGTGGCTATGAGGGATGGATCAATTTTTACGGCCCCGATTTCCAACAGGTTTTGTTGAAGATTGGAATATTCATTTTGCAAAAGGGCCGCTTTGATGGGAATTCCGAAACGCGAGGCTTCGGCGATATTTGTATCCGAAACACCGGGTTTTGGAAAAACGCCCCACATTTTCGTTTTTTTTCCACCCATGAGCCAATGTACGATGGTAATCACGCTTATGTGATTGGGATTTTTATCCACCAAAGCAATATTTCCAACCAGTTTTGCATTGTTGGCGACCAGCAGTTTTTTCATTTTCTCCTGCGCCATTATCCACATATTCCTACTTGCGGAAACGGTTACTACTGGCGTGTTGGCCAACAATTTTTTGGCTTCATCAGATTTTAAAAATGAATTGATGGGAATGGATGGTGTAAGGTACCAGGTGGTGTATCCCAATATTATGAGGTCATATTTTTTCTGAAGGATTTCTGAGGGAACGACTTCCAAAGGGGTAGGAATCTGCAAAAAAGTTTCAGGAAATGCACCGTAAAATTCTTCCTGTTTCCACGGAAAGGGAAATTTTTTCTTCGGAACAATTTCGTAATAGGAAATGTTTATGCTTTCACTGGCAATAGTAGAAGCAATATTTTTTAAAATATCGGTAAGTTGGCCGGTTTGTGAATAATATACTATTAAAACTTCCTTCATAATTTATTGTAAGCCCCCAAGAAACGCCGCGGAAAACCCGAGGAATTTCCTGCAGGAAATTAATCATTGGTTTCCCAAAAATCGAAATAGTTGAACCACTGCAGAGGGTATTTTTTAAGTATCCATTCCACGCTTTCGGTATATTTTTTAAGCAATCCCTGTTCATCCCTGCCTTTTACTTCCGCAGTTCGGGCATATAAATGATAATGTTTGCTGGTTTCTTTCATTACATAAACAAAAAGAACGGGAACTTTCAACCTGCTGGCAAGCAAAAACGGGCCAGCGGGAAAATTTGCCTTCTTCCCCAACAACGATTCCGAAAGTACTTTTGTATCCTTCATATACCTATCGCCCGTAAAGCAAACCAATTCGCCATTGGTCAGGGCATTGTTGATTTCAAAAATATGCGAAAGGTCGTCCTTCACCAAAATAAACTTAATGTTTGAGTGCATGGTCACCTTTTCCATGTATTCCTTGATGTTGCGGTGCTCGGCATCGGTGGTGACAAGACTTATTTGGGAACGGGTGTCAATTTCCTCAAAAAAGAATTCGGCGATTTCAAAATTGCCCACGTGGGCGCTTATCAATATCCCACCCTGTTTTTTGTCGAGCAGATCGGTTATTTTTTCGACGCCGTCAAACTCGTATGTGAATTGCTTTTTTAAACCAGAAGAGATCGCCGCCTTGTCAATAATGGTTTTCCCGAAGGTATAATAGCTTTTATAAATACCGAGAACACTTTTCGTTTTAGAATAATTCAGCCTTTTATGAAGATAATAATAAATGGATTTAGTGCTCTTACCGGCAAAGAAACAATAGTAAAAAGCCACAAAATAAAGGAGTCCGTACGCAGCACGGACTCCCAATTTTTTAATGAAAAATATGAAGATTTTATACCCTAAGACGGTTCCTTTGCTCTTGCCTTCCCATTCCCCAGCCATAAGTATTTATTGTACCTTTCAGCTAATTTTGGTTTCAATAAGATCGTAAAAATCCTGAAGTGTTACAACATTCAGAAAATCCTCCCCAGTTAATTTAACGCCGAAATTTGCCTCAATGGCGACCACCAAATCCACGAAATCGAGGCTATCCAGTTCAAGAGTTTCCTTCAGATTTGCTTTGGGGGCAATGTCTTCGCTCTCCACTTCAAACTCATCTACCAAAAAGTAGTTTATTCTATCAACTATAACTTCTTTGTTCATTTTTTAATGTGTGCACTTTTTTATTATTAATGCGGAATTGGTTCCACCAAATCCGAAAGAATTCGACAAAAATACATCAATTTTTTTATTTAACGTTTTGTTAACAAGGTTTAATTTTGAAGCGGCCTCATCGGGCGTTTCCAGATTGATATTGGGCGCAATGAAGGAATGTTCCATCATCAACATAGAATAGATTACCTCGCTCGCCCCAGCCATCCAACATTCATGGCCAGTCATTGATTTTGTTGAACTCACGTACGGTCCATTTTCACCAAAAACATCGGTTATCGCGCGTGCCTCGTTGGCATCGCCCACAGGGGTGGAAGTTGCGTGGGCATTTACGTAATCTATTTCAGCAGGCTTAATTTTGGCCTGTTCGAGCGCCATTTTCATAGCTCGGGATGGTCCTTCTACGTTTGGGGTAGAAATATGGTCGCCATTGGAGGAAAATCCGTAGCCAATGATTTCCCCCAAAATAGGTGCCCCTCTTTTTATGGCACTTTCATAACTTTCAATAATCAAGGTGGCGGCGCCTCCGCTGGGCACCAACCCATCACGGTCTTTATCAAAAGGGCGGCAGGCTTTGGCGGGATCGGGTTGTGTTGAAAAAACACCAAGCCCGTCAAAACTGCCCATTGCCAAAGCGTTTATTTCCTGTGCGCCGCCGGAAATAATCACATCCTGCAAACCACTTTTAATAAGGTAATAAGCCATCCCTATAGAATGGGAACCGCTTGCACAAGCCGCACTAATAGTAAAGTTGATTCCCTTCAATTTGAAAATGGTGGAAAGATTCATCGTCACCGTAGAATTCATAGCTTTAAAAATAGCACCCGAGCCCACTAAAGTCGTGTCCTTTTTCTCCCTTATTTTATCTACGGATTCAATTACTGATTGGGCGGTACTGTCGTTACCATAAAGAATGCCCACTTCATTTTCATCGAGAAATTGTTGGTCGATTTTTGCATTTTTCAATGCCTCAATTGTAGCGGCGTAAGCGTAGGCACCTTCTTCGCCAAGACTTACACGTTGTCTGCGAGACAGATGTTCCTTTAAATCCGGCTCCTCAACCCAACCCGTTAAGCTGGAACGGTAACCGTATTCTTTACGTTCTTTATCATCAATAATTCCGGATTTTCCGTCATACAATGATTCCTTTACTTCCTGCAAGTTTTTGCCAATGCAGGAATAAATGCCCATTCCGGTTATAACTACGCGCCTCATATCTCCTTCATTTTTATGAATAAATTCCTCCATTAATATTGATTACTTCCCCTGTAATATACGAAGCCTTGTTGGAAGCTAAAAAACTTACAACATGCGCTACTTCTTCAGCTTCGCCGAAACGGTTGGCGGGAATCATTTTTTTCAGTTCCTTTTCGTCAAGCTCGGCCGTCATATCACTTTTTATGAAGCCCGGAGCCACGGCGTTTACTGTTATATTACGTTTGGCAACTTCCTGTGCCAACGCTTTCGTTGCTCCAATTACAGCACCCTTTGCGGCAGAATAATTTACTTGCCCGGGCGTTCCCTTCAATCCCGAAACGGAAACCATATTGATTATCCTTCCATATTTATTGACGAGCATTTTTTGGATCAAATTGTTTGAAACATTATAAAAACCATTCAAACTGGTATTTATTACATTGTGCCAATCCTCTGGCTTCATCCACATAAACAGGCCGTCCTTTGTTATTCCGGCGTTGTTTACAATGACCTCAATAATAGCTTCTTTATTATCCTCGTGCCATAGGCCAAATGCCTTATTTACATCCTCGGCATTGGTGACATCAAATTTTATTATTTCGCCACTTCCGCCCACGGCCTCAACTTCTTTTAAGGTTTCCTTTGCCGCTTCTTCGTTGCTGTTGTAGTTTATAAGAATTTTATACTCCAAATCCTTGGCCAATTGTATGCAGACTGCACGGCCAATACCGCGCGAACCACCTGTTACCAAGGCATATTTTTGTTTTGTTTTCTTCTCTTCCATTATTTTCTTCGTAAGAAACCTACAAGGAGGCTTTGAGCACACCTTGCAGGTTTTTAGAATCTTTTTTTTATTCTATTTTTTCTATACTCTTGTTTCTATTTCGAAGTATCTACAAATACTTCGGCATTTTGGTACCATTTACCCAAAACGTTTCCTTTTTCGTCGATGAAACCCCACTCCTTATTTTTCTTCACTCGGGCCAGGCCATCTACAAATCCTTTTTCGGAGCCGCTTTGCAAAAAGCCGAACATTCCAATGGAAATATCATATTCCATGGGAATAACCACTTTTCCGCTTTTATCGATGAAGCCCCAAAGTTTCTTTTCCTTTACGGGCGCAAGGCCATTGTCTGAAAAAACCTCAGCATCCTTATATTTAAAATCCACTACCTTTTCGCCTTTTTCATTTATGAAACCCCAATCCTTTCCTTCGGTAACCGGTGCCAACCCTTGATTGAAAGCGCGGGCTTTATCATAAGTTGGCTGAATAACCCATTCGCCTTTTCCGTTTATAAAACCCATCTTTTTGTCCTTTCGGGCATAAGTCAGTTGAGAATCATTGGTGAAATCCCAAATTTTATCCGCCCCATCAACAACCGTAAAAGCACCATTATTCAAAACTCCAAAACTATCGCCTTTTCTGGCCCACAGGCCATTTTTACTATAATCGCTTATTTCTTCATATTCTGCGGGAACCACAACTTCACCTTTTGTATTGAGCAAGCCCCAATAAACGCCACTTTTGAATTTCGCGTGGCCATTGTTAAAACTTTTTATCTCATCGTATTTCGGTTCCAAAATAATTTTTCCTCTGGTATCTATTAGCCCAATGCGGTCGCCGTTTCTTATTATAGCGGTGCCGCTGTCAAAATCGTAAAATTTATCGGTGGCGGGCGTGTTCAATGTTTGGCCTTTTGTGTCTATGTATTTCCATTGATCGTTTTGGAGTACCAGCGCATATCCGGAATTGAATTTTTTAACGCGATCAAATTCTGGTTGAATTGCCCATTCACCGGCAGTATTTATGAAACCCCATTTATCGTCCTTCATTGCCGCTGCATATTGGCCGGAAAAATCATCGGCTTTTTCAAATTGGGGTTGAATGGCAAATTTTCCGGATTTGTCAATATAACCGAAAAGATCGTTATCGCGTACCAACGCTAATTGTTGTGCATTTATGGAAAGAATTCCGAAGAACAGACCACATGCCAAAGAAATGAATGTTTTCATAATTGTATGTTTTTGAGTTGGTTAAAGAATACGAAATTACATATTTTATGAAAGCTATAATTCTGAATCCATCAAAAATTCCTTAACCTTATTTACATACGGATACATAACCACATCTTCCTTGAAAACAGGGACGAGCTTGCGAATATTTTGATACATTTTTTTTGTTTCGGAAGAAACTTTTTCCTGTACTTCAAGATATTCCACGGCCTGAACGATGGTTATAAGCTCGATGGCCACAACTTCAAAAGCATTCTCTATAACTTTCTTGGTTACCAGCGCCGCGTTGGTTCCCATTGAAACAATATCTTGGTTATCGTTATTATTGGGAATACTGTGCACGTACATTGGATTGCTGAGCATTTGGCTCTCGGCGGTTGTAGAAGTGGCCGTAAACTGTACGCCCTGCATACCGAAATTTAAGCCCAATTTTCCGAGATTTACGAATGGAGGAAGAATGTCGTTCAATTTGTTGTTTAGCAGATAGTTCAATTGTCGTTCGGCGAGCATCGTCATTTTGGCAACCACAATTTTCAATTTGTCCATTTCAAGCGAAACATAATCGCCGTGGAAATTTCCGCCGTGGTAAACGTGGCGCTTTTCAACATTTACAATTGGGTTGTCGTTTGCCGAGTTTACTTCTTCCATCAATATTTTTTCCACCGTATTGAGCGTGTCGAGCACGGGGCCCAATATCTGCGGAACACAGCGCAGCGAGTAATATTCCTGCACTTTTTCAACAAACACCTCTTCATTTATGGAACCGCTATATAAATGATGTTCCCTTTTGCGAGTCAAATTGCTGTCGGCCAGATGTTCGCGCATCATTTGGGCGATTTTACGCTGCCCGCTGTGTTTTTTGGTTTCGTTAAGCTCCTCGGAAAGATGGTCGTCGTAGGCTTTTACAATTTCGTTTATTGCCGAGGAAGCACGGATCATCCACTTCAAAATTCGTTGGGTATTAAGTACATTCACTATCCCGATACCCGTCATTACTGAAGTTCCGTTCATCAGTGCCAGCCCTTCCCGAAGCTCCACTTTTATGGGCTGAAGGTTTTCCAACTTGAAAACCTCCTCGGTATTTTTTCGTTCCCCATTATAAAAAACTTCGCCTTCACCAATAAGCACCAAGGCCAAATGGGCAAGCTGCACCAAATCGCCACTGGCGCCCACGCCGCCGTGTTCATAAATAACCGGGATAATATTTTTGTTCAGCAATTCCGCCATCAATTTTATTACCGAGGGATGTACGCCGCTGTGGCCAAGACTTAAGGTGTTCAACCGAGCGAGCATTGCCGCACGCACATACTGCGGGGCAATTGTGTTGCCGGTGCCGGAAGAATGACTGCGTATTAAGTTATATTGAAGCTGGATGCGCTCGTCGTCCTTAATTTTATACTGCGCCATCGGGCCGAAGCCGGTGTTGACCCCGTAAATAATTTTGTTTTCAGAAAATTCTTTCAGAAAATCAAAACTTTTTTGAACCGTTTCTAATATATCTTTGTGGAGTTGGACTTTCGTGTTTTTGAAGATTATTTTCTCAAAATCGGCTGTGTCCAGTTTTCCTTTCAATGTTGGCATTTATGGTAGAATCAATTGATTGGTAAAATGTTTTTGCTAAAACAATTTTGTTATTTTAGATTGCAAATTTAGAATTTTTTAACAATCTATTCCTTCAATATGAAAAATGATATTAGTACGGACGTGTTAATTATTGGCGCAGGACCTTCGGGATGTGTGGCCGCTGCACATCTAAAAAACAAGGGAGTAAGCGTAAAGGTGGTGGAAAAAAGTATATTTCCGCGCTTTGTAATTGGCGAAAGCCTTCTTCCCCGTTGCATGGATCATTTCGAGGAAACAGGTCTTTTGTATTGTTTGATGGAAAAGAATTTTGAAATAAAGGCCGGCGCGCGTTTTCTGAAAAATGATGTGGTGTGTAATTTCGATTTCAGCAAAAAGCACACTCCAGGCTGGGATTATACGTGGCAGGTGCCACGGGCAGATTTTGACAATACCCTCGCCGAAGAAATCGTAAAAAAAGGTGTCGATGTTTCATTTGGACACGAAGTGACCGCGGTGGATTTTGATGAAAATGGTCATTCCGAAACAACCGTAAAAGATGAAAACGGAAGCGAATATAAAATCCGCGCCAAATTTATTATCGATAGCAGTGGCTACGGCCGGGTATTACCGCGTTTGTTGAATTTGGACAAACCTTCGGAATTGGCGGTACATTCCGCCATTTATACCCACGTAAAGGAAACCGAACGGCCGGCAGGAAATGAGGGAACGCTCATTACTTTCGATGTAGTAACCGACGACGTTTGGCTTTGGGTAATTCCTTTTTCAAATGGAAATACCAGCATCGGGTTCGTTGGACCCACCGAATATTTAGAATCCTTTGAAGGTTCCACTTCAGAAAAAATGAAGGAAATGCTGAAAACTTCCGATTACTATTACGATAGGTTGAAAGACCAAGAGTTTCTTTTTGAACCGCACCTCATTAAAAATTATTCAAAGGCGGTAAAGCAGCTATACGGAAAAGGATATGCATTAACGGGTAACAGCGCGGAGTTTTTGGACCCCGTTTTTTCCTCGGGCGTTACTTTTGCCACCGAATCTGGCTTATTGGCCGCAAAACTTGCAATCAAACAATTAAACGGCGAAACTGTTGATTGGGAAAAGGATTACACCGAATATATAATGAAAGGCGTAAATGTTTTCCGTACCTATGTTACGGAGTGGTATTCAGGCAATCTTCAAAAAATATTCTTCCACCGCCCTGAGAATCCAGTTATAAAAGAACAGATTTGTTCGGTGCTTGCAGGCTATGTTTGGGATGAGACCAATCCTTTTGTAAAAAACCACAACCGCCTGGTTAAGACGGTTGCGCGTGTAATTGATCTGGAAACCCAGCAAGCCGAATAATTTCTATTTTGCTTTTTTCTTAATATTGGCAGCCAGTTCCTTGGCCAATTTAGCATAGGCTTCGGAAATTCTATAGCCCGAATCGTAATCCATTCCGAAGGCTCCATTGCCTTCCACTTTTGTGTAATCTGCCGAAAAGATAATGTTATTGGGCTCTCCATTTTTATAGACCGTAATGGTGGCTTCAATTTTTGAGTTTTCTCTCCAAACGCCTACGTTGTAACCGGCCCACATCATAGTAGTGTGTACGTACATGGTATATTCTGCGCCGATATCCTTTCCTACTTTTATTTCATTGTCGTCAAAACGTTTGTTGAAGGATTCAATAAATTTTGGCTCGTAGCGGTTTTCGCGGTCTGCGAACCAAGATTCCTTGAATTTTTCACCAGTTTCGGGATCCTTTTCGTCGCGTTTGTTCATTTTGTCCTCTAAAAATTCTTCTTCAGACTTATACTTCGGAATGGAAAGGTTTGAATAATCGAACTCCAGATTATAAGCGGAAATTCCTTTCAGATTTTTAAAATCTCCTTGGGTTACTTTCACTTTCTGTGAAAACATCAAGGTTGTGCACAAGAGAACTGCCAAAAGTGTAATTTGTTTTTTCATAATTGAATTGGTTAAGGTTTTACGTTTCACAAACATATTGAAAATTTTAATCTGGTCGCGAAACGAATAATCCAAAATTTCAGACTGAAGAAACCTGTCCGAAATCGGGATCCAAGCCTACGAGAAGCGGCCAATCAAAATTCATTAAAAAAGAAAAATCCCAATCTTTTTCGAAAACAGAAGAAAATAGTATATGGATTCGAAAATTAAATTGAAGTCAATAAAATAAACCAAAAATCGGAATTCATAAAATGAGGAAGCGGCTGGAAAGAAAAAGCTAACCCTTTTCCCTTGCCGACCACCCACTGTCACGTGGGCCAATAAGATTTCAATTCAAATACCGTAAAAATAAAAATCCCAACCTTTTTCAAAAACAGGAAAAAATAGAATACGGATCCGAAAAATTAAATTGATGCCAATAAAAAATCCTAGAAAATCGGGATCCAAGTAGTGGGAAGCGGCCGGCGCGAGAAAGCTCCCGCTTTCCCTCGCCGACCACCCACGGTCACGTGGGCCAACAAGTTCTTTTCAAAATCATACCAAAAAAATAAAAATCCCAACCTTTTTCAAGATCGGGATTTAATTTTTGTTGGCCCACTAGGGCTCGAACCTAGACTCTTCTGGACCAAAACCAGACGTGTTGCCAGTTACACCATGGGCCAATTCCATAATGAGAGCGCAAATTTAATACAAACTTTCGCTTGTACAAACATTTTGGAATAAAAAGTAGTTTATTTTTTGGAGGGAATTGTTGCCGGTTTCGAAAATATCATTTCAGATTGTGCGTTACCGCAAATACATATTCGGGGCTATCTATATTATTAGTAAATTCGTGCCATCAAAATTGTAGCATCTATGGGTTCTTTCAACTTTACAAAATGGAACAAAATTATTGGCTGGTGTGTTTTCGCTATTGCGCTCATCACCTACTGGCTTACGGTGGAACCCACGGTTAGTTTTTGGGATGCCGGTGAATACATTACTACGGCCAGCAACCTTGAAGTTGGCCACCCGCCGGGGGCCCCGCTATTTCAGCTTTTGGGCGCCTTCTTTTCCATTTTTGCCCCAGATGCAGCCCACATCGCACTTACCATAAATTTAATGTCGGTTTTTGCGAGTGCCTTTACGGTGCTTTTTATGTTTTGGTCGCTCACCATATTATTGACGAACGTAATTTCAAAACATCACGATTTAGACAGGACCCATTCCATAGCCATTATAGGAAGCGCCGCTATAGGCGCACTTTCATTCGCCTTTACAGATAGCTTTTGGTTCAACGCACTTGAAGCGGAAGTTTACGCAAGTGCCGCTTTTTTAATGTCTGTACTGTTTTATACTGCGCTTCGCTGGGAACGTGAAATGCTGACCCCGGGCGGGAATCGCTGGGTAATCCTCATTGCTTTTATTATCGGGCTTTCCTTCGGAATACATTTTATGGCATTGCTGACCATTCCCGCAATCGGGTTTTTATATTTCTTCAAGCATTATAAAACCGTTACCATAAAAAATTTCATACTGGCGAATGTGATAACCGTGGCCATTCTGGTCTTTATATTCATTCTCCTTTTGCCGATGACGATGAAGTTTTTCAGTGCTTCGGAATTGTTTTTTGTAAACAGTATTGGGCTTCCATTTAACTCGGGGACCATTTTCGCGGCACTTCTGTTTATTGCCCTTTTTATTTACGGCCTTCGCTATACGAGAAAGAAAGATTACGCCCAGCTTAACACACTTTTGCTCTGCGTACTTTTCATATTTATTGGATTTTCCAGTTGGTTAATGCTTCCCATCCGCGCAAATGCCGGAACTGTAATAAATGAAAACAACCCGAACAACGCCCGAGAACTTTTGGCGTATTACAACCGGGAACAATACCCACAAACGCACCTTTTTTACGGTCCTCTTTTTACCGAAACCTACGTGGGTCTCGATGAGGAAAATCCATATAAGGACGATAAACCAAAATACGAAAAGGACAAGGAAACGGGGAAATATGTTATTGTAAACGACTATAAAAACGCGGCACAAAATACCGATGATTCGCAGAAGGCATTTATGCCCAGGATGTGGAGCACGGAGCACAATGCAAATTACATGGAATTTACCGGCGGGCTCGATTTTTCGGTTAAAAGTGAATATTTAGGCGAACCGCGATTGATTGAAGAAGTGAATAAATTTAAACAAGCATACAATCAAGGATTGGTAGATAAGGATGATTACGACAAATTCCTGAAAAATTTCAGTCAATACCTTAATATAGAAAAACCTTCATTTATGCAGAACATGAAATTTATGTTCGAGTTTCAGTTTGGGTATATGTATTGGCGTTATTTTATGTGGAATTTTACAGGAAGGCAGGACGATGTGCAGGGCCAATATAACGATCTGCACGGAAACTGGCTGAGCGGCATCAAATTTATTGACGAGCTTCGGTTGGGCTCGCAGGACAATTTGCCCAGCGATGTAAAAAACAATAAAGCACGGAATACGTACTTTTTTCTTCCGTTAATTCTGGGAATTATAGGTCTTGTTTTTCACTTTAAAAACGATCAAAAAAGCTTTTGGGTGCTTTTGGTACTTTTTCTATTTACAGGTCTCGCCCTAAAAATTTATTTGAACGAAAGACCTTTTGAGCCTCGCGAGCGGGATTATGCGCTTGTGGGAAGTTTTTACGTCTTCGCAATGTGGATAGGCTACGGCGTTTATGCACTTTTTGATCTTCTGAAAAATTATTTGAAACCGAAAGTGGCACTTCCGCTCGTCCTGATCGTGGCGGCTTTGGCGAGCCCGGTATTATTGGCTTCCCAAAACTGGGACGACCACGACCGAAGCAACCGGTACACCGCCCAGTCCATGGGAAAAATGTATCTGGATTCCTGCGATAAAAATGCCATTCTCTTCACAATTGGCGATAATGACACCTTTGCACTTTGGTATGCCCAAAATGTAGAAGGGTACAGACAGGATGTTCGAATTATCAACACCAGTCTTTTCCAAACGGATTGGTATATTGATGATATGAAGAAAAAGGCTTTCAGCAGTGAGCCCATACCATCTCAACTTACCCACGACAAGTACAGTTGGGGTACACGTGATTTTATCATATATCAAAAAACCACAAAAGACACAATCGACATAAAAACGTGGATGAACTTTGTGGCCAATGACAGCCCTGCAACGCAGATGGAGCTTCCAAGTGGGCAGGAGGTAAACACATTCCCTTCCAAAATAATTAGGGTTCCCGTTGACAAAGAAGCCGTACTCCGCAACGGAATTGTGGACCCGAAAGACGCAGATAAAATAGTGCCGTACATAGATATTGAACTAAAAGGCGACATTATTTACAAAAACCGCCTGTTGATGTTGGATGTTTTGGCCAACAACAACTGGGAACGCCCAATATATTTCAGCGGAGGAAGTTTTGGCGACGATGATTATCTGTGGCTGAAGGATTATCTGCAATTGGATGGAGTGGTTTATAAACTCGTTCCCATTGAAAGCAAAGTAGATAAACGCACTCCTTTTGATATGGGCCGAATTGATGCCGACAAAATGTATGATATCGTAATGAAATGGGACTGGGGAAACAGCGGCAGCCCAGATATTTATCACGACACAGAAACCCGCCGAAACGGAATAACCTACCGCAGCAACCTCGCCCGCCTTGCGGAAGCGCTTATTAATGAAGGAAAAAAAGATAAAGCTGAAAAAGTGCTTGACCTTGCAATGGAAAAAATGCCGATAGATTATTTTGAATACTATTCACTGCTGGAACCCTATGTTTTAGGATATTATGAATTGAACAAAACTGAAAAGGCCAGGAAAGTATATGAAGATGTTTCAAAAAAATACCAAGAATATTTAGCCTATTACAGCCAATTGAAATTTAGCCGCCAGCGTGCCGTGGCAGACGAAATTATAAGCAATATGGAGCGCTATCGCAGTTTGGTACAGATTGTAGTAATGTATGATAGCGAAGAATACGCCCGCGCAGAAGCAAAAGAATTCAACGATTATTTAAAAATGTTCCGCCACTTCTACTCACCCGACGAAGCGATGGATTTGGACAAGGATATTGAGCAGGATTCAACTTTATCAATTCCCGTGGATTCCAGTCTTCTGGATGAAATGGAAAATCATCCCATAAATAATGTTGAAGGGGACAAACCTATAAATTAGGAAGTTGAAATTTCAGATTGTAAAAATGCCCAGATTCATTCAGCGATTATATCCTGAAAGGATTTGGGCATTTTCACGTAAAAATAATGCTGTTTATCTCACATTCGACGACGGTCCTATCCCAGAAGTCACTCCCTGGGTTTTAGATCAACTGAAAAAGCATAATGCAAAAGCTACCTTTTTTTGCATAGGCGAAAACATAAAAAAACATCCCGAAATTTTTAAAAGAATTATCGCCGAAGGACATACAGTGGGAAACCATACTTTTAACCATGTAAACGGTTGGAAAACGGAAGATTTAGAATACGTAGAAAATGTATTGAAATGTCAAAGAGTTACTTCATCCATTCATAAAGACTCCCCCTTCGAAGGTGGCGGGAGGAATGTTTTACAAAAAAGTAAATCTTTTCAATTATTTCGCCCGCCCTATGGGAAAATCACTTCGGAACAGGCCAAAATTCTTCGAAAGAAGGGTTATAAAATTGTAATGTGGGACGTGCTGAGTTATGATTTTGACGGGACCATTTCTGAAGAAATATGTCTTCAAAATGTACTGAAGAATATTAAGCCCGGAAGCATTGTTGTATTCCACGATAGCCTAAAGGCAGAAAAAAACCTTCGGTATGTTTTGCCGAAGGTTTTGGAGTTTGTTGGAAAGAAAAAAAATCGATGTTGGGCAATGAGCCGAATTCCTATTTAGCGAGCAGTAAGATTTAACGAAACTGTGTTCATTTTTCCTGTTCCTGAATAACGTTCTGCCCAAATCTCAATAAAATCCCCATTTTTCAATTCAACCGTTCCAACAATTGGAAGTGCGAGAATACCAGAATTACTTACAAAGAATCCACTGGCGCCACGACCGTACACCTTGGTTTGGGGAAGGACAACGCCATTCTTTGCAATATATAATATTATGGTAGGATCACCATCAGACTGAAATGAAACAGAAGCATTTATTTGAAAGTATCTTTTTTTAGATCCTTTATATGTTATTTGGTTATTTCCAGTATTTTCAAAACGAAAAAGACTATTTGAAGTAGTTGTTCCAGCAACTTTTATCGGAACTCCATTTGCGGAAAAGGCTGTTTCAGCACCTGTACCTACTGGAGCATTTAAATTAATATCCCCAGTCGCAACATCATCAGACTCCCTAGGTATTCCAGGACAGTTAACCGTCCAATCATTTGTAAAGTTATAACCAGAAAATGATCCTGCAGAATATTTATTTACAAAAATGCCAGTAGTTCCACCTGTAGGTCGAGTAAAAACAGTACCCAACAACACCCCTTCTCCTACAGTTGGATTGCTACTTACATCCAAACCAGTTGCTCCGTCTTTAACTGTGCTAAAACCACTTACTTTTTCTATTAAATCGAAGCTACCAGTAAGTTTTTCATAGGTACCATCGTTGCTCTCGAGCCAGGCTTGGTTATTTAATAGTAATTTTCCGATTTCACTATAAGATATTCCACCTTTATTCAGTACAAATTGTATAATGTTCCCGAAATATAGACCAAGTCCCGAAATACTACCAACATTAGTTGTCATTCCAGCAATAACTGTATTCTGAACAAGCAAGGACGTTTGAGAAGACTTACCAGGTCCCGTTATTTCAAAAGCCTTCGCACCTTTTAATGTAACATTACGTATGCTCCCCCCAGTACTTCCCTTAAAAAGGGTACCTCCAGGATACGAAAGCACATCCTCATTAGCATCCAAGCCTGAAACATATGCGTTGTTTAAATCAATGGAATTAGATAATGTGATCGTACCATTTATTTCATAATAGGTATTGGAAGCCAAAGTGATTTTTCCTCCTGCTGCCGCCGGCAAATCTGCCGCGGACTTTACCAAAACATAATTCTTTCTTTTATCAGAAGAGGAATTAATCTTTATCCAACTTGAAGTTTCAGATTCATAGTAAAAATATGCATTGACGTTTGTGTCATATACCATTAAGCTATTAGCAGCGGTAGCACCAAGCGCAGTACGTTGTGCAGTTGTCATTCGGGGCAACAAAAATCCCTTGGTGGTCGAAGTAATATCTAAAATGGAAGAGGCATCAGGATTTGTATTACCAATTCCGATTTGTGCTTGCGCAGAGAAGCACAGAATTAAGAGTATAAGTAAAGATAGCCTTCTTATTAAAGAAGGTTGGGTGTAAGAAAATTTCATAGCAATTGGGGAGTTAACTAAAATTTTTCCGACAAATTAAATACTTTAAACTAAATAACTTAACCGTTTAACGGAAAAAAATTAAATTTTAACCTTATTTGTAAGAATTTGTTAAATTATTTGAATTGGAAAATTTTAAAGCAGTAAAATTGCCAAATTCTTAATTGGAAATTAGAATTTTAAGAAAAAATGAATTGTTAAAAAGTAGAGGAAAAAAGTGGGGATGGTTAAACGTACTCGTTAACTAGACCAATAAGCGTATTTGCATCCTGCTCACCGCTTTGGCGCCATTTCATTTCACCGCTTTTGTAGATCATTAGGGTCGGTAACCCTTTCACTCTTAATGCTTCGGCTAGTTCTTTATTTTTGTCAACATCAATTTTTATTACACGGGCCTTATCGCCGAGAGCGGCGGCAACATCGCGCAATACCGGATGCATTTCTTTGCAGGCATCATCCCATTCTGCGTAAAAGTCCAACAGAACAGGGATTCGCGTTTCAATTAATTCTCCAAATTTTGACATCTGCCTAATGTGTTAGTTGAACAATGTATTACAAATATAATAAAATAAGTAGGCGCGCGATAAATCCCCCGATAACATTATGATACCGCGGAATTCGGTTTCCTCTTTTTGAGCTGGATTACTGTAATTTCTGGCCAAATTCCCACTCGCCCGGGATAGCCCAAAAAGCCAAAACCTCTATTAACGTTAATATATCTGCCGAATTCCTCATAGATGCCAGCCCAATTTTCGTATCTATATTTTACGGGGCTCCACTTAAACCACCCTGGAATTTCAATTCCGAATTGCATCCCATGTGTATGCCCACTTAAAGTAAGCTGAAAATTCCGCGGGTCTTCCTTCACCTTTGCCTGCCAATGCGAGGGATCGTGGCTCATTAAAATTTTGAAATCATTTTCTGAAATTCCTGCACAAGCCTTATCCAGATCGCCCGCTTTTTTAAATCCGCCAGCGCCCCAATTTTCTACACCCACCAATGCAATCTTTTCACCATTTCTTTCTAAATATCGGTTTTCATTTAAAAGCAAATCCCAACCCAAATCATCGCGTTGCAATTGTTTTAAATCGGAAAGGTTTTTTTGTTTTGCCGCCTCACTTTCCCACGAAACATAATCGCCGTAATCGTGATTTCCCAACACCGAGAAAACTCCGTCACGCGCTTTCAATTTCCCAAAGGTTTGAGTCCAATTCTTCATTTCGTCAGCAATATTGTTCACCAAATCGCCGGTAAAAAGAATCACATCGCTGTTTTGTTCGTTGGCGAGATTTACCGCGTATTCAACTTTGTGGTGATTGTCAAAACTACCGCTGTGTATATCGCTCAATTGGGTAATTGTGTAACCGTCAAAGGCATCGGGCAAATCATCAAATTCCAAAGCATATTTTATCACTCGATAATCATATTTCCCCTTTACCATTCCATAAATAAGCGAAGCGAAAGGGATAGCGGCTATTCCCAATGCAATGGTGCTCACAAATTTTCTTCGGGAAGGAAGATAAAAAGGTTCATCATTTCCAGCGACCTTCATAAAAACTCCCACAAAAAACCGGACAATATCCTCACCGAACATAAAAATAAGGAGCAGTAATTTTGGTACAAAAACCGCGAGAAAAATTCCGAAGAAATACATTTTGGGAGGCTCCATCATTTTTCCAGTCCCCAAAAAGGAAAGTTCATAGAGCAATCCCGCCAAAACAGCAAGCGAAATAAAAATATACAGTCCGTGAATCCAGGGACTTTTAGCCAAGGTTTTTACGGCCTGAAAGGCATAAATATCAACGAGAATGTAAATGATTATAAATAGGAACCAGCGCATAGGGTAGAAACAATCTTTAAAGATAGTGTGTTTCAAAAAACTGAAATGCTCCTTCACTTTATTTTAACGGTTTTAGTATCTTTTCAGAATATTTTTTTGAAATGCGAAAAACCCTTTCCCTCCTCTTTTTTCTCTTCTCTCTTTTCTGCTTTTCACAGGAAGTTTCAACAACTAAAAATCTAATCGATTACGTAAACCCGTTCATAGGCACCGGCGGCCACGGCCACACCTATCCCGGTGCTACCATGCCTTTTGGAATGATGCAGTTGAGCCCCGACACGCGTTTGGACGGCTGGGACGGCTGCAGCGGGTATCATTATAGCGATGAATATATTTACGGATTTTCGCATACTCACCTCAGTGGGACTGGCGTAAGCGATTATGGAGATGTGCTTTTGATGCCGACAAATGAAACAAATTTTAATAACGGTTCCGATGGAAAGTCAGGTTATCGCGCACATTTTACACACGAAAACGAAACTGCTTCACCGGGTTTTTATAAAGTGCTTTTAGATGGAACTAATATAGAAGTTGAACTAACTGTCTCAAAAAGAAGTGGAATCCATCACTACACTTTTCCGAAAAATTCTAAGCAAATTGTAATACTCGATCTCGAGCACCGCGACAAGGTTTTAAGTTCTGCGATTGATATTATTTCAAAAACCGAAGTTTCAGGCCACAGAAATTCTGAAGCGTGGGCAAAAGACCAACGGCTTTTTTATAATATTGAATTTTCGCGACCCTACAAAAGCATAACAATTTTAGATGAAAAAACTGAAGGCGAAAAAGTAAAAGCTGCCTTTGAATTTGATGCTTCCGAAGGAAACGAACTTGAAATAAAAGTAGCCCTTTCAGCAGTTGATGAAGCTGGGGCAAAGAAAAATCTGGAAGCTGAAATTGGCGATAAGTCTTTTCAACAAATAAAAAACGAAGCTGAAACTGTTTGGGAAAAACAGCTTGAAAAAATCGAAATCGAAAGCCAAAACCAAAACGGAAAAACCATTTTCTATACCGCATTATATCACACTATGTTAGCGCCAAATCTCTATCAAGACGTTGATGGCCGTTACCGCGGCATGGATTTGGAAATTCATCAAAGCAACGATTTTGAAAACTACACCGTTTTTTCACTTTGGGATACATACCGCGCGGCGCATCCGCTTTATACAATTATTGAAAAAGAGCGAACTGCCGATTTTATCAATTCACTTTTGGCAAAATATGACGAAGGTGGAATTTTACCAATATGGCCTTTGGCAGCTAACTATACTTGGTGCATGGTTGGCTATCACGCCGTTCCCGTAATTGCCGATGCATACTTAAAAGGCATTCGCGGGTTTGATGCCGAAAAAGCGTTGCAAGCAATGAAGCACAGTGCAATGCAGGATAAATTTGGGTTGAAAAGCTATAAAGAATTCGGTTTTATTCCCGTGGAAGAAGAAAGCGAATCCGTTTCAAAAACGCTGGAATACGCTTATGACGATTGGACGATTGCACAAATGGCAAAAGCAATGGGAAAAACAGAAGACTACGAAGTTTTTTCTGAAAGAGCACAGAACTACAAAAACGTTTTCGACCCCGAAACCAAATTTATGCGAGGCCGTTTCAGAAATACGTGGTTTGCGCCTTTCGACCCGTATGAAGTGAATTTTAATTACACCGAGGCGAATTCGTGGCAATACAGTTTTTACACGCCGCAGGATATTTCTGGCCTGATAAATTTAATGGGCGGAAAAGCCGAATTTGAAAATCAACTCGACAAACTTTTCACTGCAAAAAACGAAACTTCGGGCCGCGAACAGGCTGATATTACTGGCTTAATTGGCCAATACGCTCACGGAAACGAGCCGAGCCACCATATGGCCTATCTCTATAATTTTGTAAACAAACCTGCAAAAACACAGGAAAAAGTCCATCAAATTGTAAATGAAATGTACCAAAACGCACCCGACGGAATTTCCGGAAATGAGGATTGCGGACAGATGAGCGCGTGGTATGTTTTCAGCGCGATGGGATTTTATCCCGTTACGCCCGCGAGCAATCAATATATTATCGGAACGCCTTTGTTTGAAAAGGCCACAATAATCAATTTGGAGTGAGAAAACGGGAGGGAAAAAGTTTGAAATTTCTGCTGAAAATCTTTCCGACGAAAACAAATATATCGCTTCAGCAAAGTTGAATGGAAAATCCTTAAACCGAAGTTTTATAAGTCATTCCGAAATTTTGACATGGCGGAAAACTTGTTTTCAAAATGACCGATAAACCTTCAAATTGGGCAACGAAAGATGACGAAATTCCGAAATCGGAAATCACGGAAAATTTGATTGTTCCCGCACCATTCATTTCAAAAGGAGATGTTGCCTTTAAAAATAAAACTGAAATTTCGCTCGCAATTGCTTCTGAAAAAACTGATATTTATTATTCTTTGAACGATTCCGATTTCAAAAAATACACAAAACCATTTACCATTTCCGAAGAAACTATTTTAAAAACCTATGCTGAAAAACTTCCCGCAAAATTCCTTCCGCAATGAATTTGGGAAAAAGAAGCACTTTGCTTTCCACACATTTTTACAAAATTGACCCCAACCTCAACATAAAATTAGAAACCGAATATGCAAACCAATACAACGGCGGTGGCGAAATGCCTTGATTGACGGCGTTCACGGCGCAATTGATTTTCAGCACCGGGGCTTGGCAGGGCTATCACGATACAGATTTGAAAGCGACTTTAGATTTGGGTTCAAAAAAGGAAGTGAAAACTGTTTCGGTGAATTTTTTAGAGGATCAGCGTAGTTGGATTTTTTATCCTACGGAAGTTTCCTGTTCAGTTTCGGAAAATGGAACAGATTTTACGGAATTGCCAATTCAAAAAATAGAAGCCGAAATTCCTTCGGAAGAAGCTGAGATAAAAACCATTCAATTTGAAATAAATAAAAATATTCAATTCGTAAAAATTTCAGCAAAAAACTTCGGCGCGCTTCCAAAAGGACATTTGGGTTTTGGTGGAAAAGCTTGGCTTTTTGTAGATGAGATAGAAATAAATTGAAACAAGACATAAGGGAAACAGGAATCAAGACGACATACTATAAAATTACAACCTGAAACCATATATATGAAACGTAGAAAATTTATTCAAAATGCTTCGCTTTCCACGTTTGGAATTGCAGTGGGAAGTTCGGTTTTTGCTTCGGAAAAAAATGGTTCTTCCCTTACTTCCGCAGAAAATAAAATTGAAAATTCAACGTCAAATTTCCCCTTGGTAATCGCTACTTGGAACGTAAAAGATAGCACAGCCGAAGCTTGGCGGGTTTTGCAGGAAGGAAATTCTGCGCTAGATGCCATTGAAAAAGGCTGTATGATTGAGGAAGCCAATGCCGAAGGCCAATCTGTGGGAATCGGCGGTTTGCCAGATCGCGACGGAAATGTTACGCTCGATGCTTGTATTATGGACAGCAACGGTAATTATGGCGCTGTGGTTTATATTCAGAATATTGTACATCCAATTTCCGTTGCTCGAAAGGTGATGGAAGATACGCCGCACGTAATTTTAGCGGGAAAAGGTGCGGAACAATTTGCATATTCCGAAGGTTTTGAAAAAACGAATTTGCTTACCGAAGCTTCAAAAAAAGCTTGGGAAGAGTGGAAAAAAACTTCCCAATACAAACCGATTATCAATATTGAAAATCACGACACCATCGGGATGTTAGCGATTGACAAAAACGGTGATATTTCTGGCGGTTGCACCACAAGTGGTTTGGCTTATAAAATGGCCGGGCGTGTTGGCGATTCACCAATAATTGGTTCAGGTTTGTTTATTGATAATGAAATTGGCGGCGCAACCGCAACCGGACTCGGCGAGGAAGTTTTGAAAACCGTTGGCAGTTTTTTAATAGTTGAATTGATGCGCCAAGGCAAAACTCCGCAACAAGCCTGCGAGGAAGCCATTGGAAGAATCATAAAAAAGAATCCTGTTTTCAAGGATTTTCAGGTTGGCTATATTGCAGTCAACAAAAAAGGGGAGACGGGATATTATTCCATACACGAAGGGTTTTCGGTTACGAAATATGAAAATGATAAAAACGAAAATATAGCTTCTGATTTTTATAATAAAAAGTGAAAAATCTCTGTGTCCTCTGCTGCGTCTGTGTTGAAAAATTTACCACATAGGCACAGAGCGCAGAGGAAAGCAATAGAAACAACAGCTCCTAAAGAATCCATAGAATCATTTAAAATATGACCGAAAAAAAATCCTTCCGCTCTGCATTTATAACTGTTACGGTACTTTTTTTCCTTTGGGGATTTATTACGGTTTTGGTGGACAGCTTGATTCCGCGGTTAAAAGACGTTTTTGAGCTCACCTATTTTCAGGCAGGTTTAGTGCAGTTCGCCTTCTTTTTAGCGTATTTGGTAATTTCGGTTCCGGCGGGCGCTTTGCTTTCGCGAATTGGTTATAAAAAAGGAATTATCGTCGGGTTAATTACAATGGCAATTGGTTGTCTGCTTTTTTATCCCGCCGCTTCGGAAAGGGAATTTTGGATATTTTTGGTTGCTTATTTTACATTAGCCGGCGGAATAACAGTTTTGCAAGTTGCCGCAAATCCGTACGTTTCGGTTTTAGGGACCGAAAACGGCGCCTCTAGCAGATTGAATCTTTCGCAAGCATTCAATTCATTGGGAACGGCAATTGCACCTTTGATTGGCGCTTCATTTTTATTGAGCGATACTATTAAGTCTTCGGAAGAAATTTCGGTTTTAACAGATATGGACAGAAGTTCCTATTACGTTTCCGAAGCTTCAGCGGTGCAAACACCATTTCTATTTATTGCAGCATTTATAGGCTTTTTGGCCTTACTTTTCCTTTTTATAAAACTTCCGAAAATATTAGAAAAAAGTCCGATTGGCGGCTACGGAAAATTGCTGAAAAATAAAATTGTGATGCTGGGTGCGCTGGGCATTTTTCTTTATGTAGGTGCCGAAGTTGCCATCGGAAGTTATTTGGTGAATTATTTTCTCAGCATGAACATTTCTGAAATAGTCCAGCAAAACGAAACAATGAAATATATAGCAGAACGACTATTAAATACCGATCTCAATTCCATTGACAGCAAAGCCATTGTTGGCGCTTTTGTAGTTTTTTATTGGAGCGGCGCAATGGTTGGAAGGTTTATTGGAGCATATCTCACAAAAATTATAAAACCCGCGAAAGTGCTTTCGGTTTTTGCTACAGCGGCAGCAATAATGTTGTTTATTTCAATGAATAGCGATGGGTTGATTGCCATGTGGTCCATTCTTGCCGTTGGGCTTTTCAATTCTATAATGTTCCCCACCATTTTTGCGTTGACCATCGACGGCCTTGGTGATTTAAAACCGCAAGCTTCGGGATTGCTCTGTATGGCAATCGTGGGCGGCGCCGTAGTTCCACCAGCGTATGGGTTCTTGACGGATAACATAGGATTTAAACTTGCGCTGTTTCTGCTGATTGCCTGTTATGGCTACATTCTTTTCTTTGGACTTTTAAAAAGAAAGAAGGCCATTTCCTTATAGAAAATGTGCTCGTGAAAAGCATTTCTTTAAGTTAACAATTCCGTAAAAACAAAGCGCACAATTCGGCTTATTTTTGAAACGGTAATTAGAAACATTTTTTAATTAGCCAGGAAAAGTAAAGCCGCTTTTGAGGGGGAGCGGCTTTTTCTTATTTTAAAAATTTTTCCAGAATTATTCTGCAAAAACCAATTCGCCTTTGCTTTCCTGTTCCTTGAATTTCATCACCAAATCCAAAGCATCCGGAATAACATCGCTGCAGCAAATAATCAACGAACCTTTTTTGGCATTTTTTACGGCGTACGTAATAGCATCTTTTTCTGAGGGAATAATGGTGGTTTTTTTGTTTGGATTCTTCATTTTAATCCCTGCATCCAGCATTTTTATCAATTCCTCTTCGCTTTTTCCGCGTAAATTTTTATCCTGTCTTATTATAATTTCATCAAACATTTCGGCGGCGATGCTTCCCAATTCGTTGGTGTCTTCCTCCCTCCTATCGCCAACTCCGGCAATAATTCCTATTTTTTCGGTTGCATCAAAAGAATCTGTGAATTGCTGTAAAGCACGCATTCCCGCAGGATTGTGAGCATAATCCAGCAAAATGCTGAAGTTTTCAAATTGAAAAAGATTCAACCTTCCGGGTGTTTGCGTAGCCGAAGGAATAAAGGTTTCCAACGCCACTTTCATATCTTCAATTCCAATTCCGCGAACATTTGCAGCAATAACAGCCGGAAGAATATTTTGGATCATAAAAGCTGCCCTTCCTCCAAAAGTTAACGGAATATTTTCCGCTTTCATTATTCGCATTTTCCAGGTTCCGCGACAAAGAGTTATGTAGCCATTTTCATAAATTGCGGTAATTCCACCCAATTTTTGAAGTGCTTTAATACGCGGATTTTCCTCATCCATCGAGAACAAGGCAAGATTGCAGTTGATGCTTCTTCGCATATCGTACACCAAATCGTCATCTGCATTTAAGATTGCGTAACCATCGGGCAAAACCGTTTCGGGAATTACGCCTTTCACTTTAGCCAATTGCTCGATGGTATGTATTCCTTTTAGGCCCAAATGGTCGGCGGCAACGTTCGTGACAATTCCAACATCACATTTTTTAAAACCCAATCCGGCACGAAGCAATCCACCGCGCGCGCATTCCAAGACGGCGAAATTTACCGTCGGATCTTTCAGCACAAATTCGGCACTTGCGGGACCCGTACAATCGCCTTTCATCAATAATCTATTTTGAATATAAACGCCATCGCTGGTAGTGTAACCTACGCGATATCCTTTCATTTTCGCCATATGTGCAATAAGTCGCGTTGTGGTGGTTTTCCCGTTTGTGCCGGTGGTAGCGATGATTGGAATTCTGCCCGTATCGCCTTGTTTCGGAAACAATTTATCTACAACGGGAGCGGCAACGTTTCGGGGAAGCCCCGTCGTTGGCGCCAAATGCATTCTAAAACCCGGTCCGGCATTCACTTCCAAAACGGCACCTCCAGTTTCCTCCAACGGTTTGCTAATGTCCGTAGTCATAATGTCAATTCCGCAAATGTCGAGATCAATTATTTTTGAAATGCGTTCCGCCATCGAAACGTTGGATGGATGGACAATATCCGTTATATCTTCGGCAGTTCCTCCAGTACTAAGGTTTGCGGTGTCTTTTAAAATAACTTTTTCTCCATCAGCAGGAACAGATTCTTCAGTGTATCCTTTTGCTGCAATAATGGTTTTTGTCAAATCGTTTATCGTGATTTTCGTAAGCACATTTTCATGGCCGTACCCGCGACGCGGATCTTTGTTCACTTCATCCACCAATTCCTTTATTGTAGATTTTCCGTCGCCAATAATGTGCGCCGGACTTCTTTTAGCGGCCGCTACCAAAACATTATTGATAACCAGCAATCGATAATCTTCACCAGTGATATATTTTTCAATAATAACTTTTGGCGAAACATTTTTTGCCGCGTGGAAAGCAGTTAAGGCATCCTCATAATTTTTAATATTTACGGTAATTCCGCGGCCGTGATTTCCACCTACGGGTTTTACCACCAAAGGAAAGCCCACATATTTACAGGCTTCCTGCAAACTACTTTCGCGCCCAATGATATCGCCTCGTGGAACGAGAACCTCAGCCTGTTCCAACAGATATTTTGTATCTTCTTTATCGCAGGCTATTTCTACGCCAATGCTGCTGGTTTCTGAAGTAACAGTTGCCTGTATCCGCTTTTGATTGGCACCATAACCCAATTGGCAAAGCGAATATTTGTTCAACCGAATCCACGGAATGCCGCGCGCTTCGGCCTCTTCAATTATGGAGCCAGTACTCGGACCCAAGCGTTCATCCTCGCGGATTTCACGCATTTTTTGGATGTCATCCTCAAGATTGTAACTTTCCCCGGAAATAAGCGCGTTGCAGATTGCCACCGAAGCCTTTGCAGCGTAGCGGCCAACGTTTTCTTCCAAATAGGAAAAAACCACATTATAAACGCCTTTTTCACCATAACCACGGGTTCTTCCGAAGCCTGTATCCATTCCCGCCAAGGTCTGAATTTCCAGTGCAATATGCTCAATAACGTGGCCCATCCAGGTGCCTTCTTCCACCCGCTGAAAGAATCCGCCGGGTTCACCGACACTACAACGGTGACTGTACATACTCGGAAACATCATCTTTAACCGATCGCTAAAACCGTCAATTTTGTTGGATGGAAGTTCTTCCATTTCCTCGAGATCAAGAACCATTACAATTAATTTATGGCGACGAATGGACCAATAATTAGGTCCGCGCATGGCGTTGATTTCCCGTATTCTCATAGATTGGCGAATTAATTATTAAAGACTGAATTTGATAAATATATGATTAATTTTTATAACAATTACCGTATTTTTGCCCGCAAACCAAATAAATTCATGAGCGTTAAAGGCACACTGATCCCCATAGGTGGAAATGAAGATAAGGGCGTTGAACAAAGCGAGAATTATACCTTGGAATATATTCAGGAAGGAATACTATCCCGCGTGGTTCGTGAAAGTGGCGGCACCGAGGCGCTAATTGTTGTTATTCCAACCGCTTCGAGTATTCCAAATGAAGTAAGCGAAAATTACCGCAATGCCTTCGGAAAACTTGGCTGCAAAAATATACGCATTATGGATATTCGAAGCAGGCACGAGGCCGAAGATCCAATTAATTTGGAATTGATGGAAAAAGCGGATTGCGTGATGTTCTCCGGTGGCGATCAATCCAAAATCGTACAATATATCGGTGGTACCGAATTGCACAAAATTATTCAGAAACGTTACGAAAAAGATGACTTTGTAATTGCCGGAACCAGTGCTGGCGCCATGTGCATGAGCCAAGAGATGATTAAGGGCGGGGGTATTAAGGAAGCTTTTACAAAAGGAGCGGTTTCAATGGGAACAGGAATGGGTTTTATTCCGAATTTGATAATAGATTCCCATTTTATACGTCGCGGCCGTTTTGGAAGATTGGCAGAGGCCGTGGCGCGATTTCCGAAAATGATAGGTATCGGTTTGGCCGAAGACACGGGATTGGTCATAAAAAACTGCAATAATGCAGAAGTAATCGGCTCTGGAATGGTAATTCTTTTCGACCCCAGAAAATTGAAGCACAATAATCAAAAAGTGGTAGAGGAAGGTGCGCCGATGTCGCTAACCAATTTAAAAACGCACATTTTAGCAAACGGAGACAGATTGGATATTAAGAAGAAAAAAATTAAAATCTCTCCTGTCCATATTCACATGACGGATGCGCAAGCGTTGTAATTGTTGATTGTTGATTGTTGATTGTTGATTGAAAAATACAATAGAATCCACAGAATCAATAGCATCTATAGTATCATTCCCTATAAATCCCCATCCCTTTTTCCCCTTTTGAAGTTTTAAAGGCACGGTACATTCCCTCAGTATTAAAAGGCATTGCTATATTTCCTTTAGCATCAACGGCAATCAAGCCGCCGTCCCCGCCAATTTCTAGAACTCTCTTATTTATCACTTCGGAAGCGGCTTCTTCCAAAGTCATATCCTTGTATTCCATTAAACAGGAAACATCGTAAGCCACCACGCCACGAATGAAAAATTCGCCACTGCCAGTGCAACTAACCGCGCAGGTTTTATTATTGGCATAATTTCCGGCGCCAATCATTGGGCTGTCGCCTATTCTTCCCCACTTTTTGTTGGTCATTCCTCCGGTTGAGGTTGCTGCTGCAATATTTCCGTTTTTATCGCAGGCCACTGCGCCAACTGTCCCAAATTTCCCTTCCTTTTTCATTGAATGATCCAATTCAAATTTATCGCTGTCTTTAATATTTTGCCATTGCTGATAGCGGTGTTCGTCATAAAAATATTCTGGAGTCTCTAATTTATAGTCCAGACTTTTTGCAAAACGCATCGCTCCTTCGCCAGCCAAAAAAACGTGATCGCTTTTTTCCATAACATCGCGCGCTAAGGAAATAGGGTTTTTAATTCCAGTAATCAAAGAAACAGCCCCTG
This sequence comes from uncultured Flavobacteriaceae bacterium, assembly GCA_963839235.1. Classification (GTDB taxonomy): domain Bacteria; phylum Bacteroidota; class Bacteroidia; order Flavobacteriales; family Flavobacteriaceae; genus Aequorivita. Next base: position 168,707 of record CAWITX010000012.1, on the reverse strand, counting down.
CCTTCAGATTTTTACCGTCCATAATCGCGGCGTCCATTTCGTGCGTGCCGTCGTTGGTGAAAACACTTCCCTTTCCGGCATTAAAAAGTGGTGAATCCTCCAAATGGTTTACGGCAGTTTCAACGGCATCCATTGCGCTTCCGCCCTCATCCAAAACGGAATATCCCTTCTCCAAAGCTTCATTTAAAGCTACTTTGTACCGCTCCTCTTTTTCGGGCGTCATCAATCCTTTTACAAGTGTTCCGGCGCCACCGTGGATTACCATTGAATATTTTTTCATTATTTATGCCCGCGGAGGCGGGTATCTTTTAATTAATTGTTCAAATTATTGTTTAGCAAAAGTACACTTTGGTTTTAATATTTATGTGAAATGACCAGCAAGGTTTTAACCGGGACAGGATTGAAAATGATATTTCTTTTAAGAGAAAAACCCCTCTTTTCTGAAGTGTTCTTTTTATTTTTGAAAGCGAGTGAATGTCCGTTCGAGCGCAGTCGAGAATTATAAGCGGATTTCTAGCTTTGAACTGACCCCTCGACTGCGCTCGGGGAGACATTTTCAACAAAACAAAATTTATGTCCACCCAAAAACGCCTTTTCCTTCTCGATGCCTATGCCCTTATTTTCCGTGGTTATTATGCGCTTATAAAAAACCCGACCATCAATAGCAAAGGGCAGGATACCTCAGCGATTATGGGTTTTCTCAATTCGCTTTTTGATGTAATCCGTAGGGAAAGGCCAGACCATCTTGCGGTTTGTTTTGACAAGGATGGAAGCGCGGAGCGAACGGAACTTTTTGCAGATTACAAAGCAAATCGCGATGAAACGCCGGATGTTATCCGGCAATCCATCCCAATTATCCAGGAAATCATAAAAGCAATGCACATTCCATGCGTGGAACTTTCTGGTTTGGAAGCTGATGATATTATTGGCACCCTCGCGCAACAGGCAGAAAAAGAGGGCTACCAAGTTTTTATGGTTACGCCCGATAAGGATTTTGGGCAGTTGGTTTCTGAAAATATTTTTATGTACCGCCCCGCACGAATGGGCAACGCCATTGAAATTTGGGGAATTCCCGAAGTGCAAAAACGCTTTGGCGTGGAGCGCCCCGAACAAGTAATTGATTATTTGGGGATGATGGGCGACGCCAGCGATAACATTCCTGGTTTGCCGGGCGTGGGGGAAAAAACGGCGAAAAAATTTATTGCCGAATTTGGCACTATGGAAAATCTTTTGGCGAATACCGATAAGCTAAAAGGCAAAATGCGCGAAAAGGTTGAGGAAAATGCCGAAATCGGTTTGCTTTCCAAAAAGCTCGCCACCATCTGTACCACCTGCGACGTTACTTTCAACGAACACGATTACGAGCTCTCTATGCCCGACGGCGAAAAAGTGCAGCAGATTTTTGAGGAGCTGGAATTCCGGAGACTGAAAGAACAGTTTTTGAAATTGTTTTCTGAAGAAGGAGCTTCGGAAAAAGTTACGCAGATTTCAAATTCCGAAACAGCAAAACGGGCAACTTCACCTTCTGCGGGAACTGGCCAGTTTTCACTTTTTGGCAGTGAAGGCGAAGCTTCCGAAGAAATTAAAAATTACAATTCCCGTGCAACGATTGAAAACACGGAACATTTCTACCAAACAGTCCTTCCCGGAATGGGCCAAAAACTGTTTCTCCAAAATTTAATGAAACAGAAAAGCGTGTGTTTCGATACCGAAACCACAAGCCTCAACTGTATTGATGCAGAATTGGTGGGCATAGCTTTTTCGTGGGAAAAAGGAAAGGGTTTCTATCTTCCATTTCCTGCAAATAAACTTGATGCGCAACTTTTGATTGAAGAACTGCGGCCGTTTTTCGAGGATGAAAACATTGAAAAAATCGGGCAGAATTTAAAGTACGATCTTAAAATGCTTGCGAAATATGATGTTTCAGTAAAGGGAAAACTGTTCGACACCATGCTCGCACATTATCTTATAAACCCCGATATGCGCCATAATATGGACGTTTTAAGTGAGACCTACCTCAATTATACGCCAGTTTCAATTGAGGCGTTGATTGGCAAAAAAGGCAAAAACCAACTCAACTATGCGCGATGTGGAAATAGAAAAACAGACCGAATATGCCGTTGAGGACGCCGATATTACGTTTCAATTGAAGGAACATTTCAAAAACGAATTGGGCGAGGCAAACACCCAAAAACTTTTTGACGAAATTGAAGTGCCATTGCTTCGGGTATTGGCTGCGATGGAATCTGAAGGAATCAATCTCGACGAGGATTTTCTGAAAAAACTTTCAGAAGAATTGGATAAGGATATTCTTCAGCTAGAAAAACATATTTATGAAGAAGCCGGCGAGGAATTTAATATTGCTTCCCCAAAACAATTGGGCGATATTCTTTTTGGAAAAATGAAACTCATTGAGAAACCAAAAAAAACCAAAACTGGCCAATACTCTACCGCCGAAGATGTACTGAGTTATTTGGCGAAAGACCATAAAATTATCCGCGACGTGCTGGAATATCGCGGCCTTTCAAAATTGAAAAGCACGTATGTTGATGCGCTCCCCGGGCAGGTTGAAAAATCCACGGGCCGCGTGCACACCGATTATATGCAGACCGTTGCGGCAACCGGCCGATTGAGCAGCAACAATCCAAACCTTCAAAATATCCCAATCCGCACCGAGCGCGGGCGCGAAGTGCGTAAAGCCTTTATTCCGCGCGATGAAGATTATGTGCTATTGGCGGCGGATTATTCGCAGATTGAATTGCGAATTATTGCCGCTTTGAGCGAAGAGGATACCATGATTGAAGCCTTTAAAAAAGGAGAGGATATTCACGCTTCTACGGCTTCCAAAGTTTTTAATGTGCCCTTAAATGAAGTAACGCGTGAGCAACGTAGCAATGCAAAAACAGTGAATTTCGGAATTATTTATGGCGTTTCCGCTTTCGGTTTGAGCAACCAAACCGACCTTTCCCGAGGCGAGGCAAAGGATTTGATTGAAACCTATTATAAAACCTATCCGAAACTTCGGAATTACATAAGCGAACAAATACAATTTGCTCGCGAACACGGTTACGTTGAAACCGTAATGGGCCGAAGACGTTATTTAAAAGACATTAACGGAAGCAACCAAGTAGTGCGCGGCGCGGCGGAACGGAATGCCGTAAATGCTCCAATTCAGGGCAGTGCAGCAGATATCATCAAAATTGCGATGATAAACATCCACAAAAAATTGGAAGAAGAAAACTACAAAAGCAAAATGCTGCTTCAAGTGCATGATGAACTTGTTTTTGACGCCTACAAACCGGAATTGGAAAAACTCAAAACGATGGTAAAACACGAAATGGAAAATGCACACAAACTTATCGTTCCGTTGGATGTTGATTTGGGTGTTGGCAAAAATTGGCTGGAAGCGCATTAATACTGGAAGCACCAAATTTTAAAATCCCAAATTCCAAAAGCTTCATTTGGAATTTGGAATTTTAATTTTAAGATTTTACTTCTCAAGTTCAGCCTTTATATTTTCAATAAAATTGGGATTTACGGTAATATCCGCGAAGTTGATGTGGTTATAAATTACTGGAACGGCGGCGTATGAAAAGGCGATTGGCAACATTTTCAACATTTTTTCAACGTAGCGTTTGTAGGCGAGATCCATTTCATTTCTGCAGTGGTTTTTCTTATAATATTCCTCGGAAATTACTGGAATAAAAAATTTGGAATCTACAATTCCCCACATATATTTTGAAGTAAACGCTTCGCCAATGCCGATGCTTTTTTCGTCAAAAAATATTTCGAGTTTGTCACCATTCGGCTTTCGGTATTCACGCAATGGTTCCAAAACATTTTTCTTTACCCATTCACTATTACCGTGGGAATAACTGATAAAAACATCGTATTTCTGCGAACCTTCGGCAACGCCCGTAACCAAAAATTTATAGGCAAAACGCCACGCCAAAAGAGTGGCGATAAACATTCCGATTAGCGTTAAACCTATTGGAATAATTTTGTCGAAATAATAAACCAAAACACCATAAATGGCGAAAAAAACCAAGCCGAGCACAAACGCCAAAACCGCCAATGTTTTTGGTTTGGTCTGCAAAGTTTTCACATATTTAAAGAGAAGCGCAAAAATGAAAACGGTAAAAAGACTGAAAAATAAAGTTTGGCCGATGATTACCGCAATACTGTCCAAAGGTTGTTTGGCGATTTTGGCGTCCACTATTTTTTCGTTCAGCGCCCAGGCCATAAAATAGGTTCGCGGGGTTTCAATATCCTGTTGGTAATCGTTTTCCAAATCGCCCACTAAAATGAATTTATCATCTAAATCCAGTGCGGGACTCTCGTTATTTTTTGGAAGAAAATTGCCGATAGCTGTGGAATCTTTTGCCTCTTCAAAAGAATAGGTTTGGGCGAGCATTGCTTCCTTTGGTCCCAAAGGCGTTACCAATTGTTGAAACTCTGGCTTGAAATGCGATGCGTTATCATCTAAAGCAACTCGTTTTATGATCGATTCAATTTTTACGGTATCCACAAATGCGCCCTTCAAAAATATGTCTGACGGATAGGTTATCAAGTCATTTTCGGCAACAAAACCGGAATGCAGCCGGCCGCCATCAAAGACACTGTCGTAAAGGACGCGTGCCTGTTCGGCATCATTTGCTTCGAAAATCTGCATTTTTTCGAAATAGCTTTTTAGGCTATACACTGCATAAACTTTTATTCGCGCCGCCTTTAATTTTTCAATCGCTTGTTTCAGTTCGGTCAACTCCGTGGAATCCTTTGAGAAGGAAATGTCCAAAAGAACAGCGCGGGGATCTTCATTATTGGTTTTTTTACGTACGGCAACGGTATTTAAAAATGAAATGATCCGTTTTCGAAATACTTCCAAAGAAGCATCTTTACTGTCCAAATCGGGTTTTTCAATATCTACAACAGCAATTTTATCGCTCAATTTTTCACTGGCGGAATCGGTGTCCATATAAAGCGATTTATAAATCCCACGGTCCCATTGTTTCCAAAAATCGGTTAGAACAAAGCAGATTGTCAAAATCGCAAAAAAGGTCAACAAGTATATTGCAAGCCGTTTGAAGGTGAGTAGTTTCATATTAATCCTGGCTATATTGGTCTACCAAATCATAATATTGATCTGCAGCCTGTGTTTCGCCGAGCAGATCGTGGGACCAGCCCAGATATTCGCAGATATCAATAAGTTCTTGGGCAATATCCCATGCCAAATCCTCATCCTGGTTTGCGAGAGCATAATCAAATTCTTCAATATCCTCATCCAACGCTTCATTCAAAGCCTCGATTATAGCATTAGTTATGGTTATTCCTTCGCTCCTTTCCGCCTCTTCCTGTGACTGGATTAAAGCCTCTGCGAGATAGAGATAGGATTCCAATGTCAAGATTCCATCAGGATCGGTTAAATGGTTGTATTCAACCGCAATGCGAAGCGGATCTATTGCCAAATCGGGCTCGCCATTCTCTAAATAAAGCCCTCCGAGAAGTGTAAAATCATCTGCCAATTCCTCTACTAAAACCCAATCTGGGTTGTTTATATTTAGGGTTTCATTTTTGGCGTAGATTGCATCATCAAAAGCATCTAATGCCTCCTCATAAGTGGCGTATTGAATGGGTCTAATATTTTCTGTAATATATTCCTCGCCCACCGTATTCAAGGTTTTTCGTGGCGCTGTAAGTTGGCGTTCATCTGCCTTTCCGCTACGGTCAATTTGGTTTTTTGCGGTTTCGGCTATGGAAACCGGAACATCTTCAATAATAGCGATGGTACCTTCTTCGGTAGAGAATTTTGCCTTTTTGCTTTTATTATATGCCTGCACTTCAAACACGGTGCCTTCGGCGTGCGCCCAAGTATAGCCATTGCCGGCTTTGTAGAAACTCAGTTTGCTTTTTACATCCTTTAAAACATGTTTTACACTTCCGGTTAAAGTTTCTGCTTTTATGCCATTGTTTACAAAACTCAGTTTCAAGGAGGTCTCAGGTGCCATTATCTGTGTTTGCCCCTTGCATAAAATTGAAATTGAAGTACCCGCAGAGGTTTTAAAAGTGGTTCCGGAAGCATACTGTTTATTGGCATCAAATGGCACTGTTCCGTTAAATGGCTGCCCTTTCGGACTTAAGATGGTCAGGTTGGCAGAAGTGGCAAATTGCCCGTTATACTGCATACCCACGATCTGGAATTGTGCAACCATTGAAGCCGAGGAAAAAATCAGGAATAGTATAATAAAGCCCTTCAAAGTGGTGGGATAATTGTAAGAAACAATTGTTTTCATATGAGAGAATTAAGGTTGGGGAGGAGAGAACTAAAGATACTAATATTTGTAATACCCTGTAAATAAAAGAATAGAGACTTTTTAGGCTGTATCTGCTCATTTTGAAAACAAGGAAATTAAGAATTCCTTAACTTTTTTATTTTTTCGATTGGGGGATTTATGTATTTTGTACGCGGAATAACCTACCATTAAATATTATGAAAAAGAAAATTACCCTATTCGCATTATTACTTTCTACACTTATTATTTACGCCCAAGACCCGAACATTCTTTGGCAGCGGACTATTGGGGGGAGCGATTATGATTATTTATATGATATAAAACAAACTCCCGATGGAGGTCTTATTTTTGGAGGTGGCTCAGCTTCTGATGTTTCGGGCGATAAAACTGATGGCTCAAATGGGAGTTTTGATATGTGGGTTATAAAAACCGATGGTTCGGGCGAAATACAATGGCAAAATTCTATTGGCGGAAATCAAGGCGAAGATATACACTCCATTGCATTGGCCCCAGATGGTGGATATTTGCTTATAGGGGAATCCAATTCAGATATTTCAGGCGACAAAACAGAAAACTCAAGGGGTGGAGATGATTATTGGGTTGTGAAAATTAATAATACCGGAACCGTTGTGTGGGATAAAACTTATGGAGGCGACAACATCGATTGGTTTCCCAAAATTTCTGCATCTACTGCGGGAGGTTATTATATTTGTGGTTCATCAAGTTCTGATATTTCTGGAGAAAAAACCGAAAACGCAATCGGCCAAGATGATTTTTGGGCTTTAAAAATTGATGATGCTGGTACTATTTTATGGCAAGACACTTTAGGGGGAAATAGTTTTGAACAACTTGAGGCAGTAGTAGCTACTGCGGATGGAGGTTGCATTATTGGGGGATATTCACTTTCCGATATTTCTGGGGACAAAACGGAAAATTCACGTGGCGGTTCAGATTATTGGGTAATAAAATTAAGTTCAGCAGGTAATATCGAATGGGATAAAACCATTGGCGGCAATGGAGCAGATCGCTTACATTCCGTTATTCAAACTACTGATGGAGGTTATTTACTAGGGGGTTATTCAACCTCAGAAATTTCTGGGGATAAAACCGAAAATAATATTGGGCAGGCAGATTTCTGGGTCATAAAATTAAATTCAACTGGAAATATTGAATGGCAAAATACTATTGGGGGCATTGATGGAGATGTGATCAATTCTGTATCACAAATAAGCGATGGTGGCTATATATTGGGAGGAGCTTCACGATCAAATATTTCAGGAGATAAAACTGAAAACTCAATGGGCGGGGATGATTTTTGGATCGTGAAAATCAATAATGTCGGCATCATTGAATGGCAAAATACCATAGGAGGCAATCAAGCCGATGTTCTTGGAGAAATTATACAAGTTCCCGATGGAAGTTATATTTTAGCAGGGAATTCCCTCTCTGGCATATCTGGTGACAAAACAGATAATTCTCGCGGAAATTTCGATTTCTGGATATTAAAACACGCTCAAACCTTAGGCCTCGAAGAAAACCCTTTTTTCAATGCAATAACCCTCTACCCCAACCCCACAAAAAACACCCTGCAACTCAACACCCAAGACAAAACCATTGACCAAGTAAACATTTACACAATAGCGGGCAGCAAAGTTTTGCAATTGGATGTTGATACCATTTCCCCAACCGTGGATGTTTCCAGTTTGGCTTCGGGGGTTTATTATGTGCAGTTGTATTCCGGGAAAAATGTAGCATTGAAAAAGTTTGTGAAGGAATAAATCAAAATTCTGCATTCTGAATTCTGAATTTAGAATTTTTGGTCTTTTGTCTTAAATCTTACAGCGAAGCGGTCTTGGGTCTTTTCCGAAATCCATATCTTTAAGAACAATTTCCTGAGGATATGAGCAAACTTATTTCAAAAAAGAAACCCGCATACCCCATTACCGATGCGCTTTCAAAATATCTTACCCGCCATGGCAGGAATATAAAAATCCCCATTTATTACGACGATCTTCTGCGCTTTCAGGGTTCGGTAATTATTTACGACAAAAACGGAAATGATACCCTGTGGGTGAGCGTCTATTATTCCGAATTTGAAACCGAGGAAATAAACTTCAGCCTAAAACGGATGTATTCCATTTTACATTCCGACGGAAGCGATACGCTCCTGCCCTACCTAAATATTGACCAAATTGATTTCTGCACTTTTGGGAATTCAAAACCTTTCCGAGTAAAAGTGCGGAATATTCTCAACGACAATTATATTTTTCTCTACATAAAAAAAGCCGACGCATCCCGTATTTATGGCCTTGAGCTGGAACATTTACTATCGCCCAACCACATCAACTTTTTGGTTCACGGAAATACTTTAATAGAAGAGCATATCTCTGGCATTCCTGGGGACGATTTTATTGAAAACCACCTCGACAAATGTTCTGAACGCGATAAAATGGAAATCGCAAAAGAGTTCGTAAAATTCAACGAACGCTGCTTTGTCCGCCTTTTGGGCGATATGCGCTCCTACAATTACGTAATGGTATTGACCCACGATTTTGACCGAATACAATATCGAATTCGCGCGATAGATTTTGACCAGCAGAGTTATGAAGGAAATGCAAAGGTGTACAAACCCCAATTTTTGAAGGAAAATAACAAATTGGTGAAAATGACCGCCGATTCCCTTCGTGAAGAATCTGTAGAACAATACAAAAATGAGGAGCGCTCGCTATTGGCGAAACGGGCCACGAGCGAAAAAAACAGGTTGAAGGAATTAATGGATTGTATGCGGGACGATGAACTCGCCCCTCCCGAAAAAATAAAGCAATTAAAGGCGGATCTTTTTAAACTGACGGGTGACGTGAATTTCAAAAAATCAAATAATATGGGCGAAATATTAAAGAGCGCGCTGGATTTTATTATAAGAAATTACAAAAACGAAAACCCATATATTATTTCAGATAGATAAATTGTTCATAAATAATACAATATATTTACTATGCGCGCATAGCATTAACTATCTTTAAAACCGTTTCCGTTTTTAATCCTTTCAAAAAAGTCCTTATTTATGAATATAAAAAAAGTATTGGTTGCCAATCGCAGCGAAATCGCCATCAGGGTTTTGCGCGCCTGTGCGGAAATAAATTTAAAGACCGTAGCCATTTTCACTTACGAGGACCGCTATTCGCAGCACCGCTATAAAGCTGATGAATCCTATCAAATTGGAGCAAATGATCAACCTCTAAAACCCTATTTGGACGGCGACGCAATAATCGCTTTGGCAAAATCCAAAAATGTAGATGCCATTCATCCCGGCTATGGTTTTCTTTCCGAAAATTCAGAATTTGCCCGTAATTGCGCGAAAAATGGAATCATTTTTATAGGTCCCGATCCAAAAGTAATGGACGCCCTGGGCGATAAAATAACCGCGAAAAAGATTGCCGTAAAATGCAATGTGCCCATTATAAAAAGTAATTCGAAAAAACTTTCTTCCCTAAAAATAGCGCTTTCCGAAGCAAATGATATTGGCTACCCCGTTATGCTGAAAGCTGCCTCCGGCGGTGGCGGCCGTGGAATGCGGATTATTAGAAATGATGACGATTTAAAAAACAATTTTGAATCCGCAAAAAGTGAATCGCTCAACGCCTTTGGCGACGACACCATGTTTCTTGAAAAATATGTTGAAAACCCAAAACATTTGGAGGTACAGATTGTGGCAGACAACCACGGCAACATTCGCCATTTGTTTGAACGCGATTGCTCCGTTCAGCGCCGGCATCAAAAAGTGGTAGAAATTGCGCCTTCATATAACGTATCGGAAAAAGTAAAACAATCCCTTTATAAATATGCCATTGCCATTGCCGAAGAGGTAAATTACAACAATGTGGGAACGGTTGAATTTTTGGTGGATGCGAAGATAATGTGTATTTCATTGAAGTAAATCCGCGGATACAAGTGGAACATACTGTGACGGAAATGGTAACGGGAATTGATTTAATCAAAACCCAGATTTTTGTGGCCGGCGGTTATAAACTTTCCGACAAGCAAATAAAAATCTACGACCAGGATTCGCTGGCAACCTACGGTTTTGCGCTTCAATGCAGATTGACAACCGAAGATCCCGAAAATAATTTCACACCTGACTACGGAACCATAACCACTTACCGAAGCGCCGCAGGAATGGGTATTCGGCTGGATGCGGGCAGTATTTATCAATCCTACAGCGTGAGCCCGTTTTTTGATTCCATGCTCGTAAAAGTTTCTGCGCACGGCCGGACCTTGGATGGCGCCGTTCGGAAAATGGCGCGGGCTTTAAAGGAATTCAGAATTCGTGGTGTAAAGACGAACATCCATTTTCTTCAAAATGTAATTCAGCACGAAACTTTTAAGGAAGGCAAGGCCACTGTAAATTTTATTGGCAACACGCCCGATTTGTTTGATATTAAATTGCCGCAGGATCGTACCTCAAAAATTGTGAATTATTTAGGTGAAGTAATCGTAAATGGCAACCCCGATGTTAAAAATATTGATAGAAGTAAAATCTTCCGAAGCCCAAAAATTCCCGAGTTTGACCTGAAAAAACCATTTCCGAAAGGCACAAAAAATCGGCTAACCGAAATGGGGCCGGAAAAATTCTGCGCTTGGCTGAAGGATGAAAAAATGATTCATTATACCGATACCACTTTCCGCGATGCCCACCAATCGCTGCTTGCCACGCGCATGCGAAGTTATGATATGCTTCAGGTTGCGGAAAGTTTTGCAAAAAACCATCCCAATACCTTCAGTATCGAAATGTGGGGTGGCGCAACTTTCGACGTTTGCCTTAGGTTTTTGAACGAAAGTCCGTGGACGCGTTTGCGCGAACTTCGGAAATTGATCCCGAATATATTGTTCCAAATGCTGTTGCGCGGTTCAAATGGTGTTGGCTATAAAGCCTATCCCGATAATTTAATTGAAAAATTCATTGAAACCTCTTGGGAAAACGGAATCGATATTTTCAGAATTTTTGATTCCCTAAACTGGGTAAAAGCAATGGAGCCCAGCATCAATTATGTTCGCAACAAAACGGGCGGAATTGCCGAGGCCGCCATTAGTTACACCGGCGATATTCTGGATCCGAAAGAAAAAAAATACACTTTAAAATATTACACCCAACTTGCCAAAGACCTTGAAAATGCAGGTGCGCATATGATTGCCATTAAGGATATGGCAGGACTTTTAAAACCCTACGCCGCCACCGAATTGGTTTCAGCATTAAAGGACACCTTGAATATCCCGCTGCATTTGCATACCCACGATACTTCTTCCATACAATCTGCAACCTATTTAAAAGCGATTGAAGCCGGCGTTGATGTTGTTGATGTTGCTTTAGGCGGACTATCGGGTCTTACCTCCCAGCCCAATTTCAATTCAATTGTTGAAATGATGCGCAACCAACCGCGCGAAAATAAATTCGATATTAATAAATTGAATGAATTTTCAAATTATTGGGAAGACGTGCGCGAAATGTATTATCCTTTTGAGTCTGGCCTTAAAGCCGGAACCGCGGAAGTTTATCAGCACGAAATTCCCGGTGGACAGTATTCCAATTTACGTCCGCAGGCAGAAGCACTCGGTTTGGGCGACCGTTTTGACGAGGTGAAAAAAATGTATTCCCGCGTGAACGAAATGTTCGGGAATTTGGTAAAAGTTACCCCAAGCTCAAAGGTGGTGGGCGATATGGCCATTTTTATGGTCACCAACAATCTGTATCCTGAAGACGTAATGGAACGCGGACGCGATATTTCGTTTCCGGAATCGGTAATCAATTTCTTTAAAGGCGACCTTGGACAGCCGTTGGGTGGTTTTCCGAAGGCACTTCAAAAAATAATTCTGAAAAATAACAAAGCCTACACAGATCGACCAAATGCACATTTGGAACCTATTGATTTTGATTCAGAATTCAACGTTTTCAGAAAAAAATTCCAACAAGGTTTTACGCGTCCCATTGAGTTTGAGGATTTTCTGTCGTACAGTTTGTACCCGCGGGTTTTTGAGGATGCCCACGAGAAATATAAATTATATGGAAATGTAGCCATCCTCGCCACGGAGAATTTTTTCTACGGAATGAAGCTTCAGGAAGAGGCGCTTATTGAACTTGAACCGGGAAAATCAATTCTTGTAAAACTGCTTTCCGTAGGTATTCCTGATGAAGACGGGGTGCGCATTGTTTTCTTTTCGGTAAATGGTGAAAACCGTTTTGTGGAAATTAAGGACAAATCCATAAAGGTGGAAAAAGAAGTACACGTAAAAGTAGATGCCAATGATGCTGGCCAGTACGGTGCGCCATTACAGGGAAATTTATATAAAATATTGGTGAAAAAAGGACAGGAAGTGAAAAAGAACGATCACCTATTTATTATAGAAGCCATGAAAATGGAAACCACTATTACGAGCAATAAAGCAGGAAAAATAAAATCTATCGCCCTAAAACCGGGCACCATGGTGATGAAGGACGATTTGATATTGACATTGGAATAGCGTTAAAATCAGAACTGAAAAGAAACCGAAACACATTTTTTTGTCCTTTCTCCTATGTCCTCCGTCGTAGCGGTTTTTCGTCTAAAATTTTATTTCCCACCCCTTGCTTTTCAAATAAATAACATTACATTTGCACCCCTCTTAGACAAAATCCGTTTTGTTTTAGGGTGAGAAAACAATGATTTATTAACGATTGACAAAAAACTAAATGGATACATTAAGTTACAAAACAGTATCTGCTAACAAGAATACCGTTGTAAAAGAATGGTTAGTAGTAGATGCGGACGGGCAAGCATTGGGTCGTCTTGCAAGCGAAGTTGCTAAATTACTTCGCGGTAAGCACAAACCAAGTTTCACCCCACACGTAGATTGCGGTGACAACGTAATTATTATCAACGCCAGTAACGTAAACCTTACCGGCAAAAAATGGGACGACAAAACGTACATTCGCCACACAGGCTATCCTGGTGGGCAACGCAGCCTAACCGCTACGGAATTGTACAAAAAAGACCCAGCAAGGCTTGTTGAAAAAGCCGTGAAAGGAATGCTTCCAAAAAACAAATTGGGCGCAGAAATGTTCAGAAACCTGAAAGTGTATGCTGATGCAAACCACGGACAGGAAGCACAAAAACCAAGAACAATTAACCTTAACGACAACAAGTAATGGAGACAATTCACAAAATAGGTAGAAGAAAAACCGCTGTTGCACGTGTTTACCTTAAAGAAGGAAAAGGGAACATTACCATCAACAAGCGCGAGTTGGAAAACTATTTTCCAACGGGAACACTTCAATATAAAGTAAAACAAGCATTGATGCTTACCGATAACGAAAAGACTTTCGATATTTCGGTAAACGTTTTTGGCGGTGGAATTACAGGTCAGGCAGAAGCAATTCGCCTTGCCCTTTCCCGCGCAATGTGTACGCTTAATGACGAAAACCGTGGCATCCTGAAACCGGAAGGTTTATTGACAAGAGACCCACGAATGGTAGAACGTAAGAAATTCGGACAGAAAAAAGCCCGTAAGAAATTCCAGTTCTCTAAACGTTAATATTTTAAGTTACTTGTCGTACCGCATTTATTGCGGTACGACATTTTATAAGTTCATATTCATTATTAATTAAAAAGCTGTTATCCGTCTTTGGCGGAGTTAGTTTAGCATCTAAACCAAATTCATTTTTAGAAGAGGTTGCTATCCTTTCACAGAACGTAAACTAAAACAAAATGGCAAAAAAAGTAGAAGTAAAAGACTTACTTGAAGCTGGTGTGCACTTTGGCCACCTTACCCGCAAATGGAACCCAAACATGGCGCCGTATATCTATATGGAGCGCAACGGGATCCACATTATCAACCTTTACAAAACCGCTGCAAAAATCGAAGAGGCCAACGAAGCCCTGAAAAAAATTGCAGCCAGTGGACGCAAAATTCTTTTTGTGGCTACCAAAAAACAAGCAAAAGACATTGTTGCTGAAAAAGCAAAGAATGCAAACATGCCGTACATCACTGAAAGATGGCCCGGCGGTATGCTTACCAACTTTGTGACTATCCGTAAAGCCGTAAAGAAAATGGCTTCTATTGATAGAATGAAGCAGGACGGTACTTTCAACACCCTTTCCAAGAAAGAGCGTTTGGCAGTAGATCGTCTTCGTGCAAAATTGGAAAAGAACTTAGGTTCAATTTCCGATATGAGCCGTCTTCCTGCAGCACTTTTTATTGTGGACACAACTCGTGAGCACATTGCAGTTGCCGAAGCTTTAAAATTGAACATTCCAATCTTTGCGATGGTTGACACAAACAGTGACCCACGCGTTATTGATTATGTAATTCCATCTAACGACGATGCTTCAAAATCTATTGAAAGCATTATGAGCGTTGTTTCCGAAGCAGTTATTGAAGGTCTTTCCGAAAGAAAATCAGGAAAAGATGACGATAGCGATGACGAGGAAGGAATGGAAAGAAAAGCAAAAGCTCCTAAAAAAGACAAAGAAGTAAAGGAGGAGAAAAAAGCAAAAGCTCCAAAAGCTGAAGTTCCTTCAACTGACGAGGAAGACGTAGAAGATATGAAAGAGGCAAAACAGCCAGTACGTCAGCAATCGAAAAAACAAATTCTTAACGAAGAAGAATAGTAAAGATGCTCGATTTTGAGCACTCAAACTAAAAAAAGTAAAGACACAATATATTGTGTCTCAACCTTAAAAATTTATAAAAATGGCAAACATAACAGCCGCAGAAGTAAATAAACTAAGACAAACCACCGGAGCCGGAATGATGGACTGTAAAAAGGCATTGGTTGAGGCAGACGGAAATATGGAAGAGGCAATTTCCATCCTTCGAAAAAAAGGACAGAAAATTGCTGAAAAAAGAGCGGATCGCGATTCCAGTGAAGGTGTTGCAACTGCAAAAGTGAACAGCGACAACAATAAAGGTGTAGCTATTTCCTTAAACTGCGAAACCGACTTCGTTGCCAAAAACGATTCATTCGTTGAAATGGCAAATAAAATGGCCGATATCGCATTGAACACTTCATCTAAAGAAGAATTTTTGAATTCAAAATATGACGGAATGACCGTTGCTGAAAAATTGACTGAACAAACCGGTGTTATCGGTGAAAAAATCGAGATTGGCGGTTACGAAATTTTGGAAGCCCCATTCGTTGGTTCTTATGTTCACGGTAACAAAATTGCTGCGTTAACAGGTCTTTCAAAGAACAGTTGACAATGCCGATGAATTGGCAAAAGACGTTTCTATGCAAGTTGCTTCTATGGGCGCAACTACACTTTCATACAAAGATTTTGATCCAGAATTCGTGGCTTCAGAAACTGAGGCGCGTATCGCTGTTATTGAAAAAGAAAACATCGAGTTGGGCCGTTTGGGCAAAACCTTAAAAAATGTACCAAAATACATTTCAAGAGCACAATTGACTCCAGAAGTTATGGCACAGGCCGAAGCCGATGCAAAAGCTGAATTGAAAGCCGAAGGAAAACCTGAAAACATTTGGGATAGAATCCTTCCGGGAAAAATCGAGCGTTTCATTAGTGACAACACCACAATGGACCACGAAAAAGCGTTGCTTGACCAAAACTTTATTAAAGACGACAAAAAGAGCGTTGCAGATTACGTAAAAACGTACGGCGATGTTGAAGTTGTTGGTTTTAGAAGAGTTTCCTTGGCGTAAGCTTTTTGAATATATTTATAAAAAAGTAGGCGCGCGATTAATCGCGCGCCTACTTTTTTTAATATATCTGATCATTTATTCCTTAATTATTTTCTTGATTGTTTTTTTCCCATCTGAAGAAATAACGGCAATATAAATACCCGTCTTCAAGGTTTCCAAATGAAGTTCTGTTTTATCAGCGCTGGGAAATTCTTCTAACACTTTTCTTCCCAAAAGATCAAATAGTTCCACTTTTTCCAAATTTGAACTGCCTTCAATAAAAACAGTATTTGTAGTAGGGTTGGGATAAATTGCCACCTTTAAAGTTTGCACATCTTCAACCCCCAAATTTGTATTCACCCCGAATATTGTTTCATACGAGTTTCCACCAAATTCAGCGGTAATTGTATAAACTCCATCTGGCCAAGTATTATCAACGGGATATTCCCATTGGGCATAGGCGCCAGTATATGTAGGCCAGGGTGAGGTAAAAATATAATCGTATAAAATAGAGTTATCTGGTTTCCGCACCACGATATGTGTGTTACTATCGGTTTGAATATCTCGGTAAAATATGCGGAAGTAAACCGTTTCACCGGGCTCGAAATTCAATTCTTCATAGGTGTTTTCCACCACTCCGCATTCATCATCAACCATGGCGGTATAATGCGTGGAAAGATGGTTGATGGCGGGAATATAATAGTCTGGCTGATCGGCAAACCAACTTGTAGCATTCATACTATTACACTCTCCTTCATACGGGTCGATCAAATTGTTTCCCGAATCATAAACCTCAAAATGTAAATGCGGAATGGTACTGCTTCCCGAACTTCCGGCAGCGCCGAGATATTCACCTTCAGCAACTGTATCTCCAATATTTTTAGATGTAATTGCACCGTCCTTAAAGTGCCAATACCAAGCTTGCGAGCCGTCGGCATGTTCTATAATTATTCCATTCCACAATGGGTTGCCGTTGTTTTCGCAATTCAAATCAAAATTTCCGTCCCGTTTATCTATAATTGTGCCCGGAGCGGCGGCAATAACTTCCATCACTTCCTCTTGCATGCGTTTCCAGGGGTAAGGCCACAACACATAATCTGTGCCTTCGTGGTTTCCGTTTATCCAATCATACGTGCGTTGGCCACAGGCATAATCAAGTAAATGCCCATTGGGAGTTAAGTCTTGATCCACTTGATTGTTTACAATGTAATAACCATAATCATCAAAATCTGCTTTGGCTCGTAATGGAAGAATAAATAACGGCGAGTTTCCCTTGCGCTCAAACGCGGTGGGGTTTTTCCGCAATATTGTCTGTTTATTCTCGGCAATGCGCTGTCTCGCCTCTTGCCGTTGCAAATCTGTAATACACTCTGTATTTTCAATATTGGGCAAATGAAGTGTCGGCGAGCTGGGAGGAACCATTTTGCCCATATTTTGGGAAATCATTACTGAAGAAATGCCGACAAACAAATAGAATAATTTTGTTCTCATAATATAAAAATTTAAGGATTAACAGCTTTTACTATTCATCGGAATACAGCATAAAAAGTCATCAAAAAATCTTATTTATTTACATGGATGGTTTTTTTCAAAGAGTTACTACTTTTTTTCATTTCCTCTCCTACCGCATCAATAATTTTCTTTATTTTTGCGCAGTAAAATTCCGCTATGCAATACAAAAGAATCCTCCTAAAACTTTCCGGCGAAGCCCTCATGGGCGACCAGCAATATGGTATTGACCCCGTTCGCCTAAAGGAATACGCCCACGAAATAAAACAGATTGCAGATAAAGGCGTAGAAGTGGCCATCGTTATTGGCGGCGGTAATATTTTTAGGGGATTGTCAGGTGCCAGCAGCGGAATGGACCGCGTACAGGGTGACCACATGGGAATGCTCGCAACCGTAATTAACGGTCTTGCATTGCAGAGCGCATTGGAAAATGAAGAAGTACCCACCCGTCTGCAAACGGCGATAAACATAAATGAAGTTGCCGAACCATTTATCCGCAGAAAAGCCATCCGACATTTAGAGAAAGGCCGCGTAGTGATTTTTGGCGGCGGTACCGGAAATCCTTATTTTACCACTGATTCCGCAGCGGTATTAAGGGCAATTGAAATTGGCGCAGATGTAATATTAAAAGGAACACGCGTTGATGGAATTTACACCAGCGACCCCGAAAAGGATACAAAGGCAACAAAATTCGATTTTATAAGTTTTGAGGATGTGCTTCAAAAAGGCTTAAAAGTTATGGATACCACAGCTTTCACCTTAAGCCAGGAAAACGAATTGCCAATAATTGTTTTTGATATGAACACCAAAGGAAACCTACTGAAAGTTGTTTCCGGAGAAAAAATTGGAACAAAGGTGAATTTATAGCCACAGATCCCAATATGGGAGCGTGCATAAAAAATCACTGAAAAACTGAACACTGATTACTGAACACTATTTTTATGGAAGACGAAATAGATTTTATTATGGAAGGTACAAAGGAAGCAATGGCAAAAGCCATTAAGCACCTTGAAAAAGAATTGGTGAACATTCGTGCCGGAAAGGCAACCCCTTCAATGGTAGGAAGCGTTATGGTAGATTATTATGGCAGCCAGACTCCGCTTAGCCAAGTTGCGAACGTAAGCACGCCGGACGGGATGACTATTAGTATCCAGCCCTGGGAAAAACAGATGATTCCTGAGATTGAGCGCGGTATCCATTTGGCGAATATTGGTTTTAACCCAATGAACAATGGCGAAAGCGTAATTATAAGTGTTCCCCCCTTAACCGAGGAACGACGTAAAGATTTGGCCAAACAAGCAAAAGCGGAAGCCGAGGAAGCCAAGATTGGTGTTCGAAATGACCGGAAAAATGCGAATTCAGCAATTAAAAAATTTGGAGATTTCTGAGGATTTGAAAAAAAACCTTGAAGAAGAAGTTCAGGAATTGACTGACCAGCACATCAAAAAAATTGATGAAATTCTTGCCAAAAAGGAAAAGGAAATCATGACGGTATAAGCCGTCGTTTGCGTTAAACTATTTACAAAGGAGCGGCCATAATGCCGCTTTCTTTTTACTTTTAAAATTCCCAATTATTTCTATCCTTCATTTTATGCGGCAAAAAATAAGTTTCTTTTTAATATTGATTTCTTTCTCAATGCTTGCACAACAGCCTGCTATTGAAACTAAAAGCGATTCAATTTCAAAGAAAGATGCTAAAAAGGAAAGTCCCTTTTCAACTGGCTATTACCCTGTCGGAGTTTTCGATATCGACTTAAAAACGCTTATAAAATATAACAATTACGAAGGTTTTCGCTTGGGAATCGGAGGACTAACCAACGATAGGCTTTTCAAAAAATACCGGGTCGGCGGTTACGTGGCATACGGCTTTAAAGACCGTGCAGTAAAATTTAGCTATAGGTGGGCGGTGCCCGTGTCAATAAAGAGAAAAAAGCCTGGGTAAATGCATACTACACAGATGACATTCGGGAAATAGGAACCTTTGAATACCTTACAGATGCCCGAGTGTATTCAATATTTGAACCGCGATTGGTAAATATTATCCAATTCTACAAATACCGAACGTGGCAGGCAAACATCCAAAGTGAAGTGACGCCAAAAATATTGGGCGAAGTGCGCCTTTCACACAGCCAAATTGAAAATGTGCTGGATTATTATTTTTTGGATAATAACAAACTCTACCATAATTACGACCTTGCCGAAGCAACCGTTTCCTTTCGAATAAGTCCAAAAACCAATTTTTTTACCAATGAAGATGGCACGAAGGAATATTATGATGGTTTTCCAAAAATAAGTGGCCAAATTACACAAGGTTTTAAGGATGTGGGCGGAAGCGATTTCAACTATACAAAATATGGGCTGAAACTGGATTATTACATCAAGCGCCACGACAAATCCTCCACCAATATTATTTTGGAAGGTTCACTGGCAACTGGCGATGTGCCATTGACGCACTTGATGCACAGTTACCCAAACCAACCCACGAAGGAAAAGCTATTACAACGCTTTTCGGTAGCGGGCGTGCAGAGTTTTGAGACCATGTATTTCGGAGAATTTTTTTCCGATAAACTGGCTATGCTTCAAATAAAACACAGTTTGCGAAGGTTTGAACTCACTGAAAAATGGAAACCGGAACTGGTCCTCATTACCCGGCATGCACTGGGCGATATGGAAAATACCGATCGCCATCTCGGCGTTTCCTTTAATACGCTCGACCAACTTTACAACGAAACGGGTCTGGAACTGAATAAAATTCTTTTTGGCTTTGGGCTTAGCTTTGCATACCGTTATGGGTATTACCACTTGCCTTCTTTTGAAGATAACGTTTCATTTAAGTTTACTTTTTATCTGACGCTTTAAGAATAAGTTTAAAAGATTTCCTTCTTGAATGTATATCTTTGCCAAACCATTAAAAAATTGCTTTGGCCAAACTATTCAGCATAGGATTTTGGGGCGTTGTGGCCCGTTTTATTCTTAGAAACCGCACGGGAATTTTAATCGTTATTGCGGGAATTACCGTTCTTCTCGCCTTTCAGTGGAAAAATATGCGCTTCACTTATACTGAAGCCAACCTCCTTCCTGACGATCACCCCATTAACCTCGAGTACGACCAATTTCTGAAACATTTTGGCGAAGAGGGAAACTTGGTTGTTATGGGCGTGAAAGGATTCGACCATATTTACACCAGAAAAATTTCAGGCCTGGAACAAACTTTCCAAAGACATTGCAAAATATGACGAAGTAGCGCTAACCCTTTCCGTTGGCGATTTAAAAATACTTCAGAAAAAAACCGATACCACGGGTTTTGAATTGGTGAATTTTATAAAGGATTCCACCTTCACCCAACAAAGTTTAGACGTTTATAAAAACGAGCTTTTCAACAACCTTCCTTTTTACGACGGCTTGGTTTATAGCCCGGACAAACAATCCATCCGCTCGGCCATCTACTTAAAAAAGGACATTGTAAACACTGCGGAAAGACGCGATTTTATTATCGACGATCTTATTCCGCTCATCAAAAATTTTGAAACCGAAACGGGGGTAAAAGTCCACACTTCGGGGATGCCATACATCCGCACGCTCAATTCGCAGAATATAATTGATGAAATTGGTATGTTCATCGGGGCCGCTTTATTGGTTACTTCTTTGATATTTTTCTTCTTTTTCCGCTCTTGGCGCGCCACGTTTATTTCTATGTGTACGGTAATTATTGGGGTGATGTGGGCATTTGGAATATTGGGATTGCTTCATTACGAAATTACCGTGCTTACTGCGCTAATCCCGCCCTTGATAATCGTTATTGGAATTCCGAACTGTATTTTCCTCATCAATAAATATCAACAGGAAATAAAACAGCACGGTAACCAAGCCAAATCGCTACAACGCGTTATTACAAAAGTCGGGAACGCAACGTTGATGACAAACCTTACAACGGCTTCGGGTTTTGCCACATTTATTTTGGTGAAAAGTGAATTGTTGAGCGAGTTTGGTATCGTGGCCTCCATCAATATTATCGCCATCTTTTTGCTGAGCCTGCTCATCATCCCAATAGTTTACAGCTATATGGCAATTCCGAAGTACAAACACCTAAAACATCTAAATACGGGGTGGATTCGGCAGTTTGTAAACTGGATGGAAAAAATGGTTCGAGAGCGGCGCATAACTATTTATATTACGGCGGTGGCCCTACTTTGTATCAGTATCATCGGAATTTTCAATATAAAAATTTCCGGAAGCCTTATTGAGGATATGCCCAAAAACACGGATTTCTTTAAGGACATCCGCTTTTTTGAAAAGGAATATGAAGGCATTATGCCCTTGGAAATATTGATAGATACCAAACGCAAAAAAGGCGTTATGAAGCTTTCCACCTTAAAAAGAATGGATGAGCTTGAAGATTACATCAAGGAAATTCCAGAGTTTGCAAAACCGCTTTCTATTGTTGAATTGGTGAAATATTCAAAACAGGCGTACTATAATAACAACCCGGAATATTACCAATTACCTAATAGTCAGGAGCGCACTTTTATACTTTCCTACGCGAAATCGAGCACCTCAAATACCAATTTGCTTACAAGTTATGTGGATAGAACGGGCCAGTTTGCACGTATTACCACTTTTATGAAAGATACCGAAACAGATCGTTTCGAAAGAATAGAGGAAAATCTGCGAACCGAAATAGCCAAGATTTTCCCGGCGGATCAATACAATGTTTCTATTACGGGGAAAGCTTTGGTATTTCAAAAAGGAACCAATTATTTGGTGCACAACCTTATTATTTCCCTTTCGCTCGCCATATTTCTGATTGCACTTTTTATGGCGTGGATGTTCCGAAGTTTTAGAATGATTGTCATTTCACTTATCCCGAATTTGCTTCCTCTGATCATAACCGCGGGATTGATGGGCTTTTTGGGCGTTCCCATAAAACCTTCAACTATTTTGGTTTTCAGTATTGCCTTCGGTATTTCAGTGGATGACACCATTCACTTTTTGGCGAAATACCGACAGGAACTGGTGGCGCATAATTGGAAAATCCGAAAATCGGTTTACGCGGCGCTAAAGCGAAACCGGGGTAAGTATGTTCTATACTTCCATCGTGCTTTTCTTCGGATTTTCGGTATTTACCATTTCCAGTTTTGGTGGTACGGTAGCTTTGGGTGCGCTCGTTTCCATGACACTGCTTTTTGCGATGCTGGCAAATTTGCTGTTGTTGCCGTCACTGTTGCTTTCATTGGAAAGAAGTATTGCGAACAAGGAAACCATGAAAAAACCAACCATAGAAATTCTTTCTGATAGCGACGAAGAAGAAGATACAGAGTAAGCGGTTTTCAGTGGCAGTTGGCAGTAATTTGGAATTTGGTATTTTCTTTTTTGGAATTTTTTTAAAGTATATTTGCTCCTCTTAAAAAACAAGCATGCAATACAAAACTATAGCCGAACTGATACAAAGCGAACCCACGCACCTCGAAGTAACCGTTCGCGGTTGGGTACGTTCTTTTAGAAGCAATCGTTTCATCGCTCTTAACGATGGCTCCACCATAAAAACGCTACAATGCGTTGTTGATTTTGAAAATTTTGAAGAGGAAATTCTGAAGAAGGTCACGGTTGGTGCGGCAATCGAGGTTGTAGGGGTTTTAGTGGAAAGCCAAGGCCAAGGACAGACGGTCGAAGTGCAGGTTTCAAAATTGAACGTTTTGGGCGAAGCTAACCCGGAAGAGGTAAAACTCACCATTCTTTCCCCAAAACGACATACTTTGGAAACTTTGCGCGAACAGGCACATTTGCGTGTTCGCACGAATACATTTGGTGCCGTGATGCGCACCCGTTCAAAACTGGCTTTTGCGGTGCACGACTATTTTCAAAAAAACGGTTTTTATTATATGCACGCCCCTATAATTACGGGTAGCGATGCCGAAGGCGCCGGCGAAATGTTCCGCGTTTCCGCATTGGATGCAAAAAATCCCCCCTTAAATGAGGATGGAACAATCAATTACAAAGAAGATTTTTTCGAAAAGGAAACAAATCTTACGGTAAGCGGGCAATTGGAAGCCGAAACCTACGCAATGGGCCTTGGAAAAGTATATACTTTCGGTCCAACCTTTAGGGCTGAAAACTCAAATACCAGCAGACACTTGGCCGAATTCTGGATGATTGAGCCAGAAGTTGCCTTCAACGATCTTGATGCCAATATGGATTTGGCGGAAGATTTCATAAAATATGTAATTAAGTACGCTTTGGACAACTGTGCGGACGACCTTGAATTTCTTGAAAACCGCCTCTTGGAAGAGGAAAAAAACAAGCCCCAGGATGAGCGCAGCGAAATGAAACTTCGCGAAAAACTTAATTTTATTCTTGAAAATAATTTCAAAAGGGTAAGCTACACGGAAGCCATCGATATTTTAAAACGCTCAAAACCCAACCAAAAGAAAAGATTCAAATATATAATTGAGGAATGGGGCGCAGATTTGCAGAGCGAACACGAACGCTTTTTGGTTGAAAAACATTTCAAATGTCCTGTTATTCTTTTTGATTATCCGGCAAAAATTAAGGCATTTTACATGCGCCTGAACGACGACGAAAAGACAGTCCGCGCGATGGATGTACTTTTTCCAGGTATTGGCGAAATCGTTGGAGGCAGCCAGCGTGAGGAGCGATACGAAGTCCTAAAACAAAAAATGGCTGCGATGGAAATTGATGAAAAGGAACTGTATTGGTATTTGGACCTTCGAAAATTTGGTACCGCAGTACACAGCGGTTTCGGACTTGGTTTTGAACGTTTGGTGCAATTCACTACCGGAATGGGCAATATTCGCGATGTAATTCCTTATCCACGTACACCCGGGAATGCGGAATTTTAAGGTCCCCCTAACGCCCAAAGGGGGAAGAACCAACAGCTCCTTCCCATTGGGCAGGTAATGTGGTAACTATAAACCTCCGTCTTTCTTCACAACATTATATTAAAACTGGCCGCTTCATTATTTTAGTAGCTGGTTTTTTTTAACTTTATGAGTATCTAAATTTACCTATGTTAAAGCAACAGCTCAATTTCAAACTCTCTCAAAAATTATCTCCCCAACAGATACAGTTGATGAAGATGATCCAACTTCCTACGCAGGCTTTTGAGCAGCGCATTTCTCAGGAACTGGAAGAAAATCCAGCATTGGAGGGCGGAAAAGAGGAAAGCGAAAATTACGAGGATGAATTTGAAAATGATTATGATGAAAATTATGACGAAGGAAACGAAGTAATTGAAACCGATATAAATGTAGATGATTACTTAAGTGACGATGAAGTACCCAGCTATAAACTTTCCGCAAATAATTACAGCGCCGATGATGAGGACCGGCAAACCCCTTATGCCGCGGGGACTTCATTCAACCAGCATTTATTGACGCAATTGAATACCTATCGTCTTGATGAGGAAGAAGAGGAGATTGCTAAATTTTTGGTTGGCAGTGTGGACGAAAGCGGTTATATACGTAGGGAAATACAGGAAATTGTTGATGATCTTGCCTTCACCCAAAACGTTTACACTACCGAAGCCAAAGTTGAAAAAATGCTTCGGATAGTACAGGAATTAGATCCAGCGGGAGTGGCCGCAAGAGATCTTCAGGAGTGTCTTTTGCTGCAGTTGGAACGGAAAGAACAATCACCGCCAGTGGCACTTGCGCTATCAATTGTTGAGGATGCCTTTGATCATTTCAGCAAAAAACACTACAAAAAATTAATTCAGAAATTCGATATTTCCGAAGAACAATTGCGTAATGCCATCCACGAAATTGAAGGTCTTAATCCAAAACCTGGCGGAACTTTCTCAGGAAACACACGAATGGTTGAACATGTAGTGCCAGATTTCGCCATTAAAATTGTTGACGGTGAACTGGATTTGACCCTAAACGGAAGAAACGCTCCAGAACTCCATGTGTCCCGTGATTACACCAATATGCTAAAAGGCTATAAAGAATCAAAGGATAAATCGAAGGCGCAGAAGGATGCAGTGATGTTTATAAAACAAAAGCTCGATGCGGCTAAATGGTTTATAGACGCTATTAAACAGCGGCAACAGACCTTGTTCGTTACTATGAACGAAATCATGCAGCAGCAGGAGGAATATTTTTTGACCGGCGACGAGCGTAAGTTAAGGCCCATGATTTTAAAGGATATCGCCGATAAAATACATATGGACGTTTCAACAGTATCGCGTGTTGCGAACAGTAAGTACGTGGACACCCCATACGGCACGAAATTGATAAAGGATTTTTTCAGCGAATCCATGAAGAACGATCAGGGCGAGGATGTTTCGACCAAGGAAATAAAGAAAATTCTGGAAATTACTATTTCGGAGGAAAACAAAAGAAAACCTTTTACGGACGATAAGCTGGCCAAAATATTAAAGGAAAAAGGCTATCCCATCGCTCGAAGAACAATTGCAAAATATCGCGAACAATTAGATTTGCCCGTAGCCAGGCTTCGAAAGGAAATTTAATGAAAGTATTTCTAAAAATCGCCTCCTACCTTTTCCATCCCCTTTTGATGCCCTTGCTCGGCACTATAATTTATTTTAGCGTTACTCCACGGTATTTGGAACCGGAAATGGTGCGGGCAAAAATTTTGGCCATTGCCATTATAACTTTATGCATCCCACTGGTTGTTTTCTTTCTTTTGAAAAATCTTGGGGCGGTTAAATCCATTCATTTAAGAGAAGTTGCCGAGCGGAAATATCCTTTGATGATCCATTGCGCGCTTCTTCTCCTAATTATCAAAATGGTTTTTGATCCCTATGACAGTCCAGAAATTTACTTTTTTTTCGTGGGGATTCTTTTTTCGGCGTTTAGTGCGCTGATTTTAGTTTTTTTCAAATTTAAAACGAGCCTTCATCAATTGGGGGTTGCGGGCTTGCTTACCTTTCTTATTGGTTTAAGCGCGCATTTTAAGGTGAATCTTTTAATCACGATTAGCTTCTTCCTCTTTGTAAATGGGTGGGTAGCCTCTTCAAGATTGAACAGCGAATCCCATAATTACAGAGAATTAATTGTAGGATTATTCATTGGCATAATAACACAGGTAATTATGTTCAATTTCTGGTTATAGAATATAGAACATCAACCCTACTTTCAGGGTTCTAAAATCGATACTTTCCCCATTTTCGGTATAAGCATTTTTGAAAAATGGATTGATGCTATAAGAAGCAAAAAAATTGAAGGTATTGTATCCAAAACTAAGAGTTGCCGAAAGTCGGACCGGATCAAATTCCGGTATTTTAGTTTGGTACACATTGTTTCCGGGTTGTTTGAATGTAGATTGATACCAATAAGCATATCCCACTCTGAAGCCCGCATAAACTCTCCAAAACCTGTACGATGTTGGGGTGGAGCTTCTCCATCGAAATTCTATTGGAGCTTCAATAATGGCCATGGAAAGACGGTTACGGGAGAATTCCACATTGCTTTCATTCAATACCTTAAAGATTGATTCTTCATTGGGAGTTTCTCCTATAAAAAGATTCTGTCCGAATTGATCAAATGCCAAACCGGCGCCTACTGCAACTGCTATACTTCTACGTTTATTGATAGGCATGTCACGCATAAATCCGGCTTGTATTCCGCCGGAAAGCCCTCGTAATTTCATACCGGATGGAGTATTTAAAAGAAGGTTGTATGTAAGCCCAACATAAAATTGATCCTCCCGATAGCGTAAGTCTGCCGAAGAATTAGAAATAGTATCCTGGGCAACACAAGTGAAGGTAGTAAGCCCAATAATCGCGTATAGGGTAATTATAAAAACCTTTGGCATAGCATAAAGATAAATGTATTTTAAGAAAAGGGGAAACAAAAAAAACGCCTTTTCACATAATTGCAAAAAGGCGTTTTTAGGAACAGAAAATAATTTATCTGTTCTCTGTTTGATTTCCCGGAGAAGTAATGTATATAATTTTCAACATATTTAAATCTCTCAACTCTTGTTTAATATCTGTAACAAGACCGGTATTGGTATCTTCATCAACCTTTAACGCAACCATTACCTTATCCTGTAATTCAGGAAGGAGTTTTTGGCGTGCTTCGGTAAGGGCAAATTTGATATTGGAAACATCTGTATATTTATCGCCAATCTGAATTTTTCCTTCCTTCCCATATTTATCCTGATATCTAGAACTGGGTTTCCCAGCGTAGATATATACGGAGCGGTCCTTTTTAAGTTTTTCAACCTGATCCGCCTTTGGAAGGGTGTTTTGCACCAATAGGTTGTCGTCCCGCAATACGGTTACTACCATAAAAAAGAATAGTAACATAAATACAATATCCGGGAGGGATGCTGTAGAAATTGCCGGCAATTCGCTACTCTTTTTCTTTGTGAATTTTGACATCTTCTTTTTTGTTTATATTCCTGATTTCTTTGGTTCTGCCTCAGACAGTTTCAAAGGAAATAATTTCTGTATGTTTTCAAGCTTCTCTTGAGCCGCATCAACATTTCCTTTGTAATTACCTTCGTCAATAGCTCTGCTTACTTCGGTAAATTTCCATCCGTACAATCTTTCCGATTCCCTATCTCTTAAATAGTTATATGCAGCAACCAATTCATTTTGAACTGCGATATACATATTATAGGAGGTAAGCCTGTCATTTTGCACAGAGATTACCGCTTTATCAGGATTGTCTGATGATTCTGGGTTCCGCTTTCCTTTGCAGTAACTGCAATATTCTTCGGATCCGGAAGGCGCACCGCCGTTATCAAGAAACTGTATTGCAGCCTGGCGCAAATCCTTTAGCTCCATTAACTTATCTTCAACAAGTAATTGGTCATTCTTGTTTACGTTTACGATAAAGAGGTTTTTCTCCTTAATTTTAGGAGGGTCGGTAATTTCCTCTTTTGGAGGTAATTGCCGTGCAATCCCCTTGTCTTTCTCAATCGTCGTGGTTACCAGAAAAAAGATAAGCAATAGGAACGCTATGTCTGCCATAGATCCTGCGTTTACCTCTGGTGTTGCTCTTCTTGCCATTATTTTGTTACTTTTTTAATTCCGCTGAAAACCATTGCAGCAACGGCCAAAACCGCCGTGATGTAAAATGCATACAGCCCAGTGCCTACCCATTTGGATCCACTTGCCGAAAGCATTTCGCCTTCCTGCATAGCCATAGGTGTGTTATCTGCCAGCACGTATGATATTGCAATGATTACAAGAAAGGCACCAATTGACAATAATGTGCTTTTAAGATGTCCAGAAGTAAATATTCCTTGAATAACAAAAAAGAGTACGAAAAGAACAACTATTGCAAAGGTTATATACGCTACGTACAAAAATCCATCTAGTCCAGCGCCCGACTGCCTTACCGCTTCATCGCCATTTGAAATAATGATAGCGAGGAAGATAATTCCAGCAACGCTGAGAAGCAAGGCTATTATTTTTAAAATTTTATGTAAAGCCATTTATATTTTTATTTAAGCGTTTGGTGTTCTGTTTTTGTAATCGAAAAGCATGTCGATAAGCGTGATGGAAGCATCTTCCATACTGTTAACGATACTATCAATCTTAGCGATAATATAGTTGTAGAATACCTGAAGGATAATAGCAACAATAAGTCCGAATACCGTTGTTAAAAGTGCCACTTTAATACCTCCAGCAACCAATGATGGGTTCATATCTCCCGCTGCTTGAATTTTATCGAAAGCAATAATCATCCCGATTACCGTACCCATGAAACCAAGCATCGGCGCCAAGGCAATAAATAACGAAATCCAGGAAACGTTCTTTTCTAACTGTCCCATTTGCACACCACCGTAGGCAACCACCGCTTTCTCAGCAATGTCAATGCCTTCGTGGGCGCGGTCGAGACCTTGGTAATATATGGAGGCAACAGGACCTTTAGTGTTTCGGCATACTTCCTTAGCAGCTTCAATACCACCACTGTTCAAGGCATCTTCCACATCTTGTGCAAGTTTTTGGGTGTTTGTAGTGGAAAGGTTCAAATAAATAATTCTTTCAATGGCAATGGCCAATCCAAGAATTAAACATAGAAGAACGATCCCCATGAAACCAGGACCACCCTCTACGAAGCGTTCCTTCAATTTTTGATGGAAACTTTTGTTAGCATCCGCTGTGGCTGGTGCAGCCTCATCCTGAATGATGGACATGGTAACGCCCGTTACAAAGGCTTGTGAACTGGTTGGCAAAGATTGAGCTGTTGAAGCATTCGCATTTAAAGTGCCTACAAATACCATTGCGGCAATCGCCATAATAGAAAATAATTTTTTCATTGCTATCGACTTAAAGTTTGTTTTTAGTTAAAGGTTTAAAGATATAAAATAATTTAGTTAATCTGCAATATTATTATTGATGAAGGGTAACAAACTGTTACACTTCACGGCATCGCCTTATATAGGTAATAATAACGAACAACCCTAAAAAGCATTGCAGAGAGGAAGGGATTCGAACCCTCGATACGCTTGTGGCGTATACACACTTTCCAGGCGTGCGCCTTCGACCACTCGGCCACCTCTCTATTTTTCTTACCTAGTTTTGGAAATGCCGTATTAAAGGAAGAATAATTCAAATGAAATAATGGATAAAATAACTCTCCTCCCTCGCCCTTAATAGCATCTCCAAATTAAGGAGTGCCAAATATCAAAAAAAAAACAACGCGACAAAATAATTTGAAGGGTTAATTTATTTCATTTCCCCGCGCAATGAGGTTTCGAATATGGTTTTGAAGCTGTTAGCCGAAATTTTCTGTCCCAACAAATACATCAATTTTGCGAGGGCCGCTTCTGTGGTACAGTCCTTACCGCTTATTACCCCCATTTTTTTCAATTCAGTGCTGGTTTCGTATAGCCCCATATTCACGCTTCCACCGGAACATTGGGTCACGTTCACCACAGGTATTTTCTTCTTCATTACTTTTCTTAGTGCATCCAAAAACCATTTTTCATTGGTTACGTTGCCGCTTCCGTATGTTTCCAAAACCAATCCTTTTAACTCGGGATATTCAAAAAGATAGTTAACGGTGGTTTCATCTATTCCCGGAAACATTTTTAGGAGAAGAATATTGGACTCGAGCTTTTTGTGCACAATTAGCTTTTTTCTCCTATTGGGTCTGTACAGCGCCTCATCGTTTACTACCAAATGCACACCGCTCTCTACCAATCCAGGATAATTGAGGGAGGCAAATGCCTGAAAATGTTCCGCATTTAGTTTGGTGGTCCGGTTGGCGCGGTAAAGTTTATATTCAAAATAAAGGCAGACTTCAGAAATTTTTGGGAAACCTTTTTCCTTGAGTGCGGCGATCTGTATGGAAGTAATTAGGTTTTCCTTTGCGTCCGTCCGCAGGTCACCGATAGGCAGTTGTGAACCTGTAAAAATAACCGGCTTGTTCAAATTTTCCAGCATAAAACTTAATGCCGAGGAGGTATAGGACATAGTATCGCTGCCGTGCAAAACCACAAAACCATCCATCGTTTCATAGTTTTCTTCAATTATCGAGGCTATTTCCACCCAATATTTTGGGTTCATATTAGAACTGTCAATGGGTTTCGGGAACGCGGTCGTGGTAATATTGCAATCCAACAATTTCAGCTCGGGAATGTGGTTCAGCAATTCGTCAAAGTTAAAATTGCGCAGCGCGCCCGTTTCAAAATCCTTGATCATCCCGATCGTTCCGCCGGTATATATAAGGAGTATGTTGGGGTTGGTTTTCATCATATTTTTTATAATAATGAAATTTCTAAATATTGAAATCGAATTCCAAAGCTAATTTTCTTCCATTGGAACTTGTCATTTATTCTTTGAAAAATTAAACTTTAAATATCTCTTTTGAATTTTCAGTAGTAACCCGTGCTATCTCTTCTTCTGAAACATTGTAAACCTCAGCCAATTTTTTACAAACCAAAGCCAAATAGCTACTTTCATTACGCTTGCCGCGAAATGGCGCCGGTGCGAGATAGGGCGAATCTGTTTCCAGAACGATGTGTTTTAAATCGAATCTGGTCTCAAAAAAGTGTCTATCTTTCCATTTTTGAAAGTGACTACGCCGCCAATTCCCGAGTTTCATATTATAGGAAATCGCTTGTTTTGCCTGTTCGAATGTTCCCGTAAAACAGTGAAAAATGCCGAACAAATC
Organism: uncultured Flavobacteriaceae bacterium; assembly: GCA_963839235.1. Taxonomy (GTDB): domain Bacteria; phylum Bacteroidota; class Bacteroidia; order Flavobacteriales; family Flavobacteriaceae; genus Aequorivita. The sequence continues at coordinate 137,127 of CAWITX010000012.1, read as the reverse complement.
GTCGCTTTTTTCAGTTTCAAGTACTTCAAAAATCTCATCAAAAGCATCCCGACAATGAATTACTATTGGGAGTTTATATTTTTTCGCCAATTGAATCTGTCTTCGGAAAGCTTTTTTCTGAATCTCTAAAGTAGATTTTTCCCAATACAAATCAATCCCTATTTCGCCGACAGCGAAAAATTTCCGCTTTTTGAATTGTTCTTCCACATGCTTTAATTCTTCCTCATAATTTTCCTTCACCGAAGTAGGATGAAGCCCCATCATCAAAAAAACGTTTTCGGGATAATTCTTTTCCAAGTCATACATCGCGTCAGTATGCCCCGAATCTATTGCAGGTATAAAGAAGCGGCGAACGCCGGCATCAAAAGCGCGTTGCATCATTTCATCGCGGTCCGTGTCAAAAGCGTCACTGTATAAATGGGTGTGCGTATCTGTCAACATTCTGCAAAGCTACTTATTTTGTTTGCTATCTTTGCACAAAAAAAAATTCATGCAGTTGCGTAAATTTATGACGGACGGTGGCTTTAGCCGGATTCCACTGAAAAAATTGGCCACGGGACATTATCTTTTCAACGCAAAAATAAATGGCATTTCGGGGAGTTTTATTCTTGATACGGGCGCCTCTACCAGTTGCGTGGGTTTTGATGACAGCACCCATTTTTCACTCGTAAGCGAGGAGAGCTTGATAAAAGCGGCGGGGGCGGGAGCCATCAATATGGAAACGATGCTTTCCCGTAAAAATATCTTTGAAATCGACCATTGGAAAACCACAAATATGGATTTCGTGCTCTTTGATCTTTCCCACGTAAACGAAGCTTTGGTGCAAGTAAATGAACAGCGAATACACGGAATTATTGGGGCGGATTTTTTGAAAAAACACCGCGCGGTAATAGACTACGGTAGAAATTGCTTTTATATTATATAGTTTTCCAATTACTTCTTATTTACAATAATTTAGCTATTTTTACTTGCTCCCCACAAAAGCATCGTATTGAAAACTTTAATGGCCCTGCTTACCGCACTATTGCTAACACCGCTTCGGGGATTGGGCAAAATACCGCATACTACAAAAATATAGTTGACACCACGACAGAGCAAAGTCCTTAAACTGGCGGCACTTGATAGTCTGCTGTACAAAAGTTTTAGGGTAGACAATGATGCCTTTATAAATTACAGTATTCAGTATATTGAAATTGCCCAAGAACTGGACAGCATTGAACCCGCGGCCAAAAAGGCCATCAACCTTCAAATTACACTTACGAATTATGGCAACGATCCACTAAATGCCATTACCATCATTAACGGGGTGCTGGCCCGTAAGTATAAAATAAAGGACAGTTTTCTTCTGGGCGGACTGTACTCCAAACGTGCCGCGGCATATTCAAAGATCGATCTTAAAAAAGCCATTGACGACTACACCATGGCACTGGCCACTTTTTCTTCAAAAGATAGCATCCATAAAGCAGACGCCTATCTTTTTAGGGGGCAGGTTTATTCTGATTTGGGGAAATTTGTTCTGGCCGGGGAGGACTTTACAAAAGCTTACACCATTTATGAGAAAAATAAGGAATACCGCTATATGGTATTTTCACAACAGGGCATTATAAATATGTTCAGCATGAATGGGTTTTATGAGAAAGCGAAAAAGGAACGAAACGATCTGATTCAAAAAATGAAATCGCTTAAGTTAGATTCCTATTTGGCCAACGAATATTACAACCAAGCCTTGGACTATAAGAAGATGGGAGACCGCGATGCGGAATACCAATCGCTTTTAATGGCCGAAAGAACAGCCGATAAAAACTCCATAGAGACCGCCACCTATATTGGTATTCATTCAAGACTAATTGAATATTATTGCGAACATGGCAATTTGGCTGAGGCAAAAAAACATCTTGATATTATTGATAGGGAGAAATTCCAAATCACGGAAAATTTTCTGTCACAACTCAATTATTTGGCCGGAAAGGCAAAATACCTTCAGACTATTGGGAGCTTCGATCAGGCAATTGAGTTGGCGAACAAAAAGCTCGAGGTTTCAAAAAAATTAGGATTGGAAGATGAAATAATGGGTTCTTATTCCCTTCTTTCAGAAATTTATTATGATCAAGGCGACTATAAGAAAAGTATTGAAAATAATCAGGCCTCCAATATAATTAAGGATTCTATCTACAATCGCAGTACGGCGACTTCCCTTGCCTATTATCAAACCTTGTACGAAACCGAGAAAAAGGAAAAGGAATTGGTTGAAAAATCTACCAATATTACTCTTTTGGAAAAGGACAATGAAAACTTCAAAAAAGTAATTCTTTTTACCGGAATAGCGTTGTTATTGGCTTTCGGACTAATTTTACTCTATCGAAACCAGCGGCACCTAAAGAGCCAGCGCGTATTGCAGGAAAAGTTCAGCCAGGAGCTTATTGTTTCGCAGGAAGTGGAACGAAGACGTATCTCAAAAGATTTGCACGATGGAATTGGGCAACAACTCTTGGTTATAAAAAATAAATTAATCGATAGCGGGGACGCGGACACCAAACAAATGGTGGACCATACCATTGAGGAAGTGCGCACTATAAGCCGTGACCTACATCCTTTTCAGCTTCAGGAATTGGGAATTACAAAAGCGATTGAGTACACCATAAATCTTATTGATGAAAATACTTCGCTTTTCATTTCAGCGGAAATAGATAATATTGACAATATTTTTTCAAAAGAAGAAGAAGTGAATATTTATAGAATTGTACAGGAAAGCCTCAGCAATATCCTAAAGCACGCAAAAGCCGAAGCCGGTAAGGTTTCAATAAAAAAATTCGCCAATAATATCCTTATTTCGGTGCGGGATAATGGCGTTGGATTCGACTTTAACGAAAAATATCAGGATGTAAAATCCCTCGGATTAAAAACCCTTTTGGAGCGCACAAAATTTTTAAAGGGCCAAATGAGGGTAACCTCAAAAAAAGATGCCGGGACAGTAATTGAATTTCAATTTCCGTTATGAAAAAACAACCTTCTATAATAATTGCAGATGATCATCCCTTGCTACTAAAAGGTCTAAACGATTTTTTAAGTGAAAAGGAATATAATCTTGTGGGCAGCGGCACGAACGGCCGTGAAGCTTATAACCTAATCACCCAATTATTGCCGGAAATTGCGATTTTAGATATACAAATGCCTTTTATGTCTGGGCTGGAAATTGCGAAAAAATGTAAAACGCAGGGCATAAAAACAAAAATCGTACTCATTACACTGCATAAAGAAAAGGAACTCTACCAAAAAGCACAGGAACTGAATATTTTTGGTTACATACTGAAGGAATTTGCTCTGGAAGAAATTGAAAATTGCATAAAAACCGTTACAGCGGGAAATCAATTTTTCAGTCCCAAAATAAAGGAATTATTGGGCGTAGTTTTTATTGAAGACAATGACCTAAATATTTTAACGCCTTCTGAGAAAAAAATTCTGAAGCTTATTGCGAAGGATAAAACCAATAAAGAAATTGCTTCCCAGCTCTTCATCTCCTACCGCACCGTCGAGAAACACCGCAGCAATATGATCACAAAATTGAACTTGGAGCCCAAAACAAACAGTCTTCTTATATGGGCAAAAGAGCATCATGACAAATTGTTATAGAGGGTTTTACAAAATTTACGTGTTACTACGTATTTTATATCTATATGAAAATATAGATATTTACGGTATGAAAAATTCAGTAATTATAGAGGAAGATCAAACGTCAGAATCGACCGGAAAAAATCCCGTCGTGATAATTTTGACCATTACCGTAATACTTATTCTTCTGCTTAATTTAATAGGTGCTTTTGTTTTTTATTGAATAGATGTTTTCCTAACTAACCAAAAAAATCCGGCTTCGTGCCGGATTTTTTAGTTTCTTTCCTTTTCATTTTTATAATTCCAAGGCTCGTTTTACATCGTCATTCATTAATAACTCCACTGGGCTTTCGAGCGCTTCTTTTACCGCTACCAAAAATCCAACAGATTCGCGACCGTCTATAATTCTGTGGTCGTAGGAAAGTGCAACGTACATTACCGGAGCGACTACAATTCCGCCGTCGCGTACGATTGCCCGCTCAACGATATTGTGCATACCAAGAATTGCCGATTGGGGCGGATTTATGATTGGTGTGGAAAGCATACTTCCAAAAACGCCACCATTTGTAATGGTAAAGGTTCCGCCGGTCATTTCATCAACGGTAATATCACCTTCACGTGCGCGAAGCGCTAAACGTTTTACTTCTTCTTCAACCCCACGGAAACTTAAATTTTCAGCATTTCTAATTACGGGTACCATTAGTCCTTTTGGGCCAGAAACAGCTATTGAAATATCCTTGAAATCATAAGTTATCATATAATCTCCGTCAATCATAGAATTTACACCGGGATACATTTCCAAAGCCCTTACAACGGCAAGAGTGAAAAAGGACATAAAACCAAGACCCACGCCGTGCTTTTCCTTAAATTGTTCTTTATATTGGTTTCGAAGTTCATAAATGGCCGTCATATCTACCTCATTGAAAGTGGTGAGCATGGCGGTTTCATTTTTTACCGAAACCAGACGTTCCGCCACTTTTCGGCGAAGCATTGAAAGTTTTTTGCGCTCGCTACCGCGGTTACCTCTCCCGGGTGTTCCCATTGCTGGTTGTGCATTCTGGGCGTCATCCTTGGTTATGCGCCCGTCGCGGCCGGTACCCTTCACCTCTTTGGAATCCATTCCCTTCTCGTCCAATATTTTTTTGGCAGCCGGGGAAGCAGAGCCGGAAGCATAGGTTATTTTATCCTGTTCTTGGTTTGGAGTCGAGGATTTTGAAGGGGTTTGTTTTTCGGCTCCTAACTTAGAATCCTTTTCAGGTTCCTTTGGTGATTTTTTTTCTTCTTCCTTTTTTGAAGTTTTGGCATTTTCATCAGACTTGTTCTCCTTATCTGTAGATTTTTTATCGCCACCGGGTTTTTCCGCCTCCGTATCAATTAAGCATACTACCTCTCCTACTGCAACGGTGTCACCTTCTTCTGCCTTTAATGTTATGATACCGCTTGCTTCCGCGGGAAGTTCCAATGTGGCTTTGTCGCTATCAATTTCGGCAATCGCTTGATCCTTTTCCACATAGTCTCCGTCCTTTACGAGCCAAGATGCTATTTCTACTTCTGTTATGGATTCCCCGGGAGATGGGACTTTCATTTCTAATGCCATAATTTTCTTTATTTTGTGCAACGCTAGTTGCTATTTCGTTTTGTTATATTTTTTGGAAATTCTTGTTTACTAATAATCAACAAAAAAGGGTGAATTCTTTGGAAATTTCCAGTAATTTCTTTCAAATTGTTTCCAATAAAATTAAGGAATCTACTCCATATTTTTATCGAAAACATTTTCGATCACTTTAGCGTGCCGCGCCTTGGACCGAACGGTGCTACCCGCGGCTGGGGCAGCATACATTTTTCTGCTGCAAACCCTAAAATTTCGGGCTTCCTCAAAATGCATCAACAGGTGTGAATAGGCACCCATATTTCTTGGTTCTTCCTGCGCCCAAACTATATCGTCGGCGTTTTTATATTTATTTATTATCTCTTTCATCTGTTGCGTTGGCAAGGGAAATAGTTGTTCCACCCGCACCAATGCCACGTCATTTCTTTCTAGTTCTTCCCTCTTTTCCAGCAAATCGTAATAAAATTTACCGGTGACAAATACCAAGGATTTTATTTCGTCAACTTTTGCGTCCACATCATCTATGACCATTTGAAAACCGCCGTTCGCAAGCTCTTCCTTGGTTGAAACTACTTTTGGATGGCGCAACAAACTCTTGGGTGTAAATACAATCAAGGGTTTGCGGTATTTCACCTTAAGTTGTCTTCGGAAAAGGTGAAATAAATTGGCAGGCGTCGTAACGTCTGCAACAAACATATTGTCGTTGGCACACAACTGTAAATATCTTTCCATTCTTGCGGAAGAGTGTTCGGCTCCCTGCCCTTCGTATCCATGTGGCAAGAGCATTACCAATCCATTTTGAAGTTTCCATTTATCTTCTGCCGCGGATATATATTGATCTATCATAATCTGGGCTCCATTGCTGAAATCCCCGAATTGCGCTTCCCATAAAGTCAAGGTTTTTGGACTTGCCATCGCGTAACCGTAGTCAAAACCTACCACTCCATATTCTGAAAGAAGTGAATTATAAATATAGAAATCACCTTGGTCGCCTTTCAATTTATTAAGAAGCACTACCTCTTCCTCACTGTCTTCTACCTTTATAACGGCGTGTCGGTGCGAAAAGGTTCCCCGTTCCACATCCTGCCCGCTCATTCTCACGTCGTGCCCTTCTTTAAGCAAGGTGCCATAGGCGAGTAATTCGCCCATAGCCCAATCTAGTTTATTGTCATCAAAGAACATTTGACGGCGCGCGTCAACAAGTTTGGCAATCTTTTTTAGGAATTTTTTATCCTCGGGCAACTTTGTAATGGCTTCCGCAATTTCGGTAAGACCTTCCAAAGGATAAGTGGTATCGACCGTTTCCATCATCTTATCCTCCTCTGCATATTCATAACCTTCCCATTCATCCTTCATAAAAGGAGTAATGGTGGTTTTGTCTTCTTTTCTGGAATCCTCGAGATTTTCCTCAAGTTTATTTTTATATTCCTCCTCCAGTTTTTTAGTGTAACCTTCATCTATTACGCCTTCCTTTAGTAGTTGTTCGGCATAAATATCGCGCGGGTTTTCGTGCTTGCCGATGGCTTTATAAAGTTTTGGCTGCGTAAAACGGGGTTCGTCACCTTCATTGTGGCCATATTTTCTGTAACCCAACAAATCTATAAAAACATCGCGGCCAAATTCCATCCTGAAATCCAGTGCGAAAAGTGTGGCATGAACCACTGCTTCCACATCATCTGCATTTACGTGGAGTATTGGCGAAAGGGTTACTTTGCCCACATCTGTACAATAAATTGAAGATCTTCCGTCCAGATAATTTGTGGTAAATCCTATTTGATTGTTTACTACTATATGGATAGTTCCTTCAGTTTTGTAGCCATCCAGTTGGGACATTTGCACAATTTCATAAACAATGCCTTGGCCCGCAATTGCTGCGTCGCCGTGCACAATTATCGGCAGCACTTTATTCGCCCTTCCTTTGTGGTGGTCATCCTGTTTTGCCCTTGTAATACCTTCCACCACGGCGCCTACGGTTTCTAGATGCGAAGGGTTTGGCGCTATATTTAGGTTTATTTCCTTGCCTGATTCGGTTGTGCGTTTGCTGGTCCAACCCAAGTGGTATTTCACGTCCCCATCAAAAATGTCCTGCGCATAATCCTTTCCATCGAATTCACTAAAAATATCCTTGGCGCTTTTTCCGAAGATATTTGTTAGCGTGCTCAACCTTCCGCGGTGTGCCATTCCCATCACAAATTCCTCCACTCCTTTTTCCGCCGCGTTTTCAATTAGCGCGTCCAAAGCGGGAATCAAACTTTCGCCACCTTCCAGTGAAAAGCGTTTCTGCCCAACGTATTTTGTATGAAGAAAACTCTCAAAAGCAACTGCTTCGTTCAGTTTTTTCAGAATATGTTTTTTATGTTCAGTTGAAAAATTGGGCTGGTTATCGTGGATGTTCAACTTTTGCTGAATCCACTGAATTTCGTTGGGCTTACGGATGTACATATACTCAATCCCAATGGAATCGCAATAAATGCTTTCAAGGTGTTTTATTATTTCCTCCAGCGTTGTTTCGCCAATCCCGAGGATTTCCCCGGCCTTGAACTTAGCTTTTAAATCATGTTGTGAAAGACCAAAATTCTCCAATGCCAGTGTTGGCGTATACTTTCTGCGATCGCGAACGGGATTCGTTTTAGTGAACAAATGCCCTCGCGTTCGGTAGCCATCGATTAATTTTATAACCTGAAATTCCTTTACAACATCCTCGCAATTTGCTCCGGCAATTTCCTCTCCAGGCGCGACCTCATTAACGAAAATTTCTTCCGATCCGCTTTCCCTGCCAAAGTCGAAACCCTGAAAAAATGCACGCCAACTTGGCTCCACACTATCCGGATACTGCAAATATTTATCGTAAAGTTCGGCGATGTAGGTTGGGTGGACTGAATTGAGAAAAGAGTATTTATCCATGATAAATTAGCAAGGGGAATTTTTTATTTAAAACGGTACAAAAGTACAATAAATACACAAATTAGCGGAATTGATTGTTGATATTTATAGGCCTGAAATCTTAAAATATTCACAATAAAAACATCGGGCAAACCCATTTAAAAAACATTGCAATTTAGTTTAAGAGAATTTATGTAGATTTGAAAAGTACCGAAAAATAAAATTCAATGAAGTATTTCGTATTGGCAATAATTGTCTGCACACTTTTAGGCTGTTCAACAGAAAGCTTAAGTCCAGAAAAAATGAATGAGAGCATTGAAGAATATTCCAAAACGCAGCGCCCACAAAAAGCGGTTCCTTTAAAAGACATCCTATTTATAGGGGTTTTTGGGCATAATACCGATAAAAGTCTTCACGGAAAAATAAGTATCCGCAAGGTAAATCAAAGTCTTTATGAAGCCGATATAAAATTACTTGACGGCACTTTTACTTCTCTTTATGCGAGAAAAACCGACAAAAACAACCAACTTTTTTTCGAGGGCGAAAACGGGAGCTTTACCTTTTCTCTTTCCGAAGAAGGAAATCCTATCGTTACCAATGTGTATGTTTTTGGGGACACCGAGGGTTATGTGAAACTAGTTGAAAAATCCCAAACCCAAACCCAAATTATTTTGTTGGGAACTTACGCAGAGGATGGAAACGAAGCAAATTTCTACGGTAATTGGGATTTAATTGCCATTGATCAAAATGCTCTTGCACCAAACAAAATGCCTCCTCAATTAGCTTTATTTACCCCTACCCAAGCGATTATTTCCCATGGTGCCTCAGCTACTCCATTTGAGGATTCTGTTTTTGAGCCTTATGATGATCCCTCAAGTTGTTTTTATTCGGAAGGTGAACCTATAATTGTCGGAGTATTCTCTTTAGATGAAACCACTTTCTATTTAAACTCAGTGAGTCTTCAAAATCAAAACTCAATTTTCGCGGGACAGCAAGCTAATTGGCAATTGTATTATGATGAAATAAGCACTCCGGTTTATAAGAACTCAAACTGCGAATTTGCCGATTCCGGCACTTGGAACTGGAATGGAAAAAGCGGTTCCATCCTGTTTGAAGGTGTAATGTGGTAATACTTATTTTGAAACGATAGTTCCAATTTTCATTATCTTTCTATCGCTTCTCTAAAATTTCAACAAGACTAAAGAACAAGGTTTACACGTTACGGTTCATCAAATATTTTCCAAAATCTTGTAACAGCTCCTTTTTATTTTCTGAAATGTTTATTCCATTAAGCACTTTATTAGCTCTGCTACTATATTGTTCAATTTCCTTTCCCGTAGCTTCCGCAGCACCTGTATCAACGAAGATTTTCTTAACATCAATTATTTTATCTGTAGGATCTTTTGGGGCGATGCTATAGAGATTTATAAGTTCTTCCCGTTCAAGGGCAGTACCCATTTCGTCTGCCATTAAATATAAAAAGGTTTTTTTGTTCGAAATAATATCTCCGCCAACCTGCTTTCCAAATGTGTCAGGGTTCCCGAAAGCATCCAAATAATCATCCTGTATTTGAAACGCAATGCCAAGATTTCGACCAAAGTCATACATTTTTTGCTGGTCATCTTCCGAAGCGCCGGCCACGATTGCTCCCATTTTCATCGCCGCACCCAAAAGTACGGCTGTTTTTTGGTCAATCATATTTATATATTCCTTGACGCACACCGTGTCGCGAATTTCAAAATCCATATCGTGCTGCTGGCCTTCGCAAACTTGCAGGGCAGTTTCACTGAAAAGTTTTGCCAGCTCCCGAAACATCTCGGGTTCATAATGTTCAAAAAAACGGTATGCCATTATTAGCATCGCATCGCCGGAGAGGATGGCGGTATTCACATCCCATTTTTCGTGGACGGTCCTTTTTCCACGGCGCAACGGGGCATTGTCCATAATATCATCATGTATCAGCGAAAAGTTGTGGAACAGCTCCACCGCCAATGCGGCGTTTATTGCTTTCTTATAATCGGTGCCAAAAAAATCGCAAACCATCAGCGTCAAGATTGGCCGTAGCCTTTTGCCACCCAACGAAATAATATACTCAATGGGTTCATATAGTTGTTTCGGCTCTTTTTGGTGTACCGCATTATTCAAATATTCCCGCAGGGTATTATTATATTTTTCCAAAACCTCCATTCTTCAAAATTTTGATGCTAAAATAAAACAAGCGAAACAAATGCGCACGAATAAATCTCCAAATTAGGATAACTGCATTTTCACCGTCGAAGATGAATCCTATGTTAAATAAATAAAAACTTTGGAAACTTTTTTTGTTTTAAAAGTTTCCCTGCCATATATTTGCCGCCATTATGAAGGAGAAAATTATTCAAAAAGCAACCGATCTATTCTTGAAACTTGGTTTTAAGAGTGTTACGATGGACGATATTGCCAATGAAATGGCCATTTCAAAAAAAACTATTTATACATATTTCAACAATAAGACAGCCTTGGTAAAGGAATGTACCTGTGGCGTGATGCACTCCATCACCCACGGCATCGATGAAATTTGTGCGCTCGACCAAAACCCGATAGAGGAACTTTACGAGATAAAGAAATTTGTAATGGGGAAACTCGAGGACGACCAGTCCTCGCCGCAATACCAGCTCCAAAAGTACTATCCCGAGATTAGTGAGGGTTTAAAGGAAACCCAGTTCGAAAAAATGATGGAATGTACGCGAAGGAATTTGCAGAAGGGTATTGAACAGGGACTTTACAGAAGTAATATGGATGTGGAATTCATCGCCCGACTTTATTTTTTGGGCATCAACGGAATTAAGGACCAAACTCTTTTCCCAATAGAGAAGTTCACCACGAAATTCATTACCGATGAATATTTGGAATACCACCTGCGTGGAATTGTAACTAAAGAAGGTTTTTTAACACTCAATAAATTCATAAAAGACAACCAACCCGATGAGTAAAAAGTTTTTAATAATCAGTTTTCTGCTTCTTTCCATCTCGGCTTTTTCGCAGAAAAAACCGTATACTTTTAGTTTGGAAGAAGCGGTAACCTTTGCATTGGACAGCAATTATTCCTCCATAAATGCGCGCCGCGATATAGCAAAGGCCATAAAACAGAAATGGGAAACAACCGCACAAGGTTTGCCGCAAATTGATGGCAACATCAGTTACAACAACAACCTAAAACAACCCGTAACCCTCATTCCAGCTGAATTTAACGGGGGAGCTCCGGGAACATTTGTTCCTGTTAGCTTCGGAACAAAGCAAAATGCGAATGCTGTTGCGACCTTAAATCAATTAATTTTTGATGGAAGTTATTTGGTGGGCCTAAAAGCTGCAAAGGCGTTTTTGAGATATTCTGAAAATTACAACGAAAAAACGCGATTGGAAGTCCGCAAAGGAGTTATAAATGCATACGGAAGTGTACTTCTCGCACAGGAATTGGTGGATAATTTCGGAAAAAACAAAAGCACGCTGGAAAAAAATCTGGATGAAACCAGAAAGATTTTTGAAAATGGCCTAACCGAAGAAGAAAGTGTGGAACAACTTGAAATTACGTTACTGGATGTGGAAACCCAATTAAATAATGCCCTAAGAAGCCAAGCAATAGCAAAGCAAATGTTCAACCTCGCATTGGGTATTGATGTTGAAACCCCGGTAATTCTTACAGATTCACTGGACCAATTGGCAGATGAAAACATAAATCTTTCACTTCTAAATGCATCTTTAAATATTGAGGAAAACGCGGATTATAAAATAGGTTATAATTTGGTGGAGCAACGCTATTTTGAAAACCGTTTGGAAAAGAGTAAGGCTCTGCCGCGCCTTTCAGCCTTCGTAAATTATGGCGCCTCGGCAAACAGTGAAGATTTTTCATTTTTCAATGGTGACCAGGTTTGGTATCAATCCTCGGTTTTGGGAGTTAGTTTAAATATTCCCATTTTCAGTAGCGGTATGCGCAGCGCTGCTTCGCAACGAACCCGTATTGCGCTGGATCAAGCAAAAACCGATCTGGAACAGACCAGACAACAGATAAAACTGGATTTGACAACGGCGCAGAGCAATTACCAATTTGCCATAGAAAATTATGAAAATTCAAAGAAAAATCTCGAATTGGCAGAACGTATTGAAGGTAAAAATCAAATTAAATTCACTGAAGGTCTTTCCACCAGTTTCGATTTGCGCCAATCACAAACACAGCTATATACCGCACAGCAACAGTATTTTCAAGCAATGCTGAATGTAATAAATGAAAAAGCAAATATAGAAACCGTATTGAATATCCCTCAGTTACGTATTCCTTCGGAAGAAATAAAAGGAAAATATTAAAAAGTCATTGTTTATAAAATCAACCAATATAAAATGAGAAAAATAATAATACCTATCCTAATAGCCCTAACCATAATAAGTTGCGGACAAAAAGACCCCGGCTCAGTTGAAGCCGTAATTGAATCTGGTGATCTTTCGGCGATGAAAGCCAAAAAAGAACAGGTCCTAAAATCCTATGACAGTATCGCCAAAATTTTGGGCGAACTGGACGAGGCAATTGCCGAAAAGGATACTTTAAAGAAATATCCGCTCGTAACTACTTATACTATTCAGGATACTCTTTTTAAACATTTTATCGACATTCAAGGAAATGTGGAAACCGACCAAAATCTACTAATTTACCCAGAATATCAAGGTGTTTTAACCCGTGTTTATGTCAAGGAAGGCGAAAAGGTTAGCAAAGGACAAACTCTTGCAAAGATTGATGATGGCGGACTTTCAAATCAACTCGCACAGTTGGAAACGCAATATGATTTGGCCAAAACCACCTTTGAAAGACAGCAGCGTCTTTGGAACCAAAAGATAGGCAGCGAAATTCAATACTTACAAGCCAAAGCAAATATGGAAGCGGCACAAAGCGCGGTAAACCAAATGCGCGCACAGGTTGGCAGAACAACCGTCAGAGCGCCATTTAGTGGGCAAATAGATGAAATTATTACCGATCAAGGAACGGTAGTCGGTCCCGGCGGCCAGGCCTTGATGCGCATCGTTGCATTGGGGGATATGTACGTAAAAGCTTCGGTGCCTGAAGCGTATTTGGGAAGCATTTCCAAAGGAACGTCAGTGAAAATAACTTTTCCCGCTCTCAACAAACAAGTTGATGGAAAAGTAAAGAATGTGGGCAATTACATAAACCCGAACAACCGGACCTTCGAAATTGAAATAGATGTTCCAAACAAAGACAATAGCATAAAACCCAACCTCGTTGCCAAGCTGGAAATAAACGATTACAGCCAAGAAAATGCCCAATTAATTCCGGCAAATGCAGTACAGGAGAACAGCGCAGGTGAAAAATTTGTTTTTGTAATAAAAGAAAAGGAAGGCAATGAAGCCAAAGTAACCCGAACCAAAATTGAAACCGGCCGTAAATACGAAGGAATGGTTGAGGTTTTATCTGGTTTAAAACCTGGCGAAACCCTTGTTGAAGAAGGCGCGCTTACCCTAAATGACGACGCTTCGGTAAAAATTAAAGAAAACGATAACACTCCTTCCAATGGAACAAACTAAGAAAAAATATTTCGGCGTATCAAATTGGGCCATCGAAAACCGGATGACGGTTTTCGTGCTCATTGCCATTGTACTTATTGGCGGGCTGATGAGCTATATAAACCTTCCGAGGGAATCCTTTCCCGAGGTAATTGAATCCAAAATTTACGTGAGTTCAATCTTTCCGGGAAATGCTGCGGAAGATGTAGAAAAATTGGTTACCAAACCGCTGGAGGAAGAAATTAATGATATTTCCGGAGTAACTAAAATCACTTCAAACTCACTTCAAGATTATTCCATAATCACTGTTGAATTTGATGAAGACATAACTCCCGAAGCAGCGAAAGTAAAGGTAAAGGACAAAATTGATGCAGTAAAGGCACAACAGGATTGGCCAACTATTGATGGCGGTTCCAAGGTTGAACCAAATGCTTTCGACCTAAACCTTTCCGAAATTACGCCCATCGCACAAATAAACCTGAAAGGCGATTACCCCAGCCAACAATTGAAGGATTATGCCGAGGATTTGCAGGACCGAATTGAGGACTTGCCCGAAATAAAAGAAGCAACATTACTTGGCGTGCAGGACAAAGAGGTTGAAGTGGCAGTAGATGTTTACAAAATGACTGCGGCAAACGCTACTTTGAACCAAGTAATCGGCGCAATCCAAAATGAAAATGTAACCATTTCGGGCGGCGATGTAATCGAAAATGGTCTGCGCAGAAACATTCGCGTTATCGGTGAAATTGACCAACCAAAGGACCTTGAAAATATAGTTGTAAAAGAAGATGGTGGTGTGGTTTTGCTTCGCGATGTGGCGAATATTAATTTCAGGGAAAAAGATAAAACCACCTACGCCCGTGAATACGGAAAACCAGTGGTAATGCTCAGCATCAAAAAGAAGAGCGGCGAAAATATGATCGTCGCCATGGAAGAAATCCACAAATTAATAGATGAAGCAAAAGGAACGTACCTACCCGAAAATCTTGATATTTCAATAACCAGCGATGAATCTACCCGCACCGAAGCGCAGGTTGCAGAACTGGAAAACAGTATCATTTTTGGCGTATTACTCGTTGTTGGAGTTTTAATGTTTTTTCTCGGCTTCAGAAACGCACTTTTTGTGGGAATTGCCATTCCACTTTCCATATTATTGAATTTTCTATTGCTCCCAATTCTGGGCGATTTTTTGGGAATGAACATTACCCTAAATACAATGGTGCTTTTCGCGACGGTAATGGGGCTGGGAATGTTGGTAGATAATGGAATTGTGGTCGTAGAGAACGTGTACCGATTAATGGACGAAGGTATGCCACGCTTAGAGGCAGCAAAACAAGGTGTTGGTGAAATTGCTTGGCCCATAATCGCTTCAACCGCCACAACTTTAGCGGCATTTTTACCTCTCGGTTTTTGGCCGGGCATTATGGGAAAATTTATGATTTACTTTCCGTTGACGCTTTCCACGGTATTATTTTCATCATTATTTATTGCACTTGTAATGAACTCGATGCTTACTTCGGCATTTATGAAAACGGAAGAAAGCGAGCTGAAACGCGCCGATTTAATCAAAATCAGTATAGCCCTATTGATTTTTGGGGTCCTGCTAATTATTTCAGGACTTACAGAAACGCATATTATTTTTCAAATTATGGGCGTGCTGGTTACGATTTTCGCTTTGGTTTGGTGTTTTATGGGCTGGAGAAACCGCGAAAAAACATATTTGTTGAAAAGAGGTTTGGGTTTACTAGCATTGGGAATTCTCTTTGTAATCTTAGGTTTTATAGGAAGCCCCGCCACCTTGACCGGTTTCGGAAACCTCTTCGTTTTTGTGGCAATTTTGCTTTGGTTTTTCAAATACTTACTTACCCCTGCCTCCAGAAAATTTCAGTATAAATACCTTCCAGCTTTTGAAAAATGGTATCAAAATTTCCTGGAATCTGCATTAAAAGGTAGTCGCGCCTATCAATTTGTTTTTGGCACATTTGGGTTGCTTTTGCTTTCCTTCGTCGTATTTGCCATCGCCACTCCCAATGTTCTTTTCTTCCCAGAAAACCAGCCCAACCAAGCGATTGTTTACATTGAATATCCCGAAGGAACGGATATTGAAAAAACGAACCAAATGACCAAAACCATCGAGCAGCAAGTGATTGATGTTCTCGGGAAATATGAATATGACAAAGACGGCAAGCCATACAATTATATGGCAGAATCCATTATTTCGCAGGTGGGCGAAGGTGCCGGAAACCCGCAGACCGACGGGGCCTCGCAAAACGAAATGCCGAATAAAGGAAAAGTTACCGTACTATTCCGCGAATACAAATATCGCTATGATAAAAGCGGCGATAAAGTAAGCAGTGCCGATGTTTTGAGCGAATTGAGAAATGCGGTTCAAGGCTATCCCGGCGTAAGTGTAATTGTTGATAAAGACGCCAACGGCCCTCCGGCCGGATATGCAATAAATCTTGAGTTAAAAGGCGACAATTACGACCAATTGCTCACAGAAGCTGAAAATGTAAGATCATACATCAACGGATTATCCATACCCGGAATCGAGGAGTTGAAATTGGACGTAAACCAGAACAAGCCCGAAATGGAAGTGTACGTAGATCGTAAAAAAGCCGGCGAACTGGGCGTTAGCACAGCACAGGTTGGTCAAGCATTGCGGAGTGCGATTTATGGTTTTGATTCTTCAACATATAAGGAAGGCGAGGACGATTATGACATTTTTGTGCGCTTCGGAAATGAAAATCGCTATAATGAAAGTGCGCTTTTCAATCAAAATATCACCTTTAAGGACAATAATGGAAATTTGAAGACCATTCCTATTTCTTCGTTGGTTACAACTAAAAATATTGCGACCTTCAGTTCCATAAAACGTAAAAACCTTAAGCGTGTTATTACCGTTTATTCCAATGTTCTCGAAGGTTTCAATCCTACGGAAATTGTGGGCAAGATTGAAAACTCAATGAAAAACTACGATATGCCACAGGGAATTTCATATGATTTTACTGGTGAACAGGAAGAACAGGCGAAAAACATGGCGTTTTTATCAATGGCTTTGGTAATTGCCTTGGCACTTATTCTATTGATTATCGTGGCTCAGTTCAATTCCATTTCAAAACCTTTTATCATTTTTGTTGCTATTATTTTGAGTTTTATTGGAGTGCTCTTCGGTCTCGTCATTTTCCAAATGGATTTTGTGGTAATTATGACGATGATGGGTATTATTGCCCTCGCGGGAATCGTGGTAAACAACGCGATTGTTCTTATAGATTACACGCAATTATTGATAGACCGAAGAAAAGAGGAACTCGGCATTCCGGTGGAACAATTATTAACGCGCGAGGATTACCGCGAACTTATAATCGCCGCCGGAAAAAACCGACTTCGCCCCGTGTTGCTTACGGCAATTACCACCATTTTAGGATTGGTGCCATTGGCAATTGGGTTTAACCTCAACTTTTTTACGCTGTTTACAGAATTTGACCCGCAGATTTATATTGGGGGCGATAATACCATTTTCTGGGGCCCGCTGTCGTGGACGATTATTTTCGGCCTAACGTTCGCCACGTTTCTAACTTTGGTAATTGTACCAACAATGTTCTATCTATTGAACAGGGCGAAAATTAGATTTGCTGATGAAAAACAGAAAAAGGCACGATTGAAACAGCTTTCATAAATTATATGATTTTGTCGCACTGAGCGCAGATGAAGCTGGTGAACAATAACCGAGAATTTTAAAAAAAATTGACTTGCAAGTTTTCAAAAACTTTGTAGGTCTTTTTTTTGAACACAATTTCCCAATGGAATAATAATCTCTTCAAACTCACTTGTATTCGCTTATTACTTATTAAATTTGCCACCTTAATAAAATTTAGGTTTAATTCAAAAGATTCCCGCCGCAGTCTATATTGAGCGGTGACGAAATACGGGAAATGTTATGTACAGAACGCACAACAACGGCCAGCTTCGCGCGGCAGATGTAAATAAAGAAGTAACGCTTGCAGGATGGGTGCAGAAAACCCGCAACAAAGGTTTTATGGTTTGGGTGGACCTTCGCGACCGCTACGGCATTACCCAACTTATTTTTGATGAGGAAAGAACTTCAAAAGAAGTGATGGAAAAAGCTTCAAAATTGGGTCGCGAGTTTGTGATTCAAGTAAAGGGAACCGTTATTGAGCGCGAATCCAAAAACCCAAATATACCAACCGGCGATGTGGAAATTTTGGTTTCTGAATTAATTATTTTGAATCAATCTGAAACACCCCCTTTCACCATTGAGGATGAAACCGACGGTGGCGAGGATTTGCGCATGAAATATCGTTACCTCGACATCCGCAGGAAACCGGTGCGCGAAAATCTTATTTTCCGTTCGAAGGTTGCAATGGCGGTTCGCAATTATTTATCGAATGAAGGTTTTGTTGAAGTGGAAACACCATATTTAATCAAATCTACTCCCGAAGGCGCCCGCGATTTCGTGGTTCCTTCCCGAATGAACGAGGGGCAGTTTTATGCGCTTCCGCAGTCTCCCCAAACTTTCAAGCAATTGCTGATGGTGGGAGGAATGGATAAATATTTCCAAATAGTAAAATGCTTCCGCGATGAAGATTTGCGCGCAGATCGTCAGCCTGAATTTACACAGATTGATTGCGAAATGGCCTTCGTGGAACAGGAAGATATCCTGAATGCCTTTGAAGGATTGACCCGCCATTTGCTGAAAGAAATCAACGGCGTGGAAATCCAGGAATTCCCAAGAATGACCTATGATGAAGCGATGCAGAAATACGGAAACGACAAACCTGACATCCGTTTTGGGATGGAGTTTGGCGAGTTGAATGATGTTGCGCAAAATAAAGACTTCAATGTTTTTAACCAGGCAGAATTGGTTGTGGGAATAGCAGTTCCCGGCGGAAATGCTTTCACAAGAAAAGAAATAGACAATTTAATCGATTGGTTAAAGCGCCCACAAATCGGTGCTATGGGAATGGTTTACGTTCGATGCAACGAGGACGGAACTTATAAATCTTCCGTAGATAAATTTTATGACCAAGAAGATTTGGCAAAATGGGCAGCGACAACCGGGGCAAAAGCGGGCGATTTAATCTGCGTACTTTCCGGAGCAAAAAACAAATCGAGAACGCAACTTAGTGCTTTAAGAATGCATTTGGCGGAACAACTTGGGTTGAGAAAAAATAACGAATTCGCCCCACTTTGGGTAGTGGATTTCCCACTTTTGGAATGGGACGAGGAAACTGGTCGCTACCACGCAATGCACCACCCATTTACTTCCCCAAAGCCTGGGCAGTTGGAACTTTTAACCAGCAAACCTGGCGAAGTAAAGGCAAATGCGTACGATTTGGTCTTAAACGGAAATGAAATTGGCGGCGGTTCTATTCGTATCCACGATAAGAAAACCCAAGCCTTGATGTTTGATTATTTAGGTTTTACGCAAGAAGAGGCAAAGGCACAGTTCGGATTTTTGATGGATGCCTTTCAATACGGTGCGCCACCGCACGGCGGTATCGCGTTCGGTTTGGACAGATTGGTAGCAATTTTGGGCGGACAGGAAACAATCCGCGACTTCATAGCATTTCCAAAAAACAATTCGGGACGCGACGTAATGATTGACGCGCCTGCGAAAATTGATGAAAAACAATTGGAAGAACTTCATTTAAAAGTTGATATAAAATCCTAAGAAAAAAATCCTGCACCTGCGGGATTTTTTGATAAATTTAAAGATGCCCACACAAAAGAGAACACTTTTAACCCGCTTCCTAATTTGGAGGATTAAATATATCTCACAAACACAGTTTGTATATTTAATAAGCATTGTCGTAGGTCTTTTGGCGGGCGTGGGTGCCGTCATCCTTAAAAACCTTACCCACTTTATACAGCATTTACTGGAAGGCAATCTTATTCAATATTACCACACCGCTTTTTATTTTATATTTCCTATTCTCGGGCTTTCTTTAGTATATATTCTCATTAAATACGTCATTAGGAACAAAGTAAGCCATGGTATTCCCTCAACCCTTTTTGCCATTTCAAAAAAGAAGGGCTTTATACGGCGTTACCAAATGTTCGGCAGTATACTTACCGCACCTTTTACAGTTGGTTTTGGTGGCTCAGTGGGGTTGGAAGGCCCAACGGTTGCAACGGGTGCCGCGCTAAGCTCCAACCTTTCGCGGGTACTCCATTTAAACCAAGCCAATAGAACATTATTGATTGGTTGTGCCGCTGCCGGTGCGATGGCCTCCATATTTAAAGCGCCAATCGCGGCGCTTATTTTTGCTATTGAAGTCTTCAGTCTGGATCTTACGCTTGCTTCCATGCTTCCGCTATTGCTGGCATCCATTTCAGGGATTCTTACTTCCTATTTCTTTTTTGGGAGTGATGTGTTGCTGCCATTTAAAAATACGGACCCATTTGTATTGAAAGACGTTCCGTTTTTTATCATTCTTGGGCTTGTTGCAGGATTTACTTCGGTATATTTCACCAAAGTGTACGGATTTTTTCAAGATTTCTTTGAAAATATCAGTTCTCTCGGAAAGCGACTTTTAATTGGCGGAATTGGCCTGGGAATAATAATCTATTTCATCCCGCCGCTTTACGGTGAAGGGTTCGATGTAATAAATAATTTGGTTCAGGGCAATCCGGAAAAGGCGCTGGAGAATAATTTTCTCCATCTCGAACTAAGCAGTATTTGGGTCGTAATTGCACTATTGACAGGACTTTTACTCTTCAAAATAATAGCCAGTTCGCTAACCTTTGGTGCCGGTGGGGTTGGTGGTATTTTTGCTCCTGTTCTTTTTATGGGCAGTATAATGGGCAACGTGGTAGCCAAAATTTTAAACCACTGCGGGCTTCTTTCAACCCCTGTTTCAGAAAGCAATTTTACACTCGTGGGAATGACGGGATTAATGGCCGGCGTTCTTTACGCGCCACTTACGGCCATATTTCTTATTGCCGAAGTTACCGGCGGATATGAGCTTTTTATTCCTTTGATGATAACGGCAGCCATTTCATTTTCGATCACAAAATACTTTATTCCGCACTCGGTGTATGCAATGGAATTGGGAAGAAAAGGAGATCTTATAACACACAATAAAGACCACGCCGTACTTACCTTAATGGACATACAGACGGTTATTGAACGGGATTTTATAAATATCTATCCTCAGATGACTTTGGGCGAAATGGTTCACCAAGCCGTAGTAAAATCCAAAAGAAATATATTTCCCGTACTGAATAAAAACACCAAAGCTTTGGAAGGCATTATTCTTTTGGACGATTTGCGACCCGTTATGTTCGATCAAAATCTTTATAAAGAAGTAAAAGCAAGTGAATTGATGCACAGCCCGCCTGGCATCATTGATTTAAATAAAGATAAAATGACAGACGTGATGCGGAAATTTCAAGATACCGGAGCATGGAACCTTCCGGTAATTGATAATGGACAGTATTACGGCTTCGTTTCAAAATCGAAACTGCTTACCGCCTACCGCAGAAAGCTCATTGATTTTTCGGGAAACTAATAAATTCATTTTCAATATAAACGATGCAATTACAATGAAAAATTTTTTGACGATCCTATTTATTTTGGTAGTGTTCGGCTTGGGCGCTGGATTCTACATAAAATCGGATGATGTGGTTTTGGGGAATCGGGTTATAGGCCTTTCATTGGTAGCAGGATTTTTTGTGCTTATGCCACTTTTCATATACCACAGATGGAAAAACAAGGATATTAAAAAGTATATGCTGAACAAGGAAAACATCGAAAAAATGCAGGAATACCAAAAGGACAAGAAAATATAGGCTGGTAAACTTCCCCAAAAAACAGATTTCAAATAACATCTAAAAATAGAAATATTATACATTTGTAGTCTTATTATTAATTTATTTTTTATTTAAAATGGAAGGAACAGTTAAATTTTTCAACGAATCTAAAGGGTACGGTTTTATCACCAATGACGAATCCGGAAAAGACATTTTTGTACACGTTACGGGCTTAAACGGTGAAGCCTTGAACGAAGGCGACAAAGTAGAATACGTAGAGGAAGAAGGAAGAAAAGGAAGAGTGGCCGCACAGGTACGCGTACTACACGACTAAGTAGATATTATTTTAGTTTGAAAAAAAGCCCTTTCCCACCGGAAGGGCTTTTTTATTTAATTTAGGTTTCTCCTTTCAATAAAAAATCGTTTCAGCAGTTTCGAGGCCTCTTCGGCCATAATACCACCTTTCATTTTTGTTTTGGGATGAAGTTTCGTGTTTAAGGAAATGCATCCCCGCTGCTCATCCCTTGCTCCGTATACAATATTCGATATTTGGCTCCAAAATAGAGCGCCGGCGCACATTTGGCAAGGCTCAATGGTTACATATAGCGTGCAATCAATTAAATATTTTCCTCCCAAGTAATTGGAAGCGGCTGTAATTGCTTGCATTTCGGCGTGGGCGGTAACGTCATTAAGGGTTTCGGTAAGATTGTGGGCCCGGGCAATAATCTGATTGTTTATTACAATAACGGCACCAATGGGAATTTCCCCTTTTTCGTAGGCTGCCTCCGCTTCCTGCAGCGCCCGTTTCATAAAATAGGTATCGTCGAAAGGATTTATCAATTTGAATAGTTTAGGGTTTGGGTTATCATTTCGAAATGAATCAATAAAATCAAAATTACAAATTATCAAATTCCCAATAACTGTATCTTTACGGCGTGTTGGAAAAAATCTTAAATACAATTCAATCGCCAGAGGATCTTCGGAAAATTCCGTTGAAAAAACTGCCACAACTTGCAAAGGAACTTCGCGATTTTATTATAAATATTGTGGCCACAAAAGAAGGCCATTTGGGCGCAAGCCTTGGCGTTGTTGAGCTGACAATTGCACTCCATTATGTTTTTAATACGCCCGACGATTTATTGGTTTGGGACGTAGGTCACCAAGCCTATGGCCATAAAATTTTGACCGGCAGAAAAGAAATTTTTCATACCAACAGGCAATTGGGCGGCATTAGCGGTTTTCCAAAACGCAGTGAAAGTGAATACGATACTTTTGGCGTAGGCCATAGCAGTACAGCTATTTCTGCCGCTTTGGGAATGGCCATTGCCTCGAAATTAAAGGGAGAATTAGACAAACAACATATTGCCGTTGTGGGCGATGCCTCCATTGCCAGCGGAATGGCGTTTGAAGCTTTAAATCATGCAGGTGTAACCGACACCAACCTGTTGGTTATTTTGAATGATAATGCAATAGGAATAGACCCCAGTGTTGGGGCCCTAAAAAACTATTTCACAAAAGTAAATCTGGATGGAGCTCCTGAAACCGATAACATTTTTGAAGCCTTAAATTTCAACTATACCGGACCGATTGACGGGCATAACCTGGAACTTTTAATTTCTGAATTGAAACGTTTAAAGGAAATTTCCGGACCGAAACTACTTCATATAATCACAAAAAAAGGCAAGGGTTTAAAGCAAGCCGAGGAAAATCAGATTATCTATCACGCACCGGGAAAATTTGATGCCCATACGGGCGATATACCGCCAAAAAGCTCTGAACAACAACCGCCAAAATTTCAAGACGTATTTGGAAGAACCTTGGTTGAACTCGCAGAAAAAAATGAAAAGATAATCGGCATTACACCAGCTATGCCAACTGGCAGCTCCTTAAAATTTATGATGGATGCATTTCCAAAAAGAGCTTTTGATGTTGGCATCGCCGAGCAACACGCGGTAACATTTTCGGCGGGATTGGCCACACAGGGTTTTGTTGTTTTCTGCAATATTTATTCAACTTTTTTGCAGCGGGCTTATGATCAGGTAATACACGACGTGTGCCTACAAAAAATTCCTGTAATTTTTTGCTTGGATAGGGCTGGAATTGTTGGAGAAGATGGACCAACACATCACGGCATTTTTGATTTGGCCTATTTAAACTGCATTCCCAACCTCATTATTTTTGCCCCACGAAATGAAATTCAATTGCGAAATATTCTATTTACGGCACAAAAGGGATTGCATCTTCCGATATTTATTCGCTATCCCCGCGGAAGGGGAAAAATTATGGATTGGCAAAAACCCTTTTCAAAAATTGAAATAGGAAAAGCCCAGATTTTAAAGGAAGGAAGTGAAATTGCCATTTTAAGTTTGGGTACCGTGGCAGAAAATGTTTTGGAAGCAATTAATTCCTATTCAGAAAAAGAAAAGTCGAAGATTGGGATGGTTGATATTCGCTTTCTGAAACCACTTGACGAAACACTATTGCACGATATTTTCAAAAAGTACAATTGCATAATAACTGTTGAGGACGGAACCACGAAAGGTGGTTTAGGAACCACCGTCGCAACTTTTGCCGTAAAAAATGGCTATAAAAATCCCATAGAAATCTTGGGAATTCCAGATGTTTTCCCCGAACAGGGAACGGTTATGGAACTACAAAATATCGCAGGTATTTCTGCTGAAAAAATTAAAGAAGTCCTTCAAAAACATCTATAAAAAAAGAGGCCCGTGGGCCTCTTTTTAGTTTAATTATCCAAACTGTTTAGTTAATAATAAGTTTGGTTGATTGTGCGTAGTCTGCACCCTCGATTTGCATTAGGTATATTCCGGATTTTAAGCCGCTCGCATTCAATGCGGCAGTATTATGCAATTCAATTTTTTGACTGAAAACCTTTCTTCCATTCATATCAAAAATAGAAACGGAAACATCTCCCATATCGTATCGGGACATAATGTTAATTTCACCATTTGACGGATTAGGATACACAACAAATTTATTTTGTGTATTTATTTCCCCAATTCCCAATTGGCATTCTGGCGGAACATCATAACCCTCGGTACCATCACTTCTACTGTTGGTACTACCTTGGCTGGCGCTAAGCCCAAGACCTCTTCTAGCAAAAGCCCTCCAAATTATACATCTGTTGGCTCCTCCGTTTGCAACTTGGTCAGCTTCTAAAATAGCATCTCTTCCATCAACAAATCCGGGGCTACAAGGTTGTAACTTGAGTCCGTCCATTACCAATTGCAGTGCGATATTATTACCGCCATTACCGTTGTAAATATCGGCATCAAATCCATATTCATCAATCAAATCCCAAGTAAGATCCCAAAGCATGGTAGTCCAAACTGAGCCTACCCCGTGAGGTATTGCTTCCGTTTTAATGCTATTATATGTAAAATCATTTATCAGCAGATCCCTGCTATAAGATTTGGTTCTTAGACCCAATCCAGCACCACTCTGTCCCAAGGCATAGGTTCCTATTCCTCTTGCATCCTCGGCAATATCTCCTGTTTTCATAGTAAGCATCAATCCGAAATAATCACTCCATCCTTCGCCCATTTGCTCTTGGTTCTGTAAACAACCAGCCGCTGAAGGACCGCCAGTTAAGCGATTTGAAATTCCATGGCCATATTCGTGGGCAATAATTACATTATCAAGATCACCATCCCTCTGCTCGGTATCAACTCCGGAACCATCGTTCAGTAAACTTGCATTTATTGTTCCGCCGTTCATCAATTCAGTAATAATGGCTTCGCCCGCACTTTGGAAAATCATAATTGCCGGTATGCCAATACCTGTACCAGTACCGCCCATACGGATTGGATCTGAAGGAAGATTATTTACTACTACCACGGCTACTGCGCCAGCAGCTTCGGCAGATTGCACCTTCACTGTAAAGTTGCAATTCCCTCTTCTTACAACTGCTATTTTTCCGTTTAGGGCTGCGGCATTTGTAATATTGTCGCAACCATCATTTGGATCTGTAGAGGCACCTGCATCGTCATCCTCAACCAAAACCAAATCTGCGGTTATTGGTGTAACGGTGGGGAGGGGAGTACCACCAAAATTAGAATCAAAGGCCAAATACTGTCCAGCCAAAGGTCCATTATTTACGGTCATAAACGTTCCCAAAACTATACCAGGAGGTGACCATAAATACATCTGCATTCTTGGTGCTCCACCATCTGGAGGAGTTCCAAAATTGGCATTATTTATACCACTTCCGTCCTGCGCATCGGCAAAAACAAAATCGCCGCCGTTTCCACCGTTACCGTAATTATTTATTTGGAAATTACCACTGGCTTCATCAAATCCATAATGATAGAAAACATCGTGCATGATGTTGTTCATATAAAAAAGATTCGTTACTGCACCACTAAGAAAATCTGCAGGGGCTTCGGGTAAATTAAATGGAAAGTCAAAAACCAAACTTGCACCTCCATCTGGTGAAAATCCCGAACCATTATTGCCATTAGCGTCATCCTGCGCCAAAACATTGTTTCCGCGGGTAATAGTGAATTCAGCACCAGCGGCACCATTGGTGTCGTGCCATCCAAAAGGGGAGGCAACGGCATCTGATGGATCTGAAAGCAATTGATCTGAACCTTCATTTGGCCCAATTAATGGAATAGGGAAAACACGATAAGCAGGGCCACCGGCAATAGATTCTTCCCTATACATTTTTGCTTCCTGTGGAAATAGAACACTCTGCGCTTCCATATTAGAAGTAGAATTCTCAAAATTACAGCTCACAACCCAATCGTTGGTAGCTATAATATTTCCTGTTAGGGCATCAACTCGCACACTGTAATAATGGGAACCATCCAAAAGATAAATACTTAAATCCCACGCCAGCCTTAAACTATTGGAATCTTCCATTTTTTGGAATACCAACTTTACGGGAATATTTTCCGAAGAAATATTTCCATTGCTAAAAATATAGGAATGCGAATCCAATGTTTCAACCAAGCTTAAATTGGAAGGACTACCAATACCAAGTCCAATCGCTGCCTTTGAAATGGCAGAAATGGCCGTTACCGAAGCTGAAGTCGAATTGGTTTTAGCAGCCAGATTATTAACAAAGGAAAGATTGGCATTTATTACATTTCCATCCTTTATCAAAAAGGGGGAATTGGAATTGTAAACCTCAATCCCTTGGTATCGTTGGATTACGTAAACGTTGTCGGCCTTCAGGCTTTTTGAGCGGCTTTGTGAAGCAATCACAATATCCGAAACATCGCCCGACTCAAGAGCCAGGGTGGAGCGGTGATTCTGTAAATACGATTTTACTGTTGAAGTGTAATCCTGGGCAAAGCCGAGATTGACAGCAAAAAAGAGTAGTAAGTAAATAGTTTTTTTCATAAGATGTAATTATTTATTGTGATTCAATAATATCGAAATAAGATCTATGTGAAGTTATAGTAGATATTAAAATTTAGAAATTTCCTAAAAGTATCATTAAAATCATTATTTAACAGATGGAAGAAGAATTTTAACATTTATCCCAATCCGTTGCTATAAATTCCCTTTTATTTTCTGAAAAATCTGCAGCGCATTTCCATCGGTAAGTTTCGAAATAAAACTGCAACACTCCATTAAATATTCATACTCACCGAAACCTGTGTCGAGTTTTGTATCCAACATTTGTAGTATCAGCCTATCGTAATGCGTTTCCGCTCCGTTTTTATAATTTTCAAAAGCTACCGTAAAAGCATCTAAAAGTGTATTCAAAATGGCGAATCCCGCTATTTCCTTTTCAACTACTTCCTTGCTTTGGTAGATTTTCTGAACACTCAATTTTATAATATCATCAATTTGTGCCGTGTATTTGCTTTTTGAAAGTAGAGCAACATTAAATTTTCCCTGTAAAATTTTATCCTCATTGGCCACGAAAATTTGGGCGGCCTCGGCAATCAATGTACTTATGGCCAAAGATCGAAGATATGCCAACCGGTCCGCCGCATTTTGCAGCCCATTGTATTTGCCGGTATTTATGTTTTCCTTTACGAGTTTTATAAGATATTCCAAAGCGAATTCCTCCTCGATTAGCCCCAGATTTATACCGTCCTCAAAATCTATAATCGTGTAACAAATATCGTCTGCTGCCTCAACCAAAAATGCCAATGGGTGCCGTGAATATCTTAGTCCGCCATCTTTTTTAAGCATCCCAAGTTCTTCGGCTACTTTTTCAAAAAAATCTTTTTCACTTTGAAAAATGCCGTATTTTTTATCCTCTATGTTTTGTGTTGGTTTTTTGGGAAGCGATTCTTTAGGATATTTCATAAACGCCCCGAGGGTTGCGTAGGATAGCCGAAGACCACCCTCTACCCCATTTCTGGATTCAGTCAAAATTTTGAAACCGTTGGCATTCCCTTCAAAATCTACCAAATCCTGATATTCCTTTTCCCTTAAAACCTTCTTGAAGCGTTTTCCATTTCCGTTTAAAAAATAGTTGCCGATAGCCTTTTCGCCACTGTGCCCGAATGGTGGGTTGCCAATATCGTGCGCTAAAGCAGCAGCAGCTACGATTGCCCCGAAATCATTAAAGTTATGTCCGTGTGTTTTGGCTAAGTGCGGATGTTTTTCAAGAATGGCCTTCCCCACGATACGCCCCAAGGAGCGCCCAACAACAGAAACTTCAAGACTGTGGGTGAGGCGGGTATGCACAAAAGAGGTTTTGGAAAGGGGGATTACCTGCGTTTTGTCCTGCAGGCTTCTAAAGGATGAAGAAAAAATAACACGGTCATAATCTACCTCAAAACCTAGTCGGGTTTCATCCTGCTCGGTCCGCAAACGTTTATTTATATCGCCCTGCCGTCTCAGCGAAAGCAGTTGTTGCCATTGCATCATATCCTAAAATTTTTCAGCAAGATACTATTTTCAGAAAGTAAACCAACAAGAAATTTCAGCCTTCCGGTTAACCTTTAGCTAACCTTAAAATGACAAACTGATAATGCTCATTTAACGCAACCTTTACATAACGGAAGTTCCTTTGCACAAATAAATCAAACGACAAAAATGAAAACATTTTCAGGATTAATTTTATTCTTTTTAACCACTATTTCATTCGCACAAACAGGCTCCATTGTTGGCAAACTCACAGATACCGATTATAATAATGAACCCCTTCCCTTTGCCAATGTTTTTCTTAAAGGAACTACCAAAGGGGTAACGTCAGACATTGACGGCCTTTATGCATTGGAAAATGTTGAGCCCGGAACCTATACCGTAGTTTACAGTTTTGTTGGTTATGAGACCGTGGAAATTCCCGATGTAAAAGTAATAGCGGACAAAGTAACAAATATTGATGTGCCCATGGGCGCAAGTGCCGCGGCCTTGGATGAGGTGGTAATTAAAACAACAACCCGAAGGGAGAGCGCGGTAGCACTGCTGCTCGAACAAAAAAAGGCGGTTGGCATAACCCAATCAATTGGCGCTGAAGACCTTTCAAGAAAAGGAGTAGGTGATGCAGAAGGAGCCGTAACCAAAGTTACGGGTATAAAAAAACAGGCCGGTGTAAAGAATATCTTTGTACGGGGCTTGGGCGACCGTTATAACACCACGACTTTAAATGAATTGCCACTCCCTTCCGAAGATCCGGAGTACAAGAATATTTCGTTGGACTTTTTTGCTTCCGATATAATCGAGAGTGTAGGAATCAACAAAACATTTACGCCCACCATTTATGGTGATGTTGCCGGGGCAAATATTGACATTGTAAGCAAGGAACTTAATGGCTCAGGAAGTTTGCAATTTTCCATTTCACCGGAAGTAAACTCGCGCGCCATTGGTAAAACGTTCTTAACGATGGACAACGCAAAATACATTGGCAATATTTATAATACGCACGTTCCTCTTACAAATTTGAATGTGCATAATTTCGATAACAATTTTAAGCCTGAAACCCAAAATGCACAGCTTAATTCCAGCTATTCGCTTTCCGGCGGAAAACGTTTCAATATCGGCGATAGCAGGTTGAGTCTTTTCTTCGTTGGAAATTTTGACAGCAAATACGAATACCGCGAAGGAAGTGCCGATAAAATAAACGCGGCTGGCGGACTGCAGCAGGATTTTGATAGAACCGAATATATTTACAATGTTTCAAAACTGGCGATGGGGAATGTGAAATTCCGTTTTCCCGAAGGAGATTATATTGGTGTCAACAGCATGTATATTAAAAACAACGGACAAAGCGTTGCAGACTATTATGGTTTGAAAGCGGGCCTAACTGAAAATGACGAACCTGGAAATCCTGTTCGTGCCTTTATAAGAAGACAGCAGGAAAATGAAAATAACCTTTTTGTAAACCAGCTTTTAGGCTCATTCACAATAACTGATGCGCTAACTGTTGAAGCAGGAGGTTCCTACAATACAATTCGCGGTTATGAACCCGACCGCAGAACCAATACTTATGTTATTGATGTAAATCCAGGAATAGCACGTGCTGCCTCGGGAAGTGCATTGAATAACCGCTTTTATTCCAACCTTGAGGAAAATGATATTGTGGGAAAATTATATTTAGATTATGCATTAAAAGGTAAAAACGAAACGAGCGATAATAGTAAAATCCGGTTAGGTTACAATTACCGGAACACTGACAGGACTTTTGAATATACCCAGTTAAACTACATTTTTGACAGTCCCGCGGTGGTGGATATTGATAACCCGGATACCTCGCTTTTCAACCAACAATCATTAAATGACGAAATTTTCCGTCTTACCACAAACCGTGGCGATGGACGGGATGGTACAAATCCTTTTGAGCCCTTTTCATACGATGGGCAGAGAGATATAAACGCCGGTTTGGCTGAAATATCCTATGACTTTTCGGAAAGCTTTTCTGCAAATGCGGGCGTTCGTTATGAAATGGTAAAGCAGGAAGTTAATTTTGATACCAACCTGGCATCAACCAACGACCCCAGCACAGACCCGTCATTAATTGATGAAAACTATGTGTTGCCAAGCTTCAACCTAAAATACAACTTTAACGAAAACAGTATTGTTCGGCTTGCGGGGAGCAAAACCTATACGCTTCCACAATTTAAGGAGGTAGCGCCATTTTTGTACGAAGATGTAACCTTCAACAGTTTCGGAAATCCTAAACTTTTGGCCGCGGATAACTACAATTTGGACCTTAAATATGAATACTATTTCAGCCCGGGGGAGATCGTTGCCGTTACCGGTTTCTACAAAAACATCAAAAATGCCATTAACAGGATTGAAGTGAATTCCGCCGCAGGCGAACTTTCCTATGTGAACACAGGCGATGCAGATGTTGCGGGAGTTGAGTTTGAGCTTCGGAAAAATATCCTGAAACTTTCCAACAATAGCAATGACGAGAAAACACTTTCTTTTGGGTTGAACGCTTCCTATCTATATTCTAACCAAAAACTTGAAGATGTCGCCACTGATGATTTAACGGTGCGCTTCACCAATACTGAAGACGAGTTGGAAGGTTCTTCGCCCTTAATTGTGGGCTCAGACCTTACGCTGAACCTTAAAAAAGGAAACGACCGCGGCCTTACAAGCTCAGTGGTTTTCAACTATAATAGCAAAAGTATTTATTCCTTGGGAACAGGTGGCGACGATGCCAATCCCGGCTCGGGAAGAAATAACATTATGCTTTCTGCCATTCCTACCCTGGACTTCATTAATAAAATTTCGGTAAATGAGAATTTAGCTTTCAAACTCAACATTAAAAATATTCTAGATCCGGAATATAAATTGACCCAGGATGTAAATAATATTGGCGTGCCCAATCCGGCACTCCCCGATGGACAGGAAACCACCATAGAAACCTATAAAAGAGGGGTTATTTTCAGCGCTGGTGTTACCTATACGTTTTAAGAAAATACAATTAACACAAGGGTAATATTCACCTAAGACTCACGCAACATCGCAGTTGTTTCTTTGCACCAAACTTTTAAAACAGAACAACAAAATGAAAAAATTTCTTTTATCAAGCTTTGTAATCGCGAGTGTATTACTAACTGGATGTAATAAAGATGATGGCCCAACTACAGAGGCTGCAACTTGTAGCGATGGTATTCAAAATGGAGATGAAACAGGAGTGGATTGCGGTGGTTCAGCTTGTGAGCCTTGCGCTGTTCAAGCTGAAAAAGATGGCATAATCGCTTCACAGGACGATCCAGATTTAGATCCTACCGATCTTAAAGGGAACGTAACTGCGAACGTTTGTCTTACTGCAGATAAAACTTGGATTTTAACAGGTCCGTTAAGTGTGAAGGATGGTGCAACATTATGTGTAGAGCCAGGAACGACAGTAAAAGCTATTGCCGGAGGAACCAACGTTTATGTGGCAATTGAGCAAGGAGCAAAAATAAATGCTGCCGGAACTGCCACCGCACCGATAAAATTCACCTCGAATGCTGCCAACCCACGATCTGGAGATTGGGGAGGAATTCTTTTAATTGGGAAAGCCCCGATAAGTGGAGGTGGTACCGCTACAACCGAAGTTGTTGATTTAACTTACGGTGGCACAATCCCAACTGATAACTCGGGGATTATGAAATTTGTCGAGGCATCTTATACCGGCGCGCGCATCAACGGCGATAAGGAATTCAACGGAATAACTTTTTATGGTGTTGGAAATGGAACCGTGGTTGAAAACATAGCCGTATTTTATGGCGATGACGATGCCTACGAATTTTTCGGGGGAACTGTAAACGTGAAAAACTTAATGGCCGTAAACATAAAAGATGATATGTTTGATTGGACCCAGGGTTATACCGGTACCTTAACTAACGCCTATGGTTTGAGAGAAGAAAATTATACACCAATTACCGAAGACCCACGTGGTTTGGAAGGTGATGGAAACCTTGATGGAAATTCACCAGGAGATTCAGGACAATCAAATCCAATTATAAATGGTTTGGTTATAATTAACAGTGCGAATGTTGAAATGTCAGATATGATTAAAGTTCGCCGAGGAAGCGGTTTAACCCTTACAAATGCTTACGTTGCCTTTGCCAATGCAAATGCAAAAGCTGGAGATTTCATCGACCTTACAGATTCAAAAGGAGATGCTAACGGTCCACTGGTAAATCTTAATGTTACCGGTGATTCAGCCTCAGGTTTGGATATTGCCGATATAAAAACGACGGCCGGTGCCACAATTAATGTAACAGATGGTACTGTACCAACGATTGACAGAAACCTATTCAACTGGACGGGATACGTTTTTGAATAATAGAATAGTGGATTAGCAATAAATGTAAAAGCCCGGCTCATTTTTGAACCGGGCTTTTTTTTACGATAAAAATTAATTTTAGTTTGAAACAATTTGTGTATCGTCAGATTTATAGGTTACCACTTTGGCAACGCGGGCATCCATATAGGAAACCTCTTTAATATCGCCTGAATTAAAGAAATACCAAGTGCCCACCTTTTCGCCATTGTTGTATTGTGCCACGGCGGTCTTATTACCATTACGGTCATAACTTACCCACTCGCCCTCAAGTTTATTTTGTGTATTATAACTTCCAGTTTGGGCAACCATACCGTTATCGTGATAAATTGTTGCTTCTATTAAATTACCGTCAAGAAAATAAGTGTTTTTCTTTCCTTCCTGTGCTAATGCAATAGAAGAAATTAAAAGAAGTGTAAAAATTGTGATTATATTTTTCATAATAAATAATTTTTAGGATTTTGGGGAATATTCAAAGTTAACAAATTAACCATTACGAAACCATTTGGTAACATTATGGTAACATTAAATTTTTATATTATTAATTATCAGTGTTTTATATTTTTTATAAAAATGGAAAATATCTGCTCTTCTTAAATTAATGATTTGATAAGATTAATTTTACATTAACTGAATATTGAATGATTTTCTTTGTAACTGCCTATAAATAGGCAAAATTTAAAATCGTTTAGTTTTTGTCGACTAGATTTTAAGATCGGGCTGTACTTAATTGTACGGCCCTTTTTTTTAATTACAATTTAAAATTCTTCATCATAACTTAACATTGACGAAACATTGGATTGTATAGAAATTCAGTCCTTTGCAGCGACAAAAACTAAAAACGATTTTTATAATGAAATTCACCTACTTACTGTTGCCTGTATTACTGTTTTTCTGTTATACAGGTTTTTCCCAAGAAGAGAAAAAAGAGAATCCATTTTCCTTTAAGTGGGACAACGGCTTTAAGCTTGAAAGCGCCGATAAGGATTTTCAACTGAAATTTGGCGGCCGTATAATGGTGGACCACGCTTATATGTTCCAAAATGATGAACTGGACGCCAATGTTGGACCCCTGGAAACCACAAGCGGCACAGAATTCCGTCGCGCCCGTTTCTTTATGTCCGGAACCGTTTATAGCAATGTGGAGTTTAAACTTCAGGTTGATTTTGCCGGTGGAAATACAGTTCTAAAAGATGCTTTTATTGGGGTTACGGATATTCCCGCTCTAGGTACCATACGGATAGGACACGTTAAAGAACCTTTCCGTTTGGAAGCATTAACAAGCAGCAAGTATATCACTTTTATGGAGCGTGCTTTCCCAATAGATTTTTCACAGGAGCGCAACAATGGGGTTTTGGCATTCAACGATTTTTTAAACGATCGGCTTTCCGCCCAGTTTGGGGCTTTCAGAAATTCTGACGAAACCGCAAACAACCTTACCGCCAATGACGGTTATTCCCTTACTGGAAGAATTACTGGCTTGGCGATAGACAATCCCGAAAAAAGACAACTACTGCATTTGGGCGTGGGGTATAGCTTTCGCAAGCCTGACACCCACGATTATAAAGTTTCATCGCGTCCCGAAGCACATTTGGAACTGAAATATATAAACACGGGAACTCTCGAAGGCGTGGACAATATCAACCTTGCAAATTTTGAAGCCGCTTTTGTTAATGGCCCAATTTCGGTTCAGGGAGAATACTTGACAGCAACCGTAAACAACCTTAACGGTGTCGTTTTTGACCATTACAACTTTTCCAGCTATTACGGGCAATTAAGCTATTACATAACTGGTGAAAGCAAAAATTACAAAGGATCGTACGAAGGTTTTGACAGGGTAAAACCCAAAAAGAATTTTGGCGGCAAAGACAATGGTGCTGGCGCCTGGGAAGTCGCATTGCGTTATTCATCTTCAGACTTGAACAGTGAAGATGTTTTCGGCGGGGAACAAAGCGATATAACTTTAGGTGTAAACTGGTATTTAAATCCGGCTACGCGCATCATGCTAAACCACGTTTGGGCAGATGTAAAAGATACCGGAAAAGCCTCGATTTTACAGGCAAGAGTACAAATTGATTTCTAAAATGGGTTTCAATTTGTTCATTTTCAATTAATATTCACTTAACATAGAAACAAGTTCTTTGTACAGCAAAAACTAAACTTAAAAAAAATGAAAAAATTAATAACAATTATCGCACTGGCCTTAATAGTTGGAGCGTGCGGAAACAATAAAAAACAAAATGAAACGGGCGCAAACCTTGAGGGAACCATAGGTGTGGACGGCTCCGGGACCGTTTTCCCCCTCTCCGAAGCCGTTGCTGAAGAATTCCTTAAAGTTGAGCCACGAGTGAAAGTTACAGTAGGTGAATCCGGAACTGGAGGTGGTTTTAAAAAATTTGCAACCGGGGTAATTGATATCTGTGATGCATCAAGAGAAATTAAAGAATCAGAAATTGCCCTCTGTAAAGAAAACGGTATTGAATATGTTCGAATAACAGTTGCGCTTGATGGGATTACCGTAGTAGTAAATAAGGACAACACCTGGGCACAAACAATGACCACGGAAGAACTTAAAAAACTTTGGGAGCCCAATAGTACCGTTACAAAATGGAGTGACATTAGAGCCGATTGGCCAAATGAAGAAATCCATTTGTACGGCCCCAACACATCCCACGGAACTTATGATTTTTTCACCGAAGTGATTATGGGCGAGTCCGGAGCCAGTAGAACAGATTACAATGCGGTTTCAGATTACAACGTTGCCGTACAAGGCATTGAAAACGATCAATATGCCTTGGGTTATTTCGGCTTGTCTTACTACGAAGAAAATAAGGATAAATTAGGCGTGGTTGGAATTGACAATGGCAATGGCGCTGTATTGCCAAGCATAGAAACGGTAGCTAACAATACATATGCTCCCTTGTCTAGATCGTTATTCATTTTCGTCAATAAGAAATCTGCGCAGCGGCCTGAAGTTCAAAAATTTGTACAATTCTATTTAGAAAATGCACCTGAATTGTCAAAAGAAGTTGGCTATGTACCAATGCCCGAAAGTGGCTATGCTGAACAAAAAGCAGCTTTTAACAGCGTACTGAAAAATTAACAATTCAAAGTAAATTCCTTTTGCCGATAAGTTTTCTTATCGGCAATTGTTATATATGAAGTTTAGAGAAAAAATAATTGAGATCTTTTTAAAGCTTTGTGCTTCAATTACGATATTGACAACCATCGGTATCATAGGGGTACTTTTGTTTGAAAGCATTTCTTTCTTTAAAAACGTGTCGGTCATCGAGTTTTTGACCGATACAGAATGGACGCCATTATTCAGTGAAAAGCATTTTGGAATATTATCCTTGGTTTCTGGAACGTTTTTAACCTCTGCGATTGCAATCGCCGTTGCCCTGCCCATTGGGTTGACCATTGCTATTTATTTAAATATGTATGCGCCTAAAAATTTTAGAAAAACGCTAAAACCCTTTCTTGAAATTTTAGCAGCTATTCCAACCGTTGTTTATGGGTTTTTTGCCCTGTCGGTTGTAACGCCTTTCCTACAAAATATTTATCCCGATTTAGAGACGTTTAACTCCTTATCCGCAGGAATTGTAATGGGTATTATGATTATTCCTTTTATCTCTTCCTTAAGCGAAGATGCATTATTTGCAGTTCCAAAATCATTAAAATTAGCAGCTTTTGGAATGGGCTCCACTCGATTTCAGACTGCTTTTAAGGTTATGGTGCCGGCAGCTTCTTCGGGTATTATTGTTTCCATCATTTTGGCAATTTCCAGAGCGATTGGCGAAACTATGATCGTAGCGATTGCCGCGGGACAGCAGGCTCAGTTCACTTTAAATCCAACCATTCCAATCCAAACCATTACCTCCTATATAGTACAGGTTAGTTCGGGTGATGCGCCACAAGGATCTCTTGAGTACAAAACTATTTTTGCGGCCGGGCTCACCCTGTTTTTATTCACGTTTTCGTTGAATACCATCAGTTTTTGGATAAAGAAAAAATATCAGGAAAAGTATGAATAATACGAAATTAAATAATTTTAAAGATCAGGCTTTTAAGGCTTTGGGTATATTGTTTACCTCGTTTGGTATTCTAATCCTGGGCATCTTGATCTATAAAATTGTACGTGTTGGATATTCAATGATCGATTGGGATTTTTTAACCAGTTTACCATCAAGAAAACCGGAAGAGGCGGGAATTTATACCGCTATCATTGGCACATTGGATATTATGCTCTTAACCATTGTTTTTGCAATTCCAATAGGGGTCGGAGCAGGAATCTATCTTGAGGAATATTCTAAAAAATCGAAATTTTCCTCTTTGCTTGAAATAAATATTTCAAATTTGGCGGGCGTACCTTCCATAATTTATGGATTATTGGGATTGGGCATTTTTGTTCGTTTTTTGGGTTTTGGAGGCAGTATACTATCCGGTAGTTTAACATTGTCGCTTTTAATTTTACCCATCATTATTGTTGCCACGAGAGAAGCCATAAAAGCAGTGTCGCCTTCATTAAAAGAAGCCTCGTTTGCATTGGGGGCCTCAAAATGGCAAACCATTCGAAGGGTTATTTTGCCTTCCTCTTTTGGAGGTATTATTACCGGAGTAATTCTGTCATTATCAAGAGCCATAGGTGAAACAGCACCTTTAATTGTAGTGGGCGCAATGGCCTATGTGCCATTTGTTCCACATTCTCTATTCGATACATTTTCCGTATTGCCAATGCAGATTTATAATTGGACAACAAGACCTCAAGAAGGCTTTGCTATTGCTGCTTCAGCCGCTATTATTGTATTATTGCTCATTACATTTATAATGAATGGAATAGCCGTCTATTTAAGACATAAATGGCAGAAAAAATTGAAATAACTATGGAAACTTCTATAATGAAACCGAAAACCAAGGACGGCGTAATTGATGCCTCCCTTAAAAAAGTACACAAAATTGACCTTCAGGGAATAAAGGTCTGGTATGATGATTTTATGGCAATCAAGGGAATTGATATGACTATAAAACCAAATACAGTTACGGCTTTTATAGGTCCTTCCGGATGCGGAAAATCTACTTTTCTCAGATTGATAAATAGAATGAACGATTATGTGGACGGCTTTAAAATGGAAGGTAAAATAAAAATAGACGGTGACAACATTTACAAGAAAAAGGTAAATGTGGAAGAACTTCGAAAAAAAATAGGGATGGTTTTCCAAAAACCCAATCCTTTTCCAAAATCAATTTTTGAAAATGTTGCCTACGGCTTAAAAATCCAAGGCATAAAGGACAAAGATTTTATTAAAGAGAGAGTGGAATCTTCCCTAAAGCAGGTGGCTTTATGGGATGAGGTAAAGGACGATTTAAAAAAATCCGGGATGGCGCTCTCTGGAGGTCAGCAACAACGTTTGTGCATTGCGCGCACCCTTGCCGTTGAACCTTCCATTATTTTAATGGACGAGCCCACTTCAGCATTGGACCCTATTTCTACCGCAAAAATTGAGGATTTATTGTTTCAACTAAAACAAAAGTACACCATTGTTATTGTAACGCACAACATGCAACAGGCAAGTAGAATAAGTGATTACACTGCTTTTTTCTATCTTGGGGAACTTATTGAATACAATAAAACAAAAACAATTTTCACGAATCCTAAAAAAACACAGACCGAAAACTACATTACCGGTCGTTTTGGGTAAAAACAGAATTATGGCTGTAAATGCAGAACAACACAGAGAAGCCCTAAACCAGTATGGGTTTGAAATGCTTGCTTTATGTCAATCACAGATGGAAAAGGCAAAGGAGGCTTTTGTAAACCATGACCACGATTTGGCGGAAGAAGTGATAAACACTGAAAAAAGGGTAAATGTCCTTGACCTAAAAATTGAAAAAGATTGTGAGAAATTTTTAGCCCTCTACAATCCTGTAGCGATAGATTTACGCTTTATTATGGCAATGCGTAAAATAAATTTCGATCTGGAAAGGATCGCGGACCACGCAGAGGGAATTTCCAGATATGTTGTGGAGGAAAACAAACCAATAGCGCCAGCTTTACTGGAAACATTAAAGTTTGAAGTAATGTATAATACCGTTATGTCTATGTTTGAAAATATTGCGGTTGCCTACGAAAAAAAGGATGTGAAAATAGCCAGAAAGGTTTTCAAAAAAGATAAAGTACTCGATAAAATAAACCGAAAATCCTTCAAACTAATTGAGCGAGAAATTAAAAATAATATCAAAATTACTGGACAGGCGCTTATCCTTTTTGCCGTAATTAAAAAAATGGAAAGAGTTGGCGATTTACTAAAAAACATTGCCGAGGAAATCATTTTTTATATAGAAGCAGAAGTCGTAAAGCACAAAAAGAAAAAGTAATATTTAGCACCACTTTATAAAGGCTTAACGATACCTTTTTTAATCGCCACCATTTTTCATATAATCGATATTCCTTTTTTTAAAGTATTTTTACGCCACCAATTTAAACACTTACATCAATGGACAATATTTACTTGTTAATGATTGTCGCTCTTGCGGCGCTTGCTATTGCAGATCTTGTGGTAGGGGTTAGCAATGACGCGGTTAACTTTTTAAATTCCGCGATAGGCTCAAAAGCCATTCCGTTCAAGACAATTTTGGTTATTGCCAGTCTCGGAATCTTTATTGGTGCCAGTTTTTCCAGCGGCATGATGGAGGTGGCACGTAAAGGTATCTTTGTTCCGGGTGAATTCTATTTTGATGAAATCATGATAATTTTCATGGCAGTAATGATTACCGATATTTTACTGTTGGATTTCTTCAATACCATAGGCCTACCAACTTCCACAACTGTTTCTATAGTATTTGAATTGCTCGGAGCGGCGGTAATTATGGCGCTCATAAAAATTGGCCATTCCGATACTGAAAGCATTTCTTCGCTTGCCAAATATATTAATACCGATAAGGCCCTCGAAATAATTTCAGGAATCGTAATATCGGTGGGGGTCGCATTTACCGTCGGTATTGTGGTACAATATCTCGCGCGACTCGTATTTACTTTTCATGTAGAAAAACGAATGAAATATTTTGGCGCCATCTTCGGGGGAATTGCATTAACGTCTATTAGTTATTTTATATTAATGAAAGGACTTAAAGGCACTCCTTTTTATGGAAGCTTCGGTGGTATGGTTGAAGGAAATACGTGGATTACTATCGGAGTTAGCTTTATTATTTGGACGGTCTTTTCTCAACTTTTTATGATTATTTTCAAAAAAAGTATCTTGATTATTGTGATTGGCGCAGGTACGTTCGGGCTTGCCCTCGCCTTTGCCGGAAACGACCTTGTGAACTTTATAGGGGTACCAATGGCCGCTTACCACAGTTATATAGATTGGGCAGGGTCTGGTGTAGCTGCATCGGAATACAGTATGAACAGTCTGGCTGCGGCGGTGCCCGCAGAGCCCATGCTCCTTTTCGTCGCTGGGGGCGTAATGGTCTTGACGCTTTGGTTTTCAAAAAAGGCACGGACCGTTTCCGATACCGAAATAGATTTGGCGCGACAAGGTGAAGGCCACGAAAAATTCAATCCTAATGCCCTTTCCAGAATGTTGGTGAAATCCGGTACCCAAATCGCATTTTTTTACGAAATGGTAATGCCAAATTCAGTTCAGAAAAAAATAGACAAGCGTTTTGAAAAACCTGTTATAAATCTTCCGAAACACAAAACATACGAACTACCTGCATTCGATATGATAAGGGCATCCATTAACTTAATGGTAGCAGGAGTTTTAATTGCGACGGCAACTTCCCTTAAACTTCCACTCTCCACCACCTATGTAACATTTATGGTTGCGATGGGTACTTCTTTGGCAGACAGGGCCTGGGGACGCGAAAGTGCTGTGTACAGGGTCGCCGGAGTTTTAAATGTTATCGGCGGCTGGTTTTTTACTGCCTTTGTAGCCTTCACCGCTGCGGGAACTTTAACCTATTTAATCTTTATAGGAAAAGGTGCAATGATTGCAGTATTGCTATTATTGGCGATTCTTTTACTGGTAAGAAATTATCTTTCCCATAAAAGCAAAGTGAAATTGAAGCTCAGCAAAACTGGCTTGAAGAAAACCGAAAGCAAAACCGTTCAGGGTATTATTCAGGAAAGTGCCGAAAACATTAGTAATGTAGTGTCGCGCTCCAACAAAATTTATAGCGATATGCTTCGCGGTCTCGCAAAACAGAACACCAAGAAACTGAAAAAGAGCAAAAAAGGAGTTAAGAAATTGAATGATGAAGTAGAGGAATTACGCGACAATATTTTCTATTTCATTAAAAATCTGGATGAAACCAGCGTGCGCGGAAGCAACTTCTATATTGTCATCCTTGGATATTTAACGGATGTTGTTCAATCGTTGGAATTTATTTCAAAAGCAAGTTATAAACACATTAACAACAACCACAAGGCTCTTCGCTTCAACCAGATAAAGGATCTTCAGGAAATTGACCAGCATTTGGAAGAACTTTTGAATGAAATTGAAGATATTTTCCAAAAAAAGGAATTCCAACGAATTAAAAACGTTCTCGATAAAAAAGAAGAAATATTCGCAAGTCTTTCAAACAAGATTGAAAAACAAATAGCCCGAACCCGCACCGAGGAATCAAGCCCGAAAAATACTACGCTTTATTTCAGCCTGTTGCTTGAGACCAAAGATTTGGTAACGGCTTTGATGAATTTGATGGAAGAATATTATAAAAGTTATAAAAAGGCTTAATTACTGAAGCCAATCCAATAAAAAACCTCACAGCTAACTTAGACTTGTGAGGTTTTCTTTTTTTGAGGAAATAGCAATTTTAAGAACCGCACATCAAGCAATCCTCATCTGCAGCGTTTTTGGACTGAGCCAACATTTCACGCAATTCCTGTGGTGTCATTGGTTTCGTTGAAACATTTTCAGCTAAAATTGGCGCAGCTTCAGCTTCGACTGTTTCTTTTTTATCTTCCTTTTTAAGGGTGAATTTAATAGCATCCACCGCACTTTTGGTTCTTAAATAATACATTCCCGTTTTAAGCCCGCTCTTCCATGCGTAAAAATGCATTGAGGTAAGTTTAGCCATATTTGCGTTTTCCATAAATAGGTTCAGCGATTGACTTTGATCAATAAAATAACCGCGCTGGCGACTCATATCAATAATATCCTTCATTGAAAGTTCCCAAACGGTTTTGTACAATTCTTTTAAATCCTGCGGAATAATTTCTACATCTTGAATGGATCCGTTTGCCCGCATAATTTCTTCTTTTAAATCTTCGTTCCAAAGTCCAAGCTCAACCAAGTCTTCCAAAAGATGCTGGTTCACAACGATAAATTCCCCAGAAAGAACGCGACGTGTATAAATATTGGAAGTATAAGGTTCAAAAGCTTCATTGTTTCCAAGAATCTGGGAAGTGGAAGCAGTTGGCATTGGCGCCACCAAAAGTGAATTTCGCACTCCATGTTTTTTCACATCTTTTCTCAATTTTCCCCAATCCCAACGGCCGCTCAACTCTTCATCATTTATTCCCCATAAATTATGCTGAAATAAGCCTTCGGAAATTGGCGAACCTTTGTAAGTTTCATACGCTCCATCATCTTTAGCTTCTTCCATGGAAGCAGTAACAGCAGCAAAATAAAGGGTTTCGAAAATTTCCTGGTTCAATTTTTTAGCCCCATCACTTGTAAATGGCAACCGAAGCATAATAAAAGCATCCGCCAAACCTTGAATTCCCAATCCAACCGGACGGTGACGGAAGTTTGAATTTTGCGCTTCAATTACCGGATAATAATTTCTATCAATTACACGATTCAGATTTTTGGTAACGCGTTTTGTTACTTTGAAAAGTTCTTTGTGATCGAATTCTCCATTTTTCACGAACATCGGCAACGCAATTGAAGCCAAATTACAGACGGCCACTTCATCTGGCGAAGTGTATTCCATAATCTCCGTACACAAGTTTGAAGATTTTATGGTTCCCAAATTTTTCTGGTTGCTCTTTCGGTTCGCTGCATCTTTATAAAGCATATATGGCGTACCGGTTTCAATCTGCGATTCAAGGATTTTCTCCCAAAGTTCGCGTGCTTTTACAGTTTTTCTACCTTTTCCTTCAGCTTCGTATTTGTGATAAAGTGCTTCAAATTCTTCGCTGTGGCATTCAAAAAGTCCTGGGCATTCGTTCGGGCACATCAACGTCCATTCCGCATCAGTTTGCACACGCTCCATAAATAAATCTGGAATCCACATGGCGTAAAAAAGATCGCGGGCGCGCATTTCTTCTTTTCCGTGGTTCTTTTTCAAATCCAAAAAATCGAAAATATCAGCGTGCCAGGGTTCCACATAAATTGCGAAGGAGCCTTTTCTTTTTCCACCACCTTGATCTACATAACGCGCAGTATCGTTGAAAACACGAAGCATTGGTACAATTCCGTTTGAAGTTCCGTTGGTTCCGCCAATGTAGGAACCGGTTGCGCGAACGTTGTGAATTGAAAGGCCAATTCCGCCTGCAGATTGCGAAATTTTTGCTGTTTGCTTCAAGGTATCATAAATACCATCAATACTATCGTCTTTCATTGCAAGCAAAAAGCAGGAAGACATTTGTGGTTTTGGTGTTCCGCTGTTGAAAAGTGTTGGCGTGGCGTGTGTGAAATATTTCTTCGACATCAACTCATAGGTTTCCTTCACCGCAGCTAAATCATCCAAATGGATTCCCACGGAAACCCTCATTAGCATATGCTGAGGACGCTCCACGATTTTTCCGTTTAACTTCAGCAAATAGGAACGTTCCAATGTTTTAAAGCCAAAATAATCATACCCAAAATCACGATTGTAGATGATGGTTGAATCCAAGCTCCTCAGCATTATTTTTTATCACCTCATAAACCTCATCGCTCAGCAAAGGTGCTTTTTTTCCGGTGCGCGGATTTACATATTCGTAAAGATCTGTCATCACTTCCGAAAAAGATTTTTTCGTGTTCTTATGTAGGTTTGAAACAGAGATTCTTGCCGCCAAACGTGCATAATCTGGGTGCGATGTAGTAAGTGTTGCCGCAATTTCCGCAGCCAAATTATCGAGTTCGCTGGTGGTTACGCCGTCGTATAGTCCTTCAATAACACGCATCGCCACTTTTACGGGATCTACCAATTCGTTTAAACCGTAACACAATTTGCGCACGCGGGCCGTGATTTTATCGAACATCATGGGTTCTTTGCGGCCGTCTCTTTTTACTACATTCATAATCTTAAAATTTTACTGGTTAGTATTTTAGCTGAAAACAGTTGTGCGCAATGCCTAAATTGCACATATTCAACTAACTATATTTTTTTATAATGGGGAAAGCGGAAGCTTTCTAAAAATCTGCGTCGAAACTGATTTTGTTCGATTCCTTGTCTTTGTTGGTAACCCCAGCTTTTTGGTATTCGCCAACGCGTTTTTCAAAGAAATTGGTCTTTCCTTGAAGCGAAATCATATCCATAAAATCGAACGGATTGGTAACGTTGTATTCCTTTTCGCATTCCAATTCCACCAAGAGTCTATCGGTTACAAATTCAAGATATTGTGTCATCAATTTT
The DNA here is from genome assembly GCA_963839235.1 of uncultured Flavobacteriaceae bacterium. Taxonomy (GTDB): domain Bacteria; phylum Bacteroidota; class Bacteroidia; order Flavobacteriales; family Flavobacteriaceae; genus Aequorivita. Next base: position 92,926 of record CAWITX010000012.1, on the reverse strand, counting down.
GAATTCATCCCAATCAAACTTGCAGGAAGTGATTCGGTGATAAACTCGCGTTCAATATTTAAAGCGTCCACAATAATTTCGCGGATGCGTTCTTTTGAAACTTTATTTTTTAAATGGTGATTGTGAAGATGCACGGCAAAATCGCAGTGCACGCCCTCATCGCGGGAAATTAATTCATTTGAAAAAGTAAGACCAGGCATCAATCCGCGTTTTTTCAACCAGAAAATAGAACAGAAAGCGCCGGAAAAGAATATTCCTTCAACCGCTGCGAAAGCTATTAAACGCTCGGCAAATGAATCGCTTTCAATCCATTTCAACGCCCAATCTGCTTTCTTTTTAATTGCGGGAAACGTTTCGATAGCATTGAAAAGTTGGTCTTTTTCTTTATCGTCTTTCACATACGTATCAATCAACAACGAATAGGTTTCGCTGTGAATATTTTCCATCATTATTTGGAAACCATAAAAGAATTTTGCTTCGCTGTACTGAACTTCGTTTACAAAATTTTCAGCAAGGTTTTCATTTACAATTCCATCGGAAGCTGCGAAAAAGGCAAGAATGTGTTTTATAAAATAACGCTCGTCGTCGTTCAATTTTGAAGTCCAATCGGTAAGATCTTGGTGCAAATCAATTTCCTCGGCTGTCCAAAAACTGGCTTCGCTCTTTTTGTACCACTCCCAAATATCGTGATGCTGAATTGGGAATATTACGAATCTGTTTTTGTTTTCCTGAAGAATTGGTTCAATTGCACTCATGTTGTCCGTTGTTTTTTAGGTTAAAATTTGCCGCTACTCGGGACTAACAAATATGAAGAAATTAAAAGGTAATTTGGAAGAAAAGGCTTTGCGTTTTTTAACAAAGTTTTTAACATTAAGAATTAGAATGTTTACAAATCCATAAAATCAAAAATTCATAAAAACTTTATTTTAAAGTGTTTGAAAGTTTTTAATTGGGCTTACCGAAGAAAAATGTTTACAAAAAATGAAAACTATAAATCCATTTATTTTAACATTTAAAATGTTTTAGAAATATGGGAAAGCCTAAGAATTTAGAAGAAAAAGAACCACGAATACACGAATAATTATTTAAATATTCGTGTATTCGTGGTTGAAAAAATTACTTGATAAAATCAAACCCGCAGTAAGGAACCAAAACTTCGGGGATTTTTATACCATCCTCGGTTTGATAGTTTTCAAGAATTCCGGCCAAAACTCGTGGCAATGCCAAAGAACTTCCATTTAAAGTGTGCACGAGTTTATTTTTTCCGTCTGTGTCTTTAAAACGAAGTTTCAATCTGTTGGCTTGAAAAGTTTCAAAATTTGAAACAGAGGAAATCTCCAGCCATCGGTCCTGCGCAGTTGAAAACACTTCAAAATCATACGTCAATGCTGAAGTAAAACCCAAATCGCCGCCGCAAAGCCGAAGAATTCTGTAGGGCAATTTCAACTCGCGGAGAATACCTTTTACGTGCTCCACCATTCCGTCCAAAGCTTTATAGGAATTATCGGGATGCTCGATACGCACGATTTCGACTTTATCGAATTGGTGCAAACGGTTCAAACCGCGAACGTGCGCGCCGTAACTTCCAGCCTCGCGACGGAAACAGGGCGTGTAACCCGTACAGGTAATTGGCAAATCGGAATTGTTCAGCAAATCGCCGCGGAACATATTTGTAATTGGAACTTCAGCCGTTGGAATTAAATAAAGATCGTCAATGCCAACGTGGTACATTTGCCCTTCTTTGTCCGGCAATTGGCCCGTTCCGTAGCCGGAAGCCTCGTTCACCAAATGCGGAACTTGATATTCTGTATAGCCTGCGGTTGTATTTTTATCCAAAAAGTAAGCAATCAAAGCTCTTTGCAAACGCGCGCCCTTTCCTTTGTAAACAGGAAATCCGGCACCGGTGATTTTTACTCCAAGTTCAAAATCGATTAAATCATACTTTTTTGCAAGCTCCCAATGCGGAAGCGCGCCTTCAACCAGTTTTGGAATTTCACCTTCTTTATAGACTTCTTCATTATCATTTTCATCGGTTCCGGCGGGTACCAAATCGTTTGGGATATTTGGGAGCGTGTAAAGCAACTGTTGCAATTTTTCAGCTGCAGCAAGCATTTTTTCGTTCAACTGCTTTGAAGTTTCCTTCAGCTCAATCGTTTGTTTTTTTAACTCATTCGCTTTTTCTACCTCGCCTGTTTGAAAGAGTTTCCCAATTTCCTTTGAATAGGAATTGCTCTGTGCTAAAACCTCATCCAATTGCGCTTGCGAACTACGGCGTTCTTCATCAACTTGTAACACCTCTTCCAAAACGGAAGCGGCATCAATTCCCCGTTTTGCAAGGGCTTTTACGTAATTTTCTTTGTTTTGGCGGATGTCCGTTACCTGTAGCATTTTGTCATTTTTTTGTAGTGGCTAAGGTACAAAAAAGGGCGAATAGGTTTCGGGTTTTTCAGACTGGTAAAACTTTCGTTTCTGGTGATTTTGCACCAATTAGGGCCAATTCCGTGGCTCTATGGTTTTTAATTCTCTCTTATTTTTTGTATATTATTGATATGCTGATATTTAGAAACATATTTATGGTTTTTTGTGTGCTAATTTTATTCGGCTGTCAAAATAACGAGCAGCCAAATAAAAGAATGACCACCCTCTCCGTTACGGCTACAGCCTATAACGCCCTAGAGCATCAAACCAAAAAGGGAAATCCGCGTCTTGCTGCTTGGGGCGACTTGCTAGAAGATGGTGTAAAAGCCGTGGCAGTTTCTCGCGACTTGATTGCAATGGGGCTGGACCATAACGAGGAAATTGAGATTGAAGGACTGGACGGAACTTTTATTGTAAAGGACAAAATGAACCGTCGCTGGAAAAAAAAGATCGATATTTTTATGGGGCTGGATGAAGAGGCCGCAAAGGAATACGGAAAACGCAAAGTGGAAATACGTTTCAATAAAAAGGACCGTCCTACGGATAAGTTTTCACTACAGAGGCGTGAATAAAATATTCACCTTATTCTCTCAAAAATTACTTTTCTGATTTTTTATTATAATCAACCGGCGATGGCAAAATCCAGTCGTGATGTGCGAAAGGATGCCATTCTTCTGCAGCCAAATCGACTGTTGGGTCAATGAATTTATGATACTCTCCATCATTTATACGCACTGCGCTTTCTAGAAAAACCGAAACATTTCTACCTTTTTCGGCTTCAATCTTTTTGATGTGCCGCGCAAGTTGCCACATTAAATCAGGTTTGGTCGTTACCGCCCTACTCTGTTTATCGCCCACAAGCTTGATGTAGTCATAACGCTCTTTTTTTCCGTTTTTCTTATCCTTCACCCACACCGTCAGACTTCCACTTTTTGCTCGCAGCATCATGCGCCAGCTCAATCTGTGGCCTTCCTCGGTCCAAAGTACATCGTCTTTAAAAAACCAGTGGCGTAGCGGGAGACCGATCTGAAACAGAAAGTAAACGGAAAAAATACCTATAAGTACATTCTTATATTTTGGAACAATGACCTCGTTGCCTGTGTATAATTTTTTCTTCGGAAGAAAACGTTTTTTGAGAATTTCTGGTGAAAAGAAGAAAAGCGCAAAGGCAATGGACATATACGGAAAAATGCCAATGTGAAAAATAAACGAATTGAATAGATGAAAAAATATCGAAATGACAAAACCCAGCATTCGCGTACGTTTCCAAAGCATTAATGGCACAATCAGTAAATCGAAAAATATTCCCGTATATGCAATCGCCCAATGCACCCAAGGTTGTTGTAAAAGTCCACCCACCATCCAATAGTCACTTTTACTACTCATCAGCAATGCTGGCATGCTAGCATTTAACCAATCTGGGTACAGTTTTGCTACCGATGCAAAGGTGTAAACAATCCAAACCTGCAAAATTAAAACCAGCAGAACCCAGCGTGGCATTGACGGTGATTTTATTTTAGGATTTATTTTTGCGTCCAGCGAAAACCATCTGTTTGCGGGCAGAAACGCCATTATCCAGCACAAAAGCATCATTAAATAATAGTGATTATTGTAACTGGATTTTTGCATTAAATACACGCCCGTCCACATAATTGCATACGCAAACATGCTGAAACGGTATTTGTAGCCCAGCATCACGAAAATGCCGAAGATTCCCATTATTATGAAATAAATAAATAATTGCGGGCCGCGCAAATACTGCAAAAAATCAAAACCGATAAAGTTAAAAGAAAAGGGGGTATCAATCAAAGTGCGGTGCAGCCAACCCGTAAAAACCGCGCCAATAGCTTCCGTGGCGATTAATGCGCCAAAAACAACCCTGAAAAGAACAAGGCCTATATTATCTATTTGTTTGAACAGAAACCTATCCATTTCCTTTTAGAAATTCCTTTGCAAAGGCTTCATCCTTTGCAATTGCTTGCCGTAAGATTTCAACGGATTCAAAATTTTCCTCTTCGCGAATGAATTTGAGAAATTCAATTTTGATTGTTTCTCCGTACAGATTTTTTTCAAAATCGAGAAAATGGGTCTCGATTGTTTTCTCTTTTCCGCCAACTGTTGGGTTTGTACCAATGCTCGTTATTCCGAATACTTTTTTGCCGTCAATATTTGATTCAATCACATAAACGCCATTTTTGGGCACTAGTTTGTAGTTTTCCTTCAGCTTTAAATTTGCCGTGGGATAATTGATGGTTCTACCAATTGCTCTTCCCTTTTCCACTTCGCCGGAAAGCATAAAATGATAGCCCAAATAACTATTGGCGGTTTCAATATCGCCTTCGTTTAAAGCCTTTCTGATTTTTGTTGAACTGATTGCCACATCGTCCAATTCCTTTGCGGAAATTTCCTCGACCTCGAAATTGTATGTTTTTCCGAATTCCTTTAAATCCTCGATATCGGCATTTCTATTTCTTCCGAAACGGTGGTCGTACCCGATGATTATTTTTTTCGCTTTTAGGCTGTTCACCAAAATATCGCGCACATATTCCAAAGCGGTCAACCGTGAAAAAGCGTGTGTAAATGGGTGGATTACCAAATGGTCGAGACCTGTTTTTTCGAGCAGTTCGGATCGTTCTTCGATGGTATTTATAAGTTTGATATCTGTATTTTGCTGCAGCACCATCCGCGGATGCGGGAAGAAAGTGAGCACTACGGAATCCAAATTTTCCGTTTTTGCGGTTTCCACGACACGCTTCAAAATTGCTTTGTGCCCGAGGTGCATACCGTCAAAAGTGCCGATGGTCACCACACTTTGGCGTTCATTTTTATATGCGGAAGCGGAGGAATACTTTTTCAAAATCAATTTCCGTTAAAAGTGTTCATTGTAATATTCATTCCCGCGAGGGCAAAGGATTCTATAATTTGGCAACCCATTTCCAACCGTTCGGGGAGCTGTTTTTCTTCATCGGCCTCCCACTCACCCAAAACATAATCTACCTGTCTTCCTTTTGAAAAAGCATCACTAATCCCGAAGCGGAAACGGTTATAATTGGTAGTCTGCAATGTATTTTGAATATCTTTCAACCCGTTGTGGCCGCCGTCGCTGCCCTTTGTTTTTATTCGAATTGTTCCAAACGAAAGGTTTAAATCGTCTGTGATTACCAGCATATTTTCCAATGGAATTTTTTCTTTATCCAGCCAATAATTTACAGCCTTTCCGCTTAAATTCATAAAAGTGCTCGGTTTTAAGAAAATGAGGGTCCTGCCCTTTACTTTATGTGAAGTAACATCGCCTAATTTTGCAGTTTCCCACGTTAGTGAATTCTTTTCAGCATAGAAATCTACAATTTTGAAGCCTATGTTATGGCGGGTATTAGCATATTTCGGCCCAATATTTCCGAGGCCTACGATAAGAAATTTCTTCATGGGGTCTGTTTCTTCTGAAATGGAATTAGCACTTTTAGCGGTAAAAAACTTTTTGAAAAATGAAAACATCTTGCTAACAATCTTCGGTAAAAATAAAAAAAGCACCCCGGATAAATGGGATGCTTTTTGGTAATCTTCCTAAAAAGAGATTTATTCCTTTACTGCAGCAACATCGTCGGTTTCTGTAGCAGGAACTTCATTTCCTTCTGCGCCTTCGGCTGTTTCGGTTTCTTCTTCTTCAACCTCATCAACGATTGCAGTACGTGAAGTTCTAACCTGACAGATAACGGTATTATCCGGGTGCATTATTTTGTAATGGTCTGTCTTAAGTGACGAAGTGTACATTTTGTTACCAATACGCATTTCGGTAATGTCTGCCTCAATAAAATCGGGTAGATTTTCTGGCAACGCCTTTACGCGAAGTTTACGGTTAACAATACGCAAAACCCCACCATTTCGAACACCACGCGCGTTACCAACGGTACGAACTGGGATTTCCATAGAAACTTCCTTATCGTCAAAAATTTGGTAAAAATCAACGTGAAGAATACGGTCTGTCACCGGGTGAAATTGTATATCTTGTAGGATGGCATTTACCTTTGTGCCTCCCATTTCAATTACAACTGTGTGTACGTCTGGAGTGTAAACCAAGTCCTTAAATGCAATTTCTTCTGCTGAAAAACTAATTGGCTCATCCCCTCCGTAAACTACGCAAGGAACCATTCCAGCATTACGTAGGGCTTTCGTTGCCTTTTTGCCCACGCTTTCTCTTTGTGATCCTTTAATTGTAATAGATTTCATTTTTGTTTAAATTATTTAGAATTAAAAAACTCCCTAAAAACCTGTTTTTTAGGGAGTGCAAAGATATTGTTTATTTTGGATTTCCGATTTAAGAATTACGATTTTTTGAAACAGGATAAAAGAGAATCAGGAAACAGGACTAAAGGGAACGACGAAACACAACTAAATGGCTTCATAGAAAAGTGTCCTGATTCGTGGTTCCCCTTAGTCTTGGCTCAAAAAGTAAGCTACATTAAAAACTTTCCGCTGATGGATTTGTTGGCGTTTACGCTTAGCATTACATCTGCAAAAAGTTTCGCACAGCTAATCACTCTAATTTTATCGCTCGGTTTTGTGGGAATGGAATCTGAAACGATCAACTCCTGCAGCTGCGATTTTTCAATTCGCTCATAAGCATTGCCGGAAAGAAGTGGGTGCGTACAGACGGCTCGAACACTTAGGGCGCCGCGCTCCATCATTAAATCTGCAGCAGTGGTAAGGGTCCCAGCGGTATCTACCATATCGTCAACCAATACCACATTTTTCCCTTTTACATCGCCTATCAATTCCATATGCGAGATAATATTGGCTTTTTCGCGCTGTTTGTAACAAATTACTACATCGCTATTAAGAAATTTTGAATAGGCATAGGCACGTTTGGAGCCGCCCATATCAGGAGAAGCAATAGTAAGGTCTTCAAGATTCAAACTTCTTAAATAAGGTAGAAATATTGTGGAAGCGAACAGATGGTCCACCGGTTTTTCAAAAAATCCCTGAATTTGGTCTGCGTGAAGATCCATTGTAATAATTCGGGTAGCACCGGCCGTTTCAAGCATTTTTGCCACCAATTTTGCAGCAATGGGGACCCGTGGTTTGTCTTTTCTATCTTGGCGTGCCCATCCAAAATAAGGCAATACTGCGGTAATATGTCTGGCAGATGCACGTTTCGCCGCATCAATCATGAGCAGTAATTCCATCAAATGGTCGCTATTTGGAAATGTTGACCCGATTAAAAATACACGGCTTCCCCTAACGGATTCCTCAAACGAAGGCTGAAATTCGCCATCGCTATAGTGTGAGGTAATTATTTTTCCCAATGGAATACCATAGGCGTCTGCAATATCCTGGGCAAGTACTTCACTTTGTTTGCAGGCAAATATCTTCGGTTCTGGAAGGGGAGTCGACATATTTTTTGGTTTTGATGTGTATGGCTGCAAAGGTAAAAATTAATAGGAGTAAATTTTTAAAATAGCGATTCAAAAAATCCGCGATTTTACAAATAATTGTTTATTTTTGCCTCCCATTTGCTCGAGTGGCGGTTCCGATAGGTATCGGAATGATAGAAACGCTGAAGCAATGGTTACCTAAAAGATGCTCGAGTGGCGGAATTGGTAGACGCGCTGGATTCAAAATCCAGTTCTTTCGGGAGTGTGGGTTCGATTCCCACCTCGAGTACAAAAGGCCTCAACAGAAATGTTGGAGCTTTTTTTTGCGAAGATCCATTCAATTAAAATATAAAAACCATAGGAGAAATTCCGTAGCGGTCCCGATAGCTATCGGGATGGTAGGCGTGCTGGATTCAAAATCCAGTTCTTTCGGGAGTGTGGGTTCCCCCGACGTCTCGGGGCCACCTCGAGTACAAAAGGCTTCAACAGAAATGTTGGAGCTTTTTTTTTGCGAAGATCCATTCAATTAAAATATAAAAACCATAGGAGAAATTCCGTGGCGGTCCCGATAGCTATCGGGATGGTAGACGTGCTGGATTCAAAATCCAGTTCTTTCGGGAATGGGTTCCCCCGACGTCTCGGGGCCACCTCGAGTACAAAAGGCTTCAACAGAAATGTTGGAGCTTTTTTTTTGCGAAGATCCATTCAATTAAAATATAAAAACCATAGGAGAAATTCCGTGGCGGTCCCGATAGCTATCGGGATGGTAGACGCGCTGGATTCAAAATCCAGTTCTTTCGGGAATGGGTTCCCCCGACGTCTCGGGGCCACCTCGAGTACAAAAGGCTTCAACAGAAATGTCGGGGCTTTTTTTTGCGAAGATCCATTCAATTAAAATATAAAAACCATTGGAGAAATTCCGTGGCGGTCCCGATAGCTATCGGGATGGTAGACGCGCTGGATTCAAAATCCAGTTCTTTCGGGAATGGGTTCCCCCGACGTCTCGGGGCCACCTCGAGTACAAAAGCCCTGACAAGAATGTCGGGGCTTTTTTTATTATTAAAATTTTGGAGTTGAATAATTTAGATTTATCCTTAGTTATGGGCAGCCGTGAATTTTAACAAAATGTTTTGGCATAAAAGTTTTTGGCTTATTTACCTTTAAATTCTAACCTTCTATTTTATGGCCAAAAAATTAAATCAACTGGAAGCTACCGCCATTTGTGGCAATGATATAAGTTCTTCCTGTTTATACGTTTCTGCATTGGCCATTTTTTACGCCGGTCAATATGCTTGGATTTCATTACTGATGGTAGCTGGAGTCCTTTTTTTATTCCGAAAAATTTACGGTGAAGTGGTTGGGGCCTTGCCTCTAAATGGTGGTGCGTACAACGCATTATTGAACACCACAAAAAAATCAACGGCATCGGTAGCTGCAGCATTGACGGTACTTTCCTATATGGCAACCGCGGTAATCTCGGCCAGTGAAGCCATAAAATATCTTTACAGCATTTGGCCTGTTTTCCCAATTTTGCCTGTAACAATAGGATTGTTGTTGCTATTTATGGGATTGGTAATTCTTGGCATTGGCGAATCGTCAAAAGTGGCGATTTTTATTTTTCTGTTCCATCTATTCTCACTGACGCTTCTTTGCGGTTTCTGTTTATATTTTTTCTTCAGTAACGGTTTTGAAACATTAATAGAAAACTTCAAACTTCCGGTGGGCGGAAGCATTACAATGGCCCTCTTTTTCGGATTTTCCGCAGCCATGCTCGGCATTAGCGGTTTTGAAAGTTCTGCAAATTATGTGGAAGAACAGAAACCAGGCGTGTTTCCAAAAACCCTTCGGAATATGTGGATTGTGGTGAGTATTTTCAACCCGCTTATCGCTTTTTTGGCCTTGGCGCTTATTCCCCAGGAAGTAGTAAATAATAATCAAGACGCCCTTTTGTCCTTTCTCGGCCAGACTTCTGGCGGCAGTTGGCTTTCGCTATTGGTGGGCATTGACGCCGCCATGGTATTGAGTGGCGCTGTTTTAACCTCCTATGTTGGTGTGGGCGGTTTAATGGAACGCATGGCGCTGGACCGTATACTTCCGGACTTTTTATTGAAAAAGAATAAAAAGAAAAGTCCGTATCTCATCTTTATGCTCTTTTTCGTACTATGTACTTCCATTTTATTTGTTACAGGTGGAGATTTGGCAGAATTGGCGGGGGTTTATACTATTGCGTTTCTTTCGGTAATGGTACTCTTCGGAATAGGAAATCTATTATTAAAATTGAACCGCCAGAATTTGCCGCGACCTGAACGCGCAAGTTATTTGGCATTATTCATCGCCATTGCAGCTGTATTTGCAGCAATTTTGGGGAATATATTTTTGAATCCTGAATTCCTATTAACATTCTTTGAATATTTTATTCCCACCCTATTGGTTGTATTTTTTATGCTTTACCATCATTATATTTTAAAATTTGCATTGCGCTTTATTGATTATATCGCACCCGACAATAACAAATTTTTTGCCACTTGGAATAGAGTGACCAAACGGAAACTTACTGAACTTACTGGACAACAATTTTTGTTTTTTACCAATAATGACAATGTTGAAACCCTAAACAGAGTAATGCAGTACATAAAAAATAACGAGCCAACAAAAAGATTAAAGATCGTTGCCGTAGTTGAGGAAGGAAAACATGTGGCAAAAAATCTAATTTCAGATATCGATGTTTTGGACCGTGCCTATCCCGAAATTAAAATCCAGTTTATTGAAGAGCAGGGAAAATTTGGCCCGGAAAAAATAAGGGAGCTCTCCCAAAGATGGAATATTCCCATTAATTTTATGTTTATTGGCGCGCCCGGAGAAGACTTTCCGTATAAAATTCAACAATTGGGGGAAGTGCGGGTTATCATTTAATTTATAATGAATTTTTGAACGCTTTTTGTTTCGGAAGAAGTTATTTCCAAAAAGTAGATTCCTTTTGAAAGTGCGGAAACATCTACGACATTTTCAGCGCCGTCAACTTCCATAATTTTTTTTCCAGCCATCGAAAAAACCTCTATCGTTTCAATGATAGGTTTTTCTGAAATAACAAATATTTTGTCCGAGACAGGATTCGGAAAAATGGTAAAATCCAATGAATCTTTCTCGGGAATCGAAAGCGGATAATCCTTGAATATTGCATATCCCATTAATGGGTTATTGAAATATAAGGTAAAACCTTCGGAATCAGAGCTTATGTTAAATGTACCTATGGACTCCATAAACCCGAAAAAGGAATTCTCAAAAGAATTATGTTCTTGGATTCCACAATCTTCGATGGTACGATCAAAAATCGTATTTGAAATCCCTCCTCCCTGAACAAAATAAGTAGCATTAAAGGTATTGCAGGCTCCTTCCCCACTAACTTCAATTATCTCAGGACTTCCCGTTTCTGAAATAATTATAAAAGGATTGATTGGCGGTTCTATTTCACTCACTTCATATGGCGTACCAAGGTCTGTATCCATTACAAAATATAAATACCAAGTTCCAAAAAGTTCCGGATCCTGCCCAAAACTCTGAGCGCAGATAAAAAGCCCGATACCTAAGAGTAGCATTTTCTTCATAAAGGAACAATTTTAGAAATATCATTAAATATATGAAATCTTGCACACAATCATTATATTTGGCGAAACCTAACAAAAACCTACTTCCCCAATGTCTGATTTTTGGCTGTACTTTAACCTCGGCCTCCACCACGTGCTGGACTGGAAGGCTTACGACCACATTCTTTTCTTAATTGTCCTTTGCGCCGCCTATACTTTTACCTCTTGGAGGAAAATACTGATTTTGGTAACCATGTTTACCATTGGCCATACCCTGTCACTCCTTTTGGCCAGTTACGGCGTTGTAAAGGTTTCTGCAAATCTTATAGAATTTTTAATTCCCATAACCATTTTGGTCACTGCCCTTTTCAATCTTTTTACCGCAGGCAAAGAAAAACGGGCTGAGAAAATAGGGGTTTTTTATATAGTTACCATTTTCTTCGGGTTGATTCATGGACTGGGCTTCGCTTCCTTTTTTACAGCCTTGGACAGCGGTGGCGGGATACTTCCGCTATTGGAATTTGCACTCGGGATTGAAGCGGCACAAATAATCGTTGTGCTCATAATCTTGATTATCGCATGGATTTTTCAGACTATTTTCCGCTTCAATAAACGGGATTGGGTTTTGGTTGTTTCCTCTTTGGTAATTGGAATGGTAATCCCGATGCTTATCAATAATTGGATTTTTTAGAAATGGAATCGGGACGAAAGGAACCACGAACCAAGACTAAATATATAATAGAGTTCAACTTTTTATAACCCTTCGCAACTTCTCAAATTCTCAACTCATCAACTTCCGAACCCCTCCATTCATTTAGCATTAAGTTAACAGCATTTTTTTTGGCAGTCGTGTAACTTCCAACTAATTTCGTTGTCTATTTAAAAGTATGAAGGACAGCAAACAACGCAAGTACGATATTGCCTATTTACGGATGGCCGAGGAATGGAGCAAATTATCCTATTGCAAAAGAAGACAGGTTGGCGCACTTATTGTGAAAGACAAAATGATTATCAGCGATGGTTACAACGGAACGCCCACCGGTTTTGAAAATATATGCGAAGATGATGAGGGCTACACAAAATGGTACGTACTCCACGCAGAAGCAAATGCAATACTAAAAGTTGCCTCCAGCACACAAGCCTGCAAAGACGCAACGCTTTACATAACTATGTCGCCCTGCAAGGATTGTAGCAAATTGATACATCAAGCAGGAATAAAAAGATTGGTTTATACTATGGAATATAAGGACAATGCAGGGTTGAAATTTTTAGAAAAAGCCGGCGTTAGCATTACACACCTCACAAATATTGAAGAATAAAAACATGGGAAAGCAAAAAAAATATCTCCCCCTTTGGATAGGCGTGGCATTGGCCGCGGGTGTTTTTATTGGCTCAAAGTTAAATTTCAATGACAATACAGAGAAAATCTTCGCTACAAATTCGAAAAAAGACAAGCTGAACCGGCTTATAGATTATATAGATTATGAATATGTGGACAATGTAAATACGGACAGTATTGTAGATGTTACCGTTAATGGCATTCTCGAAAATCTTGATCCACATTCCGTTTACATTCCCAAAAGCGAATACGCACATAATGCAGACGATATGCGTGGCGCCTTTACCGGTATTGGTGTTAGCTTCTACGTTTATCGCGATACAATTGCCGTAATACGGCCAATAGATGGCGGCCCGGCAGAAAGGGCTGGAATAAAAGGTGGCGACCGAATCCTGTACGCCGATGGAAAAAAACTTTACGGCGAATTGATTGAGCGAGATAGCATTACCAATTATTTAAAAGGCGAAGTAAACAGTAAAGTAGAATTAAGGATTTTCCGCCCAAGCGAGAAAAAAGTTTACACAATTAAGGTGCGCAGAAATGAAGTGCCGCTGGTTAGCGTGGACGCTTCCTACAAACTATCGAACGATTTAGGCTATATAAAACTTAACCGTTTTTCAGAAACCACTTTTAAGGAATTTGAAAGTGCTCTTGAAAAATTGAAGGATGAAGGAATTACCAAACTAGTGCTCGACCTTCGCAACAATCCCGGCGGCTATATTTCGACCGCAGAAAGGGTAGTTGACGAATTTTTGGAAGACGACAAACTGGTGCTAATTACTAAAAATAAAAGTGGCGACATCAACAAAACCTACGCCACCCGTCGAGGCGATTTTGAACACGGCAAGCTTTACGTTCTCATAAACGAAAATTCCGCGTCTGCCAGTGAAATAGTTGCCGGAGCCTTGCAGGATAATGACAAAGGAACAATTGTGGGTAGGCGTTCTTTCGGAAAAGGGCTTGTACAAAGAGAAATGTCCCTCGGTGACGGTAGTGCCATCCGTCTCACCATTGCCCGTTATTACACGCCAACTGGCCGTTCCATCCAGCGACCATACGGAAATGGAAATGAAAAATATTACAACGATTACGAAAAACGCTACCGAAATGGCGAGTTAATTCACGCGGATAGTATAAAAGTCGCGGATTCACTGCGATATGTTACCCCAAAAGGAAAAGTGGTTTACGGCGGCGGTGGAATTATCCCCGATGTTTTCGTACCAAAAGATACAAGTATTGAAAATGAAACCCTTCAATATGTTTCCCGAAGCGGGTTTATGAGTTATTTCATTTTTGAATATCTCGAAAAAAACCGTTCCCTTTTTAAGGAAATGAAATTCGATGAATTCAAAAATAAATTCACGATTGATGATAAATTGGCAAAGGAATTTATTGAATACGCCCAATTCAGTGAAGCACAAATTGACCTTTCTTCGCACCTCGAAGAACTGAAAAAAACCCTGAAGGCAAACATCGCCCAACAACTTTTTGGACCCACCGGGTATGAAATAATCCTTAACCAGGACGACCCCATGCTTTTAAAGGTAATGGAGCTTGAGGCAAGCAACCATTTGGACAATCAATAAACTATTTTCCCCTTTTTTCTTCTGCTATTTTCTTTGATATAAGAAGAATGGTAAGCAACAAAAGCGAACAAAGTCCCGCCATTGTACTTATTGCCGCGATAGAGCTATCGCCTTCAAACATATGGCCAAAATCCAATCGTGTTGCATTGTAAACCACCAATGCCAAAGAAAGTGCCATTAAAATGTAGATAAATATTTTCATTTTATTTTTTTATGTCGGTGTGTCTATAGAGCCGATGAGTTTTAAAAATATTTACACATATAAACATTTAAACTCCTCAACTTTTAAACTAATTAAATAATTCCTGAATATTTGAGGTAAAAAGCTTCACCGCAATAGCAAGCAAAATTACACCAAATATTTTTTGGATCACTGCAATTCCATTTTTTCCCAAAGTACGCTGCAATTTGCCGGAACTTTTCAAAACTGCATAAATAATCACAATATTCACAATTATCGCTACGATTATATTCTGAATTTCATATTCCGCTCTTAGGGATAGAAGCGTCGTCAAACTTCCCGGTCCCGCCAAAAGTGGAAACGCCAACGGAAAAATCGAAGCCAAATCTGGATTGGAATCGCCTTCCTTGAAAAGGGTTACGCCAAGAATCATTTCCAAGGCGATGAAGAAAAGTATCAATGCCCCAGCAACGGCAAATTCATTCACGTTTACGCCGATAAGTTTCAAAATACTTTCTCCCAAAAAAAGAAACACGATCATCACGATCGCCGCAATTATGGAAGCTTTTCCAGAATTAATGTGTCCAGCTTTTTCGCGTAAACCAATAATTATGGGAATGTTCCCAATAATATCAATTACTGCGAAAAGTACCATGGTGGCGGTAGCTATTTGCTTAAAGTTTAAAACCATTTCCAAAAGTTTAAGTGGGCAAAATTAGGACTATTGTTTTGTCTTGTGAAACAAACAACTAAGTTTAAATTGAATTTTATGTTTTATTTAAAATTTGTAGTTTCAGATATGGAATTTTATACTTTTGCCGCATGTTTCAGCTTGGCAAAACAATAGTTTCTGAAGAAATAATAGAAAAGGATTTTGTATGCAATCTCAATGCATGCAAAGGGGCTTGCTGTATTGAAGGTGAAGCTGGCGCGCCAATTACCGAAAATGAGGTAGAAATACTAAAGGAAATTTATCCAAAAGTAAAGCCGTTCCTCCGTCCCGAAGGCATCCAAGCTATTGAAGCGCAGGGTACCCATATTAAAACAGATCTCGACGAATTGGAAACCCCTTTGGTTGAAGGAAAGGAATGCGCCTATGTTACATTCAAGGAAAATGGTACTGCAAGTTGCGGCATTGAGGACGCCTATAATGCCGGTGCCATCGATTTTATGAAACCTATTTCCTGCCATCTTTATCCTGTTCGGGTACAGGATTATAGTGAGTTTGCCGCTGTAAACTACCACAGATGGCCTATTTGTGATGACGCTTGTTCTTTGGGAAAGGAGCTGCAAGTGCCCGTTTACAAATTCGTAAAAACTGCACTCATCCGAAAGTTTGGCGAAAATTGGTACGCCGAACTCGAAAAAATTGCTTCAGAAATAAAGCGATAACCTTCTTTATATTAATCAGATTTTTTTCTTCTTCCCCGGCTTTAATTTTTTGATTATCACTATATTAGTGAGTGAAAGACGTATAACCAATTAATTCCATTCAAAATGAAAAAAGGTATTTGGGCTATAATAGCCATCGCGGCGCTTATTGCGTGCAAGGATAATCCCGTGAGCAACAAAATCAGGGAAACAAAGGAAAATGTATCCAATACCACCAAAGCGGTAAAGGAAATGAACAATATGCAGGATGACGTAAAAAAACTTCAAAACGAAACCCCACTGACCAATGAGGAATTGAAAGCTTGGCTTCCAGAATCCATAAACGGAATGAAGCGCATTAGCTACAAAGCCGGGCAGGCGGGGATGATGAACGTTTCCTCGCTGGAGGCTTCCTATGCGAATGAAGACAAATCGAAAAAATTTACAATTACAATTATTGACGGCGCGGGACAAGTTGGCGCCGCGGCCACTATGGCAATGCGCGTAGCCTTTTCGCAGGATTTTGAGGAAGAAACCGAAAACGGCTCTCGACGCACGGTGAACAAAAATGGAATGAAGGCTATTGAAGAATACAATAAAAATGGGAATCACAGTACCATTCAGTTAATGTCAGATAACCGTTTTTATCTTAATGCGAAGGGTAGCAATATGGATATTGACGAAACTTGGGATGCCATTGAGGAACTTGATCTAAACGATTTGGGATAGTTTTATCCTTTAAAAATAAATGCTGGAAATACCAAGTTTCCGGCTTTATTGTGCTTTGAAAGGAAATATTCAAAAACTTGCCAAAAACCAAATTTTGAAATCGGCAAATCCCACTTTTTTCACCCGTTGAGATGGCGCTATTTTTGATGCTTTTCAAAAATCATTCGTTATATTTACCCCATGCGCACTTTTCTCCTTTTTACTTTCTTAATAGTGTTTTCGGCAGGTTTTGCTCAAAGCGATGTCCTGGCCAAAAACTATTTTGAACAGGGCGAATATGAAAAGGCCCTTTCCGTCTATGAAAAACTGAACAAACAGAATCCTTATCGGTTGGATTATTTCATGGGCGTGATAGAAGCCAACCAGCAGCTTGAAAATTTCAGCGAAGCTGAGCTACTTTTAAAGCAAAAAATTGGCAACGGAGCAAACTTTCCGCAGCTTTATGTTGAATTGGGATATAATTTTTCACTTCAAAATAAAGAAATACAGGCAAACGAAAATTACGGGAAGGCAATTGAGGCCATTTCCCAAAATCCGAATTTCGCCTACAACGTCGGCAACACTTTTGAAAAATACAGCTTGCTGGACGAGGCAGTAACAACTTATGAAAAAGCAATGCAGCTTAACCCGAAAAATGGATTTCAACATGCAGTTGGCGAATATTTATGGCGAACAGGGAAAGCTTGAAAAAATGTTCATCAGTTATTTGGAACTGACCGAAAAAAACCTCGGTTTCCAAGGGGTTGCGCAGCGATATTTTAGTATATACGTAACTGAAGATCCCCATAATGAAGCAAATATTATTCTTCGGAAAACACTGCTAAAACGTTCGCAGGAAAATCCGGACGTGCTTTACAATAAATTGCTCAGTTGGTTATTTATCCAGCAAAAGGAATTCAAAAAAGCATTTACGCAGGAAAAGGCTATTTACAAGCGCCGTGGCGAGGATCTCTCGGGAATTACCGATTTGGCGTATATTACGATTTCTGAAGAAGATTATGAAACCGGACGAGAAATAGTGGATTTCATTATAGAAAATTCCTTCACCCCAGAAGCTCGTTTGCAAGGCCATCAAATTCTGATGAAAATGGAGGTGAAAACTGCTTCCCCAAAGCAATATGATGAAGTGGAGGCCAAGTTTGAAAAATTGTTTGAAGAGTTCGGACGTGGTCCCAAAACCTATTTACTTCAGATAGATTACAACCATTTTCTGGCTTTTAGAAATAACAAAAAGGAACTCGCCATTACAAACCTCAAAACACTTTCCAAAGAACCCGTTGGCCCATATCAGGAAGCGCGGATAAAAATGGAGCTGGCGGATATTTTGGTTTCAGATGAAAAATTCAATGAAGCCCTCATTTACTATTCCCAGATACAGAAAAAAGTTCAGAATGACGTGTTGGCGCAGGAAGCCCGGTTTAAAGTAGCACGGACCAGTTATTTTAAAGGCGATTTTGAATGGGCGCAAGTACAATTGGACGTGCTTAAAAAATCCACTTCGCAATTAATGGCGAACGATGCCATGCAGCTCAGTTTGCTCATTCACGACAATTCGTTGGAAGATTCCACCCAGACTGCGCTGAAAAAATATGCCCGTGCGGATTTATTGGAATTTCAGGACAAGGATGCCGAAGCCATTATTGTTTTGGAAGATATTTTGGCAAATAATAAAGGCGAAAAAATTGAGGACGAAGCCCTCCTGAAAGAAGGAAAAATCTATGAAAAAACCGGTCAGTACGAAAAAGCCGAAGCAAATTATCTTAAAATAATACAATTTTACAACGACGATATTCTGGCGGATGATGCCCACTATTTTCTCGCAAAACTCTACGAGGAAAAGTTGAACCTGCCCGAAAAAGCCAAACAGCAGTACGAACAGCTAATTTTCAATTTTGCGGACAGTATTTATTTTGTGGAGGCGCGACAGAAATATAGGTCGCTTCGGGGAGATGCTATAAATTAAATCACAAAAATAAAACTTCAAATTGATATTTCAGAATCATGTACATCTATAACGTTACCACAAATATTGAAGAAAGTGTCCACGACGAATGGCTACACTGGATGAAAACCGAACATATTCCAGCGGTACTTGCCACAGGAAAATTCAGCAAAGCCTTGATGACGCGTGTTGTAATTGAAGAAGAAATGGGCGGCATTACCTATTCAGTTCAATACACTACAGACAGTAAGGAAACGCTTCAAAACTATTTTGCTGAAGACGCAGCGCAACTTCGAGCACAGACCAAACCATTTGACGGCAAGTTTGTAAGCTTCCGCACCGAAATGGAAATAATCAGCGAACACTGATGAAAAAGGAAGTCCGCGCAAAAAAGCATCTCGGTCAGCATTTTCTTAAAGACGAAAACATTGCCGAAAAAATAAGCAATACTTTAACTTTGGAAGGCTATAAAAACGTTTTGGAAATCGGACCCGGAATGGGCGTGCTCACCAAGTATTTAATTCGAAAAAACATTCAAGTTATTGCCATGGATCTCGATACCGAATCCATCGCATATTTAGAAGAAAACTACCCAGACGAAAACCTAAAAATTCTCGAAGCCGATTTTCTGAAATATGATATTTCGCAACTTTTCGGCGAAGAACAATTCGCCATAACAGGTAATTTTCCGTATAACATTTCCACCCAAATAGTTTTCAAAATGTTGGAATGGAAAGCGCAAATTCCTGAATTTACGGGAATGTTCCAAAAGGAAGTGGCGCAGCGAATCTGCGAAAAGGAAGGCAGCAAAACCTACGGTATTCTTTCCGTTTTAGCGCAAGCATTTTATGATGCCGAATATCTTTTTACCGTGCCTCCGTCGGTTTTCAGTCCGCCCCCGAAAGTGGACAGCGGGGTGCTTCGGTTAAGGCGAAAGGAAAACCTTTCGCTTCCCTGCGATGAAAAGATGCTTTATAAAGTTGTGAAAACCGCATTTCAGCAACGCCGAAAAACGCTTCGCAATAGTTTAAAATCCTTCAATCTTTCCGATAAAATAAAAGAAGATGCTATCTTTGGCCAACGCCCGGAACAACTTTCCGTTTCGCAATTTATAGCCCTTACCCAAAAACTGGAAAACGATGCAATTTGAACTCACCGAAGAGTTTATTGAACAAGTTGAACAGCTCATTGCCGATGACAATCGCACTGCGCTGACCGAACTTTTGCACGAATTCCACTTTGCCGATGTTGCCGAACTTCTTGAGGAATTAAATACCGAAGATGCCACCTATCTCGTAAAATTGCTGGACAGTGAAATTACCAGCGAGGCACTTATGGAGCTGGATGACGATTCGCGGGAACGAATTCTTGACCAACTTACTCCTTCCGAAATTGCAGATGAGCTTGAGGAAATGGACACCGATGACGCGGCCGATATTATCGCAGAATTGGATGACCACGTTCAAAAAGAAGTAATTGGCCATATTGAAGATGAAGAACACGCAGCAGATATTGTAGACCTTTTGCGTTATGATGAAGACACGGCTGGAGGTTTAATGGCAAAGGAATTGGTGCGCGTAAAAGAAACTTGGACAATAGCGGGTTGTGTTCGCGAAATGCGCAGACAGGCTGAAAATGTTACCCGTGTGCACTCCATTTACGTAACCGACAGACAAGGAAAATTAAAGGGCAGGTTATCTTTGAAAGATTTGCTTACCGCGCCGGAAAAAGCCCATATAAGCGATGTTTACATCCCAAAAGTAGATTATGTAAACGTGCACACAGAAGCCGAAGATGTAGCCCGGATTATGCAAAAATATGATTTGGAAGCAATCCCCGTAGTTGATGATGAAGGCATTTTAGTAGGGCGAATTACCATTGACGATATTGTAGATTTCATAAAAGACGAAGCCGAAAAGGATTACCAAATGGCCGCAGGTATTTCTGAAGACGTGGAAGCCGATGACAGTATTTGGCAGTTAACTCGCGCTCGCCTTCCATGGCTTATTTTGGCATTGATTGGGGGATTCGTGAGTGTTTCGGTTTTGGGGACATTTTCTGGAGCGATGACAGACCATGCTTCGCTTTTCTTCTTTGTACCGCTTATTGCGGCAATGGCCGGGAATGTTGGCGTACAATCTTCAGCAATCGTCCTTCAAGGTCTTGCAAACGATAGCCTAAGGGGCTCGCTTTTAAAACGTTTAATAAAGGAAGTTTTATTAAGCCTTTTAAACGGCTTTATCCTTTCCGTGATTTTGGTGGTTGGCGGCATGTTTCTGCTGGGGCTCGACTTTTTGTTCGGGTTGACGATTGCCATTTCGCTTATTTCAGTAATTATTACCGCATCGCTCATAGGCACATTTATTCCCATTATTCTTGAAAAAAGAGGTATTGACCCAGCCATGGCCACGGGTCCGTTTATTACAACAAGTAATGATATTTGTGGGATTTTAATCTATTTTACCATTGCGAAACTTATTCTTGGCTTTTGAAACCTTTTATTTTTAAACAGAGATTCACCGTTCCCGAATCCGCCATTGATGCGCTGGACCACGTAAACAACGTTACCTATTTGCAATGGTGTTTGGATGCAGCGGAAGCACACTGGGAAGCAAAAACTTCTGAAAAACACAGGGAGCAATTTGTTTGGGTGGTTTTGAACCATTTTATTTCATATAAAAATCCTTCATTTTTAGGTGAGGAATTGGAAACCCAAACATGGATTGAAAAATATGAAGGCGTAAAATGCGAAAGGCATTACAAAATAATCAGAATAAAAGATGGCAAAACCATTGTTGAAGCACAAACGCTGTGGTGCCTTTTGGATGCCAAAACATTTCGGCCCACCAAAATCACCGAGGAAATCGCTGGACTTTTTGTTTGATTGCAAAGACAACTATTCTGCTTGAAAACCAATAATTTCAATACTTTTGCGCTATCCTGCAAGGTTTCAAAAACCTTGTAGGTTTAAAAACTGAAACAATTGAGCGTTTTCAAAAAACTTTTCAAACAGACTTTTATTTACGGCCTCGCAACTGTTTTGCCGCGCGTGCTTGCAGTAATTCTCGTTCCCCTTTACGTAAAAGTTTTGTTGCCGGAGGAATACGGAATCTATTCCACGGTAATGGCATTTCTGATTTTGGGAAACGTTTTGCTGAGCTACGGAATGGAAACGGCTTTTTTTAGATTTGTCACAAAAGACAAATCACAACAAAAAATTGTTCAGTCCACTACCCTTACTTCGTTGACCGTTTCAACATTCATTTTTTTGGGAATAACACTTCTATTTAGAAATTTTATCGCCGAAGCTTCAGATTTTAATCCTGAATATGTAACCTACGGTTTGCTGATTTTGGCTTTGGATGCCTTGGTTGTTCTGCCTTTTGTGTGGTTTCGGGCGAATGAAAAACCAATGAAGTACGCTGTCGTAAAAATCTTCAACGTTGTTATAAATCTTGCCTTCAATCTGTTTTTTCTTTTATTGCTTCCAAAACTAGCCGAGAACAGTGTTTATTGGAATTCGTTATGGCTTCCGGAAAACAAAGTTGCCTATGTTTTCATCGCGAATTTAATTGCGAGCGCAGTTACGCTTTTGGTTTTGATTCCACTTTATGTGAAAATAGGTTTCGGCTTCAACACATCCATCTGGAAACAGATGATGAAGTATGCAATTCCCGTGCTTATAGCCGGAATTGCTTTCAGTATAAATGAAGCTTTCGACCGGATTCTTCTGAAATATCTATTGCCCGAAAATATCGCCGAAACCCAAGTGGGACTTTATTCCGCCTGTTACAAACTGGGAATGTTTATGACGCTTTTCGTAATGGCTTTCCGATTGGGGATTGAACCTTTTTTCTTTAACCATTCCGGTCACGAAAACGCAAAAAAAACTTACGCAACAATCACCAAATATTTCACGCTTTTTGGGTGTTTGATTCTATTGGTAGTGGTTGTATATATTGATATTTTCAAACGTATTTTAATCCCAAATAGCCAATATTGGGAAGCCTTAAAAATTGTTCCACTCATACTTTTGGCAAACCTTTTTTTAGGCATCTACCACAACCTTTCCGTTTGGTATAAAGTTACGGACCGCACAAAATTTGGCGCTTACATTTCGGTTTTTGCCGCCGTTGTTACTCTGGTTTTAAACTATGTTTTAATACCCATAATTGGTTATATGGGCTCCGCCATTGCCACGCTCGCCGCTTATGGCAGTATGATGTTGCTTTCGTACCTTTATGGCCGAAAATACTACGACGTGCCATACGATGTGAAAAAGTTATGCGGTTACCTGCTTTTGGCCATCGGTTTTTCTGCAATTTCCTTTTACGGATTCAATGGAAATATTTGGCTTGGCACTGCGTTATTGTTAGTGTTTACCGCTATTTTATTCTTTTCTGAAAAGAGGGAATTTTTAAAAATTATCAGAAAATAACACTTCGGCTTCGCTCAGTGACCGTTCCCTGAGCGGAGCCGAAGGGAGCTTTTAAAAATAAAAATATGAGTTCAAATCATGAGATGCCCGCCTTCGCGAGCATAAAAATAATAAACAAATCAAACCATCCACTACCCAACTACGAAACCATTGCTTCGGCAGGAATGGATCTTCGGGCCTGTGTTGATGCACCTTCCACATTAAAACCTTTGCAAAGAGCTATAGTAAAGACAGGTCTTTTTATTGAATTGCCCGTGGGTTACGAAGCCCAAGTGCGCCCACGAAGCGGATTGGCAGCTAAAAAAGGAATTACGGTTTTAAATTCGCCCGGAACAATTGACGCCGATTATCGCGGGGAAATTGGAGTGATTTTGGTGAATCTTTCAAACGAAGATTTCACCATTGAACACGGCGAACGCATTGCCCAATTGGTAATCGCAAAACACGAACGCGCCGTTTGGGAAGAAGTGGAAGAGCTGGAAGAAACTTCGCGAGGTGCTGGAGGTTTTGGGAGTACCGGTGTGAAATAGGTTTGAAACAAAATTGAAGTCTAATTAATAAGATACCCGCCTTCGCGGGCATAAATATGAAAATAATCGTTCCAATGGCGGGCCGCGGCAGCCGTCTTCGCCCACATACTCTCACAATTCCAAAACCATTGATTCCCGTTGCGGGAAAACCTATCGTGCACCGTTTGGTAGAGGATATTGCGGGTGTTTTAAATGAAGAAATAGACGAAATCGCATTCATTCTGGGTGATCCCGCTTTTTTTGGAAATGATGTTGTTGAAAGTTTGAAAAAACTTGCCGAAAATCTGGGCGCAAAACCAACCATTTACCGACAACTCGACCCAAAAGGAACCGGCCACGCCATTATGTGCGCCAAGGATTCGCTTTCGGGGCCCGCGGTTATTGCTTACGCAGATACTCTAATTCGTGCAGATTTCGATTTGGATAAAGAGGCTGACGCAGTCATCTGGACCAAAAAAGTAGCAAATCCGGAAGCATATGGAGTAGTAAACCTCAACGAGAAAAACGAAATAATCGAATTGGTTGAAAAACCGATAGAATATGTGAGTGACCAAGCCGTTATAGGAATTTATTATTTTAAAGATGTCTCCCAGCTGAAAAATGAATTGCAATTTGTTTTGGACAATAACATCATCAATGGCGGGGAATATCAAATTAACGACGGAATAAAACGAATGATGGCTACAGGTAAAATTTTTAAGACTGGAACGGTTGATGAATGGATGGATTGCGGCAACAAGGAAGTTACGGTTGAAACCAATCAAAAAAATGCTCGGTTTTCTTTCAGAAGCAAATGAAAAATTGATTTCAGAAAATGTCACGAAAGAGAATTCCAAAATAATTGAACCTTGTTTTATTGGCGACGGAGTTGTTTTAAAAAACAGTACAATTGGTCCCTATGTTTCCATTGGTACGGGCACGGTAATTGAGAACAGTACAATAAAAAACAGCATAATTCAAACAAATTCAAAAATCAAAAATGCAAACCTCGATAACGCGATGATTGGCAATTACGCTACATTTGATGGTAAGTTTACCAATGTAAGCATCGGCGATTATTCAGAGTTGAAATAACAAATTCCCGCGAAGGCGGGAATCCCATAATTTGAAACACAGTCTTAGATATATCCTTTTATTTTCACTCGGAATTATCCCTTCCGCAGTCTTTTTATTCGCAAGAAATAAAAAATGATTCCATTGAAAGCCCGATGGACAATCTCGGCAATGTTACCGACGCGTTTCAGGAAAATTTTTTTGAAGCCTTAAAACAAAAGGCAATAGAAAATTATGAACTCGCACTAAACGCATTGAATAAAGCCGAAAAATCTGCACAGAGTCCCGAAAATAAGGCAGTGGTATTTTTTGAAAAAGGAAAGAATTATACCGCCCTAAAGAACTATAGTGAAGCCGAAGAAAATTTCAAGAAGGTTTTGGAAACCGAAAATAACCGGTTGGATGTTTTGGAACAACTTTATGATCTATACTATCAGCAGCGCGATTATGAAAAAGCGATTCCGCTGGTAGAAAAATTGATTCCTTTTGATGAAGATTACAAAGAGGATTTGGCCAATTTATTCACACTCACAAAACAATACGAAAAGGCTTTGGTGCAATTGGATGAACTGGATCAAATTTGGGGCGAGAGCGATTTGCGCAATGCACTGCGTTCGCAAATATATCGGGTTACGGGAAACACGGCCGGCGCTATAGAAAATCTAGAGCAGAAGGTGGAAGGCAATCCAAAAAGTGAAAAGGAATATTTAAGCCTCATCTTTCTTTACAGTGAACAGGGAAATCAGGAAAAAGCTTTCCAGACTGCAAAAGAATTGTTGAAAAACAACCCCAAATCGCAGCTCGTGCATTTGGCGCTGTACAAGTTTTATTTAGACGAAGGAAATACCGGCGAGGCATTAAAGTCCATGAAAATAGTTTTTGCTGCTGAAGAAGTTGATAAAGAAACCAAATATAAAGTACTGGGTGATTTTATTCAGTTCGTGAATGAAAATCCCAATTACGAAGAAGAACTCGCGCAAATAGTCAACCTTTTTTCAGAGGAAAACGGCCGTGTTTTTGAAAAAGTAGGCGATTATTTCGTAGCCAAAAATAGAAGGCAGGATGCGCTCACATTCTATGAAAAAGGCATCGCCAAAGATGCAGACAACTACAATTTACTGAAAAGTACCCTGTTGTTGGAAATTGAATTTGGAAAATTTGACGCGGCCGCAAAATTGAGTTCTGAAGGTTTGGAGATTTTTCCCGCTCAAGCGCTGTTATATCTGCTCAATGGAGTTGCAAATAACGGTCTTAAAAAAAGTGATTTGGCCATTGTAAGTCTTGAAACGGGATTGGACTTTATATTGGAAGACCCGAAAATGGAACGCGATTTTTATCAACAGTTAAGCGAAGCCTATGCCGCAAAAGGAGATTCAAAAAAAGCAACAACCTATGCCGAAAAGGCCGCAGCCACAAAATTGGACAACTAAATTTCTATGAAAAAGACCCTATTTTTAATTCTTTCACTTTTTGTTTTAGCCAGTTGTGGTGGAACGAAAAAAATTTCAAAAATAAATAGCGCTACCGCAAAGGAAGTTATTGCGGCCCATAAAGCCTCCGAACCGGATTTCAAAACCCTCGCCGGCAGGGTACAATTGGTTTATGAGGATGACGAAAAAACCCAAAGTATTACTGTTAGCCTTAGGATGGAAAAGGATAAAAACATTTGGATTAAAGCTTCCATCTTGGGCATCACCATCGCCAAGGTATTGATTACCCCTACGCAGGTAAGTTATTATGAAACCATTGGCAACACCTATTTTGAGGGCGATTTTGCGTTGTTGGGAGATTGGATCGGGACACAGATAAATTTTCAGCAGGCGCAGGCATTGCTTTTGGGCCAATCAATTTTTACGTTGAATCCTTCGGAATATTCGGCAGAGGTTTTTCAGGGAAAATTCAAAGTACAGCCATTACAGCAGCCGCAAAATTTTATACATTCGCTGTTTTTGAATCCGGAGAATTTCAAAATTATTTCTGAAACACTATCACAACCCAATGAAAATCGTTTGCTGAGCATCCGCTACGGCGATTATCAACAAATAGAAAACCAATTTTTTCCTTCGGAAATAACGATGGACACTTCGGAAAAGGATTCAAAAACGAAAATTGAGATTAACTATAAAAAAATTGACCTAAACGTGGACGTGAGTTTTCCGTTCGATATTCCGCAGGGTTATGAAGAAATCCAATTGAAATAAATGAAGAATTTCCGCAAGTATTTTTTTCTAATTAGCTGCTGTATTGTTTTTTCAACGCTTTCCGCACAAACCGATAAGCAAAAGGAACTCGAGGAAAAGCGGCAAGCAATTCTGGAAGAAATAAAACAAATAAATTCACTTCTCTTTAAAACAAAAAAAGAGGAAAAGTCGGTATTGACGCAGGTTGAAGATCTTAACCAACGGATTGCCGCTTCAGAAAATCTGATTCGGGTTACCAACCAACAAGCCAATTTGCTAACGCGCAATATTAATGACAACATTAATAAAATAAGCCAATTGCGGGAAGAGCTGAAAAAAATGAAAGAGGATTATGCGGAAATGATCCGTAAATCCTACAAAAGTAAAAGCCAGCAGAGCAGGATTATGTTTTTGTTGTCTTCGGAGGATTTTTTGCAGGCGTACAAAAGGATACAGTATATGAAACAGTATGCTAAATTCAGAAAGAAACAAGGCGAGGGAATCAAGGCTAAAACCGAGGAATTGCAACAATTGAACGCAGATTTAATAGCCCAGAAAAAAACGAAGCAAAAGTTAATTGCCGAAAATGAGGAAACAAAAAACAAGCTTACGGCCCAGCGAAAAGATCAACAGGAATTAGTGGCGACGCTGAAAAAGGATGAAGGAAAATTTTCTTCGCAAATTAAAACCAAACAGCGACAAGCGGATGAAATTGACCGGCAAATAGATGCATTGATTAAAGCCGCCATCGAGGAAGCGAATAGAATCGCGCGGGAAAAGGCGAAGGCTAATGAAAAAACAAATACCACCACCAAAAATACCGTAACAAAACCTGCCACTACTGAAGAATTCGCAATGACTGCGGAAGATAAGGCATTGGCCGCCAGTTTCAAAAATAATAAAGGAAAACTGCCGTGGCCAGTAGAAAAAGGAATGGTGGTAAAAAGTTTTGGTACGCATCAGCATCCGCAATTTCCAAACATTACAACCAATAGTAGCGGGGTTGAAATAGCAACGGAAGATAACGCAACCGTACGCGCTATTTTTGAGGGACAGGTTTTATCAATTCAAATAATAAAAGGAGCCAATAAAGTGGTTATTATTCAGCACGGGGAATATATTTCGGTTTATAGCAATCTCGCCACAGTATCGGTAAAAAAGGGTGATAGGGTTTCAACCAAACAAGTAATTGGCACGGTTGCAAAAAGCCCGACGGAAGGAAAAACGGTTTTAAAATTCTACATATATCAAAATAAAACAAAGATAAATCCCGCAGATTGGATTTACAGAATGTAAAAAAAGGAGCCTTGATCGGGCTCCTTTTTTTATTAGGTATATTCTTTTTTATCTGATCATTAACTTTTTGGTCGTTGCGGTTTTTCCTGCTTGAATCTTAATGAAATACAATCCGGTAGGATATTGTGAAACATTAATGCTGGCAGTGGATTCATTATTTACCGATTCTTTCCTGTCCAAGACTTGTCCCAAACTATTCAAAATCGTCACCTCATAACTATCAAAGGTTTTGTCTGAAATATTTATAAATACCTCTTGGGTTGCAGGATTGGGATAAAGGGTTATCGCATCCGCAAAGGTATTATCCCCAATAGAAAGGTTGCAATCCAAAATTCCACCGTCATGGTGTTTAGCATCGGTTCGCTCACTTTCCCAGCCTTCGGTATTATTTTTTGCGCTTACCGCATACCATATTACGGCATTTGGATCGTCTATGGGGATAGTTATTATTGTGTTATTGGAGGTACCTGCTACTTCCATATATTTTTCGCCCATAAAATAAAGATCATATTCTTCTGCACCGCTTACTGGAGACCATTCAAAGGTCGCCGACTCATCGCATACCTGTATCACATTAAATACCTGAGGATAGCGGGCCATATTGAAAACATTATCACTTACATCCTGAAATGTCCCACTGGTTACCCTAATCAAGGCGTTTCCGGTAGTTTCATTTGGAACGGACCATTGATAAAGATGAGTATCATTTGGAACGGTAGCAATGCTGTTCCAGCTCCCACCGTTGTCTGTAGAATATTCGAGAACAAAATCTTCGGTTGTATTAACTTCATCCCAATGAATTACTTCTTGGCTAACCGGTTTTATATGTTCACCTCCATTTGGATAGGTAACCGTTATGTTTTCTGAAATTAATTGGTAGACCACATAATATTCCTGTGGCCCCATAGGTACATTAAATCCTGAAATATCCAAATCGTAATCTCCGGCTGCCGGATTGTTAATTAGTACCTGCTCCATATTATTCAAGTGATCGGGGCCGTTTGTAGCAGGATTGTCGAGTGTAACAGGATTTGGAGTAGGGTCTAAAATCCAAGGTTCGTGCACATTGCTCGATGGATCTGTCACCAATAAATCAAGATCATTCACTAAAGCGGGATCGGCACCGGCCAATGCTTCGGGATCACTCCAATACACCATAAAACGTACCTGTGTAGTTCCGGAAGGCACATTTATGGTATGGGTATTCGTATTGCCCTGCGATAATTCATCTGAAAGATATCGGCCATCCTCAATTGTTTTGGCCGCTTCCAAGGCATTTACTATTCCCCAACCGAATTTATAATCGGGTCCAACATTCCCGGTATCGTTGGCAGTATTTAGAAGAATTGCTTTTATTAACGCTGCTGGAGGAAGTGCTCCACCATTGGCATCGCCATAAGCCTGATAAAGTTGTGCAGAAACTCCTGCAATTCCTGGCGCTGCGGCAGACGTTCCACTGAATTGTTGATAGGTATTATTTTCATTCGTAGAAATCTGAAAGTTTCCATAGGCCGAGATATCTGGCTTTATTCTTCCGTCATGAGCTGGCCCGCGACTGCTGGAGCTGGCGATTGTACCATCAAACAAAACATTGGCGGTAGTAATAACATTCTTCCCCTGTTTATGGCCCCCGGTAATATTTCCCCATTGGGTGCCTGCGCCATATCCACAATTATTGTTATTGGAATTTCCTGCAGAAAAAACATGTAACAAGGTTGGTATATTCTGCATTTGCTGATCTACTGTTCGCGCAATTGAAGTATATCCAGCATTACAGCCATTACTATACGATGAATTGGTTATTTGGGCGTCACCATTATTAATGAGGGTGGTGGTGTTACTATCCAAAAAATTGGGAATATAATCAACCGCATAAAGGGTGGAGCCAGCGGCCATTCCTCTATATTGTGGCGTAAGATTTCCAGCGCCACCAATAATACCTGCAACGCCATCGCCATGTGACTGCCCCGTAACTCCGCTTAAATTTGTAAGTCTGCCCGCAAAATCAATATGCGGTCCTACTCTCCCGTCATCGCGTACCATAACGCCAATGCCTACGCCCGTATAATTTCTTCCTGCGCTGGTTTGGGTGTCTAGATTACTTGCTCTATGCAGACTTCTTCCTTTGGTATCATCGGGAATAGAGGGAGCGACCACTAAATCAACCCATTTTACATAAGGCTGGTTTGCAAGATCTTCCAAACAATTGTTGGGAATGGAAAGATCCAAAGTATTATAATCAGTATATTCTTGTCTTACTGCTATTTGTCTTCCCAATAAATCATTTACCACAAACTGCGCACTCACATTTTTATGATAAATAAGTGTAACGAGAATATTCCCTGCCTCCATTGCATAGGATTCGTAATTACCACTTTTTAAATCTGCCGATAATTTTGTTAACGGTGGCACCGGAATAATTGTTCGCACACCATTGCTGCGCAAAAATTCTACTGAAGTATTTTCAGGAAAATAGAATAAATACGCGCCACCGGGAATATAATCCAAAAGTTGAAGGTTATTCTGCTTAAAGAGATTTTGTACCTCCCGCTTGGGAGTGCCATAAAATTGAATCCAACCAAAATAGCCGTGATCCAAACGTGAGGATTCCGGCATTTGGGACCATTGGAAGGTCTGGATATTCTCTGGCATTTCTACGGTTTCACCCTGAAATTGGATGAAATTTGGGGTCTGTGAAAAAGAGGACGAAAAAGTAAGAAGCAAAACCAAAAAGGCCAATGCTCGTAATTTCGAAGAATTCGGAAGAGTAATTTTTTTCATATTAATTTGGATTTAAATATATCGAAGAGAGACAGTTACGCAACAACTTCATTAATAACTATTTCCAAATATATTTAAATGCCCCTAAAAACCACCATCTTAATTTCCGAAATGAAGTAATTTAACATATCTGTCCATCACTCTTCTATCTTAGAATTGAAAAATTAAAAAACAGGAATAGAAAAATTATTGAAAAAGTGCCTTTAATTCCGTGGCTTCATTGGGTTTCATCTTACCCGCCAACACGAGACTCAATTGTTTTCTGCGAAGTGCGGCATCAAACCGCTTTTTTTCCAATTCGGTCTCAGGAACGAGTTCGGGAACACGAACGGGACTTCCCATTTCATCAACAGCCACAAAAGTATAGATGGCTTCATTTGAAACACTTTTTACTCCACTTTCACGATCTTCAATAAACACATCCATAAAAACTTCCATTGAACTGGAAAATGCACGTGAAACGTGGGCTTCCACGGTTACAACACTTCCCAAGGGAATCATTTTATTGAAGGCAACGTGGTTCACGGAAGCAGTAACCACAATGCGGCGGCTATGTCTGCGCGCGGCAATACTCGCCGCTCGATCCATCCGGGCAAGCAGCTCTCCCCCAAACATATTACCAATTGGGTTGGTCTCGCTCGGCAGAACAAGGTCTGTAATAATTGTACGTGATTCCTTTGGTGTTTTGGCTTCCATTGAAAAAAATTTCTGCAAAGATACCTAAGTTGAGAATAAAGAAAAGGGAAAAAAGAGGAAAGAAGATCCCATTTTAAATACAGCTTTCTGCGTACTGAATACTGCCTACTGATTACGGACTACTGAATTTTCTGCACCAACAGCCAGGCATCGGCATTTTCGGTGCGCTGAATTTCGTGCAGTTTTTGAAGGGCCTCCCGCCTATCATCAAAACTATCATACAAAACTTGATGAAGGCCGTAGCGGGTAGGTTCCATTTTTAACGGGAAGTATCCTTTTTCACGCAGCTGCTCAATTTTTTTATCAGCATTTTGCTCCTCTTTATAAGCCCCGGCAACAATATGGTACATTCCGGTATGCTTTGGAAGTTGCAAACTCAGTACCGGAAGCGGGCTCTCAATGACAAATGTGGCCTCTTGTATTTGGTTTTCAACAAGATTATTTGCCTTCTGCCTTTCGGCAACATTGTATTGTTGCACCTGGTTTTCGTAAAGTTTTAAACTTCCAAAACCAAGGGCCGAAATAGCGATTACGGCAATTGCGGCATATTTAAGATAGGGTTTTGCCTCGCGTTTTTCAGGAGTGAACTGTATTGGCGCTTTTTCTTCAAGCGTTTCGGCGGTTTTTTTGTATTCTTCCCTTTTAATTGTTGGCGCCACAAAAGAAGAAAGACCAAAGGCAGCAGTGCTGAAATTCTGTTTTTCCAAAGGATTAAACTGAATTGACTTTTCATTATTCAGCGAAAATTCCCCAATATTTTTTAGCTCGATTGTTTTTCCTTCTTCCAATTGCCGCGACATTTGGGCGGTAAAATTCCGGATTTTCTGAAGCGCGGTTTCATAGCTACATTTTTCAACCGAAGCGATGTAATTTGCAAACAAACCGTCATTTGCCTGTAACTGCCGGTTAAAGGAAACAACTTTGGATGGTGGATAAAAGGTGCTGGATTCACCATCAATTTCTGCCGATCTGTAACGCGTTAAAAAGGCCCCGAATCCAGGTATTATCACACATTCGTAACGGTAAAGCAGGTCGTTTATGTAGGTTATAAGTTGCATAAAAACAAAAATAACTTTTTTTACAGCCAATTCAATTTATGTTTCCGCAACTTATCAACAACTTAAAATGTTGTATTTTTAATTTCCTCCCCGTTTTAAATTTTTTCCGATGCTTTCAAAAAATGAACTGCGCTACACACTTGCGCTTCAACGCATTCCAAATTTGGGGGATATTTCCGCAAAAAAATTGTTGCGGAAAATGGGTTCCGCGGAAGCTATTTTTAATGAGAAAAAAAGCAACCTCGCCAAAATTGATGGCATCGGTTTGTTGCGCCTAAGGGAAATTAATTTGAAACACCAACTAGAAGAAGCGGATGAAGAATTGAAATTTATTGAGGACAACAACATAAATTTCAGCTATTTCAAAGACAAAACCTATCCCGAAAAACTGAAGCATTGTTTGGATGGCCCAATTTTAATTTTCCATCGCGGAAATATAGATTTGGTCGGCAAGAAAATAATAAGCATCGTAGGCACCCGAAAAATTACCAGTTACGGGAATGCCTTTTGCCAAAATTTAATTGAGGAGCTAACGCCTTTAAACCCTGTAATTATTTCCGGTTTAGCGTACGGCGTTGACATCTGCGCGCACAAAGCGGCGATTGAAAATGACCTACAGACTGTAGCCTGTTTAGCGCACGGACTCAATCAAATCTATCCGAAAGACCACAAAAAGTACGTTCAGAAAATCCAGGAAAACGGGGGTTTAATTTCTGAATTTTGGAGCAGCGATACCTTCGACAGAAATAATTTTTTAAAAAGGAACCGAGTAATTGCAGGCATTTCCGAGGCAACAATTGTAATAGAATCCGCAGAAAAAGGCGGAAGTTTAGTGACGGCCGATATCGCCAATTCCTACGACCGTGAAGTATTTGCAGTTCCCGGACGAGCTACCGATAGCCAAAGCCGCGGCTGCAATAATTTGATTAAACAACAGAAGGCACAATTGCTTACCTCAGCGGCAGATATTATTTATATGCTGAATTGGGAGTTGAAGGAATCACAAAAACCAAAACAAACCCAACTTTTTGTTGAATTGACCGAGGAAGAAAAAGTAATATTTAGGTTTCTAAAGGAAAAAGAAAAAGAGCTTTTGGATATAATTGCTTTGGAATGCCAGATTCCGGCATATAAAACCGCTAGTATTTTAATGAACATGGAATTGAAAGGGGTTATCCGGCCATTGCCGGGAAAACTTTTTCAAGTGGTTTAAAAAAAATTAAATAGGACTGATAACTAAGTGGAGCCAAAGCTAATACCCCACTTTCTTCCGTACCCTTCTTAAAACTTTCTCCGCAACTTTTCCAGCTTTTTCAGCACCTGCAGCCAAGGCGGCATCAATTTCGGGAAGGTTTTCCATAAAATAATTATAGCGCGAACGTTCTTCGGAAAATTTTTCGGTTATCAGCTCAAACAATGCTAGTTTCGCATGACCGTAACCATAATTTCCGCCAGTATAATTTTCCCGCATTTTGGAAATTTCTTCTTTTGAAGCCAATAATTTATAAAGTCCGAAAACATTGCAGTTATCGGGATTTTTTGGCGCTTCCATTGGCGTACTATCTGTTTCGATAGACATTATCTGCTTCCGAAGTTTTTTGTCATCCAAAAATATATTGATAATATTTCCTTTGGATTTGCTCATTTTGGAACCATCCGTGCCGGGAACGTACATGGTTTCTTCCTGCACTTTTCCCACGGGCATCACAAAAGTTTCGCCCATTTGCGTGTGAAAACGTGAAGCGACATCGCGGGTTATTTCTATATGTTGCATTTGATCTTTCCCAACTGGCACTATTTCGGCATCGTATAAAAGAATATCAGCAGCCATTAACATAGGGTAGGTAAAAAGACCCGCATTTACATCTTCCAGCCGGTCTGCTTTATCCTTGAAGGAATGCGCCAGGGTGAGCCGCTGAAAAGGAAAAAAGCAGCTCAAATACCAAGAAAGTTCTGCGGTTTGCGGCACATCACTCTGCCGGTAAAAAACTGCACGGTTTATATCCAACCCAAAAGCAAGCCAGGTTGCGGCAACACTGTACGTATTATGACGAAGGGTTTCCGCATCCTTTATTTGCGTAAGGGAATGCATATCTGCAATAAAAAGAAACGACTCGTTTTTAGCATTGTTTGCCATTTCAATGGCGGGGATTATTGCCCCCAAAAGGTTCCCCAAATGGGGCGTACCGGTGCTTTGTATTCCTGTAAGTATTCGTGCCATAGCATTTCCCGCACAGGCGGAAATCTTTTAAGTTTTGTTCAAATATTTCAGCAAAGGTAATTTTTTTAACCAATTTGCTTTGTTCAAATTATTACTTTTGAAACTCGATGGAATTTTTTAAAAAAGTCTTCGCGGCATTGTACCGAATTTGGTTTTATTTAATAATGGCCCTGGCTACCATCCTACTATTCCCCTTTTTAGTTATTAGTATCCTGAAGTATTCCTGGTATCCATTTTTTTTCAAAGTCGCGCGAACTTGGTCCGCATTTATAATTTATGGCAGTGGGTGCTACCCCATCATTAAACGCGATGTAGAATACAAAAAGGGCAAAAGCTATATGTTCGTGGCCAACCATACTTCAATGACGGATATTATGTTGATGTTTTATGCCACAAAAAACCCCTTCGTTTTTGTGGGAAAAAAGGAATTGGCGAAAATTCCACTTTTCGGATATATTTATAAGCGCACCTGTATTTTGGTGGACCGCGGAAATACAAAAAGCAGGGTTGAAGCTTTCCGTAGGGCAGAAATTCGACTGAATGAAGGATTGAGCGTCTGCATTTTTCCGGAAGGCGGTGTGCCGGATGACCTTTCACTTTTGCTCGATGAATTTAAGGATGGCGCGTTTCGGCTTTCCATTGAACACCGAATTTCTATTGCACCAATGACCTTCCACGACAATAAAAAACGATTTCCCTATTCATTTTTTATTGGCGGTCCCGGTAAAATGCGAGTGAAAGTGCATAAGGTTATACCCACTGAAAATCTGACTTTGGAGAATAGAAAGGAATTAAAAAAAGAAACTCGGCAGGTTATTTTAAATGAATTATTGAAACCTACCGTTTAGTGTATAAAAAAAACCGTCCTATGGCGAAGAACGGTTTTTAGCGTTGTTTGAAGTACTCAAACCAATTAAAAATTAACCTAAAACTTAAAACTTAACCCACTGTAAACCCCCAAATAATAAGGTTTGAAGTTTACAGACGAATCGGTATAGGGGTTGAGCTGGTACTTAAACATAGGCTCAATATTAAACGTAAATTTTTTGGACAATTTATAGTCCAGTCCCAGCCCAACATTAGTTGAAAAACTTATACTGGAAAGGTTGTTCGCCTCTCCCAAAACAGTTTTGAAATTGTCTGCCTTAACTGATATTTCGTTGTTACCAAGAAATAAAGTGCTCAATCCCCCAATTACATTTACCCCAAATTTATTGTTGATTACAGAATATTTTAGCTCCAATGGAACTTCGTAATAATTTATATTTTGAATGATTTTCGCATTCCCACCGGTAGATTTTGGGATAATATCCCCGAAACCACCAGAAGTTGCACCACTCGCAAAGGTGCCTTTATCCACAGCCGTCACTACAATACTTTTTCCTCCATAATCTACAGACCGTAAGGCTTGGGCGACAGGTCCTGTACCAATTTCAATACCGGCTGTTGAGTAGCTTAAATCTACATTGCTTACACCACTTCGCAAGCTCAAACGGTCGCTGAGGGCATAGCTAACCTGTACGCCGTAACTTACGTTTACATCGCCACTCTGTGAATTATCGGCAAAAGCCGGATCGAGTGACGAGCCATTTTTAAGACTGCTGTAATATACCGGAGCTACGTTCGGAGCGACTTCCCAACGGTTTTCTGGTTTTTGTTTTTTGGGTGCTTTTTCCTTTGCCTCGTTCTGTTCGGCTATGGCGTCGAGGATTGATTTTTTATTTTTGCCGCTTTCGGTTTTTATTTCTTCTTCGGTTTGCACTGAAGTTTTTTCAACATCTTTTTCATAATTTTCATTTACGGCAACTCCTTCTTTTTTAACTTTTGAAATATCAGCTTCCGTTTTAATTAGGTTTTCTTTTTTGCCTGATTTGCTTTTTTCTTTTTCAGAAGAAATATTTGAAGTTATACGCTCTCCGTTTTTATTCTCTTCCGAAGTGCTTTCTTTGATCAAACTCTGTTTTGAAGCTCTTTCTTTTTCTGCGGAAGTATTTTCGGAATTTTCAACAGCCACTTTCGCTTCGTTGGATTTTTTCTTCAATAATGAATTGTGGGAGTTTATGTTTTTTTCGGAAAAATTTTTTAAATCATCTTCACTTTGACTTTTATCATTTACAGGATTTTCCCCTTCGGAAACAACCTTTGTTTCATCAATATTTTTGGTTGCCGAAAATGGTTTATCCCCATCCAGCTTTTTTTCATTTTGCTGAACGTTTTCATCGGAAACTGAAGGTGAAATTACTTCGGAAGAATTAAAAACCGCATTGCCCACGGTCAATAAAAGCGCAAGCAAAGCAGCAACACCGCCAAGTTTTATCCATAATGGAATAACCTTGCGATCCTTCTTCTCTTTCTTCAACTGCACTTGGATATTTTCCCAAACGCGAGGAGAAGGAGCGGCCTCAAAATTTTGGAAGCGCTCTTCAAAAAGGTTGTCTATGTTCTTCTTTTCCTTCATTTTTAAAATCCCCCACCCTGTAATATCATTTACGGATAAACTTCAGCAGGGGTTTTTTCAATTAAACTTCAAGTGTTATTTTGAGTATAATATTCTTCAATCTTGTTTTTCAAAATTATTCGGGCACGTGCGAGATTGCTTTTTGATGTTCCGTCGCTTATTCCCAATAAATCGCCGATTTCCTTGTGCTGGAAGCCGTCCATCACGTACATCGTGAAAACCAATCGGTACCGATCCGGGAGTTCCTGCACGATTTTCAGCAGAAAATCCAACGGAATTTCCTCGCTTTCAATCTCCACTTCCACCTCATCCTCTATCTGGCCTTCATCGACTATTTCAAAAGTCCTCTGTTTTCGGTATTTCTGCAGGACCGTATTTACGGTTACCCGTTTCATCCAACCTTCAAAAGACCCTTTGCCGTTATACTGTTCAACCTTTTTGAAAATTGTAATAAAGGCATCCTGCAAATTATCCTCGGCCTCAGTAAAATTGGGAGAATACCTTAGGCATATTGCGAATAGCACCCGGTTATAACGGTTATACAATTCGCCCTGCGCTTTGGCATCCTGCCTCTTACATTTTTGTATGAGTTCTTCTAAAGTCAAACGTAGTACCGTGAATTATTGTTTGTTGTAATTACCTCTATTGCTTTGTTTTAGAGGGCAACCGTACTAATCAAGGTTCCTACATTTTGTAGATGCCGCAATTTCAAAAGGGTTGCGTAGTAGGAAAAATTTTATTGGTTGATCGCGGCTATGGAGTCCTTTATTTTTTTCTCCAATTCCTCCATTAATTCCGGATTGTCCAATAACAGTGCTTTTACGGCATCGCGACCTTGCCCGAGTTTGGTATCGTCGTAACTGAACCACGAGCCCGCTTTTTTTATGATTTCAAAATCAACTCCCAGATCAATAACCTCGCCCACTTTTGAAATTCCCTCGCCATACATAATGTCGAATTCGGCTTGTTTGAAAGGTGGCGCAACTTTGTTTTTTACCACTTTTACACGGGTTTTGTTACCCGTCGCGTTGC
Organism: uncultured Flavobacteriaceae bacterium; assembly: GCA_963839235.1. Lineage (GTDB taxonomy): Bacteria > Bacteroidota > Bacteroidia > Flavobacteriales > Flavobacteriaceae > Aequorivita. The sequence continues at coordinate 54,661 of CAWITX010000012.1, read as the reverse complement.
TGTTCGTATCCTTTATCTGTGTTGAACGTCGAATGTCCAAACGTACCGATGCGTAGAATTTTAAGGCATTTCCACCCGTAGTGGTTTCCGGGTTTCCGAACATTACCCCTATTTTTTCACGCAATTGGTTAATGAATATTACCGTACATTTTGTTTTGCTGATTGAACCGGTAAGTTTTCGCAATGCCTGGCTCATTAATCTTGCGTGCAGACCCATTTTGCTGTCGCCCATTTCGCCTTCTATTTCGCTTTTTGGGGTCAATGCCGCAACCGAGTCAATTACTATAATATCTATCGCGCCGCTTCGGATTAGGTTATCGGCGATTTCCAAAGCCTGTTCGCCGTTATCGGGTTGGGAAATGATTAGGTTTTCAATATCCACCCCCAGCTTTTCCGCATAGCCTCTGTCGAAAGCGTGCTCTGCATCAATAAATGCTGCAATTCCCCCTTTTTTCTGTGCTTCAGCTATGGCATGAAGCGTAAGTGTAGTTTTACCCGAAGATTCCGGACCGTAGATTTCAATAACCCTTCCGCGTGGATATCCGCCTACGCCGAGGGCAACATCCAATCCAAGTGAACCGGTCGGGATTACGTCAACATCTTCAACGGCGCTATCGCCCATTTTCATTACTGTTCCCTTTCCGTAGGTTTTGTCAAGTTTATCGAGAGTAAGCTTTAAGGCTTTTAGTTTTGCTTCTTTTTCAGTGCTCATTTTCAGTATGTTTTATTATGGAAATTTAAATAGCTAAGATACTATTTCTTTGTGCGTGGGGCAAAAGTAAAAATCAGGGGAGAAGGATTTTTGTTAACAATAAATATAATGATTAATTTTGCCCAATCTTTAAATATCAATTCTTTTCACCTAAAAAAGTATAGCATGCAACTGTACAATAAATTAAGTGCAAAAGAAAGGGAAACACTTTTGGAACAGGCCGGCGAGGAACGGCTCACCCTTTCTTTTTATCAATATGCCAAAATTGGCAATCCGCATCTTTTCAGAAATCATCTTTTTGTTGCCTGGCACGAGCAGGATGTTTTGGGCCGTATTTACATTGCCCACGAAGGCATCAACGCCCAACTTTCCGTTCCGGCGAAACGCTTTAAGGAATTCAAGGAATTTCTGGATGGCATTTATTTTCTGAAAGACGTCCGTTTGAATATCGCCATCGAGCAGGATTTGAAATCATTTCTAAAACTGAAAGTAAAAGTGCGCGATAAAATTGTTGCCGATGGTTTGAATGATGAAACTTTCGACGTCACCAATAAAGGAATTCACGTAGATGCGATAAAATTCAACGAATTGATTGAAGATCCAAATGTGGTTTTGGTTGATATGCGAAACCACTACGAGAGTGAGATTGGCCGCTTCAAAAACGCGATAACACCCGATGTTGATACCTTCCGCGATTCTTTGGATATTATTGAATCTGATTTAAAAGACCATAAAGAAGACAAAAAATTAGTAATGTATTGCACCGGCGGAATCCGTTGCGAAAAGGCCAGTGCATACTACAAACACAAAGGTTTCAAAAATGTGTTTCAACTTGAAGGCGGCATTATTGAATACGCCCGACAAGTTGAAAACCAAGGTTTGGAAAATAAATTCATCGGGAAAAACTTCGTTTTCGACCACCGTCGGGGCGAACGGATTACGGATGATGTAATTAGTCACTGCCACCAATGCGGCGAACCTTGCGACACGCACACCAATTGCGCCAACGAAGCCTGCCACTTGCTTTTTATTCAATGTGAAAAATGTGCCGTGGCAATGGAAAATTGTTGTTCTGACGAATGCATCGAAATAATCCATTTGCCGGAAGAAGAACAAAAAAGACTGCGGCAAGGCATCCCGAACAGCAATAAGATTTTTAAAAAAGGACGTTCGGAGAAATTGAAATTTAAAAAATAGTTGAATCTGGAAGTCGAAAAATAGAAGTCAACCTGTCGTGGTTCTAATATAAATCAGAATTCAGAATTCCGCATTCATAATTAATTATTGGTATCTTTACTGATTAAATTATTTGTTTAATTTTCGTCCCTCTTCACATTTGAAAAGGGCTTTATATATAAAAATATGGGCTGTACCAGCTGTGCCACGGGCGCCAACGGACAGCCAAAGGGATGCAAGAACAATGGTACTTGCGGAACCGATGGCTGCAACAAACTTACGGTGTTCGACTGGCTTTCAAATATGCAACTTCCCGCAAATATGGAACCTTTCAATGCGGTGGAAGTACGCTTTAAAAACGGAAGAAAGGAATTCTTTCAAAATCCCGAAAATCTTACATTAAGCATTGGCGATACGGTTGCTACCGAAGCTTCGCCGGGCCACGATATTGGAATGGTTACTCTTACCGGTGAATTGGTTCGGGTACAAATGAAAAAGAAAAAAGTACCCTTAAAAGTTGATGCACTTCCAAAAGTATATCGAAAAGCTTCACAAAAGGATATCGATATTTGGCAAGCCGTTCGCGATAAAGAAGCCGATGTACAAAAGCGTTCACGAGAAATTGCGATTCGCCACGGACTTCAAATGAAGATTAGCGATGTGGAATTTCAGGGCGATGCTTCAAAAGTAATTTTTTATTACACCGCCGAAGAACGGGTAGATTTCCGTGAATTGATCAAGGAATTCGCACGGACTTTCAACACACGCATCGAAATGAAACAAGTTGGTTTCCGGCAGGAAGCTGCACGTTTGGGCGGAATCGGCAGTTGTGGCCGCGAACTTTGCTGCGCCACGTGGTTGACGGATTTCCGTTCGGTGAATACTTCCGCGGCGCGCTATCAGCAGCTTTCGCTCAATCCGCAAAAACTTGCAGGACAATGCGGAAAGTTGAAATGCTGTTTGAATTATGAATTGGATACCTATTTGGAAGCTTTGGAAAATTTCCCTAGTACCGAAATAAAACTCCAAACGGAAAAAGGGACCGCAACCTGCCAAAAAATAGATATTTTTAAGGGAATGGTGTGGTATGCCTATGAAAAGGAATTTGCAAATTGGCACCAATTGACCGCCGAAAAAGCCACTGAAATAATTGAGCTGAACAAAAAAGGCAAAAAACCAATGGCGCTCGAGGAATTTATAATTGAAGCGCCAAAAGCGGAGAAAGAACCATTCAGTAATGTAGTGGGGCAAGATAGTTTAACGCGCTTCGACAAACCCAAACAAAAGGGTAAAAAGCGCCGAAATAAAAGCAGGAACAAACCTAAAAATAAAGTCGGCGCAAATACGGGAAACAAACCTTCCGGCAAAAACCGAAACCGAAAGCCAAAAAATAATGGTTAAAGTATTGGCACTTTTTTTGGGAGCTTTTTTACTTCTCTCCTGTAATTCAGAAACCGTTTTCAGCGAGACGCAGTCGCTTGATGGCGAATGGGGAGCGGATGAAACGGTTGAGTTTAAATTGCCCCAATTGGATTCACTTAAAAAGTATAATCTATTCTTAAACATCCGCAACACTAATCAATACAAATTCAATAATTTATTTTTGATAGTGTCGATGAATTTTCCTCACGGAAAAACCATTACCGATACGCTGGAATACAGAATGGCCAATCCCGACGGCTCATGGCTGGGCCAGGGAATTGGCGATATAAAGGAAAATAAATTGTGGTACAAAGAGAATGTTCAATTTTTTGAAGAAGGAAATTATACCGTAGATATAGCACACGCAATGCGCAATAATGGCGAAGTGGAAGGCGTTACAAAACTGGAAGGCATTACTGACGTTGGCTTCAGCGTTGAGGATGCAACCCAACAATAAAAAATATGGCAACAAAAAAAGCAGCTCCCAAAAAGAAAAAACAACAGGATGTGAGGCATCATATCAGGACCTTTTGGAAACTATTCGGTGCATTTATCCTATTTATAATTTTAATATTTCTTTTGGCCTCTTGGGGCGTCTTCGGAAGTCTTCCCGATGAAACCAGCCTTGAAAACCCCGAAAAAAATCTTGCTACGGAAATAATTTCGTCAGATGGAAAAACCCTCGGAAAATTTTACAAGGAAAACAGAACGCCGGTTCCCTACGATGCATTGCCCGATCACTTGGTGAATGCACTTGTCGCCACGGAAGATGCACGTTTTTATGAGCACTCCGGAATCGACGGAAAAGGAACGCTTCGTGCAGTGGCGTTTTTGGGTTCACGAGGCGGTGCTAGCACCATCAGCCAACAACTTGCAAAACTTTTTTTTACCGAACAGGTTTCCAGCAATAAATTGGAACGCGGCCTTCAAAAAATAAAGGAATGGATTATTGCCACCCGTTTGGAGCGCCGCTATACAAAGGAAGAAATAATCACCATGTACTTTAACGAATACGATTTCGTGAACCAGGCCGTGGGTATTGAATCTGCCGCAAATATTTATTTCGACAAACCGCCTTCCGAACTTTCAACGGCTGAGTCTGCGACATTGGTGGGGATGTTCAAAAATGCTTCTCTTTACAATCCCGTCCGCAATCCGGAAGGTGTTACGAACCGAAGAAATGTAGTTTTGGCGCAGATGGAAAAATACGGTTATATTTCAGAGCCAGTGATGGATTCATTGCAAGCGCTTCCCTTAAATATTAAGTTTACGCCACAGGGCCATGACGAAGGAAGCGCCACTTATTTCAGGGAATATGCGCGAGCCTTTATGGAGAATTGGATTCGGGAACATCCAAAACCTGACGGCAGTAGATATAATATTTATCAGGACGGACTAAAAGTTTATGTTACCATTGATAGCAAAATGCAGGAATATGCCGAAGAAGCCGTAAAGAAACATATGGCACATCTGCAAGTAGCTTTTGATGAACAAAATGAAAAGAACAAAACGGCGCCTTTCCGTGATATTACGGAAAAAGAAACCGAAAGCATCCTAAAACAGGCTATGCGCAAAAGCGATCGCTGGCGCGAAATGAAAAAGCAGGGGAAGGACGATGAAGAAATAATTGAAAGCTTCAGCAAAAAGACTCCAATGCGAATTTTTTCGTGGAAAGGTGATATTGATACAATTATGACCCCTTTGGATTCCATCCGCTACCATAAATCAATTCTGCAAGCAGGGATGATGTCAATGACGCCACAAACTGGTGAAGTAAAAGCGTATGTTGGTGGAGTTGATTACAAACATTTCAAATACGATATGGTTAAAAAGGGCCGGCGCCAAATTGGTTCCACCTTTAAACCCTTTGTGTACGCTACCGCTATTGACCAAATGCATATGTCGCCCTGCGATACACTTCCCAATACAATCTATACCATCCCAGCAGGAAAATATGGCCTACAACAACCTTGGACTCCAAAAAACGCCGGAAACACTTACGGCGGGATGGTAACCTTGAAATACGCTTTGGCTAATTCCATCAATACAATTACCGCACGGCTAATCGACCGGGTGGGCCCTAGTCCGGTAATAGATTTAGTCAAGAAAATGGGCGTGAATACTGAAAATATGCCTGCAGTACCGTCAATCGCACTCGGAACACCGGATGTGTCGGTTTACGAAATGGTTGGCGCCTACAGTACTTTTGCTAATGAAGGCGTTTATGTAGAGCCTATTTTAATTCAACGTATCGAGGATAAAAATGGAACGGTACTTTTCCAAAATGTGCCAAAGACAAAAGACGTTATCAGCAAGGAAACTGCTTATGTAACAATAAGTTTGATGGAAGGCGTAACACAATCAGGAACCGGTACTCGTTTGCGCGGTACCTGGGCCACCGGTTCGGCTATTTATAAAAAAGCCGTGACGGGCTATCCTTATGATTTCAAAAATCCTATTGCCGGAAAAACTGGTACCACACAAAATAACAGTGACGGCTGGTTTATGGGCATTGTTCCAAATCTCGTTACCGGTGTATGGGTAGGCGGAGATGACAGAGCGACCCATTTTGGCTCTACTGCCTACGGGCAGGGAGCTACCATGGCGCTTCCCATTTGGGGAATGTATATGAAGCAATGCTACGCCGATGAAGACTTGAATGTTTCAAAGGATAACTTCAAAAGACCACCCAATCTTTCCATTGAAACGGATTGCTCCCGCTGGCGCGAAGGAAATTCAGAAGTTGAGGAAATTCCGGAGGAATTTGATTTCTAAATAAATTTGAAAATTTTGTAAACCTCACATGTCTTAAGAGATGTGGGGTTTTTTTATGGATTGGAATTTTTGTAATTTTCAGAAAATTTAAAGGATGATAAAGAAAACAGTTTCAAACGTAAATGAAGCCTGCGAAGGAATCTCAGATGGAATGACTTTTATGCTTGGAGGCTTTGGTCTCTGTGGAATTCCTGAAAATATTATTTCAGAATTGGTTCGCAGGAATATCAAGGATGTAACGTGCATTTCCAACAATGCGGGGGTAGATGATTTCGGGCTTGGCCTCTTATTGAAAAAACATCAAATTAAAAAGATGATTTCCTCCTACGTTGGCGAGAATGCTGAATTTGAAAGACAAATGCTCAGTGGCGAAATGGAGGTCGAACTAGTTCCCCAAGGCACACTGGCCCAAAGATGCGAAGCCGCCCGAAGCGGCATTCCAGCTTTTTTCACTCCAGCGGGTTACGGAACCGAAGTAGCCGAAGGAAAAGAAACACGCGAATTCCACGGTAAAATGTACGTTATGGAAAAAGCTTTTGAAGCTGACTTTTCCTTTGTAAAAGCCTGGAAAGGGGACGAAGCCGGTAATTTAATTTTTAAGGGAACTGCCAGAAATTTTAATCCTGCCATGTGCGGGGCCGGAAAAATTACTGTAGCCGAAGTGGAGGAATTGGTGCCCGTAGGCGACTTGGACCCAAACCAAATTCACATTCCGGGAATATTCATTCAGAGAATATTCCAGGGTGAAAAATATGAAAAGCGAATTGAGCAACGAACCGTACGAAAAAAGAACTAATGGCACTTTCAAAAGAACAAATAGCGCAACGAATTGCAAAGGAAGTAAAGGATGGATATTATGTGAACCTCGGAATCGGTATTCCGACCTTGGTCGCAAATTTCGTCCGCGATGATATAAGTGTGGAATTCCAAAGCGAAAATGGAATCTTGGGAATGGGTCCATTTCCATTTGAAGGGGAAGAAGACCCAGATTTGATTAATGCGGGAAAACAAACAATTACAGCTCTTCCAGGGGCGTCATTTTTCGATTCCGCTATGAGTTTCGGGATGATTCGAGGACAACATGTTGATCTAACCATTCTCGGTGCAATGGAAGTATCCCAAAATGGCGATATCGCCAACTGGAAAATACCCGGAAAAATGGTAAAAGGAATGGGTGGTGCCATGGATTTGGTGGCCTCTGCAGAAAATATTATCGTAGCTATGATGCATACCAATCGTGAAGGCGAATCAAAATTGCTCAAAAATTGCTCCCTACCGTTGACAGGTGTGAAATGTGTAAAAAAGATAGTTACAAATCTTGCTGTCCTCGAGGTTATAAATGGGAAATTCATATTATTGGAACGTGCTCCCGGAATTACAGTCGACGAAATTAAAAATGCTACCGAAGGTGACCTGGTTGTTGAAGGGGATGTTCCCGAAATGAAAATATAGAGAAATTAAATCTCCCTCTTATGAATAAAACTCATTCTTATTCTCAAATCTCTCAAACCTTTTAAATTCTCTCTAAATCTCAGCATTAAAATATTGAATTACAATTATTTAAATTCACATGATGAAAGATTTAACGACATATTTAATTGGTAAAGCTTTGGGTTCATTTGTTAAATTTTAATGCATTTCATCGAATTTTTGTGCTTTTTATCGTTTGAATAAAAAAAACTTCACATATTTACAGTCCCAAATCTTACCAACTTAATCTCATATGAAAAAAGTAGTTAGATCATTTAAAAGCACTTTTGAACTCTTACATAACGTAATGTTTGTTCTGAAAAAGTTGTTTTTGTTGGTCTAATCTTTTTTTATGGTTGTATTATCCCCAAATCTGTCTTGAACAGAAAAAATAAAATCCCGTTCTTCGTGAGGTTAGAACGGGTTTTTTTATGCGTTATAATTTCTACTGGTTACTTGGCCTGGGGAATGGCATTAATTAATTTCTTGGTATATTCTTTTTGTGGGTTGGCATAAATTTCATCCGCATCCCCAATTTCCTCGATTTTACCGTTATTCATTACTAAAAGTTGGTCGGCCATATACTTCACTACTGCCAAATCGTGTGATATAAATATATAGGTAAAGCCATATTCATTTTTTAAACCGTTCAACAAGTTTAAAACCTGTGCCTGTACGGATATGTCCAGAGCAGAGACGGATTCATCGCAGATAATCAGTTTAGGCTCCATGGCAACCGTACGTGCAATGCCCACTCGTTGCCTTTGGCCACCGGAAAGTTCATGCGGGTAGCGATAGAAGTATTTTTCATCAAGACCCACATTTTGTAAAAGTGAAATTACACGTTGCTTCCGATCGGCTGTGTTCTTTCCTAAATTATGGACTTCCATTGGTTCCATCAACGCCTGCCCTATCATTAACCGCGGGTTTAAGGAGGAATATGGATCTTGGAATATAATCTGGATTTCCTTGCGTAAATTTTTGATTTCAGATTTTGAAAGTGAAGTAAGTTCTTTTCCCCGGTATCGGATGCTACCGGCCGAAGCTTCTTCCAGTTGTAGTATAGTGCGACCCAAAGTAGATTTTCCACAACCCGATTCCCCAACCAATCCCAAGGTTTCACCTTCAAAAACAGAAAATGAAACATTATCAACCGCCTTTATTTCTTCTCTTTTTCCAAATAAACTTGAATTTGAAAAATACTTCTTTTCAAGGTTTTTTATTTCCAGAATGGGATTTTTCGTATAAAGTCTTTTATGCCTTTGAGCGCGCTGGGCTGCACTCACAGTAATTGGCTTAAATGTATTGTTCTCTATAGAAGCTATGGTGGGCAATGTGGCATAGCGGACGTCCAACGTAGGTCGGGAGGCCAACAATGCACGCGTATATTCTGCTTCTGGCTCTCGAAATAACTTTCCAGATTCCGAATTTTCAACGATAGACCCTTTGAACATCACCACCACTCTATCGGCAATTTCCGAAACCAGATTTAAGTCGTGGGAAATAAAAATCATACTCATTTTGGTCTCACGCTGAATTGTTTTCAAAAGAGTGATAATTTCCTTTTGGACCGTGACGTCCAAGGCGGTGGTAGGCTCATCGGCAATTAATAGTTTGGGTTTGCAGGCAATTGCCATAGCAATCATAACCCGTTGCATTTGTCCGCCGCTAATTTGGTGGGGATAACTTCCATAGATTTCCTCGGGACGTGGTAAACGGACTTTTTCGAATAATGAAAGTGCTTCCTTCTTCGCCTGCCGTGCATTCATATTTAAATGCGAGCGAAGGATTTCGGAAACCTGAATCCCACATTTAAGTGAAGGATTGAGCGCGCTCATGGGTTCCTGAAAAATCATGGCTATTTCTTCCCCTCTTAATTTTCTCATTTCGCTCTCCGAAAGAGAAAGTAAATTGCGATTTTCAAAATGAATTTTGCCCATAATGTGGGCTTCCTTTTTTGGAAGAAGGCCCAAAAGAGCCAAAGATGTAACAGACTTTCCGGATCCTGATTCCCCCACGATACCAACGATTTGATTTTCAAGGACCTCAAATGAAATTTCATGAACTACTTCAATTTTTTTTGATTTGGTTCCAAAAGAGACCGATAAATTTTCTACAGAAAGTAATGAGGTATTCTTCATGGTTCAAAGATAAGAGATTGAAAACTCTATTGTGGTACAATTTATAGTTCAAGTGTTATTATAAAAATTATTTTTTGAGTAAGGAATTAACACTAAATATTGCATTTTGTCGAAAATATTTGTTTTTAAACGGAATTATGTGTTATTTCATAGACTTAATTTTAACATTTTAATTTATAAACCAAAACTATTCCACTATGAAAAAGATTAACAAAGTGTTTTTTCAACTTTCATTGGCTGTAGCTGTTTTTGCCTCCGGAACTTCTATCGTTTCGGCACAGGACAAGCCTAATGAAAAGAAAAACGTAAAGCAACCTCCAAGCCTCATCAAATTGGATGAATCCCAAGCCTTTTCCCTTCAAAATTCCAAAGAGTTACTAAAGGAAGTTTTCGAAATATCCCCAGAAACTTCCTTTAATACCCTAAAACAGGAACAGGACCAAATAGGTTTTACGCACCAAAAGATGCAACAATACTACAAAGGTGTAAAAGTAGAATTTGGAACCGTAGAGTTGCACAGTAAAAGCGGCTCGGTCAAGTCCATAAGCAATGAGTATTACCAAATTGCAGATTTTGATGTTGCTCCAAAACTCAGCAATTCCCAGGCTTTCAATAGAGCCATAAGCCATATTGGCGCCGAACATTATATGTGGGAATATCCCGGTGCGGCGAAAGAAATGGACAATTATAAAAAACCTGAAGGAGAATTGGTAATCCTGCCCGATTTTTCAAGTGCCGATCATATCCATGACATTAACAAATACAATCTTGCCTATAAGTTCGATATTTTCGCTACAAATCCTATAAGCCGCGGTAATCTGTATATTGACGCGAAAAGTGGCGAGGCGTTGTTTTACGATGCAATTATAAAGCACGCGAGCAATATGGGATTCGTAGGAAATGCCAAGGCAACGGTTGAAACCGAAACCGAATTTTGTGAGCGTATCGCAACTATGGAATTTCCATCATTAGTAAGTGGTACCGCACAAACACGATACAGCGGCACCCAAAGTATTGAAACAGCCCTCAGTGGTGGAAACTATATTTTAAGCGATTCCGGAAGAAAAGTTTACACCCGCGATGCATTGCACCAAGCACCGGGAAGTTCGTACCCTTACGTAAATAATTACCAACAGTTTACAGACAACGATAATAATTGGACAACCGCTGAGCACAGCGCAAATAAGGACAATGCCGCCTTGGATGCGCATTGGGGAGCTATGGAAACCTACGATTACTGGCAACAAAAACATAACAGAAATAGTTATGACGGCAACGGGGCACAAATAAGAAGTTACGTACATGTTGATACTAATTATAACAACGCTTTTTGGAACGGTTCCGTTATGTCTTACGGTGACGGTTCCTGTGTTTCTGAAGGATGTAATGGTTTTGATGCCTTAACTTCCATTGATGTTGCAGGTCACGAAATCGGGCATGCAGTAACCACCTATACTGCAAATCTTGCATACCAAAGGGAATCTGGCGGTTTAAATGAAGGCTTTTCAGATATTTGGGGAGCAGCCATTGAGCATTTCGCAAAAGGGAACGGAAGCGACACCAATCCATCCGCCAGCGTTTGGCTTATCGGTGAAGACATAGACCGCCGGAGTGGTTCAGCCGCACTGCGTTCAATGAGCAATCCTACATCACTTGGCCAACCTGATACATACGGCGGCCAATACTGGCAAAACCCCAATTGCGGAACACCCACACAATACAATGACTATTGTGGAGTACACACAAACTCGGGAGTTTTAAATCACTGGTTTTACCTTTCGGTAGTGGGCGGAAATGGCACTAATGGCATAGGAAATTCATATTCCGTTTCAGGAATTGGAATGACTAAAGCTTCAAATATTGCTTATAGAACTTTAAGTTTTTACCTCTCCGGAAATTCCAACTACGCTGATGCCCGCACAGGTGCGATACAGGCTGCAGTAGATCTTTACGGTGCCGGAGGCGCTGAGGAACAAGCTGTAACCAACGCATGGTACGCAGTAGGCGTGGGCGCTGCTTACGGTGGCGGCGGAGGAAGTAGCAATTACTGCGCATCACAAGGAAATAATGTGAATGACGAATACATTAGTAGAGTTCAATTGAATACGATTAACAATGCGTCCGGTGCACAGAAATATTCAGATTTTACAAGTATTTCAACTTCCTTGAGCGAAGGTTCTTCTTACACTATTACTGTTACCCCAACTTGGACAGGTACCACTTATAATGAAGGCTACGCAGTGTGGATTGACTATAACGGCGACAACGATTTTGATGATGCTGGCGAATTGATTTGGTCAAAAGCTGCTTCAAAAAATACTCCTAATAGCGGCACTTTTACCGTCCCAACGGGTACAGTTGGAAGCGATACAAGAATGCGGGTTTCCATGAAATACAACGGAATTCCAACCGCTTGTGAAACTTTTAGTTATGGAGAGGTTGAAGATTATACGGTAAGCTTAGGAGGCGGGTCAGGTCCTGATACCCAAGCACCTTCCACGCCAACAAACTTGGTAGCTTCAAATGTGGCCCAGACTACTCTTACCCTTTCGTGGAATGCTTCCACAGATAATGTTGGAGTTACTGGATATGATGTTTTTCAAGGTAGCACAAATATAGGTAGCGTTACTGGCACTTCAACCAATATCACGGGACTTGCAGCAGCCACTGCTTATTCATTTAAGGTACGTGCACACGATGCCGCGGGAAATAACTCCGGTTTCAGTAATACGGTAAATGTTACCACGCAATCAAGCTCCGTTAGCTATTGTGCTTCCAAAGGAAATAACTCTAGCTACGAGTATATTGACCTTGTAAAGTTGAACAATCTGAACAATCCATCCGGAAATGACGGCGGTTATAAAGACAATACAAGTCTTTCGGCAAACTTGCCCTATGGTAGCAATACCATTCAGTTCAGTGCCGGTTTCTCAAGTAGCAGTTACAGAGAATATTGGAAAATATGGATAGATTACAACCACAACGGTACCTTTGATTCCAACGAATTGATGGTGAGCGGTTCTTCCTCAAGCAGCGGAACCTTGAGCTCTACCTTCACAGTGCCTACTTCTGCCCTTTCGGGAGCAACAAGAATGCGCGTTTCCATGAAATATAACACAGCACAAAGTGCGTGTGAAACTTTCAGTTATGGTGAAGTAGAAGATTACACGGTTATTGTAGGTAGCAGTGCTGCGAACCAAGGTATTGCAGATGGCAGCAGCATTTCAAATTCTGAAATGGTACTTTATCCAAATCCCGCGCAATCGGTATTGAATATTTCATTATTGAATGCCACAGGGAAAGAGTATGTAATTTACAACCTGGTTGGTCAAATAGTTGGCAAGGGTTCTTTTTCTGAAAACGTTGACGTTTCAGCATTGCAGAGCGGTAGTTACTTTATTCAAGTAAATACTGAAGAAGGCAAATTGATGAAGCGATTTATTAAGGAATAATTAATAGTTAGTTTGAATGAAAGAGCCCGTTACGGATTTCGTAACGGGCTTTTTATATTTAGAAATATTTGAAAATTTATACCGAAAGAATCTCCTCCTCCACCAAAATAGGTTCGTTGCGGAGCCTTAAAAATATTTGCGCCACGGTAACCGTATCTTTTTCGCAATAGATTATAATTCGGTCAATGTCTTTTTCCTCATAAAAAACTTGGCGAACTTGACCGCCGTCAATATCATCTTTCGGGGAAGGAATTCCAAGTATGTGCGCCATCAATTTCAAGGAAGTAAAGGTTTTGTAGTCGCCAAATTTCCAGAGTTCCAAGGTATCCAAATGCGGAACTTCCCAGGGTTTTTTTCCGAACAGATCCAATTTATAAGGAATATCAATGCCATTGATTATCATTCTGCGGGCGATATAGGGAAAGTCGAATTCCTTGCCATTATGCGCACAAAGTAAATGATGGGGTTTGTTGAAGTATACTTCCAAAAGCCGTTTAAAATCCAGTAATATTTGTATTTCATCGCCGTGAAAACTGGTTATTCTAAAATTTCTGACATCGCCATTAATCACAAAATGCCCGACCGAAATACAGATTATTTTTCCAAATTCGGCCCAAATACCTGCACGTTCGTAAAATTCTTCGGCAGAAATTTCATCCCTTCTTTGGTATTGGCTTTTCAATTCCCAAAGTGCTTTTGAAGTATCGTCCAATTCTTCAAAACTTTCATATTGCGGAACCGTTTCAATATCCAAAAAAAGGATATGCTCCAAGTGTAAACGTTTTATCATTTCCTGAAATTTATAACTGGGGAGAAGAGTAATAAAGCTACGAAAAAATTAGGGATTTTGTCCCAGCATTTTATATACCTCATCAATATAAACGTAAAAATCAGACGTAAATGGTTTATCCGTCCGCTCGCCGGTCTCGTGGCCCAGCCGCACGATAATGAGATCATCTTCGGGAACCACAATTACATATTGCGCCAAAATACCGCGCATGACAAAAATTTTCTTTCCCAAATAATCGCTCAACCAAAAGCCATAACCGTACTCCGGGCTTTTTGCAAAACGCGGCTTTATGGACTTTGCCACGAAGGCCGAATCTAAAATTTGCTGGCCGTTCCATTTTCCATAATTTTTATAAAGTTTCCCGAAACGGGCAAAATCGCGTGCATTGCTTCCTATGCAACAATATGCCTTTACCAATCTGTTTTCTTCATCATCTACCTGCCACAAAGCCGGATTTTCAGCTCCCATCGGGTTCCAAAAACTTTCATATAAATAATCTGCCAGATGCTTATTCGTAGCTTTTTGGATTACCATTGCCAGCAATTCAACATTGCCGCTTAAATATTTATAGGAAGTGCCGGGCGTATCTACCACTTTTAATTTCAAAATAGTTTCAGCCAAATTTTTATCGTAATAGGCCTGCGCCGTCATACCAAAAGGATTGAAATAGGATTCGTCCCAATTCAATCCCGAAGCCATTGATGAAAGATCGCCAACGGTCATCCCGCTCCCCGCGTATTGGGGATAAAAATCGCCAACGGGCTGGTCCAAACTTTTTATGTAACCGTCATCAATCGCCTTCCCCAGCAATGCAGAAGTAATACTTTTTGCCATTGAAAAGGAGTTTGTCTGCGAGCCTTTTCCGAAGCCATCAAAATATTTTTCATGCCAAATACTATCATTTTTAATAATTAAAAAAGCGACGGTTCCTAGCGCTGCATTGGTTTCGGAAAGTTTTTCGGTGGCAGCCACTTTATTGTAGTTTTTATGAAGCGGCCACGGCTGCGGATTTTCACTTGCCGGAATTACTTCATTTTCAAAATATGGAAAATCATCTATAAAAGCCGTTTTGTGACCAGTAAAATATACCACCCGTACGCCCTTCAAAATATAACCATAGCCTGAAATATACAATCCAATTACAGATACAATCAATAAAATAAAAGCCCATTTGAAGAAGTTTAGGATTTTTTTCATCTAAAATAAAGATTGCTGTTGCGAGGGACTTTCAAATTCCAGCAACCACTTTTTTCGATGAAGTCCGCCGGCATAACCTGTGAGCGATCCGTCGCTGCCAATAACGCGATGGCAGGGAATAATTATGGAAATAGGATTTTTGCCGTTGGCGGAAGCTGCGGCGCGGATTACTTTCGGGTCCCCCAGCTGGTTCGCCATTTGTTGGTAGTTTGTAGTTTTTCCGAAGGGAATTTCCTGCAATTTCTGCCAAACTTTCTTTTGAAAATTTGTCCCTTCCGGAGAAAGCTTTAAGTTGAATTCCGTCCTATTTCCCTCAAAATATTCCTGAAGTTGTTGGATTGTCTCTTTCAATTCTTCGGGAATATTTTCGGAAACGGGGACATCTTCTTCATTGTGAAAAATCACTGACGAAAGTCCTTCGGAATTTCCTTTAATTTCCAAAATCCCGATAGGCGTATTGAGAAAGGCCGTTTCCATTATTCATCTTCCCGTTTAGGTTCTAAATCGTCATTTAACTGAATTCCCATCCGTTTTGCGCGCTTTTCCCAGTTTTTTCGGGCTTGCACCTGCATATCCTCAACGCTGTCGCTCTCATCCATAATCTCCAGCCCCAAAAGGGTTTCAATAATATCTTCCATCGTAACCACGCCAATGGTATTGCCAAAATCATCAACCACAGAGGCGATGTGAACCCGCTGTTTTATAAAAATTTCAAAAAGTTCGGGGATTGGTTTTTGGGCGGAAACAACAAATATCTCCCTCTTTATTTCACTTAAAAGTTTGTTTCCCCGGTCTTCCACAATTTCTTCTAAAATATCGTCCCGAAGAACAAAGCCGGTGATATTATGTGTTTGGTTTTTATAAACCGGAATACGTGAAAACCGAAGACTTTTATGACTTTGGTGAAATTTTTCCAGACTCATGTTTTCCTTTTCCAAAGTTACTACAGTAAACGGCGTCATAACATCCTTGGCCTGCACACTTTTAAAAACCAACAGATTTTTAATAACGGTTGTTTCACTTTCCTCAAAAACGCCCTCTTCCTCCGCAGCATCTGTAATTGCCAAAAACTCCTCGCGACTCATCGTGCTTACGTGGGCCGATTTTCCTACGAGTCGTGTAATTAACATTAAAAGCCACAGAATCCCAGTATATTTTAATGGAAAAATGATGAATTTCAAAAAAGTTGCGGTGAACGGACCGAGCTTTTTCCAATAGGTAGCGCCAATCGTTTTCGGAATAATTTCTGAAACAATAAGAATGAGCATCGTCATTATTGCCGAAACCAAGCCGACAATATTCATTCCAAAAATTTCAACTTTATACGGAAGCTTTTCAGCTTGGACCCCCACCAGAATCGCTCCTACCGTATGTGCAATAGTGTTAAGGGTCAATATGGCCACGAGCGGCCGGTCTATATCCTTTTTAAAATTCGTCAAAGTTTTCGCATACGCTTTTCCTCCTTGGGTTTTCATGCGCAGATAGGTGGGCGTAAAGCTCAATAATGCGGCTTCCAGAATAGAACATAAGAAGGAAAAGAAGATGGAAAGCACTGCGTAAACAATCAGTAAGGTCATAGAGGTTGTATAATTTTCCCCTAAAATAAAGATTTACAAATTGTTTTAGTCGAAACACTTTGTTAATTGCATAAAAAAGCCGCCACTTGGGGCGGTTTATTTATTGATAATTAGGAGGCTTTTAAAAGCGGTTTCAAATTATTTTCCCACCTCTTTGCATCTTGTAGGCACACAAACGGATCTCGGGAAAGTTCATTTTCGTCATGCTCATTGTAAAAAGATATTTCCAGTCGGCCTGCTTTTTTTACAATTTCCAGACCCACCCAATCGAGCGTTTTGTCAGATTGTTTAAGGCTTTTTGCCCGACAGTCCAATACGTCCTCCATATTTACGATTTTAAAATCGGCGGTTATATTTCTTTTCGTGGTGTATATCAGTTTTCTCGAAACTTCATCAATACCAATAACGCAATTTCCGATAACTTCAATATTTTTCGGGTTAATTCCACTGCTCTGCGAGAGCTGTTGGACAGATTTCTTAACACGGCTTTCCTTTCCGGAAGCGCGCACTATCAAAAAAGCTACGGGCACCAACATTATAAACGTAACAATAATACCCACAAGGGTTGAACTAAATTCCATAATGAATAAATTTTAGGGTGATTAATTTTGAATAAATAAAGGTTTGGAAACCAATCCAAACACCGCGGAATTCAAAAAAAATCACCAAAAAAAATGAAAAGGAAATAAATGGCGGAAGATAAGTTTCCGTTTATCATTTAAAGAAAAGGAAGAATTATATAAAGAAGATATCCGCGAATTTACGACTTGATTTTCGGAAGCCAACACTCCAAAAATCCCGAGCCCGGAATATTCATTTTTTGAAACTGTCTGCGAAGATTCGCCGAGGGAAATTTCGTTATAAACAAGGGGATGTTTTTGATCATCGCCTTTCAGCGAAGAAACTGTAGCAGTAATATCCCTTTCGGAAAAATATTCCGAAGCAAAAGCCACGTTACCAAAAACCAAGAAAATGGCAACGGAAACAAGTAATTTAGAGATATGTTTTTCAGTGTTTTTCACGCCGTAAATGTATAGCAAATTTGAATTGCCAAAACTAAAATTTTGCTAATTAATTAGCTTTACCACGTCCTTCGCAAAATAGCTCGCAATCATTGATGCTCCAGCTCTTTTTATTGCGGTAACCTGCTCCATCATAACGGCATCGTGATTTAGCCAACCTTTTTCTGAAGCAGCTTTTATCATCGCATATTCGCCGCTTACTTGGTAAACTGCAACGGGAACGTTTACAGCATTTTTTAGTTCGCGAACGATATCTAAATAACACAATCCCGGTTTTACCATTACAATATCGGCGCCCTCCTCAATATCCATCAAGGTTTCGCGGATTGCTTCTTCACGATTTCCGTAATCCATTTGGTAGGTTTTTTTGTCCTTCGGAATATCTTTCGCATCTACCGGAGCGGAATCCAGCGCATCCCGAAACGGCCCATAAAAAGCAGAAGCATATTTAGCGCTGTAGCTCATAATAGCCGTATCGCAAAAACCCTCGTCTTCCAAAAGTGTGCGGATTTCAAAAATTCTTCCGTCCATCATATCGCTTGGTGCTACAACATCGGCGCCAGCAATGGCGTGGCTTAAAGACATTTCTGCCAAAACTGCGTTGGTGTCATCATTCAATAATTTTTCCTTCGGAAACAATGCCGTCGTGCCCAAAACTGGAATAGGGATCCATTGCCACATCTGTCATAACGATCATTTCCGGCACCGCGTTTTTTACGGTTTTAATGGCGCGTTGCATTAATCCGTCTGCATTCAATGCTTCTTTTCCTGTATTATCTTTCAGTTTATCGTCAACTTTCACAAAAAGCAAAACCGATTTCAAACCAAGTTTCCAAAGTTCTTTTACTTCCTTTTGAAGCAGATCCAAACTCAATCTGTAATAATTGGGCATCGATGCTATTTCTTCTTTAACCCCTTTTCCTTCCACAATAAAAAGTGGAACGATAAAATCATTTGGGCTAATAATTGTTTCGCGAACTAAGCTTCTCATACTTTCATTGGTTCGCAATCTTCTGTTTCTTCTTAGGGGGTACATAATTTTTCTATTTTACCCAATTTCTTGGATGTTTCAATACTTCTATTAATTTTTCTTCCTCGCTTCCCGCTTCCGGATGATGATCATATTTCCATTGCACAACCGGCGGCAAACTCATTAAAATACTTTCAATCCGTCCATTTGTTTTTAGGCCGAAAAGGGTTCCTTTGTCGTGAACCAAGTTGAATTCAACATAGCGCCCTCGGCGTATTTCTTGCCAATTTTTGTTTTCTTCGGAATAGGGAATATCTTTTCTTTTTTGAACAATGGGAAGATAACAATCCAAAAAACTGTTGCCAACTTCGGTTACAAAATTATACCAATCCTGCATTTTCATTGTGTCCGTCACTTTTAAATAATCAAAGAAAAGACCGCCAATTCCTCGGGCTTCTTCGCGATGCGCGTTCCAAAAATATTCGTCGCAACGCTTTTTATAGGTTTCATAAAAATCAGTCCCGAAATTTCGGGAGTGTTTATCACAAGCGGTTTTGCAGATTTGGTGAAAATGCTTGGCATCTTCTTCAAACAAATAATAGGGCGTTAAATCCTGTCCGCCGCCAAACCAGCTATCCACAATTTTTCCATCGGAATCATACATTTCAAAATAACGCCAATTTGCGTGGACCGTAGGCACCATTGGATTTTTTGGGTGAAGCACCAAACTGAGTCCGCACGCAAAAAAATCAGCATCTTTTACGCCGAAGTATTTTTGCATACTTTCCGGTAATTTTCCAAAAACCTCGCTGATGTTTACACCGCCTTTTTCGAAAACAGCTCCATTTTCAATCACGCGGGTTCTTCCGCCGCCGCCTTCTTCGCGCGTCCAAGTATCTTCTTTGAATTTTGCAGAACCGTCAATTTCTTCCAAAGCAGAAGTGATTTGGTTCTGTAAATTCTTTATGTATTTTACAAATTCTTCTTTCATTAAATATTTTTCTGAAGTGTTCCAGATTTCCCCAAGACTTTTAAAGTTGTGGTGCTTGCCGCCGTTACCGAAAGCGGCAAAACCAAAATAATTCCAATAACCGGAATCAACAGCATTAACATAAATATCATTCCATTGCCGAATGCCAAACCGCGGTTTTTCTTTACAAAATGTATGCTTTCCCGATATTTAAAATGCCGTTCCAAGGTATAATCCATATTTCCGAAACCTGCATAATAGCTCTGCACCAAAAACAAAAGTACCGAAGAAATTATTCCAACCACAGGAATAAAGCCAATCAAAATAATAGGAATGGTAAGCAAAAGTTCCATCAATAAATTCCGAACGTTTATACGGATGCCACGCCAAAGTTGTTCTGCGCTGGAGGTATTTCTGTGCGAATGATTTTCGCCAAAAAGATGCTTTTCAATCTTTTCCGAAACGGGGCTCATAAATGGTGCGCTCAACGCCATAACAATGTGACGATACAGAATGATTCCCAAGGCGATAATAAGTAGCGCGCCAATAAAG
The DNA here is from genome assembly GCA_963839235.1 of uncultured Flavobacteriaceae bacterium. Lineage (GTDB taxonomy): Bacteria > Bacteroidota > Bacteroidia > Flavobacteriales > Flavobacteriaceae > Aequorivita. The sequence goes on along the minus strand of CAWITX010000012.1, from coordinate 34,435 downwards.
TCGCTGATGGTTCTAAAAGTTTCTGCGCCCCATTCCCAAAACCAGATTTTTGAAATGAAAGCGCCCAAATTATCACTCAAACCCCAAGCGGAAAAACCAATTGCAACCGCAGTAAAAAAACTAATTGCCATAGGCACACCAAAATACTTCCAAAGCCCAAGTTTGTTGATGAGCTTGAAAGTTCCTGCGTATGCTTTTATGCCTCTTAGAATATTTTCAATCATTTATATATACCAAGTTGTTTTGAAGTTTTTCAACTTCTCCAACACATTCAATTTTCAACGCTTCCGAAGCTTTTTGTTTTAGAAACGAAATGATTTCCGCTTCATTTTTATCTTTCAATTCTTCAAAAAAAACAATGCCCATTTGGTTGTTGTGCAAATCCATCGCTTCTTCCAAGGCTTTGTTGGGTGAAAATTTTTCGTGCCAATCGGTGAATTTTTTCGCCCAAGTCTTTGCTTTTTCTGGATTGTTTCTCCACTTCAAACAGTTTTGGATTATCAAAATTACCCAAAGTGCATGCCTAAAAGCGTTTGCCGGATTGCTTAAATGGTGCTTGCTTCCATATTCCCGCTGCGCAATATTCATACATTTTTTGGTCGCAAAAATCGTTGGAAAAGCATACACGGGATTTTTAAAAAAAAGACCCAACAACCCAAAAAGTTGTTTAAAATCAAGTTTTCTTAAAATCTGCCAAAGCATCTATTCTTGTTTGTATTCCTTTACCGCTTCAATAAAAGCACCTGCATTTTCTAAAGGAATATTCGGCAAAATTCCGTGGCCCAAATTCACGATATAGCGGTCTTTTCCAAATTCATCAATCATCTGTTTCACCATTTTTTTAATTTCTGAAGGCGGGCTGAAAAGTCGCGTTGGATCGAAATTTCCTTGTAATGTAATTTTACCACCGGTCAAATATCTTGCGTTTTGAGGCGAACAAGTCCAATCTACACCCAAAGCCGAAGCGCCGCTTTTTGCCATCGTGTCCAAAGCAAACCAGCAACCTTTTCCGAAGGCAATTACGTGCGTTTCATCTTTTAGCGCATCAATAATCTGCTGCATATATTGCCAGCTGAATTCCTGATAATCGGTTGGCGAAAGCATACCGCCCCAACTGTCAAAAACCTGCACCGCGTTTACGCCAGCTTTTACTTTTTCCTTTAAATATAAAATTGTGGTATCAGTAATTTTCTGAAGCAATTCGTGAGCAACAATAGGTTGTGTGAAACAAAATTCTTTTGCAATATCGAAATTTTTGGAACCTTGACCTTGCACGCAATAACACAAAATAGTCCACGGACTGCCGGCAAAACCGATCAATGGGATTTCGTTGTTCAGTTTTTCTTTCGTCATTTTTATGGCTTCCATCACGTAGCCAAGTGTGTCATTTATGTCTGGCACAATTACACGTTCCAAGTCTTTCGCATTCCGAATTGGATCTGGCAACCACGGGCCAATTCCTGGTTTCATCTCTACATGAATATTCATTGCCTGCGGAATCACCAAAATATCGCTGAACAAAATCGCCGCGTCCATTCCATATCTGCGGATTGGTTGCACAGTAATTTCACTAGCGAGTTCTGGGGTTTGGCAACGAGTGAAAAAGTCGTATTTCGCTTTTATTTCCTGAAATTCGGGCAAATATCTTCCCGCTTGGCGCATCATCCAAACCGGTGGTCGTTCCACGGTTTCGCCACGTAGGGCTTTTAAGAATAAGTCATTTTTAATTCCCGCAGAGGCGGGAATCCCGTCATTTATATTTCTATTTTTCATCTTCATTCAAAATTTTCACCACTTTCGCAATCACGCTTTCCACGTTTGTGGCATTCGCAATCACCACATTTTCACTATATTTTTTTGCTTCGCAAGCTGTAGTGTTTCCAATACAGATTGCTTTTAAAGTATTTATTTTATTTTCCTCGCAATAACTTCTAACCCCACTTGGGCTAAAAAAAAGAATGGCATCAAATTCTCTTTCAAACTTCTTTGGATTTGAACTTGTTTTATAAACTTCAATTTCTTCAAAAGAGATGTTATTTTCTCTCAATTTTGAAGGAATTTCATCGCTCCGAATATTTCCGCAGAAAAAGTGAAAAGAATCATTTTTATAGTTTTTCGCCAAATAACCACCCAATTCGGAAGCATATTCAGCCATTTTAACCACTTTATGTCCGTTTTCTTCCAAAAGTGATTTTGTCTTTTCGCCTACACAAAAACAATTCATAACTCCTAACTCATAACTCATAACTGCATTTACCGCATTCTGACTAGTAAAGATTGCATTTTCAATTTTTGAAGGAATTTCAAAAGGCACAAATTCAATTTTTATAGCCTCATATTCAACTAATGAGACGCCCGCATTCAGCAATAGTGAACGTTGATTCTCCTTTAATTTTTTAGTTGATAGAACCGTTGGCATAGTTTTTTAAATACTTTTTAATATCGGTATCCTTTCCGAAAACCACTAAAATATCGCCGCTGTGGAATTCCATATTTGGAGTGGGAAGTCCTACCACTTCTTTCTTTTCAACGTTTCTTCCAAGTAGATTGGTATGCTGTTTTTTTCGGATTATGGTAATAATATTCAAGTTGAATTTCTTTCGAAAATCTGATTGCTGAAGTGTTTGTCCCACCAGCGATTTGCAAACTTCAACTTCCGAAACCAAGTATTCATCGTCAATTTCAAAGTTATCTATACTTCCCTTTAAATTGATTTTTTTTGTGAAACGCTCGGCATATTCCTGTTCGGGATGGATAATTTGGTCCACGCCCATGGCTTCCAAAATAGTGTCTTCCAACGCGGACGCGGAGCGAGAAATAATTCGAGCCTTGGTCAATTTTTTTACGATTGCAGTGCTCATAATGGCGGCACCGTTGCGTTCCCCAATGGCGATAATGGCCAAATCTGCGTTATTTAACGGCAGGGAGTGATAGGCGTTTTCGTTGGTGGCGTCGATTGCTACGGCGTGCGCCACTTTATTTTTTATCTGCTCGATTTTTTCGAGATCGTGGTCGGCAACTATTACTTCGTTTCCTGTGTTTGAAAGATGCACGGCCAGCGACATTCCAAAATTTCCAAGGCCAATAACTACTATTTTCATACGCTCTAATATTAAAATTTCAGCAACCTAGTTTATCAAAATATTCTCTTCGGGATAGGTATATTCCGTTCTTCCGACGCTTTTTAGTAAACCTATCATTAAATTCAGCAAGCCAATTCTTCCGAAGAACATCAAAAATATAATCACATATTTACTGTTTTCCGAAAGCTGGGAGGTTATTCCCATGGAAAGCCCCACTGTTGAAAATGCCGAAAATACTTCAAACGCAATTTGAAGAAGTGAAAATTCCGGATTAAAAATAAGTAATAACAAAATGCCGGTTCCGATTGCTGCAAGTGATATTGAAATGATTGCAAAAGCCCTTTGTACGGCTTCAGTTGCAATCCTTCGTGTTCCTATTTCAATGTATTTTTTATCGCGTGCGATGGCGAAAATATTCAATGTTGCCAAAGCAAAGGTCGTTGTTTTTATCCCACCTCCCGTTGATGCCGGCGAAGCACCGATCCACATTAAAAAAATCATAAACAAAATTCCCGGAATGGTAAAGTTTGCCATATCTACCGTGTTAAAACCTGCCGTTCGCGAAGTTACCGATGAAAACATGGCGGTGGTAAATTTTCCAAAGGCAGTTGTATGCGGCAAAAGATTGGTTTGTTGTTCCGAAAAAAGAAAGAATACCGCGCCACCAACAATCAATATTGCAGTGGTATAAAGCACAATTTTCGTATTCAGATTTATAACGCGTGAAATAAAAACCTTGTTATTTTTATTGAAAAAATTTGCTACAAATTGCTTAAAATATTGAATAACGTTATAGGCAATATGATAGCCCAAACCACCGAAAACTATAAGCCCCATTACAATCCACTGCATATAATAATTGAAGCGCAGCCCATTGTCATAAAGCCCATCTGAAGCTAATGAAAATCCCGCGTTGCAATAGGCAGAAATGGCGTGGAAAACAGCGAAAAATCCCCTGCTTTTAAAGGAATCTATATGCGCCAACGAATGATAGATAAACAATGCGCCAATGCCTTCCAAAATAAGGGAAAAAGCTACAATTTGCATTACGGTTCTCATCACGCTGTTCAACTTGTCGTGGCCAATGATGTCTTTCATATAAAGGCTTTCCTTAAACGAAGCGCCACTTTTGAAAAAGTAGGCGAAAAATGAAGTAAAGGTCAACATCCCCAAACCTCCAATTTGAAAGAGAATCATTATAATTGTTTGCCCAAAAGGGGTGAAATCCTTTGCGGTATCCAGCACAATCAGTCCCGTAACGGCTGTAGCGCTTGTAGCAGTAAAAAGGGCATCCGTAAAAGAAATGTCAATGTTTGAGGCGCTTGGCAGCATCAACATAAAAGTTCCGGCCAGGGCGATAATGGCAAAACTGCCCACAAAAAGAATGGCTGGATTGAAATAAACACTATAAACTTTTCGCACAAAAAATGTGAGTCGAATAAAAAAGTAAAACAACAATCCGTATTCAATTACATAGCGTGCATTGAAAAAAGTTTCTACCAGCGACGTTTCATAATTGGCCAAAATCATTATAATCTCAAGTATAATGAGCAACAGCAAAATAAAAAGATTTATTCTGCTGCTTCGGTTTACGTCTGCGTCCTTTCGGTATTTATAATATTTGTAAAAATTGAAAGCAATCAATGCCATCAATAAAGTGGGGAGTACAATGAGTTTGTACTGACGAAAATTCTTAAAATTTTCAAATCCAAAATCGAAAATAAGGAATGCGAGCAGGAGAAGATCCAAAAACCAAACCGCAATATTTGTCGGACTTGTTTTTTTCCAAAGATTCATTTCAGTTGTTTTTTTATGGAACGCATCAAACTTTCACCGCCATTTTTTAGAATATAGGAAGCGCATTCTTTCCCGAAACCTTTGTAATCATTAATGGAAACTGTTTTATCAATCTCTATTTTTGTTTCGCCATCCAATGAAAAAAGACAGCCTTTAAATAAGATTTCCTCGTCGATAATTTCAGCGAAAGCGCCAATTGGGGCCGTACAACCTCCTTCGAGCGTTCGTAAAAATTCGCGTTCAATATGTGTGCATATTTCGGAAGTGGAATGATTTAATTTTGAAGTTGCCTCAATTGAAAATTCATCCTTTTCCAAAGCCACAACAACCATTGCCCCTTGAGCGGGAGCAGGAAGCATCCAGTCTAATTCAATAAAATTTTTCGGTAATAGATTGATTCTTTGCAAACCGGCTTTGGCAAAAATGGCACCTTCCCAGTTATTATCCTTCAATTTTTGAAGTCGTGTATTTACATTTCCGCGCAAATCCACTACGGTATGATTTGGGTATCTGTGAAGCCATTGCGCCTGTCTGCGCAGACTTCCCGTAGCTATAGTAGCGGGCTTTTCAAAATTAATTTCTCCATTTGTCACTAAAATATCATCGGAAGAAGCGCGCTCTAAAACAGCCGTTTGTAAGATACCGTTCGGCAATTGCGTGGGCACATCTTTCATACTGTGCACGGCAATGTCCACAACTCCTTTAATCATTGCCACATCCAGTGTTTTGGTGAAAATTCCTGTAATGCCCATTTCATAGAGTGGAACGTCTAAAACCAAATCGCCTTCGGATTTTACGGGAATTAGTTCGGTGCTGTAGCCTAACTTTTCAAGTTGACTTTTTACAGTGTTTGCTTGCCAAAGTGCAAGTTCACTGTCGCGGGTGCCAATGCGGATTATCTTTTTCAAGGTTAGGCGGTTTCAAGTTGGAAAACTCGTCGGATGAGTTCTATACTTTCGGCGGAGCCTTCCTCGCCTTTTAGATGGTTTGCGAAATGTGTAGTAATTTTTTGGATGAGACGATCGCTGATTATTTCGGCTTGTTCTTCATTAAAATCGGCAATTTTTTTTCGTTGGTTGTCAATTTCGCCTGCTTTAATTTCAGCAAGTTTGCGTTTTAAAGCTTTTATGGTTGGGGCAAATTTTCGATTGTCCGCCCATTGGTTGAATTCTTTTTCTATCTCCGCAATAATTTTCTTTGCCTCGGGAAGTTGTCTCGTTCGTAGTTCCAACGTGTGATCTGTAACGGCAGAAAGATGATCCATGTGCACCAAGGTTACAAATTCGTTTTCCAAAACATCTTCCGATACATTTTTCGGGATTGAAAGATCTAAAATTAACAACGGCCTTTTTAAATATAAAAGTTCCTTTGAAATAGTTGGTTGTTGTGCTCCAGTGGCAACTATCAGCACGTCGGCTTGGGCTATTTCACTTTGTATATCGGCGTAATCCTTAACGATTAAGTTGAATTTTCCGGCAACCTTTTCAGCTTTTTCCTTCGTGCGGTTTATAAGCGTAATGTGATTGTTTTTGGTATGTTTTATAAGATTTTCACACGTATTTCTACCAATTTTTCCGGTTCCGAAAAGCAAAATATTTTTTTCGGAAATATAGGGAACGCGTGCCATAACATACTGCACAGCGGCAAAACTCACTGAAGTTGCGCCCGAGGAAATTTTTGTTTCATTTTTAATGCGCTTGCTGGCCTGAATTACTGCATTGGCAAGTCGCTCCATAAATGGGTTGAAAATTTCGTGCTTTTTTGATTCCCGGAAACCATTGCGCAACTGACTTATAATTTCAAAATCGCCCAAAATTTGACTGTCCAGACCTGTTCCCACATTGAAAAGATGTGAAACCGCATCGTGGTTTTTGTAGATATAAGCCACTTTTTCAAATTCCTCGACGGTGCCTTTGGTGTATTCGCAAAGTAGTTTTATAATTTGATAGGGATGTTGTGCAAAACCGTAGAGCTCGGTTCTGTTACAGGTAGAAATAACAGTAAGTGAAGGAATGTGCTCCTCTTTGGCCTGCAAAAGTATTTTCTCCTTTGCAATATCGTCAATACTGAAATGGCCACGTATTTCAGCATCTGCTTTTTTGTAATTGAGGCCGATGGCGTAAAAATTGCCTTCGAGTGATTCCCCGGTATATATTTTCAGATTTTCCATATAAAACAGGAGCAAATGTAAGGGCATTGTATTTTAAAAAATAACGCCAGCGGTATCTTTTATGTCGCTGCCTGTTAAAAATGAGCAAAATATGATATTCGTCATATTTTAATGCCCTAAATTCGCGGTTTCAGGTAAAATAAACTCAAATTTATTTAGAACTATTCTAAATAAAAATCAATTTTAAACTGAGATGGATTCACAAGAAAATGTCGCTCAAAGTTTTTATGAAGAAACCACAATTTCTTCCGGCTTCTTTATTCTGAAATTTAACAACGAAACCAATGAAAAACAAACCTTTAAGCGTGAAGTTAGTTCGAATTTTATCCAATTTCATTTCTGTATAAAAGGTTCGGCTTCATTTGTTTTTAACGATGGCAATTATAAGCTTCCCATTTCAGAAGAAAACTCATTATTGCTTTATAATCCGCAACGTGATTTACCAATTAATCTGGTGCTCAACAATCATTCTTGGGTACTTTCTGTTTTGCTTCCCATTAATAAATTTCACAGTCTTTTTTCTACGGAAGCGAATTACATTACCTTTTTAAGCGAGGAAAACAAAGACCGAAAATACTATAAAGATGCCCATATTTCGCCATCAATGGCAATTGTGCTCAACCAATTGATGAACTACAATCTACACCCTACAATAAAACCATTATATTTTAAGGCGAAAGCTTATGAATTACTGAGCCTTTACTTCAACCGTCCCGCAGATGCCGATGTGGAACAGTGCCCCTTTTTGGCTGATGAAGACAACGTTTCAAAAATAAAAAAGGCAAAACAGATTATGATTGCAAGAATGGCAGAACCACCTACTTTGCAAGAACTGGCGGACGAAATAAACCTACCCATAAACCGCTTGAAAGAAGGTTTCAAGCAAGTTTATGGTGACTCTGTTTTCAGTTTTCTGTTTGATTATAAAATGGAAGTCGCACGGCAACTACTGGCTACGGGTTCCCACAATGTTAACGAGGTTGGTTTAAAAGTTGGCTACAGCACATCAAGTCACTTTATTGCTGCTTTTAAAAAAAGGTTTGGTACTACCCCAAAGAAGTTTTTGATGGCGCTAAACTCTTAAGATTTCAAAGCTTGGTCAATGTATTTACACTTCTATTTGAATTGACTCATGATTTTATATATAAAAAGTGCTAAAGCGTGATTTTTATAAAAAAAAGAATTAGCCAATACCGACCCTGATATTTGAATACACAATATGATTTTTGGTAATTCTTCGTTATTGATTTTAAGAAGTTTATCTATTTTTATTTAATTTATACTATTTCTCAAACCTAACACCAAGCAATTTGAAAAAATCTGTCCATATGTTATATATAGGTACTATGGTATCTATTGTTGTGTTAGTAACAATATATCTGGTCTACCATGGATACAGTTATTACATTACTCCGTTGGAAGAACGTTTTTATCACCCGCAGCACGACTGGCTAAAGGCTAGTGGTCTCTTTGGCCAAGGTCTGGGGGTAATTGGCACTTTACTAATATTAATTGGGGTTTTTATCTACATATTACATAAACGGTATAACATATTGGGAAAATGGGTACGGCTAAAATATTTATTGGAGTTCCACATTTTTCTTTGCATTCTCGGTCCTGTCTTGGTGTTGTTTCACACTACCTTCAAATTTGGGGGTATTGTGTCTATTGCTTTTTGGTCTATGGTGGCTGTGGTTGCCAGTGGTGTAGTGGGTCGTTTTATTTATAATCAAATTCCAAGAACCATCGAGGGCAGGGCATTAAGTCTTAGTGAAGTTCAAAATATGAAAACCGATATTGCCGAAGTTTTGGAGAAAAAATACAGGCTCAATCCACAGACAATTCAATTGTTCCTCAATTTCACAAGCGCTGAAAACGTTTCCAAAAAACCTTCCCTAATTCTGCTTAAAAATTCACTGAAAGAAAATAATGTGTCTATTGAGGAACGGAATTCCATACTAAAAAAAGTCAAGGAAGAGCGATCGATTTCTAGAAAGATTGCCCGATTGGAAACCATGAAAAAGTGGTTTGAATATTGGCATGTAATCCACTTGCCATTCGCTTTAATAATGCTTTTTATTGTGATTATTCACGTGATTGTCGCATTCACCTTCGGGTATAAATGGATATTTTAATGAACGAACAATTAGTAGAGGAAATCCTTATCTATGGAATTTTATTTATGCTTTGTGCAGGAATCATCATCTTTTATCTCCGGAAAAAAAACAAGGCTTCCAAAGAAACCTTTCAAAAGGTTGAACTCGCCAAAGAAGAAGGTCTCCACGAACCGGTTTCACTGCACCCATATATCGACCCCAACGTTTGTATAGGCAGTGGCGCGTGTGTTGCCGCTTGCCCTGAAACGGACATTTTGGGGATTGTAAACGGCAAGGCCACAGTGATAAACGCCTCCAACTGCGTAGGTCATGGGGCCTGTTTTCACGCCTGCCCTGTGGAAGCCATTTCTTTGCGAATAGGTACTGAAAAGCGCGGTGTCGATCTGCCTCATGTAAACCAAAACTTCGAAACCAATATGAAAGGCATTTATATTGCCGGAGAATTGGGTGGGATGGGCCTCATCAAAAATAGTGTGGAACAAGGGCAGCAGGCAATAGACAGTATTGTGAAAAGCAAAAAAATAGCGAAAAATGATTGTCTCGATTTAGTTATTGTAGGCGCGGGGCCCGCCGGGATTTCTGCTTCGTTGGCAGCAAAAAAAGCAGGACTTTCCTCAATAACATTGGAACAGGATTCTTTGGGAGGAACCGTATTTACTTTCCCCCGCTCAAAAATTGTAATGACCTCGCCAATGAACCTTCCGCTCTACGGAAAGGTGAAATTGTTCAATACCTCAAAAGACGAATTATTACAACTTTGGAAAAAAGTAATTCAGGAACACAACTTGCAAATAATTGAAAACACCAAGGTTGAAAATATAATCCTGCAAAAAGACGAAACCTTTAAGATTCTAACCAACACGGGTAGGGAATATGTGGCCAATCATGTTCTATTATCAATTGGGCGTCGTGGAAGTCCGAGAAAACTTGGCGTGCCCGGAGAAGACTCCCAAAAGGTCGCCTACCGTTTACTTGAGCCTGAAACCATTTCGGGGAAGAAGATAATGGTTGTGGGTGGGGGCGATTCAGCAATTGAATCGGCTTTGTTGTTGAGCGAGGAAAACGAAGTGGTTTTATCATACAGGAGTGATAAATTTTCCCGCTTAAAACCCAAGAACAAAGAAAACATCCTGAAAGCCGAAGAAGATAAGTCCATAAAAATTATTCTTGAGTCCAACGTATTGAGCATAAACGAAAAGGATGTACTTTTAATATTGAAAGATGAGACCACCCTTTCAATAGAAAATGATTTGGTCTATATTTTTGCTGGAGGAGAGCTACCAACGCACTTTTTGGAAAAGGCCGGGGTGCAAATTACCAAGCGTTTTGGTTATATAATGAAAAAATATTAATCTTTTGGGTGAAAGCAATTTCAAAACATATTATCCCTTTAATTGCGATTCTTATTTGGACGATGGGACAGTCGCAGATTTCCCCAGGCGATTTATCTACTGCTCACTCAAAGCTGGAGGGAATGAGCAATTGTACGCAATGCCATGAGCTTGGGGCCAAAGTCACCGATCAAAAATGTTTGGATTGCCATACCGAAATCAAAAGCCTGATAAACCAAAACAAAGGTTTTCATGCAAGTTCAAATGTGGAAAGCCAGGACTGCAGAAAATGCCATAGTGAACATCATGGCCGTAATTTCGAAATGGTTCGGTTTGATACCAAAACCTTTAACCACAATCAAACCGGCTATGAACTTGAAGGAGCGCACAAAAAGGTGGATTGCCGCGAATGCCACACAGCAGAGAATATTTCGGATTCAAAATTAAAAAAGAGGAAAGGGCACCTATTTGGGCTTGGACAATAAATGCCTCTCCTGCCATGAAGATTTCCACCAAGGAGCACTGCCCAACAACTGCCTTCAGTGCCACAGTATGGAAGCTTTCTCCCCGGTAAAAAAGTTTGATCACGATCAGGCAGATTTTAAGCTTCGCGGAAAACACACCACCGTAGATTGTAAAGAATGCCACAAAGTAACCGTGAAAAACGGCAAGGAATTTCAGCAATTCACCGGCATTCCTTTTGATGATTGCAAATCTTGCCATAAGGATCCCCACAACAATCAACTGCCCGGAAATTGTACCCAATGCCATACAGAAACTTCTTTTACCACCTTGGTTGGCAAAGGGAATTTTAACCATAGCCGAACCGGTTTCGAATTAAAGGGAAAGCACAAAACGGTTGATTGTTTTAGCTGCCACACCAAAACAAGCAGCCCAACCCAAGTATTTCAGGATAAAATTGCAACTGAGGAAAACAACTGTGTGCAATGCCATAAAGATCCGCACGAAAATAAATACGGACAGGATTGTGCCAAATGCCACAGAGAGGAAAGTTTTATTGCCATGAAGGATATGGATTTCTTCGATCACTCCATTACCGACTATCCCTTGGAAGGCATGCACACTGAAGTAGATTGCAGAAAATGCCATGTGGAAAGCTTTTCGGCCCCCATAAATTTTTCAGAATGTAAAACCTGCCATCAGGATTACCACAAGGGGGAATTTGCAGACAACGGCGTATCTCCAGATTGCAAGGAATGCCATACCCTCGAGAAAGGGTTTGAGCACACTTCCTTTACCATTTCTGACCATCAAAAATCAAGTTTCCCATTGGAGGGGGCCCATTTGGCTACACCCTGTTTTGCCTGTCATGTAGATGAAGCCAAGGACCAATGGACTTTTGCTAACTTAGGAAATGAATGTATTGACTGCCATAGCAACATTCACGAAGGGTTTTTGAGTGAAAAGTACCTGCCCAAAAATGATTGTGCTTCCTGTCATGGCAACGAATCGTGGGACCTAATAAATTTTGATCATTCACAAACAAATTGGCCTTTAACCGGAAAACACGACCAAGTTTCGTGTAGGAAATGTCATTTTGAAATTTCATCTTCCAACGAGGTTATTTCTCAGAATTTTAGTACTTTAGATACAAAATGTGCTTCCTGCCACGATAATGTTCACGGGGAAACTTTTGCAATTAACGGTGTAACGGAATGTTCAAGATGTCACGTGACTACGAGTTGGTTTCCGGAAAAGTTTAATCACGATGAAACCCGTTTTCCATTGACAGGAAAACATGAGGAATTAGATTGTAGAGTATGTCATGAGATGAACAATGAAAAACAAACGCCAGTCGTTATATATAAACTAAATAAATTGGATTGCAAAGACTGCCATTCATAGTTGCACTTTTGTTTATAATAGTTCCAGGGATGGGACAGTCTCCTCACGGCAATTCATTAAAGATAGATTGTTCACAATGCCATAACCCCGAAGGGTGGACGGTAGATTTACAGACCATTAAATTTGACCATAGCACTACCAATTTTGATTTGGAGGGCACCCACCAAGTTGCCGACTGCAAATCCTGCCATACCTCTCTGGTTTTTAGTGAAGCCCCCACAGATTGTATTTCCTGTCATACCGATGTGCACAGTCAATCAGTGGGTAATGATTGTGTTCGCTGTCATACTTCTGAAAATTGGTTGGTTTTTAATATTCCCGAAATACACGAAGAAAATGGATTTCCGCTTATTGGTTCACACTCAAATTTAAGCTGTGTGGAATGCCATAGCAATGAAAGTAGTTTGATTTTTAACCCTATCGGAAATGAGTGTATTGAATGCCACAGACAGGATTATTTGGCGACCCAAAACCCAAATCATTCGCTTTCAGGGTTTTCACAGGACTGTATAGAATGTCATAACCCGCTCGGTTTAGGGTGGGATTCAACTGGTATAATCCACGATTTTTTTCCGCTTACCCTTGGTCACGATATTCAAGATTGTAGCCAATGCCACGATGTAACCAATTTTTCAAATATTTCGGCAGATTGTTTTTCTTGCCACGACGACGATTTTGCCCAAACCACAAACCCCAACCACACCAACGCAGGATTTTCAACAGATTGTATAGAATGCCATACCACTAATCCTGGGTGGATGCCTGCTACTGTAAACCACGATTTCTTTCCACTTACTTTGGGCCACAATATTCAAGATTGTAACGCTTGCCACGTAACTGGTAACTATAATAATACACCGACAGATTGTTTTGCTTGTCATGAGGACGATTATAACCAAACAACCAATCCAAACCATATAGCGGCAAATTTCCCGACGGATTGTGCCGTTTGCCATTCAACAAACCCTGGATGGATGCCCGCTACTGTAAACCACGATTTCTTTCCACTTACTTTGGGTCACGATATTCAAGATTGTAACGCTTGCCATATAAATGGCAATTATAACAATACGCCAACAGACTGTTTCGCTTGCCATGAAGATGATTATAACCAAACAACCAATCCAAACCATATAGCGGCAAATTTTCCGACGGATTGTGCGTCTTGCCATACTACAAATCCTGGGTGGACGCCTGCCACTTTTGATCACGATAATATGTATTTCCCAATATATAGTGGAAAGCACGAAGGCGAGTGGAACAGTTGTGTAGATTGCCATACAAATCCAAGTGACTATTCCATTTTTTCATGTTTCCTATGCCATTCCCAAGGTGAAATGGATGATGAGCACAATGAGGTAAATGGTTATATCTATGAAAGCAATGCGTGTTTCGCATGTCACCCAGATGGAGAAGGTTAATTTTTATGAAGCAGTTTCTCTACATATTATTTTCTATTTTTTATGGAAGTACAAGTCTCTTTGCACAAGATGATAAAAATTCTTTATTGGGTAAAGTAAGTTTTGTTACTTCAAATAATGTATATGTAAAATTTGAATCTACCGAAAAAATAAACATTGGTGAATTCCTCCAGTTGAATAACCAAAACTGTTTACAGGTAACCGAAAAATCATCCACTTCCGTGGTTTGTTCAATTGTAAATAATTGTGAAGTGAAAGTGGAGGATAGTGTTGTATATAAAATTACCGTTGAAGAAGCGCCTGTTATAATTTCTGAAGAAAGGAGAGCCGATTCCATTCCCATCCAAGTAGTCCAAGAAAGGGATACGTATCCCGAAAAGCAATCCCTCTACAACGAAAATATCCGGGGAAGGGTTTCCGTGGCCAGTTACAATAATTTTTCAAACCTTCGGGAAGATCGCCACAGATTACAGGGAAAATTCTCACTAAATGCTAACCATATTAACGATGGGAAATTTTCAATAGAAACATATCTCGCCTATCGCAACAATGTATCGGTTCCAGAGAATTATAGGGGCAGAACCAGTATTTTTAATATCTATAATCTGAATGGTAGATTTGATGCCACCCCATCCCTTTCCTTTACACTTGGAAGAAAAATAAATTCGAAAGCCTCTACTTTTGGAGCGAATGATGGGCTACAAATTGAAAAGTACTTTGGCAACTTTTATGTGGGCGCCGTGGGGGGTTTCCGTCCGGACTTTTTCGACTATGGGTTTAATTCAGATTTACTTCAGTATGGGGGTTATTTGGGGATTGAAAGCAATACGCAAGATTATTATGGTACAACCACCGTGGGCGCAATGGAACAGACCAATGCGGGAGCAACAGATAGACGCTATATTTTTTTTCAGCATTCCAGTACCATTGCCAGCAACCTAAACCTTTTCGGTTCTGGCGAAATGGATATTTTTAGCAATTCGGGAAGTGCAACCCGCTTAACCAACCTTTATCTTTCGGCAAGGTACCGTTTTAGCAGGGCGGCTAACTTGATGGTATCCTACGATTCCAGAAAGCAGATCATTTATTATGAAACCTTTCAAACTGAAATTGAACGGATATTAGATGATGATTTGGCCAGACAGGGAATAAGGATACGTTTAAATGTGCGACCCGCAAAGATTATCTGGATGGGAGCTAGTTATAGCACCAGATTTCAGACTGGGGAACAAAACAAATCAGACAATATTTATGGGTATATTACCCTCACAAAAATCCCAGCTGTGGGCGGTAGGTTGAATGCATCATATAATATGAATACATCCCGATATTTAAAAAGCAATATATTTTCGGTAAGGCATTCCCGGGATTTGGTAAAAAATAAACTCAACGCAGATTTTTATTACCGAATGGCAGATTATGATTACGAAAACCAACTTACAAAATACAAACAAAACTACTATGGGATGGCATTAATGTACCGGATTTCCACAAGTTGGCATTTCAATATATCGGGCGAAATGTCGCAGTTTGAAGATGAAAACAGCTACCGTTTTTACACCCAGCTTACCAAAAGATTTGATAGTAGAAAGAAAAAATAAACAAAAACAGATGAAATTATTATAAAGCCTTAAGCCTCGGAATTATTGCCATGTTTTTTGCGGCCTGCAACAATGGCCCAAAAGTGATTACTTCAAATGAAACCCCTTCCCAAAAATACGATAGTGGGATTTTTTCCGAAGATAACACGGAAGTTGTTGATAGCCCTCAGAAGTCCGGCAGCTTTACAGAAAATCTGCACACGGTGGTGATATCCAAAATACTTCCCACTGAAAAATATATTTACCTAAACGTAACCGAAGGGGGAAAACAGTATTGGATCGCAACGGGCAAACAGCAAGTGAATATTGGGGAAACCTATTTCTATCGCGATGGCTTGCTAAAGACCAATTTTGAAAGCAAGGAATACAATCGGGTGTTTGATACAATCTATCTTGTTTCGAAATTTGTACCTAAGGACCATGGTGGCAATACAAGCAACTTAACGGCAGGATCTTCGGAAGGGTTTTCCACAAAAACAGAGGAAAGCCAAAAGGAAACTATTCCTACCCACACAGAAGAAATTAAACAGCACAAAGGCTCTATAAAAATATCGGAATTGGTTGCCAATCCTTCAGCGTATCAAGGAAAGACCGTTCAAATAACCGGGAAGGTGGTAAAAGTAAACCCAAATATAATGGACCGTAACTGGCTCCATCTTCAGGACGGCAGCAAAAATGATTTTGATCTTGTAGTCACTTCAAGCACCTTTGTTCCCGAAGGGAAAACAATTACCGTTCGTGCGGAGGTAGGGCTAAACCGAGATTTTGGCGCGGGCTATCGTTACAACCTAATTCTGGAAAAGGGAGAAATTCTGGATCAGTAAGCTACGAGAGGATTTCGAACTTTCGTTTCCTCAAATACGCCAACACACTTATAACAATGATACAGGCTACCGTTATATATACCCAACTTGGTATTGGAACCGGATCGCCCGTTGCATAGGAGTGCAGCCCGGAGAGGTAATAATTAACCCCGTAATAGGTCATGATCACCGAGGCCAATCCAAATATAGTGGCCACATTATAGGCAAACAGTCCACGCAATTTCGGAATCAATCGCATATGCAGAATAAAAGCATACACTAGTACGGTTACAAGAGCCCAAGTTTCCTTGGCGTCCCAACCCCAATAGCGGCCCCATGATTCGTTTGCCCAAACCCCGCCCAAATAGGTGCCTATACTTACCATAAACAATCCGCCAATTAGGGTAAGCTCGCTTATATAGCTCATTTCTTGAATAATTCTTTTAACACGGCCCTTATTTTTATCAGAAATAAAAATCATCAAGATTAAGTTTATCAAGCCAATGATTGCTCCTAACATTAAAAAGCCATAACTGCCCGCTTCCAAGGATACGTGAATGGTAAGCCAATACGATTTTAACACCGGTACCAAAGGGGTAATTTCCGGGTCTAAAAAGCTCAAAGTAGCAACAAAAAGGATGGTGCCCGCCAATACCATGGTCGCCGCCAAGCCCCCAAAGGATTTTCGGGTAAAGAGTATACCCGCCAAAGTTGTGGTCCAAGCAATATAGATCATAGATTCATAGCCGTTGCTCCAAGGTGCCCTACCGGATACATACCAGCGCATTCCAAGCCCTATGGTATGTAATACAAATCCAATTGCGACCAAAGAAAAAAGGATATAATATACCTTCTTTAAATGCCATCCCGGTTTAAATACCGAAACAAACAAAAAGAACAATAGCGCTACTCCCAAAAGCATGTAAAGTGCTGCCAAGCGTGTAAACACGTTCATTTTGTTCAGCAAGATTTCTATATTTATTTTAGATTCCGAAGGCATTACCGAACCGCCCTTTGCAATTTGATATCCTTTTAGTTCAGCTAATAAATGCCCAGCGTGACTATAGTCTTTAGTTGTAGTCGCCTTTTGTAGCTCACTACCGTATGAATTAAAGAAATTATTGGCAATGGTGCTATGGTTGTGGCCATCGTCGTGGTTATGGCTGCTATATCCTTCCCAGGTATTATTGGGATCGTTAGGTCTAGGAATTATTTTGAGCAAGCTCCCTGAAAATACCATGCTCAATATATTGAGTCGCTCATCTATCTTCAGCATCTCCTTTTCATATACCCCCCGGTCTATGGGCTCAAGACCGTAAATGCGCCTTACTTCCTCCTGAAGTTTATACTTGCCCTCGGCATCAAAAAAATCCTTGTAAGATGCATATTCCCCATTTACTCCCAAGAGTTTTTGGATATCCTCATGTTCACCCAATTTAACTAAAGGTACCTCGTACCAATCCTGTTTGTTTACAAACATACTTAGCAGTACTTGGTCTGCATTTAGGCCATCCCAACTCTCCTTGCGCGATATTTTCCGAAGTATTTCGCGGGAGAGGGTGTGCATGGGTTTCATTCTTCCTTTAAAGTCCTGCACTACCACAGTGCTGAAAGCCTGTGCATGCTCTTTGGATATAGCATTTTTAATATGGGCATCGGTCTGGGCATTAATCACCGAACAGAAAAAGAGGGCAATAAGAACGGAAAACGTCCCACTTTTGGCCCGTAGGGCATTTATTTTTTGGATAAGGCTATAAAAACGGGTGTTTTTGCTGAAGAGGGTCAAGATCATCCCCAAGGTTAAAAGGGCATATCCAATATACGAAATAATGGTTCCCCACCAATCGCTATTTACGCTTAGGTATGTTCCTTTTTCATCCCTGTCAAACGAAGATTGAAAAAATCGGTATCCGCCATAGTCCAAAATATTGTTCATATAAATACGGTAATCCATATTCACATCCTCCTCGGGATCCAATACGGTTACTTCGCTTGCGTAGGAAGAAGCGCTATTGGTTCCGGGATATTTATCCATAATAAAATCGTTCAGTTTTACCGAGAACGGAACTTTTATTTCTTTGGAGCCATAGGAAGCTGAAATATTCAAATCTTTAAATGAAAGATTGGATGGGTTTCCCGGAAACCCTTTGTTCCCATATACGTACGTTTCCTGGGTGTCCCCATTTACGGTAATATCCATGACCACCGCCGTATTGCTTTCGTTTTTAACTTTCGAATCAGAAGATTTAATAAATGTCTTGGCACTCGGATTGAATTCTGGAAAAACGAAATTATTCACCCCATCTGAGTACAACGCGCGTAAAACTAAGGGCTTATATTCTCCGCTAGGGACAAGCGTATCTTTTTGTTGGGTGGCCATAACCGTTTGGGTAAGGGTACGATTGGTGAGGAGCAGGATTTCGCCATTGTCATATTTAATGTTGATGGCATCGGCGCTGGGCTGGTCGTTAAAGTTGTAAAGTAGTGCTCCAATGCGTCGCGTTTGGCCTTTTTCAAGATAATATTCCTCCCTCCCATTTGTCCCAGCAATAACAAGCTTTATAATTGGCTTGCCTTCCAAACCACTAGGCTCCATTTGTTGTTGGGGATTAGGGATAAACTCTTTTACCTCAACCTCTATCAGTTCATTTTCTATGAGATACGATTCCTTAAAATGGTTATTGCCAAGGGAAGCGAACAAAACGGGTTCATCAAAATTATAGGTGATACCGTTTTTTTGTACTTCAAACTTTAAATAGGTATCTGATGAAAGAAAGGTATTTGCGGTATCATTCTCCCGAATATGCATCACACCCTCAAACCCAAAATAACGGGTTACCCCTGCACCGATCAATATTATAATTATGGCTGCATGAAACATCAAAACCGCCCATTTGCGCTGCTGAATCATACGAAATTTAAAAATGTTTACAAGTATGGTAAGGCCAAATAAAAGGAGGAGAAGTTCAAACCACCAAGACTTAAAGATTACTTTTTGAGCCGCACTGGTACCAAAATCATTTTCTATAAAGGTGGCAATTGCTATGGAAGCGGCAAATAATATAAAATACACTCCAGCCGCACGGGTAGAGAAAAATTGAGAAAATATACGTTTTGGGCTCAAACTTACTTCTTATATATTAAGGTTCAAACATCAATCTAGTACAAGATATTGTTTTTAAAGCAAATATTATTAAAAAACAATATCTCCTTTGTTATAGCTTTTAGAGCTTTCCGGAATTGCCTTAATTCAGTTATTTATTCTTCACATGCACGTTTTATAGTAGCCGAAAAATAGAATTCTTTTGTGATACCACTTATTTTTAAATACCCCATTGAAGTTTTTGGTAGGGTTGAGGACATAATTTCAACATAAGGGCTTAAAACCAACGAAAAATATTATAACCATAAAGCATAAATAAAAACAAATTCTTCCTTAGTCCGTCATATTTTAGGATTGTAAAAAAGAATATATTTATCACCATAAATCATCGCTAATTTCTTCGTTATGACTCCTATTTCAAAAAAATATTTTCTTAGCGCGCTATGTGCAGGCCTACTTTGTATCAATCTTTCGGCGCAGGAGATCAAAAAACCGAGGGCCCGAGATTTGGGAATTCCCTTTTCGGGAACGCCCGGAGTCAATAATTCCATAACCGATGTGCCAGGACTATTGGTAGGTTATAAAACATTGATTGAAGGAGAGGGCATACTTAAACCTGGCGTTGGACCGGTTCGCACAGGCGTCACCGTAATTTTGCCAAAAGGAAAAACAGATGACAGTTATGCTGCCGCGTGGTTCAACCTAAATGGCGATGGTGAAATGACTGGCCTGCCGTATATAGAGGATTATGGCACGAATTCCGGCGCTATAGGCATCACGAATACCAACAGCGTGGGCGTGGTACGCGATGCTATTGGACAATGGAATTATAAAAATTTCACTAATAGGGATTTGATTGATTTTTCATTTGGGCTACCCGTTGTGGCCGAGACTTGGGACGGTCTTTTGAACGACATAAATGGTTTTCACGTAAAAAAGGAAGATGTATTTGAAGCCTTGGACAATGCTTCCGGCGGCAGTATAGCTGAAGGTAATGTCGGGGGAGGTACGGGAATGGCCCTATATGGTTATAAAGGTGGTAGTGGAACTGCTTCGCGAATAGTAACGATAAACGGGAAGGAATACACGGTCGGGGTTTTTATACAAGCAAATTTTGGTGGCATGAACGAACTAACCATTGCAGGGGTCCCCGTGGGAAAAGAACTTGGCGGTCCGCGCCCTGTCATCCACAACCCCAAGCGAAAGGATGGTTCTGCCATAGTGATCGTAGCTACAGATGCACCCCTTACCCCCAATCAACTAAAGCATTTGGCCAAGCGGGTTACGCACGGCATTGCTCGTACCGGTACAATTTCGCACGATAGTTCGGGGGAAATATTTATGGCTGTTAGTACCGCAACTCCCCAATATAATGAAGACTATACCATTGAAAAATGGGAAGTGATCCCAAAATGGCATCTTAACCCGTTATACCAAGCCACGGTTGAAGCCACTGAAGAGGCCGTTATTAACGTGTTGATCGCCGCAGAGGAAATGAAGGGAATAAATGACAATGTTTTTTATCCCATTCCACACGAAAAATTGAAGGAAGTGCTCCAAAAATATAACCGTTTGGAAGAACACTAAATAAATAGATCATAAGATATTCGGGCAAACTCCTTTTTTGATAAACAATGCCTCGGTGTTTTAAAAGAGATAATCCCTATTTTTAGTGACCAATGTTATTTTCCACCCATTACGACACAAAATAATTGTTATGCGACCATGAGCCCGTATAAAGGTTAGGGCTAAAGGAAAATGATGGGTTTATCCGCAGGTTTATTAACTCATTTACCTGTTTTTTTGAATTGGCGCGCATAGAGTCCATCCTCACATTCGTCAGTTTTGAATTCTACTGTAAAATATCCATTGTACAGATTAATGGAGGTACTTTGCAATTCCACATTGGGATCGGAATCGTACTCAAGTTTCAACGTACGGTCTTCAATACGCCATTTAAAACGGTACACACTTGGTGAACAGTCATCACCCTGATGGGTGGTTTCCATTCCGGTGCCATCGGCTTTGTAGATGGCCGTATTTTTTTCGTAACATCCCTCTGCCATAAGGTGAAGGTTGTCCTTGTTGTTTTTACAACGAATATAATGTTGGGTAAACTTCCATTTGCCAATGAGCGCCTCAGTAAATTGGGCATCCGTCAGTATATTACGGGCTCCGGAAACCGGAGGATGATTTTTGGGAAGCTGGCACATGGCCACAGGGTATTTTATATAAAGCACCTCATCTACAAATTCCATTCCCGCTTCTTCGTGGGCAAATTCGCCCATGAAATAGGTATAGGCAATATCGCGGTATCCTCTTTCATAATCCAATATGGATATTCCTGCAGTATGGGTGCCCTTCTTTTCGGTGAGGCCCGAACAGCCCGAGTAATTGGTAAACCAGAAATAGTCGGTTTTGTCGGTTACTTTTTTTATTCTTTTTGTGGGCCAGATTTTTACATAGTCTGATTGCCCCAGGGAATAGTCAATTTTGGTATACCATTCCAGATTTTCCCCGGTAATATAGGGAAACTTTGGTTCGTCCTTCGCAAACATTTCATTATCTATGGAAAGGGAATTGCCCATAGAAGAAGTATTTACACGATGGAACTTCTTATTCTCTATATCGTCAAGTACTTGAAGGTAGGAAGCCGCTATCTCGTCGCCTGCCTTACTCGCTTTCCCAAAGAGTGCTTTTGCCTTAGGTATGTCTCGGTCGAGGCCCCCAATGCCAAAGAAGTAATATTCTCCCAACTCGCGCTGTGCATATTTATTATTGTCCGCCGCCGCCTGTTCAAAATATTGTCTCGCCTTTATCCAGTCTACTTCTATCTCGTCGCCAGTATCATACATAAAAGCCAGATTTTTGGCCGCCCAACTATCATTTAATTCTGCCGCTTTTTTATAGAGCATTAATGCCCTATCCATATTCTTTTTAACACCTTTACCACTGTTCAACAGATATCCTAAATTGACCAAAGCCCCAGGATAATCCTGATCTGCTGCCAACTGATTGTAATAAAATGCCTTTTGGTAATCCTTTTCTACGCCCTCACCGTATTGGTACATATAGGCAAGTTTTTTCTGACCGTATGAAAAACCTGTATCTGCCGCCGTTTGATACCACTTTACTGCTTTTTCCAGATCTTCTTCCACACCGCATACGCCATGATCATAAATTGACCCTATGGCCACGGCGTATGTTGGGTTTTTATCGCTTTGGAATGCATTTTTAAACCATTCCAATTGTAGTGGATTATAGAGCTTTTGAGCTAATTCTTTATCGGCAGTGTGGTCAACAAAATATTTACCTTCCAAAAGGGCCAATAAATAGGTGCTGGCTATGGAGCCTTCTTCATAACCCTTTTTGGCAAAGATGTATGCTTTTTGTTTGTCTATCGGGGTCCCAATACCATTAAAGTACATTTTCCCCAGTGAAAAATAGGCATCTATATTGCCATTTTCTATTGCTTTTTCAAAAGCCAGTAGGGCCTTGGAATAGTCACTTTCTAAAAGAGCTTCCACACCTTTTTCATATTCAGACTTTTCATTTTTTGAATAGAGGGAGCCTGCACAAAGAAGTAACAACAGGAAAAAGTAGCTTGTTTTTAATCTCATAATTGATTGGGTTATTTCTTTATGAAGTGTTTATAATAATACGAAGTTTCACATTCAGGTTCTTTCATAACCGTGCACAGATCGTTGCCAACTAAAATTAAGTGGTTAGTAGTGTTGTCCTCATCCATATCCGTTCCGTAAAGAGTCAGTTGACCATCGTTAATATTCCAATCGAAGGCGCTCGTTCCTTTTTCGGAACAATTCAAAGGTCTGTCGGTACGGTAATGGACGTCCCAATCCGAATTGCTAGGAGTGTAATAGGTATATAAACCACTATTGTCCCGGGAATACCGAAACGTAGAGGATTTATCGCAGTCATCTGCTTTAGTGGACACAAGTCCGGAATCTGTAAAGACCACCCCATCCTTATCAGGACATTTTAAGGTACCGTCGCCAGCATATTGCCAAGTACCGACAATATCATTGTTATAGGCTCGGTTCACCCTTGCAATAAATTTTTTAAAAAGGGATGTATTACCTTCTTCGCGAAAATATTGGGCCAGCCAATAATTTAAGGGACTGTAATCATGTTTAAGGCATAGGCATCAGTATCAGCAACCCAAGCCTCGGGATAGGTTTTTCGCTCATTTTTAAAGGCCTCCAAATAGCATTTATTTGCTAAAAAATAATCTTTTAATTTATACGCTAAATCGCCCTTGGCCTTGCATATTCGTTGGGCGGCATTCAGCGTAAAAACACTGGCAAAATTGCCATAGGCCATTTTAAAGGCCGTCGCGGCCTTATGCTCGGTTTCATTGCCTGCATCCGCATTATAATAAAGAATTCCAAGATTAAAAGCACATTCCATACTTCCCAACTTCGCGCCCTTTTCATAATAAGAGATGGCCTTTTGGATATTTTTATCTACGTGAATCCCTTCATTATAATAGTATCCCAAATTGAAGAGTGCTGTTTCGTGTCCGTTTTCACTTGATTGTTTTAACCAACCCATCCCTTTTTCCAGGTCTTTGGTCACATTTCCTGAGCGAGTTAGAAATAAGATTCCCAACATATATTGGGCTGAACTGTTTCCATTATTGGCAGAAGTCTCTAACATCTTTAGCCCCGTTTCATAATTCCCTTCATTTAATATGTTAAGGGCTGATATATAATCTCCGTCAAACATATCTTTCCCGCGCTTTATTTGAGAGTGGACAAATAAGTTTAAAGAGAGAGAAATAAGCAATAATAATTTTATTTTTTGTGTACAAAAAGTATCTCCAGTCAAAATAATATATGTTTAAATAGGTTAATACAGATTTATTAGAATGCGGGAACCAAGTTATAATACCGCCATTTGCGGGACAATACCCATAAAAGGGTATTTTATAAATAAGATAAAGCCTAAAATTAAATATAAGACTACGTTCTTTCAACTCCCTCAGGTAGTTGTACCCTTCCTTTTCCTATCAATAGGTTTACTCAATATATTTGCTGATCTCCACTTCATTCACTGGAGATTTGTGAAAGTTTCAGAAAAGGCCATTTTCTTTCGGAAGGTGTTAAGAATTTTTAGATTTAGGGTATTCGCCTTTGGCTTTTCTCAATTACACCCGTTCGTATTCTTCCTCGGCTATCTTTATTCTATCTGGGCCTAAAAGGATGACAGTTTCCTCACCACCTTCAAACATAATCCAAAACCAAATCACTGTCATTATAATATATTTGACCTTCGCCAGTTTCAGTAGTTTCGGTTTCGGTATCGGGCAGATCTTTCGTTATCTCGCAATCGGCATTATATTCTAAATTTGTATCAATGGTACTGTCGGTGATAGCATAATTAAACAGCCCCTCAAAATCTCCAGATTGGAATTCATAATTACCGCTCATGGAGGTTTTGCTTACTAAAATTTCTGGGCATTGGGCGCTATAGTGTTCAATATACTGCCCCACAGGAACCTCCTCATTAAACACCACCATCTTCCAAACACCTACAATATTATAGATTCCTTGTAGCAGTGCCTCCCGTGTTTCCGAACATCCTTTTTGGTCAGTAACTGTAACCTCCACGGTTCCAGGCCATCCGATATATACCGCACCCTCTGTGCCATCGCTCCAAACATATTTATACGGTGGTTGGCCACCCGTAGCAGTGACGGTGGCAACATTTTCTTCCACTCGAAGGGACTCAATGCGTAGGTCACTATATTCACAGGAATTCTCAGGATCAGATTCCTCATCGGAAGAATCGGAACAGCTTATCAAACAGAAGCCAGCATATATTAGAACGATTGAAAGTTTAAACTTGAACATTCTTTACATTTTTAGATTTTCAAACTAAAGAGAAATAGCAGCATAAGTCAATACCCCTTTGGGGGGATATTTCAAAATTTCTCTTTTCTGGGGAGGGAAGTTTGCTTTTATTTTGACTTTTCACTATAAACAATTGGCTATTATACTAAAATCTTACATGGAGTCGCATTTTTAAAAAATGTCCAATCCGTTAGGGATTTACATTTAGGTTTTTTATTTTTTACCCGCAAAAGTCCATTCAATAGCAGAAAAAGAAGGATTACCGAGCCAATTAAACAGAAAAAACATATGTCCCAAAACTTTAAACAGATTGCAAACTACTGTCAATCTGAATACTCCAATAAAATTAAAAGTTATACCGAATACACCTCCAAAGAGCAACTGCACAGATTTGCGACCTTATTTACTATGGGCGAATCATATTACTACGTGTTGAATATGCATAATTTGGAACTCGATTTTCTTTCAGATTCGGTGGAGGATTTTGTAGGCAAGCCCCCAAACGAGGTAGATATGATGCAACTGCTCCAACTTGCCCTGCCTGAAGAGCTTGAATTGATACAGAAGAAGGAACGTATTATATCAGATTTTTTCTTGAACTTTTTAAAGCCCTACGAACGGAAGAACTATAAGATACTATATCCCTACAAAATGCTGGATTATACAGGAATGCTCCGCACCATGCTTATGCAGTGCACCATATTGGCATTATCAGAAAAAAACGACTTGGAACATGTGTTTACCGTACATACCGATATCACCCATTTAGCAACCATTAAAACAGACCGTATATCGTTCATTCACCTTCAGGGGGTACGTCCTATTACAATCTTCCTATAGAGCAGGAGGTTTTTAGGCCGAAGCAGCGCTTGGCTAATTCCTCCTTTGCAGAACTGTTCACCTTCCGGGAAAAGGAGATTATTACCGCCATAGGCAAAGGTTTTAGCGCAAAAGAAATTGCGGAAAATCTGCACCTTTCTCCAAACACTGTAAAAACCCATCGAAAAAACATCCTCGCAAAAAGCGGTTGTGCAAACTCTGCAGAACTCATTGCCAAAAGCCTTTTGTACGATGTTGTGGAATTGGAATTTTAATATCTCTGTGATAAGGTCGTAGTGTTTTCCGATTATTTTAGGATTCGCAAGTCTTGCACTGAAACTATTTATTTTTATAAATAGACCAAAAATCAGGATTTATAGTTCCTTCCAAAAAGTTTAATTTTTCTCCTCTTGACAACTTGGGCAAAAATAAGTACTCCTTCCCCCTACCTGTATTTTTTCCACCTTCCCCTTGCAGTTGGGGCAGGATTCGCCTTCATCCCTGTGGGCCTTTAACCAGCCATCGGGTGCCTTTTTTCCTTTTTCAATGAAGTCAATAGCCTTTTTGAGAATTTTTGAAATGTTGCCATAAATTGTCACCAGCTCCTCCTTATTGAGATTGGAAACCTTTGTTTTTGGATGTACTTTACTTTGAAATAAAATCTCATCGGTATATACATTTCCTATCCCTGCAATTTTGTGCTGGTCCATCAGTACGCTTTTGGCGCCGGCAGTTTCCTTCTCCATCAACTTTAAAAATTGTGCTTTGGTTATTTCCAGCGCATCGGGGCCCAGGGAATGCTCCTTTTGAAAATCTTCCACACTGTCTGCCATCCACACCTTTCCAAACTTCCGCGAACAAACATAGGAGAAGTGGGTATCGTCCTTAAAATAAAAACTGATAATGGCGTGTTTGGGAAGATCGTCAAGCGCAGAGAAATCAAATTTGCCGGTCATCCCAAAATGAAACACCAGCCATTTATCGGCATCGCTCTTTATGAAAAGATATTTCCCCAGTTGTTGGGTTTTGGTGAAAGTATGATCTACGAACGTTTCACGCAAGGACTTTTGGGTTTCTTGCAACGGTTTCGAGGCTCCGAAGGCCATTTTTACAACCTTTTTGTTCAAAAGGGCTTCGTCCGCATATTTTTTAAAGTGGGCTATCTCGGGTAGTTCTGGCATAAATGTTCTCTTTTAAAATAGAAAAATTTTGATTAGAAATAACTTTAAAGCTTTAACCATCACCACCATTTCATCAGACTTATTTAACAATCTACGCGGTAGGAAATTTTCCTTCCTATTAAATTTAAAATTCAAAATTGCACTGGTGTCGAGGTTGGTGTTAGTTTTAATAAACAACGGCATAGGAAGAAATATACAGAGGGTCTATAGCACTATCAGGAAATAATGCCCTCCTTTCTGCCAAAAAGTAGGCCTAAAACCCTAATTTTGCTTTTCTAAAAAATTGCCTATTTATGAAAGGAGTTCTCCTCGTAAACCTCGGTTCGCCGGACAGTACCAACCCAAAGGACGTAAAGAAATACCTCGATGAGTTTTTGATGGACCCGCGGGTTATCGACGTGCCTTTTTGGTTTCGCTCATTTTTGGTTCGGGGAATTATTTTGAATACGCGCCCAAAAAAATCCGCTGAAGCGTATCAAAAAATCTGGTGGGATGAAGGCTCTCCCTTGATCGTTATTTCTGAAAGACTTCAAAAAAAAATACAGGAAAAGACGACCATTCCCGTTGCTTTGGCGATGCGCTACGGAAGTATGACCTTGAAAAAAGGCCTGCAGGAATTGGTTGATAAAGGTGTGGATGAAATTCTTACCATCCCGCTCTACCCGCAATTTGCAATGGCAACCACCGAAACCATTGACGTAAAAGTGGAAGAGCTTAAAAATGAATTTTTTCCGCATTTACAAATTACTTCGCTTCCCGCATTTTATAACAAACCCGAATACATAGAAGTGCTTTCGCAAAGCATTTCCGAAGAACTTAAAAATATAGATTACGAACATCTTTTATTCAGTTATCACGGGGTTCCTGAAAGACATATTTATAAAAGGGATATCACGAAAAACCATTGCAAAATAGATGGAACTTGTTGTGTGACGGATTCTCCTGCGCACCAATTTTGCTACAGACATCAATGTTTGACGGTAACAGATTTAGTTGCCAAAAAGTTGAATTTACAGCCTGGAACCTATTCAACATCCTTTCAATCGCGATTGGGTTTTGATCCATGGCTAAAACCACCAACAGACCGAACCATTGAAAGAATGGGACTAAGTGGAGTTAAAAAAATGGCCATCGTTACCCCAGCTTTTGTTAGTGATTGTTTGGAAACATTGGAAGAAATAGCAATGGAAGGCCAAGAAATTTTTCATGAAGCGGGCGGAAAGGATTTCACCGTCATTCCGTGCTTAAACGATCGCGATGACTGGGCCGAAGTCTTAACTAGCTGGATTGACCAATGGCGGATTGTTGATGTAAAAACCGCTATTGCATAATGAAACCTAACCAAAGCGCTGCCCTCGGTATAGATTCCATCGGAAGTTTATTGATTAAACAGGCCGTTCCGGCTTCGATCGGGATTTTGGTAATGTCGCTAAATATTTTGGTGGATACCATTTTTGTGGGAAACTGGATTGGTTCCATCGCTATTGCTGCTATAAACGTGGTTTTGCCGGTTTCATTTTTTATTGCCGCGCTGGGAATGGCGATTGGTATTGGCGGATCTTCAATAATTTCGCGCGCATTAGGTGCCAATAATAAAGAGCGTGCACTTAAAACCTTCGGGAACCAAATAACATTAACCTTGCTTTTAACAATTGCAATGGTTGTTTTTGGGTTACTCTTTATAAATGATATTATTCCAGCTTTCGGCGGAAAAGGCGACATTTTTGAACCCGCCAAAATTTATTATCGCATCGTGCTTTATGGAGTTCCCCTTTTGGCGCTGTGTATGATGGGAAACAATGTAATACGAGCCGAAGGAAAACCCAAATTCGCGATGATTGCGATGATTATTCCTTCCGTGGGGAATTTGGTTTTGGACTATATTCTCATCAATCTTTTAGATATGGGTATGGCCGGCGCGGCTTGGGCAACTACAATTTCATACGCCCTTTGTTTTTTGTATGTGCTATGGTTTTTCTTAAGCAATAAATCTGAATTGAAGATAAGCCTTCCACATTTCGGGTTGGATTCCTCAATTTTGAAAGAAATGTCGGCGCTCGGGTTTGTAACCTTGGCAAGACAGGCGGTCGTAAGCATCACCTATTTATTGATGAACAACATACTTTTCAACATTGGCGGCGAAGCTTCGGTTGCTTCCTACGGAATTATTGCGCGAATGCTGATGTTCGCACTTTTCCCTGTTTTGGGTGTTACGCAAGGATTCCTGCCCATTGCGGGATTCAATTACGGAGCACATAAATTTCCGCGTGTGCGGGAGAGTATCAATAAAGCCATTTTGTATGCCGCGGGATTGGGACTACTAATTTTTATAGTAATTATGTCTTTCCCTGAAGCAATCGTTTCGGTTTTCACTACAGATCCGGCGATACTTTCAGATACGCCCCATTATATGCGGTGGGTTTTTGCGGCCACGCCCATAATTGCGATACAGTTGATTGGTTCTGCATATTTTCAAGCTATTGGAAAGGCAGTGCCTGCTCTGTTACTTACTTTAACGCGGCAGGGATTTTTCTTTATTCCGTTGATTTTTATCCTGCCACATTACTTTGGCGAATTGGGCGTTTGGATTTCCTTTCCGGCGGCAGATGTACTTTCCACAATTATCACAGGCTACTTTTTGAATCGGGAAATTCGGAAGACCTTGAAAGAATAAACTTTAAAACCATAATTTTATAAACGTTATTTCTGAAATAATATTAATGGAACAATACTATCCCTATATAAAATCCCTTCATCTTATTTTTATAATCACTTGGTTTGCGGGACTATTTTATATTGTTCGGCTTTTTGTGTATCAAATTGAAGCTACGGAAAAACCTTCGCCCGAAAAGGAAATTTTAGGAAATCAGCTTAAAATAATGGCTTCCCGACTCTGGAATATTATCACTTGGCCATCGATGATTTTGGCTCTAATTTTCGGAATTTTATTGATAGTGATAACGCCTTTTTGGCTTTCCCAACCCTGGATGCAAGTGAAACTCGGCTTTGTTGCGCTTTTGATATTTTACCATTTTAAGTGCCACCAAATTTTTAAACAACTTCAAAAAGGAGAGGTTAAACACTCCTCTAACTTTATGCGTCTTTTCAACGAAGCGCCCACCCTAATTTTATTTTCCGTAGTTTTTCTGGTGATTTTGAAGGATGGTGTAAATTGGATTTATGGAACGGTGGGGGTTATACTTTTTGCCATTCTATTAATGATGGGCTATAAAATTTACAAACGTATTCGAGAAAATAAAAATTGATTATTCGTTTTTAGAATTCCTCGACTGTGCTCGGACGATATTTTTTGGAGTTTGGGATTTGTTATTTGGAATTTTCCTTTTTAGGTTCGATTATTGCTATCTTTCTTTTTTGAAAAAAATGTAAATGTACTTTTACAAAAAATCACTTCGCACCCGCATTTTTCTTTCCATGTTCCTTTTGGTTGTTGGCGCATCCATTTTAATAGGAATCGTTACGGTTTTTCAGTATAAAAAAGAAGCGCAGGATTATCACCGAGACAGGCTTTTGCGAAAGGAGGCTGCCATTCGCGAAAACATAAACTACATTTTAAAAACCACTACCTATCCTGTTGAAACTGCCCAGATTCCTTTGATTTTTAAGGATAAAATCTACGAAATAAAGGACATCCACAACCTCGAGATTTTTCTTTACGACCTTGACGGAAATCTGCTGAAATCATCAAAACCTTCATTTTTCAAGGATATGGTTTCGCCCAAAATGCCTGCACACGAACTGAATGCACTTCAAAATTCCCCGACAAAAAATTATATAAAGGAATTTGAGGAAGGCGGCCAAAAATATCAATCTTCCTATACCTATATCACCGACAGTTACTTTAAACCGCTGGCAATACTAAATCTTCCCTACATTGAGGATGACGGTTTTATAACAAAGGAATTAACCGATTATCTGTACCAACTGGGCATTGCCTATTTTTTTATGTTGATTGGCGCTTTTGCCCTTGCCTATTTTCTTTCAAAATATATTACACGTTCCTTAAAGGAAATAAGTGAAAAGCTTTCCGAAACCCGCTTTGATACCCGCAACAAGAAAATCCACCTCAGCGATACGCCCCAGGAAATTGCCACGATTATAAATTCATATAACGGGATGATTGATGAACTCGAGAACAGTGCGGCCCAATTAGCCGCCAGCGAACGGGAAACCGCTTGGCGCGAAATGGCAAAACAGGTGGCGCACGAAATTAAAAATCCTTTGACGCCAATGCGTTTGACCGTGCAGAGTTTTCAGCGGAAATTTGATTGCAACGACCCCGAAGTTGACAAAAAAATGGCAGAATATACCAATACACTGCTTCAGCAAATAGATACTTTGAGCTCCATTTCCTCGGCTTTTTCAACCTACGCAAAAATGCCCGCTCAGAAGGATGAAACGTTGAATGTGGTAAAAATAAGCAAGCTGGCGTTGGATATTTTCAATGAGGATTATATTTATTTCTTTTCTGAAGAAGATGAATTGCGCGCCCGTTTTGATAGAACTCAATTAATTCGCGTTGTAACCAATTTGGTTAAAAATAGCATCCAATCCATTGAACAGAAAAAACCCGAAAACCCACGTATCGAAGTCGTGGTAAAAGCCGAAGCATCGTTTGTAACAATTGCTGTTTCCGACAATGGCATTGGTGTTCCCGAAGAAAATATAAACTATATTTTTGAACCCCAATTTACCACAAAAACAAGCGGAATGGGGCTTGGTTTAGGAATGGTAAAAAATATTGTTGAAACCTACGGCGGTAAAATATCGCTGACCTCTTCCGAAGAAAATACCACTTTTAAAGTTTCATTCCCTGCGATGCTTTAAGGTTTTTAGTAGCTTTGTGAAACGACCACGAATACACGAATATCCTTCAAGTTTTCAAAACCTTTTAGGTTTTAAAATATTCGTGTATTCGTGGCAAAGAATCATCCAATAAATTATATAAAAATGAACTTCCAAAACATACTTTCCGAAACCCAAAATGGAATTACCACCATCACAATAAACCGTCCCTCAAAATTAAACGCGCTCAATCGCGAAACCATTCAGGAATTGCACGATGCCTTTGAGGAAGCGGAAGATTCCCCAAAAACAAAAGTTGTAATTATAACAGGAAGCGGCGAAAAAGCCTTCGTTGCCGGTGCCGATATAAGTGAGTTTGCAGATTTTTCAGTTGAAGAAGGTGGAAATCTCGCTGCCAAGGGACAGGAATTATTGTTCGATTTTGTGGCCAATTTTTCAAAACCCGTAATTGCGGCAATCAACGGATTCGCGCTTGGCGGCGGACTGGAATTGGCGATGGCGGCACATTTCCGGATTGCTTCCGAGAATGCAAAAATGGGGCTTCCAGAGGTTTCATTGGGCGTAATTCCCGGCTATGGTGGCACACAACGTTTGCCACAATTGGTAGGCAAAGGCCGTGCGATGGAAATGATTATGACCGCCGGAATGATAGATGCCCACCAAGCCTTGGAGTATAATTTGGTTAATCACGTAACCACTCCCGAAGAATTAATTGAATTTGCCGAAAATATTGCGGGAAAAATTATGAGGAATTCTTCTGTCGCTATTGCTTCCGCAATCCGGGCGATTAACGCTAATTACGAGGATGGCGAAAATGGTTTTCAGGTTGAAATCGAGGAATTCGGAAATTGTTTCGGCACCGAGGATTTTAAGGAAGGAACGCAGGCATTTCTTCAAAAAAGAAAAGCGGATTTTCCGGGGAAATGATTCACTGCAAGTGAAAAAATGTCATTTTTAAAATGTCAATTTGACACCGAATCTTTTCATATTCTTAGAAAATATTTACATTTTTTTGAACAAAATCTGAAAAATTCCCTTCTGATTTCATTTGGCATTTCCTTTGCTTTTCTGAAAAGAAAAATGATGTTTAATTTAAATCTTGATTGTTATGAGCACTTTAATGAATGTTCCTAAAAATGGAGGTTTATCCCGAACAAGCACTAACCGTTCGTCTTACCTCCCCGCTTGGTCCTCTTGGATCGATGAAGTGTTGAATAAGGATTTATCATCCATGATTTCCCAAAATTTCAATACCGGAATTAGTTTGCCAAAAGTAAATATTAAGGAAACGGCCGATGCCTATTGGGTTGAAATGGCGGTTCCCGGGATGAAAAAATCCGACTTCCAAATTGATTTGGAAAATCAGGTACTATCTATCGCCACCCAAACCGAAGAGCGGCAGGAGGAAAATGAGGAAAATTATACCCGCAGGGAATTTGGTTATTCTTCCTTTAAAAGAAGTTTTAGCCTGCCCGAAACCGTGAATGAAGAAAATATTAAAGCAGAATACAACGAAGGTATTTTAAAAATTCATCTTCCCAAAAAAGAGGAGGCGAAACAAAAACCTCCAAGGAATATTGAAATTTCCTAAGGGAATTTAAGATTCACAGAAGGGGGGCCGCAAAGGCCCCTTCTTTATTGTAGAAATATCTTCCCAAAATAATTTTTTATATCAAGGAATATTTGGATTAATTCCTTTTTAACTTGGATTATTTCCATTTTACTATTTATCTTTGAAATAGTTTTAAAGATAGAATGATGAATTATGATGGATTGAAAGGGCGCGGCGCTCAAAAAAATGTTCACAATCGCTTTTTTGAAAACAGCCACGAAGTATTGGACGAATACCTAAATTTCTGCGAAGCGGAAGGTGAGGAAGCAGATAAAAACAAAACCAATTATATTGAAGTTTTTCCAAAATCATTTGTCAACAAAGTGGATAGCCCAGATGTTGGAATGGGCTATTCGGCCAATCCATACCAAGGTTGCGAGCACGGCTGTGTGTATTGTTACGCCCGCAATAGCCACGAATATTGGGGCTACGGCGCCGGCTTGGATTTTGAACGGAACATTCTTTTCAAAAAAAATGCACCGGAGCTTTTAGAAGAAAAAATAACATCAAAAAATTGGGAGGGAAATACCATCGTTTTTTCGGGAAATACTGATTGCTACCAACCGTTGGAACGCAAATTGGAAATCACCCGAAAATGTTTGGAAGTCATGCTGAAATGGAAACACCCAACAGGCATCATCACCAAAAATTCACTGATACTTCGCGATTTGGATATTTTAAAGGAAATGGCAAAACTGAATATTATTTCAGCTAATATTTCCATTACCTCCCTTTCAGAAGATACGCGCAGGTTGCTCGAGCCGCGTACTGCAAGCATAAAACAACGCCTGAAAACTGTGGAAACACTTTCAGAAAATGGCATTCCCGTAA
>CAWITX010000011.1:0-21662 GCA_963839235.1 uncultured Flavobacteriaceae bacterium | reverse complement strand
TTCTCCTCTTGACAACTTGGGCAAAAATAAGTACTCCTTCCCCCTACCTGTATTTTTTCCACCTTCCCCTCGCAGCCGGGGCAGGATTCGCCTTCATCCCTGTGGGCCTTTAACCAGCCATCGGGTGCCTTTTTTCCTTTTTCAATGAAGTCAATAGCCTTTTTGAGAATTTTTGAAATGTTGCCATAAATTGTCACCAGCTCCTCCTTATTGAGATTGGAAACGCTTGTTTTTGGATGAACTTTACTTTGAAATAAAATCTCATCGGTATATACATTTCCTATCCCTGCAATTTTGTGCTGGTCCATCAGTACGCTTTTTCGGCCCCGGCAGTTTCCTTCTCCATCAACTTTAAAAATTGTGCTTTGGTTATTTCCAGCGCATCGGGGCCCAGGGAATGCTCCTTTTGAAAATCTTCACACTGTCTGCCATCCACACCTTTCCAAACTTCCGCGAACAAACATAGGAGAAGTGGGTATCGTCCTTAAAATAAAAACTGATAATGGCGTGTTTGGGAAGATCGTCAAGCGCAGAGAAATCAAATTTGCCGGTCATCCCAAAATGAAACACCAGCCATTTATCGGCATCGCTCTTTATGAAAAGATATTTCCCCAGTTGTTGGGTTTTGGTGAAAGTATGATCTACGAACGTTTCACGCAAGGACTTTTGGGTTTCTTGCAACGGTTTCGAGGCTCCGAAGGCCATTTTTACAACCTTTTTGTTCAAAAGGGCTTCGTCCGCATATTTTTTAAAGTGGGCTATCTCGGGTAGTTCTGGCATAATTTTTTTCTGTTTAAGATAGGAAAAATTTTGTTTTGAAATAACTTTAAAGCTTTAACCATCACCACCATTTCATCAGACTTATTTAACAATCTACGCGGTAGGAAATTTTCCTTCCTATTAAATTTAAAATTCAAAATTGCACTGGTGTCGAGGTTGGTGTTAGTTTTAATAAACAACGGCATAGGAAGAAATATACAGAGGGTCTATAGCACTATCAGGAAATAATGCCCTCCTTTCTGCCAAAAAGTAGGCCTAAAACCCTAATTTTGCTTTTCTAAAAAATTGCCTATTTATGAAAGGAGTTCTCCTCGTAAACCTCGGTTCGCCGGACAGTACCAACCCAAAGGACGTAAAGAAATACCTCGATGAGTTTTTGATGGACCCGCGGGTTATCGACGTGCCTTTTTGGTTTCGCTCATTTTTGGTTCGGGGAATTATTTTGAATACGCGCCCAAAAAAATCCGCTGAAGCGTATCAAAAAATCTGGTGGGATGAAGGCTCTCCCTTGATCGTTATTTCTGAAAGACTTCAAAAAAAAATACAGGAAAAGACGACCATTCCCGTTGCTTTGGCGATGCGCTACGGAAGTATGACCTTGAAAAAAGGCCTGCAGGAATTGGTTGATAAAGGTGTGGATGAAATTCTTACCATCCCGCTCTACCCGCAATTTGCAATGGCAACCACCGAAACCATTGACGTAAAAGTGGAAGAGCTTAAAAATGAATTTTTTCCGCATTTACAAATTACTTCGCTTCCCGCATTTTATAACAAACCCGAATACATAGAAGTGCTTTCGCAAAGCATTTCCGAAGAACTTAAAAATATAGATTACGAACATCTTTTATTCAGTTATCACGGGGTTCCTGAAAGACATATTTATAAAAGGGATATCACGAAAAACCATTGCAAAATAGATGGAACTTGTTGTGTGACGGATTCTCCTGCGCACCAATTTTGCTACAGACATCAATGTTTGACGGTAACAGATTTAGTTGCCAAAAAGTTGAATTTACAGCCTGGAACCTATTCAACATCCTTTCAATCGCGATTGGGTTTTGATCCATGGCTAAAACCACCAACAGACCGAACCATTGAAAGAATGGGACTAAGTGGAGTTAAAAAAATGGCCATCGTTACCCCAGCTTTTGTTAGTGATTGTTTGGAAACATTGGAAGAAATAGCAATGGAAGGCCAAGAAATTTTTCATGAAGCGGGCGGAAAGGATTTCACCGTCATTCCGTGCTTAAACGATCGCGATGACTGGGCCGAAGTCTTAACTAGCTGGATTGACCAATGGCGGATTGTTGATGTAAAAACCGCTATTGCATAATGAAACCTAACCAAAGCGCTGCCCTCGGTATAGATTCCATCGGAAATTTACTGATAAAACAGGCCGTTCCGGCTTCGATCGGGATTTTGGTAATGTCGCTAAATATTTTGGTGGATACCATTTTTGTGGGAAACTGGATTGGTTCCATCGCTATTGCTGCTATAAACGTGGTTTTGCCGGTTTCATTTTTTATTGCCGCGCTGGGAATGGCGATTGGTATTGGCGGATCTTCAATAATTTCGCGCGCATTAGGTGCCAATAATAAAGAGCGTGCACTTAAAACCTTCGGGAACCAAATAACATTAACCTTGCTTTTAACAATTGCAATGGTTGTTTTTGGGTTACTCTTTATAAATGATATTATTCCAGCTTTCGGCGGAAAAGGCGACATTTTTGAACCCGCCAAAATTTATTATCGCATCGTGCTTTATGGAGTTCCCCTTTTGGCGCTGTGTATGATGGGAAACAATGTAATACGAGCCGAAGGAAAACCCAAATTCGCGATGATTGCGATGATTATTCCTTCCGTGGGGAATTTGGTTTTGGACTATATTCTCATCAATCTTTTAGATATGGGTATGGCCGGCGCGGCTTGGGCAACTACAATTTCATACGCCCTTTGTTTTTTGTATGTGCTATGGTTTTTCTTAAGCAATAAATCTGAATTGAAGATAAGCCTTCCACATTTCGGGTTGGATTCCTCAATTTTGAAAGAAATGTCGGCGCTCGGGTTTGTAACCTTGGCAAGACAGGCGGTCGTAAGCATCACCTATTTATTGATGAACAACATACTTTTCAACATTGGCGGCGAAGCTTCGGTTGCTTCCTACGGAATTATTGCGCGAATGCTGATGTTCGCACTTTTCCCTGTTTTGGGTGTTACGCAAGGATTCCTGCCCATTGCGGGATTCAATTACGGAGCACATAAATTTCCGCGTGTGCGGGAGAGTATCAATAAAGCCATTTTGTATGCCGCGGGATTGGGACTACTAATTTTTATAGTAATTATGTCTTTCCCTGAAGCAATCGTTTCGGTTTTCACTACAGATCCGGCGATACTTTCAGATACGCCCCATTATATGCGGTGGGTTTTTGCGGCCACGCCCATAATTGCGATACAGTTGATTGGTTCTGCATATTTTCAAGCTATTGGAAAGGCAGTGCCTGCTCTGTTACTTACTTTAACGCGGCAGGGATTTTTCTTTATTCCGTTGATTTTTATCCTGCCACATTACTTTGGCGAATTGGGCGTTTGGATTTCCTTTCCGGCGGCAGATGTACTTTCCACAATTATCACAGGCTACTTTTTGAATCGGGAAATTCGGAAGACCTTGAAAGAATAAACTTTAAAACCATAATTTTATAAACGTTATTTCTGAAATAATATTAATGGAACAATACTATCCCTATATAAAATCCCTTCATCTTATTTTTATAATCACTTGGTTTGCGGGACTATTTTATATTGTTCGGCTTTTTGTGTATCAAATTGAAGCTACGGAAAAACCTTCGCCCGAAAAGGAAATTTTAGGAAATCAGCTTAAAATAATGGCTTCCCGACTCTGGAATATTATCACTTGGCCATCGATGATTTTGGCTCTAATTTTCGGAATTTTATTGATAGTGATAACGCCTTTTTGGCTTTCCCAACCCTGGATGCAAGTGAAACTCGGCTTTGTTGCGCTTTTGATATTTTACCATTTTAAGTGCCACCAAATTTTTAAACAACTTCAAAAAGGAGAGGTTAAACACTCCTCTAACTTTATGCGTCTTTTCAACGAAGCGCCCACCCTAATTTTATTTTCCGTAGTTTTTCTGGTGATTTTGAAGGATGGTGTAAATTGGATTTATGGAACGGTGGGGGTTATACTTTTTGCCATTCTATTAATGATGGGCTATAAAATTTACAAACGTATTCGAGAAAATAAAAATTGATTATTCGTTTTTAGAATTCCTCGACTGTGCTCGGACGACATTTTTTGGAGTTTGGGATTTGTTATTTGGAATTTTCCTTTTTAGGTTCGATTATTGCTATCTTTCTTTTTTGAAAAAAATGTAAATGTACTTTTACAAAAAATCACTTCGCACCCGCATTTTTCTTTCCATGTTCCTTTTGGTTGTTGGCGCATCCATTTTAATAGGAATCGTTACGGTTTTTCAGTATAAAAAAGAAGCGCAGGATTATCACCGAGACAGGCTTTTGCGAAAGGAGGCTGCCATTCGCGAAAACATAAACTACATTTTAAAAACCACTACCTATCCTGTTGAAACTGCCCAGATTCCTTTGATTTTTAAGGATAAAATCTACGAAATAAAGGACATCCACAACCTCGAGATTTTTCTTTACGACCTTGACGGAAATCTGCTGAAATCATCAAAACCTTCATTTTTCAAGGATATGGTTTCGCCCAAAATGCCTGCACACGAACTGAATGCACTTCAAAATTCCCCGACAAAAAATTATATAAAGGAATTTGAGGAAGGCGGCCAAAAATATCAATCTTCCTATACCTATATCACCGACAGTTACTTTAAACCGCTGGCAATACTAAATCTTCCCTACATTGAGGATGACGGTTTTATAACAAAGGAATTAACCGATTATCTGTACCAACTGGGCATTGCCTATTTTTTTATGTTGATTGGCGCTTTTGCCCTTGCCTATTTTCTTTCAAAATATATTACACGTTCCTTAAAGGAAATAAGTGAAAAGCTTTCCGAAACCCGCTTTGATACCCGCAACAAGAAAATCCACCTCAGCGATACGCCCCAGGAAATTGCCACGATTATAAATTCATATAACGGGATGATTGATGAACTCGAGAACAGTGCGGCCCAATTAGCCGCCAGCGAACGGGAAACCGCTTGGCGCGAAATGGCAAAACAGGTGGCGCACGAAATTAAAAATCCTTTGACGCCAATGCGTTTGACCGTGCAGAGTTTTCAGCGGAAATTTGATTGCAACGACCCCGAAGTTGACAAAAAAATGGCAGAATATACCAATACACTGCTTCAGCAAATAGATACTTTGAGCTCCATTTCCTCGGCTTTTTCAACCTACGCAAAAATGCCCGCTCAGAAGGATGAAACGTTGAATGTGGTAAAAATAAGCAAGCTGGCGTTGGATATTTTCAATGAGGATTATATTTATTTCTTTTCTGAAGAAGATGAATTGCGCGCCCGTTTTGATAGAACTCAATTAATTCGCGTTGTAACCAATTTGGTTAAAAATAGCATCCAATCCATTGAACAGAAAAAACCCGAAAACCCACGTATCGAAGTCGTGGTAAAAGCCGAAGCATCGTTTGTAACAATTGCTGTTTCCGACAATGGCATTGGTGTTCCCGAAGAAAATATAAACTATATTTTTGAACCCCAATTTACCACAAAAACAAGCGGAATGGGGCTTGGTTTAGGAATGGTAAAAAATATTGTTGAAACCTACGGCGGTAAAATATCGCTGACCTCTTCCGAAGAAAATACCACTTTTAAAGTTTCATTCCCTGCGATGCTTTAAGGTTTTTAGTAGCTTTGTGAAACGACCACGAATACACGAATATCCTTCAAGTTTTCAAAACCTTTTAGGTTTTAAAATATTCGTGTATTCGTGGCAAAGAATCATCCAATAAATTATATAAAAATGAACTTCCAAAACATACTTTCCGAAACCCAAAATGGAATTACCACCATCACAATAAACCGTCCCTCAAAATTAAACGCGCTCAATCGCGAAACCATTCAGGAATTGCACGATGCCTTTGAGGAAGCGGAAGATTCCCCAAAAACAAAAGTTGTAATTATAACAGGAAGCGGCGAAAAAGCCTTCGTTGCCGGTGCCGATATAAGTGAGTTTGCAGATTTTTCAGTTGAAGAAGGTGGAAATCTCGCTGCCAAGGGACAGGAATTATTGTTCGATTTTGTGGCCAATTTTTCAAAACCCGTAATTGCGGCAATCAACGGATTCGCGCTTGGCGGCGGACTGGAATTGGCGATGGCGGCACATTTCCGGATTGCTTCCGAGAATGCAAAAATGGGGCTTCCAGAGGTTTCATTGGGCGTAATTCCCGGCTATGGTGGCACACAACGTTTGCCACAATTGGTAGGCAAAGGCCGTGCGATGGAAATGATTATGACCGCCGGAATGATAGATGCCCACCAAGCCTTGGAGTATAATTTGGTTAATCACGTAACCACTCCCGAAGAATTAATTGAATTTGCCGAAAATATTGCGGGAAAAATTATGAGGAATTCTTCTGTCGCTATTGCTTCCGCAATCCGGGCGATTAACGCTAATTACGAGGATGGCGAAAATGGTTTTCAGGTTGA
This sequence comes from uncultured Flavobacteriaceae bacterium, assembly GCA_963839235.1. Lineage (GTDB taxonomy): Bacteria > Bacteroidota > Bacteroidia > Flavobacteriales > Flavobacteriaceae > Aequorivita. Next base: position 15,223 of record CAWITX010000011.1, on the reverse strand, counting down.
AATCGAGGAATTCGGAAATTGTTTCGGCACCGAGGATTTTAAGGAAGGAACGCAGGCATTTCTTCAAAAAAGAAAAGCGGATTTTCCGGGGAAATGATTCACTGCAAGTGAAAAAATGTCATTTTTAAAATGTCAATTTGACACCGAATCTTTTCATATTCTTAGAAAATATTTACATTTTTTTGAACAAAATCTGAAAAATTCCCTTCTGATTTCATTTGGCATTTCCTTTGCTTTTCTGAAAAGAAAAATGATGTTTAATTTAAATCTTGATTGTTATGAGCACTTTAATGAATGTTCCTAAAAATGGAGGTTTATCCCGAACAAGCACTAACCGTTCGTCTTACCTCCCCGCTTGGTCCTCTTGGATCGATGAAGTGTTGAATAAGGATTTATCATCCATGATTTCCCAAAATTTCAATACCGGAATTAGTTTGCCAAAAGTAAATATTAAGGAAACGGCCGATGCCTATTGGGTTGAAATGGCGGTTCCCGGGATGAAAAAATCCGACTTCCAAATTGATTTGGAAAATCAGGTACTATCTATCGCCACCCAAACCGAAGAGCGGCAGGAGGAAAATGAGGAAAATTATACCCGCAGGGAATTTGGTTATTCTTCCTTTAAAAGAAGTTTTAGCCTGCCCGAAACCGTGAATGAAGAAAATATTAAAGCAGAATACAACGAAGGTATTTTAAAAATTCATCTTCCCAAAAAAGAGGAGGCGAAACAAAAACCTCCAAGGAATATTGAAATTTCCTAAGGGAATTTAAGATTCACAGAAGGGGGGCCGCAAAGGCCCTTCTTTATTGTAGAAATATCTTCCCAAAATAATTTTTTATATCAAGGAATATTTGGATTAATTCCTTTTTAACTTGGATTATTTCCATTTTACTATTTATCTTTGAAATAGTTTTAAAGATAGAATGATGAATTATGATGGATTGAAAGGGCGCGGCGCTCAAAAAAATGTTCACAATCGCTTTTTTGAAAACAGCCACGAAGTATTGGACGAATACCTAAATTTCTGCGAAGCGGAAGGTGAGGAAGCAGATAAAAACAAAACCAATTATATTGAAGTTTTTCCAAAATCATTTGTCAACAAAGTGGATAGCCCAGATGTTGGAATGGGCTATTCGGCCAATCCATACCAAGGTTGCGAGCACGGCTGTGTGTATTGTTACGCCCGCAATAGCCACGAATATTGGGGCTACGGCGCCGGCTTGGATTTTGAACGGAACATTCTTTTCAAAAAAAATGCACCGGAGCTTTTAGAAGAAAAAATAACATCAAAAAATTGGGAGGGAAATACCATCGTTTTTTCGGGAAATACTGATTGCTACCAACCGTTGGAACGCAAATTGGAAATCACCCGAAAATGTTTGGAAGTCATGCTGAAATGGAAACACCCAACAGGCATCATCACCAAAAATTCACTGATACTTCGCGATTTGGATATTTTAAAGGAAATGGCAAAACTGAATATTATTTCAGCTAATATTTCCATTACCTCCCTTTCAGAAGATACGCGCAGGTTGCTCGAGCCGCGTACTGCAAGCATAAAACAACGCCTGAAAACTGTGGAAACACTTTCAGAAAATGGCATTCCCGTAAGAGTGATGATGGCGCCAATTATTCCTTCTTTAAATAGTCACGAAATTCTTCCGTTGGTTAAAAAAGTAGCCGAGCTCGGCGCAGTGGATGTGGGCTACACGATTGTTCGATTGAATGGTCAAATTGCAGAAATTTTCAAGGATTGGGCGCAAAAAACCATTCCGGATAAAGCTGAGAGAATATTAAACCAAATAGCAGAATGCCACGGCGGAAACCTCAACGATAGCAATTGGGGACGACGCATGAAAGGCGAAGGAACGATTAGCGAACAAGTGAAAAACACCATGACAATCGCCAAAAAAAGATATTTAAAGGACAGAAAAACCGAAGCTTTGGATACCTCGCATTTTATGCAACTAAAAAATCCGCAGATGAAGTTGTTTTAATTCTCTGTGCTCTTTGTGCCTCTGTGGTGAAAAATTATACCACAGAGACGCAGAGGACATAAAGCTTTATTTCTCTCCCTTCCATTCAGCATAAAATTGTTGAAGAAATGTTTCCATAAATAGATGTCTTTCTTCAGCTATTTTTCGTCCGGTTTCCGTATTCATTCGATCTTTTAGCAACAATAATTTTTCATAAAAATGGTTGATCGTCGGTGCATCGGAAGCTTTGTATTCCGAAGGGGTCATATTCAAATTTGGCTTAATTTCGGGATCGTACAACTTCCTGTTCTTAAAACCGCCGTAATTAAAAGTACGGGCAATACCAATGGCTCCGAGCGCATCGAGCCTATCGGCATCCTGTACAACGGCCAATTCATTCGAAAAAAATTCCTGTTTTTTATTGCCACCTTTAAAGGAAATATTTTCAATGATTTTTAAAACGTGGTCGATTACATTTTCGGAAATATTTTGGGATTCCAGAAAAGTTTGGGCCTTTTTTGGGCCAACAGTTTCATCCCCGTTATGGAATTTTGAATCGGCAATATCGTGAAGCAAAGCGCCCAATTCAACAACCGTATTATCTACCTTTTCAGTTTTGGAAATAAGCAGAGCATTTTTATAAACCCGCTCAATATGAAACCAATCGTGGCCTCCTTCGGCGTTTTTCAATTCATTTTTTACAAAAGCGATTGTGTTCTGAATTATTTCTTCCGAAGAAAACAAAGCCATTATTTATGGATTTTTGAAGTGATGGTTTTTTCTACTTTGTCAATCAGCATTTCAACATCATAATCGTCAATTTTAATTGCCGGGTGCGCAATCATTTCAAGCCGAACGCCCATTTGAATAGGAAACATTCCCCAGCGCTGCAATTTCCAGGAATTGTTGATGGTAACGGGAACCACGTAACCATCGGGTATTTTTTTGAAAAGTGTCTGCAAACCAGATCTTCGGAAGGGTTTTGGCGCACCGGTTTTGCTTCGGGTACCTTCTGGAAATATAACGCCGCTTCTGTTGAATTTCCGCAGATATTTTGAAAATTTCACCAACTCAACTATTGCCTGTCTAGGATTTTTTCGATCAATCAAAATAGAACCGCCGTGGTTAAGATTATATGAGATTGACGGAATTCCTTTCCCTAATTCTACCTTCGAAATAAATTTTGGGTGATACTTCCGCAAATACCAGGTTATCGTTGCAATTTCCCACATACTCTGGTGATTTGAGACTATTATAATTGGGACATTATTCGGGATGCTGGTGTTAATTTTAATATGGAATGTTGTTCCCAAAACGTTTAAACACCGCAGCAAAGTCCAGTTTAAATAATCCACACTTTTTTTGTGGGCAGAATAGCCAAACCAATTAAAGCACATCCATTGAATGGGATGAAATATGACAATCGTAATACCAAAAAGAAGGTAAAACAAGGCAGAAAATGGATAGCTGATTATTTTTAGAAGCGAATTCATTCCATTCAAAAATAAGAAAACCGCCTTTAAAAAAGACGGTTTTTAAGGTTGCATCAAAATATTTGTAAACCGAAAAACCTACCGTTTAGATTTTGATCTGTCTTTCAGTGTATTTCTATCTATATAAATATAATTATACACACAGAGGCCAATGATCCCCAGCCAAAAAGCCCGGTAGAGCCAATCGTTGATTTCCTTTCCGAATAAATAGGAAACCTTGGGGTTTTGGTATATGTTGAAAGCGAGTGCTCCCAGTGCCAAAATGCCTATAATAATGGTAAAAGGCTTTGTTATTTTCATATTACTCGATTTTTTTAAAATCTAGCAATATTCGTTATAAGCGCCCTTCAAATTTTCTGAAATCATTTGTGCAGGGCGACCTTCAATATGGTGGCGTTCCAGCATGTGGACCAATTCACCATCTTTGAACAACGCCATCGAAGGCGAACTTGGTGGAAAGGGAACCATATTGGCACGGGCAGCATCCACGGCTTCACGGTCAACCCCGGCAAATACAGTAACCAAATGGTCGGGTTTTTTCTCGTTATCCAATGACATTGCCGCTCCGGGACGGGCATTTGCGGCGGCACATCCGCAAACTGAATTAACTACCAAAAGGGTCGTTCCTTCTTTTTTAAGTGCATTTTCAACATCTTCCTCAGTATGTAATTCGGCAAAACCTACACTTGTTAGGTCTTCGCGCATGGGTTTTACTAGTTCGGGTGGGTACATAATTTTTCTTTTAAATATTATAAAAAATGTGAAGGCAAAGATACAAATTTTGAAGGGGGAAAATTCCAAATTATCAATTCCAAAATCATAAATAACTATTCAATCATCAACAATTCAAATAGAAAATAAAATCCGATTTTTTAATTATTTGAAAGAAATTAGAGATTCCATTTTAGAATTTGAAACTTCAATTTTATTTGACATTTACCGCTTCAGATTTGTTTTTTTAATTGAGTAACTTTGTCGGCTCAAAAAAGGAAAAATTACATTTTATGCTTCGTTGGTTGTTGGCCGTTCTTGGATACGCACTTTACCGGATTCCGGGTGCCATTGTTGGTTTTTTAATAGGAAGCTTAATCGATAATTTTAGCGTAAAGGGAAAGGTCTTTCAAACTTCCTTCGGTTCTTCGGCCCAAAATGTAACCCCTGCCGATTTTGAATTGCATTTGCTTTCCCTCTCTTCATTGGTCATCAAAGCAGACGGACAAGTAAGCCAGTCAGAGCTGGATTATGTGCGCCAATATTTTATACAGGCTTATGGAAAGGAACGTGCCAACGCAACTTTTAAGGTTTTTAATGAAGAAATAAACAAGCGCGAAATTTCTGCACAGAATATTTGCAATCTGCTTCGCCAACGTACGCGCTACGAAAGCCGACTACAAATTCTTCACTTTCTTTTCAGCATTGCGAATTCCGACGGCAGTGTTTCCACGGCAGAAGTAAATGAAATAAACCGGATTGCAGGATTTCTGGGTGTTTACGCCCGGGATTTTGAAAGTATAAAAGCGATGTTCTTCAAAAATCCGGATAGCGCCTATAAAATTTTAGAGATTGACCGTAGCGCGACTGTTTCAGAAATAAAAGCGGCTTACCGCACTATGGTAAAAAAATATCACCCCGATAAACTGCAACATATGGATGAAGCCTATCAAAAAGGAGGCGAGGAAAAGTTCAAAAAAGTGCAGGAAGCTTATGAACAGCTTCAGAAGGAGCGCGGGTTTTAGGTCTAATATTTTGATTTTCAATCAATAAAATTCTCCTTAAAACAGGGGAATTTTTTTACGCAATAGTGTATTTTTAGTTTTGGCTAAAAATTATTTCACTACAAATAGAAATAAATTTTTACTTTTGTGCCTATGTTTACATTAGCAGAAGAAAATTATTTAAAGACAATCTTCCATTTGGAGCATGCGCTGCAAGCGGAAATAAGCACCAACGCCATAGCCGAACAAATGGAGACCAAGCCCTCTTCCGTTACGGATATGATTCAAAAACTTGCCGAAAAAAAACTGCTCACCTATAAACGTTACAAAGGCGTACAATTAACTGCTGAGGGAAAAAAAGTCGCGGCCGATGTAATTAGAAAACACCGATTGTGGGAAGTATTTTTAGTGGAAAAACTGAATTTCCATTGGGATGAGGTGCACGAAATTGCCGAACAATTAGAACATATTCAATCCGAAGAACTTATTATTCGCCTTGATAAATTTTTGGGAAGCCCCGATTTTGACCCGCACGGCGACCCAATCCCAGACAAACACGGCGTTTTAAAGCGTACAGAGAAAAAATTACTTTCTGAAATAGAGAAAAATCAAAAGGGCGTTTGCGTGGGCGTAAAGGAAAGTAGCACAGAATTTCTACAATATCTCGACAAAAAGAAAATAAGCATCGGCACCAAAATAAAGGTTTTGGGCAAGGAATTTTTTGATGGTTCCATGATCATCCAAGTGGGTGGCGACCAATTTTTTATTTCACTTAAAATAGCCGAAAATCTTTACATACAAACCCAAGAATAGCAATGGACAGAAGAAGGCATAAATCGCTGGAAGAAGTACACGGAACCATTGAAACCGCAGGAAAAAAATCACCATGGAAACGGCTGCTCGCCTTTTTAGGGCCCGCATATTTGGTGAGCGTGGGCTATATGGATCCCGGAAACTGGGCAACGGATATTGCTGGTGGAAGCCAATTCGGGTACAAACTTATTTGGGTTTTGTTGATGAGCAATATTATGGCGCTTCTGCTTCAAAGTCTTTGTGCGCGTTTAGGAGTGGTGCGCGGCCGTGATTTGGCACAGGCTTCGCGGGAAGCTTACAATCCATTCGTAAACTTTATACTTTATATTTTCGCCGAAATTGCTATTGTGGCCTGCGATCTAGCTGAAGTTATCGGGATGGCAATTGGGTTAAATCTTCTGTTTGGACTGCCCATGATTTGGGGAGTTTCCATTACAGCTTTGGATACCTTCCTTTTACTTTTTCTATTAAACAAAGGAATGCGGAAAATGGAAGTGTTCATCATCGGCCTAATTTTTATAATCGGCCTCTCTTTTTTCGTTGAAATGTTTTTCGCAAAACCGGATATGGGCGAGCTTATGGCAGGGTTTATTCCTTCGCTTCCAAATAGTACCGCGCTTTATATTGCAATCGGTATAATTGGTGCCACTGTGATGCCGCACAATCTTTACCTGCACTCTTCACTCGTGCAATCCCGAAAGATAGAACGCACCAAAAAGGGAATAAAACAGGCATTGAAGTTCAATTTTATAGATTCGGCAATTGCTTTAAACCTTGCCTTTTTTGTGAATGCCGCCATTTTAATTTTAGCCGCGGCGGTTTTTTATAAAAATGGTTTGTACGAAGTGGCCGAAATACAGGATGCGCACGCCCTTTTGGAACCTTTGTTGGGCTCAAACCTTGCTCCGGCATTTTTCGCGATCGCCCTGATTGCAGCGGGACAGAGCAGTACGCTAACGGGCACACTTGCTGGGCAAATTGTGATGGAAGGCCATTTAAATCTACGTATTCAGCCGTGGGTCCGGAGGTTGATAACACGAATGCTGGCAATCATTCCCGCCCTTTTTACAGTTATTTATTTTGGTGAAAGCGGAACGGGAAGATTGCTCGTTTTAAGCCAAGTAGTGCTTAGTTTACAGCTTGGGTTCGCAATTATTCCCTTAATCCATTTTGTGAGCAGTAAAAAATTGATGGGCGATTTTAGTATAAAATGGCCGTTGCGAATTGGCTCTTGGCTAATTACTATAATAATTGTGGGTTTAAATGCCAAGTTGGTTTATGATGAAATTCTCGGTTGGCTCCATACCGTTGAAAATCCCATTTATATTTGGATTTTTGTGGTGCCTGTAGCCATTGGCGCGGCAATTCTTCTATTGTATATTACCTTTAAAGCCACTGAGAAAAATATAAAATCAGAAAAAAGGAAAATGGTTCCCCATATTTTGGACGCCAAAATTGAGGAATTGATCAATCCGCTTTCCTATAAAAAGATTGCAATTCCGGTAGATTTTTCCACTTCGGATGAAAAGAGTATTGCAGCCGCACTTCAATTGGGGGGAAAAGAGGCCGAATATACGCTAATTCATATTGTTGAAACTCCGGGCGCCATGATTTACGGAGATGAAATAGACGATTACGAAACCGAAAGCGATGAAGCTTTTTTGAATACCTACCAAAAGAAATTGCTTGATATGGGATTCAAGGTTTCGGTTGAACTGGGCTTCGGTTCCCCTAAAAAAAGTATCCCAAAAATTGTGAACGCTTCCAATTATGATTTGCTCGTTCTTGGCGCCCACGGCCACACCGGGTTTAAGGATTTACTGTTGGGAACCACGGTTGACAGCGTTCGGCATAGGGTGAAAGTGCCGGTTTTTATTGTATAAAATTTTTCATTTCAAATTGGATAGAACTGCTCTTTTATTTGCGGCACAATTTTTTATATCTTTAAAATTGAAAAATCCTCACATCATGAAAAACTTCATTTTAGCTCTCACTCTTCTATTTTCAGTCATTTCATATGGCCAGAACGAATCTGCCGAAACTCCCAAAATCGGTATTAAAATTCCTAAAGGAGAAACGGTAGAAATAAAAGGCGTTTCGGTGAAATTTGTTGAAGTGCTGGAAGATTCCCGCTGTCCAACGGGGACAAACTGCATTTGGGCAGGCCGCGCCAGAGTAAAAATTATGGTTACAAATAATGGGGAAACAACTGAGAAAATACTCACATTTGGTGCTACACAATTAAATGAGGAAGAAAATACAAATGTTTTCAGTAATGCGAATTTTGCAATAAACGGTTTAACATTGAGCCCTTATCCAACTACACAAAATACGGGAGAAAAAGAATATACCTTATTGGTTTGTGAAGATAAAAACAACTGATTAATGGCAGCCACAATTCTTTTTGCCGCATTTGGTTTTCCCCCCATCCAAAGTACCATTTGAGCTTTGGTTGGCTTCAAAAATAGGGTTCCAAACGAACTTTTTAATCAAAAAGCCCGCTGCGATTAAAAACGTGATTAAAACCAGAATTGTTTGCATGCCACAAAGATACAAAATTACCACGTAAAGCGAGCCGACGGATTTATATGTGAAAGTGCTTCAGCGTTGGAGAATTCTTTTATTTAATGAAAGCACATTTTCCGCAATCAGAATGATCACCCGGCTTATTTTTATTACTTCCTTTAGATGCGAATGGATTCCAAATAAAATTCATTATTAAATAGCCCACAGCCAAAATAAAAGTAAGTATCACTAAAATAAATTGAATCATAGCTTTGTTTTCTTATTTTAAAAATTGATAGGCCGCAAGGGCCACCACATAAGCAATTGCGCTCATTACAAATAGTTGCCACATTGGCCATTTCCAACTATTGGTTTCCTTTTTAACGATGGCAAGTGTACTCATGCACTGCATCGCGAAAGCGTAAAAAAGCAAAAGCGAAACGCCACTCGCAAAATTAAATAACGGTCCGCCCAAAACAGGATTTATTTCGGCAGCCATTCGGCTTTTTATAGTCTGTTCATCTTCACTTCCCACGCTATAAATTGTTGCGAGCGTTCCCACAAAAACTTCTCTGGCCGCAAAGGAACTTACTATTGCAATGCCTATTTTCCAGTCGTAACCCAGCGGACGCACGGCAGGTTCAATGGCATGGCCTACATAGCCTATATAGGAATGTTCAAGTTTATAGGAGTCAACGTGCATCAATATTTCCTCTTCGGAAAGGTTTTGGGATGCGTATTCATTTCTTATTATTTCTTCCGCATTATTGAAATTTCCCGGTCCGTAGGATGCCAAAACCCATAGAATTATTGAAATAGCGAGTATTATTTTCCCCGCGCCCAGCACAAATGCCTTCGTTTTTTCGACTACCGTTATCAATACATTTTTGGGCAATGGCAATTTATAATTGGGCATTTCAACCACAAAAAAGCTTTTGGTTTTTATTTTCAGAATTTTATCCAATAAATAAGCCGAAAAAATTGCGGCGCCAAAACCTATTAAATACATCAACATTAGGGTAAGGCCCTGCAGACTGAAAATACCCAAAACCCGATTGTCCGGTATAACCAGTGCGATGATTATTAGGTACACCGGCAAGCGCGCGGAGCAGGTTGTAAATGGTGTAACGAGGATTGTAATGAGACGTTCTTTCCAATTTTCAATATTTCGGGTGGCCATAATTGCGGGAATGGCGCAAGCAGTGCCGGCAACCAGTGGCACCACACTTTTTCCGCTAAGTCCGAATCGGCGCATGACGCGATCCATTAAAAAGACAACGCGGCTCATATAGCCTGTTTCCTCCAAAATTGAAATGAAGAAAAACAAAAAGGCAATCTGTGGAATAAAGATGACGATACCGCCAAGGCCGGGGATTATTCCTTCTGAAATCAAATTTGTAAAATCACCCGGGGGAAGCGTGTTTTTAGTCCATTCGCTGAAAGAGGCGAAAGCACTGTCGATAAAATCCATCGGGTAACTGCTCCAATCGAAAATGGCCTGGAAGATGAGCAACAGGATTCCAAAGAAAATAACATAGCCCCAAACCCGGTGGGTTAAAATTCTATCCAAACGGCTTCGCAAATCCTTTGCATTCGCAACATCTATATGAAGCGTTTCCTTTAAGGTTTCGTTTATAAATTGATACCGCCGAACGGTTTCCTTTTGTTGAAGGCGTTTAAGATTACTGACCGATTCAGTCTGGAAAGAGGCTACTCCCTTTAGTTCATTACGGTCCAGTTTTCCGAAATTCACATCCTGGGTAATAACCAGCCACAACTTATAGAGTTCCTGATTTGGAAAGGCTTTCCTTAGTCTGTCAAAATATTCGGGGGCAATGTTAGATGCGTTTAAACTGGGTTTTGTTGAAAGCTGTTGGTAGTTTTCAATCAATTCCTTTAAATAATCAAACCCAAGATTTTTGCGGGAACTGATAAGGGCGATTTTCGTTTTCAGCTTCTCCTCGAGCAACGGAACATTCAATGAAATAGCCTTGCGCTTCATCCTATCCGACATATTTATGGCGAGAATTGTAGGGATGCCAAGGTCTTTTATTTGTGTAAAAAGCAGTAGATTGCGTTTTAAATTTTCAACATCGGCCACTACTACCGCCACATCGGGAAAATCTTTGTCGTTTTTATTCAGCAATAATTCAATTACCACATTTTCATCAAGGGAAGAGGCATTTAGGCTATAGGTTCCGGGAAGGTCCAAAATGTGGACTTTGCATCCGCGACCGAATTTGCACGTACCCTGCTTTTTTTCGACAGTTATTCCGGGATAGTTGCCAACTTTTTGGTTGAGTCCGGTAAGCCGATTGAAGACTGATGTTTTCCCGGTATTTGGATTTCCTATTAAGGCAACGTTAATTTGTTTTGCCATTTGCGGTTATATCAATTCTATTTCAATCTTCAGTGCTGTTTCTAAACGAATGGCCAAATGGCTTCCGTTAATATTTAGGTAGAGTGGATCCCGAAAAGGCGCTATTTGCACCAAGGATACCTCATTTCCGGGAAGACATCCCATTTCCAATAGTTTTAATGGAACTACTTCCACAGAAAAATCCTTGATTATTCCTCGTTGACCCTTCTTTAAAGATGCAATTGTAAGCACAGTCTTTATTTAGATTGAATTTAAACAAGGCAAAAGTAAGGGAATTAATTCAGAATGAAGAATCCTCAAATCAGAATTATTTTTAAGGAAAAATATTTGTGATTAAACCTATCTTTCTATCAGGTTTCCAAAACCTTAAAGGGTTTTAGAAATAGAGATAAAACCGTTTAATCATTCCTCCTGCTCCAATATTTTGATGTCCTCCAACAATTTCTCCATTTCTTCGGGATTGGTTCCGTCGTAAAAACCGCGAATCCGTTTCTTTTTGTCAACCAGCACAAAGTTTTCGGTATGTATCAAATCAAATTTCTGAAAGGGAACATCCTTGGCTGCGAGATAGGATTTTCTGGCAAGATCATAAATTTGCTTTTTATCTCCCGTAACAAGATTCCATTTATCGTCATCCACTCCTTTTTCCAAGGCGTATTTTTTAAGTTGTGCCACCGAATCAATTTCGGGTGTTACGCTGTGCGAAAGCAAAAGCACCTGCTCGTCATCCTTCAATTGTTGCTGAAGTTTTTCCATGTTTCCCGTCATTATAGGGCAAATGGTCTGGCAAGTGGTAAAAAAGAAATTGGCAACATAAATTTTATCCTTGTAATCGTTTTGGGTAATGATTTCCCCGTTTTGATTTGTTAACGAAAAGTCTGCAATGGTGTGGTATTTTTTCACGTATTGAATGGTGGTATCAACCAATTCGGTAGAAACGTCCGCGGGTTGATAGACCGCCAGTACTTTTTTGGGTTTCATTATGGAATACATAATTGAAATAATAATTGCCGAAAGTACGAGCAGCACAATTGCAAAGAATTTGTATTTTTTAAAAAAGGTAAGCATCGCGAAGTATTTTAAGCTATTGCAGAAAGATACGGGCAAAAGTAATGGCTAAATTTTACACTATAAATTTCTGAATCATAAAATAATCCATAACTCTGGCGCTTATTTTTTTTCCCGTTGTAAAAGAGTACTTTTGTGCGTTAATTTTTAGAAAAATTTCATGAGTCCATTTGCTGTTAAAGCTATCCAGCTTATATTAAGCTTATCCATATTAATAGTGCTCCACGAAATGGGGCATTTTATTCCCGCAAAACTTTTTAAGACCCGCGTTGAGAAATTCTACCTTTTCTTTGATGTGAAATTCTCACTTTTCAAAAAGAAAATTGGCGAAACCGTTTACGGGATTGGCTGGCTTCCGTTGGGAGGTTATGTAAAAATTTCCGGGATGATAGACGAGAGCATGGACAAGGAGCAAATGGCCCAGCCCCCGCAACCGTGGGAATTCCGTAGCAAACCAGCTTGGCAGCGATTGATTATTATGCTCGGTGGCGTAACGGTGAATATTATCGTAGGGTTCGTAATTTATATGGGAATCCTTTATTTCTACGGAAGGGACGTAACCACGAATGATGACATTCCGCAGGGTTTTGCGGTTGCCGAGCAATTTAAGGAATACGGTTTCCGTGATGGTGACCACATTTTGGCGGTAAATGGAGAGCAACTTACCAATGTTTTGGACGTAAATAAATATCTCTTTCTTCGCGATGTTGAAACCATTGAGGTAAAACACGCCGACGGCACCGTGGAAACTCTTTCGGTACCGGAAGATGTGGGCACCACTATGTTCAAAAATGACATTCTTCGTCCATTCGAGCCGATGCGCCTTGCCGTAATTGACACAGTTGCCGCCGATTATCCGGCAGAGAAGGCAGGGTTTCAAAAAGGCGATAAAATTGTTTCGGTAAATGGGCAGTCCGCAAAATATTTCCACGAATTTGAAAAGTATGTGAAGGAAAATGGCCAAAAGGAAGATGTTATTGTGGTTTCAAGAAATAATCAGCTCGATACGCTACTGGCTACTCCAAACGAGGAAGGCATTATTGGCATCAATTCCTTCGGAAGGGAACTTAAAATAGGCGAAACAAAAATAAATTATTCCCTTGGTGAAAGCGTGCAAGGCGGGGTTAGCTACGGCTTCAATATTTTAAAGGATTATGTGAAACAGTTTAAGTACGTATTCACACAGAAAGGAGCCACTCAAGTTGGCGGTTTTGGCGCCATTGGCAATCTTTTTCCGGATACGTGGGACTGGATGAGCTTTTGGGAAACCACGGCCTTGATTTCCATTATATTGGCATTTATGAATATTTTGCCAATCCCGGCCTTGGATGGTGGCCACGTAATGTTTCTTTTATATGAAATTGTAACCGGCAGAAAACCGAACGATAAGTTTATGGAATATGCACAAATGGTAGGCTTTTTCATATTGATTGCCTTAGTTCTTTTTGCCAACGGAAACGATATATATCGTTGGTTATTTAAATAAAATTTCAAAATAAAATTCAATTTTAAAAATGCCTCCGAAAAATTGGAGGCATTTTTTTTTGTTATAGTGATGACATTTTACCTCCATTCCCGATACCCTTATGAATAGTTTTAAAAGTAATGGTCTATAGTATTATAGCCTATAAATGAAGTGTATTTTCCATTTCAACGAAAAAAGGCAGGGTTACGTCAAAAAATTAATGAGGATTGGGTATAAATTGTATCTTTCTGTATTGGATAAACCATTATGCAGCAAAGCAAACAATCCTTCCTGAAACAGTTACCCGTAAAAACGGTAGCGCTCATAAAAAAGAATGACAACGCTACGATAAAGAAATTGTATAAATCTAATTTCAATAAAGTCAAGGACTTTGTTCTAAAAAACAGCGGAAGCTTAGCGGAAGCACAGGATATTTATCAGGAAGCTTTTGTGGCAATGTGGAAAAATATAAAGGAAGATAAGTTTCAGCCGGAAAATGAAACCTCCCTTAACGGATATCTGTTCCAAATAGCAAAATACAAATGGCTGGATCATCTGCGCAGCGCAACCTATAAAAATACGACCCTTATAAACCGCGAAATCGAATATTTCGAAACCCCTAGCGAAGAAGAGGAGCTTAAGAATTCGCGAATAAAAAACATACTGTTGGCAATAGACAAAATGGGCGAAAATTGCCAAGAACTATTGAAGTTGTTTTATTTTGAAAGAAAATCCTATAAAAAAATTGCAAAACTCAAGCAACTGGATGAAGCATATGCGCGCACCGCAAAATACCGTTGCCTTGAGCAATTAAGAAAAATGACCCAAATTGACCCCACCAATGGACACGAATAAAAAAGCATACTATACTGAGGAAATGCAGCAACTGATAGACAATTATCTATTGGATAGGCTGGATAGTAACTCCCGCGCCGCATTTCAGGAAAAAATGAAGGAAGATCCCAATCTGCGCAAAGCGGTAGAAGAACAGCAACTAATTACCCAAAGTATTGAAGAATATTATATAAGAAATACACTGGATAAATTTCATACTTCTCTTCAGAAATCAAGAAAGAGAAAAATCTTTTATAGTTGGGCTGCCGTGGCAGCATCCATTGCCATCATAGTTGGAGTTACAAGTTGGGCGCTCTTTTTTAAAGAGAACACGACCGAACAAATTTTTGCTGAAAATTTTGTGGTGGATCCAGGACTTCCCACAACCATGGGTAATACTTCCAACTATATTTTTTATGATGGAATGGTAAGCTATAAACGCAAAAACTATTCACAGGCAATTGAAAAATGGCAAAAAATATATCCCGAAAAAAGTAATAATGACACCCTAAATTATTTTTTGGGAGTTGCCAATCTAGCGGAAGGAAAATCAAAAATGGCGCAAATCTATTTCCAGCGCGCGATACTCGATGAAAACAGTGCCTTTTTTGAGGAAGCTCAATATTATTATGCCCTGTCGCAAATAAAGGACGGAAAGGTTTCCGAGGCAAAAAAAAGCCTCGCCAAAAGTTCATTTTCCAAAAGTGTGGTCCTGCTCCACCAGTTGGAGAAATTGGACTGAATTATGGGTTTTCTTATTCCCTTCAACAAAAAATCCATAAACTTTTATTTTTTATTTTGATGGAATTAAAAAATAGGTATATTTGCATCCGCTAAAGCAAATAGCGCCTTAGTCTTCCCACTATTAGCGGGATGGTTTGAGAGAAGAAAATTAAATTCCTCCTTAGCTCAGTTGGTTAGAGCATCTGACTGTTAATCAGAGGGTCCTTGGTTCGAGCCCAAGAGGAGGAGC
>CAWITX010000010.1:0-144660 GCA_963839235.1 uncultured Flavobacteriaceae bacterium | reverse complement strand
GCCTCGTCGGATTGCAGCCGGGCCTTGTCGGATTCCACCCGACTTGAGGGACATCTTTCCCTTCCTTTCGGAATTTCCGGGTTTCTGCCTTTCCGACTTTTCCTTTCCGGATTGCCTTCCTTGCGACTTCCGATGCGCCTGGTTCCGGGACCGTTTCGATCGGACGTGTCCTTTCCGGAGGCACCGTGACCGGACCTGTCCTTGTCCGCCCGGGCGGTCTGCGAGCCGCTGTCGTCGGCCTCGCTGTCATCGCCGGCGCTGTCGTCCGACGCATTCGCCGCCGCCCGTTTCGCCAGCGGCACGCGCCGACCGCCACCAGGAACACCACCGCCACAAGGCCCAGCAGGGCGAACTTGCCATAGGGCCATTCGACGAAGGCGCCCTCGGACGACCAGTAGATGCCGAAGGTCGTGAGCAGGACGCCGACGACGAATTTCAGTTCGGTGGGACATTGGCGATCCGGTCGCGGGCGAAATAGGCCGACGCCGCCAGGATGACGACGGCGCCGCCGGCGCCGATGAGCGAGGCCCACCAGTTGCCCGAACTGGCGCCGAAGCTGAGCGTGATGAACACGATCTCGAGCCCTTCCAGAAGCGTGCCCTTGAACGCCAGGGTAAAGGCGTACCAGTCGCTTATGCCCAGGAAGGTTTCCTTTTCCTTGGATGAATCTGCCTGGCCTTCCTCCTCTTCTTCTCCGCCCGAGGCATAGGCCGCGATGGCCTTGCGCAGCCATCCGAGCCCGAATGACAGCAGGAACCCGATCACCAGCCGCAGCCAGTGCAATGGCAGCGACCTGATCGAATAGCCCAGGGCAATTGCGATTATGGCGAGAGAGACGATGCCGGTGATGGTGCCGATCAGGGTCGACTTCCAACCGCGGATCGTCCCGACGCCGATGACGATCGTGTCTACTTCCAGCATTTCAACGCCAGCGGCGATGAAAGTGGCTATCAACACGCTGAGATATCCACTGTGCAGCATGTTCAGGAAACCGGGTCCGATCAGTTCGCGTTCCGGCCATTTCCCGAAGTAATGTTGCGCAAGGGGAGGACATGTTGTCGCAATATTTCGCGGCCGGGCCGATTTCGCCAGCCCGGCCGCGTCGGTGCATCAGCTGATGCGGAACATTTCCTGCGCGTTGCGGAAGCAGATCTTCTCCATCTGGTCCTGCGGCAGATCCAGCGAGTTCAGCACCGCGATCGTGTCGCGGATATAGCCGGGGCCCTTCTCGGGGTCGAAGGGGCAGTCCGAGGCGAACAGGACCTTGTCGGCGCCGTAGAACTCCAGCCGCAGACCGTCGCCGGGCGCGAGCCGAAGACGGCGGTGTCGGCGTAGAAGTCCTTGAAGTAATCCACCGGCCGCCGCTTCAGATCGCGCAGGACGTGGCTCAGGTCCTCGGAGGTGGTGCGCTTGCCAAGCTGGTCCTGGCCGGGGCCGACGCGGCCCTCGAAATAGGGGACCATGGCGCCCAGGTGGTGTGCCAGGATCTTGAGCTTCGGCATCCGGTCCAGCATCCCCGACAGCACGATCCGCGCCATCGCCGCGCTGGTCTCGTACGGCCAGCCGAAGGTCCACCGAATCTCGTAGCGGGATTTGTCTTCGGTCGCGTAGTCGGGCATCTCCTCGCCGCGCGAGGGGTGCAGGAAGATCGGCCGGTCGAAGCGCTCGGCGGTCTCGAAGATCGGCTGGAACTGCGGGTCGTCCAGCGGCGCGCCGTTGATGTTGGTGTGGAGCTGCACGCCGACGGCGCCGCTGTCGGTCGAGAACAGCCGCTCGAGCTCGGCCACGGCGGCGTCGGGCGCGTTCATCGGCAGGGCGGCCAGAAAGCCGGGGAAGCGGTCGCGGTGGCGCGAGACCAGGTCGGCCAGGCCGTCGTTGGCCAGCCGCGCGAGGTCGGTCACCGTCTCGGGGCTGCCCATCGACTCCAGCGGCGGCATCCCCAGCGAGATCACCTGCCGGTAGTCGTCGAACCGGTCCATGACGCGGAACCGCTCGTCGAGGTCATAGATGCAGGGAACGCCCTGCATGCGGGCGTGGATGTTGCGGCCGGCGCCGTCGAGGTTCTGCATCCGGTCCCAGAGGCCGGCGGGGAAGAAGTGGTTGAACGCGTCAAGGTATTGCATGCGGTGTCTTTCTTTCAGCTGTCGGCGGGCGCGGCGGCACGGATCGACGGAACGATGGGGCAGGGGTGTGCCGGGTCTGCGTCAGGCTTCCACGCCGGCGCGGCGGCACCAGTATTGCCAGGCGCGGTCATAGCCTTCGCCCGGGTTGGCATCGGCCAGGCGGGACTGGATCAGGTCGATCTCGCCATCGCTGAGGAAGGTGATCGCCCCCAGGCCGCTGGCGTTGAGTTGCAGCTTGGCGTTCACTTCCAGGTAGACGGCTGTATAGATCGCCTCGCGCACCGAACGGCCGACCACGGTCGAGCCGTGGCCGCGCATCAGCGCGCAGGTGCCGCTGTCCAGCACTTCGGCGAAATCGGCGCCCATCCGTTCCGACGCGATCAGCAGGTTGGTGTCGCCGAAACTGTCCTGCGCGTCCCAGACGGGGACGTTCTTGCCCAGGATGCCGCTGGAATGCAGCAGCGGGCGCAGCCGGGCCTGGGTGACCGAGAACGGGATCACGCTGTGCGAATGGCTGTGAACCACGGCCTGCACATCGGGCCGCTTCGCGTAAAGCGAGCCGTGGATGAAGCGTTCCAGGAACGGCTTGCGGCTGTCGTCCACCGGCGTGCCGTCGAGTTCGAATTCCATGATGTCGTCGTGCTCGACCAGGTCGGGCGCGACGGCGCGGGCCATCAGGAAGTCGGGCCGTTCGGGATGGCGGGCGCTGACATGGCCGAAGGCGTCGCAGACACCCTCGGCTGCCAGGATGCGGCTGCCGGCGACCACGTCGTCGATCACGGCGGTAAGTTCAGCATCTGTCTCCTCCCGTTCCGGCGCCGGGCGCCTTGCCGCGACACCGTATCCACGGGGGACTGCATGTCAATCAGTTGAGGGGCAAATTCTCACCATGCGAGAATCGATGCATCAGGACGACGAGGCCGTCACCACCCGGGCGCAGAACAGGATGCGTTCGCCCAGGGCCTTGAGTCTCTGGTCGGACAGCCCGGTTTCGGGCAGGGTCAGGCTGATGCTGGCCAGGATCTCGTCGTTGCCGCCGAGGACGGGGCGGCGATGCCGGTGACGCCGGCGGTCACCTGTCCTTCGGTGGTCACCCATCCGTTCTGGCGCATGGCCTTCAGCGCCGCCCGCACATCCGCCAGCGTATCGCCCAGGCCGGCGCTGGCGAAGGCGTCGGGCATCTGCTCGTAGAGGCGGGCGATCTGGGTCCGGGGAAGTGCATCAGGATCGCCAGCGATGCCGCGCCCTGCAGCAGGGGCCGCGCGCGGCCGCGTTCGTAATTGCTGAGGAACCTTGTGGTGCTGGCTTCCTGGTGCACGCAAAGCACCCGGTCGCGATAGCGCCGGCACAGCAGGCTGATGCCGGCCTCGTCGCGCACCAGCTCGGTCATCAGTGGTCGCGCGGCATGGATCAGCGGGTCCGAGTTGCGGATTTGGTGGTCCAGTTCGATGATCCGCGGCCCCAGCCGGTAGGCGGCGTTGCTGACCGGCATCAGCAGGCCGGAATCGTCAGCAGCTTGAGGTAGCGGTACAGGGTCGAGCGGCCGCAGCCGATCCGCGCGCTGATCGCCTCGAAGCTCCATTCCGGGTTCTCGAGGTCGAAAAGATCAAGAACGGCAAGCATCCGCTCGTTGCTCAGCATGGTGTCTCCGTTCCGTCTCGGGGGATCCGCGGATCCCGACGCTCTTGTATCCGGCGGTGCGCGTCTCGGCAAATCATGGACAACGCAAATCCCGATCGTGGGATTTTGCAGGATCAGTCTTGACCCCTGTGATCCCGCCCAGTAGCCTCGGCGACTTTCAGCAGCGGAGGCTTGTTACGTGGCCATTACGACGGACGTCCTGATCGTCGGCGCGGGGCCCGTGGGCCTGACGCTGGCGGTGGCCCTGGGTCAGCGCGGGATCGACTGCACGCTGATCGAGCGCAAGGAGCAGCCCGAGTTCCTGCCCAAGATGGAGCGCTGCAACGCCCGCACGATGGAGATCTTCCGCCGCATGGGGCTGGCAGGGCAGGTGCGCGCGGCGGGCCTGGACGAAAACGTGCCGATGGACGTCTACATCGTCACCCGCATGACCGAGCCGCCGCTGCTGCATCTCGACTACCCCTCGGTGGCCGAGGCCCGCGCCGGCATCGAGGCCTGCGAGGACACGTCGCAGCCCGCCGAACCGTACCAGCTGATCTCGCAATACACGCTCGAGCCGCTGTTGAAGAAGGTGGCCGAGGGGCTGCCCTCGGTCCGCGTCATGTACGGGACCGAGTTCGAGGATTTCAGCCAGGACGCGGCCGGTGTCACCACCACCGTGCGCACCGCCGGCGGGACGGAAACCATCCGCTCGCGCTACATGGTCGGCTGCGACGGTGGCTCCAGCCGCGTGCGCAAGGCGCTGAACATCCACCTGCGCGGCGAGGGCGACATCATGCGCCTGCGCCAGGCGCTGTACCGTTGCGACGCGCTGTTCGACCGCATCCCGCTGGGGCAGGGGCCGGGCCACGGGCGGCATTACCACGTGGCGGACGGGCAGTCTTCCTTCCTCATCATGCAGGATTCCACCCGGCACTGGACCCTTCACGCCCGGGTCGAGGACGACGCCGCCATGGCCGCGCAGTTCGAGAAGGTCGTGGGCGAGCCCGTCGATTACGAGATGCTCTATGTCGGCGAGTGGAAGCAGAACCTGCTGCTGGCCGACCGCTATGGCGAGGGCCGGGTGTTCCTGGCCGGAGATGCCGACCTGGTGATCCCGACCGGCGGGCTGGGCATGAACACCGGCGTCGGCGACGCCATCGACCTGTCGTGGAAACTGGCCGCCGCGCTTCAGGGCTGGGCCGGGGCCAACCTGCTGCGGTCCTATGAGATCGAGCGGCGGCAGGTCGGAGACCGCAACGTCGGCGCCTCGCGCTATGCCTCGACGGGGCGGCGGAAATGGCGCGGCATGTACGCGCCGGGGGAAGACGACACGCCGCAGGGGGCCGAGCTGCGCCGCAACCTGGCCGCCGTCGCCGATGTCGAGCAGCGCAAGACCAACGAGATGATCGGCGCCGAACTGGGCTATCGCTACGTCGACAGCCCCCTGATCTGGGACGAACCCGGCGGGCCCGAGCAGCTTTTCCGGGTCTATGATCCCACGGCCTGGACCGGCGTGCGTCTGCCCCATGCCTGGGTGGCGCCGGGCCGGTCGCTGCAGGACCTGGTGGGGCAGGGCTACACCATCCTGCGCCTTGGTCCTAAGGCGCCCGAAGCGGCGGCCCTGGCCTCGGCGCTGCGTGCCCGAGGCGCCCCGGTCGAGGTGCTGGACCTGCCCGATGACCGTCTGCGCGCCCTTTATGGCCGCGACCTGTTCCTGCTCCGGCCCGATCTGCATATCGTCTGGCGCGGGAACGAACTGCCGCAGGATGTGGAGGAACTGGCGGCGGTGGCCACCGGACATCCGGTGTCCGACATGGCGCGCGCACGCCGCGTGATGCCGCAGGAACCGGCCGCGCAAGGCCGGTCGTGATGAAAAGGGAGGAGAAGACATGAAGGCTCTATTCGCAGCCGCGACGGCTGCCCTGTTGCTTGGCTTTGGCGCCAGTGCCAATGCCCAGGTGCTGTCCGTGGGCACCACCAAGGGCGGCGCCATCGCGCAGATCTGCGATGCCGTGGCCGCGGCGGTGTCGAAGGATTCCGGCTTCCAGATGCGCCCGCAGAAGATGAGCGGCACACAGCAGTACATCGCCGCCGTGGACATGGGCCGGGTCGATTTCGGCGTGTCCAACATCATGCAGTACTACATGGCCGAAAGCGGCACCGGCCTGTCCAGGGGCCACGCCTTCAAGAACCTGCGGCTGGTGGCGACGCTGGTGCCCTTCACCCAGGGCATCCTGGTTCCCGCCAATTCCGACATCCACTCGGTCGCCGACCTGAAGGGCAAGCGGATCCCCGCGGGTTATGGCAGCTCGCCCCTGTTCGCCACCTTCTGGAAGGCGTTCCTGGACAACGCCGGCCTGTCCTATGACGACGTGACGGGCGTGCCGGTCGCCTCGCTGCCGAAAAGCTGGGCCGCCTTCAAGCAGGGCCGTGTCGATGCGGTGATCGCCGCCGCCGGCTCGGGCGCGGTGCAGGAGATGAACGCGGTCGTGAAGGGCGGCATCCGCTATATCCCGATCAAGTCGTCGGACAAGCTGCTGAAGGCGCTGCCGAAAACCCGGATCGGGAAGATCGAGCCCGGCCCCGGCCTGGTCGGCGTCGGCAAGGACAACGCCATGCACAGCTACGAGGTGGTGCTGTTCGCCAATGCCGACGTGCCGGACGACACCGTCTACAAGGTGGTCAAGGCGATCGCCGCCAACACCAGCGACCTGAAGGCGTCCTCGCCGCTGTGGAACGACTACGACCCGGCCAACCTGGCGCATGACTATGGGCTGACCTACCACCCCGGCGCGCTGAAGTACTACCGCGAGAACGGCATGCTCGGCAGCGGCGGCTGACGCGCGCGCAGCAGACTTCATGCAATCCCAGCGGGGGCGGGGCGTCCCGCTGTCGTCGTCTGAGGCCAGAGAGCGAGCGCCATGCGGACACGGCAACTGACCATCCTGAGCACACGGATCCGAGCGTCGCCATCTCGGCGGTGGCGCTGTTCATGGCGGCCGAAGGGCCGATCCGGCTGGGCCTGATGATCTATCCCGAACAGCTGATCTCGCTGGTGCTGGGCGCCTGCATCGCCACGGCGCTGCTGGTGCGGTCGGTGGGCGGCAGGACGCGGGACGCGGCGCCCTGGCCCGACCTGGCTCTGGCGCTGGTCGCCGTGGGCGTCGGCATCCACCTGGCGATCCGCTTTCCGGTCCTGTCGCAGCAGTTCTACATGCACCTGGGCGAAAGCACGGTGATCGGCTTCCTGCTGGTGCCGCTGCTGCTCGAGGCGCTGCGCCGCACCACCGGCTGGGGGCTGGTGTCGGTGGTGGCGCTATTTGTTCTGTATGGCCTGTTCGCCGACCATGTGCCCGGCCAGTTGCAGGGGCGGGCGATCGTGCCGATGAACTTCGTCCCCTTCGTCGCCATCGACAGCACCGCGATCTTCGGCACGCCACTGCAGGTGGTCGCCAATATCGTCATCGTCTACGTCCTGTTCGGCAACCTGCTGACGGTCACCGGCGGATCCCGCTGGTTCACCGACCTGGCGATCGCCCTGGTCGGCCGCAGCCGCGGCGGCTCGGCCAAGATCGCCATCGTCGCCTCGACCTTCTTCGGCTCGATCTCGGGCAGCGCCGTGGCCAATGTCGTCTCGACAGGCATCATCCCATCCCGCTGATGAAGCAGTCCGGCTTTCGCCCCCGCACCGCCGCCGCCTTCGAGGCCGTGGCCTCGACCAGCGGGCAGATCATGCCGCCGGTGATGGGCGCGGCGGCGTTCCTGATGGCCGAGTTCCTGCGCGTCAGCTACGCCGAGGTGGTGATCGCGGCCGCCGTGCCGGCGCTGCTGTTCGTCTTCGCGGTGCTGCTGCAGGCCGACATCGAGGCCCGCCGCCACGACCTGCCGCCGGTCCCGGACGACATGATCCGGCCGCTGGGCGAGGTGCTGCGCGCCGGCTGGTACTTCCCGATCCCCTTCGCGGTGCTGGTCTTCGCCCTGTTCGCCTGGAACCTGGCCCCGGCCGAGGCCGCGCTTTACGCCGCCGGCTCGTTGTTCGTGGCGCATACGCTGTTCGGCTACGAAGGCCGCCGCGCCCGCCTGCGCGAATACCTGGGCGCCCTGATCGAGACCGGCCGCGGCCGGTCGAGATCGTCGTGATCGGCGCCGTCGCCGGCATCGTCATCGCCATCCTCGACAGCACCGGCCTGGGCTTCGGGCTGACCTTCGTGCTGATCCAGCTGGGCCACGGCAGCCTGTTCATGGTGCTGGTGCTGACGGCCGCGATCTGCGTGATCCTGGGCATGGGGATGCCGACGACCGGGATGTCCTGCTGGTCGTCACGCTGGCCGCGCCGCCGCTGATCAAGCTGGGCATCGACCCGATGGCGGCACATCTGTTCATCCTCTACTTCGGCCTGATGTCGATGATCTCGCCGCCGGTCGCCATCGCCGCCTTCACCGCCGCCAGCATCGCCAAGACCAGCCCGATGATGACCGCCGTCACCTCGGTCCGCATCGGCTGGCCGGTGTTCCTGATCCCCTTCGTCTTCGTCTATTCGCCGGGGCTGCTGCTGCGGGCGGGCTGGCCTGCCGACCTGCTGGCCGTGGGCACGACGGCGGCGGGGATGTGGCTGTTCTGCATCGCGCTGGCCGGGTTCTTCCGCCAGCGGCTGCGGCTGCCCGCGCGCCTGGCGACCTTTGCGCTGGCGGCGGTGCTGCTGTTCCCGGCGCAGGCGCTGCTGCATCTCTAGCGGCGTCCGGCGCGGCACTTTGCTGCTTGTGAAACCGGGTGCAGAGCGGTCTTCTGGGCGTTGCCCTGCACCCAGAATTGTCCCTGACCCGAAGATGAGCCCGATGCGTTTCACCCCTCCCGCCAAGAGACGGCTTTCCGACGAGCTTTATGGCCAGCTCCTCGAACGGATCGTCTCGGGGTCCATGGTGCCGGGCGACAAGCTGCCCAGCGAGCACCAGCTGTGCCGGGCCCTGCATGTCTCGCGGCCGGTGGTGCGCGAGGCGCTGATGCGCCTGCAGGCCGACGGCCTGGTCGAGACCCGGCGCGGCTCGGGCACCTTCCTGCTGCGGGCGCCCTCCAACGACATCAAGCGGTTTCTCGATCCGGCCGATTTCTCGCGCTACCTGCTGAGCTATGAGATCCGCATCGCGCTCGAGCCGCAGGCGGCGCGGCTGGCGGCCACGCGGCGCAAGCCCGAGGACATGGCCATGGTCAACCGCGCCTGCAACGACCTGGGCGACTCGATCGCCTCGGCGCCTCGGCACAGAAGCACGACCTGGAATTCCATCGCGCCGTGGCGGCGGCCACCGGGAACGAGCTGTTCCTGCGCCAGATGCAGGACCTGGACAAGGAGCTGCAGGGCTTCATGTCGGCGTCGCTGGGGCTGACGGGGCTGGGATCGGCCGAGCGCAAGCAGACGGTTTTGCGCGAGCACAACCAGATCGCCGAGGCCATCGCCCAGGGCGACGCCGACCTGGCGGGCACCTGCATGGCCTATCACATCGCCCAGGCCCGCCGCCGCCTGACCGACGCCAGCGGCCAGCCCTACGGCGCGCGTTCGCGGCGCTCAGGCAGGCATCAGGCGGCGGGCTTCGGCGAAGGACAGCAGCCGGCGCTGGTTCTCGTCCCACAGGTGCAGCCGCAGGCAGCCTAGGCTTTCGCGCAGGGTCAGCCGTTGCGCCTGTTCCAGCGCCGGGTGGTCGCGCAGGACTTTGGGCAGCCGGTAGAACGGCACCCGGCTTTGCAGGTGGTGGACGTGGTGGATGCCGATGTTCCCGGTCAGCCAGCGCAGCGGCCCCGGCAGGACATAGTGCGAGCTTCCGTGGACGGCGGCCTGCTGCACCTGCCAGTCCTCCTCGACGTCCCAGCTCGTGTCCTCGAACTGGTGCTGGACGTAGAACAGCCAGACCCCGAACGTGGCGGCCAGCAGCGACGTCGGCAGGTATACAGCAGCGGCCCGAGCCGCCCAGCAGCAGATCCCCGTCAGCAGCAGCGCCAGCGCCAGGTTGGTGCCCATGGCGCTGATCCAGGGCGCGCGGCCCAGGTGCATCTGTCCAGGGCAGGCGGTTCTGGACGAAGAACAGCCAGGCGGGGCCGATGCCGAACATGACCAGCGGATGGCGGTAGAGCCGGTACCCGACCGCCCCAGCAGCCGCGCGCCCCGAATTCGCGCACCGTCAGGGTGGTGACGTCGCCGATCCCCCGCCGGTCGAGATTGCCGGATGAGGCATGGTGCAGCGAATGCGACCGGCGCCAGACGGCATAGGGCGTCAGCGTCACCACGCCGATGCAGCGCCCCACCCAGTCCGCCAGCCGCCGGCTGCGGAACAGCGATCCGTGGCCGCAGTCGTGCTGCAGCATGAACAGGCGCAGCAGGAAGCCGGCGTTGAGCAGGGCCAGCCCGGCGGCCAGCCAGTGGCTGACCGACAGGCTCCACCAGGCCAGAGCCCATATCGCCACGAAGGGCACCGCCGTCACGGCCAGTTCGAACAGGCTGCGGCTGGTCGAGGGCTGGCGGTAGCGCATCAGGCTGCGCGCCCAGAGCTTGACCTGCGCGTCCTGCGGCGTCTGCGCCGAGGTGCTGCCCGCTGGCGCCGGTGCCGAGGCGCCGCCCGCTGGAGACGGTCCCGAGGCGCCGCCCGCTGGCGGCGGCGCGGGCGCGACCGTGTCCGGATCGACAACGTCGGTCGTCTGGCGGCTCATCGCGCCGCCGATCCGGGCCCGCCGGATTTGGCCGCCTTGCGTGGTGCTTTCGGTTTTCCCTTGCCGGCCCCGCCGGATTTGCCCGACTTGCCGGCGGCCGGCTTTGTTTCCGCCACCGCTTCCTGGGCCTCGGCTTCCTCTCGCGCGCGCCGCGCGGCGCCAAGCCGGGCGACCTTTTCGCGGCGTTGCTGGTTTTCGGCCTCGATGATGCTGCGCGCGGCGCTGTCGGTCGCTTCGGCGCGGGTTTCGCCGCGGGACGGGCCGGACGTCTCTGATCTTCGCCGGGAATTTCTTTTTCGTCGCTTTTATAAATCTTTCTTCTCGGGTTTCCGTTTCCACACTTTGGCGGTAATGCTCATTTGTATTGAAATAGATGCGCTCTGCCTGCGTCATCACTTCAAAGAAAATCTTATCGAATTCCTTCAGCCAGTAAACCGATTTTATCCCGCTAACCTCCGTGCCTTTTTCCTTGGTCAGTTTTTCACCTTCCCAAACGGCAATATGGTCGTTGGTTTCCCTCACGAAAAGCATTTCGCGATGATCTTTATTGGGCGCATCGGGGAAAAGCACCAAAATGCTTTCCTCTTGGTCTACCCCGCTGAGGTAAAAAATATCCCGAGATTGCTGGAAGGGCATGGTGCTGTCTGCGCCAATGGGATAGATATCGTTACTATTGAAGACCGCCAAGCTTTTGGGCTTCATTTGCGCCATAAAGTTTTTGCGGTTTTTTATGAAAAGTTTGTTGGAAATCTGATCGTATTTCATCTTGATTTTTTGTGAATTTCTTCAAATTTAATTATTTCAAAGTTATTGCTGCGGCTGCGGAAGTTAAAAAGTTTATTAATTATGGATTGGTTTTTTTTTGGAGAAAAATTCTAAAAATTATAATCCATTTTCGAAGCTGTTTTTAAGGGCAACCTGGCCACCTGTTTTTATGTTGCAAAACGCTTCACATTTACCTACCTTCAACTTTTCTAAAATCCATACGATGAAAAACTTTTACTTCGCCGCTCTTTTTCTATCTGTCCTTACAGCTTTTTCACAGCAAAGTGGAACCCCAGAAATGGAGGTGGAAAATTCGCTGGTAAAAAATCTGCAATTCAAAAGTATCGGCCCCACAATTATGAGCGGCCGCGTTGTTGATTTTGCCGTAAACCCAAATAATCCCACGGAATTTTATGTGGGGTACGCCAGCGGCGGGGTTTGGTACACCGACAATAACGGTACATCTTTTACCCCCATAATGGACAATAGCCCCACGCAAAACGTTGGTTGCGTAAGTGTAGATTGGAAATCGGGCACTATTTGGGTAGGCACTGGCGAGGTAAATTCTTCGCGGTCTTCCTATCCCAGGCGTTGGTATTTTGAAAAGCACCGATAAAGGCAAAACTTGGCAAAACATGGGGCTTACCGATAGCCATCACATTGGCAGCATACTCATAAACCCAAACAATCCCGATGAGGTAATAGTAGGTGTAATTGGGCACTTATATTTCCCAAATGGGGAACGCGGCATTTTTAAAACTACCGATGGTGGAAAAACCTGGAAAAAAACACTTTTTATAAATGATGAAACCGGCGTTATTGAAGTCTCTGCCAATCCCAATAATTTCAATACGATGTACGCCACCGCCTGGGAAAGGGAACGAAAAGCATGGAATTTTATAGGAAGCGGCGAGAACAGTGGCGTATATAAAAGTACGGACGCAGGAAGTACTTGGAAAAAAATTTCAACTGAGAATAGCGGACTTCCCATTGGGGAAGGAATGGGCAGAATGGGAACTGCAGTGGTTGATGATAATACGGTGTACTTAATTGTAGACAATCAATTCCACCGAAAGGAAGAACCCAAAAAGGAAATTGCCGATGTGCTTACAAAGGATGATTTCAAAAAAATGGATACCACCGCCTTTCTGTCTCTGGAAGATATAAAGTTGAACCAATTCTTAAAAACAAACGGTTTCGATGAAAAGTATAAAGCTGAAAATGTAAAACAAATGGTTC
This sequence comes from uncultured Flavobacteriaceae bacterium, assembly GCA_963839235.1. Classification (GTDB taxonomy): domain Bacteria; phylum Bacteroidota; class Bacteroidia; order Flavobacteriales; family Flavobacteriaceae; genus Aequorivita. The sequence continues at coordinate 132,214 of CAWITX010000010.1, read as the reverse complement.
GTTCGGGAAGTATCCTGCCTATAGATTTGGCCAAATATTTAGAGGATGCGAACAGTCAGTTAATTGAAACGCCGGTAATAGGCGCCGAGGTTTACAAAAGTATTGATGGCGGTATTACTTGGAAAAAGACACATGAAGGTTTTTTGGATGATGTTTATTATTCCTACGGATATTACTTCGGAAAAATCCATGTGGATCCGAATGATCCCAATAAAATATACATTTATGGCGTACCCATTTTAAAATCTGCCGATGGCGGAAAGACATTTACGAGTATTGATGCAGACAATGTACATAGCGACCATCACGCCCTGTGGATAGACCCGAAAATGCCGGGACACTTAATTAACGGGAACGACGGAGGGGTAAACATAAGCTACGACGATGGCAAAACTTGGATTAAAAACAATGCCCCTGCCGTTGGACAATTTTATTCCGTAAATATAGATCACGAAAAAAATTATAATGTTTATGGTGGTTTGCAGGATAATGGGGTATGGGTGGGTCCGCACAATTATGAAGCAAGTCCCGGGTTGGAAACAAACAGGAAAATATCCCTACGAATTTATTTTTGGCGGCGACGGCATGCAAGTGCAGATTGATAACAGGGATAATAATATTGTGTATACCGGTTTTCAGTTTGGGAATTATTTCCGGCTTGACCGCGAAAAGGATAGCACGACTTTATATTCAGCCCAAACATGAATTGGGTGAAAGTCCGTATCGGTTTAACTGGCAAACGCCCATTTTGTTGAGTCCAGCACAATCAGGATATTCTTTATTTGGGCGGAAACAAATTAATGCGAAGTATGAACCAAGGCGATGATTGGGCGGCAATTTCCGAAGATCTTACTTTGGGAGGTCGGGAAGGTAACGTTGCCTTCGGAACGCTGACGACCATTAGCGAATCGCCATTTCAATTTGGCCTTTTATATACCGGAAGCGATGATGGATTGGTATATGTTTCAAAAAATGCCGGTGGCTCCTGGACCAAAATTTCAGACAGCCTTCCCAACAACCGATGGGTGAGTAGGGTTGTGGCTTCTTCCCATAAAAAAGAAAGAGTTTATGTAACCTTGAACGGCTATAGAAATGAAGAGTTTGATCCCTATGTTTTTGTAAGTGAAAACTACGGCGCCACTTGGAAGGATATAAGCGGTAATCTTCCACAGTCCCCCGTAAATGTTATTAAGGAAGATCCAGTAAATGAAAATTTGCTTTATTTGGGCACAGATGAAGCTGCCTACGTTTCGTGGGATCGAGGTGCGAGTTGGCAATTATTTACCAAAGACCTTCCACCGGTGGCCGTCCACGATTTGGTTGTACAGCCCGAAGCAAAGGATTTGGTTTTGGGCACTCACGGCCGTTCGTTGTACGTTGCGGATATTTCACTATTGCAGAAATTAAATGTGGGCAATAGCAACAGTATAATTATTTCAGAAATTGAAAAGATAGATTTTTCACCGCGATGGGGTAGTAAATTCAGTAATTGGGGAGAAGTCAATGAACCCGATATTCATCTTCAGTTTTACAGCCCGCAAGCTGGAAAAGCTGAGATATTCATTTTGAATGAAGAGGGAAAGGAGGTTCAGCAAATAATTCAAAATGTTGAAAAAGGTGTAAATGTGGTAGCCTACAATTTATCCGTTTCAGCAAAAGGGATTGAAGATTTTTGAAAAAGCGGATAAGAAAATAAACAAATCACAAAACGGATTTTATTATCTCCCAAAGGGAAAGTATCAAATAGTTTTAAAACTGGATGGGCTGGAATCAAAAAGCGATTTCGAAATAAAATAAAAAAAGAGGCGAAAGCCTCTTTTTTCAGATTCAAATTTAAAGGGGGAGAAAATTACATTCCGTAATTTGGATTATCCTTTTTCCATTGCTGGTATTTATCATATTGGGCTGGTTTCAAAATATCGTAAAGAATCCCGTCTCTTTTTTTCATCAAATCGTTTTGGGTAATGGTCTGCCTTTTATGTGCATTTTGCATTTTATCCATATAATCGGCATAACCGCGTTGGTATTTCAAAATTTGGTCTTCGCTCATATTTAACGCTGAATACATGGATTGTTGATCCATTTTCTTCATGTTTATCCAATACACATTAATCTCAGCGTCATCGGTCATAGTCCGGGACATGATTGGGATCCATTGTAGTTATTGGTATCCATATTATTTCTGTTATGGGTATTGGTATCCATATTATGTCTCGTTCTGCGTAGATAGAATTATTGGTATTCATCTTACTGTTTCTGCGTATCTACCGTGGCAGTATTTTGATTCGACCGGTTGGTGTTTGAGTCTTCCCTGTCAGCTACCTCGCGAATGGTACCTGTGGTATCAGTGGTTGCGGGAGTGGGTTCGGTTGCTGGGCGTGAATTTCCGCAAGAGATTAAAATCATGGCGAAGAACGCCATAAATAGAGTGTTTAGTGTTTTCATAGTTTTTATTTTTTAGTTTTCTTATCAGTCTTCTAAGTTAATGATTCACATTTTCCGAAAAGGTTAATTTTTAGTCAATTAACCTCTTTTTAGGAAAATTCTAACTTTTTTGGAAAAATTCGAAAATTAGCTATTTTTTTGCTATGTCCGGACAAATGAGATATTTGTCGTCATATATATCAAATCTAAATAAGCAAGTTGAAGCCATATTTTTTTGGCGTTAGGGTCAATCTACCGTATTTTTGTACAACTTTTTTATGAAATAAACGTAATGGCAATACTATCCTCTTCCATAATCCGTAAAGTGGCGATGGCCCTTTCAGGATTGTTTCTTGTACTATTTCTTGCACAGCATTTAATTATTAATTTTTCGGCAGTCTTTGGGCCAGATGTATTCAATACTTGGTCAGATTTTATGGGAACCAATCCCTTGGTTCAGTTCCTCCTGCAACCGGTATTGATTTTTGGCGTACTGTTACATTTTGTTCTGGGAATTTATATTGAAATACGAAACAACAACGCCCGGAAGATTAAATACAAGTCATTTAAGGGAAACCGAAATTCAACCTGGGCTTCTAGAAATATGATTTTCACAGGTCTTGTAATTCTGGCTTTTCTTGGACTTCACTTTTATGATTTTTGGGTACCGGAAATTGTTTATAAATACGTTGATGCCAACGATCCTGTAATAAGCCGATATTATCCCGAGTTGGTCCATAAATTCCAAAGTCCCGTTCGCACCGGGCTCTACTGTTTGTCGTTTATATTTTTGATGTTGCACTTGTGGCACGGATTTTCTTCTTCCTTCCAAAGCATGGGGTGGAACAATAAATATTCAAAAGGCCTTCGTGCATTTACCCAGGCTTACGCAATAATAGTTCCTTTAGGATTTATATTCGTTGCGCTTTACCTTCATTTCACTCACCACTAAAAAAGCATAAGCTATGTCGATATTAGATTCAAAAATCCCGAAAGGACCCTTAGAAGATAAGTGGACAAACCATAAAAACGATATTAATCTGGTAAACCCAGCCAACAAACGTAATATTGATATTATCGTGGTAGGTACGGGGCTTGCCGGAGGGAGCGCCGCCGCAACCTTAGCGGAATTGGGCTATAACGTAAAAACATTCTGCTATCAGGATTCTCCTCGCCGCGCACATTCCATTGCCGCGCAGGGAGGTATAAACGCCGCAAAAAATTACCAGGGCGATGGCGATTCAGTTTACCGTCTTTTCTACGATACCGTAAAAGGAGGCGATTACCGTTCGCGCGAAGCGAATGTATGGCGCCTTTCTGAAGTTTCCGGAAATATTATAGACCAATGCGTTTCACAGGGTGTTCCTTTTGCCCGCGAATATGGCGGAATGTTGGACAACCGTTCCTTTGGGGGCGTTTTGGTTTCCCGAACTTTTTATGCGAAGGGACAAACGGGGCAACAATTACTTTTAGGCGCTTATGCCGCTATGAATCGGCAGATAAACCGTGGAAAAATCACGCCTTATAACCGTCACGAAATGCTTGATTTGGTTATAGTTGATGGCAAAGCCCGTGGAATTATTGCCAGAGATTTAGTTTCGGGAGAAATTGAAAGACATTCTGCACACGCCGTGGTCATTGCCTCCGGAGGTTACGGAAACGTTTTCTACCTTTCCACAAACGCGATGGGAAGCAACGTAACGGCATCGTGGAAAATTCATAAAAAAGGAGCCTTTTTCGCAAATCCTTGTTATACACAGATTCACCCAACCTGTATTCCTGTTTCGGGCGATCACCAAAGTAAACTTACGTTAATGTCTGAATCACTTCGGAATGACGGAAGAATTTGGGTTCCGAAGAAAAAAGAGGATGCGGAAGCAATCAGAAATGGGAAGAAAAAACCAACCGATCTTTCCGCAGACGAACGCGATTATTATTTGGAAAGAAGATACCCGTCCTTCGGAAACCTTGTTCCGCGAGACGTTGCTTCACGTGCCGCGAAAGGAACGTTGCGACGCAGGTTTTGGTGTAAATAAAACTGGGGAAGCAGTATTCTTGGATTTTGCTTCGGCAATCCAACGTTATGGAAAAGAGCGCGCGGGAATCCACGGCAACCACAATCCTTCAGATGAAGAAGTGAAAAAACTGGGTAAACAGGTTATCGAGGAAAAATACGGAAACCTATTCCAGATGTACGAGAAAATCGTTGATGAAAATCCGTACGAAACCCCAATGATGATTTATCCCTGCCGTGCATTATACAATGGGGGGCATTTGGGTAGATTACAATTTGCAGTCTACAATTCCGGGTTGTTTTGTTACCGGTGAAGCCAATTTCAGCGATCACGGCGCCAACCGTTTGGGAGCTTCGGCACTGATGCAAGGTTTGGCCGATGGTTATTTTGTATTACCTTATACTATTGGCGATTATCTTTCAAAAGATATAAAAACCGGAAAAATTTCGACCGAAACCAAAGAATTCGATGATGCCGAAAAGAACGTTCGCGAATTGCTGGATAAATTGATAAACAATAAAGGCACGCATTCCGTAGATCATTTCCACAAAAAACTCGGAAAAATTATGTGGGAAAAATGTGGAATGGCCAGAAATGCCGAAGGTTTGAAAGAAGCAATGACTGAAATTAGAGCGCTTCGTGAGGAATTTTGGAAAGATGTGAAAGTTCCCGGAGGGAAAATGAATTGAACAGCGAACTTGAAAAAGCAACCCGGGTTGCCGATTTTCTTGAATTGGGAGAATTGTTCGCAAAAGATGCCTTAAATAGAAATGAATCTGCTGGAGGACATTTCCGAGAGGAATTCCAAACGGACGAGGGAGAAGCGCTGCGCGATGACGAAAATTATATGTACGTTGCGGCCTGGGAATACACCGGCGATCCCGCAAATGAAATACTTCACAAAGAAGAGTTGGAGTATGAAAATATTGAAGTTAAGACACGTTCATACAAATAAAAACTATGAAACTTACACTAAAAATCTGGAGACAGAAAAATAACAAGGCAAAGGGTGAATTGAAAACCTATCCATTGGATGGTATTGAGGGAGACATGTCTTTTCTTGAAATGCTAGACGTTTTAAATGCCGAATTAATAGATAAAGGCGAGGAACCTGTAGAGTTCGACCACGATTGCCGCGAAGGAATCTGTGGCAGCTGTTCTCTTCAAATCAACGGTGAGCCACACGGTCCCGACCGTTTGGTTGCAACCTGCCAATTGCATATGCGCCGGTTTAAGGATGGAGACACCATAATTGTAGAACCTTTCCGAGCCGTTGCATTTCCCGTTATAAAGGATTTAGTTGTTGATCGCAGTTCCTTTGACAGAATACAACAAGCCGGGGGTTACATTTCGGTAAATACTTCGGGAAATACAGTTGATGCCAATAACATTCCGGTAAATAAGCACGATGCTGACGAATCCTTCAATTCCGCTACTTGTATTGGGTGTGGCGCCTGTGTGGCCGCCTGTAAGAATGCGAGTGCTATGTTGTTTACCTCGGCTAAGGTAAGTCAGTTTGCGTTGCTTCCGCAGGGAAGGATTGAAGCCACCGAACGCGTGCTGAACATGGTCGCTCAAATGGATAAGGAAGGATTTGGAAACTGTAGCAATACCGGTGCCTGCGAGATTGAATGCCCAAAAGGAATTTCACTGGAAAATATAGCCCGAATGAATCGCGAATATTTAAGCGCGAGACTAAAATAATACTATTTCTAATTTATTTTGAATTTTTAAAACCCTGCATTTGCAGGGTTTTTTGTTGGAAAAATGAAAGATTTCTTCGGAAGGATTTTCTTCAATATGAAGTATCTTTAGATAAATTAAACCAACTATTATGAAAGTTCTAATTTTATTCATTGGCATCATTTCCATTTTTCAAATGAATTCACAAAACAAAAAGCCAAATGATCCTTTGGCGCATACCTTTTCAATCGTCGCACGCGATGCAAATACAGGTGAAATGGCAGTGGCCGTGCAAAGCCATTGGTTCAGCGTGGGTACGGCGGTTTCGTGGGCAGAAGCCGGCGTGGGTGCAGTCGCCACCCAGTCTTTTACCAATAAATCTTTTGGACCCCGAGGCCTGGAATTGCTGAAACAGGGAAAATCACCACAGGAGGCAATGGATATTTTATTGAGCGACGATGAAGGAAGGGATTTCAGACAGGTGGCTATTTTGGACTCAAAGGGAAGGGTGGCCACTCATACCGGAAAAAGTTGTATCGATTTTGCGGGCGATGCAAATGGCGAAAATTTTTCGGTGCAGGCCAATATGATGCTGAACGATAAAGTTGTACCGGCAATGGAAAGGGCTTGGAAAGAGAACAGCCAAATGCCATTGGCTGAGAGGATGATTGCCGTGTTGCAGGCAGCACAAAATGCGGGGGGCGACATTCGAGGAAAACAATCTGCTGCTTTATTGGTGGTTGCGGCTGAAGCTTCCGAAGAACCTTGGAATGATACTTTGATTGATTTGAGAGTGGACGATGCTGAAAATCCGGTAAAGGAAATTGATAGACTTCTAAAAGTATTTCGTGCCTACGAGCATATGAACAAGGGCGATCTGTATGTGGAAAAGAACGAAATGAAAAATGCGATGGACGAATATAATTCTGCGATGAAAATGTTTCCGGAAAATCTGGAAATGCAATACTGGACGGCAATTACCTTGGCGAATGACAAACAAGTGGCAAGAGCTTCAGAAATGCTCCAGAATATTTATAACAAGGATGCCAATTGGCGGCAGCTGACCAAAAGGTTGCCAAAAGTTGGCCTTTTGGATGTTTCAACGGAAGAATTGAAAGAATTGCTGAAGTAAGGTTTCCATACTTTTTTTTCAATATTTATTCAAAAATTGCGTTCTGAAATAAATCAGTTTGTATATATGCGGAAGCAGTTTGTTTTTCTACTTTTTTTATTCATTGGGTTTAATTGCATTGCACAGATAGGCGCTGTCATCGGGAATGATGGCAATTATAAAAAATCTGTTCCCCAAAAATCAAAATCCACATTTAACACCAAAGCACTTTCTTTAAAGATTACAAAGAGTGCGAGGACGGATAACCAAAAAGCTACGGCCATCTTCAAATGGATTACCTCAAATATTTCGTATGACAACGAATTGCGAAGGAACCTAAAACTGCAAAACGAAATATATACTTCCGAAGAAAATGTCATTAAAAAAGTGCTGGAAAGAAAAATGGCACTTTGCGGAGGTTTCGCTTTTCTGTTCAAAAAAATGTGCGGTGATGTGGGGATTTCTGCCGAAGTGATTCACGGTTTCACAAAAAATTATTCCGGAAAAATTCAGAAAAACAAAAAACCGGACCACACATGGAATGCGGTAAAACTGAATGGAGAATGGCAGCTTTTGGATATAACGTGGGCCATAAGTCACGGGACAAATCGGCAACCGGATAGTTTTTGGTACTTGATTAAACCTTCGGAATTTATCCTTTCGCATTATCCTGAAAACGCAAAATGGACACTCCTGAAAAATCCCAAACCCTTTTCTGAATTTCAAAAAGTTGCCGCTCGCTAAAACAAAAAACCTTCACAGCGATGTGAAGGTTTTTTAAATTATGTTGAAAGTTTAAGACTATGCCTCAGCGTTTGGAACGATGGAAACGTAGCTTTTGTTATCTCTCTTTTTGGTGAATTTTACCACCCCGTCCACTTGTGCGTGCAAAGTGTGATCTTTACCACCATATACATTCTCACCGGGGTGATGTGTATATCCTCTTTGTCTTACGATGATATTTCCTGCAATAGCAGCCTGTCCACCGAAAATCTTAACGCCAAGACGTTTCGATTCCGATTCGCGACCGTTTTTGGAACTACCAACTCCTTTTTTGTGAGCCATGGTTTATAATTTTTTAATTAATGATTTCGGTTTATTTGTTTTTCAACAATTCCTTAGCTTGCTTTACCCACTCGTCTGCTTCAATTTTATCGCGGGTAATCCCATCGATTGCTGAAAGCTCTTCGCGGTCTGCAGCCTTAAGTTTGCTGATTTGTTCCCAGGTATAGATGCCTACTTCATTAAGTCTGGCTTCATACGCTGGTCCAATACCGTTGATTTGTTTTAAATCATCAGCGTCAGCTTTAGTTGCAGTTCCAATGCTGTGAAGCACTTTATCGATATTCATGTCGATTTGTGCATCTTCAGCTCGGTGCTCAGCGCGGGTTACCAAGTTTTCGCTTACTTCAGTCTCTTTCTTAGCTGGAGTGGCTTTTTTGGTTTCTGGCTTAGCTTCTGCTTTTTTTGCGGTTTCCTTTTTAGGTTCTGCTTTAGCTGCTGCTGGTTTTGCTTCTTTTTTAGCTTCTTCTTTTTTGCCTCCAGAAGCTACAATGCTTTCTATTACTATTTCAGAAAGATACTGTCGGTGGCCGTTTTTCTTGCGGAAACCTTTTCTTCTTTTCTTTTTGAAAACAATAACTTTGTCACCTTTAAGGTGCTGAACGACTTTTGCTCCTACTAGAGCGCCGTTTATAGCCGGGGCGCCAATGGTAATATTGTCTCCGTCGCCAATAAGAAGTACATTGTCAAAAGACACTTTTTTACCTTCATCAACTGGCAAACGATTGACAAAAACCTTTTGGTCTTTCGCAACTTTTACTTGCTGCCCTGCTATCTCTACAATTGCGTACATAGCGAATCGTTTATAAATTAGTTAAACATAATGCTTTTACCGTCCGGTAAAGCGGGTGCAAATATAATTTTTAAAAATTAAACAACAAAGTGTTTTCTGCTTAATTTACAGCGTGTTTCTTTTTCCATCCGCGGTGTTCCAGGATGTCTTGAGAAGTTGCATAAAGGAAAGAGTCAAAACCAATGATGTGGCAAAACCCATTAGCCCGATTGATACCACTAAAATCAAAGTTCCCCTCGCGTACTGTTCGCCCCAGGATTTCAAGATATGGGTGGCAAATTCAGAATCTATTTGATACATATATACCGCCATAAAACCGGTGAAGAGAATGGTGGCTATTCCCCCGGTTAAGAACCCTACCTCAAAACTTTTTTCATATTTGAAATTGGTTTTCTTGGCATTATAATGTTTTATGGCCATATAAATACCCACCCCATAAATGAGCCCGTTTACGGCACTTAAGACCGGATATTGGTGAAGCCCAAATAATTTTAAAAGAAGAAAGTAGGCAATTAAAATTATTGCAATCCAAATACTATAACGCGAATATACTTTGAACATAATGGGTGGTTTTAAACCCAAAAGTTACGAAAACTTGAAATATATTGCCCAAACACTGTGTTAACTTTTTTCTGTTGGAAATTATTCCCCGTCTTTTTACAAACATTATAAAAAGTGGTTGTATCTGTGGCAAACCCATAGTATTCTTTGTATTTTTAGCCTCATTTTGAAATAAAAACCCGTAAACTAATACAATGAAAAAAACATTTTTTACTGCCTTGTTTGCCTGTGCCTTTTTGGTCGGCGCCCAGGCACAACAAGTAGATTTTGAAGAATACAATCTAGACAATGGACTACATGTTATTCTTCACCAAGACAAAACCGCGCCGGTCGTAATCACTTCTGTAATGTACCACGTGGGTGCAAAAAACGAAACCCTGGGGCGTTCAGGTTTTGCCCATTTTTTTGAACACCTTTTATTTGAAGGGACCGAAAATATCGGCCGCGGAAAATGGTTCGAAATTGTAACTTCCAACGGCGGAAGCAATAACGCGAACACCACTGATGACCGAACCTATTATTATGAAGTGTTTCCCTCAAATAATGTGGAATTGGGACTTTGGATGGAAAGCGAGCGTATGATGCACCCAATAATAAACCAAATAGGAGTGGATACCCAAAACGAAGTAGTGAAGGAAGAAAAAAGACTGCGCGTGGATAACCAACCTTATGGAAATGTTTTAAAAGCGGTAAAGGAAAAACTTTTTGATAAGCACCCCTATAAGCATACAACCATTGGCGAAATGGACGAACTCGATGCAGCTACTCTTGAGGAGTTTAGGGCCTTCAACAAAAAATTCTATGTGCCAAATAACGCAACCCTTGTGGTTGCCGGAGATATTGACAAAACTGCCGTTAAAAAAATGATTAAGGATTATTTTGGTGATATTCCAAAAGGGCCGGAGATAGTACAACCAAATATTAAGGAAGAACCCATTACCCAGCAAATAGATGCAAAATATTACGACCCTAACATTCAATTGCCAATGGTCATTCAAGCGTACCGAACCCCTTCAATGAAGGAGCATGATGCGTACGTGTTGGATATGATTTCTACAATTTTAAGTGACGGAAAAAGTTCGCGACTTTATAAAAAACTTGTGGATGACAAAAAAATGGCCCTACAGGTAGCGGCAATAAACCTTACACAGGAAGACTATGGAAGTTACATAACGCTGGCAATTCCGCTAAACAATACGCCATTGGATACGCTAACAAAGGAAATTGACGAGGAAATTGTAAGATTGCAGACCGAACTAATTTCAGAAAGGGAGTATGAAAAACTTCAGAATATCTACAAAAATAATTTTGTGACCCAAAATGCAACCGTCGCCGGAATTGCCAATTCGCTTGCCAATTATTATACTTTTTATGGCGACACCAATCTTATAAACAAGGAATTGGATATTTACAAAAATATAAGCCGTGAGGAAATTCGCGAGGTAGCCAAAAAATACCTAAATCCAAACCAACGTTTGCGTTTGGAATATTTGCCGAAAAACGATCAATAATAAAAAAATAAAATTCAGAAATGAAAAAATACATATACCTGTTTATTGCGAGTATTTTCTTTACCAATCTCGCAACATCTCAAATAGACCGAAGCAAACAGCCCAAGCCGGGGCCCGCCCCAACCATCAATCTTTCGGAACCCGAATCCTTCAATTTGGATAATGGTTTAAAAGTTTTGGTTGTTGAAAACCATAAACTTCCGGCGGTGCGCGCACAACTTTTAATAGATAACCCAATACACGCGGCCGGAAAAAAGGCTGGGGTGGAGAGCCTTCTTTCTGCGATGCTTGGTAATGGAACGACAAATATTCCAAAGGATCAATTCAATGAGGAAGTGGATTATTTGGGCGCCGGAATTTATTTTGGTTCTGAAAGTGCCTATGCCAATTCCCTTTCGGAATATTTCCCGCGGGTAGTGGAGCTTATGGCAGATGCCATAAAAAATCCTTCATTTACCGAAGAGGAATTCCAAAAACAAAAGGATAAACTCATTGAAAGCCTAAAAAGCCAGGAAAAGGATGTTTCCTCCGTGGCCAGTACACTTCGTTCTGCTTTGCTCTACGGAAAGGACCACCCAAAAGGTGAATTCACAACCATTGAGAAAGTGAAGAGTTTAACCTTGAGCGATGTGCGCAATTATTATGAAGATTACTTCAATCCCAAAAATGCATATTTGGCCGTAGTTGGCGATGTTACAAAAGAGGAAGTTGAGAATTTGGTTCGCAAAAATCTGAGCGATTGGAAAGCAAATACTGTTCCTTCAGTTAATTATGCTACGCCGAAGGATGCCCAATACACCCAAATAAATTTTGTGGATATGCCCAACGCGGTACAATCTGAAATTGCAGTGCAAAATTTGGTGAACCTTAAAATGAGCGATCCGGATTATTACGCGGTCCTTATTGCGAATAAAATTTTGGGCGGCGGCTTCAACAGCCTTTTGAATATGAACCTTCGCGAGGAACACGGTTGGACATACGGAGCACGTTCCAGCACTGGGGCCGATAAAAATATTACCCGTTTTATTGCATCAACCAGCGTGCGTAATGCCGTTACCGATAGTGCTGTGGCGGAAACCCTAAAGGAAATTCGCTATATACGCGATAATAAAGTAACAACCCAACAATTGGTGAACGCAAAAGCCAAATATGTTGGCGATTTTGTATTGGCACTGGAACGGCCCGAAACTATTGCAGATTATGCTTTGGAAGTACAGACTCAAAACCTTCCGAAGGATTTTTATACCAATTACCTTAAAAAAATAAATGCCGTAACTGCCGAAGATGTTCAGCGTGTGGCCAAAAAATACTACAAGCCGGACAACCTTCGTATTGTTGTAGTAGGAAAAGGTTCAGAGGTTGTGGGCGGATTAAAAACGTTAAAAGGTCCAAAGGGAAAGGAAATTCCAATTTCTTATTTTGACAAAGAAGGAAATGCCGTAGCGGAACCAGATTATAACAAAGCGATGGACGCGGGCATAACCGCAGAAATCGTTATCAATAAATACATCGATGCCATTGGCGGACGTAAAGCGTTGGAATCTGTAAATTCCGTAGCGATGCAGGCAAGTGCTGAAATGCAGGGAATGCAGCTGGGCCTTGAAATGAAGAAAACCACCAAAAACCAATCTTCCATTGTAGTTTCAATGGGCGGAAATCCGCTGCAAAAAGTGGTTTTCAATGGCGAAAAAGGATATATGATGGCGCAGGGACAACGAATGGATTATGATGATGAACAGAATGCTTCCGCAAAAGATGATGCTATTCCTTTTATGGAGCTCAACACGAAAAATGTAAAATTGGAACGTGTTGAACCGGTTGATGGAAAAGACGCATACGTTGTTTCCTTTGGAAGCGATAAAGAAGCTTTTTATGATAAGGAAAGCGGATTGAAAGTGAAGGAAACTTCCACCCAGAAAATGATGGGAAAATCCGTAACTTCTACTGTGAGCTATGGAGATTACAAGGAAGTGGATGGCATTAAATTTCCGTTTACCATTAAACAATCGGCAGGACCGCAGGAACTTACCTTCAATATCAGTAAAATTACCGTAAACGAAGATGTTTCGGATGCAGATTTTGAATAAATAAATTGCCCTACGACTAAATTCAAAGTAACAATTTATTGCACAAAAAACCGCTTCAGATTTATTCCGAAGCGGTTTTTATTTTTTAAAATTGTCGCTCCGAGCGCAGCCGAAGAGATGCGACATTTATTCCCAACGAATGGTTTCCATCAATTTTCGAATGTCTTCCCTCAAGTAAACCACAGCGGGATAAATGGAATCAAAATTCGGTTTTGCCTCAAAATAAAGGGCGCCATTCAAGAAATGGTTAATACTGTCGGTTACATAAAATTCGGCCTGGGTCGCGGCGTTTCCGTTTATCATATAAAACATTCCATACACTTTATTGTCTGGATTAATGAAAGGTTGCTCCGGAATACTGTTCGCCTTTATGGTATGGTCATACGCCAGTTTCTGCGCATCCTGCAGCAATGAATCCAAATTACTGTTCCGAATATCTTGATAGGTTAAATAAATTGTGGCCTTCATATTCGGATAATTTATGTTGGCGTCGCAGTTTTTTTTCTTCTGCAAATTGGCATTTGTATTCATTGAGAAATTATAGCCACAGCCGGTATTTACAGTTTTGTATTCCGGGTTTGGATAATCCAATCGCAATTTTGCCGCAGGTTTTACAACCACATCATCTTCGCAGGAAATGAAAATTATGGCCGTGGAAAATAGAAATAAGAGAATATTTTTAATTTTCAATGGTAAGCTTTATTTGTTTTATGCGTTTGCCTTCAAAGGCTTCAATTGTAAACGCATAATTATGGAAGGATATTACCTCGTTTTTCTTCGGAAAGCCTTTTGAAATTTCCAACAAAAATCCCGCGAGCGTTTCCGCTTCGCCTTTTTCATTTTCGAAAAGCTCCGGATCTGCAGGTTTTACTACTTTATAAAAATCCTTCAAAGGCGTTTTTCCTTCAAATATAAATGTGTTTTCATCAAGTTTGGAAAAGATCAAATCCTCATCGTCAAACTCATCGCTGATTTCGCCTACAATTTCTTCAATAATATCTTCCAGGGAAATTAATCCGCTCGTGCCGCCATATTCATCGACCACAATAGCGAGGTGCATTTTCATTTCCTTGAATTCATTCAGCAAATCGTCGAGCTTTTTGTTTTCGGGCACAAAATACGCCTCGCGTTTAAGGGTTTTCCAATCGAGAATTTTTCGATCGGTATATGGAATTAAATCCTTTACATACAAAATGCCCGTAATATTGTCGATACTGTCCTTATAAACGGGGATGCGGGAATAGCCGTGCTCTATAATCTCTGGAAGAATTTCCTTAAAAGGTTGGTCCTCATTCAATGCAAAAATATCCATTCGGTTTTTCATAACCTGTTTGGTATCCGTATTCCCGAAGGTTACAATTCCTTGTAGGATTTTTTGTTCTTCGTGGGTGGTGTCCTGATTGCTCAATTCCAGTGCTTGCGAAAGCTGGTCCACACTTATATTCGATCGTTGTTTGCCGTATCGCGCATGAAGATAGAGCGTCGCGGAGCGCATGGGCAAACTAAGCGGCGAGAGGAGAGTATCCAAAACATTGAGGGGATATGCCATAAATACGGCGAATGAAAGCCGGTTGCGGTTGGCATAAATTTTTGGAAGGATTTCACCAAACAACAAAATAAAGAAAGTTACCACGCCCACTTCCATAATAAAGCGCATGTCAATCCCGAAATAATTGGCGTTGATGCCCGCAAAAAGTGCGTCGCTCAGCGAGTCGAAAAGTAAAACGATGGCGATATTTATAAAGTTGTTTGAAACTAAAATAGTGGCCAGTAATTTTTTTGGCCTCGCCAACAACCGCTGGATAATCCCCAGTTTTTTTGAAATGGATTTTTCCTCATTGGTTTCAAAATCTGATGGGGTCAATGAAAAAAGTGCGACCTCGGCACCTGAAATAAGTGCTGAACAGGCCAAGAGCGCAACCAATAAAATACCGCTCGTTATCTGGGTAAAATCTATAGCTATGAAAAATAAACCAGGGGGCTCCGTGTCCAAGGTGAAGGATTTAGTTAAACATTAAAAGGGAAGATCATCCGTCTCGTCCCCATTGTTATCCGGAACAGGCCTTTGCGGGTTCTGTGATCGCTGGGTTTGGGAATTTGGGTTATTTCCACTATTGGAAGCCGTTCCACCACTTTCACCTTTGGGGGTCAAAAAGGTAAAATCTGTACAATGAATTTCGGTGCTATAACGGTCATTGCCTTGGTCGTCCTGCCATTTTCGCGTTTTTAGGCGGCCTTCAACATAAACCATATCGCCTTTTTTCAAATATTTTTCACAGATTTCGGCTCCTTTATTCCGCACTACAATATTGTGCCACTCAGTATTGGTTACCCGTTCGTTTGTGGCTTTATTTGTATAGGTTTCATTGGTGGCAAGTGGAAAACGGCCCAAGCTGTTTCCGCCTTCAAAATAATGCATTTTTACATCATCTCCGGTATGCCCTATCAGCATTACTTTGTTCAATGTTCCGCTCATAATTTTTTCTCTTTCTATTGGTGCAAAGGTAAATTTTGTGATTTAAATATAAGGATTTTTTAAATTTTAATATGAATTGATTTTGGCCGAAATTATGAATAGCCCGATTAATAGTTTTCAAAAAATTCGGAAACAAAATTCCCGATCAGTACCGGAAGCGGATACTTTTTTACTTCGGAAATATGAACGGCGGTACTATTTTCTTCTGAAGTTTCAAGAATCCAAAAATTCGTGTATAAATGTTGGTGTGAAAGCTTGTGGACAACGGGGCTGCTATTATAAAGAGAAATGGATTTAATGGTAATATTTTCTGAGAAATCCTGAAACTCAGCTTCATCTTTTAATTCTGAAATATTTACGGGTTTTGATGTTTCAATCAATGGAAATTCATACAGTTTATGCCAAATTCCCTTTCCCAACCGCTGGTTTATATGTGTCTTTTCGTTTTCAGAAATCACCACCAAATAATTGAAATAGCGTTTTTTTACAGGCTTCGCTTTAATTTTTACTGGCAATTCCCCAATCAATCCATCGCGAAAGGCGATACAACGGTCATTAAAAATACAATTGTTACAGTCCGGATTTTGTGGCGTGCACTGCTGTGAGCCGAATTCAATCATAGCCTGATTAAATGTTCCCGGCTGTTTTTTGTCAATTAGTTGTTGGGCAAGCTGTTTAAATTCTTTCTGTCCCGCGCTTGTATTTATAGGAGTAGAAATTCCAAAAATACGGGACAGTGAGCGATAAACATTGCCATCAACCGCGCCCTGCGGTTCATTGAAACACACGCTGGCTATGGCGCTGGCGGTATATTCTCCCACCCCTTTAAGTTTCAATAATCCGGAATAAGTTGAAGGAAAATTACCTTTCATTTCCTCAGAAATTTTTTTGGCGGTAGCGTGCAGATTTCGGGCGCGGGAGTAATAACCGAGCCCCTGCCAAAGTTTTAAAACTTCGGTTTCTTCGGCATTAGCGAGATCTTTTACCGCGGGATAGGCTTCAATAAACGCATAATAGTACGGCAACCCTTGCTGTACCCGGGTTTGTTGAAGAATAATTTCAGAAATCCAAATGAGGTAAGGATTGGCCGTATTCCGCCAAGGTAATTCCCTTTTATTTTGTAAGTACCACGCTATGAGTTTTTTAGAGAAAAAAGGGGCTGTTTCCGGCATTTTGTAAAATTACCTTATATATGATTAAATTTTAAAGGATTATGGTTTGAATTATTGATTTTAAAATATGTATATTTGCGGTCTCTAAAAAAAAACTAGTAAAAGAATAATTAATTAAAATTTACAAATAATGACGAAAGCAGATATCGTAGCCAAGATTTCAGAAAAATTGGGAATGGAAAAGAATGAAGTACAAGCTACTGTTGAAACCTTTATGGATGAGGTAAAAAATTCATTGGAAGGTGGAGACAATGTTTATTTAAGAGGTTTTGGAAGCTTTATCATAAAAACCAGAGCTGAAAAAACAGGAAGGAATATTTCAAAGAATACAACCATTAAGATTCCAGCCCACAATATTCCAGCCTTCAAACCTGCAAAAGTTTTTGTAGAAGGTGTAAAAACCAATGTGGACGTAAAATAATAATAGTAACCCGGTCCTTTGTAAAATGGGGACATTAAAAAAGACTTGAGTATGCCAAGTGGTAAAAAAAGAAAAAGACATAAGGTAGCGACGCACAAGCGCAAAAAACGCCGTCGCGCGAACCGCCACAAGAAAAAGTAGTTTCAAAACTACTTTTTCTGTTTTAAACGTGTTTCGGTAAATAGTGCTTTGAGGCATTTTTCCCGAAACACATTTAAGAGTTCTTTGAAAATGAAATTTCGTCAGCTGTCCAAGATAGCTGCGATTTCGCCGGGTTTTTAAATAAACCTGTAAAAAAATATTGTTTAATTCGTCCCTATTTTTTTCAAATCAGGGACATCAAAATTAATATAAAGTGAACTACGAATTATTTATAAGGTCCGGTTCACAAGAAGTTGATTTTGCCCTTTTAAAGGATGGAAAACTTATAGAACTCCACAAGGAGGAAGAGGAAAATAATTTTACGGTGGGCGACATATTCTTGGCCAAAATCCGTAAAACGGTTCCCGGGCTTAATGCCGCCTTCGTTAATGTAGGCTATGAGAAAGATGGTTTTTTACACTATCACGACCTCGGCCCAAAGGTGCTTTCACTATTGAAATTTGTGAAAAGCGTTAGTTCCGGTAAGTTAAAGGATTATTCCTTAAATAATTTTCCATTCGAAAAAGAGATTGATAAGCACGGCAACCTTAACGATGCCCTTAAAAGCAATCAATCCATTTTGGTTCAAATTGTAAAAGAACCCATTTCCACCAAAGGACCACGTATTAGCTCCGAGCTTTCTATAGCCGGGAGATACATTGTGCTGGTACCATTTTCCGATAGAGTTTCTGTTTCGCAGAAAATAGAAAGTAATGAAGAAAAGGATAGGCTAAAACGCTTGATAACAAGCATAAAACCTAAAGGATTTGGCGTAATTATACGCACCGTTGCCGAGGGCAAAAAAGTAGCAGAACTGGACAAAGATTTACAAAACCTTACCGAACGCTGGACAGCGATGTGTAAGAAGCTACAGGGGGCGCACCACCCTTCAAAAGTGCTGAGCGAGCTAAACAGGGGAGCATCCATCATCCGCGATATGTTCAACGATTCATTCTCCGCAATACATATTGACGATGAAACCCTTTACTTGCAAATAAAAGATTATGTGCAGGAAATTGCACCGAAAAAGGAAAATATCGTAAAACTCTATGATTCCAACGTTCCCATGTTTGAGAAATTTGGAATCGAACGGCAAATAAAAACTTCTTTTGGAAAAACCGTTTCCGGAAGCAAGGGAGCCTATTTGGTAATTGAACATACCGAAGCGATGCACGTAATAGACGTGAACAGCGGTAACCGAAGCAACAAAGCCAAAACACAGGAAGGCACAGCGCTGGAAGTGAATTTGATAGCTGCCACCGAAGTTGCAAGACAGTTAAGATTGCGCGATATGGGCGGAATTATAGTGATAGATTTTATTGACTTGGCAAATGCCAGTCACAGAAAACAGCTATACAACCACCTTCGCGACGAAATGAAGGACGACAGGGCCAAAGCACAAAATCCTTCCGCCGAGTAAATTTGGGTTGATTCAGATTACCCGTCAACGAGTTAGGCCAGAGATGAATATCAAAACCCGGGAGGAAGATCCCAACGTTGGGAGCGATGGTGAAATTGAAGCGCCGATTATAGTTGTAAACAGAATTAACGAAGAGGTAAAACGCCTTTTCACCAAAGACTATAAAAAGATAACTCTCAACACCCATCCTTTTATAGCGGCCTTTTTAACAAAAGGTTTCCCAAGTGTGCGTACCAAATGGTTTTTGGAGCACAAAAAATGGGTAAAAATCCAACCCCGGGATGCTTATACGTATCTCGAGTATCACTTCCACGACAAAGATGGTGGATTGATAAAATAACCAAAACCCCTTTTGAAGGTAACTTCGGAAGGGGTTTTTTTGTGTTCCCCCCAGCCCTCCCAAACGAAGGGAAGTTTTTTTGTCTTGGTTCTCGTGTCTTAGTTCCTGGTTCCCCTGTCTTGGTTCCTGGTTCTCGTGTTCTTGGTTCTTGGTTCTGGTGTCTTGATTCCTGATTCCTTTTCAGCGGAATTAAAAAGTTTTATCTTCACCTAAAATTAACTCACGATTGGAAACCCACAAAACATACACCGTTGACGAAGCCAAAAATCGCATGGAGCGCTATTGCGCCTATCAAGAGCGCTGCCATAAGGAAGTACATCAAAAGCTGTATGAAATGCGCATTATTCCTGAGGCTGTGGACCAAATAATTGATCATTTGCTTCGGCATAATTTTTTAAATGAAACGCGATTTGCGCAAGCCTTTGCGAGGGGAAAGTTCAGAACCAAAAAGTGGGGCAGAAGTAGAATTGTAAACGAATTAAAATTTCGGGATATTTCAAGATATAACATAAAGATTGCCCTAAAGGAAATACCCGATGCAGAATATCACGCGACTTTTGACGCCTTGGCGGAAAAAAGATTACAACAACTGGCCTCGGAAAAAAATCTTCAAAAGAAAAGAAAAAAATTCGCCGATTATCTCTTTTATCGGGGGTGGGAACCAGAATTGGTTTACGGAAAGATTAATGAAATTTCCACATAACTTTAAATAATGTAAATGAAACTTGACATTTATGAAAAATTTATTATACATTTGTGTAAATAAAACTTTACATTAATTCAACTATACTTTACTTATGGAAACAAAATCAAATAATTGGGAAGCAACTTCAAAAAAGAATACGAGGCATCTTGCGTATTGGACCCTGGCTTGGATGGCAACCTTGGCCCTTGCTTCTTTCGGCCCGAAACATATTTGGGATAACAACATCATGCTCTCTTTAATATTTATAGCCATCAACGCCATTGTGGGCGTGGGAATGATATTAATGAACCGCAGATACATTAATGGTTTGGATGAAATGCAACGAAAAGTAAGTCTCGATGCCATGGCGATTGCGTTAGGGGTAGGACTGGTTGGCGGCTTGAGTTATTCTGTACTTGATCAAACACATGTTATTCCATTTCACGCCGAAATATCGCATTTGGTGTTGCTTATTGGAATAACTTATATAGTAGGAACTATTGTTGGAACAAGCCGGTACAAATGAGAAATAAAATTAAAGTACTTCGTGCGGAACGCAATATGACCCAAGCCGAGCTGGCAGTTGAAGTTCAGGTTTCCCGACAGACGATAAACGCTATTGAAACAGGAAAATTTGACCCGAGTTTGCCACTTGCCTTTAAGATTTCAAGATTATTTGAATTGCCAATTGAAACTATTTTTCTTGAAGAATAATCTTCCATGGCGCGGGTTCTAAAGCTCGCGCCAATATTGGTTATATTATTTACTCAAATATTGAACGAAGCCCCAATATTTACCGAAACCTGATTGTGCAGTTTTTCCGCGGGCGTTAAAGTATCTGTGTTGTATTTGGAAATAGGTACGCTTACTTCGGTAAAAACCCCAAAACCGCTGGTGAAAGAAATATCGCGCACCCAAATGGCCGCCAAAATTTTTGAAACTAGCATAAAGGCCGGGATATAAATCAAAATTTTCATCCACATTTATCACATTGCCAAGATTGGCATTGAAGCGTAACCTCAAATCAAAACGGTCCTCAAATTTTGCAAATGGTTCTTCATCACCATCTTCATTGGTTATTTTATCAATTCCTAAAAGATAGGAAGAGGCGACTCCCAGTGAAATATTTTCTCCAACTCCAAAATCTAAGCTTCCCATAATTCCGGTCCCATTGTTTTGAAGGTTGGCACCAATCTGCAATTTAACGTCGCCCTGTCCGGTATAGGCCTGCGAAAAAGTCAGCTGAAAACAAAAAAGTGTGAATACAGTTAAGAGTACTTTCATTTTGAAAAATTAAAGGAAAGATACTGAATTCTTCAGAAATTATAGGGCTTTGTTGGTGCGGACAATCGCTTGTTCGTTTTTCCAGTCAATCCATTTTTGGCCTTTCAGCTTTCGCATCAATTGGTCAAAATGACGCATAATGGCTATATTATAAACCGCTTTCGCCAAATTTTTTGGATTTCGTGCTATTGCGCGCAGGCTCATGGAAAAACCTGGAGTTAAATAACGCATATAATGCCAATAACCTTCGGGCATATACAGTACGTTCCCATGTTCCAGATTGGCGATATATCCCTCGGCATTTCTTAATGCCGGCCATTTTTTATAATCTGGATCGTGGAAATTTATGTCTTCCCGAGTAATTAAAGAATGCGGAATTTTATATAAGATACTCATTTTGGGATTGGTCAAAGAGAATAACTTCTTTTTTTCCGTGGAAATGGAAATGGAAAATGTTGGCCAAATCAATATCGTAGTGCATAAAGGTGTACGAATTCTTTCCGCCGAAGAAAAGCATGGGTAGCCTTTTCATCAATTTAAGTCCAAAGTTTGGATAGGAAAAATCCTTTTGTAGTTGTGGGACTTCCTTTAAAATATTCCAAAGAAATATGCGGTATTTGGTAGGTTCGGTTTTTAGAAGCTCCACATATTCGCGCATTCTCATTTTTGCGTGCGGTTCATTAAAGCCATCTTTGTGGCTCACGGGCCGGTTATCGTAAAGCGGCACCATTTTATCACCGGCCACCTCGGCCATATAATCGAGATCCCATTTTTGAAAAGCGGGCCAATCCTCGACAAACCTTTCAATAACAACAGGTTTTTGGGGCTTAAAATAATTCTTTAAAAAATCTTCTTTGGTAATGGTCTCTACCCTGTCAATCTCCTTTAAATGCATAGTTTTCATTAACGGGCAAATTTACAAATCCTACAGAAATTGTAATGGTAGCGTTAATATAACTTTAAGGTTTTTGTATAAGACATAAAAAAAGTCCCGAATTTCAATTTTAGAAATTCGGGACTGAATCTATTTTTCTTTTAAAATTTAATCCGCCAAAACCATAACGCGGTTATTGTTACATTCTACAGTTCCGCCAGAAATTGGGAGTACCCACTTTCCTTCTTCCTGCGTGAATTTTTTCTGAAATCCTTCCGCGATGGTTGGATTTCCTTTAAACTTCACTTTCCCTTTCTGCAAAACGGAAACAATAGGAGCGTGGTTGTTCAGCATCTGGAATTCGCCTTCAACACCAGGAACGGTGATGCTTTCTACTTCTCCGGCTACCAATGACGCTTCTGGGGTTACAATTTCTAAGTACATATTTTTCTAAAATTACAAATTTCAAGTACCAAATTCCAAAACCTGATTTTGGAATTTGGGATTTAATTTATTGTGATTTTCGAGCTCTGCTCGTTATGCTTCAGCAAGCATTTTCTCACCGGCGGCGATTGCTTCTTCTATGGTTCCTTTTAGGTTGAAGGCCGCTTCCGGAAGATTGTCCAGTTCGCCGTCCATAATCATATTGAAACCTTTGATTGTTTCTTTTATATCAACCAAAACTCCAGGAATACCTGTAAACTGCTCAGCAACGTGGAAAGGTTGGGAAAGGAAACGCTGTACACGACGCGCGCGACCTACTGCCAATTTATCTTCTTCGGAAAGTTCTTCCATCCCAAGAATTGCGATGATATCCTGTAATTCCTTATAACGCTGTAAAAGCTCTTTTACTCTTTGGGCGCAAGCGTAGTGCTCTTTCCCAAGAATTGATTCGGTAAGGATACGAGAAGTAGAATCCAAAGGATCCACCGCTGGATAAATACCAAGCTCGGCAATCTTACGTGAAAGTACGGTTGTAGCATCCAAGTGGGCAAAAGTTGTTGCCGGTGCTGGATCCGTAAGGTCATCTGCAGGTACGTAAACCGCCTGTACAGAAGTAATAGAACCTCTTTTTGTTGAAGTAATACGTTCTTGCATCGCACCCATCTCCGTTGCCAAAGTTGGTTGGTAACCCACCGCTGAAGGCATACGCCCAAGAAGTGCGGAAACCTCAGAACCTGCTTGCGTAAAACGGAAAATGTTATCTACGAAGAAAAGAACGTCTTTTCCTTGTCCTTCTCCAGCTCCATCACGGAAGTATTCAGCAATAGTCAATCCTGAAAGCGCAACACGTGCACGTGCTCCAGGTGGCTCGTTCATCTGTCCGAAAACGAAAGTAGCTTTAGATTCTTTCATCGCTTTTTTGTCAACTTTTGAAAGATCCCATCCGCCATTTTCCATAGAGTGCATAAAGTCGTCGCCGTATTTTATAATACCGGACTCAAGCATTTCGCGAAGCAAATCGTTCCCTTCACGGGTACGTTCACCTACACCGGCGAAAACTGAAAGACCACCGTGACCTTTTGCAATATTATTAATCAACTCCTGAATAAGTACCGTTTTACCAACACCAGCACCACCGAATAGACCAATTTTACCACCTTTTGCGTAAGGCTCAATAAGGTCAATTACTTTAATACCTGTGAAAAGAACTTCGGTAGAAGTTGAAAGATCTTCAAATTTTGGAGCATCGCGGTGAATTGGAAGACCGTTTTCGCCAGCTTTTGGCAAGTTTCCAATACCGTCAATAGCATCACCAATTACGTTGAAAAGTCGGCCGTAAACATCATCGCCTATTGGCATTTGAATTGGCGCTCCGGTTGCAACTGCATCTACACCGCGGCTAAGACCGTCAGTAGAGTCCATTGATATGGTACGAACCATATTTTCACCAATGTGTGATTGAACCTCAAGAACCAAAAGGTTTCCATTGTTGTTTACCTCCAAAGAGTCGTATATTTTTGGAAGCTCCGATCCGCTATCAAACGCAACGTCAACTACCGGGCCAATAATCTGTGCAACTTTTCCTATGCTTTGTGACATGAGTAACTGTTTATTTTATAGTTATCTAAGGGCGAAAAAACCACCCCTGTTTTGAACGGTGCAAAGATAGTTTTTTCTGAATGAAATTTGCAACCCCAAAGTTTAAAAAAATGAAGATTTTTGGGAAGGGGATAGACAAGCTCTTAAAAATAGTGAAAGCCTATAGAATCAGAGCTTTTCACACAATCCACGAACTTCTTTTGAGAAAAGCTGGATAATTTTTTTCTGAAGTGAATCGTCTTTGGAAATACTTCGCCCATCAATTTCAACAACTGGTGTAAGCTCCCCCATTGTTCCCGTTGCAAAAACGCCGTCCGCATTGTAGAATTGTGAAAGGGTGATGTCTGCTTCCAAAATTTCGATTTTGAGTTTTTGGCACATTTCAATCACGGAGTTTCGTGTTATACCAGGCAAACAAGCATGTGCATAAGGGGTAAAAACTTTTCCGTTTTTTACCATAAAAAGGTTACTGCCGTTAAGTTCGGCTATAAAACCGCGATCGTCCAGCATTAATCCTGCATCTTTTCCGGCAACGTTTGCTTGAATTTTTGCAATAATATTATTGAGCAAATTGTTGTGATGGATTTTACTGTCCAAAAACTGCGGCGAGTTTCGGCGTTGGCTTGTGCTAATCACTTTTATGCCGTGATCGTTATCGTAAACCAACGGTTTCCATTCTGCCAAAACAATTAAGCACGAACCGTTTTGGTTGAGTCGCGGATCCATTCCACTGGTTATTTTTTCTCCCCGCGTCAACGTTAAGCGGATGTGCGTATCATCCGTCATTCCGTTTGCGTCGAGGGTTTGTTTTATTGCATTTTTAATGAATTCCTTTGAAGGAATATCTGCAAACATTAGCGTTTTTGCAGATTCCTGCAGACGCGTTAAATGTTTGTCCAAACAAACAACGCCTTCGGGATAAACGCGTAAACCTTCCCAAACGGCATCACCGCCCTGCACCGAACTATCAAAAACCGAAACTTTTGCTTCGCTCCGTAGATATAATTTATCTTTTATAAAGACTTGAATATTATCGTTTTTTGGATTGGATTTTTGAAGCATTTTTTTAGTTTAAAGTTTATGGTTCTCGACTGCGCTCGAACTGACAAGGGAAATTATCATTTAAAAGCAGTCGTTTTTCAAAATATTATCTTTTAAAGTTTCATAATAAGGAAGTGCCTCTTTCAGCAAAGTTTCCAAATGTTCGGGCAAGGGTTGCGAACTGCTTTTTTGCACCGCAAATCCTTCGGAATCATGCACATTTTTATACCAATGTTTTGCCCAAACGCCATCTTCCGGAATGCCGCCTTTTTTCCACGAAAGCATTTTTTCAGAATAAGGAATATGCAGAGAATCGCACATTTTTTGGAGGTAGGTTTCGGCATTTTTTAATAGTTCATCGCTATCAATTACAAGTGGTGTTTTTCCATTTTTCTTCAAAAATAAAAAAAGTTCCGAAGCTTTTTTTATTCCAATATCGTTCAAAGTAGGGGTATGGATTACTTTTGAAAAGGAGGCAATCAATTTTTTTGGATGCCGGATTAGAATCACGTTTTCCCAATTCAAAATAAATTCCGGCGAATCCGTTAAATAATGGTGCGCCATTCCTTTTACGAAAACGTGCTGCTTTTGGGAAAGTAGATTTATGCCTTCAACTACTTTTTCTTCCTTCAATTCCATGGTTCTTAAAATTTCCTGTTGTGAAGGATGCTCGTTTTCCAAAGAGGCGTTTTTCAAATAATACCCGTAGAAAGGTTCGTCCAAAACCGTAATGTCTTCGCGTTGTGCAAAAGAATACATAAGCGCGGTGGAAAGATTTCGCGGTCCGGATATAAGATTGATGACTTTCATTGTTCAAATAAAAGTATCAATTTAAATTTGAATTGGGAGAACCTATTGACTCTTCAAATAAATTTCCATGTAATTTCCAGTGGTAAGGTATTCGTTCCGCAAATTGTCCAAATGTTTGATAATTTGATTGTATGCAGGATCGTCTTCTTTTAAATTATCATTGAGTTGGTCATCACTTACCGTTAGGGCAATGTACCAAGCTCCTGTGCGGGAATAATGAAAACTTTCAAGAGTTGAGCCGTATCCTTTATTCTCCAAAACGCCATCTACAAACATTGGAATTAAGTTGACAGTTTGTGTATTCCGTTCCACTTCGTAAAAAGTAAGGTAGTATTTTTTATTTCCTATGGTTATTGGCACATTTCCGCCCGCATCGTCATAGTCTATTTTATATTTGGCGTTTATGTAAAAATAAAATTCGTTTGCATCCTTTGGGTCTTCAAAAACATAAACGTGCTGTTTTGGAAGTTTTCTTTTGAATTTTTTTCCTTTGTAAACTTTTGCCCCGTCAATATTTGGAGCAATTTGAAGAGGAATGCAGGATATAAATGAAGTGAAGGCTGCTAATATGCAAATACATTTTAAAAAAACGAGTTTTTCAAACTTATAACCCACAACTATTCAACTGTAACAGATTTTGCCAAATTACGTGGCTGATCCACATTTCTGCCCAACATTACGGCAATATGGTATGAAAGTAATTGTAGTGGAATAGTTGTCACCAATGGTGAAAGCGCTTCTGGAGTGTGCGGCACTTCCATTACGTAATCCGCTATTTCCCTAACGGCTGTATCGCCTTTGGAAACTACTGCGATAATCTTTCCTTTCCGCGCCTTAATTTCTTGGATGTTGCTCACCACTTTATCATAATGGTCGCTTTTTATTGCAATAACAACTACTGGCATTTGCTCGTCGATTAAGGCGATTGGGCCGTGTTTCATTTCGGCGGCGGGATAGCCTTCGGCGTGTATGTATGATATTTCCTTTAGTTTCAGTGCCCCTTCCAATGCCACTGGGAAATTGTAACCTCTACCCAAATAAAGAAAATTACGTACATCTTTAAAGACGGCAGAAATTTCTTTAATCTTATCATCAGTTTTTAAAGCTTCTTCAACGTGATCTGGGATAAGTTCCAGTTCCTGTAAATACAACATAAAATCACTGTGCGAAATAGTGCCTTTAGCTTTTGCCAAACGCAGCGCAATCATTGCCAACACAGTAATCTGGGTTGTAAATGCTTTGGTTGAGGCCACTCCAATTTCGGGACCGGCGTGTGTGTAGGTACCGCTGTGGGTTTCACGCGAAATTGTGGAACCGACCACATTGCAGATTCCATAAACAAAAGCTCCTTTCTGTTTTGCCAGTTTAATTGCTGCCAAGGTATCGGCGGTTTCGCCACTTTGTGAAATGGCAATTACCACATCCTTTTCTGAAATAATTGGGTTGCGATAACGGAATTCGGAAGCGTATTCCACTTCAACGGGAATGCGGACCAAATCCTCAAAAATATATTCGGCGACCAAACCTGCATGCCAAGAAGTTCCGCAGGCAACGATAATAATTCTATCAGCGTTTATGAATTTTTCAATATAATCTTCAAGTCCACCGAGTTTTACGATGCCTTTTTCTGCAAGCAATCTTCCGCGATACGTATCTTTTATAACAGATGGCTGTTCAAAAATTTCCTTCAGCATAAAGTGGTCGTAACCACCTTTTTCAATTTGTTCCAGATTCAATTGAAGCTCTTGGATATATGGAGCCACCAATTTGTCATCCTTAATTTTTCTTACTTTAACATCGCGTCCACGACGGATAATTGCCATTTCCTCATCTTCCAAATAAATGGCATTGTTGGTGAATTGGATAAAAGGGGAGGCGTCGCTGGCTACAAAAAATTCATCCTCGCCAATGCCGATTGCCAAGGGGCTTCCAAGTTTTGCAACTACAATTTCGTCGGGTTTCTTCTTGTCGAAAAGGGCTATTGCATATGCTCCGACAACTTGGTTAAGCGCGATTTGTACCGCTTTCCCGAGTTTAACTTTTTCCTTTTTTTGGATATCTTCAATCAGATTTACCAATACTTCAGTATCGGTATCGGAATAAAAAGTATATCCGCGCTTCTTTAATTCTTTTTTTAGGGAATCGTAGTTTTCAATTATACCGTTGTGGATTATAACCAAATCGCCGCTGTTGGAGAGATGCGGATGACTATTCACGTCATTGGGAACACCGTGTGTTGCCCAACGGGTGTGGCCAATACCCAAAGAACCTTTCTGTGAAATTTCTTCGGCACATTTTTTTTCGAGGTCAGCCACTTTGCCTTTTGTTTTACAAAGTTGGATGTCCTCGCCATCAAAAAGCGCAATCCCGGCACTATCATACCCACGGTATTCAAGCCGCTTTAAACCGTTGAGGATAATGGGAAATGCTTCCCTTTTGCCAATGTAACCTACAATTCCACACATATTGCTTTATTTTGGTTCGGTGTAATATATTTGAAGCTTCAATCTTTTTTCCAGATTGGTAGCCTTATTTCCATAAAGCACGGTTCCTTCCGGGGAAATTACTGCACTTGATGGTACTTGTTCGATTCCGGGCGCAATAGGGTTCAACAATTCTTGGGTTGTTCTGTTGGCAACATTCTGCGAAACAATTATACCAAGAGGGACATTTTCGGCCGAATTGTTAATTATACTACTAATGTAATTGGTAATCTTAAGCTTGTAATAATCACCGTTCTCATCATTTCCTCTTTCCAATCTTCCTAAATGAACGCCATATGCATCTATAGGGTCCAAACCATTGGTAAGATCCATCGTATAATCCAGTAAAACATCGCTGTTTTTAAGATCGTAGATTATTATTCTTTCCGGCTCGGTTTTCCCACCTTTGGTTATATCCTGGTTAACATAGAAAATAAGGTTTGCCTCATTAATTAGCCAATTTTTTTGGCGAAGTACTTCAAGCTCATCCGCAAGGCCATTTTGGTTTACGTCCGGACCGAAAAGTTCTACTACAGAAATAATTCCGTCCCCACCGCGCATGTAAAGATTTTCTTCCCCATTTTCTGTATCGGGGTCATCCAGTGCGGTTTTGATAGATTGAGGCAGTTCATTTTTAAAGGTATTTACATTGATGCCGCCAAAATTCAGCTTAAATGTTTTTTGCTCCCGTACGGTGGGGTCGTTAGCATTATTTCGGCTGTAATAAATGGAAATATAAGCTTTGCTCGCATCAAAAAGAAATAGACTGCCATCAGCGTTTTGTGACTTCACATCGAAATAAATTCCACGGAAATAATCCTTAAAATTGTTGTTGTTCCTCAACTCCGCAGTGCCTTCCATTTCAATTATCTTCTTTGTGAAATAAGTGGAATCCAACTTCACTCGAAGGCCCGGGCCTAGCTTTTCTTCATTTTTCTCTCCTTTATTCAATATGTATCCATCCGAAGTTGGAATAAAATTATTCACGCTCGCAAGCTCATCAACCAAATAACTTTTGAAAAGAGGACCTTGGTCTGAATAATAATTCTGAAAATTTTCAAATCCCGTATTCGGGTCGAAATTTCTTAGAAAATAATTAGATCGGGAAATGTCAATATTTATTGGGCTATTTCCATAGATTGAATCCAAAGTATAGGTGGTTGTGCTATCTACGGTAGTGGCATTGCTGAAATAGGGCAGGTAAAGATAAACGCTGTCAACCACAACACTGTCGCCGAATCTTGGGTCATTCACTTCCAGGGTAAGCTGCGATAATAGATTAGCGGTAGATTTTCCGTAAACAGGGTCATTATAAACACCTAGTTGATATACAGGCAACCTGTTGCTCTGCACCGGCGGCAACTTTTTGCTGTAGGACACAACAGTTGCCGAGTCATATAGAATTCCGTTGGGAGTCTCGCTCCCCAAAATCTCGGAGCCAATGCTGCTAATGTCTTCTTGGCACGATGCCAGGGCAATGATTATAAACAAAATAGCGCCCGCTTTGGGCAGCAAATTCTTAATTTTCATAAATAATGTTCAGGGGTGAATTTTACTTTAAAACTTTTGCTTGGTAAAAGTCTAAATATGCCTGTGAAAAATCTTCCATATTATGATATTTTAACACGGGCACATCAAGGGTTTTTATGTAATCCTCGAGTTCATCGGGAATTTCTGAGGAGCCAATGATTACCGCATCTGAATTTTTGATTGCGATTTTCATAAGGTTTACATAACTGGGCTCTTCCAATTCCGCAACGACGTCATCATCAATAGCATCAAATTTTACTTTATTGATGGTATTTTTGTCTAACGTGCCATCAAAGCCTTGATTGTACACAGAGGTAACTATTTTGCTATTTTCAAATAGAGGTTCGTTTCCGTAATAATTACGAAGGTAAAGTGGCAGAAACGATGCCAGCCAGCCGTGCACATGGATAATGTCTGGGGACCAGTTCAGTTTTTTTACGGTTTCTATGACACCTTTCGCAAAAAATATGGCGCGCTCATCATTGTCGGAATAAAAATTTCCTTCTTCATCTGCGTAAGTTGCCTTCCTTTTAAAATAGTCCTCATTGTCAATAAAATATACCTGTATGCGCTCTTTTGGTATTGAAGCCACCTTAATTATAAGCGGCATGTCCAGGTCGTTTATTACCAAATTCATTCCGGAAAGGCGAATCACTTCATGCAATTGGTGCCTGCGCTCATTGATATTGCCATAACGGGGCATAAAAATCCGTATTTGGCCGCCGTGATTGTTAATCATCCGGGGAGCTTCAAACGACATTGAAGAAATCTCGGTCTCGGGAAGATAGGGTATAACTTCGGAAGACACATACAAGACTCTTTTATCTTTCATCTATATTATATTTTTGTGGGTTATTTGGAATTGGCCCGTGGGGGGTAAATCTTGAGAGTTCTACAAAATTGGTACTGGCCCAGTTCATTATAAATTATTACTTTATCGGTCCCGAAGTTTCGGGGGGAATTTAAAACACGCAAAATTACGAAAATTTATGCAGATTGTCTTTGAATATATTAATTTTGCCCGCTCTTAACCAAAAATTTATGGTGGTAATTACCCACAAACCAAGGCTGAACGATTATTTAGAAACCGAGCGGGAAAGTAAAAAAATCGGCTTTGTTCCTACTATGGGCGCCCTTCACGCCGGGCATTTATCCTTGGTTAAAAGAGCAATAAGCGAAAATGATTTGGTAGTAGTAAGCATTTTTGTGAACCCGACCCAATTCAACAATGCCACCGATTTAAAAAAATACCCGCGCACCCTTGAGGCAGATTTTGATCTTCTGAAAAATGTTGAAGGAGAAATTATTGTGTACGCTCCAGAAATTTCAGATTTATATGAAAATTCCGTTTCGGCTAAAAAATACGATTTCGGCGGCCTTGAAAATGAAATGGAAGGAAAACACAGAAAGGGACATTTTGATGGCGTGGGAACTATATTAAATAAATTATTTCGACTAATAAAACCGGATTCAGCTTACTTCGGAGAAAAGGATTTTCAGCAATTACAGATAGTGAAAAAATTGGTTTCCATTGAAAATCTTCCCGTAAAAATCGTGGGATGCCCCATTTTAAGGGAAGCAAATGGACTGGCCATGAGCTCAAGAAATAAACGGTTGACACCCACTCAAATTGGAGAAGCGGCATCCATTTATAACACCCTAAAAGAGGTTTCTGAAAAATTTGATTCCACTTCCATTGCAGAATTGAACGAACTTGTTTCGGAACGATTTTTGACAAACCCCCACATGAAACTGGAATATTTTGAAATTGCCAATCAGGCAAGCCTTAAAACCGCAAAAAATAAAAATAGCGCTACAAAATATAGGGCTTTTATTGCGGCCTTTATCGGCGAGGTGAGGCTAATAGATAATATGCCGTTAAATTAATACCTTTGCACCATGCAAATACATGTAGTAAAATCTAAAATCCATAGGGTAAAAGTTACCGGCGCTGACCTAAACTATATAGGCAGCATCACTATTGACGAAGATTTAATGGACGCCGCCAACATTATTGAAGGCGAAAAAGTACAAATAGTGAATAACAACAATGGTGAACGTCTGGAAACCTATGCCATTCCCGGTCCGCGCAATAGCGGCGAAATAACCTTGAACGGTGCCGCGGCACGCAGGGTTGCCCCCGGCGATATTTTAATTCTTATTTCATATGCCTTGATGGAAGTTGAGGAAGCGAAAGCCTTCAAGCCAGCCCTTGTTTTTCCCGATGAGGAAACTAATCTTCTGCGTTAATTGGGCCGTCCTGTAACAAAATTTTTAAAAATTGCCCTTCCGCTCGCTCTGGGTGTATTTCTTATTTGGTATTCTTACAGCCAATTTACGCCCGAACAGTTGGCCGAAATAAAAGTATATTTTGCCAAAGCCGATTATGCCATTGTGGCACTTTCGGTTTTTTTAAGTTTTTTAAGCCACATTTCACGTGCCTATCGGTGGAATTTTATGCTGGAACCCATGGGCTATAGACCCAAGGTTGCCAATAATTTTATGGCCGTTTATATTGCCTATTTAATGAATATGTTTATCCCAAAAAGTGGTGAGGTGTCCCGGGCCATTGTATTGGATAAATATGAAAATGTACCTTTTGAAAAAGGCTTCGGCACCATTATTTCAGAAAGGGTGGTAGATCTTATTTTTCTCTTTCTATTTACGGTTATTGCCCTGTTCATACAGTTTGACGAATTGTACGCCTATCTTTCGGAAATTATAGAACCCCGAAAATTGATTTTGGCTTTTGCCGTTCTTTTTATTGGAATGATAGCATTTTTTCTATTTCTGAAATATTCAAAATCTGGGCTCCGGAATAAATTGAAAACATTTATTTCAGGTTTAAAGGAAGGGGTTTTAAGTATTCTGAAAATGAGAAAAAAAGGTGCATTCCTTCTCCATACTTGCATTATTTGGGGCTTATACCTACTTTCATTTTATACCGCCACGCTGGCGCTGGAAGAAACCGAATTTATTTCCGCCGGAACATTGATAATAACTTTCGTGGTTGGCAGCTTCGCCTTCGCCTTTACCAATAGTGGTTTTGGATCATACCCGTTTTTCGTTGCTGGTATTTTGGCCGTCTTCGGAATTCCCGAAACCGCCGGCACTGCTTTCGGCTGGATTGTTTGGTCGTCCAACATTGCGAATATTATCATTTTCGGAGGGCTTTCATTTTTATTTTTGCCACTTTACAATAGGGTGAAATTATAGATTGAATTTTTTTTGGGTCGAAAAATGGAAGATTTCAAAATTTGTTATCTTTCCGAAGTTTTTAAAAACGCCCCAATGAAAAAAATACTTCTGCTCGCCATTTGTGCTCTTCTAAATTTTCAGGCCTTTTCACAGATTATTTATGAAGAATTCAATTCGGTGAAACTGGGCGAGACCCGGAAACTCAAAATTCAATTACCCCGCAATTACGAAACAAACACCGATAAAATCTACCCCATAGTTTTAGTGCTGGATGCAGATTATCTATTTGAGCCGGTTGCTGGAAATGTGGATTATTTCAGTTATTGGGAAGACATGCCGGAATCCATCGTGGTAGGAATAATGCAGGGAGACAAAAGGTATGACGATTGCCAGTACAATGACAATACCTTTATGCCTGCCGAAAAGGGGGCCAGTTTTTTTGAATTCATCGGGCTGGAATTGTTGCCGTATATAGATACCAAATATCGAACTGCAAAGTTTATAATCGGAGTTGGGCATGATTTTACTGCAAATTTTCTCAATTACTACCTTTTTAAGGAACCGCCCCTGTTAAATGGCTATATAAATCTGAGCCCCGATTTTGCACCGATGATGGAAGAAAGATTGGTAGACAGAATTCCTGCCGTAAAAGAAAAGATTTTTTATTATTTGGCAACGGGAACCGATGATATAAAGGGCTTGATGGAAAGCGCCGAAGACCTCAATAAAAATTTGAAGGAAATAAACAGTGATTCCTTCACCTATTATTACGACAATTTTGAAGCCGCAACGCACTATTCCCTGGTTGGCCGCGGAATTCCAAATGCGCTGGAAAAAATATTTGCCGTTTATCGCCCAATAAGTAAACGTGAGTTCAGTGAGGTGCTTTTAAAAACGGACGAGCCCATTAGTCAATACCTTTTAAACAAGTATAAAACCATTGAGGAACTTTTCGGCATAACCAATAATATACGCATCAACGATTTTATTGCTACCGGCACGGCCGCTGAAAAAAGAGAGCAATGGGCTTCGGTATTGGAAATTGGGACTTTGGCGAAAAAACAATATCCACACAAAATGCTCGGCGATTATTATTTGGGGCGCTATTACGAGGAAACCGGCGACCCAAAAAGAGCCATGCGCGTGTACCAAAGTGCTTTTGACAAAGAAGAAGTGG
This sequence comes from uncultured Flavobacteriaceae bacterium, assembly GCA_963839235.1. Taxonomy (GTDB): domain Bacteria; phylum Bacteroidota; class Bacteroidia; order Flavobacteriales; family Flavobacteriaceae; genus Aequorivita. The sequence continues at coordinate 97,872 of CAWITX010000010.1, read as the reverse complement.
ATTTTATAACTGTGGATATGTTGCTGGACAGAGCCGACAAAATAAAGCAGGATTTCGGGTATTAATTTATCCCGACTTCAAAAAACTATAGTTCTTGAATAATCTTTTTATGCCCCAGCGCCCACGAAGTAAGAGCATTGGTATTGGGTTCTAGAGACAATTTGTTTATAATATTGCTTCGGTGTTTTTCAACCGTTCTGCTGGAAATGAACAATTTTTCAGCAATTTCGAGGGTACTTTTATTGTTCGCGATCAATTTTATGATAGTCATTTCCGAAGGAGTTAAATATCCCAGTTTTTTAATGTCTTCAGAAGCATTTTGCATGGCCAATTTTTCGAAGGATTTGCTGAAACAAATCTTTCCATTCATGACATCTTCCATACAGTCTTCCAATTCGCTGAAACTGTCTTCCTTCAGCAAATAGCCATTGATCTGAAGCGCTTTCGCCCGGGCAATAAAATCCGTTTCCCGATGAAAGGAAAGAACGATGAATTTGGTATCAACGTTCTTTTCCTTTGCCATTTTTATTACTTCAAAGCCTGTTAAAAGTGGCATATCAATATCCAAAAAAGCCAAAGTGGGATTGTGGGTGAGGATTAATTCCAGCGCCTGCATTCCATTGGCTGCCTGCCCAATTACATTATAGCCGTAATGGGTAAATTCCTCATATAATCCCTTTAATAGAAGTGGATGGTCGTCTGCAATGACAATGCTTATTTTCTTTTTGTCAATCATTTTAATAGGGTATGCTTAATATAATCGTGGTTCCTTTGTTGATTTGGCTTTTAATATCAATTTTCGAATTTAGGATTTTTGCCCGCTCCATAAGAGTGTTCATTCCCAGGCCTCCACTAAAAGATTCCGAATATTCAAAACCACGACCATTATCCTCTATTTTTGCTTCTATTAGGGATTTCTTTTTTTCAATGATAACCATCGCCGATTTTGCTTCGGCGTGTTTCACCATATTATTCAATACTTCCTGAATAATTCTATACAAATGTAGCGAAGCATCTCTTGAAATCATACCGTCAATGTTCTCGATTTCATGAGTGAAAAATATTGAAGTATTTGCATCAACCTCATTCACCAGATTTTTTATAGCAGTGGTAATGCCAAGCTTTTCCACACTTGACGGATGCAGTCCTCGGGAAATACTGCGTAACTCTTCCAGCGTATTTCCTGCCAGGGATTCCATTTCAACATTGCCGGTTTCCTTTGTTTTTTTGGTAAGCAGCATCAATTTTTGTCCCACGCTATCATGAAGTTCCCTCGCTACCCTCGTTCGTTCTTCCTCTTGCGCTTTTATTAGCCCTTGGGTAAAAACCTCTCGTCGTTTTTGGGCCTTTTTGTTTTTTATGTGGATGAAGAAAATACCGCCTCCTGCTGCCAGAAGCAATAATGAAAACCAAAAGAACCAAGTCTTCCAAAATGGAACTTGGATGATAATATTATACCGATATGGTTTTTCCTGCCAAACGCCGTTGCCGTTGTCTGCGGTAAATTCAAAAGTATATTTTCCAGGAGGCAAATATGAAAAAACCACCTGCGGATCCTTCGTGGCTGCGGACCAACTATTACCGTTCCGAAGCCCTTTTAATCTATACTTATATTTTACGTTATCAGGTTCGGTAAAGGTAATTGCCTCCATTTTGAAGGTGAGATAATTTTTTTGGTAAGGGAGCTCAATACCTTTTTTGGTTCGGTAAAGGCTATCATTTAAAGGTTCCGAAAAAAGTAATATTTCTGATAAGTTCAGTGCCGGGGGTAGGGTATTTGGGAGAAATTCCTTTCCGTTGAAGGCCAGCATTCCGCTTAGGGATGTGGCCAAGACCGTCTTGTTTTTAGTTATAAGTAGCGAATTGAAATCTACATCATTCTCCATAAAATGTGCAGTTGTGGGAAAATATTCAATTGCTACCTCGTCTTTTTTCAACAATACATCCAAATCTACCTTGCATAAAATATCGCGTCCGGCCAACCATAAATTGTTGCCATCAATCTTTAATGCCCGAAAATGTTTCATCTTCCCGAAGCGGGATAAATCAAAAGTTTGAACTTTAAATTTGTTGTTTTTAATTGAAATGTGGTACAGTTTTTTTGCACTTCCGGCAATTACTTCCTTTTGGTTAATCGCGTCAATACTTCTAAAATCATAATGTATTTTTGGATGAAGGCCGGGAATGGTATCAACTTTATTCTCCTTGAGTTGGTAAAGGCCACCAATTTTGCAAATAATATAACGGTCTGCAATTGGCTGGAGGGCGATCGATCTTTTGGTGTCTATAAAATATGTTGAATCTTTTGCCAGCACTTTTACTTTATCCGTTCCGAACATGTATGTTCCAGATTTGTCTTTAAACAAAAGAGTGTAAACCCCCTGGTCAAGTATTTTTTGGGCTCCATTTGCTGTAAGCTCCATCGCGGCTTCATCGGTCGTGTATAACAGATTATTTTCCGGGGTAACGAAAAGGTTATTCACTCGCCTATTTTTAACGATCGGGTTTATTTTAGTGCCATCTTCAATAGCCACCATTCCCCCATCCGTGGCAACTACCCATTGGTTCTGCCATTCGGCCAAGTCGTTTACGGTTTTGGATGGCAGTTGTTTATTATCGAAAATCTTGAAGGAAGTATCCCGAAACCGGATAATGCCCTCGCCATAGGACGTCATCCAGTAATTGCCTTCGGTATCCTTCACCATTTTATAAATGTATTTACTTGGAAGGCCTTGTTCCTGGTTGAAAATTTTCAGATGACCGGAATTTTTGTCGAAAATCCCAAAACCATTTCCTTCCGTACTTAAAAAAAGTTCGTGTTCGTTTTCTTCATAAATTCCATAGATTCGGTTTTTGTCGAAATCTTCCGCCGCGAATCTATAAGTGGTTAAATTTCCGTTGGTTATTTTATACAATTCGCCATAAGCGCCCACCCAAACATTTTTCTTCGCATCTACTTTTACCGAATAGCATATGTTGTTGACGCCATTATTCTCATTATAAATATTTTCAAATTTCAACGGGTTAAGTGTGAGCTTATAAATACCGCTGTGGATGGAAGGAATATACGCCGTGTTTGAATCATACCAAGCAATCCCTTGGATTCCTGAAACTTTCTGTTCGGGACTGTCTTTTATTAAATATTCAAGTTTTCCATTTTTATAGGTTAAAATGCCATGAACAAAAAGGATATAAATGGTACCGTCCTGGCCTTCCGTGATGGTGGTGGCGCTTCCCAAAAAATCAAAGTCAACACCTTTGGGGTTGGTTATTTTGCCATTTTCAATAATACTGATTCCATTGTCGAGCGTACCGACCCAAATCCTGCCTTTGGAATCCTCAAAAAGGCTAAAGCAAATATTTGATGCCAACCCATCTTCGGTAGTATAATTTTTAAAATTTTTTCCGTCGAATCGGCTAACGCCGCCCATGGTTGAAATCCAAATTTGGCGGTGGGAATCCTGAAGAATCGCATAGGTTTCGTTGTTAATTAAACCCTCCTCAACCTTATAGTTTTTAAATTGGTACCGCTGGGCGGTTACTGCCAATGAACAAACCAATGTAAAAAGAAGTGTGAGGAATAAGCGTGTCATTAAGCCGTGGTTTGTAGCGTAAATATATTTATTTTAGCGGAACTATTATGGCCAAAACAAAAACCACTTTTTTCTGCCAAAATTGCGGAGCCCAATATTCAAAATGGCAGGGGCAGTGTACCTCGTGCAAGGAATGGAACACCATTGCCGAAGAAGTAATCCAGAAAGCCGAAAAGGTAAGCTGGAAGCCTTCTGAAAACACTTCAAAGAGAGTGGCGAAACCGCAACGTATTTCCGAAATTTCCACCCAGGCCGAAGCACGTTTGAACACAAAAAACAATGAATTGAACCGCGTTCTCGGCGGCGGGTTGGTTCCGGGTTCATTAACACTTCTGGGAGGCGAACCGGGCATCGGGAAAAGTACGTTGATGCTACAGATTGCGTTGCAGCTTCCCTATAAAACACTGTATGTTTCAGGGGAAGAAAGTGCCCAACAAATAAAAATGCGGGCGGAAAGAATTCAGCCAATTTCTGAAAATTGTTTCATTTTAACCGAAACAAAAACGCAGAATATCTTTAGAAATATTGAAGAAATTGAACCTGATATTGTTGTAATCGATTCCATCCAAACGCTTCATACGGACTATATTGAAAGCACGGCCGGAAGCATTTCCCAAATCCGGGAAACCACTGCGGAACTCATAAAATTTGCAAAGGAAACCGCCACGCCCGTAATTCTAATCGGACATATAACCAAAGACGGAAATATCGCCGGACCAAAAATTTTGGAACATATGGTCGATACGGTTCTGCAATTTGAGGGAGACAGAAATCACATTTACAGAATTCTTCGGGCAAATAAAAACCGCTTCGGAAGCACTAATGAACTCGGTATTTATGAAATGCAGGGCAGTGGTTTGCGGGAGGTTTCAAACCCTTCGGAAATATTGATTTCCAAAAACGATGAAGACTTGAGCGGCACGGCAATTTCTGCAACATTGGAAGGAATGCGCCCGTTGATGATTGAAATACAAGCCTTGGTAAGCAGCGCCGTTTACGGAACTCCGCAACGAAGCGCCACGGGTTACAATGCAAAACGGCTGAATATGATTTTGGCGGTTTTGGAAAAACGAGCAGGCTTTAAATTGGGAGCGAAAGATGTTTTTTTAAATGTAACGGGGGGAATCACGGTGGACGATCCCGCAATTGATTTGGCGGTTGTTGCTGCCGTACTTTCGTCAAATATTGATATCGCTATAGACAAGCGACTTTGTTTCGCCGCGGAGGTTGGTCTCGCCGGAGAAGTCCGTCCCGTAACCCGCGTGGAACAACGTATTTTGGAAGCCGAAAAACTTGGTTTTACTTCAATTGTTATTTCAAAATATTGCAAAATTCCGAAGCAAAACTTTCACATAAATATCATTAAAGTGGCAAAGGTGCACGATGTGGTGCACCATCTTTTTGGATAGTTTCAGTAAAACTTTCAGTTAATGGATAATGTGCCAAATTAACTTTTCTTTAGCCATTTAAAATTCGCTTACCCTTATCTTTAGATTTCTTCCCGTTGGTTATCGGGATTAATTTCAATTTAAAATTTCCTACTATGTCCATTTTTTCCAAAATAAAACAAACCCTCCATTTAATGAAGGATATTGACCTTGATGCGCTCAGCAAGCTATCGCAGAAAGTAGATCTTTCAGAAATAATGAAAACCGTCGGTGAGCTTGACGACCGCCAATTGGCAGGTTTAATGCGAATGTTGAAACACAAAGGGGGAAAAAAAGGACAACATAAATTGCCTCCGATCGATGGCGATTTTTATGACATGGCTTTAAAGTTAACTCCCCAACAACGCGAACTCCAAATAAAAGTGCGCAATTTTATGGAAGATGAAATTAAGCCAATCGCCAATGAATATTGGAACAAAGCTGAATTTCCATTCGAAATTATTCCCAAGATGGCAGAACTGAATATTTGTGGCCTTACCTATGAAGGTTACGGAACACCCAATGAAAATTTTGTAATGGAAGGCATAATCGCGATGGAACTTGCGCGGGTGGACGTTTCAATTTCTACATTCTTTGGGGTACACAGCGGATTGGCAATGGGTTCAATTTATCTCTGCGGAAGCGAGGAACAAAAACAGGAATGGCTCCCGAAAATGGCAAAAATGGAGCTTATTGGCGCTTTTGGCCTTACGGAACCCGATGTTGGTTCAGCCGTTGCGGGCGGTTTGGGAACTACTTGTAGGCAGGAAGGTGATGAATGGGTTTTGAACGGACAGAAAAAATGGATCGGGAACGCCACATTTGCCGATGTTACAGTTATCTGGGCGCGCGATGAAGCAACGGATAGAGTGAAAGGATTTTTGGTTCGCAAAGGTAATCCAGGCTTTAAAGCCGAAAAAATTGAAAATAAAATGGCGTTGCGAACTGTTCAAAATGCGCTGATAACAATGACTGAATGCCGCATTCCCGAAAGCGACCGACTTCAAAAATGTGATTCTTTTAAAGACACTGCAAAAGTCTTGCAAATGACTCGTGCTGGCGTAGCTTGGCAAGCAGTTGGTTGTGCGCGCGGAGCTTATGAGGCCGCTGTTAAATACACAAAAAAACGCGAACAATTTGGAAAACCGATTGCTTCGTTTCAGTTAGTTCAAAACCATTTGGTAGAAATGGTGGCCAATCTAACGGCAATGCAAACAATGTGTTTCCGCCTTTCCGAGTTGCAGGATGAAGGGTTGTTGACAGATGAACATGCTTCTCTCGCAAAAGTATTTTGCAGCATGCGAACCCGCGATGTGGTAAGCCAAGCCCGCGAAGTTATGGGTGGAAATGGAATTTTACTCGAATATGACGTTGCCCGTTTTGTAGCCGATGCCGAGGCAATTTACAGTTATGAGGGAACAAAGGAAATAAATTCGTTAATCGTGGGTCGCGCGATTACGGGTTACAGTGCGTTTGTTTAAGGCGCCGGATTCGGTATCTGATTGTGAACGAAATCAATCTCTTTTAAAATTTCTTTGGAAAGGGAAATATTTATGCTTTCAATATTTTCCGAAAGTTGCTCAATTGAGGTTGCACCAATAATCGGTGCGGTTACAAATTTTTTCTGAAGAATAAATGCCAAGGACATCTGCGCAAAACTTAAATCGTGTTTTTTAGCGATTTCATAATATTTTTTGGTTGCTTCAAAAGCTGGTTTGCTGCTGTAACGCGTGTATTGTTTAAACTGATTTATTCTTGAATTTTCATCGGCTTTACCATTTAAATATTTCCCCGTGAGCGTTCCAAAACCCAACGGCGAATAGGCCAAATACCCAATATTTTCGCGCTGAATAATTTCAGAAAGACCGATTTCATCTTTTCTGTTCACCAAACTGAATGGATTTTGAACGGATGCAATTTTCAACTTCCCCTTTCGCGATTCCTCGATACAGCGCATAACGCCAAAAGGGGTTTCATTTGAAATTCCGATGTGGCGGATTTTCCCCGCTTTCACAAATGCTTCCAAATTGGTTAAAAGTTCTGCAAAATTGTCTTTCCAAACTTCGTCTTCTTTGTGCGTGTAATCGCGTTGCCCGAAATAGTTTGTGCTTCGCTCCGGCCAATGAAGTTGGTATAAATCAATATATTCGGTCTGCAGCCGCATCAAGCTTTTATTGATTGCATCTTCCAAAGAATTTTTACTGAAATCCAAAGGCTTCCGAATATGATCCATATTTCGGCTTGGCCCAGCGATTTTTGAGGTCATAATCAAATCCTCGCGATTCTTCTTTTTTGAAAGCCAATTCCCAATATATTTTTCCGTTTTTCCCTGCGTATTTGGGTTTGCCGGCACGGGATACATTTCGGCGCAATCAATAAAATTGATTCCTTTTTCAATGGCAAAATCTAACTGTTCGTGTGCTTCAGCTTCTGTATTTTGCTGACCCCAAGTCATCGTGCCAAGACAAAGTTTGCTGATTTTTAAATCTGTATTTGGAAGGATTGTATATTTCATTGCTAGAATTCAAGTTCTACCAAATGAGGACAATGATCGCTATGCATAGCATCTGGCAAAATTACGGCGCGTTTTAGGTTATCCAATAATGGTTCCGAAACCAAATTGTAATCTATCCGCCAACCCTTATTATTGTTGCGGGCATTGGCGCGGTAACTCCACCATGTGTAATTGTGGGGTTCTTTATTGAAATGACGGAAACTGTCTATAAACCCACTTTTCATAAATCCGTCCAACCATTTTCTTTCAACAGGAAGAAAACCTGAAGTGTTAGCATTCCGGATTGGGTCGTGAATATCAATAGCTTGATGGCAAATGTTGTAGTCGCCGCAAATAACCAAGTTTGGAATTTCTTTTTTCAGATCGTCAACATATTTCTGAAAATCGTCCATGTAGGTCAGTTTGTGTTCCAGTCGATTGATGTTTGTGCCGCTGGGCAAATACAGGCTCATCACTGAAACATCCTCAAAATCCAGCCGGATATTTCTTCCCTCGGAATCCATATATTCTATTCCTGTGCCGTATTCAATGTGGTTGGGTTTTATTTTTGAAAGAATTGCCACGCCACTGTAGCCTTTTTTCACGGCGCTGTACCAATAGTGGAATGGATAACCTGCATTTTCGATTTCCTCAATTTCCACTTGGTCGAAGTTCGCTTTTGTTTCCTGAAGACAGATAACGTCTGGGTTCGCCGCTTTCAGCCATTCAATAAATCCCTTGCGCATTGCGGCGCGGATTCCGTTTACGTTGTATGATATTATTTTCATATGTCATGCCCGCGAAGGCGGGTATCTTTTTCTCTGCGGTTCTCTGCGCATTTCTCTGTGCAACTCTGGGTAATAGCTATTTCACAGAGTTTCGCAGAGAGTCGCAGAGTTACACGGAGGGTTTTCGTTGCTAAATTAAATAACCTATTATATTTACAAAAGTTATTTCCACAGAGGTTATCACAAAATAACCGACAAAATAAAAACTTGGGTATTAAGTTTAACTATCAAGTTTTGTTGTTGAATCAAAAGATTCCCGCCGGCGCGGGAAAGACTATGAAGTTTTACCTGTTAATTTCTTTTCTTTTTGTTGCGGCCATTGGCCATGCGCAGGATATTTCTTCAAATTATCGCGAAAAGAAAGTAAAGGTAAAGGACACGGTTGTTTTGGACAGTGTGAGCATAAATTCGAAGCGATTTGCAATTCTTGACAAAGACGGAAATTCGCCGGATCCGTTTTCATACAGAATTGATTTCAAAAAAGGGATTATTATTTTTTCCGAAGAACTTCAGCAACAGCAGGATTCGCTCACCATTCAATATCTGCGATACCCCGATTTTTTGACGCGTGATTACTTCGCCCTTGACCCAAAAATAATTGTCGAAAACACCGGAAGCATTGACAAATTGTATTCATTGCAGGAAAGTAATGCCCAAAACACATTTACCCCTTTTGACGGGTTGAATACCTCCGGAAGCATTTCACGCGGAATCACCATTGGCAACAACCAAAATGCGGTTGTAAATAGCGAACTCGATCTTCAAATTACAGGGAAACTGAGCGATAAAGTTTCCATTCGTGCATCAATACAGGATGCGAACATTCCCACGCAGGAGGGAGGTTATTCGCAAAGTTTGAATGAATTTGATCAGATTTTCATCGAACTTTTCGGTGATAATTGGAACATCCGTGCGGGCGATATCGATCTGCAAAATAGCACGAGTTATTTCGGAAGATTTACCAAAAAAGTTCAGGGAATTTCCCTCGGTGGCGTTTTCAATAACGAAGATGGTTCAAAAATTTCGGCTTTTGCCTCTGGCGCGTTGGTACGGGGCGTTTTTGCGAAAAGTGAATTTATTGGGCAGGAAGGAAATCAAGGTCCCTATAAATTGGTTGGTCCAAATGGCGAACTTTATATTTTGGTGGTTTCCGGCAGCGAGCGGGTTTACGTGAACGGACTTTTGTTGCAACGGGGCGAAAACGAAGATTATGTAATTGATTACAACGCCGGTGAAATTAAATTCAATCCCACTTATCCAATAACCAGCAATATGCGCATTGTCGTGGAATATCAATATACCGATAGAAGTTACACACGTTTCATCGGTTATGGCGGCGGAAATTACACGAGCGAAAATCTGGATTTGGGTGTTTATGTTTATTCGGAAAATGATGCGAAAAATCAGCCGCTTCAGCAAAATCTTTCCGAAGAACAGGTTTCGATTTTACAAGCGGCCGGCGATGACATGGATTTGATGACCGCACCTTCGGCCGTGCCGGACACCTATTCCGAAAATAAAATTCTTTACAGAAAAGAAATTTTCAACGGCCAGGAAATCTTTGTTTTCTCAAGCAATCCCGATGATGAACTTTTTAGTGTGCGATTCACTTTGGTAGGTGAAAATATGGGTGATTATGTAATTAGTGATGCGAGTGCCATTAGTCGAATTTATGAATATGTCCCTCCCATAAATGGGGTACAACAGGGTAATTATGCGCCGGTAATTCGGTTAAATGCACCAGTAAAATTACAGGTAGGTGGTCTTAATGGAAGTTTTCATCCTTCGGAAAAAACCAGGGTTGATTTTGAAGTTGCCGGGAGCAAAAACGACCTCAATCTTTTTAGTGATATCGATGATAATAATAATGAAGGATTTGCGGGAAGATTGGCCGTAAAACAGCGAATTTTGACTACTGCAGATACGTTGCGTGTTGATGCTTTTGGCTCTTTGGATTTTGTGCAAAGAGATTTCAGAACCATTGAAAGGCTTTATAATATTGAATTCAATCGCGATTGGAACCTTATAAATCCTATGGGAAACCAAAGTTTTTTGATTTCCGGCGTTGAGGTTTCGCATCCCAAAATTGGTGGTGGCCGGTATGAATTCCAAAATTTGAATTATTCTGAAAATTTCAACGGAACTCGGCATGTAATCGCTTCGGCATTGAAGGTGAAAAAACTTCGATTGTTTACCTACGGTAGCTATTTGGACAGTAAAGCAGATTCCATTTCCTCAAAATTTTTGAGGTTGAACAATACCACAACTTATTCCTTCGAAAAAAGTTGGGTTGGCGCAAAAGTGGCCTTGGAAGACAACCGGATAAAGGATACGGACCGCGACAGCATTTCGCCCATCAGTCAAAAATTCAGCGCTTTTGAAGTTTTTTCAGGAATTGGCGACAGTACAAATGTTTATGTGGAAGCGGGTTATCAGTTTCGGGTGAACGATAGTGTTCGGAATAATTTGCTTCAAAAAGTGAATTCCTCGAATACCTATTATTTAAAATCGCGACTAATAAATACAGAAAACACGCAGCTTTCCGCCTTTGCGAATTACAGGACCCTAAAATATGAAACCTTTCCAAAGCCGGATCCCGGCACCGACGATTTGGGAATTGTTACTTATGATTATAAGGAAACCGAACGTTCGCTAAACTCACGGATTTTATATAACCAAGCTTTGTTAGAGGGTGGTATCCGCTGGAATACTGCGCTTGAGTCCAACAACGGTGTAATTCCACAACAGGAATTTACGTACATAAAAACCGATCCAGGTCAGGGTGTTTATACGTGGAACGACTACAATAATAATGATGTGCAGGAATTGGAGGAATTTGAGGTGGCGCAGTTTCAGGATGAGGCGGAATATGTGCGCATTTTGCTTCCGAACCAGGTTTTTATAAAAATCCGACAGAATAAATTCAGTCAGATTCTTACGCTAAATCCCCAAAATTGGTCGAATAAAGAAGGTTTCCGAAAGTTGCTTTCCCATTTTTACAATCAGACTTCTTATGTTTTGGACCGAAAAGTGAAGCGGAAAAATGATGGCTTCAACATTAATCCTTTTGATGATGGCGGAAATGATCAATTCGGGCTTACGCTGAATTTCAGAAATGCTTTATTCTTCAATCGTGGCAAACAGCATTTCACGACCAGCTATACCTTTATTTCCACTTCCAGCGATAATTTGCTCGCAATTGGTTTACAGAGAAATGAACTGAAAAGTCACCAATTAAACTTCAACCATAAATTTTGGGAAAGTTGGCTGTTGAATTTAAAGGGCGCCACGGGCAGCAATGAAAGCCTTTCAGAAAATTTTGAAAACAGGAATTACCGTTTGGACAGTTACGAGGCGAGCCCCAAGATTTCATATTTGCTCAATCAGCAAACGCGTTTTGATGTTTTTTATGAATTTGCAAACCAGGACAACCAATTAGGGGCAATGGAGAAATTGGACCAGCAAACCGTTGGTTTTTCATTCGCCTACACCAATGCCGAAAAAATTTCCATAAATGGGGAATTCAATTATATAGACAACCAATTTGAAGGTAGTGCTTTTTCTCCCGTTGCCTATCAGATGCTGGAAGGATTGCAGCCGGGGACGAACTTCACCTGGCGTCTGCTTTTTCAAAAAAGAATAACGAAATATTTAGACGCCAATCTTTCGTATTTCGGTAGGAAAAGTGAAACCACAAAAACGGTACACACGGGCACTGTACAATTGCGGGCTTACTTTTAATTTTTGTATCTTCATATTTCAAAAAAAAAATTCTGAAAAAAATGATAGCAAAAATGATATTCACAATTGTCGCGGCTACCGTACTTTCCTGCGGTACGGCCACAACCAAATCTGAAAATTCAGGCGGCAATTCTGCCGCGGAAATACAAGCTGAAAAAATGGAAGCCAAGCAAATGATGGCCGACGGGTATCTGCCGGGGCGCGTAGTATATTCAAATGAAGAGGGAGATTGTCCGTACACCATTCAATTAAAGGACGACCAAATGAAGTTTTACTATATAGATCCGATAAATTTGGAGGAGAATTTTAAGGAAGACCAACAAACGGTGTGGGTAAAGTTCAACGGTTTAAAAAGAATGAACCGTTGCGTAAAGGCAAATCCCGTTTATATTGAAGCGATACAAAAAAGAGCGGAATAACAGGTTGTCAGGTTGAGCGCAGTCGAAACCTCTTTAGTTCTCGACTGCGCTCGAAATGACACTTGGTTTATTATTGTAACCAATTTTTAAAAGAAATCGTTTCCTTCATTTTTTCTGAAATTTCTTCAATGGAAATCCTTTCCTGTTCCATCGTATCACGATAGCGAATAGTTACGGTGTTATCTTCAATTGTCTGATGATCCACCGTAATGCAGAAAGGCGTTCCGGCGGCATCTTGGCGTCGGTAGCGTCTTCCCACTGCATCCTTTTCATCATAAATTACGTTATAATCCCATTGAAGATCCTCGATAATTTTTTGTGCTATTTCCGGGAGACCATCTTTTTTCACTAGTGGAAGAACGGCTGCTTTAACCGGAGCAAGAATTGCGGGCAATTTTAATACTGTGCGAACGCTACCATCTTCCAAAGTTTCGTCCTGTAGCGAGTTGCTCAGCACGGCAAGGAACATTCTGTCAAGGCCGATAGAGGTTTCAACCACGTATGGCACATAATTTTCGTTGAGTTCGGGATCGAAAAATTGCAGTTTTTTTCCGGAGAATTTTTCGTGTGCCTTTAAATCGAAATCGGTGCGCGAGTGGATTCCTTCCAACTCCTTAAAACCGAAGGGAAAATTGAATTCAATATCTGCGGCGGCGTTGGCGTAATGCGCCAATTTTTCGTGATCGTGGAAGCGGTAATTTTCCTCTCCCATTCCTAGCGAAAGGTGCCATTTTAAGCGTGTTTCCTTCCAGTATTCGTACCATTTAAGTTCTTCTCCAGGGCGGACAAAAAATTGCATTTCCATCTGCTCAAATTCGCGCATTCGGAAGATAAATTGGCGTGCGACTATTTCGTTTCTAAAAGCTTTTCCAGTTTGTGCAATTCCGAAAGGAATTTTCATCCTTCCGCTTTTTTGTACATTCAAAAAGTTTACGAATATTCCCTGCGCGGTTTCGGGACGAAGGTATAAATCCATCGCATTTTCTGCGGAAGCGCCCAATTTTGTGCCGAACATTAAGTTGAATTGCCGCACCTCGGTCCAATTTTTTGAACCAGTTTCAGGATCGGCAATGCCAAGTTCTTCAATAAGCGCTTTTACATCTGCCAAATCCTCCTTTTCCAACGAACGCGCCATTCGCTCCAAAACGGTGCGCTGTTCTTCCAAATATCTTACTACTCGCGGGTTTGTGGAAACAAATTGTTCTTCGTCAAAACTGTCGCCGAAACGTCCTTTTGCTTTTTCAATTTCCTTTTGTGCTTTTTGGTAAAGTTTTTCGGCATAATCCTCAATCAATACATCGGCACGGTATCTCTTTTTGGAATCCTTATTGTCAATAAGCGGATCGTTGAAAGCATCAACGTGGCCGGAAGCCTTCCAAGTAGTGGGGTGCATTAAAATTGCGGAATCTATACCCACTATATTTTGGTGCATATAAACCATGCTTCGCCACCAATATTCACGAATATTTTTCTTGAGTTCAACTCCGTTTTGTGCGTAATCGTATACCGCACTTAGCCCGTCGTAGATTTCACTTGAAGGGAAAATATATCCGTACTCCTTTGCGTGGGAGACTACTTTTTTGAATTGATCGTCGTTGTTTGCCATAGAGCGCAAAAATAGGAAAAGCCCCCCAACCGCCGAAGTAGGAGTTCAATTTTTTCCAAAGAAAAAACCATTACAATATGTAATGGTTTTTCGTTCTTTATTATTAAAGTATATTTCCCCTTAGGGAAGGTTCTATTTCAACTCCATCGTAGTCGTAGCAACTTGGTTTTCTCCGTCAAATAAATTGATGATGTATCTACCTTCAATCAAATCTGGCTCTGCAGCGTTTACGAGTATACAAACATCGAGCTCATCATTTTCATAAAACACTTTTGTGGAAGCACTGTAATTGATGTTTTTATCCTCGAATTGCTTAGTGCCATTATCACCCAATGTTTTATTTCTTGGGTTGATTACCTGTACATAAAGCGTGCGGTCTCCTCTTTGTGCGATGGCATTGGGCGTTAAAGTGAAACAGGCCCTAATTTTATCTGCGCGACTGGAACGACGTGTATCTACTACTTTACCACTATTTCTTATAATAACAGCTTCACCGCGTAAATCAGTGGCTTTAACGATGGAACCTTTTTTAATGGTTTCGTTCATCGCCATATTTTCCTGGCTTACTGAATCGACCACCATTCGCGTATTGGTGAGGACGGTATTGGTACTGTCCCTTTCCATAGCCAGTTGCTTGTTCGCCGCAATAAGACTATCTGCGCGTTTGAACATCATGGTTCGTTCCTGTTTCAATTTTCCAACTTCAATTTTATAACGTTCGATTAGCGCCAAATTTGCCTTGGAATCCTTTACCGAATCCAATAAAACCGTGATGCGTTCGCGGGCGGCCAATAAATCTTTATCTTTCAGTTCATTGTCTTTAATTACTTCGTCATAATTGGCAATAAGTCCTTCAAGTTCCTGCTCTATATCGGCTTTTTCCTTTTCAAGACTGGAAACCGTTTCCTTGCGGTCGTTGAATAAAGTAACCGTATAAACCGCTAAGGCAATCAACAGGACTGAAAGTACACCGATCAGAATTTTAAATTTCCCACTGTTATTTTCTGTACTCATAATATTTAAGTTAAGTTTATGGGGTAAAAGTAGTTAGCTATTTCTTTAACAAACGTTTACGAAATGGTAAAAATTCTTAAAATATGTTAAATCTTCTTTTTCCGAAGGTATGCGCGGGCTGCAGGGAAATACTCTCTCAAAATGAGAATGTTATGTGTGCCCATTGTCTACACACGCTTCCCCTTGCCCAATATCATTTATCGGGCGATACCGGAATGAAGGATATGTTTTATGGAAGAGTTTCAGTTAAAAATGCAACGGCTCTTATAAGATTTCAGAAAAGAGGGCTAACGCAGGAAATTTTACACAATTTGAAATATCGCGGGCAGGAACAAATAAGTTATTTTTTCGGACGGTGGTTGGGTGCCGAATTATCCGAAAATCCCGATTTCAAAAGTATAGAAATGGTTATACCAGTACCCCTTCACAAACAGAAACAAAGAAAGCGTGGCTACAACCAAGTGGAAGGGTTTGGAAAGGAAATCGCCTCTGCACTGTCAGTACCTTATTGCGACGATATTCTGCTCAAAATCTCCAAATCTGGTTCGCAGGTTTTTAAAAATCGGCTTTTGCGGTTTAGTGCTGAAGAAGTTTTTACTGTCCAAAATCTTGAAAAAATCCAAAACAAACACATATTATTAGTGGACGATATTATAACAACTGGCGCAACCCTTGAAAAATGCGCCTTGCAGTTATTGAAGGCCGATAAGGTTACCATTAGCGTAGCCACCATTGCCGTGGCTTAAAAGTTAGGGTTGATTGGTAATTAGTTATTCGGTATTGCTTAATTTTGGAACTTCAGAAATCTTATAATAAGAACTATTTTTAGTGAAACACCGCCTCCTTTATATTCCCATCGTTTTTCTGTTTATGCTTTCTTTTGTGGATTGCGCCAAAAAAGGAACGCCCTCGGGCGGCGATAGGGATACCATTCCGCCCGTGATAGTGCGCAGCGATCCTGAAAATTACAGTACTAATTTTAGTGGAAATGAAATAGAAATAAGGTTTAACGAATACATAAAGTTGAAGGATATTGCTAAGGAATTGGTGGTTTCGCCTCCTTTGAAATTTACTCCGGTCATTACTCCATTGAGCACTTCGAAAACTTTGAAAATTAAAATTTTGGATACTTTAAAATCCAATACCACTTACTCCTTTAATTTCGGTAAAAGTATCGTTGATAATAATGAAGGCAACCAATTTGAGTATTTTAAATATGTATTTTCCACCGGTAGTTACATCGATAGCCTTAAACTTGCGGGAAAAGTTCGGGATGCTCAATTGGCAACGCCTGAAATTCCTACAACGGTAATGCTCTATGAAGTTGACGAAAACTTCAGCGATTCCCTAATTTATTCTGAAAAACCCACCTATATAACCGTAACAAATGACAGCACCGGGACCTTCGAATTTACAAATTTGAAGGAGGGAAAATATGCCCTGTTGGCATTGAAGGAAAAAAATAACGATTATACATTTCAACCAAAAAATGACAAAATTGGTTTCGTTGAAGACTTTATTGAGTTGCCGACGGATTCTACATACGCAATCACTTTATTCAAGGAAACTCCGGACTATAAATTTGCGCGTCCCAGCCAAGTAGGCAAAAACCATATTCTTTTTGGGTATGAAGGAGAGGCAGATAGTTTAAATATTGAAGTGCTTTCCGAAGTGCCACAAGATTTTACCTCAACTTATTTTAAGGATGAAAAGCGGGACACGCTTCACTATTGGTTTAAGCCAGCTTTTAAGGCCGATTCGCTTGTATTTAGGGTTTCCCACCTAAATATAATCGATACGGCCACGGTTCGAATTCGGGAACTTTATGCGGATTCTCTGAGTGTGGTTGCCATAAAAACAGGCACATTAAAGAAGGATGATACTGTAAAACTTCGTGCCAATATTCCTCTTGTTTCTTTTGATTCTGAAAAAATCCAGATTATGGCGAAAGATTCCTCATTGGTTGAGGCTAAAATGCAATTGGACCTAAAATACAATCATGCTAAAATTGTTTTTCCCAAAAAGGAGGATCAAACTTATAATCTGAAAATTTTTCCCGGGGCGCTGCTTGATTTTTTTGGCAATACAAATGATACGCTCCAATTTAATGTTGCAACCCGCTTGGCTTCTGATTATGGAACCTTGAATCTCACGTTGCGGAATGTTGATTATTTTCCCGTGATTGTTCAGTTATTGGATAGCAAATACAACGTGGTCGCTGAAAAATACCGTACTGAAAATAACGATGTATTTTTTGATGCCATTTCCCCCGATAAATATTATTTGCGAATTATTTATGATGATAACCAAAACGGTAGATGGGACACGGGAAGTTTTTTAAACCGAACTCTTCCAGAACGTATTATTTATTATCCCACCCAATTGGAAGTTCGCGCCAATTGGAGTTTGAATGAGACGTTTACTTTAAAGTAAAGGCATCTCGATCATTCAAAAACTGAAGTTTCTTTCGGTTTGCTTCAATATTTTGCTTTTTCAAAACTATGGTTTCTGTTAATTCGGTTTCAAAATCTTTTGTTGAAATCTGTTTCCCCAAGACATCATAAACCGCCGAATGGCCGCTATATTCGTGATCATTTCCGTCATAACCTACACGATTTACACCGACGCAATACGCCATATTTTCAATGGCTCGCGCCCGTAGCAATGTGTCCCAAGCCAATGTTCTAACTTTTGGCCAATTGGCAACGTAAATTAATATATCGTAATCTTCCGTATTTCGCGCCCACACGGGAAAACGTAAGTCGTAGCAAACCAAGGGGCAGATTTTCCAACCTTTGTAATCAACAATTAATTGTTCGGTTCCTTTCGAATATATTTCGTGTTCCTTGGCTAAAGTGAAGGTGTGTTTTTTGTCATATTTTTGAAAACTGCCATTGGGAAAGACAAAAAATAGACGGTTATAGAATTGGTTATTTTCAGAAATAATCACGCTTCCGGTAATGGCGCAATTATTTTTCTTGGCTTCGTGAACCATCCATTTAAAAGTTTCGCCATTACTTTCTTCAGCCAGATTTTTCGCATCCATTGAAAAGCCCGTAGAAAACATTTCCGGCAAAACAATCAAATCTGTTTCGTCTTCAATTTCGGCAATTTTTTTAGAAAACATAGTGCGATTTGCATCGGCATTTTCCCAATGCAATTCGCTCTGAATAATTGTGATTTTTAATTTTTCTTTCAAACTTTTCTATTCTCTATTCTCTATTCTCTACTCCTTTTCCAACAATTCCACCATCTCCCTATTTCCCTGCATTTTTGCGTGATCGGCAGCCGTGAGTCCACGGTCATCTTTTATGGTTTTATCTGCTCCATTTTCCAAAAGGAGTTTTGCAATTTCCATTCTTCCAAAGGTAGCGGCAAAAATTAAGGCAGTGGCACCATTAAAATTTTTGGTATTCACATTCGCGCCGTTTTCCAATAATAATTTTGCGAGACTATCCAAGCCTTTAAAACAAACGCCCATTAAGGCGGTGTTCCCAGAAGCATCTTGTTCATCGACATTTTGGGAATGTTTCAAAATAATTTCAGAAATATCGTACAACCCAAAATACGTGGCCAGCAATAAAGGTGTTGACCCACGCGCATCTTTTTCAGAAACCAAGGCAGGCGAATTTTTCAAAACGGTTTCCACTTTTGAAGCATCTTCTTGCCTAATTGCATTAAAAAGTTCTTCTTTCATTGTTTAAATTTAAGAAAAGTAAGTGAAAAAAACCTGCAAGGTTTTCCGCTTTTTCCGCGGTTTCTTGCAGGTTTAGGTTTATAAATTTCCAGGATTGACCATTGGAAAAAGCAGGAAATTATCTCAAATCAAATCTATCTGCGTTCATCACTTTGTGCCACGCAGCGACAAAATCATTCACGAATTTTTCCTGTGAATCTTCGCTGGCATAAACTTCCGCAACTGCCCGAAGTTCAGAATTTGAGCCACAAATTAAATCGGCTCTTGTGCCCGTCCATTTGAATGTATCGGAAGCTCTGTGACGGCCTTCAAAAATACGGTCATCATCGCCGATGGCTTTCCAAGTCGTGCTTAAATCCAAAAGATTTTTAAAGAAATCATTCGTCAATTTTCCCGGGTTATCAGTAAAAACACCGTGATTTGAGCCATCCCAATTGGTGTTCAATACCCGCATTCCGCCCAACAATACAACCATTTCCGGTACGGTAAGGGTTAAAAGTTGACTTTTATCCACCATAAGTTCCTCAAAAGAAGCGTGCTGGTTAGGCTTCAAATAATTTCTGAAAGCATCCGCATCCGGTTCCAAATGTCGGAAAGAATCCACATCTGTCTGCTCCTGTGAAGCATCGCCGCGACCTGGATTGAATCGAACTTTCACCTCGGTTCCCGCATCTTTCGCAGCTTTTTCGATTGCCGCGCCACCTCCTAAAACTATTAGGTCTGCAAGCGAAACTTGTTTGTTCCCACTTTGTTTATTGTTGAAATCTTTTTGAATTGATTCAAGTTTATCCAAAACTGTGGATAATTGTGAAGGATTGTTCACTTCCCAATTTTTCTGTGGTTCGAGTCGAATTCGGGCGCCATTCGCGCCTCCGCGCATATCCGAACCTCTATAAGTTGAAGCCGAAGCCCAAGCGGTTGTTACCAATTCAGAAATTGATAAACCAGAATCCAGTATTATTTTTTTCAATGAAGAAATATCATCCTCGTTAATCAATTCGTGATTTACCTCTGGGATTGGATCTTGCCAAAGCAATTCCTCATTTGGAACTTCTGGCCCCAAATATCTTGAAACAGGTCCCATATCGCGGTGTGTCAATTTATACCACGCACGGGCGAAAGCATCTTCAAATTCCTCTGGATTTTCACGGAAATGCAGCGATATTTTTTTATAAGCTGGGTCCATTTTTAAAGCCATATCCGCAGTACTCATCATTAAACCTTGAGTTTCGGAAGGATTGTGAGCCATCGGCGCTCTATCTGCCTGAGAGGCAGCCGTAGGTTTCCATTGATGGGCTCCAGCTGGACTTTTCGTCAATTCCCATTCATAATCAAATAAAACCCTAAAATAATCATGGTCCCATTTATCGGGAACTGGCGTCCAAGGACCTTCCAGACCACTGGTTATTGTATCGTCGCCAAATCCTGAACCCATTGAGTTGATCCATCCTTTGCCCATATATTCCATTTCGGCGCCTTCGGGTTCGGCTCCCACATATTTTTCGGCATCGCCCGCGCCATGGGTTTTTCCGAAAGTGTGTCCGCCGGCAATTAGGGCTACGGTTTCATAATCATCCATTGCCATTCTGCCAAACGTTTCACGAATATCGTGTGCGGAACCCAATGGATCCGGCTCTCCGTTCGGCCCTTCCGGATTCACATAAATTAATCCCATATGTGCGTTTGCCAACGGTTTTTCAAGTTCGCCGCCTTCTTTGTAACGCTCATCATTTCCGAGCCATTGGGTTTCGGAACCCCAATAAATATCCTGCTCCGGCTCCCAAAAATCTTCTCTTCCGCCTGCAAAACCGAAAGTTTTGAAACCCATAGATTCCAAAGCGACATTCCCAGCCAAAATCATTAAATCTGCCCAGGAAATTTTCTTTCCATATTTCTGTTTTATTGGCCAAAGCAGTAAACGTGCCTTGTCCAAATTTCCATTATCGGGCCAACTATTTACGGGGGCAAAACGTTGTGTTCCACTGTTTCCGCCGCCTCGGCCGTCAGTAACGCGATAGGTTCCTGCGCTGTGCCACGCCATTCTTATAAACAATCCGCCGTAGTGACCATAATCCGCCGGCCACCAATCTTGCGAATCGGTCATTAAATTGGTGAGATCCCTTTTTAGGGCGTCATAATCAAGATTTTGGAATTCCTTTCTGTAGTTATAGGATTCCTCCATTGGGCTGGAATTTCTATTTTGTTGGCGCAAAACATTTAGCCGCAGCTTATTGGGCCACCAATCGTTATTTGTAGTTCCGCCGCCGGCCACGTGGTGTTGTGTTCCGCCGAAATAGGGGCATTTTGCTGCTCCACTATCATCATTTATCTCCCAAACATCGCTAGGATTGCCACTTGGATTTCCGTTTTTGTGGTAATTTTTGTCTTTATCATTTTCCATAATAGTCTTTTTTAAGAGGTGTGCCTACGAAATTACCACTTTCTATCGCCGTTTCAAACCAAAAATCAATTGGATGTTTTAATCTTTAAATTGATAAAACTTATTAATAAAAAGAAATGCGATAAATTAAAGTTGTTGCAGAATTTTAGCCGCCTCCGCCAATGTTTCATCCTTTTTTGCGAAACACACCCGAATTTGTTTAAAATCTTTTCCGGCTTCATTGAAAACTGAAGTTGGGATGGTGGCGATTTTCATTTCCTTGGTAAGTCTTTCCGCAAAATCGATATCACTTTCATCTGAAATTTCTGAAAAATCAAGCATTTGGAAATATGTTCCCTTTGAAGGAATAATTTTGAAGTTAGAGTCTCTCAATAAATGAAGAAAAAAATCCCGTTTTTGCTGATAGAAATCCCCAAGTTTTAAATAGTGTTCTTCATCTTTTAAATAAGTCGCCAATGCTTTTTGAATGGGATGATTTACGCAGAAAACCACGAATTGATGCACTTTTTGGAATTCCTTCATCAACTTTTCCGGTGCCGCACAGTAACCCATTTTCCAACCTGTATTATGAAAAGTTTTACCGAAGGAAGCCGTTACAAAACTCCGACTCGTCAAAGCTTCAAATTTTGAAGCACTTTGATGCTCATTACCGTCAAAGATGATGTGTTCGTAAACTTCGTCACTCAAAATCAAAAGATCATTTTTCTCAGCCAAATCCTGCAATTCCAACATATCTTCCTTCGAAAGGATAGATCCGGTAGGATTGTGGGGCGAATTGATGATTATCATTTTTGTTTTAGCTGAAATTTTAACCGCAACTTCTTGCCAATCCGGATTATAAAAGGGAGGTTTCAATTGAATTGGAATAATTTTTCCACCAAAAAGTTCCACTGTCGGTGCGTAACAATCATACGCGGGAGTGAAAATAATTACCTCATCGCCTTTGTTGATTGTTGCCGCAATTATTGTGAAAATGGCCTGTGTTGCGCCAGCCGTTACTGTGATTTCAGTTTCCGGATTGTAAAAATGGTTGTGCAGTTTTTCAATCTTTTTTGAAATTTCCATGCGAAGTTCGAAATCGCCTGGCATGGGGGCGTATTGATTAAAACCATCGCGCATTGCTTGTCCACCAAAGCATTCAAGGCGGGATCGCTTGGAAAGTTTGGAAAGCCTTGCGAAAGGTTTAATGCGTGGTGTTCTGCCGCCATTTTGCTCATTTTTGCAAAAATGGAAGTTTCAATGTTCGGTAATTTTGAGTTAATCATTCTGTCCGGTATTTATGTACACCAAAATATCGTTGATGCATTTTTCTAAATCTTGTTTTATTTCGTTCGTCCAAAATCGGAAAACGGTGTAGCCCATTTCTTCGAGCTGGTGGATTACTTCGCGGTCGCGCTGCATATTCCGTTCTATTTTTGGAATCCAAAAAGCTCGGTTGCTTTTTAGGGTTTCTTTTCGTTCCGGCCAATTGTAGCCGTGCCAAAATTCACCGTCAATAAAAATGGCAAGTTTGTATTTTATGATGGAAATATCTGGTTTTCCAGGTAATTTTTTGTTATCCACCCGATATCGAATTCCCTTTTTAAAAAGTGCTTTTCTGAATAGCAGTTCCGGTTTTGTATTCTTCCCGCGAATTTTGCCCATCATTTTTGAGCGCTTTTTCGTGGTGTAGAAACCGGATTCTTCGTTGAATCTTGGGACTTTTATTTTTTCTTCTTCATAAATCATCATTCAATTAAAATACTAATTGTTTTCGCTTCATAAAAGTTAAAAAATTTCCAATAAAAAACCCTCACAAAGTTGCGAGGGTTTCAAGATCAAATAATGAGATTCCCGCCTCCGCGGGAATTCTTAGTATCTGTAATATTCAGGCTTAAATGGCCCTTCAACCTCCACACCAATGTAATCGGCTTGTTCTTTGGAAAGTTCCGTAAGTTCAACCCCAATTTTTTCAAGGTGAAGTTTTGCAACCTTTTCATCCAAATGCTTTGGAAGCATATAAACTTCGTTTTCATAGTTTTCACCATTTTTCCAAAGCTCGATTTGTGCCAATGTCTGGTTGGTAAAACTGTTGCTCATCACAAAACTTGGGTGGCCAGTAGCGCAACCAAGGTTTACCAATCGACCTTCAGCCAAAAGGATGATGTCTTTTCCGTCAATTGTGTATTTATCAACTTGTGGCTTAATTTCAACGTGAGTGCTGCCGTGGTTTTTCTTTAACCAGGCAACAGCAATTTCATTGTCAAAGTGACCAATATTTGCTACGATAGTTTTGTCTTTCATCGCTTCAAAATGCTCTCCGCGAACGATGTCTTTATTTCCAGTTGTAGTAATTACGATATCTGCATTGCCAATAACAGTTTCCAATTTTTTCACTTCGAAACCGTCCATTGCGGCTTGTAGAGCACAAATTGGATCAATTTCGGTAACTGTAACAATACTTCCCGCACCTTTAAAAGAAGCTGCGGTACCTTTACCAACATCGCCATAACCGCAAACTACTACACGTTTTCCGGCAAGCATAATATCGGTAGCACGGCGGATTGCATCCACAGCACTTTCGCGGCAACCGTATTTATTGTCGAATTTACTTTTGGTAACGCTATCGTTAATGTTGATGGCCGGCATTGGCAAGGTGCCTTTTTTCATTCGCTCGTAAAGTCGGTGAACGCCGGTGGTTGTTTCTTCAGAAATACCTTTTACGCCAGCTGCAAGCTCTGGATATTTGTCCAAAACCATATTGGTTAAATCGCCGCCATCGTCAAGAATCATGTTCAACGGTTTGCGGTCTTCGCCGAAGAAAAGCGTTTGCTCAATGCACCAATCAAATTCCTCCTCGGTCATTCCTTTCCAGGCATATACGGGGATACCGGCATCGGCAATTGCAGCGGCAGCGTGATCCTGGGTTGAGAAAATATTGCAGGAGCTCCAAGTAACTTCAGCGCCAAGCGCTTTTAAAGTTTCAATAAGCACGGCAGTTTGAATTGTCATGTGAAGACATCCAGCAATGCGAGCACCTTTCAACGGCTGCTCATTTCCGTACTCTTCGCGTAAGCTCATTAGTCCCGGCATTTCTGCTTCTGCAAGCTCAATTTCCTTTCTTCCCCAATCTGCTAGGGAAATATCTTTTACTTTGTACGCCGTGTAAGGCACAGTTTTCGTTGACATATTTGTTATCTTTATACCCGCCAAGGCAGGTATTTGTTAATATTAAATTTTAATTTCCAGTCCGCGAAAATACTGAATATCTTTCAAAATTTTATGCCACTTTACAAAACTATAACAGTAAATCCCCACACTAAAGTCTTCATTTGGAAGATAGAGGAATCTTTTGAAACGCTCTCCGAAGGAATATCGCTTACCGGAAATTGTTCTGGAAGAGTTGAAAATATGAAAAGCGATCTTCACCGGCGCGGATTTATGAGCATTCGTCATTTAATGGCTTTGGAAGGTTATACAGACCACGATCTGTATTATGATGAACATGGAAAACCGCATCTTACTGATGATAAGCATATCTCAATTACGCACTCTTTTAATTTTGCAGCAATAATTATAAGCGATATTGAAGTAGGGATTGATATCGAAATGCAGCGACACAAAATCTTACGGATTGCACATAAATTTACCCCTTTAAAAGCGTATAAGATTTTTGCAAATGAAGACGCTTTAATGCGAAAACTCACCATTGTTTGGTGTGCCAAGGAATCTCTCTACAAGAGTTTTGCGGAAAAAGGCGTAAGTTTTTTAGAGCATATTTATGTGGAAGACTTTAATCTTGATGCAAACAAAACCACTGCTACCGTAACTTACGACGATAAGCAGGAAAAATACGATGTGGATTTTCTGGAATTTGAAGATTTTACATGTGCATACGCCCTTATTTCTAAAAAAAAATAGATGGCGGAAAATTTATATAAAAATCTTCTAAAATCTATTTCCGAAGACGAAAAGCAACTTGCCATTTTAATTGATCCCGATAAGTTTAAAATTTCAGAAGCAAAATCTTTTTTGAAGAAAATTCCGAAGAAAACGACCCATCTTTTTGTGGGCGGAAGCACGGTCGCAAACGGCGAAACTGAAGAAGCGGTAAAAGCATTGAAAGCCGAAACAGAACTTCCCATTTTTCTTTTTCCGGGCGATCATTCGCATATCACAAATTGGGCGGATGCACTTTTGTTTTTGACCCTGCTCTCGGGACGAAATGCTGAATATTTAGTTGGCCAGCAAATAAAATCCATTTCAAAATTGAAAAAATCTTCTTTGGAAATTATTTCAACCGGCTATATTTTAATTGATGGAGGTAACAATTCCTCGGTTTCAAAAGTGACAAACACGGAACCGCTTCCGCAGGAAAATATTGAAATGATTGTGAACACCGCGCTTGCCGGACAATTTATGGGCGCAAAACTCATTTATTTGGAAGCGGGCAGTGGCGCCAAATTTCCCGTAAAACCCGAAATTATTTCCGAAGTAAAAAAGGCAATAAACATCCCATTAATCGTCGGCGGCGGAATAAAAACCGAAACCCAAAAACAAGAGGCGTACAAAGCCGGCGCGGATATGCTTGTGATGGGGACTGCATTTGAAAAGGCCCCCTAAACCCCCGAAGTGGGAATTCTACGATTTTAAAAACTGCATACTGTGACTGCGACTGAAAACTTTTTAAAAGCGTAGTTTTGAAATAAAATTGAAACAATGAAAATCTCAGTTGAACTTACCCTCACCCCATTACAGGACGATTACGAACCCGCAATCATCAATTTCATAAAAAGTCTCCGGAATTCTGGACTTACCGTTTTGGAAAATCCGTTGAGCACACAGGTTTACGGCGATTATGACGAAGTGATGAACCTGCTTCAAAAAGAAATGAAAACCGCCTTGGAAGCCGTAGAGAGAGGCTTACTTTATATAAAAATCGTAAAATCCGATCGCAGCGACTATGAGCCACATTTTTGATTGGTTTTTTGCGCAATACGCCGAAGTACCCACCCATTTAATCGTACTTGAGCTTGTAGGCGTTTTCTTTGGTTTTTTAAGCGTTTGGTTCAGCAAGCAGGATAATATTTTGGTGTACCCAACCGGAATTATCAGCACGGCAATTTTCGTATATATTCTCGCTGTTTACGGGCTTTTGGGCGACATGATGATAAACGCCTATTATTTTGCGATGAGCATTTATGGCTGGTACATTTGGACAAGAAAAGTGGACGCCACACATTATACGCCGATAACCAAAACCACGAAAAAAGAACAAAAAAGCTCAATTTATATTTTCATAGTTACGCTGATTTTCGTTTTTGCGGTTTATGAATTTTTTGAAAAATGGAACAGCTGGACGGCTTATGTAGATACAATTACTACCGCCATTTTCTTTGTGGGAATGTGGCTAATGGCAAAGAAAAAGCTTGAAAACTGGATTTATTGGATTGTCGGGGATATTATTTCCGTGCCGTTGTACCTTTATAAAGGACTCGTGTTTACTTCGTTTCAATACCTTTTATTTACTATTATTGCCGTTTACGGATACCGCGCTTGGAAGAAAAACCTAAACATACCGGAAACAAGTCTGCTGAATTGATAAAAGTAGTTTTATACGGCCCCGAATCTACCGGGAAAACTACGCTTGCGCAACAGTTGGCTGAACACTACAACACACACTGGGTGCCGGAATTTATGCGCGAATACCTTCAAAAAAAGTGGGATTTCGAAAAGAAATTGGTTGAAAAGAAAGATTTAATTCCTATCGCAAGAGGGCAGCTGAAACTTGAAAAAAATATTTCGAATAAGGTTAAAAATCTCCTTATTTGCGACACTAATTTGCTCGAACTGAAAGTATATTCCGAATATTATTATGACGGATTTTGCCCGGCCATAATAAAAAACGAAGCAACCAAAGACAACTACAGCATCTACCTTTTAACTTATGTGGATACGCCTTGGGAAGCGGACGACCTTCGGGATAGGCCAGAAAATAGAGAGGAAATGTTTCGTAGTTTCGAGGCAGAATTGAAGAAAAACAATTTTCCCTATAAAATTTTAAAGGGAAACGAAAAAGAAAGATTTGATAAAGCAGTTGAAATAATTGACCAAATGCTACAATAAAACCCTCTGTTAACTCTGCGCCTCCGTGGTGGAAATTTTACCACAAAGGCACAGAGGACACAGAGAAAACTTCAAAATTGAAACCAAAGAATGTTTACTGAAAAAAACATACAACAAATAAAAAATCACGGTCTAACCGAAACAGAAATTAACCGTCAACTTCAAATTTTTAGGGAAGGTATTCCATTTGCAAATGTGGTGGAAGCTGCTTCTGCCGGCAGCGGAATAGAAATTCTTTCGGAAGAACAACAAAATAATTTAGTAGCCATTTTTGATTGTCAAAAAGATGAACTTGATTTGCTGAAATTCGTTCCAGCTTCCGGTGCAGCTACCCGAATGTTCAAGTTTTTGCATCAGTTTTTGGTCCCGATGGCGATTGGGGTCGATTTGGAAAAAGACAATATGGAAACCTTTCTTCAAAAGGAAGAAAACAAAAACCTCAAGAAATTCTTTAATTCCATCGAACAATTTGCGTTTTCGGATATTGTAAAGGAAAGATTGGCTAAGAAATTTACCGATTATAAAAACTTCAAAAAAGGAAAACAATATTACTTTTTTGTAAAGGAAATGCTGGAGGAAAGCGGTTTAAATTTTAGCAATACCCCGAAAGGACTTGTGCCATTCCATAAATATGGCGAAAATTATGTTACCGCTTTTGGCGAGCAGTTGTACGAAGCGGCCTTTTACGCTACCTCAAACGGCATCGCGAAGTTACATTTCACGGTTTCTTCCGAACACGAGGAAAAATTCAAAAAAAGGTACGAGGAAATACAAGAGACAGTTGAAAAAAACACGGGAGTGAAATTCAATATTTCATATTCATTCCAAAAAAAGGAAACTGACACCGTTGCTGCAACGCTTGAAAATAAAGTGTTTTTGGATGAAAATGGCAATTTGGTTTTTCGTCCGTCGGGCCATGGCGCTCTGCTTGAAAATTTGAATGATGTTCATGCCGACATCGTTTTCATCAAAAATATCGACAATGTGGTTTCACAAAATTATGTTGAAACCGTCGCTTTTCATAAAAAAGTGCTTGCTGGAAAATTGATTTCGCTTCAACAGAAAATTTTCGATTTTGTCGAGAAACTTTATTCAGAAAACACCTCCAATAATGTGCTAAAAAATGCCTCAGATTTTATTTCCGAAGAATTAAAAATTCAAAATGTGGCCGCGGAAACAGAAGCAATTCTGTCTATTTTGGAACGTCCGATCCGCGTTTGTGGCGTAGTTGAAAATACTGGCGCTCCCGGGGGTGGACCATTTCTTATAAAAGAGAAAAACGGAAATCTCTCCTATCAAATCGTGGAAATGAGCCAAATTGATAAAAACAATCCGCAACAAAAGGAGTTGGTTAAAAAAGCAACGCATTTCAATCCCGTGGATTTAGTCTGTGGCGTGCGAAATTATAAAGGGGAAAAATATGATCTTTCGCAATTTTCAGATCCCGATGCCGGATTTATTTCAAACAAATCATACAACGGAAAGGAAATAAAAGCGTTGGAGCTTCCCGGACTTTGGAACGGCGCGATGGCAAACTGGAACACGGTTTTTGTGGAAGTGCCGCTTATAACCTTCAATCCCGTAAAAACGGTAAACGACCTTTTGAACGAAGTGCACCAACCGCAATGAAAACCGAAATTTTAATTTCTGAACTGTCTTTTAAAGCTGTCCGCAGCAGCGGGCCCGGCGGGCAGCACGTGAACAAAACCGCTTCAAAGGTTGAGGTTTCCTTCAATTTGGAAACTTCGCAGGCGCTTTCTGAAACTGAAAAGGAACGGCTTCGAAATAAGATGCCAACAAAAATTTCTTCCGAAGGAATTATTACGCTTCAATGCGGCGAAACCCGAAGTCAGCATAAAAATAAAGCGATTGTAATAGAAAGGTTGATAGACCTTCTTCAAAAAAATCTGAAAGTTGCAAAACCTCGAAAAAAAACAAAACCTTCAAAAGGTGCGATTGAAAAGCGTTTGAAATCGAAAAAGGAAAATGCCCTTAAAAAATCTTCGCGCAAACCTCCCAAAATTGACTAACTGTATAGTCAAAACTGTGTAAATTTTACACAATTGGATTCTAAAATACACAACTTTTATTTCTGAATATTAATTTTAGAAACCTATAAACATTTGGTTTTACAGGATCTTACACGATTTGGTTTTGCATTCTTCTCTGTGGCATTAATTTTTCTTTATCTAAAACAACAAACAAACTTAGAGTAACGCATATATCAATATTTAATAATCTTAAAACAGACATTATGAAAAAGCTATTATTTACAGCAGCGATTATATTGGGTGGTTTAACTGCAGCTACTGCACAAACCAACGATGTAAATGCACAGAAAAATGAAAAGGAACCTACCGCGCTCAGCACCAAAAATGCCGCAGACGTAAAGGTTGCAAAAAAGATTGAGGCAGCACAGGATGCAAAGTTGCAAACCAATACGCCCGCTGTCATTCAAGCCCAGGATTATAAAGAAGTAAAGTCTTCTGAAGTACCTCAAGCCGTTAAGGATGCCGTAGCTACGGATTTCGATGGCGCCACTATTTCTAAGGCTTACTTGAATGCCAAAGGAGAATATAAAATCGACATTGCCACAGCTGACAAAAAAGCTACAACCTTGTATGCAAATGCACAGGGCGAGTGGATTAAAAACGATATGAAGAAGCAGTAAGCTGCAGGTATTTTAGATTCAATACTTCTGGAAAAGGTGTCCTGTTTTAGGGCACCTTTTTTTATGATAATTTTAGAGATTGCCCACCTTTATACTTGCTACTTTTACGGACTCTTAAAACGCAATGGTGCAGCAAATACATATAGTGGAAGATGATATGGCATTCGGAAAAATGCTCACATCTTTTTTGGAGCGGAGAGGCTTTAAAGTTTCCGTTTCTCTCAATGGCGCCGATGCCCGAAAAACTTTAAGTGAAAACCATTTCGATTTATTGATTACCGATTTGAAACTACCCGATGATTCGGGATTGGAGCTGCTTGAATTCGCCCAAAAAACTACTCCCAAAACAAAAGTCATTCTAATGACGGGTTATGCCGAAGTGGACACCGCCGTAAAAGCAATTAAAAAGGGCGCGTTGGATTATATTTCGAAACCCTTTCGGCCCGAGGAATTGCTGATGATTATTGAGGAAGATATTCAAAATAATGCAATTCGAAAAAATATTTCTTCTGAAAAGAGGACCCCGAGAAGCAATGTAATAGCACAAAATAAAGCCACAAATTCCGCTTCGGAAAAACAGATTTTTGTAGTTGGAATTAGCGAAGCTTCCAAAAAATTCAATGAATATTTAAAGTTGGTCGGCCCAACGGATATGTGCGTCCTAATTAATGGAGACAGCGGTACCGGAAAGGAAGTTGCCGCCAAGGCGATCCACAATTTCAGCAACAGAAAAGGTAAAAATTTTGTAGCAGTTGACTGTGGCGCTATACCCAAGGAAATTGCCGCTAGTGAATTTTTCGGGCACGTAAAAGGTAGTTTCACCGGCGCCATAAATGATAAAAAAGGACATTTTGAAGCTGCCGATGGAGGCACGCTTTTTTTGGATGAAGTAGGAAATCTTTCCTATGAAAACCAAATTCAACTATTACGTGCTTTGCAGGAACGGCGCATAAAACCCGTGGGCAGCAACACTGAAATAGAAGTGGACGTACGCATACTTTCCGCTACAAATGAAGACTTGCCGAAAGCGGTTGCTGAAGGTAAATTCCGGGAAGATCTATTCCATAGGTTAAATGAATTTTCCATCCATATTCCTTCTCTTCATGAGCGGAAGGAAGACTTGTTTCTGTTTATTGAATATTTCTTGAATGAAGCGAATAACTCACTCGGCAAGGAAGTAATCGGGCTTTCCAGAGAAGTGGAGGAAGCTTTTAAAAACTATGCCTGGCCCGGTAATTTACGGGAGTTGAAGAATGTGATAAAACGCTCTGTTTTGCTCACCAATTCAGATTTAATTCCTTTGGAAGTAATACCTCGCGAGGTTTTATTTTCTGATATATCGAAAAGGGAAAAAGTAGATTTTTCAAAGGAAAGCAACGAAAAGCAACTTATTTTGAACGCTTTAACTGAAACCGGAAATAATAAAAGCAAAGCCGCAAAATTGCTGAACATTACCCGTAAAACGCTCTACAATAAATTGCAACAATACAAAATCGAGCTCTAAATTTCTCGATGTCCAAGGGCAAGCTGCATTTCCCGAATATTCAAAACTAATTTTTCCGCGTCTATTTTCAGTTGCCTTTCTGTTTCTGAACCCGTATAATCCTCCATTTTTTCCAATAGCGGGATAACCTCTTTTGCCTTTATCTGCCGAAACATTGTTAGCATCCGATGCGAAATTTCCTTTAAAGCCTCAAAATTGCGTTGTGCAATGGCTTCTTTTATATTTTCCAGATCCTTTTCGGTTTGTGTATTGAAAACCATCAGCACCTCTTCCAAAGCCTGGGGCGTGCTTAAAAAAGAATTTAATAGGGAAAGATCATATTTTTCGGAATTCGAAGAAGAATCTTGAATTGAAACCTTCCCAATTTTTTCCTCCGAAAAATTACGATGCCTTGGAAATAGTTCCTCCAAAACAGCAACAAGTTCCCTTTTTGAAAATGGTTTAGGAAGCATTTCGGAAAAGCCTTTTTTGATATAGAATTCCCGCGTGTGCTCCCTGCTGCCCGTCATTGCTATAATTGGCTGGTTTTTATATTCTTTTATAGAGCCATTTTTTAAATTTTTCAATACCGAAAAACCATCCATCGCCGGCATTTGGATGTCGGTTAAAATGAAATCGAAATGTGGAAGAGAAGTAGCCGCGGTTTTAAAATCGCTGAAAGTTCCAAATGCTTTTGAAGCAATATTCATTTGTTCAAAAATTTCCTGTAAAAGCGCCCGCATTGCCTCGTCGTCATCAATTATAACTGCTGAAAGATTGGTGAAGGAAATTGATTTTTCAACACTTTTTTTAGATAAAACGCGTTCCGAATTCTTCAAAGGAAGCGTTAAGGTAAAAGTGCTTCCTTCGCCCAATTTGCTTTTTACTTTTAGCGTGCCACCCAAAAGCTCCGTCAGCTTTTTTGAAATGGCGAGCCCCAACCCGCTTCCGCCAAATTTATGGGCAATGTCGGTTTCCGCCTGCGTAAATTCCTGAAATATAAGTTCCTGTTTTTCTTCGGAAATTCCCGTGCCAGTATCCATCACGGCCATTTCAATTTTAGAGGTTCCATTATATTTTTCAATCTCCGAAACGCTAATTTCAACCTTTCCCTTTTCGGTGAATTTAAAGGCATTGCCCACCAAATTATTTATAATCTGTCGGATCCGTAAAGGGTCGCTTTCAAAGATTTTTCCTTTTATATTTTCAGAAATTGAAATTTTCAGCTCCACCGGCTTTTCAAGATATAGCTGCTTTGAAGCGTTGCCGGCTTCCACAATAATATTTTCAAGCGAAAATGGAATGCTATCCAAAGGCAATTTTCCGGCTTCCAATTTGGAATAATCCAGCAGGTCATCCACCAAATGAGAAATGAAATGCGAACTGGAGGTAATCTGCGCCAAATAGTGTTTTTGCTTATCGGAAAGGGAAGAATTTTCGAACAATTCTGCATAACCGCTGATGGTGTTCAGCGGGGTTTTAAGATCGTGGCTAACCGTGGAAATTAACTGTTCGCGGCTTTTTAAAAGAACTTCAGCATAATTCTTGGATTCTTCCAGATTTTTTTTGAAACGTTCCGCCTTAAAAAAATCGGAAAGGATAAAATATGAAAAAAGCAAAACCACGATTCCACCCAAAATTCCGGCAAATTTCAAAATTTCGCTCGTTCGGGACATAGAAGCGGCCCGCTGTTGTTTTTCCAGATTATTTTGCTTGGCAATTTCTTGATCAAAACTGGCGATAATTTCGCGTAAACGTTCAGAAATATTGAGGTCATTGCGGATAAGTTCGTGTTCCTTCTGCATCAGCGATTCGCGAATTCGCGAATTTTCCTTCTTCGCTTCCGCCACAATATACCGCGAAGCCGTGAGCATGGAATCCACCATTTTACTCTTTACCGTGGCCGTGTCGCGAGTGGAATCACTGTTTAAATAATCCACGTACGATTGGTAAATCTTCCTTTCGCGATTGCTCAATTTCGACGGATTTCGAATGAGGGATTCTACGGAATACAGACCAACGGAAGCCTCCAGTTTTCGCACTTCCTTCATGATATCGTCCAGCGAAGTGTCCTTTTGGTTGGTTAAGCGAAGAATGCGGAGTTGTTCAATGTTTCTATTTTTTTCTTCCAATAACGATTTTACGCTATCCAGTTGTTTCACTTGAAAATCGTTGGTAGTGAGCGTCTTTATATCCTCGATTTTTTTGAAAAGGGAATCGGTTTTGGCAACGTATTTTTCAAAATCGGCATCGTTTTCATTCAAAAGCGCCAATCTCGATAGACCATCGGTTTCATAAACAAGATTGATGAGCGTTCCTGTTTCAATGAACTTTTTTTCCCCGCTATTTTCTGAAGTTTCCGCGGTATAATCCTTAAATTCAGAATATAGAAAAAGGCCCACGAGTACTGCCAAACTTCCCAAAACCAAATAGCTGAGGATAATCTTAAAAGTGAATTTGTCTTTTGAATTGGCCATGTTCAAATGTAAGATAATGATAAAGGCGAAGTAATGGAGAAGGGTAAAAAATTTGATTCCGATAGTTATCGGGACGAAATTGAAAATGAAATCGATACTTCATCATCGCTCAGTCGATAAAATTGAAAAAAGTAATGTACTTTTGCCCAACATCTCAAAGGGGTGCTTTTTGAAATAAGAAATTAGAAGTACGAAGTACGAAAAAATAATTCGTCGCTCGTCGCTCAAAATTCAAACTTTAAAAGGCTGAGATTATACCCAAAGAACCTGGGCGGGTAATGCCGCCAAGGGATTTATATTAGAAACCCCCTGTGAATTCGCATGCTGCGAATATTTCAGGGATTTTTTTTACCGTATAACTAACAAAGAATAACGCCCCTTTTATTCGTATAAAATATTTTTTTACGAATGAAAAAGTTATTGATTTTCGCAGTTTTTGCCTTCTTATTTTTTACCGTTTCGGCACAGGAAAATGAGAAGGAAAAAGAAAACGATTCCACTAAAGTTGAAGCCTTGGACGAAGTGCTGGTGCAAGCCGTTCGGGTAGATGCAGATTCTCCAATTACCCATTCAAATATTGAAAAGGAAGAGCTTGAAAAACGAAACCTTGGGCAGGATATTCCGTATATGCTCAATTATTTGCCATCTGTTGTAACTACGAGCGATGCGGGAGCTGGCGTGGGTTACACATATATTCGTGTTCGCGGTAGCGATGCTTCGCGGGTAAATGTTACCTTGAATGGGATTCCATATAACGATTCCGAAAGCCAAGGCACGTTTTGGGTGAATCTGCCGGATTTTACTTCTTCAGTGCAAAGCCTGCAACTGCAGCGTGGAGTTGGTACTTCCACCAATGGTTCCGGTGCTTTTGGCGCGAGTTTAAATTTGCTGAGTGATGCTGTTTCAAATGAAGGTTATGGAGAAATTTCAAATTCCTTCGGAAGTTATAATACGCATAAACACAATGTAAAATTCAGCACTGGTCTTCTTTCGAATCATTTTGAAGTTGCCGGAAGATTGTCAACCATTCAATCTGATGGATATATTGACAGGGCCAGTTCCGACTTAAAATCGTATTTCCTGCAAGGCGCTTTTGTGGGTGAAAATACACTGATTAAAGCCTTGATTTTTGGCGGAAGGGAAGAAACCTACCAATCTTGGAACGGTTTGGAAGATCCCGAAAAACTTGAAAACGACAGAACTTACAATTCCGTGGGAATGTACACGGATGAAGAAGGAAACATCCAATTTTACGATAATGAAGTTGACAATTATGCGCAGGATCACTATCAATTGCTGTGGAATCAACGTTTTGATAAAAATTGGAGCACGAATGTGTCTCTAAATTACACCAAAGGCAAAGGCTATTTTGAGCAGTATAAAGAAGATCAGAATTTTGAAACCTACGGATTTGAACCGATTGAAATTGGCGGCGATACCATAAATACAACCGATTTGATTCGCCGGCGCTGGCTGGACAATGATTTTTACGCGGCTAATGCAAATGTAAATTTCAAAAACAATAAAATTGATTTTACAGGGGGGGTATTTTACAGTAAATACACCGGCGATCATTTTGGGGAAGTAATTTGGGCGCGATATGCCAGCGATTCTGAAATTCGGGACCGTTATTACGAAGGTAAAGGCAACAAAAACGAATTTACAGTTTTCTCCAAAGCCACCTATAGAATTGATGCGCAGTGGAGTATATTCGGCGATTTGCAGGGGAGGTTTTTAAATTATAAAACTTCGGGAATAACATCCGATTTGGTGGAATTGAACATTGATGAAAACTATTCATTCTTCAACCCAAAGGCCGGTTTAACCTATAAATTGAATCCTAAAAACCAATTCTATTTTTCATACGGAAAAGCGCACCGGGAACCTTCCCGAAATGATTACGAACAGGGAATTATCACGCCCGAAAAGTTGGACGATTTTGAGTTGGGCCACCGCTTTGTATCGGATAAAACAAAGGTGAATACCAACATTTTTTATATGAATTACAAAGATCAATTGGTACTTTCGGGCGAGTTGAATGATGTAGGCGCTCCTTTGCGCACTAGCAGCGGAAAAAGCTACCGATTGGGATTGGAAGTGGACGCCGAGATTCCGATTCTGAAAAACTTACGGACACTTCCCAATATTGCATTGAGCACCAATAAAAACGTAGATTTTGTGGCGTCAATTGATGGGGAACTGACTAATTTGGGGAACACCGAAATTTCCTTTTCTCCTTCAATAGTGGCGGGCAATATGCTGGAATATTCCGTCGCGGATAATTTTCAGATCAATCTTCTTTCAAAATTTGTTGGCGAACAGTATATGGGAAATATTGACAGTGAAGCTTCAAAATTAGACAGTTATTTAATCAATGATTTGAATATTGTTTACACTTTAAATACGCTTCCGTGGATAAAGGAAGTAGTTTTTTCGGCTTTGGTAAACAATATTTTTAATGTGAAATATATTTCCAACGGCTATTTTTACACTTATGATGATGATTTCAGTAATCCGGGAACGGTTACTACGGTTGAAGGCGCAGGTTATTATCCGCAGGCAACGATAAACTTTTTGGTGGGAGCGACTGTGAAGTTTTAGGACTAATTACTTATCAGCAAATTGTCGCCGGTTCGTTCGGCGCGGTACTGCTGCATCGGGTATTTTCCCGAATCTTCAGTGTGCTGTCCGGTAACAATATCATATTGGTTTGTGTCATTTTCACAGGGGCAACTGGCAATTACACCTTCTACCGTCATCCGGGAGCAATTGCTGGGCGGATGGTTCGGGTCGCTTAATTCAAAAGCTGTATAAAGTTCATTGTTTACGTTGTAGATAACGATTCCCTTTATGCCAATGCCCGCGCTCGTTATGATAATTTTTTCCCCGGGGAATTTCAACGGATTGTATTCCGGTAGATTGAGGTTCAGTTTTAGGTTAAGGGCAGGATTGGGCAAATTCGGATTATTGGATTGCCGCTCATCATCCTTTGAACAGGCAACCATAATTAATACTGCTAAGAGGTAAAAAATTTTTCTCTTCATTTTATTAAAAATATTAGGGGCCAAAATTACAGCAAAACACCCAACAATTAAATTTTTAGTATATTTGTTTTAACAATCCCGTCTGCGTATGGGATTTTTCTATTCCCGCCCGTTGGACTATCGCTCGTGATAAATTATGGCGGGAATCTTACTTATATAGTAGTTATAAATTTAAAAGGGTTTGTAGTACAAACGATGAAGTTATGGGTAAAGTATCTTATTACACTGCCGAAGGATTAAAAAAATTGAGGGATGAAGTGGATCATTTACGTGATGTGGAACGTCCAAAGGCTTCCAATGCCATTGCTGAAGCGAGGGATAAAGGCGATTTGAGTGAAAATGCCGAGTACGATGCCGCCAAGGAAGCGCAGGGAATGCTTGAAATGCGAATAGCAAAATTGGAAGAAATTCTCGCCAATGCACGATTGATAGATGAATCGCAACTTGACTTGAAAAAAGCGCTAGTACACTCCACGGTTAGGATTAAAAACCAAACAAATGGAATGGAAATGACGTATAAATTGGTAGCACAAAGCGAAGCCGATCTTAAGGCCGGTAAAATATCGGTTGACTCCCCCATTGGCCACGGTCTGTTGGGAAAGGAAGTAGGCGAAATTGCTGAAATTAAAGTACCTAATGGCGTGCTTAAATTTGAAATTCTGGAAATAACACGAGAACACTAATGGCAACAATTTTTACAAAAATAATTAACGGTGAAATACCGTGCTACAAGATAGCGGAGGATGAAAATTTTATTGCTTTTTTAGATATAAATCCGAATGCGAAGGGCCATACGCTTTGCGTACCCAAGGACGAGGTGGATAAAATTTTTGATATGGGCGAGCATATATATTTACAGCTTATGCAATTTTCAAGAAAAGTGGCCATTGCGCTTGAAAAGACCGTTCCCTGCAAAAGAGTCGGTATTGCGGTAGTTGGGCTGGAGGTACCGCATGTGCATGTGCACCTTATTCCCATAAACGAAATGGAAGATATGCGCTTTACGAAAAAAGTGAAAATGACTGCAGAAGAATTTTCTCTGTTGGCTGGAGCCATTTCAGAAAAAGTTTAATGTTTTAATTCGGCAGGAGCAAGTAAACAACGGCTGCAACCAAAACTATTGCCACCACTACCAAAATATAAAAGAGCGGTTTTACCTTTAAATACTGTTTATTGGTTTCTGCAATCTTTCTGTTATAATCGTAAACCCGTTCAATATCCTGCGTCCAATTTACGGGATAAATAATATTCTTGCAGGTATTGCAATAAATCTGTTCATCAATATGCGATGAAGGTTTACTGAAAAACAATGTATCTTTCTTTTCTTGGAAAAATGTAATTTCCAACCCATCTGTGCCAAAACATTCCGGGCAGTTATTGTGAAGACGGGCAGTGTGAATCGTTTTGGTTGCTGCAGAGCTCATGGCTTTAATTTAGGTGTTTAAGGGCTATTTCCATAGTGGTTCCATCATTTGGGCTGCTCTTTAAAACGCGTATTTTTCCGTTGTGGTATTCTTCAATAATACGTTTTGCGAGGGAAAGCCCCAATCCCCAACCCCGTTTTTTGGTGGTAAAACCGGGAGTGAAAATTCTTTTGAAATTACTTTTGCCAATACCTTTTCCTGAATCGGAAACACGTATCAACGCGTATTTTGAATTATTGCTTATTGAAATGCAAATATCGCCTTTCCCCCTCATGGCATCAATGCCATTCTTCACCAAATTTTCAATGGTCCAACTGAAAAGTTGCGGATTCAGTTCTACATAGAGTGGTTTGTTGGGGACTTCCAGTTTAAAATTCACCATTTTTGAAGTTCGGTTTTTTAAATAATCAAAAGAAGCTTGGGTTTCCGAAACAATATCATGCCTTTCCAGTTTTGGGACAGAACCTATTTTTGAAAAGCGGTCCGTAATGGTCTCGAGCCTGGTAATATCCTTTTCCATTTCCACAATGTATTCTGAATTCACATTTTCCGAACGCAGAATTTCGGTCCAACCCACCAATGATGAAAGCGGCGTCCCTATTTGGTGGGCTGTTTCCTTTGCCATTCCAGCCCAAAGCTTATTTTGTTCGGCAGATTTTGAGGTTTTGTAAAATAGATAAACTGCTAAAATGAATAGAAATATTATTAATATTAAAAAAGCGGGATAATATTTCAGTTTATTTATTAATGGTGAATTCCCGTAGTAAATCACTGAAAGTACCTGGTCGTTGTATTTTACATCCAATGGCTGGTATTCCGAGGTGAACTGCGTAATAAGATTCTGAAGTTTTTTAGGGTTATTAAGTATTTCCTCATCCATATTCCGTACGGTATAGGCATCTTCCTTGAGGGTGTGCAGGATCATTGGGGTGGTGGAATTGCTTTCTATAATTGAAAGGGCGGTTTGGCTTACTACACTGTTTTCGGTATTCTCCTGCACGAAACTTTGCTGAAATTCCTGCTGGGCCGCTGCCCAAATTTCCATTTTAGCCCTTTCATTGGCCTTTAATTGGTTGAAGAAAACATAGGTATTATAAAGTATTAAGCTGATAATCAGAAGAGATGCCAAAATAAAACCCCATCGGGAAAGTGCTCTGTTGCGCAGCATATAAGATTAATTTTTTAAGCCAGCCTGCCGGTAAGCAGGCTTAAATATAAAGCAAATATGTTGATATTATTGTGTAGACAAGCTTTTGCAAGCTGTAATCTTTGGGTACATTTGCAGGCAATGATCTCAATTTCACCACAAGACATACCCACAGGAAAATTGCACGGTTACCTCTTAGGTTCCATTGCCCCGCGACCCATTGCTTTTGCAAGTACCATGGACAGCGAGGGTCGCGTAAATCTTTCCCCTTTTAGTTTTTTCAATGTTTTTAGCGCACGGCCGCCCATATTGGTTTTTTCACCCGCTCGGCGCGGGCGTGACAATACCACAAAACACACCTATGAAAATGTTTTGGAGGTCCCGGAAGTGGTAATAAATATTGTGAATTATGCCATGGTCCAGCAAATGTCACTGGCGTCAACTGAATATGCAAAGGGCGTCAACGAATTCACAAAAGCAGGTTTTACCGAATTGGCTTCCGAAATTGTGAGACCCCCGCGCGTGGCAGAAGCGCCCGTACAAATGGAGTGCAAAGTAAACGATGTAATTAGGCTTGGCGAAAACGGTGGCGCTGGAAATCTGGTAATATGCGAAGTGGTTAAAATACATATGTACGAAAACATTTTCAATGAGGAAGGCCACATAGATCCCTATAAAATTGATACCGTTTCTCGCTTGGGCGATAATTGGTACAGCCGCGCCAAAAACGGACTTTTTCAAGTGCCAAAACCCCTATCAACATTGGGGATTGGAGTAGATGCCTTGCCTGAAACTATTCGGAAAAGTAAGGTGTTGACGGGCAACGATTTGGGAATGCTTGGCAACGTAGAAAATTTTCCTACGAAGGAAGAAATTGATACCTTTATAAATGCTTCGGAAGAATTGAAAAATTTGGTTGCAAAGGGCAATTCCGAAGAAATCCATAAAAGGGCACAACAATATTTATGCGAAGGAAAAATTGCGGAAGCGTGGAAGGTTTTGCTTGGAAAGGAGTAGGCTCGCGATTTATCGCGTGCATCATTAAATATAAATAACAATAAAGAATAAAAAATAAACCAATGGAACTACAAGGAAAAATCAAAATGATAGATGAAACCAAAACCTACGGAAATAATGGTTTTAGGAAGCGCGAGATGGTAATCACTACCGAAGAGCAATATCCACAGGATATAATGATTGAATTTGTACAGGACAAAACAGACCTTTTGAACAAATATAAAGTTGGGCAGGAAGTAAAAGTAAGCATCAATATCCGCGGCCGTGAGTGGACAAACCCGCAGGGGGAAACCAAATATTTTAATAGTATACAAGGCTGGCGCGTGGAGGATGTTGCACAAACTGCAAGTGGAGATATGCCGCCAATGCCGCCTGCAGATGCCTTTGAGCCTGCAAACGATTTTAATGAGGACGAGCACGATGACCTTCCATTTTAAAAGAAACTTTTTGATACAATAGCGCCCGGAGATTTTTCTCCGGGTTTTTTATGTGCATTTTTTTCGATACTTTTTGAAGTATGTTTTATTTAGACGAAAAATTATGGTTCCCGGCTGTAGATGAATCCACTGCCGACGGTCTGCTCGCCATTGGCGGCGATCTTTCGGTCGATCGGTTGATGCTTGCTTACAATTCAGGAATTTTTCCGTGGTATGAAAAAGGGCAGCCCATACTCTGGTGGAGTCCAAATCCGCGGATGGTACTCTTCCCTGAAAAATTCAAGGTTTCCAAAAGCTTTCGAAGGACTTTGAATGGGGAAAATTTCGAAATTTCCTTCAATAAAAATTTTTCCGAGGTAATAAAAAATTGCGCCTCCGTAAAACGAAAAAGACAGCAGGGCACGTGGATAACTAAGGAAATGCAGGAAGCGTATATTGCCCTGCACAAGGCCGGCCATGCAAGTTCGGTTGAGGTTTGGCAAGAGGAAAAATTGGTGGGTGGAATTTATGGCATTGATCTTTCTGATAAAAAAATATTTTGTGGCGAAAGTATGTTCAGCAAGGTAAGTAACGCTTCAAAAGTGGCATTTTATAATCTCGCCCAAATTCTGAAAGAGAAAAATTACAAGATGATAGATTGCCAGATTTACAACGACCATTTGGAAAGTCTGGGAGCAGAGGAGATTTCGCGGGAACGCTTTTTTTCTATATTGAATTCAACTGAATAGAAGAAATATTAGCACTATCCTTCACATTATAAAATAATTAAAGTCCTATATTCGTATTTCAAAATTAATTTTATAATGAAACATTTTTACCTAAAATACCTTTTGGTATTGCTAATTGCACTGCCTGGAATTCATTCTTTTTCACAGGAAAATCAAGTACTTCCACACAATTTAACTGAGACTGAGAAAGGGCTCGTTTCAAATTTTCAGTTTAAAAGTCCACAGTTTTCGCCACCACCTGCCGGACCCGTCAGGGCCGCTGCAGAATGGGAAGAAGTAGAGTATCTTTTGGTGACTTGGCAGCCTGCGTACCAAAATATTTTAAGGCAAATTGTGGAAGCGGGCGTACAGGAATGTAAAGTTGTTATAACCACCCAAAATCAAGCTTCCGTTTCAAATTACTTGACAACCAATGGGGTTGATATTACCAATGTTACTTTTCTGAATGTTCCTTGGGACAGCATTTGGATTCGCGATTATGCGGGAAACACAATCTATTCCGACGACGTGGGCGAACGCGCACTAACAGATTGGATTTACAACCGGCCCCGACCAAATGATGATGTTATGCCGATTGCGCACGCGGCTGCGGCGGGAATTCCGTTGTACACCACCAATTCCGGCATTAATGATTTGGTGAATACGGGCGGAAATTATATGAGCGATGGGTTGGGAAATGCCTTTGCTTCTGAACTCATTCTGGATGAAAATGCACCCGGCAATCCTTACGGAGTAAGCGTTAAAACCGAGGCGCAAATTGATGGAATTATGCAGGAATATATGGGCATAAATCGGTTCGTAAAAATGAATACGCTTCCCTACGACCAAATTCACCATATTGATATGCATATGAAATTGTTAGACGAGGAAACAATTTTGGTGAGTAAATATCCCGAAGGAGTTGCAGACGGACCACAAATTGAGGATAATATCCAGTATGTGCTCGATAATTTTCAATCTCCCTTTGGCACCCCCTACAAAATTGAATGGATAGACGCACCGCCAAGTACCACGGGCCAATATCCCGACACCGGCGGTTCTTACAGGACGTACAGCAATTCGGTATTCATTAATAAAACTATTTTGGTGCCAACCTATCGTCCGGAAGTTGATGCCGCCGCACTTGCGGAATACGAAGAACTATTGCCCGGATATAATGTTATTGGAATAGATGTGGATAATCCCGGCGAAAATATTATTGCCTCTTTGGGAGCAATTCACTGTATTACCCACACAATTGGCGTTGCGGATCCACTTTGGATTGTACACGATCCAATTGAGGTTGCAAATGCCGGAAGCACAATTACGATCGATGCCATGATAAAACATATTTCCGGCATAGCGCAGGCCAAGGTTTATTGGAGAGAGGTGGGCGATACCAATTATAATGAAATAATAATGAATCCAGCCAACGGTGATAATTGGACCACAGACTTAACAATCCCGAACAATTCCGCCAATATTGAATATTATATTTGGGCGGAAGCAAATTCAGGAAAAATACTTACTCGCCCAATAGTTGCCCCAGAGGGTTATTGGACTATAGATACGGAAAATCTTTCTGTTTCAGATTGGGCGCAGAATAATATTTCGGCTCCTTATCCAAATCCCACAACTGGAAAAGTTACTTTTAATTTGAATGAAATTGAAGGTCCGATTACAGTTAGCATCCATAATATTTTGGGACAGCAATTATATAGAAATGAAATAGAAAAAGGCGATGGAAAAATAACTTTGGACCTAAATGCAAATTGGCAAGGAACGCTAATGGTTTCCTTTGAAGGCAACTTTGGGAAAATCCATAGAAAGGTCATTAAACTATAACTAAGAAAAATCTTTCAAATTTTTTTAAAAGAGCCACAATATACTGTGGCTTTTTTAGTTATTTTTAACAAACAAACCTCGCTAGGAATTTCATAACCCCATTATGACCTTCCTTTTTAACCTTAGAACCTAAATGATTAACAAAAAATCCCTTTTTGCCCTATTTCTTTTCGCAGGTATTTCTACCTTCTCCTTTTCCCAAAATACCAATCATAAAACCGACGTCAATAAAGATATTGATGTAGTGCGCGTTTATGAACAAGTGGTCCGCGAAGGTTATGGCACTCCTTTTATCTACGAAAAACTTGCCACGGCTTATTATTTCAAAAACGATTATGATAAGGCCTTGGCTTGGTTTCAAAAATTATTTGCTACAGAAAAAATTACCGATCCCGATTTGGCTTATCGGTACAACCAAACTTTGAAGGCTATTGCGGCTTCCGAACCTAGTCGGTCCTAATTTTGAATAATTTTTCTAAATCTGTGCGTGTCGGAAACAGCCGGTAACGTGATCATTTACCATCCCTGTAGCCTGAAGATGTGCATAGATTACAGTAGTACCCACGAATTTGAAACCGCGCTTTTTTAAATCTTCGCTTATTTTGTCGCTCAGCTTTGTATTTGCGGGAATTTCTTGATGTGAATTGAAAGAGTTTTTTATAGGCTCTCCATCCACGAAACCCCAAATGTAATTGCTGAAACTTCCAAATTCCTTTTGGATTTCTATAAAATTCTTGGCATTCGTAACAGCGGATTGGACTTTTAATTTATTGCGAATAATTCCCTCGTTTTGTAATAGTGAGTCAATTTTTGATTGCGTGTAATCCGCTATTTTCTTATAGTTGAAATCGTCAAAAGCTTTTCTGAAATTTTCGCGTTTCCGAAGTATTGTAATCCAGCTCAATCCCGCCTGAAATGTTTCCAAAAGAAGAAATTCAAAAAGGGTTTTATCATCCCTTACCGGAACGCCCCATTCCTCGTCGTGGTATTTAACATAAAGCGGGTCATTGCCGCACCAACTACAACGTACTTTTTCTGAATCCATATATTTATTACCGAAAAATTTCTATTGTTGTCCCGGAAAGTTAAAGGTGATAGTTCCCAACTGTTCCTTTTTGGAAGCATCTGTCGTAAAATGCGCCTGTGAGGCGTATTCAAGCGCACTATCAATCAAACATTCATTGGTAGTAGTGGACGCGCCTTTACTGTACGAACTTTTTGTTACCCTGCCCATGGCATTAACCACAATACTTATAACAACTTTTCCGGAGCCCTCGCAGGTGTAAACGGGATTGGGAAGCTCGAGA
This sequence comes from uncultured Flavobacteriaceae bacterium, assembly GCA_963839235.1. Taxonomy (GTDB): domain Bacteria; phylum Bacteroidota; class Bacteroidia; order Flavobacteriales; family Flavobacteriaceae; genus Aequorivita. Next base: position 53,028 of record CAWITX010000010.1, on the reverse strand, counting down.
TCCTTACGGTTCACAAGTCTGTAGCTAATTGTAGTGTTTCGGTTACCGCTTTCCACAACGGCTTCCCCGCTTTTTTTACTGTTCTCGTTGGAAAACTTGGTTTTCTTTGCCTTTTCCGGTTTCTTATTTAAGGAAGTACCAGTGCCATTGTCGGAACTTTTTGAATTCTCCATTGCCTCATTCATTTCCTGAAGTTTACCTTCTGTAGTCTCGGTAATTTCCCGATTTTCATTTTCGACTTCCGAAATAAATTTCTCGGCTTCATTGTATGCCCGGTTTGTTTCCACCTTTACAACTTCTGGGGTAAGGGCGGCAATTTCCTGCTCTTCGGGCAGTAATTCCTCGGGCGCCATTACAACATCAAACGTTTCCTCTTCTTCTGCAATCTGCCCTTTGAGTTTTATACTGTATAAAAAAAGCACCAAACTTCCTGTAAGCAGTGAGGTAATTAAGAAAGCTCTGTATGAATATTTGAAATTCATTATTGCAAGTACCGAATTTTTGCGCAAAATTCCACAAAAACACTGAAAATTAAGAAGGTATTGGCGTTATTTTAACTTGAAAGTGAATTCTCAAAACCCTCGATTCCCACCGCATTTTCAACCGAGAAATCTCCGATTTTTGTCCTTCGCAAAGCCGAAAGATGTGCGCCATTATTTAAGGCTTTTCCGAAATCATTTGCAAGCGAACGGATGTAGGTGCCTTTGCTGCAAACCACCCGAAAATCAACTTTCGGCAGTTCAATCTTTGTAATTTCAAATTCTGAAATAGTAACGGTTCTTGTAGGAATTTCAACCTCTTCGCCACTTCGGGCAAATTCATACAATCGTTTTCCTTCTTTTTTCAAAGCTGAAAATACAGGCGGCTGCTGCTGTATTTCGCCCAAAAACTGTTTTGTGGCCTCGTGTATTTTTTCCGAAGTGATTTCTGAAATATCAAAAGTTTGGTCAATTTCGGTTTCCAGATCATAACTTGGGGTAGTAGCGCCCAATGTAAAAGTGCCGGTATATTCCTTTTCCTGTGCCTGGAAAGTATCTATTTTTTTGGTGAATTTTCCCGTGCAAATTATTAAAAGTCCGGTGGCCAAAGGATCGAGCGTTCCCGCGTGGCCAACTTTAATTTTTTTTATTCCGAAGGATTTTTTGATCAGCCAGCGAACTTTATTGACGGCTTGGAAAGATGTCCATTCCAACGGTTTGTCAATCAAAATAACTTGGCCTTCTTTGTAATTCTCTGCTTGAAGCGTACTATCGTTCATTATTGAGAATATTATTTATTTCAGCCAGTAGAAATGGAATATCTTTTTGAATTGTTTCGTAAAGTATTCTTGGATCCAGCCCTTCATAGGTATGGGCCGCAATATTCCTTAAACCTAAAATTTTGTGGTATGGGATTTTTGGATATTTGATTTTAATATTATTGGATAAAAGTTTGAAGGACTCGGCAAGATTAATAAAATTTAGAACACAGGCATCGTAGGCCATTTCATTTTGCTTAAATTCTTCGAAAGTTAAACCTTCTGAAAATTTGATCATTTTTTCTAAATAGCGAGCAATATTTATAAGATATGTGCGATCTTCTTTATGCTGCATGATATATCTCAATTAAATCTTTTTTAATATTCGGTTCGAAAGTTGGATTTAATCCACCTTTTGATATCAAATCAATTTTTCTATTAAGATTTTTAATTAAATCAACATACAATCCTCCAATATCTAAATATGTCACGCCAAGGGGAAAATCTACAAGAATATCAATATCGCTATCCTCCTTCATTTCACCACGGGCGTAGCTCCCAAAAACACAGATCTGTTTAGGCTTGAAGGGCAAAAGCGTTTCGATAATAATTTTATTGATTTCTGCATCCATTACCGCACAAAGATAGTGAAGTCGCGGTAATTTGCGTCCTATCTCCAGAGTCTTACCATTCTCCAATCCTTAAATAACGCTAAGTTCCTGAATAAAAAAATGGATCAGCAAGACGGCGATGCCGGCGAAAATCCTGTAGTAGCCGAAAATTTTAAACCCATGTTTGCTCAAATAGGTTATGAAGGATTTTATGGCAATCAATGCTACCACAAAGCCAACCACGTTGCCAATAATTAAAAGATTCACTTGTTCTGAAGAAAGTTGGAAACCCGCTTCATAATAGTCATAGCTCTTTTTAACAGTAGCCCCGAGCATCGTTGGCACTGCCAAGAAGAATGAAAATTCGGCGGCAACCTTTCGCGACAATTTTTGGCTCATCCCGCCAACAATGCTTGCGCCGCTCCGAGAAACGCCCGGAATCATCGCGATGCATTGAAAGAATCCAATTTTCAAGGCCGTTAAATAGGAAATTTCGGTTTCTTCACCATCGCCGAACCAGTCGTCCACTTTTAAGAGAATGAAGCCCCCAATAATCAATGAAATAGCTACGGTTATTGGGTTTTCCAATAATCCATCAATAAAATCGCTTAATAAAAGTCCCAAAAAAACTGCCGGAAGGAAGGCGACAAAAAGTTTCAGGTAAAAATCAACACTTTGGAAAAAGCGCTTAAAATAAAGTACGACCACTGAAAGGATAGTACCCAATTGAATTACAATGGTAAAAAGCTTGGTAAAATCTTCCTGCGCAATCCCGAAAAAGGAGGAGGCGATAATCATATGGCCTGTGGAAGAGACGGGCAAAAATTCAGTAATCCCTTCTATAATAGCGAGGACAATTGCTTGTAGTGTATCCACTAATTTTCTTCTTTACTCTCAGATTTCAATAAAATGGCGTAAACTTCAATGGCGAAACCCAGCAAAACCATAGCCGGCGCCAAACGGATTCTGCGCCAATTATAGATTTCGGGATTGAAAACGGTAGGGTCATCGCTTCCGCCGCCGGTCATCAATATGAAACCAAGAATGATAAAGGCGATGCCTATGAGCATGAATTTGTAGTTTTTTCTGTGGAAGACAAATTCAGGTTTTGCTTCCTCTTTTCTTTTCTGTTCGCCCATTTCTATAAGATTTCAGGGTTTAGGTTTTAAATTTTTCAATAATATAAATCGTCCGTTCGGAGATTTAAAAATCGCTGGGTAGCTACAAATGTACTTATCCACGTTATCAATATTCCCATCATAAGAATAAAAACAAAGAGAACGGCCAGCAAAACGGGGTCGCCCAATAACTGAAGTTGCGGGAAACTTTTGTTCAGATAATAAAGAACCAATCCCATCCCAATCATAGCTATAACGGCGCCAACTATACCAAAACGCACGCTTTTCCAAACAAATGGTTTGCGGATAAATTGCTTGGTAGCGCCAACCATTTGCATTGTTTTTATGGTAAATCGTTTTGCGTAAATGGAAAGACGAATGCTACTGTTTATGAGCAAAACCGCTATAAATGTGAAAATTCCGCTTATTACCAAAATCCAGAAACTGATGCGTTTAACATTTTCGGTGAGTTGCGCAATTAGCGGTTTGTCGTAAATTACATCGTCCACGAAATTTTTGCTTTTAAGCTCATCGGTTATTTCCTCCATTTTTGAAGGAGTTACGTAATCTGCCAAAATATAAACATCAATGCTGTTCTGCAGCGGATTTTCGCCCAGATATTCTATAAAATTTTCGCCCAGAATTTCTTGATGCTCATTGGCGGCATCTTCTTTTGAAACAAATTCCGCGCTTTTGGTATATTCGGCTAAGGCTAGGCTTTGTTTTAATTGGGTTACTTCAACTTCCTTCGCGCTGTCTTTCAAAAATACCGTAATGGCGATCTGTTCCTTAAAATAATCGGCCACTTTTTTTGAATTCAAAACCAAAAGGCCCAACAGCCCCAATAAAAAAAGCACCAAGGAAATACTGATAACCACGGAAAAATAAGAAGAAATCAACCTGCGTTTCTGGTATTTTTCAAAAGAGGAACTCATAGGGTCTGTCGAATTTTTGCGTAAAAATACAAGTAATTTTACATCTTGTGTTAAACAACGCAGAAAGTTTACATATTGTTATATTTAGTTTAAATTTGGGCGCCCTAAATTTTATCGTTATCATACAAAACCTTCTAAAATTTCTTCAAATTTCCCGTCCCGGGCTTTGGTTTCCAACCATTTGGATTTATTTGGTCCCCTTTTCGCTTATATCAAAATTTTGGCTGGATCCGTTATTTTGGGTGGGCTTGTTTTTTGTGACTTTTCCTTTGAATTTTCTTGTTTACGGGTTGAATGATTTCGCCGATGGGAAAGCAGATTCCCTAAATCCACGAAAGGGAAATTATCTCTTCGGAGCAAAATTGAGCAAAGAGGAATTAAAAAACGTACCCTGGAACATTTGCCTCGTGGTGCTACCATTTTTGGCTTATTTCTCCTATACTGATGGCAGCGAAATTTTTGTAATGCTGCTCTTTATGTTTGTAGTAAATATTATCTACAACTATAAACCCTTCCGGTTAAAAGAGCGTCCGCCATTTGAAATTTTTATTCAAGGGGGTTATGTTTTTACGGCACTTTTCAGTATTCTATTAAATGACCTTCCCATGCTGCCCTTGCAAACATTTTTATTCCTCGCCCTGTTTGCATTTCACGCACAAATAGCAGGGGAAATAATGGATATTGAACCCGACATTTTGGCCAAAAAGAAAACAACGGCTACTTTAATAGGAAGAAAAAAAGCCAAATTCTTGATGCTTTTTCTTCTTTTATTTGAAGTGTATATCCTGAAATTTTGGTTCGACGATTGGGTACTTTCCTCGTTTTTGGCTGGGTTTTCGCTTTGGCTTATTTTGGATATTTTCATCTTTTTCAAAAACCGACCGTACACCGTAAAACAGATGAAAATCTTCGGAATCGCCATTAATATTGCCGCAATACTTTCCATGATTTGGGTACTGTATTCCGGAAATCTCCAGCATCCAAATTTTTAAATTATAGGGTTTTACTTCTTCCAATAAACCTTAAATTTGCGGCTCTTTCCGCAATTCGGAATAATTTTCAAAAGAAATAAAAGAAGATGGGTAAATATCACTTCAACGAAATAGAAGCAAAGTGGCAAAAATATTGGGCCGAAAACCAAACTTTTAAAGCCGATAACCATAGCAAGAAACCAAAATATTATGTTTTGGATATGTTTCCCTACCCATCGGGCGCCGGCCTGCACGTGGGGCACCCGCTCGGGTATATTGCCAGCGATATTTATGCGCGCTACAAACGCCACCAAGGTTTTAATGTTTTGCATCCGCAGGGCTATGATTCTTTCGGACTTCCGGCGGAGCAGTATGCAATTCAAACCGGGCAACATCCCGCAAAAACTACCGAAGAAAATATTGCCCGTTACCGCGAACAGCTCGATAAAATAGGATTCTCCTTCGATTGGAGCAGGGAAGTGCGCACCAGCGATCCGGAATATTACAAATGGACACAGTGGATTTTCCTGCAATTGTTCGATAGTTGGTACGATAAAAATGAAGATAAAGCCCGGCCGATTCAGGATTTAAAAACAATTTTTTCTGAAGAAGGAAATTCAAAAGTAAATGCCGTTTGCGATGAAGGAATTGAAGATTTTACCGCTTCGGAATGGTCCAATTTTTCAGAAACCAAAAAGCAGGAAATTCTTTTAAAATATAGATTGACGTATTTGGCCGAAACCGAAGTAAACTGGTGTCCGCAACTGGGGACCGTTTTGGCGAATGACGAAATTGTAAATGGCGTTTCCGAACGCGGCGGCTATCCCGTAATCCGAAAAAAAATGAAACAGTGGAGTATGCGCATCACCGCCTACGCCCAACGTTTATTGGACGGATTGAATGAAATTGATTGGCCACAACCGTTGAAGGATTCGCAAACCAATTGGATTGGGCGAAGCAAGGGGGCTACTGTTGAATTCAGAATTCAGAATTCAGAATTCAGGATTCCTGTTTTTACAACCCGCCCCGACACAATCTTCGGCGTAAGTTTTATGGTGTTGGCGCCCGAACACGATTTGGTTTCAAAAATCACGACTGCCGAACAAAAGGAAGCTGTAGAAAATTATGTTGAGGCAACCGCAAAACGCAGCGAGCGCGAGCGAATGGCCGATGTAAAAACCATTACTGGCGTTTTTACCGGTGCCTATGCCGAACATCCTTTCACAAAAGAGCCGCTACCCATTTGGATTGGGGATTACGTGTTGGCGGGTTACGGCACGGGCGCCGTGATGAGCGTTCCAAGTGGTGATCAGCGCGATTATGATTTTGCAAAACATTTTAATCTTCCAATTCCAAATGTGTTTAAGGACGCGGATATTTCTAAGGAAGCCTATTCCGAAAAGGAAAATACAATTCTTGTCAACAGCGATTTTCTCAACGGTTTAACCTATTCCGAAGCGATGGAGAAAATCATCGCCGCTTTGGAAGAAAAAGGCATTGGCGAAGGCAAGATAAATTACCGTTTGCGCGATGCCGTTTTTAGTCGTCAGCGTTATTGGGGTGAGCCGTTCCCGATATATTACAAAGACGGCATGCCGCAAGCAATCCCCACGGAATGTTTGCCGTTGCGCCTTCCCGAGGTTGAAAAATATTTACCAACCGAAGAGGGCGAACCGCCTTTGGGAAGGGCTGATAATTGGGCGTGGGATGAAAAAAACGATAAAATTGTTCCCAATGTCACCCTGAGCGCAGTCGAAGGGTCTTCTAATGAAAACGGAATCTACCCTCTTGAACTTAACACAATGCCAGGTTGGGCGGGAAGCAGTTGGTATTTTTTCCGATATATGGAAAGTGAAAAGCGCGACGAAGTTTTTGCCTCAAAAGAAGCGTTGAACTATTGGAAAAACGTGGATCTGTACATTGGCGGAAGCGAGCACGCCACCGGCCATTTATTGTACAGCCGGTTTTGGGTAAAATTTATGCACGACCGCGGATTGGTACCAGTTGAAGAACCATTTAAAAAGCTTATAAACCAAGGGATGATTTTGGGGGAGAGTGCTTTTGTTCATCGAATTACTTTTGCCTACGGAAATGTAAAAGAAGATAATTTTGAAAATATTGAAAAATTAAAAAAAATCCCAAATTTCTTTATATCCTATAATGTTTTAAAAGAAAAAGGTTAAGCTCAAAATGGAATCTTATCCATAATTAGTTTAAAGGAAAAAGTATTAAATATTATACGTGAGCAGTCAGAAGATTTTTCCGAAGATTTTTTGAGACAATTAGTACCTTTTATTAACGGTCTGCACGTTGATGTTTCTTTGGTTAATATTCATAATGAATTAGATATTGAAGCATTTCGAAATTCACGAGAAGAATATAAAGACGCTATTTTCATTTCAGAAAACGGAATAGAAATAAATAATAATAATGAAAAATACATTGTTGGCCGCGAAGTAGAAAAAATGTCAAAAAGCAAATACAACGTGGTAAACCCCGACGATATTTGTGAGCAATACGGCGCCGATACCTTAAGAATGTACGAAATGTTCCTCGGGCCCCTGGAACAGGCAAAACCGTGGAACACCGCCGGAATTACGGGTGTGCACGGTTTCCTAAAAAAACTTTGGAAACTATATCATTCAGGTGAAAACGAAAGTTTTTACGTTTCCGATGATTCGGCTTCAAAAGACAGTTTGAAAACGCTTCATAAAACCATCAAAAAAACGCAGGAAGACATTGAGAATTTCAGTTTCAATACTTCGGTTTCTTCCTTTATGATTGCGGTGAACGAACTTATTTCACAAAATTGCAATTCACGTGAGGTTTTGGAGCCGTTGGCCATTCTTATTTCGCCATATGCGCCGCACATTGCGGAAGAGCTTTGGCAGAAATTGGGATATTCGGAAAGTATTTCAACCGCACCTTTCCCAAAATTTGAGGAGAAATATTTGGTGGAAAGTACCAAAGAATACCCAATTTCCTTCAACGGAAAAATGCGTTTTACGCTTCAACTTCCATTGGATATTTCAAAAGAAGAAATAGAATCTGCCGTAATGGCACATGAATAAGACAGCCCAGTATTTGGAGGGCCGAACGCCGAAAAAGGTAATTATCGTGCCCGGGAAAATTGTAAATATAGTGGGCTAATTCCCGCTCAGGCGGGAATCCCATGATTGAAAAAAACAAATTTTCTAAAATTTTTGCAAAGCTTATTTCGGAAAGGATTTTTTTTGCACAGTATTTGTTAGATTTAAAGGAAAAAATTATTAACTAAAAACGAGATACCCGCCTTCGCGGGCATAGAAACAATGTTTGGATACTATATAATTGCAGGGCTTATTTTTTTGGTGAGTTGGTACGTAAGCCACAAGCTGAAAAGCAAATTTGAAAAATACAGCAAAATCCATCTTCAAAATGGAATGAGCGGAAAGGAAATTGCAGAAAAAATGCTGGACGACAACGGCATTAGCGATGTGAAAGTAGTTTCAGTAGCAGGAAAATTGACAGACCATTACAATCCCGCCACGAAAACAGTAAACCTGAGCGAACCCGTTTATATGCAGCGAAACGCAGCTGCTGCCGCAGTTGCCGCGCACGAATGTGGGCACGCCGTGCAACACGCCAAAGCATACAGTTGGCTGAAATTGCGTTCGGCAATTGTACCCGCAGTTGGCGTGGCAAGCAAGTTGTCCAATTTTGTGATTATGGCAGGACTTATTATGACCGCCATGAATATTATGGGTGCTTTGGGGAATATTCTATTTTTTGTCGGAATCCTTCTTTTTGCCGCCACTACGGTTTTTGCGTTTATCACCTTACCTGTAGAATATGACGCCAGTAAAAGAGCATTGGCTTGGTTGGAAAGTAGCAATATGGTTACGCAACAGGAACACGCAGGGGCAAAGGACGCTTTAAAATGGGCGGCGAGAACTTATGTGGTTGCCGCAATCGGTTCTTTGGCGACACTTCTTTATTTCATTTCCATTTTCTTGGGAAGAAGATAAGGGATTATCGATTTTCTTCCCGATAGCTATCGGGAGACGATTTTGGATTTAGGAATTAAAAAAAACCGCGAAGTCGCGGTTTTTTTAATTTTCACTACTACTCACTACTCACTAATGTACATTATCCGGGTTATACCCCATATATTTCACGTTTTTTTCGTGGAAGATAATTCCGTTTTCCTCCAATTCCTTGAGTATGGGTTCGTAAACTTCTTTCGTGATTGGGAGTTGAACGCCGGGGGTGGTAATTTCTTCATTTAAAATTTTTAGTGCCGCGATTGCTACAGGTAGTCCAACAGATTTTGCCATTGCCGTGTGCGTTTGGTCTTCCCCGATAAGCGCCATGTGGCTGTCTATTTGGAATTGTTTTCCGTCAATTTCGTACCCGAATTTGTGGTACATGACAATCATATCCTTGTCTTTGGGCGCGAGGGTCCATTTTGCTTCCAATATTTTCTGGAGTGCCATTGCTGGGGTCGCGTCTTTTATCCCGAGTTTTTTGTTTTTGTTGAAAAGATCGAGCTCCTCCAATTTTTCCCACATCAAGTCATCCTGCTCAATGCGAAGGGCGTGGCGCAGTTTTAATTCTATGGAATCTGAAGGCGAATAGGGCAAAAATAGGTTCACGAAATCGCGATGGCTCATATTCTCTGAATCTGGAATTGTATAGCTGTCGTCTGTCATCCCCAATTGCACAAACATATTCCAAGCGCGACTGAAACCAACGCGGCGGATTGTACCCCGATAAAGTGTAAGTACGTTTTCGAGGCCATAAACCGACTGGTATTTTAGGGAGTTTCTATTGGCGTAAACCTCAAATTTTCCGTAGCCTTCAATATTTATGAATTCCGTTCTCCGGAAAAGTCGGTGGTAGGGAATGTATTTATATTTTCCTTCCTGTATGAATTCAGCGGTGCCACCTTGTCCTGCCAAAATAACGTTTCTGGGGTTCCAAGTGAATTTATAGTTCCAAAGATTATTGTCGCTTTCCGGCGCAATCAGTCCTCCGGTAAAAGATTCAAAAAGTATCATTTTTCCGCCTTTGGCGCGAATGCCATCTATTACTTTCATCGCACTCATATGGTCAATGCCAGGATCTACCCCGATCTCATTCATAAAAACCAAGCCTTTTGACTGTGCCTTGTGGTTTAGCGCCTGCATTTGATCGCTTACGTAGGATGCAGTGACCATATGTTTTCCGAATTCAATACAGTCCTTTGCTACTTCAATATGGTATCGTGCCGGCAACATAGAAATCACCAAATCGCTTTGTTCCACGGCCTCCTTTCGCTGTACGTCATTAAAAACGTCGAGCATAATGCCCCGAGCGTTTGGGTGGTCCATTGTGAAGCGTTGCGCAGCCTGGATGGAAATATCGCCAATGGTTATAAATAATTCTTCCTTTTCACTTTTATCGAGTAGGTAGCGGATTAAACTTGTGGCCGAGCGCCCTGCGCCGATAATCAATATATTTCTCATTGGTGGGTTTTTGTTAACTTTGGAGACTGGTTTTATAAAAACGAAAGTACTAATTATAGCATTTATATATGAAGGATTTAGACAAAAATATGATAGTTACTGCTTCGTTTTTAATGGCAATTACTATTGCATTGGGGGCATTCGGCGCACATGGTTTAAAAAATATGATTGATTCAGCGGCACTGAATACTTTTGAAACGGGGATCAGATATCAAATCTACCATTCACTTGCAATCTTCGTGCTTGGCCTTGCCAGTGGCATTCCCCATAAAGTGAAGCGGATTGTATTTTGGCTATTTATAATTGGTATTTTTTTCTTTTCGGGTTCCATCTACTTGCTGGCCTTAAAAGCCGTACTTCCTTTTAATCCATCTGCGATTGGTTTTATTACTCCTATTGGTGGATTATTATTTATAATTGGTTGGTTTTGGCTTGCTTTTAAAATGGCCGCGTTAAAGTGGCGATAATTTTTTTTTAAATTCCACAGTCTCTATAAGATTTGTTATTTTTGTACCCTACAAATTCAAAACAAGTTATGGTAGGCAATAACCAAACTACGAAAACGATTTCAGTAGAAAACTACGGAATCAAAAACGCAAAAGTAAAATATCAACTTTCCTCGGAAGAACTTCAGAACGAGACAATCCAAAAAGGCCAAGGCAAGGAAGCTAATAGCGGTGCTTTGGCAATTGATACCGGCGAATTTACCGGCAGATCGCCCAAGGACAGATTCATTGTGAAGGATGACGTTACCCGCGATAAAGTATGGTGGGGCAACATAAACATTCCCTTCCCTAGTGATATGTTCGATTCGCTCTACAATAAGGTTACGGATTATCTTTCCGGCAAGGAAATATATGTGCGGGATAGTTACGCCTGCGCCGATAAGGATTATAAACTCAATATTAGGGTTGTGAATGAAACGCCGTGGGCAAATATGTTCGCGCACAATATGTTCCTGCGACCCACTGAGGCAGAGCTTGAAAATTTTGAACACGAGTGGTTGATAGTAAATGCGCCCGGTTTTACCGCAGATCCGGAAGTTGATGGCACGCGCCAGCACAATTTCGCGATATTAAACTTTACCAGAAAAATTGCACTTATAGGTGGCACGGGATATACCGGCGAGATCAAAAAAGGTATTTTTTCCGCCCTTAACTTTATCATGCCCGTTTATAAAAACACCTTGCCGATGCACTGTTCCGCAAATGTGGGCGAAGATGGTGAAACAGCTATATTCTTTGGTTTATCGGGTACGGGAAAAACAACACTTTCAGCAGATCCGGACCGTAAATTGATTGGTGATGACGAACACGGTTGGACTTCAGAAAACTCCATTTTTAATTTTGAAGGAGGTTGTTATGCGAAGGTTATAAATCTTTCCGAAGAAAATGAACCTGATATCTATAACGCCATAAAACCTGGAGCTATCCTTGAAAATGTTGTAATGGACGAAAATGGCGAAGTGGATTTTTCAGACACTTCAATTACCCAGAATACTCGGGTAAGTTATCCTCTTTATCACATAAAAAATATTCAAGTGCCTTCTATTGGTCACAATCCTAAAAACATCTTCTTTTTAACGGCGGATGCCTTTGGGGTTTTGCCTCCCATTTCAAAATTAACACCCGGGCAGGCAGCATACCATTTTATTAGTGGTTATACCGCGAAGGTTGCAGGCACCGAAGAAGGAATCAATGAACCAACGCCGAATTTTTCAGCTTGTTTTGGAGCACCTTTTATGCCACTTCATCCCACAAAATACGCCGAAATGCTTACTGCAAAAATGAAGGAATCCGGCGTAAATGTTTGGTTGGTAAATACAGGGTGGACTGGTGGTCCTTACGGAATAGGAAGTCGTATGAAGCTAAAATATACCAGGGCAATGATTGCCGCGGCTTTGGAAGGAAAACTAAAGGATGTGGAATTTGAAAAACACCCCATCTTCAACCTTATGATGCCCAAAACGTGCCCGAATGTTCCTTCGGAAATATTGAACCCGAAAGAAACGTGGAAGAACAAAAAGGCGTATGACATTCAAGCGAAGGAATTGGCCAATTCCTTCAAGGAGAATTTCGACAAATTTGAAGCCTACGCCAATGACGAAATACTTTCCGGCGCACCTTTGGCGGAATAATTACGGAAATGAAATAAATAAAAAAGCGCGCCAATGGGCGCGCTTTTTTTATGCAAATCAATATAAGCTTATTTCTTGTTATTTACCTCTTTAATGTATTTTTCAAGTGCCATTGTCATGGAAGGCGTTTCCGGCGTTGGAGCCTGAATATCTACCCGTAGCCCCATTTCGGTGGCTGCTTTGACGGTGGTGTTTCCAAAAACCGCAATTCGCGTATCGCGCTGCTCGAAATCGGGAAAGTTTTCAAAAAGTGATTCAATTCCACTGGGGCTGAAAAACACCAAAATATCATAATAAACATCGCGTAGGTCTGAAAGATCGCTTATCACCGTTTTATAAAACGTGGCTTCTTTCCAATCAACCTTTAGTTCATTCAATACAAGTGGCACTTCCGGTTTCAATTTGTCTGAAGTTGGAAGAAGGAATTTTTCGTTTTTATATTTTTTTATGAGAGGAGCCAATTCAGAAAAGGTTCGTTTCCCCACATAAATTTTTCGTTTTCTATAAACCACGTATTTCTGAAGGTAATAGGCAACCGCTTCACTTAAACAGAAATATTTCATAGTATCCGGCACCTTAAAACGAAGCTCCTCGGCTATGCGGAAGTAATGGTCAACGGAATTTCTGCTGGTAAGGATAATGGCAGAATACTTGGTGAGATCAACTTTTTGGGAACGAACATCCTTGCCCGATACCCCTTCCACGTGAATAAATGGGCGGAAATCTATTTTTACTTTTTGTTTTTCGATAAGGTCAAAATAGGGGGAGTTTTCAATTTTAGGTTCGGGCTGGGAGACCAAAATAGTTTTCACTTTCATAAATACTCTAATTGTTTTAGAATACTATCCTTTTTAAACAAAGGCTTTGTAAAGGATAATATAGGGTGAAATTTCAAGTGCGCAAAGATACAAAATAAAATAAAAGAAATTGCCCGTTATAAGTTTTACGTAATTTTTATAGCTGTAAAACAAAGCAATAGCGTTAATCACAAAGATAATGAGCAAAAACAGGGAGAGTGAAATGGCCGTTGGGCGGTACATGTAAAAAAAGAATAAGTTCCCTATAAACAGCACCAAGGCTATCAAATTTCTATAGCTCAATTTTTGATATAAATATTGATTTATGAGCGCATCCATGGAAAAAATATTGCCCACAATTTTTTCAACCGAAACCTTTATTAGTACAAAAACCGTATAGGCAGTGGCAATCTGTACGAATAACCATTCGTTTTCGGCCACTTCTTGTGGATTGAAAACGGTGAAAAGCAAAAAGGCAAAGAGCGAAACCGAAATTATTTGGCACACAAAAAGCATAATATTAAAGGGATGGTTTATCTCATCATTCTTGCCGTGAACCAGAAAATATTTATTGGTAATCAACAGGATGACGAACTCATCAAATCTTTTTGGGTAAAAGTATTTTGCAACTGCGAAAAGGGCGAAACAGCCTACTAGCATAAAGGTTGCCCAATCGTGGGAATCTGAAAGTCTTTCGGAAAATTGCACTACTTTTTTGAGGTAAAGGTACATTAAAATACAATTCAATAGGACTATCCAAAAATGGATTTGGACCATCCATTTCTTTAAAAAAAAGGTACATTTGCGCTAAAATAGGAGTATGTCTAAGGCTGTGGTGGTAATACCCACTTACAACGAGATTGAAAACATTGAGCGACTGTTGCGAACCGTATTTTCGCTCCAACGCGATTTTCATATTTTGGTAGTGGACGATAATTCGCCGGATGGCACCGCAGCCTTTGTAGAAGCTTCTTTTACCAAATATCCGGAAAAACTTTTTTTGCTGAAAAGGGAAAACAAAACGGGGCTTGGTTCCGCATATATTTCAGGCTTTCAGTGGGCGCTGGAAAGGGATTATGACTATATTTTTGAAATGGATGCCGATTTTTCGCACAACCCCAATGATCTTATAAGATTGTATAATGCTTGCCATAAAGGCGGTAACGATATGGCAATAGGGTCGCGCTATGTAAAAGGAGTAAATGTGGTAAACTGGCCCATGAGTAGGGTGCTTTTATCTTGGCTCGCCTCGAAATATGTACAATTCATAATGGGTATGGATATTTACGATACCACCGCCGGATTTATTTGTTATAAAAGAAAGGTCTTGGAAAAAATAAACCTGCAGAACATTCGTTTTGTGGGCTATGCATTCCAGATTGAAATGAAATTCAAAACCTATATCCAAAAATTCAAAATAAAGGAAGTGCCGGTAATATTTACGGACCGAACAAAAGGCGAATCAAAAATGAGTTCCGGCATTATTTCCGAAGCCATTTTTGGCGTGATCGCGATGAAACTAAAAAGTGTATTTAACAGAAAAAGATTTAATGAAGACAGTTTTAATTAAAAACGCAAATATTGTCAATGAAGGCAAAATTGTAAAAGGAGATGTCCTCGTGCAGGATGGCTATATTGCAGAAATTGCGGAATATGTAAGCATGAAATCTGCCGATACAAAGGTTATTGATGCCGACGGCTCATATCTTTTACCGGGATTGATTGACGATCAGGTGCATTTTCGCGAGCCAGGGCTTACCCATAAAGCCACGATTGAAACCGAATCAAAAGCTGCTGTTGCCGGAGGAATAACCTCTTTTATTGAAATGCCCAACACCGTGCCCCAAGCAACAACCATTGAACTGCTCGAGGAAAAATTCGATATTGCTGCAAAAACCTCTTGGGCCAACTACTCTTTTATGTTCGGTGGCACCAATGATAATCTAGATGAAATTCTAAAAGTAGATCCCAAAAAAGTAGCGGGGCTAAAATTGTTTTTGGGTTCTTCCACGGGCAATATGTTGGTTGATAATCCCAAGACATTGGAAGAGATTTTCAGCAAAACAAAACTTCTTATTTCCGCACACTGCGAGGATGAAGCGACCATAAAAAAGAATCTCGACAAATACAAAGCAGAATATGGCGAAGATATTCCCATTGAACTTCACCCTATAATCCGGAGCGAGGAAGCTTGCTATATTTCTTCTTCCCGTGCTATAAAACTTGCCGAAAAAACCGGGGCACGACTTCACGTTTTTCATCTTTCCACAGAAAAGGAAACACATCTTTTCAGCAATAAAAAGCCGCTTGCCCAGAAAAAAATCACCGCTGAAGTCTGCATCCACCACTTGTGGTTTACAGACGAGGATTACAAAACAAAAGGCACAAAAATTAAATGGAATCCTGCTATAAAGACACAAAAAGATAAAGATGGTCTATGGAAAGCCTTGCTCGACGACCGGATTGATGTAATTGCATCAGACCACGCCCCGCATACTTTGGAAGAAAAAAATAATAAATATTTAAATGCTCCTTCGGGTGGTCCTTTGGTTCAGCATGCATTAGTGGCGCTTTTGGAAATGTATCACAGAGGAAAAATTTCTTTGGAAAAAATTGTTGAAAAAACGGCACACAATCCTGCCATCCTTTTTCAAATTGAAAAGCGCGGATATATAAGAAAAGGCTACAAAGCAGATTTGGTTTTGGTGGACCTTAACTCGCCGTGGAACGTAAAAAAGGAAAATCTTCTGTACAAATGTGGTTGGTCTCCTTTTGAAGGCACCATCTTCAAATCGCGGGTTACGCATACATTGGTCAATGGGGTGGTGGTTTATGAAAATTCAAAATTCCCAAGCAAGGGCAATCCCGAAAGGTTAACTTTCAACAGATAATGAAAGGTTGGATACTACCCATATTATTTTTTGGATTGCTAGGCTGCCAAGATGTGCAACGTCCCGAAAAGCCTAAGAATCTCATCCCAAAGGATAAAATGGTCGATATAATTGCCGAGGCATATCTTGCCAATGCGGCACGTAATGTGGATCACCGAAAAATTATTGCAAGCGGAATGAAACTGGATTCACTGATTTACAAAAAATACAATGTGGACAGTATCCAATTTGCAAAAAGCAATGCGTATTATGCGGATGAGATGAATATCTATGCTGAAATTTTTACCGAAGTGGAAGAGCGATACAACGGCATGATTCTTAAAATGGACAGTTTAAGCCGAGGAAAATTGGAGTCGGATAGCACAAAAAATGAACAAAAAGAGGTGAAGAAGGATAGCCTTATTTAAAGGAGCTTATTTCCCTTTTGAATCAGTTTTCAATTTGTATTTTACAACCCGATCCAATGTTTCTTCCATTGGCGTAAAGGAAAATCCAAACTCATTTTGAATTTTGGAGGCGTCGTAAAATGATTCGGTAAACATGGAACGGACCGTTGCTTTCAACAGTTTTCTTTTGGTTCCAAAAAGACTGCTGAAAAAAAAATCAATCGCACTGAAAAAAAAGAGCAATCGTTTTGAAAGTTTTGTTTTTGGTGGCTTTTTTCCAAATCGTTCGGCTATTTTCGTAATCAATTCTTTATAGGGAACGTTTTTTCCAACCAAAATATAGTTTTGGTTTTTCACTTCTGAATCCATCAGTAAAAGCATCGCTTTAACAACATCGCGCACATCAACGATTCCAATTCCGCCGGAAGGATAAAACGGAATACCGCTTGCGCCAATCTTAAAAACCGCGTCACTGCTACCGCCATCGGGAGAAATTCCTATTATCACCGCCGGATTTACAATCACCGCATCCAATCCTTCCTGCGTCCCGCGCCAAACTTCCATCTCGGCCCCATACTTTGTAATAGCGTAAACACTATTGTTTTCCTCGGGATTCCAAGGTGTTTCCTCGGTTATTAAATCTTCATTTTGAGCATTTCCAAAAACCGCTACGCTGCTTACATAACACAGCTTTCTCACGTTATTTGAAAGGCAAAGATTTACAATATTTGCCGTGCCTTCCACATTTACCTTTTTCAGGATTTTGTATTTTTTCGCCTCAAAATTTACAAATGCCGCACAATGGTAAACTTTTTCAATATTTTTAAACGCCGTGGTAAGCGCGGGAATATCTGTAATGTCTGCTTCCATCCATTCAATTTTATTGAATAGCGAATCTGCTTCCTCCGAATAAATTTTGAAAATCTTTTTTACGGCCAATAAATCGCTTCCCTTTCTGTGGATGGCGCGTACGTTTTCCTTTCTTTTCAGAAGAAAATAAAGCAAATGGGAACCTACCAAACCCGTGCCGCCGGTAACTAATATCATAGTACGAAAATAGGGAATGAAAATGAAAGTGAAATCAAAATCTAAATTGAAATCGAAACCCCGGACATATTGATGGTTGAATATTGAATCTTTATACGAGAACCCTATCTTTGCACAAAATTTATAAAAAATGGAGCTGAAAAATTTTGTTGAAGAACTGAAATGGCGCGGGATGGTGCACGACGTTATGCCCGAAACCGAGGAGCATTTAATGGAGGCAATGCGTTCAGCCTACGTGGGTTTTGACCCCACGGCAGATTCGTTGCATATCGGCAATTTGGTGCCCATAATGCTGCTTTCGTTTTTTCAGCGCTGTGGCCATAAACCCGTAGCGCTTGTTGGCGGCGCCACAGGGATGATCGGTGATCCATCGGGAAAGAGCAACGAGCGTAATTTACTCGATGAAGAAACACTTCGGCACAATCAGGAATGTGTGAAAAACCAACTTTCCCAATTTTTGGATTTCTCATCCGATGCCAAAAATGTTGCGGTGATGGTGAATAATTACGATTGGATGAAGGATTTTTCGTTTCTTGATTTCATCCGTGACGTTGGAAAGCACATAACCGTAAATTATATGATGTCAAAGGATTCGGTTAAAAGCAGGTTGAGCGGCGAAAGTACCGAGGGGATGTCATTTACCGAATTTACATATCAATTGGTGCAAGGCTATGATTTTCTGCATCTTTATAATAATCAGGACTGCACACTGCAAATGGGCGGTAGCGACCAATGGGGAAATATTACTACCGGTACCGAACTGATACGAAGAATTGCCGGTGGAAAAGGCTATGCGCTCACCTGTCCGCTAATTACCAAAAGCGACGGCAGCAAATTCGGGAAAAGTGAAGGCGGCAATGTGTGGTTGGATGCCAATAGGACTTCGCCATATAAATTTTATCAATATTGGCTGAATAGCAGCGATGCCGATGCTGAAAAATATATTAAGATTTTTACGTTTTTGGATAGGGAAACAATTGAAAAATTAGTAGAAGAACACAACGAAGCGCCACATTTACGCGTGCTTCAGAAGCGGCTTGCAGAAGAGGTAACCACCACGGTACATAGTAGAACGGAGTTTGAAAATGCAGTGAGAGCCTCCGAAATTCTTTTTGCGAAATCGACTTCCGAAGATTTGAAAACGCTGACCGAAAAGACATTTTTGGATGTTTTTGATGGCGTGCCGCAGGCAGAAATTTCAAAGAAAGAAATAGAGAACGGATTGGATATTATTACCGCTTTGGCAGAAAAAACCGGCTTTTTGAAATCAAACGGAGAGGCGAGAAGAGCTTTAAAGGAAAATTCTATTTCAGTAAACAAAGAAAAGATTTCCGAGGATTTTAAAATTTCCGGAACAGATTTAATCAATGGAAAGTTCGTGCTTTTGCAACGAGGGAAGAAAAACTATTTCATCATTAAAGCAGTATAATCCGTATCTTTAAGTTATAAATTTCATTGTTATGGAAACCGAGGCCTTGAGAAAAAAAGTAATTGAGTACGTTAATGAAGCGGATGAAAGTACGTTGCGAATGGTGAGTGAAATGTTTGAAAATTATATTTCTACAAATATTATAGCTTTTACCTCGGAGGGGAAACCACTATCCAAAGAGGAGTATATTTCAGGTATTAAGGCCGCTGATGCTTCAATAGATAAAGGAGAATTTACCAGAGTAGAGGATTTGGAGAAGGAAATTCGGAATTGGTAAAATGCCTCTCAATAATGAAATAAGTATTCTATGGTCGCGACAGGCAAAGCGCGATTTGAGAAATATTTTTGAAAGAATAGAGGAAATAACGAAGTCTCGTCAAAATGCAATTAACGTACGTAATGATATTGTTGAGGCGTCAAAAAAAATAATTTTTGTTGAACAATACCAAGTAGATGAATTTTTAGGAGAACCTTATCACAGAATGATTGTCCGTCATTATAAAATCGTATATAAAATTCAATCCAAAACCGAAATCCGAATTCTTCAAATTTTTGATACCTATCAACATCCCAAAAGGCTGATGAGAAAATAAAAAAATCCCCGTGCAAGACGTGCCGGGGATTTCTCAATTAACTAACCAACCAAATTATGAAAAATCATCATTTTTCACGGTTATTTGGTCGTTGGTAATTTCAATACCTTACACGGTTTTAGGTCCCGAATTGTGTTAAAATACCATTAAATTACAGCCTCTTATATCGCTGCTGTCAAAACGGCCCAAAACTTCAAATGTGCCGTTCCTATAGGTTTTACCGAGATCCTGTGTGGCAATAAAGGAACAGGAATACAAATTGGCAAGATCAATCACGTTAATTCCTCCGGTTTTTTCTTCAACATAAGTTAGGGCATCTTCGGTGTCGCGCGTAAGGATTTTCATCCACGGTGGGCAAGAAAAAAGGTTGTTGCCTTTGGAATAGGCTTGTGATAGCAGCTCGGTCATCCCGTATTCGCTATGGATTTTTCCTATGCCAAACCCCTGTTTAAGAATTTCGTGAAGTTCTTCTTTTATCATTTCCTTCCTTCGGCCTTTCATTCCGCCGGTTTCCATGACAATAGTGTTTTTGAGGTTAAATTTTTTTATTTCAATTAAATCCAGTAGTGCGTAGGAAACACCGATTAAAAGTGTTGGTTTTTCGGCCATTTCCAAAAATTCCAGTTTTTCAACCAATGTATCCATCTCATTTAAATAAAAGCCGCTATGCTCGCTTTTACCGCTTTTAATTAATGAGTCCACCATATAAATTAGGGAAGAGCCCTCCCGCTCCAAGTAGGAGGGCAACAATGCCAGAATGTTGAGGTTTTCGGGCTTACCGTATTCTCTTTTGAAGGCTTCTGAAAAACTTTTTTCGTAGAGATTTAGATCGGCGATATAATGTTTGCTTGTGGTATTCCCAGTAGTTCCACTACTATTGAAAATAGTCTCGGGTATATATCCTTCAGCAATAATTTTATGGCTTTTGAAAAATTGGATGGGAAGAAAAGGAATCTGTTCCACATTTTTTACTTCGGAAGGATCCACTTTTAAAAAATCACAGAAATTTCGATATATTGCCACGTTTTTATACTGAAAATCAAATACTTTAAGAGCTACATCTTTAAAAGTTTCTTCATTATTAATATTAAATATTTCCTGCTCCAGCATGCTGTTATAAAAAATTCAAAAATAGGTAAATTAAAAAAGCCCCTGCAAAACAGAGACTTTTTAAAATGGGAAAAATATTATTACTTAACGACCAATTTAATTGTAGTTGAATTTTTTCCCAGTACGATTTTTAAAATATAGATGCCGCTAACCAATGAGGAAATATCCAGTCGATTGCCGTTTAGCTCAGTTGCAATTACCTTTTTTCCGAGGATATTGTAGAGGGAAACCAATATAACGCCATTCATTTTTGATGAAATATTTACAAATCCATTGGCGGCTGGATTCGGATAAACTTGAAATGTATCGCTTAATATATTTTGAACGCCAAGCGCACAGCTGTTAGTTAAACGCAGGGTCGGGAGGTTCGCACAGTAACCATTTTGGCCATCATTCTGCAGAGATTCGGTATCCTTATTTCCATTTGCATCTTCATCATATTGAATGGTTTCACCCAGACCCGCCAGCAGTTCCGGATCATCGTCGTCATCGGTATCATAAACGATTGCATCAATTAAATTTGTTGATGTCACGGGTGTATTATTGGGAAAATTTGAAGCCAAATCCTCATAAATGGCAATAGCATCCGGCCCATTCTGAATTTTGTTGCTAGCCCCCAAACTTATATCAACATCGGGAACATCCGTATCGCCGATTATGAAAAAACCATTGGCATCAGTTGTAAAACCATTTAAATCTACGGTTTTATAGCTCAAATCGTCAGAGCCGTTATACAAAACCACAATAAATCCATCCAGTGAAAATTTTGGTGTTTCAGATAAAAGCTCTATAAATTCCTGGGTATCTGTGCCGGTTTGGTCGGCGTCAATTTCATTTATGCTAACTTGTGAGGAACAAATCATGCTTAACAATGGAATTGTTAAAAGAGTAATTCGTTTCATAATAATTAACTTTAGTAATGATTATTTTAAAGTTAAAAAATAAAAATAGATTTTATATAATTTATTTTTAACATTTTATGATAATTGGAGAAAAGTGAATTTTAGGGAATGTATAATTGTCTTTTTTCATGTTATTAAATTGTTACCCCAATATTAACAATAGGGAAACTGAAAGTTTGCTGAAGGTTATTAATGGTATCTTTGAACGGTAAAAGTCAAACTTCACAATATGAAAAAAAAGGACATAACCATTTTGCTTGTAGATGATGAACCGGATATTCTGGAAATTGTAAGGTATAATCTAACTGCCGAAGGCTACACGGTTATAACGGCCGAAAATGGGGCGGAGGGAATAGTCCAAGCCAAAAAATCAAGACCCCACCTAATTATATTGGATGTTATGATGCCAAAAATGGACGGAATTGAAGCCTGTGAAAAAATGAGGAAAATCCCGGAACTTTCAGAAACCGTAATAACATTTTTAACCGCCCGGGGCGAGGACTACTCGCAGGTGGCCGGTTTTGAAGCGGGAGCCGATGACTATATTACAAAGCCCATCAAACCGAAAATTTTGGTGAGTAAAGTAAAGGCTTTGTTGCGAAGATTTAAGGAAACAAATGAGGATGATAAAATTAAACTCGGTAACTTAGTCATCAATCGCGAAGAGTATAAAATTATGCTTGGCAAGGAAGAAATGGTCCTCCCTCGAAAAGAGTTTGAACTTTTGGCGCTGTTGGCCTCCAAACCTGGGAAGGTGTTTAAACGAGAGGACATTTTGGACACAATTTGGGGGAATGAGGTAATAGTGGGAGGCCGTACCATTGATGTGCACATACGAAAGCTTCGTGAAAAAATTGGTGATGAAAAATTTAAAACCGTAAAAGGAGTAGGGTACAAGTTTGTAATTTAATGCCAGAAAAATTTTCAAAAAAATATAGTTTTGCCGCCATCTCCTCACTATATGTTGCCTTGCTTTTATCGCTATGCGTGGGCTTCTTCCTGCTTAGTTTTTCTGAAGCAAGTATATGGTGGACGCTTCTTTTGGCAGTAGTTTCCTTTCTTATTTCCTTTTTTATAATTCAGTACCGCATTGAAAAATTCATCTTCAAACGTGTAAAAAGAATCTACGAAGATGTGCGTTTGCTTGACGAAACCACAATTGCGCAGGCACCAATTACTACAGACATGGAAGTGCTTACCCGTGAAGTTGAGCGTTTTGCGAGGGACAAAAAACTGGAAATTGAAACCCTTAAAGTCCGGGAAAATTACCGAAAGGAATTTATGGGCAACGTAAGCCACGAATTAAAAACCCCGCTGTTTACCGTTCAAGGTTACATTCTCACCCTCATGGATGGCGCCATAAAAGATAAAAAAGTCCGGAAAAAGTATTTGAAAAGAGCCGCTAAAGGCGTGGATAGGCTGGTTTATATTGTGAAGGATCTGGATTTGATCACGAAATTGGAGGTCGGCGATCTCAATCTCCATAAAGAGGATTTTGATATTGTAAAACTTGTAAAAAACGTTTTCGAACTTTTGGAAATGAAGGCGGGGAAGAAAAATATCACATTGACTTTTGATAAGGAATATTCGGAAAAAATTATGGTTCACGCAGATCGGGAACGCATTCAACAAGTACTGACCAACTTAATTGTAAATTCCATAAAATACGGAAAAAAGGCTGGCACGACAGAAGTGGGCGTGGAAGGTTTAATTAAAAACAAAATAGTGGTGCGTGTCACCGATAACGGGGAAGGTATTGAAAAGCAGAACATTCCGCGGGTTTTTGAGCGATTTTTTAGGGTGGATAAAAGTGGTTCCCGGAAAGAGGGCGGTAGTGGACTCGGCCTTTCTATTGTGAAACATATAGTTGAAGCACATTCTGAAAAAATTTATGTGGAAAGCCAGTTTGGAATCGGGTCCGAATTCTCATTTACCCTGGAAAAGGCTAAATAAATCTTTAAAATTGGGGGTTTGGCTATAATTTTTCAATCCCTTATAAACTGCAACTTTATCTAATTTCTTTACACGGAATTTTTCCTGCCTGCACGACGGCACACGCCCCAATTCCTTTAAACGCTTTGCCAAATACTCCTGTTCATATTGTCCTGGCGTAGGTATAAAAAATGCCTTTTTTTCCAGCGCTGCAAGATCCATTATTGTTGTGTAACCCGACCGGGAAATAACGACCTCGCATTCATTTATGGCTTTTTCCAAGCCGTCACTTTTTAAAAAATTTACTATTTCAATATTATTCCGTTTCGTCAAATTTTGTTTTTCCTCAACTTTTCCCTGCACGAGCAAGATGGCTTTTTCGGAATTTTTAAATTCATTCAAAAGTTTTTTTTCCAACAGACTTCGCTGCGGCTCGGGCCCCGAAAGCAGCAAAAGAAAATCATATTTTTTCGGAAGTTCTTTTTTCACCATTCTACTTAAAATACCAATATATTTTACATTGGGAAGCTCCTCGTCCAAATGCCCAAGTTTTCCGCTGAGGTTCATAACTATATCGGCCACGTCCGGCACCCAGCATTGGTCAAATTTCCTAATTATATTTTGATGGATTTTACTGCTGAAGTACGAGGTTCCGCCGGTTAAAACATTCAGTTGGTGCGTAATAAATACCGAGGGAACATCTTTGTTTCTAACGCCAAACCTGTTGTCGCTTATTATTCCATCTACTTCTCCCTTGGCTACGAGTTCTTTCACCACTTTTTTCTCTGCCTTGATGGTTTTTTGTATTTGTGGCAAATTCATTAAAAGTTTCCATCTAAAATAGTTCCCATTCTTGGGATATGTAATGTTATATGAAGGCAATTCAAGAAAAGGAAGATCCGGAAATTCTTTACGTAATAAAATTAATGCGGGCCCATCCGAAGCTAAAAGCACATTGTAGCCGTAACCAGAAAGCGCCCTAATAATAGGAATGCAACGGGTAGCGTGCCCCAAACCCCAATGCAGGGGCGCAACCATAATTGTTTTTTTGCCTGGCATAAACAAAGGTAGCAATAATTGCCCCAGAAGTATATTTCCTTAATTTTACCGAAAATTAAAATTTTGGGAAGTAAGAACAAACTTAGGCGTTTCAAAGAAAACGAGACTTTCGGTAATGTAGTGCAACCAACGCGCGAGGAAATAATTTCAAATTCATTCGAATTGAAAGGAAATTGGAAAAAAGAATTCTTCAAAAACAACCATCCACTTGTATTGGAACTCGGTTGCGGCAAAGGGGAATATTCAGTCAATCTTGCCAAAAAATATCCCGATAAAAATTTCTTGGGAATAGACATAAAAGGTGCCCGTTTTTGGCGAGGTGCCAAAACCGCGTTGGAAGAAGATTTACAGAATGTGGGTTTTCTGCGAACACAAATTGAACTGGTAGATCTTATTTTTGATGAAAATGAAGTTGATGAAATATGGATTACCTTCCCCGATCCACAGATAAAATATAAGCGGACCAAACACCGACTTACCAATGAGGAATTTCTTCAGAAGTATAAAAAAATTCTGAAACCGGACGGACTAGTCCATCTTAAAACCGACAGCGAATTTATGCACGGTTACACCCTCGGGCTGCTTCACGGCCTGGATGAAATGATAGAATACGCCCACCACGATGTGTATGGCAGCCAAGGTGCGCCCGCAGCCGTTACGGAAATTCAGACCTTTTACGAGAACCAATATCTGGAAATTGGAAAAAAAATTACCTACATCAGGTTTAAATTCCGTTCTGTTTAATTTTAGTATCTTCACAATCAAACCTGGGGTTTATGGCCGTTGTGTATAATTTTATTATTGGCTTTACGGCCGCATGTATAGGCGTATTGCATCCCGGTCTCTTAAATATGACCGCCGCCAAGATCAGTTTGCAGGAAAACAGTAAAAAAGCGGTCCTCTTTTCGGTTGGCGTGTGCATTACCGTAATCTTCCAGACCTATATTTCGCTATTGTTCGCGCAGTATATTGACAGTCACCCAAAAGTGGTGGCCGTATTGCAAAAGGTTGCCTTTGGTATTTTCGTCATAATAACCGCATACTATTTTTTTATAGCAAAAGATACCAGGCAAGAGCTTCCTGAACAGGAGCACCATTCAAAAACAAACCGGTTTTTTGCAGGTATTCTTCTTTCCGCACTCAATCTTTTTCCCTTGCCATATTGGGTTTATATTGGGGTTACCTTTTCCGCATTTGGCTGGCTCAGCCTTTCCCACCCCGCATTATTTGGAGCGGTACTTGGTTCTGCAATGGGCACATTTGCCATCCTATTGCTCTATATAAAATTTTTCAAAAAAATGAAGGAGAAGAAATTTCTGAAAATCAACCTAAATTATATCATTGGGGGCATAACGGGGATAATTGCGCTTATTACCCTTTTAAAAATTGTGGATATACTAGAGTGAAAAAAGCGGAAGAAAATTTTTTTGAAAAGGTGTATGCCGTTGCTCGCCAAATCCCTTATGGCCGCGTAACCTCCTATGGAGCAATAGCAAATTATTTGGGCGCCGCAGGAAGCGCAAGAATGGTCGGCTGGGCGATGAATGGCAGTGGCAGCAAGGATGTCCCTGCGCATCGGGTGGTTAACAGAAAAGGATTGCTGACCGGGAAGCACCATTTTGAAGGCACAAATTTAATGCAACAACTTTTGGAAAGCGAAGGCATAGAAGTAGTTGAAAATGCAATCCAGAATTTCGAAAAATGTTTTTGGGATCCGGGGAAGGAACTTTTAAGTAAAAATTAGTTCAATTCAATTCTCCAATATGAGTGATATTTCCTAATTTTTCAATCCCGAAGCATCGGGATACAAATATTAGGAAAACAGATTTCTAAAATCAAAAATCTAAAAATACTGGTTATCCTACTATAAATCATTTCAATCTTACACCTTCGTTTTCCGAAGATTTCCCACTATATTTGCACTTTAGAATCAATCTAAATATTATTGAAAAAGAAATGAGCATTTCAAAACAAAATATCCTTAAAGCCCTCGAAACCATTACCATTTCAGGCGAAGGAAAAAATATGGTGGAGAGCGGTGCCGTCCAGAATGTGGTCACGTTTGCCGATGAAGTAATTGTAGACCTTATACTTTCCACGCCGGCGCTTCACATAAAAAAACGCGCGGAAGCGGATGTAATTAAAACCATTCACGAAAAGGTGGATGAGAACGCCAAAGTTCAAGTAAATATTAAAATTGAGGCACCACAAAAACCTAAAAACCCCAATCTTATAAAGGGAAAGCCTATTCCAGGAATTCAAAATATTATCGCCGTTGCTTCCGGAAAGGGAGGCGTGGGAAAATCGACCGTTACGGCAAATTTGGCGGTAACACTTTCAAAAATGGGCTTTAAGGTAGGAATTTTGGATGCCGATATTTATGGCCCGTCAATCCCAATAATGTTCGATGTTGCCCTGGAAAAACCTCTTTCAATTAATGTAGAAGGCAAAAGCAAAATGAAGCCCATAGAAAATTATGGAGTAAAAATTCTTTCCATCGGCTTCTTCACCCAACCCGATCAGGCCGTAATTTGGCGTGGACCGATGGCCGCTAAAGCTTTAAATCAATTGATTTTTGATGCCGCGTGGGGCGAACTTGATTTTATGTTGATTGACCTTCCTCCGGGAACAGGAGATATCCATTTGAGCATTATGCAGTCGTTGCCCATCACTGGTTCGGTAGTCGTGAGCACTCCACAAAATGTGGCTTTGGCCGATGCCCGCAAAGGTGTTGCAATGTTCAGGCAGGAAAATATAGATGTGCCGGTGTTGGGGATTATAGAAAATATGTCCTATTTCGTTCCGGCGGAACTTCCTGAAAATAAATATTATATATTCGGAAAGGAAGGTGCAAAACATTTAGCCGAAGATTTAAAAGTGCCATTTTTGGGCGAAGTTCCCTTGGTACAGAGCATTCGGGAAGCAGGAGATGTTGGCCGCCCCGCCGCGCTACAAACCGCAACCCAAACAGAGGAAGCTTTTGAGAAAATTACAAGAAAGGTGGTTGAAGAAACGGTTCGAAGAAATGAAAATCTTCCCCCCACCGAAGCTATAAAAATTACAACAATGGCGGGTTGCAGCGCCGTAAAAAAATAAAATGACAACGCAAGAATTAACCCAAAAAGTAGAGGAAGCATTAGAGGAAATTCGTCCTTTCTTGCAGAATGACGGTGGCGATATTTCCTTGGTTTCCATTGTGGACGATACAGTTGTAAACGTTCAGTTGGAAGGAGCGTGCGTAGGTTGCTCAATAAACCAGATGACCTTAAAAAGTGGTGTGGAAATGACTATAAAAAAATACGCACCACAAATAGAAAAGGTAATTAGCGTATCGCAGAATTGACAATTGTCATTTTTTTAATACACTTTCAAAACTATTTTTGAACTTTACGTAGCATAGTATTTAATGATTAAAACAGATATTCTTATAATTGGCGCGGGTCCCACGGGACTCTTCGCAGTTTTTGAAGCAGGGTTACTTAAATTAAAATGCCATTTAATTGACGCACTTCCCCAAGCAGGCGGTCAGTGTTCCGAAATATATCCCAAAAAACCCATTTACGATATTCCCGGTTTTCCCGAAGTTTTGGCGGGCGATTTGGTGAAAAATCTCATGAAGCAGATTGAACCGTTCCAACCCGGTTTTACCTTGGGCGAACGCGCCGATACCATTGAAAAACTTGAAGATGGTTCCTTCATTGTAACTACTGAAAAAGGAACAAAGCACCATGCGCCAATTGTTGCAATCGCAGGCGGTCTCGGAAGTTTTGAACCTCGAAAACCGCCAATCACCAATATTTCAAATTTTGAGGATAAAGGCGTGGAATACATTATCCGCGACCCGGAAATGTATCGAAACAAAAGGGTGATTATTTCCGGCGGGGGCGACTCCGCTTTGGATTGGAGTATATTTTTAACAGATGTTGCAAAAAGCGTAACCCTAATTCACAGAAGAAATGAATTCCGCGGTGCATTGGACAGTGTTGAAAAAGTACAGGAATTAAAAAACCTAGGAAAAATTGAATTGATAACCCCAGCTGAAGTGGTAGGTCTGGTGGGAAATGAAGAATTGGAAGAAGTAGTAATAAAAAGAGGTGCCGAAGTTTTCAACCGCGAATGCGACCATTTTATTCCGCTTTTCGGGTTGGCGCCAAAACTTGGCCCGATCGCAGATTGGGGGCTTGAAATTGAGAAAAATGCTATAAAAGTTGATAACACTTTGGATTATCAGACAAACATTCCCGGCATCTATGCCATAGGCGATGTAAACACCTATCCGGGAAAACTAAAACTTATTTTGTGCGGTTTCCACGAGGCAACCTTAATGTGCCAAAGTGCCTACCAGCGCATATTTCCTGACAAAAGATATGTTATGAAATACACCACTGTTGGTGGAGTGGAAGGATTTGACGGCAGTAAAAAAGAAGCTCCAAAGGCCGTGATAAAGTCTATTGATTGATGAAGGATATTAAAATAACAATCATAGACCGCGAGGGCAAAAAGCACGAGGTTGATGCCCCCACCGATATGAACATGAACCTTATGGAAATTGTTCGTTCCTATGAATTGGCGCCCGAAGGAACCATCGGTATCTGCGGCGGGATGGCGATGTGCGCTTCCTGCCAGTGTTATGTTTTAAGCGATCACGAACTTCCCGAGATGAGCTATGATGAAGACTTAATGCTTTCTGAAGCTTTTAATGTGAAAGAAAACAGCCGACTTGGATGCCAAATTTTTATAAAAGAAGAGCTTGACGGCTTGGAAGTTGAACTCGCTCCCGAAGTTTAATGAAGAATTTTTGAAACCTTTTTAAAAATCTGGTCCACGAATTTTTTGTACGCCACGGCCGAAGGATGTAATCCGTCTTTGGAAGCGACCAAATCTGGGTTCTCCAATCCCCTTTGCGTTATTGGAGTTATGTTTTCAAAATCGACTCCTTTTTCTTTTGTAACTTTTTCTGCGAACGCATTGTATTTTTTTAATTCCGAAGTAATTTTTTCGGCCTTTCCAGATTTTTGCCCGAACGGCGTGTAGGCATAATCGGGGATGGAAAGTACGATTACGTGTTCCTTATTTCCCTTTGGCAAAATCTATTGCCATATCGAGCAATTTGGGGAATTCCTCTTCATAAATCGAAAAAGGTTTTCCTTGGTATTGGTTGTTTACCCCAATAAGCAACGTCACCAAATCGTAATCTTTTGACGGATTTTCCGAAGCTATTGCCGAAAGTAAATCAGTAGTCGTCCAACCTGTTTTCGCAATAATTTTAACCGAAGTTTTTTCATTGGAAACAGCATTCAAACTATCGGTTAATTGCTGTGGATAATTGCACGTACCGCAAACGCTTTCGCCAATGGTATAGCTGTCGCCGAGGGCCAAATAATTATAATTTGGTTTTTCAGGGGAAGTATTCTTTTTTGAAACGGCGCAGGAGAGTGAAAGAAGGGCAAGAACCAAAAGAGCAATCTGTAAATATTTCATTTTTTTCATTTTTTAATTGATAATGGTACAATAAGAACTATTCAGTTTTATAATCAATCAATTTCTGTGGGCCTTCCAAAAGCATTTTTACTACTTTCAAGGTTCCGTTCTCCGTTGTGGAAATCTGCCATTTTATTAAAGAAATCCCACCATTTTCAATTTCCAATCCAGTAATGCTTCTCGGGTGCACGCAGCTTCCATCATTAAAAAAAGCAATGTCCCCCGGCTCCGGAAATCGCGGTCTGTGCGTGTGGCCGATGATTGTAAATAGATTTTTGTTTGCCACGATCCAACTTTTGGTTCGCCTTTCAACCTTAATCAGATTTTTATAGTTTTTTGCAGGGCTTGTGGGGTCGCTGATGCCAAAAATCTGCAATTGTCGCCAAAGTGCGCGAACCATAAATCTGTTGAATTTCCAACCCACATAATTCATCCAATCTGCTTGGTGACCGTGCATCATAAAAATTTCCTGTCCTGTTTTTTCGTGCTCTAAAATAAGACCTTCCGTGAATTCAATTCCCGGAAAAAGTGGCGCATCTTTATTGGTGATTTTATCGAAATACGTAAACAGGTTTTTTTGAACATATTTTTTGTTTGCGTAAACCATATCGTGGTTTCCCATCAATCTGTAAAGCCTGTTTTCGGCATAAAAGAGCTTCATCAGCTCATATATGTTTTGGTGCGCCTCAAAAATATCCTTGAAGAAAATATTTTCCCAAAGTTCATCGCCATCGCCCAATTCACAATAGGTATAAGCCATTTTTATAGTAATCCTGTAGGGCGTGAAAGTAGATATTTCGATTGTTCGCGAAATCGTCCGCAAAACTATTGTCTCCACGGTGGCAATCGCTGAAAATAATGAATTTTGAAGAATCGTTAAAAGAAATCCGGCGGGCGGTTCGGTATGCTCGGGAAATTCTTTTGAAGGAAGACATTTACAAAATATTAAAAGCCACGAATACACGAATATAATATAAAATATTTATCCGTTGGGAAAGCAACGGCTAGCATTGCCGATAGCGTTCTTTAGAGCTTAATCGTTTAAAAAAACCTCACAAGTCTCGAAGACCTGTGAGGTTTGGGTTAAAAAAATAATTCGTGATTTCGTGGTTTTAAAATGTGTTTCAGATTTACTGAAACGCGTTCAGGCCAGTAATATCCAAACCTGTAATCAACAAATGAATATCGTGGGTACCTTCATAAGTAATAACACTTTCAAGATTCATCGAGTGGCGCATAATGCTGTATTCGCCGGTTATTCCCATTCCGCCCAAAATTTGTCTGGCTTCGCGGGCTATGTTTATGGCCATTTCTACATTGTTCCTTTTTGCCATTGAAATCTGTGCTGAGGTTGCGGTTCCGGCATTTCGCATTACGCCCAAACGCCAAGCGAGCAATTGTGCCTTGGTGATTTCGGTAATCATTTCGGCCAATTTTTTCTGTTGAAGTTGGAATTGTCCAATAGGTTTTCCAAATTGCATTCTTTCTTTTGAATAACGCAGTGCCGTATCGTAGCAATCCATCGCCGCACCGATTGCGCCCCAAGCGATTCCATATCGAGCAGAATCGAGGCAGCCAAGCGGCGCACCCAAACCTGATTTATTTGGAAGTAAATTTTCTTTCGGGACTTTTACATTATCAAAAATAAGCTCGCCCGTTGCCGAAGCGCGAAGTGACCATTTGTTGTGTGTTTCCGGCGTTGAAAAACCTTCCATGCCGCGTTCCACGATCAAGCCGTGGATTCTTCCTTCTTCATTTTTAGCCCAAACAACTGCAACCTGTGCGAAAGGCGCGTTGCTTATCCACATTTTGGCGCCATTCAAAAGATAGTAATCGCCTTTGTCTTTAAAGTTGGTGGTCATCCCGCCCGGATTACTTCCGTGGTCGGGTTCGGTCAACCCGAAACAGCCCATCCATTCTCCGGTTGCGAGTTTTGGTAAATATTTTTTGCGTTGTTCCTCATTCCCGTATTTCCAAATAGGATACATAACCAAAGATGATTGTACCGAAGCCGTACTGCGAACGCCGCTGTCGCCGCGCTCAATTTCCTGCATAATAAGTCCATAAGAAATTTGGTCCAATCCCGCACCGCCGTATTCCTCGGGAATGTAGGGACCAAATGCGCCTATTTCAGCAAGTCCGCTGATTATTTGCTCGGGAAATTCCGCTTTTTGGGCGTATTCTTCAATAATTGGCGATACGTCGCGCTTCACCCAATCGCGGGCGGCTTGGCGTACCAATTTGTGTTCATCGGAAAGTAATTCGTCAAGGTTATAGTAATCTGGGGCTTCAAATAGGTCTGGTTTCATTTTCTATAAATTAAGGAGTACAAATGTAGAAATCACAAGTTGAAAGAACTACATTTTCAAATAAAAATCCGCAACAAGCTTTTTGTAATCTTCCGTATAATTGTGGCGGGAAATTTCAATGATAAGGTTTTCAATTATCGGTGAAATCTTTTCAAAGGAAAACTCCAGCATACTCCTTTTTTCTTCGGAAGTTTCAGTGCCTCGAACCCTGCAAATTCTGTTTGGAAACAGATTTACTTCAGAAGCCATTTTGATAAAATATTCTTCTTCCTTCCGTGGAATAATTACGGCAAAAATACCTTCATCGGAAAGTAACTGTGACGCGCTTTCAATCAATTCATCAAAAGGAAGGGCATCATTAAATCGGGCAACGTCCCGTGATTCAACTTGAGTTTTGTAATCTTCGGAATAGAATGGCGGATTGGAAATGATGAGATCGTATTTATCATCAATTTCCTCAACAAATTCTTCGAGCGAAGCGTGATAGCAAAAAAGGCGATCGCCCCACGGAGAGTTTTCAAAATTGTCAACGCATTGTTCATAGGCGTCCGCATCAATTTCAAGCGCGTCAATCATTTCGGCGTTGGAGCGCTGCGCAAGTTGCAGGGCAATAATTCCGGTGCCGGCGCCGATATCCAAAATGGAAAAAGGATTTTTTTTCAAAGAAACCCAAGCCCCGAGCAGGATCCCGTCCGTACCAATCTTCATCGCACAACGATCTTGTTCAACGGTAAATTGTTTAAATTTAAAAGGCTTCAAGGGATTTTAGATTTACGATTGTCGATTGTTGAAATTTGTATTTTGGGATTTAGTTTGAATTTGGAATTTGAATTTTTGGGATTTTTCACAAATACATTTCAATCAGCCCTTCCGGCACCTTTAAATGGATTGTTTTGCTATCCCGATCTACTTTTTTAATGAAATTATCAATTACGGGAATTAAAATTTGTTTTCCGTCGCGGTCAATTTCAAATAAAGCCTGTGAAGTGGTATCATTTACTCCGGTAATCATGCCAATTTTCCCAAAAGATTCATCTTCGGCGGTAAAACCGATAATTTCGTGGTAGTAGAATTTATTGCCTGTCAATTTTGGCAGGAATTCCAAAGGCAGATAAAGATGTGCCCCAATCAATGCATCCGCATCGGCTTCGTTTTTTACGTCTTCAAAACGTACGCGTAGCAATTCGCTTTTGTGCAGTGAGCTTTCCTCAATAAAAAATGGAATCAGGTTTTTGCGTTGTTCCACAAAAACCGATTCCATTTCGGTAAAAAGTTCGGGTTCGTCCGTATCAAGTTTTATGAGCAGTTCCCCCTTAAAGCTGTATTTTTTAACGATTTTGCCTAAGTAGAAGCAATTCTCCTTTTGCATCGCTATAAAATTTATGCTTCTTTTTCGTCTTCCTTAGCATCTTCGGCAGTAGCTTCGGTTGCTTCAGTTTCAGTAGCAGGAGTTTCTTCCGAAGCTGTTTCAGCAGCTTCAGTTTCTACTTCGGCTTCCTCAGTAGCTTCCTCAGCAGGAGCGGCAGCGGCGGCGGCCTCAGCGGCGCGCTTTTCGTTCACGGCCTTTTCAGCTGCAAGTTTTTCAGCCTTCTCTTTTTCCTTAGCTTCAGAAAGTGATGCTTTTTTGTGATCGATGGATCCTGTTTTGGATTCCAACCATTCGTTGAATTTTGCCTCAGCTTGTTCTTCGGTCAATGCACCTTTGCGAACGCCACCGGCAAGGTGGTTTTTCATCAAGGCACCTTTGTATGAAAGAATTGCGCGAGCAGTATCCGTAGGCTGCGCTCCATTTTGAAGCCATTTTACGGCACTGTCCACATCAAGGTCAATCTGTGCAGGGTTTGTTGTAGGATTGTAAGATCCCAATTTTTCAAGGAATTTACCATCCCTTTTTGCACGGCTGTCTGCCGCGATGATCCAGAAATAAGGCTTCCCTTTCTTTCCGTGTCTTTGTAGTCTGATTTTTACAGGCATATTGAATTAATTTTTGGGGTTCCCGACCCCGGTTATAATTAAGGACGGCAAAGATAGTATTTTTTCTTTTTGAAATTCAATGCTTTATACTTTTATTTTTTTGCCTTCAAAAGTATGGTCACATATCGATAAATCCGTGATTATCTTTTTAAAATTCACTATAGAGGTTAAACCTTGTTAATTTCTATTAAACTTAACTTAAAAATTCGCTGAACGCCTTTATTTATGGTAGGTTAGGATATATCCGAATGAAGTTAAACAGTGGGCTTTAAAGGAACGATGACAGAAAAAACCACTGTATAATTTAAAACGAAAGAATATGAAGTATACTGAAGAAATGTCGAACAAGTTGAACGAACTATTGGAGAAAAATTATGACGCCGAAAAGGGTTATAAAAAAGCTGCCGATAAAGTAGATAATTCAAAATTGAAAGAATTTTTCAACGAGCAGGCCCAAAAAAGATACGATTTTGGCCACGAACTAAAAACTGAAATCAGAAATTATGGCGAGTCTCCTGAAAAAGGAGGAAGCACCAAAGGAAGCATGCACAGAGCGTGGATGGATATTGAAACCGCGTTTTCTTCAAATAATGAAGAAACTATTTTGGAAGAAGTGCAGACAGGTGAAAAAGCTGCAATTGAGGATTACAATGATGTGATTAAAGACACGACATTGCCGCCCACAACGCAGAAAATTTTGACCAACCAGCGTGACACCATTCAAAATGCATGTGAAAGTGCCAAGAATTTTGAAGCTGTTGTATCCTAATTAATAGGCTTGAAAACAAGAATAGAAACCGTTTCGGGAATTTCCTGGAACGGTTTTTTATTGTGAACAACTACTAATAATTTAACTTCCCCAAAGGGGGAGGTTTTTCTATTTTTACCATCAAAGTTGTAATGATTTAGAAACTTTATTCTAATCCCACATCCTAATCCCTTTAACCAATGTTTTTAATCTTCGATACAGAAACCACAGGCCTTCCCAAACGCTATAATGCTCCCGTTAGCGATAGCGATAATTGGCCCCGCTGTATCCAGATTGCTTGGCAATTGCACGATGCCGACGGAACTTTAATTGAAAATCAGGATTATTTGGTAAAGCCCGAAGGTTTCAACATTCCTTTTGATGCTGAAAAAATCCACGGTATTTCCACGGAATTGGCAACGGCCAAAGGAATTTCATTAAATGAGGTTATTGATAAATTCAACGGCGCACTTTCAAAGGCAAAATTTGTCGTAGGCCAAAATGTAGATTTCGATGTAAATATTATGGGCGCCGAATTTTTCCGGCTAGGGATTGAAAACCCCCTGACCGAACTTCGCGTTTTGGACACCTGTACCGAAACAACCGCCCGGCTTTGTGAGATTCCCGGCGGAAGGGGAGGAAAGTTTAAATTGCCAACATTAACCGAACTTCACGAATTTCTGTTCAATGAACCCTTCGCGGAGGCGCACAACGCTACTGCCGACGTGGAGGCGACAACACGCTGCTTTTTGGAATTGGTCAGACTGCGGAAGTTCACCGTGGAGCAATTGGACGTACAGCCTGATTATTTTGAAAATTTCACGAAGAAAAATCCAAATACGATTCAGCTTATTGGGCTGGAGCACGTCAATCTAAAAGGTGCTTCGGAAGAAATCCGCAAACAATTGCTGGCAGCTTCCGAAACACAGGAAATTTCTTCCGAGGAAATAAAGGAAAACATTGCCACGCTTGAGGATGCGCCGTTTGTGCACCTACACAACCATTCGCAGTTTTCCATTTTGCAATCCACTTCCAGCACCCAGGATTTGGTGAACGCCGCGGTTGAAAACAATATGCCGGCCGTCGCCATTACCGATTCCGGCAATATGATGGGTGCATTTCACTTTGTGCAGGCGGTTTCCAATTTCAATAAAAACCTTTCCGAAGAAGAGAAACACAAGCAATTAAAGGCAATTGTGGGCTGTGAATTTTTTGTGTGCGAGGACCATCTCAACAAAAATCACAAAGATAACGGCTACCAAGTTGTGATGCTGGCCAAGAACAAAAATGGCTACCACAATCTAGCAAAAATGGCTTCCATCGCCTATACCCAAGGCTTTTATTACGTACCGCGGATTGATAAAAATATAGTCGAAAAATACAAAGAAGACATTATAGTTTTAACCGGAAGCCTTTACGGCGAAGTGCCCGGAAAGATCTTGAATGTGGGTGAAAGTCAGGCGGAAGAGGCGCTGCTGTGGTGGAAGGAAATGTTCGGCGAAGACCTTTATGTGGAAATAATGCGCCACGACCAAGAGGATGAAAGGCGAGTAAACGACGTTCTCATTGAAATGGCCAAACGCAACAACGTAAAGACGGTTGCCTGCAACAACACGTATTATATAAAGAAGGAAGACGCCAACGCCCACGACATTTTACTGTGCGTAAAAGATGGCGAAAAGCAGGCAACGCCAATTGGACGCGGTCGCGGCTATCGTTACGGTCTGCCAAACCAGGAATATTTTTTTAAGTCTCAGGACGAGATGAAATCGCTGTTTAAGGATCTTCCCGAAGCGATTTTGAATATTGAAGAGGTCGTTTCAAAAATCCAACCATTCACCCTGCATCGCGATGTATTGCTTCCCAACTTCGGCATTCCGGAGGAATTTTTGAATTCTGAAGATATTGACGGCGGCAAACGCGGGGAGAATGCCTATTTGCGCTACTTAACCTATGAAGGTGCAAAAAAAAGATATCCGGAATTATTGGAGGTTTCCTATGAAGCACTGACAGATTTTGAAATTCCCGAGCAAGCTTCGCAACGTGTAAAGGAAATAAAACAGCGCCTCGATTTCGAGCTGGAAGTAATCGCCAATACAGGCTATCCCGGTTACTTTTTGATTGTACAGGATTTTATTGCGGAAGCCCGAAAAATGGATGTTTCCGTGGGTCCGGGCCGTGGTTCGGCGGCGGGGAGTGCGGTGGCTTACTGTTTGGGAATTACGAATATTTGTCCCATTAAATACGATCTTCTTTTCGAGCGTTTCCTAAATCCGGACCGTGTGAGTATGCCCGATATCGATATCGATTTTGATGACGAAGGCCGAAGCAGGGTTATGGATTACGTAATCAATAAATACGGAAGCAATCAGGTGGCGCAGATTATTACCTACGGAACGATGGCTGCAAAATCTTCCATTCGCGATACCGCGCGGGTTTTGGATTTACCGTTGAATGAAGCCGATCGTATTTCGAAATTGATTCCGAACATGACCAAGCTGAACAAGATCTTCGGTTTGAGCGACGCTGAATTGCGAAGCCGTTTCCGAAGCGATGAGCTTCCGAAAGTGAACGAACTTTTAAATCTTTCCGAAGGAAGTGATCTTGAAGCGCAAACTATAAACCAAGCAAAAATTCTTGAAGGTTCCGTCAGAAATACTGGAATCCACGCCTGCGGGGTAATTATTACGCCTAGCGATATTACCGATTTTGTGCCCGTTGCCACTGCAAAGGATTCCGATTTGTACGTTACCCAATTCGACAACTCGGTAGTTGAAAGTGCTGGTCTTTTGAAAATGGATTTCCTCGGACTGAAAACCTTAACGCTCATTAAAGACACGGTAAAACTTGTAAAGCACAAGCACAACATTGACCTGGATCCGGACAACTTTCCGCTCGATGATGAAAAAACCTACGAACTTTTCCAAAGAGGGGATACGGTTGGGATCTTTCAGTATGAATCTGCCGGAATGCAGAAATATATGAAGGAATTGAAACCAACGGTCTTTGCGGATTTGATTGCGATGAACGCGCTCTACCGTCCGGGTCCGATGGAATATATTCCGAGTTTCGTACGTAGAAAACACGGGGAGGAAGAAATTGAATACGATCTTCCCGCGATGGAGGAATATTTAAAGGAAACCTACGGAATTACGGTTTATCAGGAGCAGGTGATGCTTGTTGTCGCAAAAGTTGGCAGGATTCACTAAAGGGTGAAGCGGACGTTTTGCGAAAAGCAATGGGGAAAAAGCAAAAAGCGGTACTTGACAAAATGAAGCCGCAATTTGTTGCACAAGCTGCCGAAAAAGGACACGATGCCGAGAAACTTGAAAAAATCTGGAAGGATTGGGAAGCCTTTGCGAGTTACGCTTTTAACAAATCGCATTCCACTTGTTATGCTTGGATTGCCTACCAAACGGCTTATTTAAAAGCGCATTATCCCGCAGAATATATGGCTGCGGTGCTGAGCAACAATATGAGTGACATAAAACAGGTGACTTTTTTTATGGACGAATGCAAACGGATGGGTCTAACTGTTTTGGGCCCCGATGTAAATGAATCTTTTCACAAATTTACGGTGAATGATCAAGGCGCTATCCGTTTTGGAATGGGTGCGGTGAAAGGTGTTGGTAGCAGCGCCGTGGCAACTATTGTTGAACACAGAAAAGATGGAAAATACAAGTCGGTTTTTGATTTGGCGAAGCGAATTGATCTTCGTTCCGCAAATAAAAAAGCTTTTGAAAACTTAGCGCTTGGCGGGTGGTTTTGACAGTTTTGACACCCACCGTGCCCAATATCTTCACGACGATGGTGATGGGGTAATGTTTATTGAAAAGGTATTGCGTTATGCCGCAAAATATCAGGAAACGCAGAATTCTTCACAGGTAAGTCTTTTTGGCGATGCCAGTGAAGTACAGATCCCCGAACCCGAAGTTCCGCCTTGTGAAGAGTGGGGAACGATGAAAAAACTGAAGCAGGAAAAAGAGGTGGTTGGAGTTTATATTTCCGGCCACCCGCTGGACGATTTCAAAATTGAAATGAAAAGTTTTGCCAACTGCAAAGTTTCAGATTTTAATCATTTGGAAAAATTCATCAATAAGGAATTGTGTTTTGGTGGCGTAGTTAGTGATGTTCAGCACCGCGAATCAAAAGCAGGAAAAGGATGGGCAATTTTCACTGTGGAAGATTATGACGACAGTTACGATTTCAAAATTTTTGGGGAAGAGTATTTAAAATGGCGTCATTTTTTGGTTCCGAATAGTTTTATCTATGGGCGCGTTTTCGTGAAAGAAGGCTGGACAAATAGGGATACCGGTAAAAAAGGAGAGCCGCGACTTCAGTATAACAGCATTCAATTGCTTCACGATGTGATGGAAACGCACGGCAAAAAGTTGACCCTCACCATTCCGCTAAATGAACTGGGGGAAGCAAAGATAGATTCACTTAAAAATCTGGTAAAAACCCACAAAGGAGAAAAACAGCTGTTTTTTGTGGTATATGAAAAGGAGGAAAAAATCCTTTTAACTATGCCCAGCAGGAAACATAAAATAAATATTTCCAAGGAATTGCTGGACGAATTGGAACGGGAGCAGTTGAGTTATAAATTAAACTAAGCTTCAAGATTTTACGAAACGATGCAGGTTTTGAAGAGAAATAGAAATAACAAATAGTTTCATTTCCTAAACATATATTAATCCGAAAGATTTCGAGTAAAAATTGATTATTTTTGAAAATCATTAAAAAACAAAGATTATGGCATTAGAAATAACAGACGCAACATTTGAAGAAACGGTCTTAAAAAGCGATAAACCAGTATTGGTCGACTTTTGGGCAGCTTGGTGCGGACCCTGCAGAATGGTTGGGCCCGTAATTGAAGAAATAAGTAAGGAATACGATGGCAAGGCCGTGGTAGGAAAGGTTGATGTGGACGCAAACCAAGAATTTGCCGCAAAATATGGAGTTAGAAATATACCTACGGTTTTGGTTTTCCAAAATGGGGAAGTGGTAGGCCGCCAAGTTGGCGTTGCTCCAAAAAACGTATACGCAGAGGCGATTGATTCGCTTTTATAGTATTTTCAACTTAGAAAAATAAATAGTAGAAAGGCTTGGCGCATTGCCGGGCCTTTTGTTATTTTTATACAGGCCCTTGAGGCAAAGACGGGGTTGCTGCCTTTATACATGGAGAACATCCCCCTGACCCCCTTCAAAGGGGGAATTTTTATAATTATAAAGAAATATTGTAAATGGAAAAAACGAACAAAGTACAGGATAAAATTGATGGCAAATTATTGGAAGAACGCAAAGTATTCCTTTGGGGAATGGTAGACGACAAAAGTGCGCGCCACGTAGTGGACCGTCTGCTATATCTGGACGCAATGAGCCACGACGAGATAAAGTTCTACATAAATAGTCCGGGAGGATATGTAACTGCGGGATTTTCAATCTATGATATGATGCGTGAAATTAAAAGTCCTGTTTCAACAATTTGTAGCGGTTTGGCAGCTTCTATGGGCAGTATTTTACTTTCCGCAGGTGAAAAAGGAAAGCGCTTTATACAGCCGCACGCCCGAGTAATGATTCACCAACCTAGTGGTGGTGCCCGTGGTGTGGCCAGCGATATTGAAATCACAGCCCAGGAAATTTTAAAAACAAAGGAAATAAGTGCTCGAATTCTCGCTGAAAACTGCGGCCAAAAGTTTGAAAAAGTAATGAAGGATTTTAACCGCGATCATTGGATGAGTGCCGAAGAATCTGTTGAGTACGGAATTGTGGATAAAATTCTTAAATAGTTCAGAGTTTAGAGTTATGGGTTATGAAGTGCTTTCTAAAACATAACTCGTAACTGATAACTTGAAAAATGAATATAGAAAAGGAAATAAACGATCCTTCGTCGAAGCCTGTGCTGAGAGAAGCCGAAGTGCTCAGGATGACAAGATGAACATAGAGAAAGACCCTTCGACTGCGCTCAGGGTGACAAGATGAACATAGAGAAAAAAGAAATAAATGAGATTACAGGTTTTAAGAATCTGGAGCTGCTTGCAAAACAAGTGGTAGAGGGGTTTATTTCTGGGCTTCATAAAAGTCCGTTTCACGGTTTTTCCGCGGAATTTGCCGAGCATAAAATCTACAATAATGGCGAAAGCACCAAGCATATAGATTGGAAGCTTTTCGCAAAAACCGATAAACTTTACACCAAACGTTACGAAGAGGAGACCAACCTACGCTGCCATTTAATTGTGGACAACAGTAGCTCTATGCATTACCCGAAACTGAAGCAGTTCAATATAAATTCGTTGAACAAAATTGGCTTTTCGGTGCTGGCTTCTGCGGCGATCATGAACTTGATGAAACGTCAGCGCGATGCCGTGGGATTGAGCGTTTATAGCAATGCATACGAATTTTATGCTTCGGAAAAAGGCAGTGAGCGCCATCACCAAATGTTGCTTCAAAAGTTGAACGAAGCCTTGCTTTCTTCAAAAGAAAAAACAGCAACAAAAACCTATGAGCACCTCCATTTAATAGCCGAAAAACTCAAGCGCCGTTCGCTTGTATTTCTTTTTACCGATATGTTTCAGAGCGATGCCGAAGCGGAAAAGCTTTTTGAGGCACTTCAGCATTTAAAATACAACAAGCACGAGGTGATCCTTTTTCATACGTTCGACGAAAACAGGGAGGTGAATTTTGATTTCAATAATCGCCCGAAACGTTTTGTGGACGTAGAGACGGGCGATTATGTAAATTTGTACGCCGATAATATTAGGGAGCAATATGAAGAGGCGGTAAAAGATTACTTCTCAGAACTACAATTGCGCTGTGCCCAGTACAGGATAAAGTATGTGCGGACCAATATCAATGAGAGTTTCAACAAAATTTTGACGACCTATTTGGTGGAGCGGCAGAAGTTTGGATAGATTTTTTGAGTAGTGAGTAGTGAGTAGTGAGTAGTGAGTAGTGAGTAGTGAGTAGTGAGGGTTTAATTTTTCCTTGCTTTGTTCTAAAAGTCTGAAAAATAGTATTGATTTATTTAATTTGGTTTTTTTTAAAAAAATAGTTTGCGAAAATGAAATGGAGTGGTATATTTGCCACCGCTTAATACGGCAAGGGAAGAGTCCCAAAATGTATGGTAACAATTTTTCACTTTGCCCAACTGTTGTTGGGGTCTTCCGGAAGGAGGATTGAAAACTTGGTCTGGTAGTTCAGTTGGTTAGAATACCTGCCTGTCACGCAGGGGGTCGCGAGTTCGAGTCTCGTCCAGACCGCTACTTTGGCTTCGCTCAGTAACCGCGGAGTTGATTAATGAAGTTGTGTTGAGTCACTTTAAGTGGCTTGTGGTTTAGTCCCGAAGTTTCGGGATTACCGATGAGAAGCTTTTCCTAACTGGAGAGGCTTTTTTTGTTATTCTCTGTTGTCATTCACATTAAGGAGCGGACAACTATTTCTTTATCCTCTGCCATCTGTGAGTATATAAATTGGGCCAACGCTTTTATTTACTCCATTATTTAAGAAGTGGCATCTGGAAGAATCATTCTTTTCTTATAATTTTTTCGTTGGCAAGCAGAGTGTATCTGGTAAGGGTTCAGAATGACAAAAATGGTGTCTTCTATAAGAGAATAGTAAAGGAATAAAATAAATATTGCAATCAAGTTAATGTTCGGGGAAAACAAATTCCTCGGGCTTTTTTGTTTATAAGGGATGTCGATTTTATAATTCTCATTTACATTCAAAACATTGCAACAGGCCCCCGGAAATTTTTACTTCCTCCG
The DNA here is from genome assembly GCA_963839235.1 of uncultured Flavobacteriaceae bacterium. Classification (GTDB taxonomy): domain Bacteria; phylum Bacteroidota; class Bacteroidia; order Flavobacteriales; family Flavobacteriaceae; genus Aequorivita. The sequence continues at coordinate 10,112 of CAWITX010000010.1, read as the reverse complement.
ATCCTTTTAAAGGTTCGGAAAGCTTCCCCTGTTTGTCAATTTCCTTTTTAAAGGCCTCCGCATATTCCTCCAATTTGTCGCGTCTTGCTTTTATTTTTTTGGATATTTCCTTCGCGTGGAGTTTATAAATTTCGTCTGGCCACATGTGCAGCGCCTCTTCAACCTTTTCATCCGTTAAATGGTCTTGGATATATTGGACCTGTTCGCGGAAAATTTCGAGGGGAGTATCCAATAAAAAATACCTATCAAAAGGGTAAACGAGTCCGGGCATGTAGGCAATGTCTTCCTCAAAGGAACGCAAGCGGGGCTGGATATAATTGGAGGAAACAACAGTGGGGAGGAGGCCATCCAAGGAAAAGAAGGCATTGTCGCGGTCGCCGGCCAAGGGAATTGCCATATAGGAATTGGATTGCCGTTGGATGACCCATCCCCACTGCTCTGCATGCCGGTCCCAATCGCCGATGACGAGATCGAAAAGGCGGTTGCGAACCAATAGTGCTTTGTTGATACTAAGGCTATCTCCCCATTGCTGTTTTAGTGACTGTAGTTTTTCGGTTTCAACAATTTCCACTACGTTTTTAAAGGAGGTCCAGTTTACGGGGCTTTCAGTTTCATATTCCAGCCAATATAATTTATTGCCGTAGCTTTTATTGTATTTTCCAAGGTCTTGTTGCTTTGGTACAAATAACAAGGTAGGATGGGTGTGCAAGATGGAAATGGCTTGCGCCATTTTGGCCACGGCACTGGCTCCATAGGGGTGCTGGGCCGAAATACCGTCGACTATAATATTTTCCAGTCCCAAGGTCTTTACAAATTCGGGAATCAATGGGTCTGGATTTTTGGCAACACTGCGAAGCGTATAGTAAATACCTTTTGGATCTTGAAGGCGCAGGGACTTGGTTTGGTGGCCGCCTCCCTTTTTTATGATTTTGAGACCACCCTTTAAGGTATCCAAAAAGGCCAAGGGCACTTTTACCGGCACTTCCCATTCCTTTCTATATTGTTCCCCCTGTACCATATTTTTAAGGGGGTTGCCCTCATAGAGGGTGGTAACGGCAATGGTTACGCTATCGTGTTTTTTGAAATTTAACTTATTGATATTTCCCGCACTCACCACAATATTAGAGGCGGTTTTTTTCGGGCCGCTCCATATTGAAAGATAGATGAGCAATATCACTAAGCCAACAATAGCCAATAGAAGGGCGACACCTTTCTTCATTTTCCTTTTTTGAAGAGCAATTTATTGATTTTTGGAATAATATTTTAACCCTTTTAAAGAGAATACCCAATGACCTTTCATATAGTTTTTTATGTTTGAAATGGTTGGTATAGGAATTATTTTTTGAACAACTGACCCCCACCGAAAATAAAAAAAGGTGGTGGGACATGGATTTGTAATTCCATGCCCCATCACCCTTATTGAACTAGGGAGTATTTAACTGTTTTTATTTTATCAGTTTGCGATAAGCATCTTTTTGGTGGTTGTTTCCCCCTGGGATGTATTGATTTGAACAAAATACATACCTGCAGCAAAACTGGAAACCTCCAGACGGTACTGGTCGCTTTCGATATTGATTTCCTTTTTTACAAGCGCTCCCAATTGGTTTGTAATGGTGATACTGGATAAAGGCGATTTTGAGGAAAAGGTAACATGGTCGTTGGCAGGTACGGGATACATACTGATCTGGGCGGGGCTGTTGACAATGCCAGTGGATAAAATGGATGGGTTTGTAAAAATATAGGCCGACCCAGCCCGGTCCACGGTATCGCCGCCTGTGGGGTCCTCATCTTCCCAAGGCGCACCAACTATCATTTGGTCGCCGTGCATTTCAATATTCCAGCCATAGAAATCCTCTGGCGCCAAGTCTAAGCTTTCTACCTTTTGAAGCTCGTTCCATACTCCTGCCTCTTTTTTATAAAAATACACTTCCCCGGGTTCCAGGCCATAGGCATGGGGGGCGGCCACTGCAAGGAAATTGCCCTGAATTTTACAGTTCCATCCATACATGGCTTCGGTAGAGGGAGCGGAAGCGGTCAATTTTACTGTTTGGGACCAATTTCCGGAACCATCGTCCTCAAATATATAGGTAGCGCCGGTGCCACCATTTTCGCCATACGCCCCTACGGCTATAATGCCGTTATCCATGCTTACGGAGGTTCCGAAATACGCCTGGGGGGTGGCATCGTCAGCAACTATTTTCTGCAAATGGGCCCAGGAGCCATTGTTATCCTTTTTGAAAATATGAACTGCGCCTTTTGTTCCATCCTCTTCATTTGACCCTACGATTAGATAATCGCCGGAAAGTGCTACTCCGATGCCGAAACTTTCATTTGCCTGTGGAACTGGATTTAATAGTTTCTGGACTTGGGACCATTCGCCTGCCGTTTTTTGGAAGACGTACACACTCCCGACCCATCCATTTTCGCCTGGGGCTCCTGCTACGATAATGTCGTTATCGAGAGCGAGGGAGGTAGGGTTCATTCCCATTTTGGCATCGACACTGAAGTCGTCGGCAATCAATTTGGTGGAATAATCCCAATTGGAACCGTTCAGCTCATATACATAGAGGGCCCCTGCACGGATAGTGCCGTTTACATCGGCCCTACCTGCGGCAATTACGAGTTGGGTATCGTTAATTTTGGCCCCACCGCCAAATTCGGCGCCCTCGTTAGGATCTGGGGCCGAAAAGGTTTGGGTATATGCCCAATTACCACTGCCATCCTTGTGATACACATAGGCATTACCCGAGGCGATATTTTCGCGAGAGGCGCCTACCACTGCGTAGTCATCGAATATTGCAACCGAGGTACCGTACTCGGCACGCGATTCCCGGTTATTGCTTACGACCTTGGCGGACTGGGTGTACTGGGCGTTTACGCCTGTAAAACAAAGCATACTGACTATTGTCATTACATAGAGGGTGATCATTTTTTTCATTTCTATCAAGATGTTTTTGAGGTTAATTAATAAATTTTGACATAGTTACTAGCATAAAGGTTTATTCTTTTATAATCCTGAATATTTTTTCAGAATTAAGAAGGTTGACTTTCATAAAGTATACTCCTTGTTGGAGGGAACTTAAATTAAGGGTTAAGTGTGGATTATCTCCCTCAACTCCAATAACTTCCTGACCGAGGAGGTTATAGATGATTACTTTTTCAATTGGGAAGTTTGCCTTTAAGTCCATTTCATTTTTTACTGGGTTGGGATAAAAGGTAAAGTTACCGAAAGCAAAATCTGGGGTGGAGAGCATTTCGGTGATAAAGGATTCAGGACCCGTATAATCACTTTGGGTATCCAAGTTGCAAATAGCCCTAACGTACACGTCGTACGAACTATTGGGTAGTAGGTCGGTTAGGGTTTCGCCAGGGGTTCCGTTGTTATCCATAACACTTGTACCTGAAGTGGTGGGGTCAAAAGCGGTTGGGCCGTATTTAATTTCCCATTCATTTTCTGAGGCATCGGCGGTCCAATTTATATCAGCGGAATTTATAGTAATATCGGTAACGGTAAGATCCGTGGGGGCAGGACAGGCAATACCGTCATCATGTACTTCCAGACAAAAGCTTCCTTCAGCGCCCAATTTTCCATTGATTTGCACATAATAGGTTTCCCCGGCGGTAAGGTCGGTTAGCACTACAGTGGATAAGAGTTGGTTATTGGCAGCGTCGGTATCGTCATTACAGCCCAATGAGTCGCCTAAAGTGGTAAAAGAGGTGCAATCTGTTGGGACGCCATAAACGGTCATTTGGCTATCTTGCAATTCACTGGGCTCGATATTCGTACTTACGGTTACATTGCCGCTTTGGGGGGCTTCAAAAGAAAACCAGACTGTATTGACAGGCAATTCCGAAATACAGTCGCCTTGTATTTCATCGCGCTCTAAGGTTGCACCGACATTTGTATAGGTATTTCCGCTACACATTTCATCCACAATTAAGGGGGTGGCATCACAAAGATTATCATTTATTGGGGGCGCCACAGGGGTGGAAAAAGTAGCTACGGTACTGAGTTCACTTTCGTCATTTGTGCCGCAAAGGGCGCGAACATACACATCATAAGAGGTTTCGGGCAAAAGGTCTGTAAGGGTTTCGCCCAAGAGGCCATCGTTATCCACTATAAAATTACCTCCGCTGTTGGGATCGAAGCCAGTTAGGCCGTAGATTATTTCCCATTCGGATTCGTTACCGCCGGCGGACCAGCTTAGAGCGGCGGTGGTTGGGGTTATTTCATCAAAAACGATATCGGTGGGGGCGGGACAGCTGGGACCGTTATCCTGGACTTCGATGCAGAAGGTGCCTTCCATGGTGCCCTCGTCGAAACTTAGAAAACCATTCACTTGGATATAGTACATGGAGCCTGGGGTTAAACCGGTTAAGGTGGCAACCGATAAAAAGCCCGTGCCGGTACTACCGCCATCCTCATCGCAGCCTAGCTGCATTCCTAAGGTGGAGAGGTCGCCACAATCTGTGGGGGCTTCGAAAATGGCAATCTCTGTATCCTCCAAGGTTCCGCCCTCAAAATCTGTGGTTACGGTTACGTTTCCACCGGTGGGGGCCTCAAAGCTGAACCAGACTGTTTGATCGCCTGGGGCATCGTAGCAGCTACCCAGGGGTTCGTCGGTTTGCATGGTTGCTCCCACATTACTGAAATTGCTACCATTGCAGCCCCCATCAACTATTAGGGGCGTGGCATTGCACAATTCATCATTTATTGGAGTTGTTTTAAGGGTAATGGGGCCGGCAAAACTGCTGTTGCCATCTTCGCCGCCGCACTGGGATTGAATAAATACATTATAGATATGTGCAGGAGTAAGGTTTTCGAGGGTGGTGGTAGGGGTGCCGTTAGCCGTTGCTGACAGTCCTTCTGAAGTAGGGTCAAAACCGGGCTCCCCATATTTAATCAGCCAGTCGGTTTCAGAACCTCCTGGACTCCAACTAATATCGGCTGTTGTAGGCGAAGCGTTCTCAATCTGTAAATTAGTTGGTTTAAAACAAGAAGGAGTTTCTTCAACGGAAATATCGTCCAGAGCCATATAAAATGGGAAGAAGCCGCCGTTCATATGCCCTTTAATGCCAATATAGAAAACACCGGATGTGGCGGGACTGAAACTGCCGCTCACTTCTTGATAGTCACCATCGGTTATTTCGGTAGTGGGGATAATTTCATTCACCATATCGGTCGAATTGTTGGAAAGCCCATAAGCAGCGGCCAAGTCGGCTCCCGCGGTATGGCTTTCCCGGGCATAAAATGTTAGGGTATATATTTTATCCTGCTCCAATTCAAGGGGATAAAAAATCCAGGACTCACTGCCGTAGTATAAATAGATATCCCAACTTCCCGATCGTGGTTCGAGGCTATTTGAGGTCATGGAAGTATTTACGCGCCACTTAGAGCCGGTAATCATTTGCTGCGACCAGCAACCCGCTAGTTCTGTTCCGTCTTCGGTACTATTTTCAAATCCTTCGGAAAAAGGAAGCTGTCCGGGCAGGCAAGGGGTAAAAAACGCCAGAGGGCCGGCATATTGGCTCTCTCCATTTCCATTTCCGCATACTGCCTTCACATAAACCTCATAAACGCTACCAGGGTCCAAATTGGTAAGGGTAGTGGTTGGGGAGCCATTAACGGTTTTGGTTTCACCTTCGGATTCCGGATCAAATCCCTGTGGACCATATTTAACGGTCCATTCATTTTCGCTGCCGCCCGCTGACCAGTGTAGATCGACGGAAGTAGGGGTGAGATTTTCGATATTCAAATTTGAAGGTTTCGGACAGGGGGGTAGGGCCTCAACAGAAAATTCATCTATATACAGATGAAAGGCGGCGGTAGCGGTGGCAACGATGGCCACGTATACCGGCTGGCCGTTATATGCAGACAGGTTGTAGGTGTAATTGACATATTCGCCCAAATCATCGACATCGGCAATGGTAATTTCCGAGCCCAGCAGCTCCGTAAAATCGGAGGGATCGGTACCGGTGGTGGACAGTTTGACGTCAAATGATTCCGGAAAGGTTATGCCGGTGCCCCCGGCATAAAATGAAAGTTGATCGGAAATGCCCGAGTTTACTGTAAATTGTGGGGAAATTAAATAATCATCGTGTGCGTCCTGTTCAAAATTGATGCGGGCCTCACCCGCGCCACGGTATGCATCGCCAGCATGATATTGCCAGGTCCCACCTTGGCCATCGTTATCTATAACGGTCCAATCGTGAGGAATTTCGGTATCAAATGATTCCAGAAATTGGGCATTAGTCTGTAAAGACATTAAAGTGAGTAAGGCGGTAAAAATAGTAAGCGTAATTTTTTTCATTCCCTTTTAGTTTTATGATCTGTTTCTTATTAATCAAATAGGTAATTAACTATTTGCTAAAATAAGGGAGGGGTTGTATTTTATGCTAAAACAGGGGTGGGACATTTCGTGACATAGAAGGTTCAAATGTGTGACGGTGAAGAAAATACCTAAATAGCGGCAAGGTAGGAGTGGATGGAATGATGTGGGGGGATATCCATTTTTTTTGAGATGCGCTCTTTTCTCTTTCTGCAGGATTGTGGGGTTATATTTAGCAGGGAGGCTATTTCCTTATGACTTAAATTCATATAAAGGAAGGATAGGAACCGGAGATCGTTGGGTGTTAAGGTGGGGTGTTGGGCTATTAATCTGTCGAGAAAACCTTGATTCAGTTCTTCGAAATGGACAAAGAAACTATCCCATTGTGTATCTTTCTTGAGGTATTTTTTCAGATCGCTTATCTGCTTTTTTAATGAGGGGGTGGTTGCGACCTCTAGGTTTGCTGACAAGGATTGAATGACTTCCTCTATGAGTTCATTTTTGCTTGCGAGATACATTGCCCTTGCCGCCAATTCGCGGTTTTTGCTGTCCAATTCATTTTTTAGACGTTCCTTTTCCAATAGTACGAGGGCCTCCTTTTCACGATGTTGCCTTTCAAGAAGCAGGTGTTCGTTTTTTTCCTTGGCCAATTCGAGTTCTACAATTTTTTTACGCTGTTTATGTTTTAGGGAGTTGTTCTTGTACACCCAGACCAAGAATCCCATTATAAGTATTACCCCAATAATCAAGCTGTACAAAAACTGCTTTTCCTGTTTAAGGGTTTTTTTGCTTTCCAGAAGTTCGTGCTGGTAGTTCTTGATCTGGAATTTTACTTTTTCACTTTTAAAGAGGGCGCTATTTTTTTTGGAGTAGAGTGAATCTGTAGCGATAATTACTGAATCCTTATAGGCAATTGCTTTTTTGAATTCGTTTGTTGCACCATAAAGATTTGCAAGGCTACTGTAAATTTCTATGCGCCCCTCTATATCCTGTTGGGCATGGCGTGCGAATAACGCATATTCTTGGGCCTTTTTGTATTCTTGTTGCCTTTCATAAATTTTGGTAAGCAATAACAGGAGGGTGATTTGGTCATTCACCGTGGCGCCATCCTGCATGAGGGATAGATTACTTATTTGGGGCAGAATATCGAGGGCCAGTTTCTCGGCTTTTTCGTAATGGCCCCTTAAAAGTAAATTTTCGGTCAGCGCTATTTTTGCAAGTAACAGTACATTGGTTTTGGTTTGCAATAAGGGCATGGCCTCGTCGATAAACTTTTTGGCCTCATCCAATTCGCCCATTTTATTCAATACCAGGGCTACATTTATGCCGTAGGTGCCAATTTCATCTTTATCGTTTAGTTTTTTAGCAATTTCATATGCCTTGAAAAATGATTCCTTTGATTTCTTTGGGTCGTTTTCCTCAATATATAATACCCCAATATTATTGAATACGGCCATCTCTTGGCTTGCGCCGAGATGTTTAATGGCAATTTCATAGGCTTGGAGATAATATTGGAAGGCTTCACCATAATCCAACATTAGGTAATAGTTGGTACCAATATTCAAAGTGGCGTTAAAAGCCTGGGGGTACCATTCATTTCGGATAGCTGCCTCTTTTGCCGCCACCAGCTCCTCTATAGATTTTGTGAACTCTTTTTCGGATAGATATTTTATTCCTAAGTCAATACGCGCCACCACCCCAGATTGGGTTTCGGTTTGGGCCGGTAATTGGTGGGGGTGGGCTATAAGTAACAGGAAGAAAGCAAAGAAAAAGGTAGGGCGCATTGTTCCTTATTTACTTAAAGTTTTGATTGTTAGTGGCAATTTCGCTTGTTTTTTGGTTGCTGTTATGAGGACGAAGCCGGAGCGGTTTTGTTTCAATTATACCCGTAAATATATTAAATAAAGTGGTAAGACTTATCGGGTTAGGGGCTTACATTGCTGTATTTTTTAAGGACTGTTTCAGTGTTTAAGAATAATTTCGAGGTTTACGACCGTTGCACTGGGCAAGTTCGTTCATGGTTAGCGGGTGTTTCTCGATACTAATTTGAAATTGCTGGGGCAATATTCAAATTCACACGGACTGACAGAATGAGTTTGATTGGGCAATTGTTGGTTCTCGATACTAATTTGAAATTGCTGGGGCAATATTAGGCTTATCTATGTATAGGCGGCCTTATTTTTACAACTTTAAAGTATATATCATTAGCGTTTAATGCGCTTTATATATACTATAAACATACTATAAGTTTAGTTTAAGTACGTTATAAATATACTTTATAGGTTATTCTAGGTTATTGTATTATATTGTGCATAAATAGAATATTATGGCAAAACAGGCCGGGCATATTAAGCTTAAGGGTACCATTGGGGATATTAATTATTACAAGTCCAAAAATGGGGGATATTTGGCGCGGGCTGCTGGGGGGGGTTTTAGCAAGAATCCAAAAAATAAAGAAAGTTTAGTACGGACCATGGAAAACGCCACGGAGTTTGGCAGGTGCAGTAAGACAAAGAAAGTTTTCCGCATTGCGTTGGCGCCTTTTTTATGCGTGCGCAGGGATGTGGAACTCCATGGGCGTATGATTCAATTGTTTACAAAGCTAAAGAACCTTGACCCTGTGAATATCCGGGGAAAAAGATGCATGGGCCGGGGATTGGAAACGGACAAGGGAGTTGAACTACTTGGCGGTTTTGAGTTTACGCCCTCTTGCAATATTCCGGATATATTGGCTGCTTCTCTAGACTATGATTTTGATTCGAATAAACTTAGTGTTACCAATTTCAATATCAACAATGTTAATTTTCCTGCCGGGGCAACACATATGGCGCTTACATTGGGGCTTTTGCATTTTAATTTCGACACCCTGGAATACCGTTTAAAAGCAAGTGCGCCTTTATATATAGATAAGAACTACATTGGTAATTCATTTGAAATGTTGAATGAGCTTCCCGATGTTGATGGTACAGCCATTGTGGTTTTGGGGATGAAATTTTATCAGCAAGTCCGGGGTACTTATTATTTGTTTAAGGATGCCAATACAGTTGGGGTAGCGGTGTTGGGGATTCGTTGATATTAATTCCAATTCGTTTCGTTCATTATAATTAACTCGGTCATCTTGGTTTTCGTCTTTGGGAGGCGGTGGCCTCGGTACTAATTCCAGTTCGCTTCGCTCATTGGAATACACTCAGTCACCGTGAAGTTAATAATTACAAGGGGTGGTCCTTGATTTTGTTTGATTTGAAGTACAGGGGACAGGGCACGTGCGGGACGCTCGCGCCAGCTGGGGTTAAGCTTGCCTGATTAAGGTTTCCTTTTTTAAGGTTAATGGTTTATTTTTCATTCGGCGGATCTGGAGAATATACTAATTGGACTTTCTGCAAAATAATACCTTATGGACAAGAAAATTTTCTAAAATAACAAACTAAATGGAGAAAATTTGGGCACTAATTTATGTGTGGTTTTCTTGCATAATGACTTCTTTGTAGCGAAAAACCTTTCAAGAACGCAATCTTCCTCCCAATGGTAAGATAATACCATATGGACAAGACAATTTGCACAATGTGTAATTCCAAATGTGGAAATTTATAATGGAGATCCCGGAAAAAATTCGAAATAAGGGGTTCTAAACTTAAATGTTAAAAGTTCCAAATCACAACTAACAATTCTGCATTTAAAAACAGCTTGGATGACCTACAAATTTCATGCGTAGTCTGTGGGTATAGTGTTCGTAGTTAGTTTAGGTACATTCATAGAATTTTGTCTTAAAAATTTTGATAGTCC
>CAWITX010000009.1:0-168243 GCA_963839235.1 uncultured Flavobacteriaceae bacterium | reverse complement strand
TTTAAATAGATATTCCTATCTAAAAGATATTTTGCACGATTTTGAAAAGCAGGATTATCAAAACTTTGAAGTTATCATAGTAGATCAGTCCGAGCCGTTTCAAGAAGATTTTTATAAAGACTTTAATCTTTCCATAAAACTCATTCGGCAAGAGGAAAAAGCTTTATGGCTTGCCCGAAATAGGGCAATTAAAGCTTCACGAGGAAAATACATAGCATTGTCCGAGGATGATGTGCGTATTAATAATAAATGGCTTAGTAATCATCTAAAATGTCTTGATTTTTTTGGTGCAGATGTTTCCGCGGGCGTTTTTTTTCCAGAAAATTCTAAGATACCCGCGGCACGGTCCTTCTTTGCGGTTGCCTCGCAATTTGCTACGGGAAATGCAATGCTGCAAAAAAGTGTTTTTTCGGTTACAGGTCTTTTTGATCGTCAGTTTGAGAAACAAAGGATGGGAGATGGCGAATATGGTATACGGCTTTACTTGGAGGGTTTTAAGTGTATTTCAAATCCGATAGCATATTGTTTGGATGTGAAAGCAGGAACTGGAGGTTTACGGCAAATGGGCAGTTGGGACGCCTTCAGGCCTAAAAATCTACTGGCGCCGCGACCAATACCCAGTGTATTGTATCTCTTTCGTAAATATTATGGTAAAAATAGGACATTGCTGGCCATTCTACGGACAGTCCCCCAATCCATAATTCCATATCGCTACAAGAAAAACAAAAAAATGATGGTCTTGGGTCTTATTATCTCGTTATTTTTGTTTCCGTTCGTAGTGTTACAGGTATATATTTCGTGGCGTTTGGCGTCAAAAAAACTGAATCAAGGAGCAATGATAGGTGAACTCAAATAATATTCTCATAGTAACTTCGGAATTTCCTCCGCAACCCGGTGGCATAGGCAACCATGCGTATCATTTGGCGGAGGGATTACAAAACCATGGTTTTAAGGTAAAACTATTATGTGATATCCGTTCTGAAAATGGCGAAGAGGAAGGGGAATTCGATAAAAATTTAAACTTTAAGGTAATTCGGATTACGAGGAAGAAAATTGCATTTTTAAGCTATTTAAAACGTATCAGCCAGGCATTTTCAATTGCACGAACGTGTGATATTGTAATTTGTTCGGGAAAATTCCCTTTATGGTTGGGCGGCTTTCTTACATTTTTTTTTAAAAGAAAATACATAGCAATAATTCATGGGAGTGAGGTTCGGCTTTCAAAAAGGGCTCTTAAAAAGCTCACGGATTTTTCTTTAAAACGTTATGATAAAATTATCGCGGTAAGCCATTTCACCAAGAATTTGGTCTCCCCCCTTTCGTTAAAAAACATAGCGGTAATCCACAACGGTTTTAAAATGGAAAGTGCCTCAGGGCCGCAAAAACAAAAGGGAACCGTCCCAATTTTAATAACAGTGGGCAACGTTACCCAGCGCAAAGGGCAACACAATGTAATACATGCATTGCCAATGTTATTGGAGAAATATCCAGATCTTCAATACCATATTGTAGGCATACCCACAGAAAAAGAAAGGTTGGAAAAATTAGCTTTAAATTTAAAGGTTGAAAATTCCGTGGTTTTTTATGGAAAAGTTTCCGAGGAAAAAAAGAGGGAACTGCTAAGGGAAGCCGATGTTTTTGTTATGTTAAGCGAAACGACCAAATCCGGCGATGCCGAGGGTTTTGGAATTGCAATTTTGGAAGCAAACTCGCTTGGATTACCTGCTATAGGAGCCAATGGGTGTGGGATTGAGGATGCAATAAATCAAGGGGTTTCCGGTAAACTGATCAATAATAAAAATAAGCAGGAATTTGAAATGGCTTTGGAGGAAATCTTAAATAATTACGAAACCTATTCAATAGAGGCGAAAACGTGGTCACAGAATTTTACCTGGGACCAAGTTATAAAGGCATATTTAGAAATCTTAAAAAATTAAATACCAACAATTAAGAATGGGAAATAATATAATTGAAAAATTATATTTTTAACCTAAGGGAGCCCCATCACTTTTACCTCTCAAAAAATCAATGAAACTTGCTATCATCTCCCATACCGAACATTACAAAAACTCCGATGGAACTATTGTGGGTTGGGGACCAACGATTAGCGAGATTAATCATCTGGCACAGGATTTTGATGAAATATATCATATCGCTTTTTTGCATCCTGGCCCACCGCCTCCCAGTTCCTTGCCATACTTATCTTCAAAAATAATATTCATTCCCCTAAAACCCGTAGGTGGAAAAGGTCTTTTTGAAAAGGTAAAAATACTAGTGAATATTCCCAGTATAATTAATACGGTTCGGCATGTTTTGAAAAAAGTGGATTTTTTTCAATTACGGACACCTACGGGAATGGGAGTCTTTTTGATTCCGTATCTTACCTTTTTTACTAACAAGAAAGGTTGGTATAAATATGCGGGCAATTGGAACCAGAAAAATCCGCCACTGGGATATGCCCTGCAACGGTGGATGCTTAAGAAACAGCAACGAAAAGTGACCATTAACGGAAGTTGGCCCAACCAACCCAAACATTGCCTCACTTTTGAAAATCCGTGTCTTACAGAGGAAGATCGTTGCGAGGGGCAACTTACTCTGGGCAAAGTAAATGAAAATACATCCTTAAACTACTGCTTTGTTGGAAGTCTCACCCATAATAAGGGCATAAACCTTATTCTTGATGCCTTGAAAACTATTCCGTCCGATAAAATGGCAACCTTTCATGTTGTAGGGCAAGGCCCCCTGCGGGAGGAACTTTTAATAAAAAGGGACGATATAAAAACTCCTGTCAGTTCTATGGCTCCTTGCCTCGCGAAAAGGTTTTTGAAATCTATAAAAAATGTCAGTTTATTGTTTTGCCCTCTGAAAGCGAAGGATTTCCTAAGGTAATAGGAGAGGCTATGAACTTTGGTTGCTTGCCGATAGTAAGCAATGTCTCCTGTATAGGCCAATATGTAGTGGATGGCAATAATGGTTTTTTGATTGGGCCCCGCACCCAAGAAGGTGTGTCACTTGCTTTGTTGAAAAGCTTTGAAACCACGGCGTATGGACAGAAGATTAAAAAAAATTATGATCTTGCGGAGAAATTTACATTCCATTATTACAGAGACAGATTAAAAAACGAAATTCTTAATAACTAGCGGCCACATTCAAACAAACAGGGAAATATTGGAAAAATTGACTGGCAAACCTTTTTTTAGGATTGTGCTATTGCTCTTGCTTTTCAGTTATTTTTATAACTTACCTGTACTGAGCTATTCCATAAAAGGTGATAATGAATTAAGGCTTTATGACCTATTGGGAATAATAATTTTCTTTCAATATTTTAATTAATTATAGAATTATTTCGAAAGAAATCAAGAAAGTTATTTTTTTCCGACAGGTTTCAATATTTTCTTTGTATTGTAGTGTTTCTATCCTACTTACATTAATTTTTTCTATTCTTTAAAATAGATTTATATGGTTTGTACAGAGTTTTTTATACCTGTACCATATGTGGGTATTTTTTCTTGGTGCGGTATTTTTATATTTTTATTTAAATACCGTAAAGCCGTTATCCGGCAATTTTTAACTTTTTATTATATTGCTCGTAATTGCTGAAGGAATATTGGTGATTCTACAGAATATTGGGATCTCCCTTTTTTATGGAGTGATGTTTATAGAATAAGCTATCACGGTTTTTTATCTGGAACCTTTGGGCCCAATAAAATAGTACTTGGCATGAGAATGCTTATTTCTTTTATTTTTCTGATTGGAATCAATAGTGAAAAAAAATTAAAACAAGTAAAATATTAATATATATGGCAATTATTATTGCTGCTATTTGTATTCTTCTTAGCGGCTCACGAACTAGTTATGTGGGGGCTATTTTCTTTTTGCTGTATTTCCTGCTAACAAAAACAGGAAACTTTGTAGTCTTTGGAATTTTCGGTTCTATTGTATTTGCCATTTTATTGTTTAACAGTCCGTTGATTGCAGATAGAATCTCGGCTACTATTGAAGATAGGGTAACCTATGCCATCGACAGTCCCGAAGATATTACAAGCTATGAGGACTTTACTGGTGTGTATGAAGAATTGGGGGCGGGTAGGGCAGAACTGCATATGAAATATGTGCACTATTTATTAAATAATCCACTGGTTATTCCATTTGGAAGAGGATTTAACAACCGTTTGGGGGTGGGTTCCTCGGCTCATAATATGTATCTCTCCCTTATAAATGAAGTGGGTTTGGTAGGATTAATTCTCTTCTTGCGATGGATGCTCTCTTTTATGGTAATTGTAAAACGGAAAATGCCCGGGCTTCGATTAGCTCTAAATGGTATGATAGTGGCAATTTTAGTGACTCTTTATTTTGGGGAGCATTTATATGTTTATAGGCCATTATTTGGTATTTTGGGGTTTTTTATGATGATTTGTGTTATGCTAACCGTTCCTTTAAGAAAATCACCCTAAAATGGAAGTTTCAAAAAATGCAACAGGGATTGTCATCCCTTATTACAATGCTTCCGAGCATATAGTGAAGGTGGTAAATAAAGCGCTTCATCACTCTAATTTCGTTGTGTTGGTAAATGACAATAGTCCACAGCCATTACCCTTCGAATTACAAGATAGACAGGGCGTGCATGTGTTACAAAATATCGAAAATCTTGGGGTAGGCGGGGCTACCAAAAAAGGCTTTGAATTTTTGCAGAGCATTGAAAATGTTGAGGTAATTATTAAGCTTGATGCAGATGACCAAATGGATACAGATTATATTCCAGAGATGGCCCATTCAATCTTAAATGGAAGTTCTCAATTCGTTAAGGGAAACCGTTTCCGTGATTTGAGGGCCCTAAAAGAAATGCCCGCTCTACGGCGGTTTGGGAATCTGTGGTTATCATTTCTTAGCAAGGCAGCTACTGGATATTGGAACTGCTTTGATTTTAACAATGGTTTTTTTGCTATTTCAACTAAAACATTAAAACTAGTGGATAAAGATTCCCTTTCTAATAACTATTTTTTTGAAACCTCGCTGATCGCGGAACTTTATTATCAAAAATCAACAATCAAGGAAATTGCAATGCCGGCTATTTACGGAGATGAAAAGAGCAATATGAAACTTTTCAAAATGCCGGCGCATTTCACAATCAATCTTTTAAAAGTTTTCTTTAATCGTATATGGAAAAGTTATTTTGTATATGATTTTAATATCGGTACCATTTATCTTTTGTTCGGTCTCCCCTTATTTTTTGGGGGAGTGCTATTCGGAGGTTACAACTGGTACCATTATTCCAGCGTAGATAAATTTACTCCCTTGGGAACAATTATGATAAGCGCATTGCTTATTATCCTTGGTTTTCAATTGCTATTGCAAGCCATTCAATTTGATATTTTCAATACACCAAAAAGTGGGGCAAATGAATAAAAAAAGACTGCTTTTAGTACTAGCACTAAATTTTTTGGTAGCCGTCTTCTTTTTTCTAAAAAATATAGGAGTGGGATATTCGCAGCTTTCTTCAGATATGCAGAACATCGTGCCTATGTGTATGAAACTGGACAATCCGGCATCTTTATCCCCACGACCTATATTTAACCGATACTGAAAATTTTAAATTTTATACCCCCTTTTTTATAGAAACCTTAAGGTTTTTCGGCAACTTTCACCGATGGATAATTATGTAAAGGCCACCAATATCCTGCTTTTTATTTCAAGTCTTGTCTTCGGGATGCTGTGGTTTTTTCTTGTTTTAAGGTTTTCAACGATAAATTTTGGGTAGCGCTTTTGGTTTCCGTACTTAATTCGGGGGATTGTTTGGTTGCCCTGTGGTGAAATTTGGGGAATTTCTGATTTATGGACCATGATGCCACGCACACTTTATATTGCGGCTAATGTTCCACTTCCCTTTCTTGTTATTGCTTCAAGAGAAAACCATCTCAGTTTTTATCTTTCCGCTTTTCTTATCGGGTTTATATTCAATTTTCATCCCATTTCTGGCTTGGGAGGAATTCTGGTATTTTAACGTCTTATTCTTGCAGCCTTTATTTCGGATGGGAATTTTTTGTCCACGAGAAATTGCATGGTCGGTAGTCTTGTTGCTTTTATTAGGAATGCTTCCTTTTATAATTACTTATTTCGGAAAGACAGATACAGGCGTAGCATATGATTTGCAGGCTTATGAAATAGCCTTTGATTCAAAGATTTCATCGAAATACCAAGATGCGAATTTGGTTTTAAAGGCTTGGATTAAACCAAAATTTCTCTTTTTTCTCATTCCTCTTTTCTTATTCTTCCTTTATACTTTTATTAAAAACCATCCATTTTAAAAAGTAGGCTTCGATTCTTTGTAGTTAATCAGCCCTATTTTTATTTCTGCTACCCGTGCTATCTATCTTTGTGGAACGAATGGATCAATTCAGCTTTAAATATTAATTTGCGAATGTCCTTTCAGTTGGTGCGGATTCAAAAACTCACAATTCTTCCGTCGTATTTCGCTATTGGATTTCTCCTGATTTTGTCTTTTGAAAAATTTCAGAAACATACGAATCTATTTGTCCATCTTTATTTTTTGGCTATTTGTTTTATTATCATTTTGCCATCTAACCATTTTTAACGGGGTTCCCTTTTTCGGCGATGACATCAGTCGTTCTATTGTACCTAATGTCAGCTGAAGTATTTAAACCTCGCGATGAAAGAAAAACCGATTTTGATAAAATGGCCGAATACATTAAAAAAAATACTTCCAAGAAAGCTGTCTTTTTTAATAATTACTATTTAAGAGCTGCAGCGCAACGGTCGGTATTGTTTGATAGTAAAGGCGCCAATATTCTAGTTGAAGGAAATCCTCAAAAGCTCATTGAATGGAATAAAGCAAAATCCTACCTTAAAAATATTTCGGAGGAAGAACGAATTGAATTTTTGAAAAAAGAAGGGGTAACCCATTTTTTATCTCAAAAATAAGAATACTCATTACCTCTTTTGGCCGAAATAGGGAATCTTAAATTATATAGCTTCAAATAATATAATTTGAAAAAAATCCTTTACATAGGAAATAAACTAGCCGCCCACGGAAAACCTCCACGGCCATTGATACCGTCCCCACCAAATTAAGAGAGGAGGGATACTCTGTAGAAACGGCATCTTCGAAAAAAAACAAAATTTTTACGCCTTTCTGATATGGTTTTTTCAACCTTTAAATCCAGAAAAAAAGTCAATCTCGTTTTAATCGACACCTACAGCACCCAAAACTTTTATTATGCCGTAATCATAGGCGCCATGTGCCAATTATTTAAAATTCCATACATCCCCATTCTTCACGGTGGCAACCTCCCGCACAGATTAGAGAAAAGTAAGATTACCTGCAAACAACTTTTCAATGGTGCCTATACCAACGTGGCGCCTTCTGCATATTTAGTCGAAAAATTCAGGGCCAAAGGTTATGAAAACCTTACCTACATTCCCAATACCATAGAAATACAGAATTACCCTTTTAAGCTTCGGCAAGAGATAAAGGCAAAATTGCTCTGGGTGCGTTCCTTTTCCGAAATATACAATCCCCTGCTTGCGCTTCAAATTGTCGAACTTTTGAAAAAAGAAGGGCTGGATGTGGAATTATGCATGGTGGGCCCCGAGAAAGATGGCAGCCTGCAGCGGTGCAAAAGCGTGGCCCAGGAGCTCAATCTGCCCATAACATTTCCCGGTATTTTAAAAAAGGAAGAATGGATAGACCTCTCCAAGGATTATGATATTTTTATTAATACCACAAATTTTGATAATATGCCCGTAAGCGTTATGGAGGCAATGGCTTTGGGGCTTCCCGTTGTTTCTACAAATGTGGGCGGACTTCCTTATTTAATCGAGGACGGAGTGGATGGCCTGCTATTGCCTCCCAATAATGCGGAATTATTTGTTGGCGCCATTAAAAACCTTTTGTCCAGTCCGTGAAAAGTTGAAATCCTGTCAAGAGCTGGGAGGGCCAAAATTGAAAAATTCGACTGGGAGGAAGTTAAGCATCGTTGGAGTACACTTATTGAAAAACTTCCCTAACCTAATGTGAAATTTTCCCTGATTGTAGAATGTTGCCTTAAAACTCATCTCCTCTTTTTTCAAGGTATCCTTTTTAGAATTAATGTTACTATTCATCCATATTTAGCTACTTTTATACCCGCAAGTTAACCTAATGGCTATCAAGCGCAGCATCCATTTCGATATATCGGAACGCAAAGTTCTCCTGCGTATACTGGATATTATCTAGTGTGCTCGCATTGCTTTATTTGGTGGGCATCGTCTTTAATTTTGATTATTTTAAAATGAATTCCGCACATTGGGTTTGGTCCATTGTGCTTGCACTTTATCTTTCCATGTTCGCCACCATATTTGAACTTTATAACCTTCAGAAAGCAAGTAGGTTCGAGGTAGTAGTAAAAAACGTAATATTAACTTCCTCTGTAACCGTACTATTTTACTTGCTTACCCCATTTTATACGCCCCAACTTCCACCCAACCGTCTTCAGATCGTCTATTTCTTTTTAGCTATAAATGTTGCTCTGTTGGCTTGGCGATATGCCTATATTGTACTTATCTCCGCACCCCGGTTTTTCAAGCGGGTACTTATTGTTGCGAATGATTCCGATATTGATGCAATTGTTACTTCCCTTCAAAAATCAGATCCCAATTACAAGGTTGTGGGCTACGTGAATATGGGAATTCAAAATGGAAATACTTTAAATACTTCGGGAATTGAGGCATTCACCTTGCAAGATATTGAATTTATAAAAAATGAACTTTCCATTTCGGAAATTGTCGTGGGCACGCCACTTGCCGATGGAATGACTGCCGAGTTGAGCAACCAGTTGATACGATTGTTGGAGCAGGGTGTGTTTATTCGGGAATATACCCAGGTTTACGAGGAGCTAACCCGCCGAATCCCCGTGCAGCATGTGGAAAAGGATTTCTATAGGTATTTCCCCTTTAGCCGAAGCAACCAAAATAAGCTCTACCTTTTTTTCAATAGGATATTTGATATTTTTTTATCCTTATTTGGGCTTCTAGCGGGTATTCTTATAAGTCCAATTATTTTATTGGGAAATATGTTTGGGAACCGAGGTCCCATTTTTTATTCACAAAAAAGAGTGGGGAAAAACGGTAGACATTTTAAAATATACAAATTGCGGAGCATGATCCGAAATGCTGAAAAAGATGGAGCGAAATTCGCCTCTGCAAAAGATGTTCGGGTGACAAAATTTGGCAGGTTTCTGAGAAAATCGCGCCTCGATGAAATACCTCAATTTATTAATGTGCTTAAAGGTGAAATGAGTATAATTGGTCCGAGGCCGGAAAGACCGGTATTCGTGAAGGAACTTTCGGCAAAAATACCTTTTTATGAAGTGCGACATCTTGTAAAACCCGGCGTAACCGGCTGGGCGCAGGTAAATGCCAAATATGGTTCTACCCAGGAAGATTCCCTTCAGAAACTACAATACGACCTTTATTATATCAAACATCGAAGCCTATTTTTGGATGTTACTATTATTATAAAAACGCTGAGTACGATTGTTTTTTATAGGGGACAATAAATCCTACTCACGGCAAAGCCAGGGATAAGCCATAGATAAGCCAGGGATAAGCCATAGATGGTTCATTAAAATGTAAGAAAACAGCCCTTTTTTCCTACAAAATTTTTAAGTGAAAAAGAGAAAAAAATCCAACGTTAAAATTCACCAGAATTTTTAAATAAAGAAATGGACATCCCCCTTCGAAGGGGGGCAAGGGGGGATGTTCTCCTGAATTTTCTATAACTTAATTCTCTAAGCCTTTTCTACCTATAAAACCCATCAAATAAACATACCGCACCACCAAAGCGATCAATATGGGGAGGAGGGCTGTCGCAAAAACCTGTACGCCTGTAATCCAATGGATGGCCAATAGCGCTAAAAGAAGAATTAAAAGTAGGATATATCGTTGCATTTTAGCCGATACGTTTTTACGTGCAATTGCCACTATAAACAGAATGGATACCGGAAACGCCCAAAGCAAATTGTAATTATAGGCAGTGGCCGTATGGTCTGTGGCAAACCATAGCAACAGTAGAAAAATACCGATTAAACCCGTAAAAAGAAAAATTAGAAAATCCAATAGGCGGCTTCTCTTTCTTCTTTTGTAGTCCCAAATTGTAATAGCAATTATCAATAAACCCAAAAATCCTAGAACGGCGAATGGGGATAAAAGAATGTTGTTTTTTTCATTGGTCGGTCTTTTGCCGTAGAGTAGGGAAGATGATTTCACCAAACTTTCTTCACCCTCGCTGCGATGGATTATAGCATTTTCAGCACCTTTATAAATATACTCGGGAAGAAATTGATATTCTATCGGCTCGGCCTTTTTATCTATTACTGCACCCAATGCCACATCAATTCCCACGCTTCCCCAGCTATTGGATTCCAAGTTTTGTTGAATAAGTTGGCGGAAGGTCAGTTCTTCTGTAATATGGTTTTCTCCGATATTCCAGCTTATTGCCAAGTATTTGCTGTAATACGTCCCTAATTTTGGTCGCGCAGTTATCAAAAAAGAAATCGTATTTGTACTTTTTGTTCTCGGGTTTCAGGTTGTTCCACAAATAATCTGAAATGGCCTGTTTTTCAGCAAGGGTAAGATTTAAAACCTGTTCTTTTATGGTTCGGTTTTGTGCAATATATCTTCTGAAAAATGGCTCGTAGTAATCGGCGCCTATTTGATATAGTAGCTTCCCACGGGCAAATTTTAAATAGAAATTCGGGGTTTCAAAATCATATTCCCCATAATTGAAAACCACATCCTGTCCGGTTACCGGATCCTGGATTCTGAAGGCGCTATGGCCAAATTTATCATAAAGTTCCTTTCCGGGACCGATGGTTAAAATACTGATTTCGGCCTCTTCAGAAAGAGGAACAAATTGTGCCTTTGCAGAAATGCCGATAAAAAGAAGAAGTAGAAAGAAGTAGTTTTTTATCACTTGTGTTGAGTGTGTTCAGTATTTAGTGTTCAGTATTTTTTTTTAGCATCCGTCATCCAGCATCTGTCATCCAACAAAGGTCGTCCGTCATCTAAAAATCTCCCAATCCAATTTCAGCGAAAATACGTTGCTGTAAAGGGCAGCACTTTGGTCGCCAATATCGGTCAACGCATAATCTACTTGAATGCCTTTATATCTGAATCCGACACCTATATTTGGTTGATAACCTACCGAGTCACTTCCGTCCAATTGTTTTATATTCTGGAAATTTCCCACGCCACCGCGCACATAAACCATATCAATATATGCGAATTCCAAGCCCAAGGAAGGAGTTATGCTTGCAAAGGAAGTTGAAATAACATCATTGGTCTCAGCAAATCGGAAGTTTAAATCAACTTCTGCCAGCAGCGAATAATCATAGTGATAGACAAATTTTCGGGCCAAGCCCAATTGTAGTTTTGGGATGGTAATTTCGGTGGTTTCGGGCAAATCCTGATTTTGTCCTTCTACGGCGCCCTGTATTTCGGCGAATTTTTTCTCGTCAATACTCCAGGCATTAAAGGTAGTTGTAATGTCGCGCGCCATTAACCCGAACATCCATCTTTCATTTCGAAACTGAATTCCAGCATCAAGCCCAAAACCCCACGAAGAAGCAAAATCTCCAATTATTCTGCGAATTACTTTGGCGTTCATTCCAAAATTGAGGCCATCCAGCGGCAACTTTCGGGCGTATGAAAAGGTTACGCCGTAATCTGCGGTTGAAAAAAGACTGATCCTGTTGTAATCTATGTTTCCTTGGTCATCAATTAATTGGGTTGTGTTCAAAATATCGTCCACTCCAAAACGGATAACCGAAAGACCGACAGCACTTCTGTCATCCAGCGGCATTGCAAAAGCTGCGTAGTCATAATTGGCGATATTAGCAAAATAGGAGGCGTGCATCAATGAAATCTGCTTGTCCTCAAGGTTCACCAATCCCGCGGGATTCCAATAACCGGAGTTTACATCGGCAGAGGTAGCCACGACGGCATTTGCCATTCCGAAGGCGGCGGCGTCAACGCCAATATTCATAAATTCGTTGGAATATTTACGCACCGTCTGTGCGCCGAGTGTTACTGATACCAGTAGAAAAATAAGTAAAAGTCTTCTTTTCAAGTTTTGAAATTTGGGCAAATATGGCACTATTTTACAGAATACTAAACTTTAAATTTATGCACATATTGTGTTTACCGAGCTATAGACGGAAATACTTTACTATTTTTACAAATGTTAGCCTAAAACTATGATCAAACAACTACCCAACATCATCACTTCCCTAAATATCCTTTGCGGAAGCGTTGCCATACTTTTTGCCGTTTCCGGCGATTTGGTCACGGCGGCATTCTTTGTTTTCTTCGGAATATTCTTCGACTTTTTTGATGGGCTTGCCGCTCGCTTACTGAAAGCGCAAAGCGAGGTTGGCCTGCAACTAGATTCGCTGGCAGATGTTATTACCAGTGGTGTTGTGCCGGGAATTGTAATGTTTCAATTGCTGAATTTCTCATTCCTCGGAAACAATCAGTTATTGACCGAAACTTTTTCTGCGGAAGGATGGAACGTTGGTATTAAAAATTATTTGCCACTCATTGGTTTGCTGATTGTGGTCGCTTCGGCCTACAGACTTGCAAAATTTAATGTTGATGTTCGGCAAACATCAGGTTTTATAGGTCTTCCCACTCCGGCGAATGCTATTTTAATTTTAAGCCTTCCATTAATCCTGCATTTTCAGCCTTCTGAAATTGCCGAAACTATTATTTTGAATAAATGGTTCTTAATAGGAATGACCGCCGTAAGCTGTATTCTTTTGAATGCTGAAATACCTCTTTTTGCCCTAAAGTTTAAAACGTGGGATTTAAAGAGAAATGCGGTTCGCTACGTCTTTTTGGTAGTTTGTGCGGGTGCGCTTATACTGCTGCAGTTTCTTGCGATTCCTGCAATAATTCTATTTTATATACTGCTGTCAATTTTTTGGAAAGCGGATTCGAAGAAATAGGAATTCTATTGAAAAATTTTCTTTTTCCGAAGCTCAAAATTCTGTCCCAGATATACTTTTCGCACCATTTCATCTTCGGCC
The DNA here is from genome assembly GCA_963839235.1 of uncultured Flavobacteriaceae bacterium. Classification (GTDB taxonomy): domain Bacteria; phylum Bacteroidota; class Bacteroidia; order Flavobacteriales; family Flavobacteriaceae; genus Aequorivita. The sequence goes on along the minus strand of CAWITX010000009.1, from coordinate 155,161 downwards.
AATTCCTCGGGAATGCCGTGTTTCAAAATGCTTCCTTCAAACATTAAATAAGTGCGGTCCGTAATGGCCAGCGTTTCCTGTACGTTGTGATCGGTAATAAGGATACCGATATTTTTATCTTTCAATTGCGCCACAATACGTTGGATATCTTCCACCGCAACGGGGTCAACGCCCGCAAAAGGTTCATCGAGAAGAATAAAATGTGGATCTGTTGCCAAAGCGCGCGCTATCTCCGTTCGGCGGCGTTCCCCACCACTCAAAAGGTCACCCCGGTTTTTGCGGATGTGTCCAAGCCCGAATTCCTCAATTAACGATTCCATTTTTGCGCGCTGTTCCTTTTTGGAAAGCTTGGTGAGCTGGAGCACGCTCAAAATATTATCCTCAACGCTAAGTTTTCGAAATACGGAAGCCTCCTGTGCCAAATAACCAATCCCGTTCTGTGCGCGTTTGTACATTGGGTATTTGGTTATGTCCTTTCCTTCCAGAAAAATGTTGCCGCCGTTGGGTTTTATTAGGCCCACGATCATATAGAAAGAAGTAGTTTTTCCCGCCCCATTTGGCCCCAAAAGACCAACGATTTCGCCTTGGTTCACCTCCACGGTTATTCCCTTAACCACTTTGCGGCCTTTATAGGATTTTATTAGATTTTCGGCTTTTAGCTTCATTTTACTGGTTTGAGAATAATTAACCACGAATTCACGAATATATCAATTATTGGTGAATAGCGGATTACACAGGTAAAATCTTCGGTTTTCATTCGTATCTCCAAATTCTTTCTTTTCGGAATATTAACAAATCAAAAATCATTTTTGTTCTTCCAAAGCTTCCCAATACTCAAATGCCCTTCGCAAATGTGGAATAACAATTGTGCCGCCAATTAAGAGGGAAATACTCATTCCTTCAACAACTTCTTCCTTGGTCAATCCAAGTTTATGGCATTCTTCCAAATGGTAGCGCACACAATCGTCGCAACGCAATACCAAACTATTGCCGAGGCCTAAAAGTTCTTTAGTTTTCTTCGGAAGGGCGCCTTCCATGTATGCGTTTGTATCTAAATTAAAAATACGCTTTAAGATTTTGTTGTTGTCTTCAAGCATTTTTTCATTCATTTTTGAGCGGTAAGCATTAAAATCTTCGACTATATTATTTGGCATTTGCTTTTTCTTTTCGTGTTTGATTTCTGATTACAATTTTTGAAATGTATATACTCACTTCGTATAATATGAGGATGGGAATTGCAACAATTATTTGGCTAACAATATCTGGGGGAGTGATAACCGCGGAAAGCACAAGTACGATTATCAACGCGAATTTTCTGTACTTCCGAAGAATTTCCGGCGTAACCAAACCAATTTTTGTTAGAATGTACATTAATATAGGCAGCTCAAAAACAATTCCACAGGCCAACACGGAAGTTCGAACGAGCGAAATGTAACTGTCCAAATCGAAACTATTGAAAACTTCGCTGCTCACTTGGTAATTGCCCAAAAAGTTGATAGAAAGCGGGCAGATAAGGTAATAGCCGAAAAGTACGCCTAAAAAGAAAAGAACGGATGCTACCACAATAAAACCCCTGCTACTTTTTCGTTCGTTCTCCTTTAATCCGGGGCTTATAAATTTCCAAAATTCATAAAGAATATAAGGGAAGGCGACGATGATACCCGCATAAATTGATGTCCACATATGGGCGGAAAATTGTCCGGCCATCGTTCGGCTCTGTATCCTGAAAGGCATTTCCTGAAAGCAAAAACTGTCAAATCCCATTGATTGGGAAAGCTCGCACAATTTTCTATAGGTAAGAAAACTGGGTTTGGTGGGTCCAAAAATAAGCGTACCGAATATGAAGTCTTTAAAAATAAAGGCCAAAACCCCCAATATCACTACTGCCAATGTGGACCGGATTAAGGTGCCAGCGCAGTTCTTCCAAGTGGTCAAGGAAGGACATTTCCTTTTCGGGGGAAACCGTTTTCTTTTTTTTCATTTAAATAATTCCTTCTTTAGTAAGGTTGTGTATGTGTACTACGCCGGTGTATTTCCCTTCATCCTCAGCCAAAATCTGGGTAATGCCGTATTTATCCATCATTTCCATAGCTTCCACGGCCATTGCGTTATTGGCTATTTTTTTCGGATTTTTGGTCATAATATCCTTAGCGGTAAGTCCTGCGAAGTTATCTGTTTGGGTAAGCATTCGCCTAAGATCGCCGTCGGTAATAATTCCAATGATTTCATCATTTTCAATTACTGCGGTTACTCCGAGCATTTTTTCAGAAATTTCAACTATCACTTTTTTAACATCTGTATCTGGGCTTACCTGTGGTTTTTCATTCAGCGAAGTAAGATTGCTGACCCGAAGATATAGTTTTTTCCCCAGAGAGCCGCCGGGATGGAATTTTGCAAAATCCTTGCTTGAAAATCCGCGAAGGTCCAAAAGGCACATTGCAAGGGCATCGCCAATAACAAGCTGGGCAGTGGTGCTAGTGGTTGGGGCGAGATTATTGGGGCAGGCTTCTTTTTCAACATAAGCATTCAAGACAAAGTCTGCCTGTTGGGCCAAAAAGGAATCGGTGTTTCCTGTAATGGCGATAAGTTTATTCTCCCTCACTTTTATGAGTGGCACCAATACTTTAATTTCGGGTGTGTTCCCGCTTTTTGAAATACATATTACGGTATCGTTTTCCTGGATTGTACCAAGATCGCCGTGTATGGCATCTGCGGCATGCATAAAAATTGCGGGGGTTCCAGTAGAATTGAGGGTTGCCACGATTTTGGTAGCAATATTGGCGCTCTTTCCTATGCCTGTAACAATTACCCGCCCGGTTGGAATTGTAAATGGATTCAACTGCCTGTGCAAATTGTTGGTCCACCAAGTTGGCCAGATGGGCAATTGCTTTGCTTTCGGTTTCAATGGTTTTAACCGCTACGGAAATTATGCTGTCGTATTTGCTCAAAATTTTATGTACTTTTAATGTTTGTAACTCTTTCAGAAATTAGTATATTTAGAATAGAATAAAAAAAAACTGCAATCCCTAATAATTACTTCAAATTTAAGATGTGGTTCAAACAATATGGTTGCAAAATTACGATTGTAAAATTGTAAAACAATTTATTGTTCACTAAAACTGGATTACAGACTAAAAAATCAATGCAGCGTGGCAGAAACTGACATATACGCAGCCCTAAAAAAGTATTTCGGATTTACCCGTTTTAAAGGTTTACAGGAACAAGTAATAAAAAGCATCCTGAATAAACACAACACATTTGTAGTGATGCCCACCGGCGGTGGAAAATCCTTATGTTACCAACTTCCCGCCCTTATGCAGGAAGGTACCGCAATAGTGGTTTCCCCATTAATTGCCTTAATGAAGAATCAAGTTGATGCCCTCCGGGCGCTTTCTTCGGAAGAAGGTATTGCACATGTGCTTAATTCTTCCCTCAATAAGACCGAAGTAAAAAGAGTAAAACACGACATTACCCACGGTGTAACAAAATTACTTTACGTTGCGCCGGAATCGCTTACAAAGGAAGAATATGTAGATTTCCTTCAGCAGCAAACCATTTCATTTGTAGCAATTGACGAGGCGCATTGCATTAGTGAATGGGGCCACGATTTTAGACCGGAATACAGGAATCTGAAATCCATTATTCAGCGCATTGGCGACGAAATTCCTATTATCGGTTTAACCGCCACGGCAACACCAAAAGTTCAGGAAGATATTCTGAAAAATTTGGGAATGCCGAATGCCAATACTTTTAAGGCATCTTTCAATCGTCCGAACCTTTATTACGAGATACGTCCAAAAACGAAAAATGTAGATTCTGATATTATCCGTTTCGTAAAGCAGAACGAAGGTAAAAGCGGAATTATTTATTGCCTGAGCCGAAAAAGAGTGGAGGAACTTGCACAAACATTGCAGGTAAATGGAATAAAAGCCGTGCCTTATCACGCCGGACTTGACGGAAAAACCCGAGTAAAGCATCAGGATATGTTTTTGATGGAAGATGTAGATGTGGTGGTTGCCACAATCGCATTCGGAATGGGAATAGACAAACCCGATGTGCGTTTCGTAATCCACAATGACATCCCCAAAAGTATTGAAAGCTATTACCAGGAAACGGGTCGCGCCGGCCGCGATGGCGGCGAAGGGCATTGTTTGGCCTTTTACAGTTACAAGGATATTGAAAAGCTAGAGAAATTTATGAGTGGCAAGCCCGTGGCCGAACAGGAAATTGGTCACGCGTTGTTGCAGGAAGTCGTTGCCTTTGCCGAAACTTCCATTTCGCGGAGAAAATTCATTCTTCATTATTTTGGGGAAGAATTTGACAATGCGACCGGGGAAGGTGGAATGATGGACGACAATATGCGGCACCCTAAAAAAAAGCACGAAGCGAAAGAAGATGCCCAACAACTTTTGGAAGTGGTGGCCAAAACCAACCAACAGTACAAAAGCAAGGAAATAGTAAATGTTTTGGTCGGGAAGGTAAATGCGCTTATAAAATCGCATAGAACCGATTCCCAGGAATTTTTTGGTTCGGGATCCAATCATGACGCTGCCTATTGGATGGCCTTGTTGCGCCAACTTTTGGTGGCGGGCTATTTAAAAAAGGATATTGAAACCTACGGCATCATTCACCTAACCGAAACGGGCAAAAAATTCATCGAAAACCCGGAGTCGTTTATGATGACCGAAGATCACAGCTACAAGGATGCCAATGACGATAATATTGTAGCGCTTCAAAAAGGTGGAGACGCCGCAGATGAAAATCTCTTCAAATTATTGAAAGCGGAGCTAAAAAAAGTCGCCCACGACTTAGACCTTCCTCCTTTTGTAATTTTCCAGGAGCCATCTTTAGAGGATATGGCACTAAAATATCCCATTACTTTGGAAGAACTTTCCAACGTCCACGGAGTAGGAGAGGGGAAAGCAAAAAAATACGGCAAGCCATTTTTGAAATTGATCCAAGATTATGTTGAGGAAAATGATATTATTAGACCGGAAGATTTTGTAGTAAAATCCACCGGTACAAATAGTTCGCTTAAATTGTATATCATCCAAAATGTGGATCGCAAACTTGCGTTGCCAGACATAGCCAATGCAAAGGGATTGGAGATGCGGGAATTTATAAAGGAAATGGAAGCCATCGTTTATAGCGGCACAAAACTAAATATTGATTATTGGATAGAGGAAATATTAGATGAAGACCAACAGGAAGAAATCCACGATTATTTTCTCGATGCCAAAACCGATAAAATTGAGGAAGCCCTCGATGAGTTTGATGGCGATTACGACGAAGAGGAACTTCGGCTATACCGCATCAAATTCATTAGTGAAGTGGGGAATTAAGATTTAGTGTTAAGTCGCAGTCTCAGTCTCAGTAATCAATTTCAGTAACTAAACCTTCTGCTCTTTATTGAAGTACACCAAATAATAATACATTTGCTTTTCCTCGTCCCAACCTTTTTCAACAAACTTTTCGGCACTTTCCGGATTTATGAAATCCAGTTTTATTTGAATGTTCGTATCGAGATTGATCACATTTTTTATTTTTTTTCGCGCAGCGGTAACTGCGGTATTTGCGATGGGAAAAGTCGTTAAATCCTCAATGCTATATTTCGGGGCTTTTTCGGTTTTGTAATGGCGGAATTCCGGCAATAAATCAGGATTGTCAATTACCTCGTTCATAAATGCGGTTTCCTCAAAATTGTCATTTTTCGCAAAATGGTTCACCGCTCGGTTCATAAACATTACTTCCTGTTTTTTGTCCTCGGCGGGCAAAACCACGTCCTTGGCAAAATCCTGACAGAATTTCAAGTATTTTTTAGTATAAAAATTATCATCGGCCAGAGCTTCAACGCCCAAGAAACTTTCCAGCCAATAACGGGCATCATAACGGTTGCTATCAACCGAAAGAATTTTATACCCTTCCTCTTTTTTTGTATTGAAAATAATACAACCCTTGTCCAACTTATTCAAGCTAACGCCGTGCTGGAGCATAGCCTCCAATTGGTTTCCTTCTTCTTGAAACTGAAGAAAATCCTGTTTCAGTTCACTTTTAAAAATACCGATGGCATCCATTTTCACGTTGTCCAACTGCACATTTTCAAGATATGCCACATAAACTTCGCCGCTCTTTATGTGCGGATGTTCGGATTGGTTGTATAAATGCGAGGCAATTTTGCGGCTCTGTTCGTGTATATCCTGCGGATTATCAAAAATGGTGGAAGCAAAATTGAAAAGCTCGTGGAATTCCAAATCGGCTTCGTGCGAGAAATTAAAATAATTTTCCTCCTTATCGCGAAAGGGTTTCAGAAAAAACTCCTTAAGTAATGGCGTAATTTCATCATCCATTTTATAGGGTTTTTCCGAAAGAAAAATGGCCTCGTTGCGGCTTTTGTTGCCAACGCGGTGAATGGATAGCGATGCGATATGGGTCGAAAATAGGTTGATCATTTCTGTAATTAGGAATTAAGAATTAGGAATTATAAATTTTTTACTGGAAACTGCGACTGTATACTGCGACTGAAACATCAATTCCAGTTTTCGTCAAAGTCGAGATTTTCGTAATCTTCGGGATCGAGATCGAATTCCTCATCAAAATCGTCCTCACCTTCAATTGGCTCTGAAGTAAATTCCTTTTCGGGTGCTTCTTCTGGGATTTGGCCGTGCGAATACATCAAATTCGGATAAATCTGACCGCTTTCAGCTTCGGCAATGTCGGCAAGTTCTACCATAAATGTCCACATACTCAAAAAATCGTAGACATAAAGAAGCCGCGTTTTATCTTCATCTACAACGTCTTCGAGGTAAGTTTCGCCCATTACACGAACCCCTCCCGGCTCATCGCTAACATCAAATAGTGAAATTTCCTCGCCTTCTTCCCATAAATCATTACTGGTATAAAAGGAAGCCATTTCCTGTCCATCAAACCCAAAGGATTGGGTAATGGCGTTGTGAAAATCTTCCAAAGTGGCATTTGCTTCAATCTCAATATCGCGGAAAACGTCTTCGTGGGTGTCGAGAATTATTCTAAAACGGTAAATCATGGTAAAAATTTTAGGTGGCAAAGTTACAAACTTTTGTGCTCCCGATGGACTTGAAATCCTTCCAATAACACATAAAATTGAATCCCGAATAGTACGGATGCAAGTATTAAATGCAACGGTTGTGATAGAAATGGAAAATCAAAGTAATACATTAAAATGCCCGTGAATGCTTCAAGGAGAATGAAAAGCATGAAATAGTTCAATTTCCAAAGACCGAATTTTTTCTTTCGGTTTAGATACCACAGATAAAGATTGGTAAGCACTACAAGTATTGAGAAGGAACGATGAAGGTAGAATTCCCAAGATGGGTTTTCCAACCAAAGTGAACGGGCGCTATAACCAACAAGGTCCACCTTTTCATCAACAAATTCGCGTACCTGCGTACCCAAAACTACCTGTATAAGCGTGATTACGATTGCGAACAAAAGAATGGTTTTGAATTTTTTGGATGCAAAATAAACCTCCGATTCCTTTTCTGAAATGTAGATTAGATATAGTAACAACGCCACGATAACCAAAGCCATAACCATATGAATCGTTATTTTAATGGGTTCCAAAACTGAATAAACCACCGTTGCCCCAAGCCAGGCTTGAAATCCCAATAAAAAAACGCTGAGCCAGGAAAGTAGGGTAATCCTTCTTTTTACCTTCCATTTTTTTATTGAAAGAATTGCCATAATTAAAATACCCAATCCCGAGAGCGCGCCAAATAATCGGTTTATATATTCAATCCAGGTGTGCCAAACGTTGAAGGTGGCGTAATTGTGCTTAGTGTAATTTTCCCAGTTTGAGGGATTGTAAACTTCAGAAGTTACAAACCCATTTTTTGCCACTTTCAACGATTCATCGTGTATGATGACCTGTCCTTTTTTAAAGGTCCGCTCAGGGGCCCATTGTAATTCCACAATATCGGTGGGCGGTACGTAATATCCAAAACATTTTGGCCAATCTGGGCAGCCCATTCCGGAGCCAGTCATCCGAACCATAGCACCTGCGATAATGACCAAGTAAACCAAAATGAGAGCAATTTTTACTGAGTTTCTGTACATTTTAAAATTATATATTCAAAGTTCAAAATAAGAAGTTCAAAGTTTCAATCCTTCGCACTAGGCATCAATTGTTATTTAATGTTAACCCGATGGCTTTCCCTTTCTTCAACATAAACTCCCTTGCGGCTTCGTATTCATTGGGGATTTCACCTTCAAGAATTGCCTCTTTAATTGCGTCTTTAATAATTCCTATTTCACGTGACGGTTTTAAGCTAAAGGTTTTCATAATTTCCTCGCCTGTTACGGGAGGCTGAAAATTCCGGACCTGGTCGCGTTCCTCAACTTCCACGATTTTATCGCGAACCAGCTGAAAATTGGCGTGGTATTTTTTGAATTTCTTGGGATTTTTAGTGGTAATGTCGGCTTCGCAAAGTGTCATTAAATCTTCCACATTATCGCCGGCGTCAAAAATCAATCTTCTCACGGCACTGTCTGTAACCTCTTCGGAAGCTAAACCAATTGGGCGAGAGCTCATCAACACCATTTTTTGGACGTATTTCATTTTGTCGTTCAATGGCATTTTCAATCTTTTGAAAAGTTTATAGACCATTTTTGCGCCAACAAATTCGTGCGTATGAAAGGTCCAGCCCAACTTTTTATCGAATCTTTTGGTGGGTGCCTTCCCAATATCGTGTAGCAATGCCGCCCACCGAAGCCAAAGGTCATCTGTGGTTTTTGAAATATTGTCAACCACTTCCAGCGTGTGCCAAAAATTATCTTTGTGCGTTTGCCCTTCTTTTTCATCGATGCCTTGTAGGGCTACCAATTCCGGCAAAATGAATGGCAATAATCCTGTTTTGTGCAGTAGCGCAAATCCTTTGGAAGGAACTTCCGACAGCATAATTTTGTTTAGCTCATCAACAACCCTTTCCTTGGAAATGATTTTTATCCGTTCGGCATTTTTTGAAATGGAGTCCAGTGAATTCTTCTCAATCATAAAATCCAATTGGGTGGCAAACCGGATGGCACGAAGCATCCGCAAAGGATCGTCACTATAGGTTATATCGGGATCCAGCGGCGTACGGATAATTTTTTTCTGAAGATCTTCAATGCCATTGAATGGGTCCAGCAATTCGCCGAAATTTTCATCACTAAGGCTCAGCGCCAAAGCGTTTATGGTGAAATCGCGTCTATTTTGGTCGTCCTCCAACGTTCCCGATTCAACGTTTGGGTTACGACTCTCTTCTGAATAGGATTCCTTTCGGGCGCCAACAAATTCCAGTTCAATGCCGCCGCTTTTCAGCATTGCGGTGCCATAATTTTTAAAAATTGAAACTTTTGGTTTTCCCGGAAGAAGTTTTGAAACTTCTTCGGCTAAATCGATTCCACTTCCTACGGCAACTATATCAATGTCTTTGGCCTCGCCGCGTTCCAAGATAAAATCGCGTACAAAACCACCGATAACATAACTTTCCAAATTCAAATTTTCGGAAGCTTTTGAAATAGTTCTAAATATTGGGTTTTTTAAAGCGGATTTATATGTTTGTTTTGCCATTTTTTTCTCGCAAAGTCACAAAGACGCAAAGTTTAAAAAACTTCAAAAGACGTCTTGTTTCTTGGTTCTCTTTAGTCTTGTTTCAAATTTCACTGCCGGATTACTTTGACAGATCCATCATTCTTCAACTTGATTATAGCCGATGGTTTTCCGGATTTTTTTTCGTGGTGCAAATTTACAACATAGTCCACGCCTTCCAAAATTAACGGGTCTATTTCGGCGTAGCTTTGCGGGGTTTTTTCACCCGAAATATTGGCGGAGGTGGAAACGAGCGGTCGCCTTAATTTCTGAATCAGTTTTTTGCAGAATTCATCCTTTGTTACGCGAATGGCCAATGAATTATCTTCCGCAATTATATTTTCCGCAACGCGAATAGGGGCGTCGTAAATTATGGTGGTTGGCTTTTTGGCATATTTCAAAATATCATAGGCTACTTCTGGTACATTTTCCACATATTCATTCAGCATTTTGAAATCGTTCACCAAGCAAATCAACGATTTTTCATCACTTCTTTTTTTCAGCTTAAAAACTTTTTCCACGGCTTCATGATTCGTGGCGTCGCAGCCTATTCCCCAAACCGTATCGGTAGGATAGAGGATGAGGCCGCCTTTTTTCAGTATATTCAGTGCATTGGATATTTCGTCGTTGAGTGTCATGGGCAGTACTTTTTCTGAAATGCAAAGTACTTTAAAATTGCCTTAAAATCCTTGGGTTATTTCATTAAACTTACCGCTGGGCAACAATCTTTTAAAAATTATATCTTTGAAAAAAAATCCAGTTTTTGATGAAGACTTCGTTACTGATTTCAACCTACAATTGGCCGCAGGCACTGGAATTAATTTTAAAAAGCGCCCTGAACCAAACCGAAATGCCAGATGAAATTTTAATTGCCGATGACGGTTCAACAGAGGAAACCAAAGAGTTGATTGAAAATTTCAAAACTAAAAGTACGGTTCCCATAAATCATATTTGGCACGAGGATAAAGGGTTTAGGAAAGCGATTATTTTGAACAGAGCCATTGCCGCTGCGATCGGCGAATACATTATCCAGATTGATGGCGACTGTATTATGCACCGAAATTTTGTGAAGGACCACAAAGAGATGGCCGCCCCGAAACACCTATCTGTACGGAAGTCGTGTTAATATACAGGAAAGCTTTTTGCCCATTCTTTTTGAAAAACAAAAAATTAAATTCGGATTTTTTTCCGAGGGAATAAAAAAGCGCACACGAAATTTGCGCATTCCCTTTTTCAGCAATTTTTACGGTACAAACGATACCATTTCAAAAAAAATGCGGGGGTGCAACGTTTCATTTTGGAAAAAGGATGTAGTTGCGGTAAACGGTTACAATGAAGAATTTGAAGGTTGGGGCAGGGAAGATTCCGAATTGATAATTAGGATGATGAACAATGGAGTCTTGGGAAAACGGCTGCGATATCGCGGCATTGTTTATCATATTTGGCACCGAATTAAAGATACGGATCGGCTTGAAATGAACGATTCTCTGCAACAAAAGGCTATTGCCGAAAACAGCAAATGGTGCCAAAATGGAATTGATAAATACTTATAAATTATTGTCCAAAAATTCCGATATGGCAGTGGCCGCGCGTTGGGAAGCGGTGGAGCCGTCTTCGGTATAAAAATTTCCCGCGGTTAGTTTTTCCTGTTTGGGTCTGTGTTTTTTCTTAAATCTTTGGGTAGCTTTTTTCAATGCAGCGGGCAGTTTTTCAATTTTTGAAATTACTTTTCCCGATTTCCAAAAACGGTAGGCAACATCTTTTTTGTACTTAATTTTCTCGGGATTCAGAAAAATGCACGGCCGCGGATTTATAATAAACTCAAAAGCCTGACTGGAAACATCGCCCAAATAAATATCGGCATCATTTATATAGGTCATATTTACGCTTTTTTCGCTCCCTAAGTCGATATGTATGTTTTCTGAATTGAAATATTTTTCAGGAATTTCCGAAGCGTCATCCCCGCCCACTTTATTGAAAAGATTGATGTGCGGCGCGAAAATTAAATTGTATTCTTCCGAATTATAAAACAAATTCAAGCACCTCGAGCCCCATAAAATGCCAGGATGAAAATGGCGGTGAAAAGTGAGGATTGTAGAGTACCGTGGGCCTTTCGTTAGAAAATATTGGTTTTGTCCGCACATGTTTTAGGGCATCCAATTTTGGATAACCAACAACTACCGAATGTTTGCTCAACAAATTCCTTTTTTTGAGTTGGCTGTAATAATAGTCGCCAAAAATTACGTGCATATCAAAATCCAACAAATCTTTTTTGTAAACATAAGCACGCCCGGCAACTCCGTGCGGAATTTTAATAAACTTGGGAGTTTCCCTTTCCCCGCGTGCTTTGTATAAATAATGATGGAAATAATCGGTAAAAATTACGGCGTCAAAATTTTCCAGTATATAATTTTGGTGCTTCTTAATCCAAAAACCTTTGCGGGGCAATTTTCTGTTTTTCAGTTTATCGGTAAACGCCCGAAAGAGAGCAGTCTGCAATTCCTCAACAACTACCTCTTCGCCTTTTAGATTTTGTAGCGTTTCATATAGAAATTTATGGTTTCCCGGATAGGTTAAAATATGAACATCGTTTTCTTTCGAAAGCTCCACCGCAACACTTATAAAATGGTATATGTGGTGGATTTCATCTAAAAAAATGATTGCTATTTTGTGCTTTTTCTTCATAAAACTCTACATCTTAAAATAATTCATCAGTCGTAAATATTGAAATACTCTGCCAACCTATCCCACTGAATTCGGTTATTATCTTGACCAATATTAAAGTTTTTTAAAGAGATTTCCTGTGTTTTCAGTACAAGGGTCGGTTTAGCAATCTTGGATGCAACTATACTCACCTCCGTTCCATTAATTAATGATAGAGCCTTAAACCAAAGGTCATCGGCTTTAGGCGAAAGGGCTTCAATAAGCTCCATATTCGTTACATTTTCATTAAAACAATTGGGAGGGTACAGTACTCCAAAAACCCCCAAGGGTAATAAAAATCGGGATTCATAATTTAAGTCTTCTATATAAGGCCATTTCGTATAAGGCAAGGAGCGATTGTTTTCGTCAGTTTTAATCAATCTGGAAATGGTTGAAATTATTTTTGATGGCTTTTGAACATGCGTTTCATAGAGTACCTGCAGAAGTCTATTTGAATAAATCTGGTCATCGTCGACGGTGATAATGGGCAGATCAGGAAATTTTTTTAATGTTTCAATAAGTTTTAGGTGCGGTAGATCATAAGAGGAAAAATGTATTTCAAATATATCTCCTTCCAGCATTTTAAGCTCTTTTGTAACAAGGCTTTTATGAGTTTCAGACATCCAGAGAAGGATTTTAGAAGGCTTTTTTGATTGGGCTAAAAGACTCCGGATAGTTAGGTGAACATAGGTAATACGGGATGGTATGGTAGTTAACGAAACAACCACCGGTATCTCATTCTTTAAATCTTTGGATTTTAATTTTTTTACAGAAAACGAGTATAAAATACTTTTTTGATATAAAAATGGAATTAATTCTTTGAAGATTTTCATATCTAATCTTTAGTAGGTTCTGATTATTTATAGAATGATGACCAAATTTACATTTATTTACCTCGCTCGAAGAAATTTGAAATTGAATGAGCAAAACACTGATTGTCATTCATTAGTCAATCTTTCTATATAACAGCCATAAATTTACGTAGCGTTTAAATACTGAAAAGGCGCTTAAATAGGCAAGGATAAATCCCTCTTTCCCGTCCAAAACCCCGAACCTAACTACATATTGATGGAAAAAGCTGTAAAAGGGGCGGAAAAAAAAATGGTACAAGGTTGGTTTCTTTTTTTTGCAATAGCGCATCTTGGCCTGCAGGGCGCTATACTGATGCATTTTTTGGGTATAGCCATCAAAGGTTTTATAGGTGTGGTGGGGCAGGCTATTTTTCAGTTTTCCCGTGGGGCCATTGGCCTCCAACAGTTCGTGGACGAAGGCCGAGTTGTACCGGCACCTATTTTTATTGAAAACCCGAAGGATGTAATCATTCTGAAGCCCGGAATGTTTTATTCTTTTCCTCATAAAAAAGAAATCGCGCTTCACAAAATAGGCCACCTTGGTAGGGTTTTTTAGGGTATTGGTTATTTCTTGGGCCAGGGGTTGTGTAATCTCTTCGTCCAAATCAAAAAATGTTACCCACTCGTGACTCGCTTTAGAGATGGCAAAATTTTTCTGGGAGGAAAAATTATCGAACCTTCTTTGAAAAATTTTTACTTTATCATGTTTTGAAGCTAAGGGAATCGTATTATCAGAACTAAAGGAATCCACGATTATGATCTCATCGGCAAACCAAAGGCTGTCAATGTATTTTTCAATGGCATCCGCCTCATTGAGGGTTATGGCGAGGGCGCTGATCTTTAGGGTTTGTTCCAAAAAAGTTTTCTGCTTTTAGAGTTGTTTTTCGCGATAGGGCAAAATTAATCAAATTAACTAGCTATTTCCCAAGCAAAGGGCTACTTCATTTTTTTGTTCAAAAGTCTGAGTTTTGAATATCTTGAAAAAACGCCATACGCATTTACTGCCGCCACGGCAAGACCCGGAATGCCGTCCATAAACCCTCCCTTAAGAATGTAGGATCTGAAAAACCTAAAGGCGGGACGGAACATTAAATTCAATACCGAGGTGGTTTTTCCCCTTTCATGGAGCTGTCCCGCTTGAAACCACGCATAGGATTCCCTTTTTTTAATGTAATTTTTTAGGCCTTTGTAGGTGTAGTGGATCATATTATTTTCCAGCTTGCCAATGCTTCCGTCTATTTGAAGTTTTTCGTGCACGTCCCCCGTATAATAGCCGCCTTCCCTTTTAATGAGGCGCAGCACCATATCACTTTCGTGATATAGAAAACGGTTCATATAAAAATGGGGAAAATTAATTTTATATCCGTTGTGCAGGGGGTGGGCAATGGTTTGTTTTATCTCGGCCTCCAACGACTGGGTTACCCGTTCATCCGCATCCAGAAATAACACCCATTCACAGGTGGTGTGCTTTAAGGCGAAGTTTTTTTGGTTTGAAAAATTATCGAACTCCCGCTCCAGGATTTTGGTGACATAGGGTTTTGCAATTTCCAGGGTGTCATCGGTACTTAATGAATCTATCAGGATAATTTCATCAGCAAAGGAAACAGATTTAAGAGCATCCTCTATATAGGAAGCTTCATTGAAAGTGGGAATTATTACCGAAAGTGTTGCCATTGGTGCAAATGTAGCAAATGTACACCACATGCACCCCGAGGGTAAAAAACAAATAAGAGCGGAAAAATCCTATATTTGCACCCATGAAAATTCGGGATACCTCCATCGTTATCAGTACTTATAATTCCCCAGCCTGGCTGGAAAAAGTACTTTACGGCTATAACAACCAAACCTACAGATTGTTTGAGGTTTTAATAGCAGACGATGGTTCTACCGAGGAAACCAAAAACCTCCTTGCCCGCATAAAATATGAAGTGTTTTTTCCTATTATCCATATTTGGCATGAGGACCAGGGTTTCAGAAAGACCGAAATCCTGAACAAGGCAATTTCGGCAAGTTCCACGCCATATCTTATTTTTAGTGACGGCGACTGTATACCCCGGAAGGATTTTGTGGAACAGCATGTGAAATTTAGAAAAGAAGATTATTTTCTTTCGGGGGGTTACTTTAAACTACCCTTAAAAGTTTCCGAGCAAATAACCAAGGATGATATTTATATGGAACGCTGTTTCGATATACGTTGGCTGAAAAGGGTAGGATTAAAAAGTTCCTTCAGAAATAACAAGCTGACTTCTGGCTTGATAAAGGCAGCTATTTTGAATTTGTTAACTCCTACCAAAGCTACCTGGAACGGCCATAATTCTTCCGGATGGAAGGAAGATATCCTAGCCGTAAACGGTTTTGATGAGCGCATGCAATATGGAGGCGAGGACCGAGAACTTGGGGAAAGATTGGTTAATAAAGGAATTGCTCCAATGCAAATACGCTATAGCGCCATTTGCTTGCATCTTGACCATGAGCGTGGTTATGTTGAAAAAAGCATGATAGAAAAAAACAACGCCATTCGCAAGGAAACCAAGCAACAGAGAAAAACGTGGACAGATTTTGGAATCGTGAAAAGTTAATCAGGCTTTCTGGTTTTCTGAAAGATGATAGGACAAAAACGGCCGTAATTTGGCCAAAATCATTTCTGGCGTCAGTTTGAGGTAAAGGGTTTCAGGATTTTGCTCTATTCTTCGGGTTTCTTCCCTTGAAAACGAATCGTAGAGTTGCGGTTTTTCTTCCAATAAATGAATTGATTGATGGATTTTTCCATCCTCAAAACTGTTCCACGCATCCTTATCGATATAAGGCGAATAAATGGTGAAGGTAGGTTTTTGAAGTGCTTTGGCTATATGTACACTCCCGCCCTCATTGCTTACCAAAAGATTGCATTGGTTCATCAAAACCGCAAAACCTCGAATTGAATCGGCATAAATATCCAAGTTTATTTGCTCCTTTCGGGCACACATTTCATAAATTTTTAGAGCTTCACTTTTTTGATGGGGCGCGTAATTAAAGAGAAGGGTGACGTTATAGTTTTCGGTTATAAAATCTACGATTTCCGCAATATATTCGTACGGCATGGATTTTTGGGGCGTGCTGCCCAAAACGCCAAACATAATCACCGGCCTATTTATATTTTCAATTTGGGAATGGGTTTCTTCCGCTTCCGATAAATATATTTTTGGTTCGTAATCCACATTCTGAAGGGGAAAAACGGACTGTATCAAATTCACCCGATCCTCAATTCCGCGGCCGCAGGGGAGGGTAGCTTTTGTTTTAAAATTAACCGGATGCGTATAAAATGGGAGTTTCAGTTTTTTGTGTTCCCGCTTAAAACCAATTCTATATTCCGCGCCGCTGAAGAGGCAGATCATCCTGCTTTGGAATTTGGCGTAGGCATCAAAAATAATATCGAATTTTTCCGCCCGTATCTTCTGCATCATTTTGAAAAGATTGGGCAAGTGTTTCAATTTTTTTTCGTCAACGGCTATTATCCTGTCAATATTCGGATTGTTTTCCAAAACGCCGGTGGTGTAGTTATAGGCGAAAAAAGTAACTTCGCTATCCGGAAAAACCGTTTTTATGTTGTTGGCAATTACGGAGCTCAACAACACATCGCCAATCCTTTTATTCTGTATTATAAGTATTTTTTTCATTCAATTGTTGGCAATAACAAACTGAAAACGCTTGTTATATTTAAAAACTCCGCTTTTCGGTTTGGGAGCAAAATTTAAAGATTACCTTCGCAAAATACTTTATTTCGGAAACATAACTGTTGAAAAATGCACGAGAATTTTCAAATACATCCCAACTATTTGCACTTGGCCGAAAGGCTTCGGGATGTGCTGGGCAATTTTTCCGAAGTTGGCGAATACGTTACCAGGGGCGAGCGGAATGTAATTAAAAAAGTAACCATTGATGGGACGGTTTTCAATATAAAAAAATTTAAGGAACCCAATTTTTTACAGGCGTTCGTGTATCAATTTATGAGGAAAAGCAAGGCGAAGCGCTCCTTTGAATATGCCCAAAAATTAATTGGTTTTGAAATAAACACGCCTTTTCCCGTGGCATATCTTGAAACATTTGCATTGGGACTGAAACAGAGTTTTTATGTGAGCGAGCACGTGGAATACGATTTTGATTTTCGCCATTTAATACATCGGCCACAATTTGACGATCGGGAGGAAATCCTGAAACAGTTCACCCAATTTACCTTTAAGCTGCACGAAAACAATGTGAATTTTCTGGATCATTCGCCCGGAAATACCTTGATTATTGATAAAAGTGAAGACGATTTTAAGTATGGCTTTTATTTAATAGACTTAAACCGGATGCGTTTTGAGCCCATGGATTTTAAAAAACGCATGCGCAATTTCCGAAGGCTTTGGCTCTCCAAAACAATGCTTAAAATTATGGCAAAGGAATATGCCGAACTATACGGAAAAACCTATGCGGAAACCTTTGCGCTGATGAGCGATTACTCCCGGAAGTTTCAAAAGGCTAAGAATAGCAAGAAGTTGCGCAGAAGAAAATAAAAGTCTGAATCAGAATAAAATATTCCGGATAAAGATATGCTCCAGCTCCTAAACCGCTACATTATATTCCCGCAAAGCATCATTTAAAGAAGTCTTTAAATTGGTGCTTTCCTTTCGTTTCCCAATAATCAATGCACAGGGCACTTGGTATTCGCCAGCGGGAAAATTTTTGGTATAACTGCCAGGAATCACTACTGATCTTTCGGGAACATAACCTTTTATTTCCTCAGGTTTGTCGCCAGTTACATCAATTATTTTGGTAGATCCAGTCAAAACCACGTTGGCACCCAAAACCGCTTCCTTGCCCACACGAACGCCTTCTACCACAATACAGCGCGAACCAATAAAAGCGTTGTCTTCAATAATCACGGGCGCTGCCTGCAAGGGTTCCAAAACGCCGCCAATGCCAACGCCACCGCTGAGGTGTACGTTTTTGCCAATCTGTGCGCAACTGCCCACCGTTGCCCAAGTGTCAACCATTGTGCCTTCATCCACATATGCACCAATGTTTACGTAGCTCGGCATCATAATTACACCTTTGGAAATATAAGCGCCGTGGCGCGCAACGGCATGCGGAACTACTCGAATTCCTTTTTCCTTATAACCTGTTTTTAAAGGAATTTTGTCGTGATATTCAAAAATACCCACTTCAAAAGTCTCCATTTTTTGGATAGGGAAATAGAGCACGATTGCCTTTTTCACCCATTCGTTTACGTGCCAGCCATCAGCCGTTGGTTCCGCGCAGCGCAGTTTACCCTCGTCGCAAAGGTTTACTACTTCACGAATGGCATTTATTGTTTCCTGTTGGGTTAGGAGGGAACGGTCTTCCCAGGCTTTTTCTATGGTTTGTTTTAGTTCGGTCATTGTTTTTGATTCTGTTGATACTATGGATACTATTGATACTTCATTTTGACGTGCGTCATCAGTCATCCGTCACCCGTCATCCCTCACCCAACAAATATAAAACCTCCATCCCAAATAACTGTCCAATTTTAGCATACTAATTCACAAACCCTTATTTTTGCCGAATATATGGGACGAATTTTGGCATTGGATTACGGCAGCAAGCGAACGGGCATCGCCATTACGGACGAGCTGCAGTTGATTGCTTCCGGTTTAACCACGGTTGCTACTTCGGAATTGCTCGATTTTCTGAAAAAATATATCGCTTCGGAAAATGTGGAATTGGTGTTGGTAGGCGAACCTAAACAGAAGGACGGAACCCATTCCGATATTGAAGTAGAAATACAAAAGTTCTTAAATAAATTTTCCAAAGTTTTCCCAACCCTAGAAAATACTGCGGGTCGATGAACGTTATTCCAGCAAGATGGCGTTTCAATCCATGATCGACGGAGGGTTGAAAAAGAAACAAAGACAAAACAAAGCATTGATTGATGAGATTAGTGCGACGATTCTGCTCCAGGAGTATCTATATAAAAATTAGAAAAGAGAACAGGGAGAAAAGAATAGAGAGACAATAGAAACAATAGAAAATCCATAGAATCAAAAGAATCAAAAGAAAAAAAATGATTTTCCCAATAGTAGCTTACGGCGACCCGATTTTAAGAAAGGAAACCGAAGAAATAACCAATGAATATCCAAACTTTGATGCGCTGCTCGAAAATATGTTCGAGACTATGTACGATGCCCGTGGAGTTGGGCTTGCGGCACCGCAGATTGGGCTTCCAATCCGACTTTTTATCGTGGATGCTTCGCCCTTTGCAGAAGACGAAGATTTGAGCGAGGAAGAGCAGGAAGAGCTAAATAACTTCAAAAAAGTTTTCATCAATGCTGAAATTGTTGAAGAAGTAGGGGATGAATGGGCATTTAATGAAGGATGCCTCAGCATACCCGATGTGCGGGAGGATGTTTTCCGCCAGCCGGAAATAACAATCGTTTACGAAGACGAAAATTTTGAAAAGAAACACCGAAAAGTTCAAAGGTATCGCTGCGCGGATTATCCAGCACGAATACGATCATATTGAAGGGATTCTCTTCACCGATAAACTTTCTCCGTTGAAAAAAAGGTTGATAAAAAGCAAGCTTACAAACATTTCAAAAGGAAAAATATCGGTAGATTACCGCATGCGTTTTCCCAGCGCAAAAAAGAAACGTTAACAGCCTTGTTTAATTTAACCAAACCAAAGATATTTGCATCTTTCAAAACATTTAAAAGTATTTTATGAGCTTAGAAAAAGTGCTTTCAATCTCCGGGAAACCTGGACTTTATAAACTTAAAACACAGACCCGTTCCGGGTTTTTGGCCGAATCGCTTTTGGACGGAAAAACAATAAACGTAAGCGGCCGCCACAATGTGAGCCTACTATCTGAAATTGCCATTTACACCTTAACGGAAGAAGTTCCGCTAAGAAAAGTATTTGAAAAAATTTCAGAAAAGGAAGGCGGAACGGAAGCCATAAACCACAAGGCCTCCAAGGAGGAGCTGGAGGAATATTTCTTCGGGGTGATGCCAGATTATGACGAGGATCGCGTGTACGCCAGTGATATTAAAAAAGTGTTGCAGTGGTATAATTTGTTGGTGAAAAACGGAATGACCGATTTTTCAGAAGCGAAAAATGAGGAGAGTGAAACTGCCGAAGCTGGAGCCGACGCTGAAAAAGAAGCTGGCGAAAAGTCGAAAAAACCTGCTGCGAAAAAAGCTTCAACTCCTAAAGCTGCGTCTCCTAAAAACGCATCGCCAAAGGCGTCTTCAACCAAAAAAGGAGGTGCTACCAAAAATGCAGCATCCCGCAAAACCTAATTTCGTTATTGGGTTATTGAGTTATAAAATTATTTGAAAAAATCCCTCAATCCGTTCCGGGTTTTGGGATTTTTTATTGAAATTGATATTCCAATAAAAGTATCAATAGAATCCACAGTATCAATAGAAACATTTACGGTATGAATTCCCGAAAAGACCAACTTCAAGCATTCGATAGATTACTGACCATAATGGACGAACTGCGCGAGCAGTGTCCCTGGGACAAAAAGCAGACGATGGAAACGCTGCGGCATTTAACCATTGAGGAAACCTACGAATTGGGTGATGCCATTCTAGACAGCGATTTACAGGAAGTAAAAAAGGAATTGGGCGATGTGTTGCTGCACATTGTTTTTTACGCAAAAATTGGGAGCGAAACGAACGATTTTGATATTGCCGACGTATGCAACGATATTTGCGAAAAACTAATTTCCCGCCATCCCCATATTTACGGCGATGTAAAAGTGGCCGATGAGGAG
The DNA here is from genome assembly GCA_963839235.1 of uncultured Flavobacteriaceae bacterium. GTDB lineage: Bacteria > Bacteroidota > Bacteroidia > Flavobacteriales > Flavobacteriaceae > Aequorivita. Next base: position 134,228 of record CAWITX010000009.1, on the reverse strand, counting down.
GAAGTAAAGCGAAACTGGGAAAATTTAAAGTTGAAGGAAGGCAAAAAAAGTGTTTTGGAAGGCGTTCCAAAATCGCTGCCTGCACTTGTAAAAGCCAGTAGAATTCAGGATAAAGTGGCCGGTGTAGGTTTTGATTGGGAAGAGCCCCAACAGGTTTTTGAGAAGCTGCAGGAAGAACTCGGCGAACTGCAGCACGAAATAAACGAAAACAATCAAGAAAAAATAGAAGCCGAATTTGGGGACGTACTTTTTTCGATGATAAACTATGCGCGATTTCTAAAAGTGAATCCCGAAAATGCATTGGAGCGCACCAATAAAAAATTCATAAAACGCTTTCAGTATTTGGAAGGCAAAGCCAAGGAAATGAATAAATCTTTAAAGGATATGACTCTTGCTGAAATGGATGTTTTTTGGAACGAAGCTAAATTGAAGTAAAATCGAAGTGAAATGAAAGTATTCCTGTCTGTTCGAGCGCAGTCGAGAACTATCATGATTAGGTCTCGACTGCGCTCGACCTGACATAAACTTCACTAGTCTTCCCGAACTTCCTTAATTTTTGAGAGTTTCGCTTTCCAAACCTCAAGTTGTTCCTTGTGTCTGGCAATGTTTTTATGCACTTCCTTTACCAAGGGATTATTTTCATCAACGTGGTGGAAAAAGCCTAAATTATTTTCCAATTGTCTTATTTCATCCTTGGTTTCGTCTATCTTTTTTGAAATAAAGAAATGCTCATTTTTAAGTTTTCGCTCATCTTCCCTGTTTACAAGCGTATTCAGTTTATTGTCGAATTTAATGAGCTCGGTTTCCTTTTTGCCCAAATCAAGTTTTGAGAACAATCCATCCAAAGTTTTGTTGAATTTCTGCTCAATTTGCCGCTTGTTATAAGGTACACGACCAATTTCCTTCCATGCGGAAATTTGTTCTTTTATGGCTTTTACATCTGCTTTGTGATCGCCGGTCAATTCAAAATTGCCCAATTTTTCCAACATTTCCTGCTTGGCTTCAAAATGCGCCATTTCATCTTTATTGGCTTCATTTTTTTGCGCGTGCATTCTGTCAAAGTAATGGTTACAGGCTTTTTTGAACTGTTTCCAAATTTTATCGCTGTCCTTTCGAGGCACATGCCCAATCGTTTTCCAGTCATTCTGGATTTTTTTCATCAGCGGTGTTGTACTTTCAAAATCCTCGCTATCCTTATTTTCTTCAGCAATTTTAATTAGCTCGCGCTTTTTTTCAAGATTTGTGTACTGCTCCTTTTTTTGATTTTTATAAAAGCTATTTTTTTGATGGTTGAAATCGCCGGTCGCATCCTTAAATGCCTTCCAGATTTCTTTATTGTTTGCGCGCGGCACCCCGCCAGTATTGAAAAAAGCTTCCCGAAGTTCCTGCACTTTTTTAATGGCATTCTGCCATCCTTGGTGACTCGGTTTTGCTTCTTCCGTAGCTTTTTTTATGTTTTCAATAATCTCTTTTTTCGTTTCAAGATTGGCCTCAAAATCCTTTTCCATTTCTGCCAACTGCTCCTGGCGTTTGTCGTGGATCACTTTGGTGGCCTCGCTGAATTTATCCCAAACCTCGTCCCGATATTCCTTTGCGACCGGCCCAACGTCCTCTTTCCACATTTTGTGGAGCATCTGCAATTCCCGGAAGGCTTTATTAATATCCTCTTCCTGCGCCAACTCCTCGGCGCGGGTTATAAGTTTTAGTTTACTGTCTAAATTATGTTTAAAATCAAGATCTCGAAACTCACGATTTAGGTGAAGAAAATCATAGAAATTCTCAACATGGTGATGGTAAGTGTTCCAAACGGTATTGTACTTATCGCGCGGAATCGCACCAGCAACGTGCCACTTTTCCTGAATATCCTTGAAATGTTTGTAAGTGGTATTTATGTTTTCCTCGGCGCCCAACAAACCTTTCAGCTCCTCGATCAATTCCCAGCGCTTATCCAAATTTCCCTGCAAATCCTTTTTCAGGTTTTTATAATGGTTGTTTCGCTTTTCCTTGTAATCAAAATAAAGTGAATTGAATTCCTTTTTTAGCGGAGTAGTGTAGTGGAAATCAATAATATTGCCGCCTTCCGCAAGAAATTCCTCTTTTTTGTGCTCCAGTTCTTCGTTGAATTTGCTGTTGAATTCAGAGCGGATTTCCTCAACATCGTGCTTTAGGTCCTGAATTTTTTTTGTTTTCAGCAGTTTCTCAAATTCGGAAACCAATTCCTTATCCGAAAGGGTGCTATAATCCTTTTGGGCCTTTTCTTGATTGTCGTCGTCGCCTTCTTCATCTTCCGAGGAAGCTACCTCTTCTTCATCATCGTCTTCCTCCTCATTTTCCGAGGCTACAATCTTTTCTGAGGCAGTGCCTTCAAGAGTTTCCTTCGCTTTGACCGATTCCTTTTCCTCAAGTAGGGCTTCCTCAACGCTGCCTTTTTTTTCTTCGTTTTCTTTCGAAGTAATTTCTTCGGAAGTTTTTTCATCCCCGGTTCCTCTTTCGGGGGTTAAGGGGCTTTCCTTTTCTGAAGAAATATTTTTGGTTTCAGTAATATCGTCTGTAGAAGCTTGATTTTCCTCAATTTTATTTTCGGGCGTAGCTGAAGAATCGACTTCAGAAGAAGTATTTACATTTTGCGCAGCCTCGTTTACTGCATTTTCTTCTGTGCTGTTTTCACCTTTTGAAATTGGGGAGCTTTCTTTTTTTTGGTCGGACATTTCTTTCAATGTTTAGGTTCGTTTTCCTTGGAGGGTCAAGATACTAACAACTGCTGAAATGGCAAAGCACACGACTTTTTTTCGAATGTTTTTTTGCGAATTTTATGAATTCCAGATTTCCCAGGCTTTTTCGGCCTGCAGTTCCAGCATTTTTAGGCCGTTGCAGGTTTTGGCGCCGTATTGTTTACCGCGTTTCAGAAATTCCGTTTCGGCAGGATTGTAAATAAGGTCGAACAATAAATGGTTTTTACTTAAAAATTGATAGGGTAGTGGAGGGCAATCCGCAATATTTGGGGAGGTTCCCAAAGGAGTGCAGTTTATGATTAACAGGTGGTTTTCAATAATGGATTCGTTCAATTCAGCATAAGTTAAAATATCCGAATCGATATTTCTGCTCACAAATTTATAATTGAAACCCAAATTTTGAAGCGCGAAAGCAATTGCTTTTGAAGCGCCGCCGGTGCCTAAAATAAGTGCTGTTTTTTGCTGAAGCGGCAAAAAAGGTTCCAACGATTTCTGAAATCCGAAATGGTCTGTGTTGAAGCCCGTCAATTTCTTATCCGCGGAAATTTTTATGGTATTTACGGCGCCAATTTTCGCGGCTTCCGGGTCCATTTTGTCAAGCAGGGGAATTATCGCTTTCTTATAGGGAATCGTTACGTTCAGCCCTTTTAAATTCGGTGTTTCGGAAAGAATTCTTGCAATTTCGGTAATTGAGGAAATATCAAAATTTTCATAGGAATGGGGGAGATTTTCCTTTTCGAATTTTTCAGAAAAAAATCTTTTTGAAAATGAATACCCAATGTTTTTTCCTATCAACCCAAATTTAGACACGGCGTCGTTTTTTGTAATTATCATACCAATCCAAACTTAACACCAGTACAATACCCACAATTATAAAGAATATGGCGAGCATTGTTTGGGTGCCAAATTCTGCGGGAAAGTAGCGTTCATAACCTGAAATAATCTCTCTTCCATTGGCATCAAAACGGATATTTCCCATGGCATCGTAAATATATTTTTTCTCCTTCCAAGGCCAAACCACGCCAAGTGAACCGGCGATAAAACCAATAATAACGGCGTAGGTCGCCTTTTTAAATCGTTTAAGAACATAGGCTAAAAGATGCGAAAGTGAAACCAGCCCCACCAAGGAACCGAGTGAAAAAATTGCCAAAACCTTTAAAAGCTCAATACGTTCCGGATCATAAATCCAACTGAAATTCCATTGAAAAAGATTTGCGAAGGTGTCAAACAATGCATTGACGGAATCTACCAAAAGCAGTACATAATTCCCGAAAAGAATCAATATGAAGGAGCCTGAAAGTCCGGGCAAAGTCATTCCCGAGACGCTTATTATTCCACAGAAAAAGACGAAAAGCAGATTGCTATTTTCCTTCGCGGGCTCCAAGAAACTTATGGCAACACCTGCTACCACTCCAGAAATAAGGTACAAAGCATACTTGCGGTTCCAATTGCCAAAATCCTTTGCAATAAAATAAATGGAACCGATAATCATTCCGAAGAAAGCGCTCCAGACGTACAGCTCATAATGATCGATTAAATAATCGAGAATTTTTGAAACACTGAAATAGCTGATAACCATTCCAAGAATCAAAAGACTTAAAAATTGGCCGTTAGTATATTTATAGAAACTTTGGAAACGCCCACCAATAAGGAGTTTGAAAGCTTTTCGGTTAACTTTTTGAAGCGAATAGATAAATTCCTCATAAAAGCCTGCAACGAAAGCCACCACACCTCCGGAAACGCCGGGCACTTTATTGGCCGCTCCCATTCCGAGCCCTTTTAGGACAAGCCAGATTTTATCGGGTAAGGAACGGTTTTCGTACACGGGTTGGGCTGTTAAGTTATTTGGACTACTGACTATTTTTTTTCACCGCTATTCTTTCCAAAAGAAAAATCGTCAAAAAACCGATTATGGCAAAAAGAATCGCCGATAAAATTTGTGGATCTCCGTCGTAATTTTGTGGAAGAATACTTCTTTCAATGAACGGAATTTGCTCGCCGGCGTGGTTTATTCTGAATTGCAAAACTTCTTTCCACGGCCAAATTTTATTCAAAGCGCCAACCATAAAACCAGTAAGCACGGCGAGAATAAGATTTTTGTGGTGTTTGAACATCCAGTTTAAAACTTTCGAAAACATTTTCAAACCTAAAACAGCGCCTATCGCGAATATCATTAGCTTGCCCAGTGCCCCAAAAAACAATGAACTGTTTAGAGTGGTTATCCCTTCGCCGAGTTGCGTAACAATTCCAATAACCGTGGTATATGCGCCCAAGAGCAAAAGGATAAAAGCGCCTGAAATTCCCGGTAGAATCATTGCTATTATTGCGATAAATCCTGCAAGAAATAGGAACCAAGTACTTTCCGGAGAGCCCACGGGGTCTGCAATGGTTATGAAATAGGAGAGGACCGAAGCGATGATTAATGCAATTATTACCGCAATCCGCCAGTTTGTAATTTGTTTACCAACATAAACAATACTCGCAATTACCAAACCGAAGAAAAACGACCAAACCATAATTGGGTAAACTTCCAGAAGCCAAGTAATAAGTTTTGCAAGTGAAATAATACTGATTAAAACTCCCGCAAAAAGCGACAATAAAAAGGAGAGATTGTAATGTCTCCAAGCATTTAAAAATCCCTCCTTTTTCCAGATTTTGAAAAAGCCGAGATCGAGCTTGTGGATGGTTTCAATCAGTTCCTCATAGATTCCGGAAATAAAAGCAATTGTTCCTCCGGACACGCCTGGAACAACATCGGCAGCCCCCATTGCAAGGCCTTTTGCGGTTATTAATAGATATTGGGAAAAATTACGTTGAGGCATAGGCTATTTTGCTAAAACCTCAAAAATACAGAAATTAAAGCGAAGGATTTTTGTGTTGTTTAATTATTTCCGCAACCGTTTTCATTTGATAAACCTGTGGGAAAATCTCTTCGATTATCATTAAATACTCGGGTTCGGTTTTTAGGGCGTTTTTTAGATGGAAAGCGCCTTTGTCAATTTCATTTAAAGTGAAATAAAGCCCCGCGAGACGGTACTCAACTTCGGCGTGTTCTGGGTAAAACTCAAGGGCTTGATTGAAGTTGTTTACCGCGGCTTCATATTCGCCGAGATTGGTAAGAATGTCACCGCGCGTCAACCACGATTCAATTTCATAGTTGCCCAATTCCAAGGCTTTGCGATAACCTACTTCGGCTTCCTCGAAAAGGTTTAATTTGTTGTTTATTTTTGCATATCGCTTCCAATAAAGCACATTCTCGCTGTCAATATTTATGGCCTTTTCAATATAATATAAGGCTTTTTGAAATTGCCCGCTCTTGAAATAGAAATCCGTAATCGCAATCCAACCCTTGTCCAGCAAGGTATCTTCTTCTACACATTTCGTAAAAAACTGAATGGCCATTTCGGTATTGCCAAGCTTTTCGTAGCACTTTCCTATCCGTAGTAGGGCGTAGGAAGTTGGATCATCCAAACCTAGGGTTATGGAGTAGCTTTCAATGGCTTCTTCGTACTTTTTCAATTTTTCAAGCACTTTCCCTTTTTCAAGATAGGCGCCAATAAAACGGTCGTCACTAATAATGGCGAAATCGAAAGCAGCGAGTGCTTTTTTGTAATCCTTAAGTTCGTAATATTGCTTGCCCACTTGGTGCCAAGCAACTTCACAATACGGATTTTTATTTAAAAAATCGTTCAAATAATCTATCGCCGCTTCGTATTCCTCAAGATATTCAAAGCAATATATAATATTGTAAAGGGCAGAATAATCCTCTTCATCTTCCTCCAAACACTTCATAAAATAGTATTTGGCGTGGATGTAATCTTCCATAAAAAGGTATTCCATTCCCAATAATGACAGTACGTCAGCCTCATCATCGGTAATTTCCAATGCCTGTTCTAGAAGAAGAATGGCCTCTTTATGCTTATCGCGACGCGAAAAAATGTTTGCTTTTTGGATGTAAATTTCCTCGTTGCTCTGTTCCAATTGGTACAGCTCGTCCAAAAGTTCATCGGCGATGTCCAATTGGTTTTCGAAAATAAACATTTCTATTTGGAAAAGTTTGAGGCTGGTAGAGGAAGGATGTTGCTCCAGGCCTAGCTTGGTGGCTTTTTTGGCAAGGGCAATCTTTCCGTTTTCTAAATAGTGGTGTACTATTTCCTCAAATTCCTCGGAGTCGAAAAAAAGAACGCTGTTGGTTTTCAGCATAGATTCGAATCTTTCCAGCGAGAAGTTGTTGTGCTCGTTTGAACTTAATTGCATAGGCACGTTTTAACGGTTTCTTCTATTTTAAAGATAATAATGTAATTACAAGTTCAATTGTTATGCCGTGTTTATTGTTAACGGACTTATCAACAGAAAGGTAATGCGTAATTTTCTAATAACAAAGCAGTTGTGAGAATTGGCGTTAATTGGCTGCAATTGACAACAATTGATCACCTTTGATCGCAATTGCACACAACTGATCACCTTTGGACACATTTGGACACATTTTGCACACCATTGATCAGAATTGCACAGATTTGCACACAATTGAGCAACTTTTTCAATTTCTGATTTTATTTTATTTGATTTAAAACGTTTTGAATAATTCTGCAACCTTCAGCAATTTCGTCATTGCTAATTGTGAGTGGAGGTGTAATGCGGATGGCGCGGCCTTCAAAAAGGAGCCAAAAAAGAATTAATCCACGGTCTTTACAAGCTAAAATTACTTTGGAAGCGATTTCGGGTGTTTCAAAAATGGCTGCGAGCATCAAGCCCCTGCCGCGCACTTCCTTTATTAATGGGTGTTTCAGAAGTTTTCTGAAGAGTTTTTCCTTTTGAAGTGTTTGTTCAATAATGTCAGTTTCCGTCAATTCCTGCAACGTTGCCAAAGCGGCAGCGGCAATCACCGGATTTCCGCCAAAAGTGGTAATATGCCCAAGTTTCGGATTGTCCTGCAGCAAAGCCATAACTTCGTGCGAGGCAGTAAAAGCTCCAATTGGCAGCCCGCCGCCCATTCCTTTTCCCATTACCAAAATGTCGGGTACAATGCTGAAATGCTCAAAAGCAAAAAGTTTGCCGGTGCGTCCAAAACCCGGTTGGATTTCATCTAAAATTAAAAGTGTGCCAGTTTCATCGCAACGTTGGCGCACTTTTTTCAAATAATCATTTTCCGGTTGGATAAATCCAGCGCCACCTTGAATGGTTTCCAAAATGATCGCGGCTGTTTCTGTTGTTATATTTTGAATATCTTCCTCATTGTTGAAATTAATTGATGAACAATCCGGTAGCAGAGGTTTAAAAGCGTTTTTGCGTTCCTCAAAACCCATTACGCTCATCGAGCCCATCGTATTGCCGTGGTATGCGTTGTTTGCGTATAAAAGTTGGGTTCTTCCCGTTGTACGGCGGGCGAGTTTTAGTGCACCCTCAATCGCTTCCGTTCCACTGTTTACGAGATAAGTCGTGTTTAGATTTTTTGGGAGATTTTGAGCAAGCAATTTTGCAAGTTCCACGGCCGGTTCTTGAATATATTCGCCATAAACCATCACGTGCAAATATTTTTCGGCCTGCTTTTTTATCGCTGAAACAACACGCGGATGGCAGTGTCCAAGGGTACAGGCAGAAACTCCCGCCACAAAGTCCAAGTGTCTTTTTCCCGAGCTGTCATATATATAACTGCCCTCTGCGTGTGAAATTTCCAGGGCCAAAGGGTGCGGAGTAGTTTGTGCTTGATATTTATAGAAATCGTTTTTCATTTAGTTCGCTGTCAGGTTGAGCACTTCGTCTTCGCTCAGTGTAAACTTAGTCGAAACCTCAATGGCAGTTCTCGACTGCGCTCGAACAGACATTATTAATCTTTGTTTTGAATAGAATCGTTCACTTTTTGGTGAATTGAATCCCGTTTTGCTTCGCTTTCCAAGGTTTCGGGTTTTGGATCGTCCGGCCTATTTTGAAGGTCTTTCGGACTGAGTTTGGATTCTTCGGGTAAATCAATTTCTTCCTCGGGGATGTCTTCAAAAAATTGGCCTTCATCTTTCGGCAAAGGAATTCCCGTTATTTTAGGAAGCACCGGAGCAGGTTTTCCTTTAAATAGATCTTCAACAGCATACAATCGTTCCTCGCCACGCCACTGAAATCCGGGAAGTATTCGTGCGTTTTCCGGAAACATGGATGGCGGATACACCTTTCCTTCTGCCTTTTTTATAAACCGGATTCCGGTTATTTGCTGCTCTTCTAAATACATTTGGATGGAGCTGGATCTTGTATTATTTATTCCAACCAATTCACCTGCATCATTGCGCGGGTAATAAATTACCTGTGCGTTTTTGTTAATATTTACAGTATCCAATTCATTATTGGTGAAAAGGCCGATGAGCGTTTCGCCCTTTACTTGATTGTAGCCCAAACTATCCTTTTGCACCAAAAAAGCATTGTTGAAAACCTTTAAAGTGTCGAGTTTATCGGTAATTGTGTCAGAAAGAATATGGATTGTATCGCCAATCATTTGGTTCTCGCCGCTCCACAAAACCGGATTCCGAAGCAATTTTGTAATACCTCTTTTTTGGTTGACATAAATTGAATCGCATTTTCCGCTGGTTGGCGCATCGCCTTCCTTTCCCGGTTTGAATAGCCTCGCTTTATAAAAACCTTTAATAATCCTATTTTCAGGTTTGCCCGTTACCTGCAAAGTATCTGCGTGCACGTAAATGGAATCGTTATCGCGAACGGTAATAGCCACGGCACGTTTAGTAATAAAAACAGAATCTTTTTCCCGAAAAACTTCAGCATAATGGCCGCGGATTACACTCTTATTTATAGTATCCAAAACGCGAATATTATTAGTGGCGGAAGCAAAGCTTTTGTTTCGGTCAAAGTAAATGCTGTCGCCGTAAAGTGTGCGGTTTTCGTAATCTACTTTTGAATTTTTCACGAAATAACCGGTATCGCCCCGAGTATCGTAATAGCCGCGTTCGCAATAAACAGTACTAGTTTCGCTTACAATTGTGGATGGTCCGTAAAGATATGCATCCCCTGTTTCAGAATAAAAATCGAGCTGGTTACTGTTTACGGTATATTTTGGGTTTACGATTTTTACATTTTGTAGAAACTGATATTTTTTGCTTTCGGCGAAATACCTGCCCGTACGGCTAGTTAAAACGCTTGCTGTGTCGCGCACCGTTCCGCCTGTTCGGTAATAGGCTTGCTGTTTTATTCTGTCGAAATAAAGGGTGTCGGTCTGTAAAGTGGTCTTCGGCTCAGTCAAAACCACATCGCCACTGGCAAAGGCGAACTGCGTGTTTCCGTTGTATTCAGCGTATTTGCTGTTCATCGAGACAGTATCTCCCTGGGTTATCCGCACATCGCCGTACGCTTTTACAAAGTTATTTTTCAGATAAACAAAAGCTTGGTCGCACCACATTTCAACCCCTTCGTGGACTATATAAACCTGGCCGGTTTCATCTTTTGTGTAAATGGCAGCATCCGGAAATTCGGGCCGTAATTCAAGATAGCCCGATTGAATATCCACTTTTTGTTTTTCCTGTGCGGAACTATTTATTCCGAAGAAAAAAAAAGAGATAAGAAATATGAATGAAGATATTTTCAAAAAAGAATTATTTATCATGTAACGAAAATATCAACAATAAATTGATTATCGGTGAATGGTTTGCTTCCTGTCCGGCCCAACCGAAACGATTTTGATTGGCACCTCCAGCTCTTTTTCCAAGAAATCTATATAGTCGTTCAAAGCTTGCGGTAATTGGGAAGCTTCGGTCATTTTGGTTAAGTCTGCCTGCCAACCTTTCATTTCAGAATAAACTGGGGTTACATTTTCCGCTTCAATATTATATGGGAAATGGTGGATGGTTTCTCCTTTGTAATTATATGCGGTACATACCTTAAGTGTATCGAAACCGCTTAAAACATCGCCTTTCATCATTATAAGTTGGGTAACGCCATTCACTTGAACAGCGTATCGCAATGCTACTAAATCAAGCCATCCGCAACGTCTTGGTCTTCCGGTGGTTGCTCCAAATTCATTGCCAACACGGCCCATAGTCTCGCCATCCTCGTCAAAAAGTTCGGTAGGGAAGGGGCCGCTGCCAACGCGGGTTGTGTATGCTTTAAAAATTCCGAATACTTCTTTAATTTTTCCAGGAGCAACGCCCAAACCTGTACAGGCGCCAGCGGCCGTAGTGTTTGATGAGGTAACAAAAGGGTACGTCCCAAAATCAATATCGAGCAAAGAGCCTTGGGCACCTTCGGCAAGAATGGTTTTTCCATTTTGTTGGGCTTGTTGCAAATACTCTTCACTATCAATAAAAGTGAGACTTTTTAATACATCAACGGCCTTGAAAAATTCAGCTTCAAGTTCCGAAAGATCGTATTGAATTTCGGCATTGTAAAAATCTATCATCGCCTCATGCTTATCCGCGAGGGTGCGATATTTTTCCTGCCAATTGTCCATTTCAAGATCACCAACGCGAATTCCATTTCGGCCCGTTTTGTCCATGTAGGTTGGGCCAATTCCTTTTAAAGTTGAGCCAATTTTTGCCTTTCCTTTTGAAGCTTCGGAGGCGGCATCGAGCAAACGGTGCGTGGGTAAAATAAGATGCGCTTTCCGGGAAATCAAAAGACTTTTTTTGAAATCTATATTGAATTTGGCAAGATTGTCCAATTCCCTTTTGAAAATCACCGGGTCAATAACCACTCCGTTACCCACCAAATTTATGGTGCCCTCGTGAAATATTCCACTAGGAATAGTATGAAGTACGTGCTTGTGGCCATCAAATTCCAAGGTGTGGCCAGCGTTAGGCCCGCCTTGAAAACGTGCGATTATGTCATAGTTTTTGGTGAGCACGTCAACAATTTTTCCTTTGCCTTCGTCGCCCCATTGCAATCCAAGTAGTAAGTCTACTGCCATAATATTTTAGGAATTGTCCGCTTCAGTGTTTACAGCGGGTTTTTTATTTCCGTAGAAATAAAGTGAATGGTTGGTTATTTCAATATTAAAAACCTCTTCAATGGTTTTTTTAATGGTGTGTATTCGCGGGTCACAAAATTCAATCACTTCTCCATCTGACAAAATTATGTGATCGTGGTTCCGGTCAAAATATGATTTTTCATAATGCGCCTGATTTTGCCCGAATTGGTGCTTTCGTACCAAACCGCATTCCAGAAGCAATTCAATGGTATTGTAAAGGGTGGCACGGCTTACGCGGTAGTTTTTGTTCTTCATATTTATGTAGAGCGACTCAATATCAAAATGGTCGTCGTGGTCATAAATTTCCTGAAGAATTGCGTAGCGTTCCGGCGTTTTTCGGTGTCCCTTTTCCTCGAGGAATCCCGTAAAAACGTTCTTTACAATCGTTTGGTTATGTATATCGGTTTTTGAACTCATAATTAAGGGGGCAAAGTTACTCAAATTTTACACTCTTGTAACTTTATCAATTCCGTTTATTTTTTTGATGTTTTCAACCAGGTTGTTCAGAATGTTCTTATTTTTTACGATAACCACAATTTTTCCTGTAAAAACGCCGTCATCGCTATCAAAATGGACGCTTTTCATATCTATGTGGAGGTTATTCGAAATTACTTTTGTAACCTCATTCACAAGTCCGATAGTGTCAATTCCCGTAATAGTAAGATTCGCCTTAAACTCGCGCTGGGTGGAATCAATCCATTTCGCAGGCATGATCCGGTAACTGTAATTGCTTTGTAGTTGCAGGGCATTTGGACAATTGGTTTTGTGAACTTTTATACCTTCGTTTACGGTTACAAAACCAAAAACGTCGTCGCCGGGAATGGGATTGCAACAGTTTGCCATTTTGTAATCCAGCTTTTCTTCTTCCTTTCCAAAAACTAGTTGATCGTATTTTTCAGTGATTTCCTCTCTGTGTACGTCTTCCGGTTTATCTGGTTTTCGGATTCTGTTTTTGAAGAAACTAATAAACGCGTTGCTCCGCGATGCGGCGAAATCCTTCAATTTTTGGTTGTCAATAATTCCAGCACCAACCCGATAGTAAAGGTCAAGGCTTGTTTTCACTTTGAAGAAAACGACCAATTGGTTTACTGTGTTGTCATCCAAACTTAATTTAAGCGACTTCAATTTTCGTGCGAGCACCTCTTTTCCTTCCTCTGCAATTTGTTTCTTGTCGTCCTTTAACGAAGACTTTATTTTGGACCGTGCCCTTCCGGTTGTTGCGTAATTGAGCCAGTTGGCGGTGGGTTTTGCCTTTTCGGAAGTAATTATTTCTACTTGGTCGCCACTTTTAATTTCCTGGCTCAAGGGAACCAATTTCCCATTTACCTTCGTGCCGCGAGTGTGCATTCCAATTTCGGTATGTATATGAAAGGCGAAATCAAGCGCCGTTGCGCCCTTGGGCAGTGAATACAGATCGCCTTTGGGCGTGAAAACGAAAATCTCTTTTGCGTAAAGATTCAGCTTAAACTCCTCCACAAAATCAACTGCACTTATTTCCGAATTCTCCAGCGTATCCTGTAGTTTGTTAAGCCAGCTTTCCAATCCGCCATCGTCCTTTTCCTTGTTTTTGTATTTGTAATGTGCGGCAAATCCTTTTTCGGCAATCTCGTTCATTCGTTCACTGCGAATCTGCACTTCCACCCAACGACCTTTGGGGCCCATAACAGTAATGTGAAGGGCCTCGTAACCTGTAGATTTTGGCGAGGAAATCCAATCCCGCAACCGGATGGGGTTTGGACGAAAGTGATCCGTAACGATGGAATATATTTTCCAAGCGAAGAATTTTTCGTTTTCGGGCGCGCTCTTATAAATAATCCTAACGGCAAATTTATCGTACACCTCGTCAAAGCTGACGTTTTGCGCCATCATTTTACGGCGGATCGAAAAGATTGATTTCGGGCGGCCTTTTATTTCATACTTCAAATTTTCGGCATCCAACGATTGTTTTATCACCTTGTTGAAAGATTCAATGTAAGCATCCTGCTCTTCCTTACTTTCTTTTATTCGGCCCAGGATATCCGCATATACTTCGGGTTCGGTGAATTTAAGGCCCAAATCCTCCAGTTCTGTCTTAATATTGTAAAGTCCAATACGGTGGGCGAGGGGTGCATAAATGTAAAGCGTTTCTGAAGCGATTTTCCGCTGCTTGTCCGCCGGCATGCTATCCATTGTTTGCATATTGTGCAGACGATCGGCGATTTTTATGATTATTACCCGAATATCCTCATTCAGCGTAAGCAACATTTTCCTGAAGTTTTCCGCTTGCATGGAAACATCCTCAGACATGGAGATGTGGGCAATTTTTGTAAGCCCGTCAACAATTCGGGCAACGTTTTCGCCGAACATTTTTTCAATGTCCTCTAAGGTATAATCGGTGTCCTCGACCACGTCGTGCAATAGTGCAGCGGCAATGGAAGTGGCATCTAAACCGATTTCAGCGGCCACAATTTTTGCTACGGCAATCGGGTGAAAAATATATGCCTCGCCACTTTTACGGCGTTGATCCTTATGCGCATCCATGGCAAGGTCAAACGCGCTTCTAATCAGTTTTTTATCCTCATCGGTTAAGGTGCGATAACTGATTTTAAGTAGCTGTTTATATTGCTTTGCGAGCTCTTTTTTTTCTTCTTCTATGGCAGTTTCAGTCATAAACTAAAAGTACAGATAAGTATTTGAATGGGCAACAAAATTGATGCCCAGCAAGGCTGCAATTTTCCTTTAAATAATTTATTCCACAAAACTGTAACAATCAGTTTATGAACAGGTCTTATTGTATTGATTATCTTTATGTAAAACTATCAAATAACAATAATTATGAGAAACAGACTACTGCTGCTTTTGATTTTGGGAACCACATTCCTAGGTTTTTCCCAAAACAAAAAAGGGCAAAAAATGAACACTTCGGAATTTAATGTCCCCGTGGAATACTATAAACTGGACAATGGTTTGAAGGTAATTCTTTCACAAGACAAAACCGCGCCAACAGTTATTGTTGCTACTTACTACAATATTGGCTTCAGAATTGAACCGAAAAACCGCACGGGTTTTGCGCACCTCTTTGAACATATGATGTTTCAAGGCTCCAACAATCTGGGGAAAATGGAGTTTATAAAACTGGTGCAGCAAAATGGCGGTATTTTGAACGGTTCTACCCGTTTCGATTTTACGAATTATTTTGAAATTGTCCCTTCCAATAAGCTTGAAACCATGCTTTGGGCAGAAGGCGACCGAATGAAAGGACTGGCTATTACACAAGATAATCTAACAAACCAACAAGGCGTGGTAAAAAACGAGGTTCGCGTAAACGTGTTAAACCAACCCTACGGCGGATTTCCGTGGTTGGATATGCCACAATATGCAAATACTAACTGGTACAATGCACATAATTTTTATGGCGATTTGAAGGATCTTGACGCCGCCAACCTTGAAGATGTGGAAAGTTTTTTCAAAACCTATTATGCGCCCAATAATGCGGCATTGGCCGTGGTAGGCGATTTTGATATGGCCGAGGCGAAAGCTTGGATTGATAAATACTTCGGAAACATACCGAAGGCAAACGTTCCCACAAAACCGGATATTTCTGAACCGCGACAGGAAAAGGAAAAGGATTTTGTAAAAAATGATTCATTGGCCAATAAACCTGCAATCGCAATAGCTTACCACATGCCGAAGCGAAATACCCCGGAATATTATGCAATGGGACTTTTGGACCAAATTTTAATTGAAGGTGACAATGCCCTGCTACAGAAAAAATTGGTGGACGAGTTGGGATATACTTCCAATGTGAGTGGAGGCATCAATTATTTGGGAAATATGTTCAATTACAACGGTCCGATGCAGCTTATGTTCGATCTTACTTACGATAACAGCACGTCAAAAGAACAGGTGGTGAATGCTGTGGATGAGGTTTTGGAAAAACTTTCAAAAGGGGTTACGCAGGAAATGTTGGACAATGCGATGGTGAAAATGCGATCACAACTTTATGATGATCTTGGTGGAACATTCGGTCTGGGAAGGGCAGATTTACTTTGCAGTTTTGCGCTTTTTGACGATAATCCTTCGCGGATAAATACTTTGGAAGATGAATTCAAAAAAGTAACCCCGGAAATTGTAAACAGGACCATTTCAGAATATCTGAGAAAAGGGAACAGAACAATTTTAACCATTAATCCACTTTTGGCCAATAACGAAAAAACAAACTGATGAAAACTTCAATTTATATATTTTTTATAGCCCTTTTAATCGCGTTGCCAAGTAGTGCGCAGAAAAAGGAAATGCCTCCCAAAGGCTCAGAACCCAAAGGTTTTACACTGCCCCAAAAGCAGGTAATAAATTATGATAACGGAATGACGCTGGTGTTGGTGCCGTATGGAAGCATCCCGAAAGCGACGATAAGTATGAACCTAAAAACCGGCAACATAAACGAAGCGGAAGATCAGGTTTGGTTGGCGGATTTGCTCGCAGATTTGATGGAAGAAGGTAGCACGGCAGATTATTCAGTAAAGGATAAACTAGCGGGAATGGGCGGAAACCTCAATATAAATGTGGCTTCGCACACCACTTCCCTTAGTACGAATGTGCTCAGTGATTTTGCATCGGAAGCGGTAAAAGTTCTCGCGGATGTTTTGGAAAATCCAAAATTGCCACAAAGCGAATTGGAACGCCTTAAAAATAATATGAAGCGCAATCTTACCGTGGCACTTTCGCGTCCCGGAGCGCAGGCCCGAAAGGAATTTTTTGCCGAAGTTTATCCCAACCATCCCTACGGAAGGCTTTACCCAACTTCTGAACAAGTTGATTCATATACTTTGGAAGATGTAAAATCTTTTTACGATACCAATTTCGGCGCACAGCGGACCACGGTGTACGTAGTGGGAAAATTT
Organism: uncultured Flavobacteriaceae bacterium; assembly: GCA_963839235.1. Lineage (GTDB taxonomy): Bacteria > Bacteroidota > Bacteroidia > Flavobacteriales > Flavobacteriaceae > Aequorivita. The sequence goes on along the minus strand of CAWITX010000009.1, from coordinate 117,654 downwards.
GACGCTGAAAAAGTAAAAGCTGCCGTAAAGGAAAATTTGGGCGATTGGCGAAAAGGTTCGAAGGAAAATTACCCGATTGCACAGGCCCAATCCAGCGGAAAAGTAAAAGTTATAGACCGTCCCGGCGCGCCACAGAGCACCCTAATTTACGGTTTGCCGGTGGCAGATCCTTCCAGTAAGGATTATATGGCGTTGGATGTTATGAACTCACTCCTCGGCGGGTCTTTTGGGTCGCGTATTACTAGCAATATTAGGGAGGACAAAGGTTATACCTATTCGCCCGGAAGTGCTTTGGTTACTAATTACAAAAGCGGCCTTTGGTATGAAAATGCCGATGTTACAACTGAATTTACCGGTGCATCCATTGACGAAATCAAAAAGGAAATTGTCCGTTTGCAGGATGAAGCGCCGAGTAAGGATGAATTGCAAGGAATCCAGAATTACGAATCCGGAATTTATGTGTTGCAGAATTCAACTCCTTATGGCATAATAGGGCAATTGAACTTTTTGGATGTACACGATTTGCCCGAATCCTTTTTGGTGAACCAAGTGAAAAACATAAATGCCGTAACCCCGCAGCAGGTGCAGGAAATGGCAAAAAAATACATTCAGCCGGAAAAGATGACTTTGGTAGTGGTCGGCGATAAGGAAAAAATAAAGGACCAAGTAAAGGAAACTATTGCGATACCCTCGAAAAAAGAGCAATAGATTTTTGAAGTTTTGTTGAAATTAAAAAAAAGCCCTTCGGAAGTTGGGCTTTTTTTAATGGGTTTTTTAAGTCCTTTTCTAATTTTTTAATTCACTTTTAGATCGATTTCCATGATTGTGTTCAGATCACTGATGACCATCTTTACTTTCAAATTTTAAAAATTTTAAGCCAAGAGTCAGTAGAAGAACCGAAATTGGAATTATCAAAAATTCCCATTTTAAATTGTGCATATTTTCAACGATGATTTCAAGAAAAACAACAAATAGAATAATAATGATAACTTCCGCGAGTATATTTTTTAAATGTCCAATATTGGGTATGTTAATCCATTTCAAGACACCATTCTCTTTAATGTCATTTCTGTTAGCAATAAATAATGTAAAAATTCCATAAGCAAAAATAAAAAGAGCTAAAGCAATTAAAAATGTATCTAATGATTTCATTATATAAATGGTTGCATTGTCTATGGACTGTAAATGCTCACTCCCTATTGGTATATAATCAAAAAATACTATTTGGAATGCGTTATAAGTTTTCCAGGCACCAATAAAAAAAAGGAGTAAAGAACCTATTAGGGAACAAATGATTGCAATTAAACTAATATAGCGGAATATATAAAAGGGTTTTTTCATAAATATGGAAATAAAATAATATTGTATTACCGTAAAATTACATTATTTATAGCTGGAGTATAATATTTAAGATCAGTATTTTAATCTCTGAAATTTCTCATATATTTTTTCCAATTGGGGATAGCAAAAATCATTTGCTATGAGATATAATTCCAGATATTCCGATACTTTACAAGCTGTGCATACGTATTTTTTATAGCAATATTTTCTTCGGAAGAAAGGTTGGGGTCCTCCTTTAAAATTTGTCCGGCATAGCTTCGTGCGATTTTCAATATTTCACCATCCTTTACTATATCTGCAATCCGAAGGTTTAGTACCCCGCTTTGTTGGGTGCCCATTATATCGCCGGGACCGCGCAGTTTTAGATCTACTTCTGCAATTTCAAAACCATCGCTGGTACGCACCATAGTTTCCAAACGGGTTTTTGCATCTGCAGAAAGTTTGTGGCTGGTCATTAAAATGCAATAGCTCTGTTCCGCGCCACGGCCCACACGTCCGCGCAATTGATGCAACTGCGAAAGCCCGAAACGTTCCGCGCTTTCAATAATCATCACGCTGGCGTTGGGCACATTTACGCCAACTTCTATGACTGTAGTGGCGACCATTATTTGTGTTTCGCCTTTAATAAATCGGTTCATTTCATAATCCTTATCAACAGATTTCATTTGGCCGTGCACAATGGAAACTTGATATTTTGGCAGAGGAAATTCGCGCACGATACTTTCGTATCCATCCATCAAATCCTTATAATCCATGGTCTCACTTTCCTGTATTAAAGGGTACACAATATACACCTGCCGGCCCTTGGAAATTTCGTCCTTTATAAAGCGAAAAACTTTCAGTCTATTCGCATCAAAACGGTGCACGGTTTTGATGTCTTTTCTGCCCGGTGGAAGCTCATCAATTACACTTATATCCAGGTCGCCATAAACACTCATGGCGAGGGTGCGGGGAATGGGGGTGGCGGTCATAATTAACACATGTGGCGGATAGTCATTTTTGTGCCATAATTTGCTCCTTTGCTCGACCCCAAAACGATGTTGTTCGTCTACGATTGCCAGTCCTAAATTTTTGAATTTTACCTTATCTTCCAACAACGCGTGGGTGCCAATCAGGATGTCCAATTCGCCATTTTCCAGTTTTTTGTGGATTTCTTTTCTTTTTGAAGTCTTGGTTGAGCCGGTTAATAGCTCAATACTGGTATTCAGCTTGTTACACATTTCAACCAATCCATTATAATGCTGGACTGACAAAATTTCAGTTGGGGCCATCAGGCAGGCTTGAAAACCGTTGTCAAGTGCTATCAACATTGACATTAACGCCACTATTGTCTTGCCGGAACCCACATCGCCCTGCAAAAGTCGATTCATCTGCGCGTTGCTTCCCAAATCGTTGCGAATTTCCTTAATGACCCGCTTCTGTGCCTCGGTCAATTCAAAGGGTAAATATTGCGAAAAAAAGGTGTTGAAATTGTGCCCTATTTTATCAAAAGTATAGCCTTTGATTTTCGATTTATGTACTCGATTTTTCCGAATTAATTGCAGTTGAATGTAGAACAATTCCTCAAATTTCAATCGGTATTGCGCACGTGCCAAATGCGCCTGACTTTTGGGAAAATGTATGTTGAAAAGCGCCTCTTTTTTAGAGGCTAATTTCAGCTGTTCCAAAAGCGGTTTTGAAAGGGTCTCGGCAAAGGCATTTTTGCTCTCCAAAAACAACTGTTGCATCAGCGCATTTATCACCCGATTTGTAATTCCACTATTAGACAATTTTTCGGTTGAAGGATACACGGGTTGCATCGCGGAACGGATGCTTTTTTCGTGCGCCTCGAGCAATTCCATTTCGGGGTGCGGCATTGAAAAATTGCCGTTGAAGAAATTCGTTTTTCCGAAGATTACATACGGAACATTCAACTTCAAATTTTCCCGAATCCATTTTTGCCCGCGGAACCAAACCAGTTCCATCGTCCCGGTTTCGTCCCGAAACGTCGCCACCAAGCGTTTTCCGCGTTTTTGCTCCACGGTTTTTATGTGGGTGATTTTCCCAATAATTTGCACTTCGGCATTGGTTTGCTGCAATTGCACAATTTTATAATACTGTGTCCTGTCCAAATACCTATTTGGAAAAAGGTTAAGCAAATCCTGAAAAGTGTGGATGCCAAGTTCCTTTTTAAGCAAATCGGCGCGGTTGGGTCCGACGCCTTTTAGATAATCTATGGGGGTTTGCAGGAAATTGGCATTCATAAAACGAAAATACTAATTCCCACGAAGCCGGGAATCCCATTGATTGAAAATTTGTACTTTGCTAACGTGAAATAAATTGCCCTTTAAAAAATGAATAAATTTCTCATTGCTTTCTTCTTTTCTAGTTTTACGGTGTTCGCACAACAAACGGATTTGGTTGATTTTTTAAAAGCCGAAGCCACGGTAACGCCCCTTTCTGCTGAAAAAAAGATAAAGGGAACCGTAAAATATACCTTTAAGATTCTTCAAAAAACCGACTCTGTTTATTTGGATGCGAAAAATATGAAGGTGCTGAATTTTGCTTTGGAAGGCACTATTGTAAAAGCGAAAGACGACAAAATCTGGTTGGTTGACAACTTTGAAGTAGGCAAAAATTACACGGCTTTTTTCACTTATGAGGCCGAGCCAAAACAAACACTATATTTTTTTGAGGATCAAATCTGGACACAGGGACAGGGAAAATATACTTCAAATTGGTTGCCGAGTATTGACGATGTTAATGAAAAAATTGAATTTGATTTGACGGTGGTTTCTTCCGAAGAAAAAGAAGTTATTGCTAACGGAAAATTGGAAAGTATTGATGAAAAAGAAGGCCGAAAATATCTGCATTTCGATATGAAAGAACCTATGTCCAGCTATTTGGTGGCTTTTGCGATTGGTAATTTCGACAAAAAAGAACTCGTTTCAAATTCTGGAATTCCTTTGGAATTGTACTACAAACCTTCGGATTCTCTGAAAGTTGAGCCAACCTATCGCTACAGCAAACAGATATTTGATTTTTTGGAAAATGAAATCGGCGTGCCATTTCCGTGGCAGAATTACAAGCAAGTTCCCGTTCGCGATTTTCTGTATGCCGGAATGGAAAATACGACCGCAACATTTTTTTCTGAAGCTTTTATGGTTGATTCCATAGGATTTAACGATAGAAATTACGTTAATGTAAATGCACACGAACTAGCCCATCAGTGGTTTGGCGATATGGTCACTGAAAAGGCAAACGAGGACCATTGGCTACAGGAAGGTTTTGCGACCTATTATGCTCTTTTGGCCGAAAAGGATATTTTTGGGGACGATTATTTTTACTGGCAATTGTACCAAAACGCCGAGCAATTAAAGGCTGCCAGCGATGAAGGTAAAGGTGAATCGCTATTGAATCCGAAAGCAAGTTCGCTCACTTTTTACCAGAAAGGAGCTTGGGCGCTTCATATTTTGCGGGAGAAAATAGGGGATGAAGCTTTTAAGAATGCGATCAAAAATTATTTGGAAAAATATAAATTCAAAAATGTTTCTACCGAAGATTTTTTAAATGAAGTAAAAGCAGTCTCGGAAGTTGATATTTCTGATTTTGAAAAAAATTGGTTGCAACAGAGCGCATTCCAAAGTGAGGAAGCGTATCAATCTTTGCTAAAATCATCGTTCATTAAAAATTATTTTGAAATCTCCGCGCTTCGGTCGGTGCCGTTTGAGCAGAAAAAAATACCGTTGAAAACGGCGCTCACTTTTCCGAACGATTTTATAGGGCAGGAAGCGGTTTTTCAATTGGCTGATGAACCGATTTCGGAAACGCTTCCGCTGTATAAAAAAGCATTTGAAAGCAATAACCTGTACATTCGGCAGGCGGTGGCCCTTTCATTACAAACAATTCCGAAGGAACTTCAAACGGAATTTGAAAATTTGTTGGATGACGAATCCTACGTTACAATCGAAACTGCCCTTTACAAATTATGGATGGAGTTTCCGGAAAAGCAGAACCGAATATCTCAACAAAACCAAAGGAATCGAAGGTTTTCAGAATAAAAATATCCAGCAACTTTGGCTAGCGTTGGCGGTGATTACCGAAGGTTATGAAAATTCGAAAAAAGAAGATTATTTAAAGGAACTGAAAAATTATACTTCTCCCAAATACAGTTTTGAAATTAGGGAAAAGGCTTTTGAATATGTGGACCAACTACAGCTTTGGGATTCGGAAACGCTTAAAAATTTGGTTGAAGCTACAGTACATCCCACTTGGCGATTTTCAAAACCTTCCAAGGAAATGTTGAACGGCTTGCTTCAAAATAAAGAATATTACGAGCAAATAAAGCTTTTGGGAAGACAAGTGTCCGGGAAAGCTGCGAACTATTTAAACTCAATTATAAAGGAATGAGAGCGCTGGTAATTTCCGGAGGAGGCAGCAAAGGGGCGTTTGCAGGTGGCGTGGCGCAATATTTAATGGGGGAACTTAACCATAAATACGATCTGTTTGTGGGCACTTCTACCGGAAGTTTGCTCATTTCGCATTTGGCGCTGGATAAGGTTGAAAAAATCAAGGAGGTTTTCACTTCGGTGAATCAGGATAGTATTTTCAGTAGTCGGCCTTTTACGATCAAAAAAGATAAGTTTGGCGGAAAACAGATTGGGATAAACCATGTTGCGGTACTTAAAAATTTTATAAAAGGAAAAAAGACCTTCGGCGACAGCCAAAATCTCCGGAAATTAATCGAAAAAACGCTCACCGAAAATGAGTTCGATATTCTGAAAGCTTCCGAAAAGGAGGTGGTTGTAACGGTTTCCAACCTTTCGTTGAACCAAGTGGAATATAAATCGGTTAACGACTTTGAATATCAGGACTTTTGTGATTGGATATGGATTTCGTCAAATTTCACCCCTTTTATGAGTTTGGTGAAAAAGGAAGGATGCGAATATGCCGATGGCGGTTTTGGTAGCATGGTGCCTATCGAGGAAGCGATTAACAGAGGTGCCACCACGGTTGATGTGATAATTCTGGAAACCGAGGTTACATACTATAATCGGCTTCCTTCAAAGAATGTTTTTTCCCTGCTAACAAATATGCACACCTATATGGCGGACCGAATAGAAAAGCAAAATATCCGGATCGGTAAATATGTGGCGGCAAACAAAAATGTAATCATTAATCTTTATTATACGCCCACGGTTTTGACCACCAATTCGTTGATTTTTGATAAGGTTGAAATGAGCCGATGGTGGGAGCGGGGTTTTCAGTATGCCCAACAAAAGAACAGCGAACTGAACGAAATTAAAGCGCAGGAATCCTAAAAAAGTCAAACAATTTTAGGGGCATTTACCCCATTTTCAATCCACTTTGCCCTATATCTTTCTGAAAATTATATTCAAACTGTTGCTAATCAGTCTTTTTACTTACCTTCATCTTGAACTTAAAATCAAAGGCTCTAATAATGCCTTTTTTGTTTTTACATTTATACCGCAACCTTAAACCAAAAATTATGTACTTAAAAAAAATCTTTAGATGTTTTATCTTGTTGACTGCTCTTTTTTTCCTGAGTTGTGAAGAACATTCCAATAACGAACCACCGTACCAAGGACCGCCGAAAGGACATATAATATCTGTTGAAAGGGCCGCTGAACTTTACGATGCCTATAGTTCCCGAAGGGTGCCTATAATCCAAAAATTCGAGGATAGCATCAAGCCCGATTCGGTAAAATTTTCGCCTACCCGTTACACAGAATTCGATTTGGAAACCATTAAGCAATACATCGCCTATATTGAGCACGAGGCCCAGGAGGCAAATGTGGAAATAAACACTTTGCGTTTTTACCTTTCAAACTATCCTAACGCAGATAATTTTCCAAATGGCGACGCGGTTAAATATCCGAGAATGAATAGTTTCTTTGTGGTTCCCACAATGGATTATAACGGAGAAAATGTAGGTTTTTCAATAGAAGATGTGGATGGTAAATATACTGCTGTGCCTATCAACCGGCAGAGAACCAACCAAAAAGGGAGCCAGAAACAGAATGATTCTACCGGACAGATGAACGAAGCCGCTTTCTTTTCATTTAACAGTGCCGCTTCACAAAATGTAGGAGGCAGCTTAATATTAAATGATGGACAAGTATGCCCGCCTCCCGGAACCAACGATTTTGGAAACTAAAATAGCAATAAGAAAGTCTTGATACACCTATTAAAATTTTTGGATTATACATCGTCATCCCTGTTAATCGTTGTGTGCCTTTTAGCTATTTTTAAGTTTCCACTTTATAGGCACACAGCTTTACGATATTTTCTTTTGGTGCTACTTATAACCTTCACGGCAGAAGCTGCAGGTTTATATGTGAAAAAGGTCTATGGGCCGCCCAATATAGTTATCTACAATATTTATTATTTGTTTTATTTTTCGTTGCTCTACTACATTTTTTTGAAAAGCATTTCCGAAGAAAAATTCAAAAAATTCATAAAGGTGGGCTTTGCGATTTTTTGGTTGTTTTATCTGTGGGATTTACTGGCAAAAAATATTACTCAGGATTCTTTTACCATTGCATATATTGCAGGTGCCGGTGTTTTGGTGTTTTGTATAATTTTATATTACATAAGCATTCTTCAATCGTCCCTTGTGCTGGTAATAAAAAACGATTTGCTGTTTTGGGTAAGCGTTGGCCTCTTTCTATTTTATATTGGGTATCTTCCCATAAAGATAATAAGATCGTGGTTTTTCCAATTAAATGATTTTTTTGAAAGCTTAATGATTATCCATTTTTCGCTTTTAACGGTAATGTATTTGTTTTTCCTCACAGGTTTTTTATGGATGAAAAAGAGGTAATAATTATTGTGGCAATTGCCATTCCAATAACACTTGTCGTAATTGTTATTGTACTTTTTACGGTTTTTACCCGAAGAAAAAATCGTCTTTTGGAAGAACAGGCAAAGGCGAAAAAAGCCTTTGATCGCGAACTTGCCGAATCGCAGATAGAAATTCGGGAAGAGACGTTGCGGAACATAAGTTGGGAACTGCACGACAATATTGGCCAATTAATGACCCTCGCGAAAATCCAGTCCCAAATGGCGAAGGACAAACCCGAAATGATTTCTGAAGTTTCTGAAACCATCGGCACCGGAATTGATGAATTGCGGGCTCTTTCTAAATTGATAAATCCCGAGGCACTAAAAAGCCTCAGTTTAAAGGAAGCAATCGGTTTGGAAATCGCTCGATTCAACAGATTGAAATTTATTGCATCCAGTCTTGAAGTATTTGGCGAAGAAAAGCCGATTGAACCCAACACAGAGGTGATTATTTTTAGGATACTGCAGGAATTTTTTTCGAATACAATAAAACATTCGAAAGCTTCGAACTTAAAGGTTGAGCTTAATTATGAGCGAGATTCTCTTTTCATCACTGCCCAAGACGATGGTGTTGGATTTGTAAATAACAATGGTTCTACCGGTATAGGTTTAAAAAATATGAAGACGCGGGCCGCCCTCATTAATTCAGAACTTACCATTTCCTCAGAAAATGATGAAGGAACGGCTTTACATCTAAAATATAACTTTCAAAATAATTAAAAAGAATTTGAATTATGGGCTATTCAGTAGTAGTTGTGGACGACCACACTTTGCTCTCCCAGGCAATTGGGGGATTAGTGGATGATTTCAAGGATTTTAATACCCTTTACCTATGCCGAAATGGCCGCGAACTTTTGGATAAACTCGGCGACCCTAAAAACATACCCGATTTGGTATTAATGGATATAAATATGCCTATTCTAAATGGCATTGAAACCACCGAATTTCTTAAAAACAATTTTCCGAAAATAAAGGTTTTGGCGCTTTCAATTGAAGAAGATGAAAACACAATCCTGAAAATGTTACGTGCCGGTGCCAAAGGCTATTTGATGAAGGATACGAAAAAGGAAATTCTGGAGGAGGCATTGCAACAAGTAATGGAGAAAGGTCATTATCACACCAACACGGTAACCCAAATTCTCGTAGGCTCGCTCAATAAGGAAAATGAAGAGGAGTTAAAGGAAAGGGAAATTGAATTTATAAAGCTCGCATGTACCGAAATGAATTATAAAGAAATTGCCGATACCATGTATCTTAGCCATAAGACAATCGAAGGTTATCGGGATTCATTATACAAAAAATTGAATATCAAAAACAGGATGGGATTGATGCTTTATGCCATAAAGCACAATCTTTTTAAGCCTTAATTATAAATTTAAAATAATTCGGAAACTTCCTTTTTAACGTAGGTCAGCGCTTTTTGTGAGGGCGTTATTTCTTCCATAAAATTTTGAAGTAGTCCTTCCCGCATTTTATCTACGTTGCCATCTTTTTCATGCATCGTACTTTGGCGAATTACATGGATTGTTGCATTTTTTGCCGCTTGTACAAGATTCCAGCATTCCTGTGTAATATAAATTTGTTGGGTAAGATTGTGCTCGTATTCCTGTTCAATATTTTTAATGAGAAGGTTTTCATAATCTTCAATTTTATCGGAAAAAGGTTTTACCCGAACCAACAATTTATGGGGGTCAATTCGCTCCAAAAACAAAACTATCCGTTCATACGCCTGCAGCCGTTGGGGCAATAATTGTTTTTGGGCTTCTTTTTGAATTAAATATCTTCTGCGGCCTTCTTCATTTGCCGTATGTCCCTTAAAAAAATAATAAGCCACGACGCCCACAACTATTGCGGGCAATAAATAGGCGAAATAACTTAGCACCAAGGTAGTATCTTTCATAAATTATTCGGAATCTTTTTTATTGTTTTTCGAAACTAATAAACGATAATAATTAATCACAATCAATATCTAACCAAATTCTCCTTCTTCATTGCTTTCACTTCTTTTTTGGCCTCTTTTTCGTGATAATTTCCGCCTAAATGCGGACAATCAGATAATGCTCTTACACTTTCGAAAGGTACTTTGCATTTATGGTACATAAAAGTTTCCGCCAAAGTCTTTACAAGATTTTTATCGCCAACAGTCATATCTACATCGTTCATAGTAAATTGGCAGGGATGTTCGTAGCCACAGGCGTGCGTCATTTCCAATAATTCCTTTCTAAAATTTTTGAAGTAGAAATGCGCACGTATCGATTTGTCCTTAATGTTTATACCGCTCTGCAGCCATTTATTTTGGGTCGCAACCCCCGTGGGGCAGGTGTTTGTATGGCAAACTTTTGCCTGTATACACCCTATGGAAAGCATAGCTTCCCTAGCCACATTTACAAGATCAGCCCCCATGGAAAACGCCATTGCGGCACGTGCCGGAAAGCCAAGTTTTCCACTTCCGATGAATACCACGTGGTCGCAAATATCATGTTTTTTGAAAATTTTGTAAACTTCAGCAAACCCAAATAACCACGGAAGCGAGACGTGATCTGCAAAACTTGGGGGAGATGCACCGGTTCCGCCTTCGCCACCATCAATGGTTATGAAATCTGGTCCACGTTCGGTTTCCTTCATTAGCTTTGCCAACTGTTCCCATTCGCCTAATTTCCCAACCGCCGATTTAATTCCTACCGGAAGCCCGGTGGCATCGGCTATTTTCTCTACAAAATCTACTAATCCGTCCACGCCTTCAAAAGCAGAATGGTTGGGAGGGGAGAGCACATCTTTTCCCAAGGGCACATGGCGGATATCAGATATTTCCTGTGTAATTTTTGAACCGGGAAGCACACCGCCCTTACCAGGTTTTGCGCCTTGTGACAGTTTAATTTCAATTGCGCGTATCTGCGGATTTTTATTTACAAGTTCCACCAATTTTTCTAAGGAGAACTCCCCATTTTCATCCCGCACGCCAAAATATCCGGTTCCGAAATGAAAAATTACATCGGCTCCAGTATTGTGGTAGGGCGAAAAACCACCCTCCCCGGTATTGTGATAACAATATGCCAGCGCGCAGCCTTTATTTAATGATTCAATGGCCCGCGCGGAAAGGGAACCAAAACTCATAGCGGAAACATTTATAACCGAAGCCGGTCGATAGGGCCGTCGGCGCTTTCTAAACTCCCCCATAAGTTTGGCGCAGGGTACGAAATAAGGATTTTTATAATTGGGATTGCTCTTTTGTACCAAATGCGGAATCATCGCATTGTTTATGAAAATATAATTAGGCTCATAAATATCGCGATCCGTACCAAAACCTTCGTAATTGTTTTCATTTTTTGCGGAAGCGTAAATCCAACCGCGTTCAATTCTATTGAAGGGAAGCTCCTCGCGATTGTTCGCCACAATATATTGCCGAAGCTCGGGGCCTATGCTTTCCAGCATATATCTAAAATGGCCCACGATAGGAAAATTATGGCTTATAATGTGTCGCTTGTTAAAAAATACGTCTCTAATTGCAACAACTAGCAAAATAAAAAGTATCCAAGCCCACCACGGAATTTGAGCCAGAAAAGATAAAAAAGCATTCATAGAAAGTTTTTTTATAAAGATATTTAAAATTATATGGTTTCCGAAAATGCAAAGCCGTTAAAAGAATGTGAAGATAGAGGGTATTTGTTTATAATTTCCCTTAAAACCCTTCCCAGAAAACGTTGATAATGGTTATTTTCACAACCTGAAGAAAATGAAGTTTTGGAAGAATATTTAGAACAACTCAACGACGCGCAGCGTGCGCCAGTACTGCAAAAAGACGGTGCGATGATAGTGATTGCCGGCGCGGGCTCGGGGAAAACGCGGGTGCTCACTTTCCGTATTGCATATTTAATGAGCCAGGGCGTGGATCCGTTTAATATTTTGGCGCTAACTTTTACGAATAAAGCTGCGCGCGAGATGAAAAACCGTATCTCAAAAATCGTTGGCGCAAGCGAGGCCAAAAATCTTTGGATGGGAACCTTCCACAGTATTTTCGCCAAAATACTGCGGTTTGAAGCACATAAATTGGGTTACCCTTCAAACTTCACCATTTATGACACACAGGATTCGCATAGCGTGATTCGTGCAGTGATAAAGGAAATGAACCTGGATAAGGATGTGTATAAATACAAGCAAGTGTATTCGCGCATTTCTTCCTATAAAAATAGCCTGATTACCGTAAAGGCATACTTCAACAATCCAGAATTGATTGAGGCGGATGCAATGGCGAAAATGCCGCGCTTAGGAGATATTTATAAAGCGTATTGCGATAAATGTTTTAAGGCCGGAGCCATGGATTTTGATGACCTTTTGCTGAAAACAAATGAATTGTTCACGCGTTTTCCCGATGTTTTGGCAAAATACCAAAATCGGTTTCCGCTATATTTTGGTCGATGAGTACCAAGATACCAACCACAGCCAGTATTTGATTGTGCGGGCGCTTTCAGATAGGTTTCAAAATATTTGTGTGGTGGGCGACGATGCGCAAAGTATTTATGCCTTCCGCGGAGCAAACATCAATAATATCCTGAATTTTCAGAAGGATTATGATGAAGTGAAAGTGTTTCGTTTGGAACAGAATTATCGTTCCACAAAAAACATTGTAAACGCTGCAAACAACATCATAGAAAAGAATAAAATCCGACTCGAAAAAGTAGTTTGGACGGCGAATGATGAAGGAAACAAAATCCTTGTAAACCGAACAATGACAGACGGTGATGAAGGACGTTTTGTTGCAAGCTCCATTTTTGAAAATAAAATGAACCATCAATTAAGCGATGGCGATTTCGCAATTTTATATAGAACAAATGCACAAAGTCGCGCAATGGAGGATGCGCTTCGGAAAAAGGATATTCCATACAGAATTTACGGCGGACTCAGTTTTTATCAGCGAAAGGAGATAAAGGATGTTTTAGCCTACTTGCGCTTGGTCTTGAACCCAAAAGACGAGGAAGCGCTGAAGCGAGTAATAAATTATCCCGCCCGCGGAATTGGCGAAACCACGATGGAACGCTTGATTGTGGCCGCGAACCATTACAACCGTTCGATTTTTGAGGTAATGAAAAACATTGATAAAATCGACTTAAAAATAAATTCCGGGACAAAAAGCAAGCTACAGGATTTTGTTACGATGATTGAAAGTTTTCAGGTTTTGAACGAAGGTTACGATGCTTTTCAGATTTCGGAACATGTTTCAAAAAAGACTGGATTGCTTCAGGAATTGAAAAAAGACGGCACTCCGGAAGGTATTGCACGAATTGAGAATATCGAGGAATTGCTGAATGGGATGCGCGACTTTGTTGAAGAACAAAAGGAAATTGCGGATGCCACAGGCTCCCTTTCAGAATTTATGGAAGATGTGGCGCTTGCTACAGATTTGGATAATGACAAAGGCGATGGCGACCGTGTTGCCTTAATGACCGTACATTTGGCAAAAGGTTTGGAATTTCCCTATGTTTATATTGTGGGGATGGAAGAAGATCTTTTTCCCAGCGGGATGAGTATGAACACACGCAGCGAATTGGAGGAGGAGCGACGCCTGTTTTACGTTGCGTTGACCCGTGCCGAAAAACAGGCATATTTAACCTATACCCAATCCCGCTACCGTTGGGGAAAATTGATAGATGCCGAACCCAGCCGTTTTATTGAGGAAATTGATGAAAGTTTCTTGGAATATCTCACTCCTATTACCGAAAACAGATACAAACCGTTGTTGGACGCCGATATTTTTGATGAGGTGGACCACAGCAAATTGCGCTTGCGAAAACCCGTTGCAGGTAGTGCGCCTAAAGGCCCGACGGAGGAACAGCTTCGAAAATTGAGAAGATTAAAACCTGTTTCCAGCGATACCGATAAAAATTTCAATGCTAAGGACGCAAATCTTGAAATTGGAACCATGGTCGAACATGTTCGTTTCGGAAAAGGTAAGATACTGAAAATTGAAGGAATTGGCGCCGACACAAAGGCCGAAATAAATTTCGAAAACGGCGGGCCCAAAAAGCTTTTGCTTCGTTTCGCAAAACTCAAAGTGCTTTCTTAATTCACTTTTACATTATTTTTTTAAATTCTCCATCTAAACATTGGGATTAGGTATTCTTTTGCGGTATTAAAAAAATCCTTTTAACTTTAAGAAAAAAAGGATATGATTAAAAAAGGTTCAAAAGTTAGCTGGAAATGGGGAAATGGTACCGCTGAAGGAAAGGTAGTAGAAACTTATAGCAAGGAAGTTTCAAAAACCATTAAAGGCAGCCAAATTACACGGAAAGGAAGTGACGATAATCGCGCACTTTATATAAAGCAGAAAGATGGGGATACTGTGTTGAAGTTGGAAAGTGAAGTAAAACACATAAAAGAATAACAAGAAAAATGGCCGAATTTATTAGAATTTACGAGGATAACCCAAACCCAAAGGAAATTAAGAAAGTGGTGAAAATTCTGCGCGATGGCGGCGTTATTATCTACCCGAGCGATACCGTTTACGCTCTGGGTTGCGATATAAAAAATAACAGGGCTATGGAAAGGGTGGCCCAATTGCGCGGCGTAAAACTGGAAAAGGCGAACTTTTCCTTTGTATGTGAGGACTTGAGCAATTTGAGCGATTATGTAAAGCAGATAGATACGCCCACTTTTAAAATTTTGAAACGCTCGCTTCCGGGTCCTTATACTTTTATTTTGCCGGGAAATAACAATCTTCCAACTGTCTTTAAAAAGAAAAAAGAAGTGGGAATCCGAGTGCCGGATAATTCAATAACCCGGGCGATTGTCCACGAATTGGGCAACCCGATTATTTCCACCTCTATTAAAGACGAAGATGAGGTGATAGAATACACCACCGATCCTGAATTAATTCTTGAAAAGTGGGACAATTTAGTCGATTTGGTGATTGATGGGGGTTATGGCGGAAATATTCCATCCACAATTATAGATTTAACGGGAAGCGAGCCGATTGTAATTAGGGAAGGCAAGGGAAGTTTGGAGATTTAATAGTATTAAAACCAAAATGAGAAATCTTAGTTTTTAAGGTTTCTACTTCTTCTTTTGAAATTTAGATAGCGAAAATCTAGCCTGTTTGTTCAATGTTTTTTTGAAGAAAACTGTCCAACCCACCAAGAATCCCTTTGTACCCATAGCCTGCCGAGACCAGCGATATAAGCTGAATCTATCAATGTGGTTGATGATTTTCCCGTCCTTAAATTTAAAGGTGGCGTTTATAATATTATGTACTTTTTTACCGGTTCGGCTAAAAGTGTAGTAAGCTTCCCATCTTGCTTTTCCTGCTTCCGGAGTATATTCAATATTGGAAGTCTTTATTTTAAATTCTTTGCCTTGTTGCGTTTGGCAAAGCATACGCCACATATTTTTGGCTTCCTCCCCTTTCAAAACCCCGAAAACAGGATCCTCAAAGGTAACCTCGTCGTGGTACCATTCCAGCATTCGTTCAGCATCCAGGTTTTCAAAGGCTTCGTAAAATTGTTCGATAATGTTATTTTCGGAAGTTGCGATGGGTTGTAGTTTAGGGTTACTTCAATAAATGTTGCAGTCCACGGTAGATGTTTTCTTCTAAAATATCTATTTCGCCGTCGGTTAAAAACATATTCTTTATGTTTTCAAAAAGCCTGTCAATTTCGTCCTTGGAGTAATTGTAGCGCTCCACTGTATTTTGTATTTTTTGAATCCGGCGGTAATCGTTGTCCCTATCAAATTCTTGGTGTACCAGTTTATATTTTTCGTTTCCGACTTTCGCTTTTATGTACTCTCTTTCTGCTTTTGTTTCAATAAAATTAGCTTGGGCGCAGTACATTAAAATATATGCTTTCAGTTCTTCTCTTGTCCAATTGGTGGTGAAATCTTCCATTGATTATTTTGAATTTTGGTGTTTCTAAGATACAAAAAAGGAGGCGCAAAATAAGAGGCCGTGGTATAATAAAAAACCCGGCCACAAGGCCGGGTTTTCTCTTTTTTTCGAAAAGACAATATTACTTTCCGCTGGTTTCTAGGTTTTTCATTTCCTTTTCAATCATATCATAAAATTGATCAATTTTAGGAAGCACCAAGATACGGGTTCTTCTATTGGTCGCTCTGTTTTCTGCAGTGTCGTTTGGTACTAAAGGCACATAATCAGCGCGTCCGGCAGCTATTAAACGGGATGGGTTAACACCCAATTTTTGCAATTCGCGAACGATAGCGGTAGCTCTTTTTACACTCAAATCCCAGTTGTCCAACAACAAGCCGTTGCTGTAAGGAACGTTATCTGTGTGTCCTTCAACCATTGCCTCAAACTCAGGTTTGCCGTTGATTACTTTTGCAACCTTACCTAATATTTCACTAGCTCGGTTTGAAATTTGATAGCTTCCGCTTCTAAAGATAACTTTATCTGAAAGGGAGATGTAAACCACTCCTTTTTCAACATTTATCTCGATATCCGGATCGTTAATACCAACTTCTTTTTTCAAACTGGTAACCAAGGCTAAGGTTACACTGTCTTTCTTATTTAAAGCGTCTTGGAGACGAGTAATTTTCATATCCTTTTCCTTAAGGCTTTCCAAGGATTTTTCAAGATTGGTTGCTCCTTTTGAAGTAAGCATTGTTAATTCCTTTGAGCTTTGGATAAGGTCTGCATTGGTTTTCTTCATATCGGCCAATCGCTCTTCAAGCTCTTTAGCTCTTGCGGTAGAAGCCGCTCTCTCAGCAAGGCAGTCATTTAATTTTACCGTTGCCGTGTTCAATAAATCTTGCGTTTCTTTCTGTTGTGCTTCAAGTTCTGCATACTTCTTTTTTGATACACACGAAGTAAATGCTAAACTGGAACAGACTGCTAGAATCAATAATTTCTTCATAATTTTTAAGTGTTATAATTAGATTGTTTAGTTCAATAATTCAAACCAAAATTATTAAAATAGCTTTCACACAAAAAACGATTAACAATACTTTAAGTAAAATAAGTTAGAGTTCGTTAAAAACTTTTATGTTGCGTATAAAATACTGAAATACAATGGATTTGACTTTGAAGTGATGTTTTTTTGAAGCAAATATTTTTCGCTTGTGAAGGAATTTTGGAATCAATCCGTAAAAACCAAAATGGGCTCTCCCAACTGCGAAAAAATGAAGGGGTTTTCCTTGGAATAAAAATTGAAAAGCAGCAACCCCATCCAATAACATTCGCATAATAATGGAGACGTAAACCCGCGATCCCGATTCATTTTTTAAAAGATTAAGCAGGGAATTGCGAAAATTGTAGAATGTTTTCTGTGGATTCGCCGTTTCCAAAGTGGCTCCACCCACGTGGTACACTTTTGAAGCGCCAACATATAGAATTTTACCCCCCCGTGACTGCAACCTCCAGCAAAGATCAATTTCCTCCTGGTGGGCAAAATAATCCTCGTCAAACATTCCCGCGGCCCGAAAAGCCTCGGCGCGAATAAAAAGACAGGCACCCGATGCCCAAAAAATTGTTGATGTATCGTCATATTGCCCATTGTCTTTTTCAACCGTATTGAAAATTCTGCCGCGGCAGTATGGGTATGCGTATTCATCTATAAATCCGCCGGCAGCACCGGCATATTCAAAATATTCCTTGTTTTTGTAATCGAGGATTTTTGGTTGTGCGGCGGCAATTTTTTCATCCCTTTCAAATTCTGAAATAACAGGGTTTACCCAATTGGGAGTAACTTCCACATCGCTATTTAACAGCACAAAAATATCTTCGGAAAGATTTTGGAGCGCATCGTTGTAGCCTTTTGCGTATCCACCGTTCTCGCTGTTTTGAATAATCTTTACGGAAGGAAAATTTTCGGAAACGAATAAAACCGAATCATCTGTCGAGGCATTATCGGCCAAGTAAATATTGGCTTCCGGAGAAAATTCCACTACGGATGGCAGAAATTTTTCCAACAAATCCCGCCCGTTCCAATTTAAGATGACTACTGCTACATTCACGTTTGCAAAGATAGATTTTTGAAGCGTTTCGTTAGCATCATATATAGGAGGGAATTTCTTTCAAAAAAACATAGCGTTCGTTTTCAAAATCCATTTGGCAATAATAATGTTGCAGACCGTTGCTTACCATTAAATAGGAAGATTTCAAACTCAGGTTGTATCGGGCAATCTGATCAAATGTTAGTTGGGTAATTGGTATAGATGGCGCTTTGCATTCCACAATCAAAAAAATGCTGCCGTCCCTATTGAAAACCACCACATCGTATCGTTTTGTGGTATTGTTCAGTGTCAATTGCTTTTCAACGTTTATAAGGCTTTTGGGATATTTTTTTTCCTTCAGAAGGAATTGGACAGTATGTAACCGCACCCATTCCTCGGGAGTTAAAACCACGAACTTTTTTCTTATTTCATCAAAAACCAACGTTTTATTTTCGCTACTTTTGAAGCGGAAGGAATACTGCGGAAAGTTCAAATTGACCATTCAGCAAATATCATTGAAATTCCAAAAAGCAGGCACCAAATTCCAGATAAATCTCATTTTTTGCTTATAAACTATTAAACTTCTAAACCTATAAACTCTTCTCCTTTACATGCCTTTAGACAAAGTAAAATCCATAATCAATGATATTAAAAACGGCAACACCAAGCCCATCTATTTTTTGATGGGGGAGGAACCGTATTATATTGATGGCATTTCAAAATATATAGAGGAAAATGTGCTTGCGGAAGAGGAAAAAGGCTTTAACCAAATGGTTCTTTACGGGCGGGATATTGCGGTTGATGATATAATCAGCAATGCAAAGCGCTACCCGATGATGGCCGAAAAACAGGTTGTAATAATTAAAGAGGCACAGGATCTTTCCCGAACCATTGAAAATTTATTGCCTTATGCCGAAAACCCGCAGCCTACAACAGTTTTAGTGGTTTGTTACAAATATAAAACGCTCGACAAGCGAAAAAAACTGGCGAAGGCCGTCGCAAAAACGGGCGTTCTTTTTGAAAGCAAAAAACTGTACGAAAATCAAGTGCCCGATTGGATAAAACGGGTACTGGCGGGAAAAGGTTACACAATTACGCCTAAGGCCGCCCAAATGCTCGTGGAATTTTTAGGGAATGATTTGGGTAAGGTAAACAATGAACTGGAAAAACTTCAATTGATACTTAAACCCGGCGAACAAATTACTCCCCAAATTATTGAGGAAAATATTGGTATAAGCAAGGATTTCAACAATTTTGAACTTCAAAACGCTATTGGCGAAAAGGATGTGAAAAAGGCTTTTGCAATAATTCAATATTTTTCGCAGAACCCAAAAAACAATCCGATTGTTGTAACGGTTGCACTGCTTTATAGTTTCTTTGCAAAATTGCTGAAATATCACGCGCTTTCAAACAAAAATGAAGCGGCAAAGGCGCTTGGCGTAAACCCCTATTTTGTGAAGGATTACCAAACCGCTGCGCGCAATTACCCGATGAAAAAAGTAAGCGCTATAATAGCTGCCATCCGCGAAATTGATATGAAAAGCAAAGGAGTTGGCGCGGCCAACCTTTCGCAGGGCGATCTTCTGAAGGAATTGCTCGTGAAAATCTTCAACTAGTTTTTATCTGAAAATACTCTTTTTACAAACCTTCTTTGGAGGAACTTTTTATTTTTAAAACGTACTTTTGTCCTTTAAAAATTCAAAATGATAAAAGTTAAGGCGTGGATTTCGGCCGCGCGATTGCGCACGCTTCCATTATCCATTTCGGGAATTGTAACTGCCAGCGCGGCGGCGATAAATACCGAGGTTTTTTCACTTTCCATCTTTATTTTGGCTTTGCTCACCACTTTGGGATTCCAGATTCTATCCAACTTTGCCAATGATTACGGCGATGGCGTAAAAGGCACAGATAACCACGAAAGGGTAGGGCCCATGCGCGCGATGCAGAGCGGATTACTGAAGGAAAAAGAACTGAAAAGGGGAATAATTATAACTTCAGCGATAACTTTGGTGATAGCTTGCGTTTTAATTTATGAAGCTTTCGGAAGAGAAAATGCTACTTCATTACAATAATTTTTTTCCTCTTGGGAATTTCTGCTATTATCGCCGCAATAACCTACACAGTTAGGTAAAAGCGCCTATGGTTACAGGGCTCTGGAGATTTGTTCGTATTTGTCTTTTTTGGGCTTTTCGGGGTAATTGGCTGTTACTTTCTGTATTCAAAAAATATGGGTAACCTCATTGTTTTGCCCGCCATTGTAATTGGTCTTTTGAGTACCGCGGTTTTAAATTTGAACAATATGCGGGATAGAATTTCGGACGCCAAGGTGAATAAAAATACGGTAGCAGTGCGGCTTGGCGAAACAAATGCGAAGCGCTATCATTTACTTCTTATAGGTTTCGCATTTATATTTGCATTGATTTATTTCATTATTGAAGAAAATGATATTCTTGGTTTTCTTCCGCTTTTGGCATTTGTGCCTTTATTTCTTCATTTAAAAACCGTTCAAAAAAATACCGCGCCGCCATTATTGGATCCTGAATTGAAAAAAGTTGCCCTCAGCACATTTCTGTTTTCGGTGCTCTTTTTTGTGTCTGCCCTCTTTTAATAGTATATTTAAAGAAAAAAGATTGAATTATGAAAATTACATTTTACGGTCAAAATTGTCTCGGAATTGAAGTTAAAGGGAAAAATATTCTTGTAGATCCTTTCATTACTGGTAACGATTTGGCGAAGGATAAAATTGACATCAATGAGCTAAAAGCCGACTTCATCCTACTTACCCACGCCCACAGCGATCATACTTTGGATGCCGAAAAGATTGCAAAAAATACAGGCGCGACCATTGTTGCAAATTTTGAAATAGCCAACCATTACGAGCAAAAGGGCATAGATGTGCACCCAATGAACCACGGAGGCAGCAAACAATTTGATTTCGGAAAAGTGAAATATGTAAACGCCATACACACAAGTAGTTTTGAAGATGGCAGCTACGGCGGCCAGCCCGGCGGTTTTGTGATTGAAGGCGAACGGAAAAATATATACATTGCCGGCGATACGGCACTTACGATGGATATGAAATTGATTCCATTACAAACAAAGTTAGATTTGGCCATTTTACCCATTGGTGACAATTTTACCATGGGAATTGACGATGCGATCCTAGCCAGCGATTTTGTGGAATGCGATAAGGTTTTGGGTGTACACTACGATACGTTTGGCTATATTGAGATTGACCACGAAGAGGCAAAACGAAAATTCTACGACGCAGGAAAAGATTTGATGCTCCTTGAAATAGGAGAGTCAATAGAATTATAAACCAAATGTCTCCCCGAGCGCAGTCGAGGGGTTTTTCAATGCTCACGGCAAAATTCCAAAAACACGTCCTAAACTTCAAACGTCCCAGCGGCACTTCCCGCGGGGTTTTGAATACCAAAGAAAGTTATTTTCTTCTTCTAAAAACTGAAGAACATATAGGAGTGGGCGAATGTGGAATTCTACGAGGGTTGAGCATTGACGATCGCCCAGATTACGAGGAGAAATTGGAATGGGTCTGCGACAATATTTCTTTGGGCGAAGAGCAACTTTACGATGAATTAACCGAATATCCTTCAATTCAATTTGGCGTTGAAACGGCGTTTAAATCACTCAATTCGGAAAATCCTTTTATTTTATTTCCTTCAAAATTTACCGACGGAGAAGAACCTATTTCTATTAACGGTCTCGTTTGGATGGGTGATAAAACGTTTATGAAACAGCAGATTTCAGAGAAATTGAAACAAGGTTTTAGCTGTATAAAAATGAAGATCGGCGCCATCGATTTTGATACTGAAATTGAATTGTTGAAATCCATCCGCCGGGAATTTTCCTCTTCAGAAATTGAATTGCGAGTAGATGCAAATGGGGCATTCTCCCCTTCCGAAGCACTTGAAAAATTGAAAATTCTTTCCGAATTACAAATTCATTCCATAGAACAGCCAATAAAACAGGGGCAAATACAAGAAATGGCAAAACTCTGTGAAAAAACGCCTTTGCCCATTGCATTGGACGAAGAACTGATCGGGGTGTTTTCGGAAAAAAAGAAGAAGAATTTATTCGATATCATAAAACCCCAATTCATTATTTTAAAACCCTCACTTATCGGAGGAATTCGCGGGAGTGATCAATGGATAAAACTCGCTGAGGAAAACGGGTGCGATTGGTGGATGACTTCGGCCTTGGAAAGTAATGTGGGTTTGAATGCAATTGCCCAATATACTTTTTCAAAAAAAATAAATTTGCCACAAGGGTTGGGAACTGGCGGTTTATATACAAATAATATTGAAAGCCCATTAAATGTTAAAAATGGATGTTTATGGTATAGTCCGGGGATAAATTGGGACTTTAGCATAAGCAATCAACAATAAATAATACTCAATAAAAATAGCCAATGTACATACAGCAAGCATTTAAATATTTTCACGAATGGTGGCGTTATTTGGTAGGTTTCATCATTATTTTTGTGGCTACCCAAATTGGCTCCATTCCTCTATTGACCGCGGTTTTTTTCAAGATTTCCAACGATGGCGGCACTCTCACTTCCATTGAAGATCCCAATGTTTTAATGACAACTCTCGACGCCAATCTTACGCTATTCCTAATGTTGTTGAGTTTTGCTGTGGGTCTTGTAGCTCTTTACTTAATCGTGAAATTTCTCCACAGACAGCCATTTGTAACAGTCACGACCTCAAGACCAAAAACTGACTGGGGACGGGTGTTTTTTGGTTTCGGCCTTATTGCGGCGACAACTATAATCGTCACGATTATAGATTATAATAGTAATCCGGATGATTATGTGCTTCAGTTCCAATTGATTCCGTTTCTTATTTTGGCGGTTATTTCCATATTAATGATTCCGCTGCAGACGAGTTTTGAAGAATATCTTTTCCGCGGTTATTTAATGCAGGGTATTGGCGTTCTTTCAAAAAATAGATGGTTGCCGCTCATTTTTACATCGGTGATTTTTGGAGCCCTCCATTTGGCCAATCCTGAAGTGGAAAAATTGGGCAACATAATTATGATTTATTACATAGGAACAGGTTTCTTTTTGGGAATTATTACGTTAATGGACGAGGGGATGGAGCTTGCCCTCGGTTTTCACGCCGGTAATAATTTGGTTACCGCGCTACTGGTTACGGCAGATTGGACTGTTTTTAAAACACCTTCCATTTTGAAAGATATTTCCGAGCCCTCCGCAGGTTTTGATGTAATTGCCCCCGTACTTATACTGTATCCTATTTTCTTGGCTATTATGGCCTACCGTTACAAATGGCGCGATTGGGGCGGTAAGCTTTTTGGAAAAGTGAAAGAACCAATCGCTCTTGAAAGCGAGATTGCATAAACTAATTAAATATGAAACCATTACTCCATCCTGTTTTTAAATTAAATGGGCTGGCGTTTTCCACTCCAGGAGATTTAAAACAATACGCCAATCAACTGATTTCGGCAGAAGAGCAGTATAAAATTGCTATGGGGCAATTTATAAAGGAATGGTTGGACGAAGAAGATTTCATCACTGTGCACACTTCCGGCTCTACCGGCATTCCTAAAAAAATAAAACTCGCCAAGGAACAGGTTAAAAATAGTGCCATAGCTACTGCAAATTATTTTGGATTGAAAGAGAACTCCAGCGCCCTATTGTGTTTGTCGGCAGATTATATTGCCGGGAAAATGATGTTGGTGCGCGCAATGGTTTCCGGTTGGGAGCTTTTTTCCACGGAACCTTCAAAAAATCCTTTGGCGCATTTCAATACGTCGGTCGATTTCGCCGCCATGGTCCCGTATCAAGCATATCACTCCCTTAGGAATTTGAATAAGGTCAAAAAGCTAATCGTTGGGGGCGGGGCGGTTTCAAAAGATCTTGAGCAAAAATTCCAAAAACTTCCCACTTGTATTTTTGCGACCTACGGAATGACCGAAACCATTAGTCATATTGGTATCAGACCTTTAAATGGTCCTGAAAAATCACATGTATATGCTGCACTTCCGAATGTAAAATTCACCCAGGATTCCCGGGCTTGCCTACAAATTAGCGCTCCCGATATTAATGACGATTTGGTGCGGACAAACGATATAGTGGAATTAATTTCCCCAACTTCCTTTCGGTTTTTGGGCAGATATGATAATGTGATAAACAGTGGCGGAGTAAAAATACATCCCGAAATAATTGAAGAAAAACTTTCAGCATATATAAACCTTCCATTTTTTATTGCTGCGGAAAAAGATGAAGCTTTGGGCGAACGGGTAATTCTTATTATTGAAAATAATGAAGAAAGTAATATCAAAAATTTTGACAAAATTTTCTCGATTCTTTCCAATTATGAAAAGCCCAAAAAAATCTACAACCTGCCAAAATTTATTTACACCGAAACTGGAAAGATTAAACGTTCACAAACCCTGCAATTGTTGAACCCATAGTCTAAAATTGATTAAGGAATTACATCTATAGTTTGCTTTTTTTCGGGAGGATTTTTAATGCGGATAGTGATCTTTTTATAATCCCATGAATTTTTTAAACGTTCAGCGACTATATCCATAGCGGCTTTTCCTTTAGTGCCAATAACACGCACGGTGGTTTCAAGCAATTGATTGTTATTTGAATATTGGACTTCACCTTCAATTATTGCTAATTTGCTGAGTGGTTCCAATTCCCCCAATTCTTCCGTCACTTTTGAATTTTCACTTGCTTTTTGCAGCGCGGTTTCATAGAGTTCAACATCCGAATATGCTTGCGCAAAATTGCCCAAATTTCCTCCAGTTAAGGTTGCAAAAAGGAGAACCACGGCGACAACAATGGCAGTTATAGAAGGCAAAAACCATTTCCAGTTTTTCTGCCACCACGATTTTTTTTCGACTAATTCATTTTTCATAATTGTCAAATATAATCAATTGCGCAACAGCTTAAACTCCCGGAACCATCTCGCCAAACTTTCATCGTAATGGTGCACTGCATAGCCGGAGCCATTGTAATATTTAGCCACTACTTTAAAATCTTCGGCAGTAGGGTTCGTTTTGCTCACGACGTTCCGAACGCTGGAACTTAGTGTCAAAAATCTTGCGATGGACGTAATTTGTTTTTCAAGAGGCGAAGTGTACAATTCCTTCGCGGAGTTGGCGCCAATACTTGCATAATTGAACCCCATAATTTGTCCTAAGCCGAAACTCATGGAGCGGTAGCGCAACTCGGCAATATCGGTCTGTGGTTCCTGTTTTGCGAATTTGGTCAAAAAATGCTGCTCAAATCTTGGTCTTACAACTCCGGCCGACTCCTGACGGATGATTGACAAAATCCATTCGGGCTGTATGGTTATATTTTTTGTATCCTTCAAATTTTGTGAAGCCTTTTCTGCGGCGGCTCCGTAGCGCTCGTTTATTTTTCGGCAGTCCAATAAATCATTGTTATAAAGTGCATTTAACTGAAATATCGCTTCATCAAAATCTCCGCAATTTATTTCCTTTTTGGCGATGGCCTCTTTAGCGGCTTCCATCATTTTTTCCAAAGTTGGCATAGTCAGCAATACATCTGGAATAACATTTATTTCGGAACGGGCATTGCGCCAAGTACAGTCGTAGGTCAAGGTTTTTGTCGGAAAATCGGGTTTTGAGAGGCCGTGTTCAAATTCAAACTGTGCCAATGCTCGGTTCGTACCCCGTCCAAAATCGCCATCAATTGAAAAGGCTCCTGAAGAAGAAGTGGAATATCCCAAAAATATAAGCAAACGCTGAAAGGCCCTAATTGTGTTTTCTCCGGCGGTGTGCCTATCTAAGGTAACGTCGCCGCTCTCAAATCTTTTAAGATCCTTTTCCCAAAAAGGGGAGGTATTCGGCGGATTAATAATCTGTTGGATTTGCGGATCATGGATTAAATCGGTCATGGCTGAAAAGATTAGATGAAAAAAAAGAGAGGAGAGATATTGGGAATAATTTACGAAATTATTCCCATAAATAACTGAAAAGCAAAATTTTGGAGATTTTATCGCCTGATTTCGCTTTTAAGAATTTTGATTCCTATCCGGTTTTGGCGCTTAGCCAAACGTAAATAGCTTTTCAACAATTTTGGATTATGTACCAGTCTTTTGCAAAAAATTTTTAAACCTGAATAATCCCAAGATTAAAAGGTTTTTCAATAGGGGCGTGGTTAGCGGCTTCAATACCCATTGAAATCCATTTGCGGGTATCCAGCGGGTCAATTACTGCATCGGTCCAAATTCTGGAGGCGGCATAGTAGGGCGAAATCTGCTTGTCGTATCGAGCCTTTATTTTATCGTAAAGTTCCGTTTCCTCTTCCTTTGTAATTTCCTTTCCCTGTTTTTTAAGAGAAGCGGTTTCAATTTGTAGTAAAACCTTGGCGGCACTATTTCCGCTCATTACTGCAAGCTCGGCACTGGGCCAGGCCACAATCAAGCGCGGATCGTAAGCTTTACCGCACATAGCATAATTTCCGGCGCCGTAACTATTTCCTATTACAACCGTAAATTTTGGAACCACGCTATTGCTAACGGCATTTACCATCTTAGCGCCATCTTTTATAATTCCGCCGTGCTCGCTTTTACTGCCTACCATAAATCCCGTAACATCCTGCAAAAATACAAGTGGAATTTTCTTTTGGTTGCAATTGGCTATAAATCGTGTAGCCTTGTCTGCACTGTCGCTGTATATAACTCCGCCAAATTGCATTTCGCTCGGCTTTGTTTTTGCTTTTGTAGTTTTCACCAAAGTGCGCTGGTTTGCAACGATTCCGACGGCCCAACCATCTATCCGGGCGTAGCCGGTTAAAATTGTTTGTCCGTAGCCTTCTTTGTATTCCTCAAAATCGCTATCGTCCACGAGGCGTTTTATAATCTCGCGCATGTCGTATTGTTCTGCGCGGGATTTTGGTATAATTCCGTAGATGTCTTCTTGTTTTTCCTTGGGTTTTACAGCTTTCTCACGGTTGAAACCAGCTTTGTCGTAATCGCCCATTTTTGAAATTATATTCTTTATTTTGTCGAGCGCATCTTTGTCGTCCTTCGCTTTATAATCAGTAACGCCGCTAACTTCAGAATGTGTTGTAGCGCCACCGAGTTCTTCATTATCAATACTTTCACCGATAGCTGCTTTCACCAAATAACTTCCCGCCAGAAATATGCTTCCGGTCTTATCAACTATCAAAGCTTCGTCACTCATAATAGGAAGATAGGCGCCACCGGCCACACAACTGCCCATAACCGCGGCAATCTGGGTAATGCCCATACTGCTCATTACGGCATTATTCCTAAAAATTCTTCCGAAGTGTTCCTTGTCGGGGAAAATCTCATCCTGCATAGGTAGGTAAACGCCCGCACTGTCCACCAAATAAATTATAGGCAATCGGTTTTCAATAGAAATCTCCTGTGCGCGAAGATTCTTTTTTGCAGTAATCGGGAACCACGCTCCCGCCTTCACTGTTGCGTCATTGGCAACAACGATGCATTGCTTCCCTTTCACATAACCAATCTTTACTACAACGCCGCCGCCCGGAGCTCCACCGTGTTCCTCGTACATTCCATCGCCGGCGAAGGCGCCAATTTCTATGCTGGGTTTTTTGGGATCCAAAAGATATTCAATACGTTCGCGCGCGGTAAGTTTTCCTTGGGCGTGCTGTTTATCTATTCGCTTTTGACCGCCGCCGAGCTTCACTTTTGCCAATTTATTTTTTAATTCGGAAACCAGAAGTTTGTTGTGGTCTTCGTTTTTGTTGAAGTTTATGTCCATTGAAATAATATGTTTGCGCTAAAATACAAAATGCGGTAAAGTTTATCGATGAAGTTTTAGGATTATAGATTGCGCGCATTATTTTTTAAAATAAGTAACAAGCTCTATTTTCTCGCTTTTGCCCCGAAGTTTTTCCTTTCCCATCTCTTTTTTCTCTACCCCTTTGGGAAGTTTATAGGCGATATTTGCAAATTCTTTCGACGCTAAAATTTCTACTCCCAGTTCGTTGCACATAGCCTGTATTCGAGAGGTGGTGTTGAGCACATCGCCAGAAAAGGCGATGTCGCGTTTTATCTGTCCTATTTCCCCTACCATGACGGTTCCAAAATGGTAGCCAACCTTAAATTCGGGAACAACACCATATTTTATTAGGTATTTGGGCGCTTTATATTTAATGATTTTTTTCATACTGTAAAAACATTGAATGGCATTGCCGCGCCTAAGTCCCGCTTTCATTTTCCAGGAAACCACCACTTCATCCCCAACATATTGGTATACTTCGCCCTGTGTTTGCACTATAGCCGGTGCGATGTGCCTAAAAAAATCCTTCAGAAAATTGAAATATTTCTCTTCGCCCAATTGTTCGGCAATTCCTGTGGCATTTTTAATGTCGGCAAACATGAATATTCGCCTCTCGTGCTTGGGTCTGAAATACCTTCCCAATAAATAATCCGGAAAAACCCCTGGGCCATATTTATCATTTACCATTAATACGATTAGGGTAATCAATACGATAAAAAGCCAGATAATATAATTTTTTATGAAAAGCCAAGTAGTGAAAAATGGCCCAACGCCGCTGAGCACTTCTGAATCATAAAATGGTAATCCCAATTCTTCACTGTTTATGTAGAGGGCGCCGATACTTCCGACCAATAAAGCCATTACCGAATATGCAATAATCAAATATACCAGTGCTCGCCAAAACACCAATTGCCGTAGCCAACGCTCCATTAAATTTACGGTGACCACCCCACCGATTATCCCTGCTGAAACAGCAACTATCAAGTTGGCAACCACGGCCGAATAAAAATCGTAGGAGGAACTTAGTACGCCATTGCTTTTCAGCGTAATAAATTCATAGAAAAACATAATATTCGAAATGATTACCCAAGCCACCAAAATGCCAAAGGCGCGTCGTGTATAAAACCATAATTTACGGCTGTTATACCCTTCAAAATTTGGTTTTAGCGCCATTAACAGTTTTTGTATTTGTCGTGCAATCCTTTGCCTTCCTTAATCATTCCAGTACATTTTTCAAGGCGTGTCTGCCGTGTTTCCTCACGTTTGGCTTCGCCGATATATTCTGAATATTCCCGTTGCCTGCCTGGGGTAAGTTTTTCGAATTGTTCTTTTAATTCCGTATCGGTTTGAAGGGCCTTTTTGAAAATAGATGGAATTGAAACTTCCTTCTTCGTAGCTTTTTTCATTTCCTTTCCCGCCTTTGCGTTTGCGATGGCTTCTTGAATATACTCCATAACCATTTTTGAATCTATATTGTCATCCTTTTCAAACCGCCATTGGCGCAGCGCCTTTGTTACGCCTTCCTGTGCATTTACGAGCATTTTGTGCTTGTCTTTCAAAAATACTCCTTGATGGAACCAAATCGCATAATGGTTTTTGAAATCGGCCATTCCTGCGACCATTTTGCCTTCAAGCGTGTAGGTTGGTTTGCCCCATTTTACTTCTTCCCCAAGTTCGGTTTTTTTGAAAATCGCCCGTAAATGTTTCAGATTTTCTTTCCATTTGGTCTGCTTTTCAATAAAAGCATCCACCTTTTGTGAATCGGTCATTTTTGCAAATTGTTTTATTCCGAAGATACTGTTTTTCATATTTCTTTCTTCTAAAGAAACGTTATAATTGAATTTACAATTGGGAATGGAATAATTACAATTCAGTGTATTTTTTTCTGAAATGTAATCACTAAGTTTCACCTTTGACCTGAAAATAAAAATCAACCAACCAATGAAAATTTCAGTTCTTATTTATATCCTATTATTTCTTCCTTTTTTTGTTATTGCCCAAAACACGGTTTCCGGAACGGTTACCGATAACAACAAAACCCCGATTATTGGCGCGAATGTATATTTGGAAGGCGCTTACGATGGCGCCTCGACCGACGAGAACGGTAATTTTTCCTTTGAAACTTCTGAAACCGGCGTACAAAACTTAATTGTTTCCTTCGTTTCCTTCGAGCCATTTATGATGGCGCAGGAGGTTTCAAAAATGAAAAATCTGAAAATTGTCCTGCGTGAAGATGTAAATTCGCTCGAAACGGTAACCATTTCTGCCGGTTCATTTTCCGCCGGCGACAACAGTAAAATTTCAGTTTTAAAACCCTTGGATATTGTTACAACCGCCAGCGCTTTGGGCGATTTCGTTGGTGCGCTGCAAACGCTTCCCGGAACCACTACCGTTGCCGAGGACGGGCGATTATTTGTTCGTGGGGGAGATGCGGAGGAAACACAAATTTTTATCGATGGCATCCGCGTTTTTACGCCCTACAGTCCCACGACCAATAATACTCCTACCCGCGGAAGGTACAGCCCGTTTTTATTTGACGGAATCACATTTTCAACTGGAGGATATTCGGCTGAATACGGACAAGCGCTTTCGTCGGTCTTACTTTTGAATACCATTGACGAACCCACGCAGGAAAAAACCGATATCGCTATCATGACGGTTGGTGGCGGCTTGGGCCATACCGAAAAATGGGAAAAAAGCTCGTTAAGTTTGAATACTTCCTATATAAATCTTGCGCCATACATCGCATTGTTTCCGGATAGAAATGATTGGCAAAAACCTTTTGAAACTGCTTCCGGGGAAGCGGTTTTCCGACAAAAAATAGGGGATGGACTCTTGAAAATTTACGGTGCTTTTGACACCTCAAATTTTGAACTTACGCAGGAAGATATTAATGAACCCGAAGGAGTTCGCTTTAAATTGAACAACCAAAACTTTTACACCAACGCCAGCTACAGTGAAATGTTGAAAAACGATTGGACGCTTTTTGCGGGCGGAAGTTATACTTATGCAGACACAAAAGTGGGGATAGCTGAAGCCGATATAAAAGATGTTGAAAATTCCGCCCACCTTAAGTTGAAATTGAGAAAACGTTTTAGCAACCGGTTTAAATTATATTTTGGCGCCGAGCAATTTTTGACCGATTTCAACGAAGATTATAATGAACCCGAATTTGTTGCAAAACTTGGATATAACAATAATATTTCGGCGGCCTTTACCGAAGCCGATATAATTTTTTCAAGAAAATTGGCTTTAAAATTGGGCGTTCGTGGAGAATATAGTGAACTCTTCAAAGAGTTCACTTTTTCCCCAAGGGCTTCATTTGCTTACAAAACTGGCAAAAATAGCCAACTTTCCTTGGCCTATGGCGACTTTTTTCAGCAGCCGGAAAGTGATATTTTGAAATTCACAAATGATCTTGAAGCCCAGCATACCCAACACTACATTTTGAATTATCAATATTCTGCAAATAACCGAATCTTTCGTGCTGAGGTATATAGAAAGGAATATTCCAATCTTGTAAGCTACAATGAAGAGTTTCCGGATTTCAATTCTACTTTTTCAAACAATGGAGATGGCTTTGCGCAAGGTTTGGATTTATTTTGGCGTGATAATAAGAGCTTGAAAAATATAGATTATTGGGTGAGCTATTCCTATTTGGATACGGAGCGGAAATATAAAAACTATCCCGTTGCTGTCACTCCCAATTTTGCGAATACGCATAATCTTTCGGTGGTGGGAAAATATTGGATCGACGATTGGAAAAGTCAAATTGGTTTCAGTTACCAATACGGCAGCGGCCGCACCTACACCGATTTGAACTCGCCCGGATTTCTTCAGAAAAAAACAAAGGGATACAATAGCGTGAGCGTGAACTGGGCATATTTACTATCGCAACAAAAAATACTTTATGTTTCGGTAAACAATGCCTTCGCTTTTAAAAATGTGAATGGGTACCAATACGCCAACACACCGGATGCCAATGGAAATTTTGCCAGAAGGGAGCTTCGCCCGGCGGCGGACCAATTCTTCTTCGTCGGTTTCTTCTGGACGATCAGCGATGATAAAAAAGACAATCAGTTGGATAAATTATAGTCATGTTGGCTCGAAGAAATTTTAAATATTCGGTGGACAAATCCACAATTCAACCCCATAAAATAACAATTGGGTTATTTCAATTTTAAAAAGAAAACTATTTAAATGAAATTTGAATCAATAAAAATCAAAGACAATGTTAGGAATTCTATTAAAAAAACAGAAAAAGGGGAAAACTTTAAAAACGCTCATAATCGTCAGTTTGCTACTATTGGCAGGCGGAATTTTGATGATGTTTTCCTAGGCAATTCAAAAACAATGCTAACCAACAAAAAATTATAATTATGCAAAATGTACTTACTTATTTCAGTTTATTTCTGTCCGTATTTTTTATGAACGCACAGGACAGTTCTGCGGTTAACAACACCGGCACACCAGCGACAAAATACCAACAGGGAATGCGAAAGGCCTTCCAACTTTGGCAAGATGAAAAATCTTGGGAGGCCGCAAATACCTTTGAGCGAATTGCCGCCGCCGAGCCGGACAATTGGTTGCCGCCATATTATGCCGCACAAATAAATGTGATAAACAGTTTTACCGAAAAGGACGGGACCAAGCTGAAAGCCCAATTAGATAAAGCACAAAATTTCATCAATGATGCAACTGCAATTTCAAAAGACAATCCAGATTTGCTGGTGCTTCAAGCCCAACTGTACACTGCTTGGATTGTTTTTGATGGCCAACAATACGGGATGACTTATTCTCCAAAAGCTTCAGAATTATATAACAAAGCTTTGGCACTTGCGCCTAACAATCCCCGAATGATATTGGCAAAAGCCGAGTGGGATATGGGTGGCGCAAAATATTTCGGCCAAAGCATTGAACCCTACTGTAAAGACATTCAGCGGGCGATAGATCTTTTTGCTACCTTTAAACCCGAAGGTGAATTTTACCCCACTTATGGCGAGGAACGGGCGAAGAAAATTCAGGAAGAAAGCTGTAAAAAATAGGCCACAAATACACGAATAATTTTCCTGCTAGGTCTTAAAGACCTTGTAGGTTTAAATAAAACAAAGGGAAAATAATGCGCATTTTAAAAGATCTCGGAAAGGCATTTTTTGTCGGAACACTGGTTTTTCTGGTTCTCGGCGTTATTCAATACGCCAATGGATATGAAATTTCCAGCGGGCGTGAGTTCCTTGTTCGGTTTTTGTACAACCAAATGTATTCTGTGGTGCTATATATGGTGAATGCGCAGTATTTTGGGTATTTATTGAAGCAGTTTCCCAATGCCGTCTTTAAGCCGAAAAATTTACTGAAAGGTCTTTTCGGCGGCGTGCTGATTACTTTGTTGAGTCTGTTCTTTTTAAGAATTGTAACCGAAGTAGTTATTGACGGAAGAAATTTTTCAGCATTTATCGCTGCTGAAGAATTACAGTATTATTACATATCGTTCATTATTTCGGTGGTAGTTACTTCTATTTTTTACGCGGCCTATTTCTACCGAAACAGGCAGGAAACACGTGTTACCGAACAGAAAATAATAGCCGGAACGGCTGCGGCAAAGTTTGATGCACTTAAAAATCAGTTAGACCCACATTTTCTTTTCAACAGTTTAAATGTGCTTACCAGTTTGATTGAGGAAAATCCCGAGGCTGCCACACGTTTCACCACTACGCTTTCCAAAGTGTACCGCTACGTTCTGGAACAAAAAAACAAGGAATTGGTTACGCTGGAGGAAGAACTGAAATTCGCTGAATTGTACATGTCGCTTTTGGCTGTGCGCTTTGAGGACAGTATAGTTTTTACCACCCCTTCTATATTGGAGGATTCGCAGGCGAGAGTGGTGCCGCTGTCGCTTCAGCTATTGCTGGAAAATGCGGTAAAACACAATCAGGTAACTCCTTCAAAAAAACTTTACATTACTATAACAGAGGAAAACGGAAATCTGGTAGTAACCAATACGGTCCAACCGAAACAAGTTTTAAAGGAAAGCACAGGTGTGGGGCTCAAAAACATTCGCGATCGTTACCGGTTGTTAACGCAGCGGCCGGTTACCATAACAGAGAATAGGCGGGAATTTAGGGTCGCCATTCCCATTTTAACCCAAAACATTAAAATTATGAATACCGCAGACACTTATATTTCGGAAAAAAGATATCGGATGGCCAAAAAAAGGGTGGAGAAACTAAAAGGATTTTATATCCATTTTGGAATTTATTTACTTTGCGTCCCAGGGTTTATTTATTTAAATTTCCTTTCAAATGCGGGATTTCCGTGGGCATTGTTCCCAATTATTGGTTGGGGGATTGGTGTTGCAAGCCACGCTTCGGAAACCTTTAATTACAATCCATTTTTTGGAAAAAACTGGGAGGAGCGCAAGATTCGCGAATTGATGGATAATGATGAATAGGTTACAGTTCAGCACTAAAATAGTACGGTTGGGTAGGTTTTAGTTTCAAACATTTTATAGCAGAAGTATTTTTGAAATATAATTAAAAATCAAAAAATTATGGAACCAATCAACAAAGACCAAAAGTATTTTAAAGCCAAAAGACGGGTTGCGGAAATCAAGAAATTCTACAGCAGTTTAATGTTCTACTTAATTTTTATTGCGGCCTTGGGCGCATTGAATTATTATACAAACCAGTGGGAATATCCGTGGTTTCTGTGGGCGGCTTTTGGCTGGGGAATTGGGATAGTCTTCAAAGCGCTGAAAGTATTTGAATGGGCCCCTTTTCTTGGAAAAAACTGGGAAGAGCGCAAGCTGCAACAGTATATGGAAGAAGAGGAGAGGAAAGGAAATTCCACTAATTTTTAATTTGTAACCGATGGAATCCGAAAAAAGAGAAATTTTCCTGCGCGCAAAGGCAAAAGTTGAAGCCCTAAGGGGCTTTCACCACCATCTCATTGTCTTCGTTTTAATCAATACTGCCATTATTTTAATTTCGGCAAATGTGTTCTCTTCCGATAAGGTAGATTTTTCAAAATGGACCAATTACATCACTACTTTCTTTTGGGGATTTGGTCTTGTAAGCCACGGCATTTATATTTTCTTTATTCTGAATACAAAAGGAAATTTTTTGAAACGCTGGGAAGAGAAGAAAATAAAACAATTTTTGGAGGAAGATAATTTTTGACGAAATAAAACCTGCAATCCACAACCTGAAACCGACCAAATGAACGCACTAATAATAGAAGACGAAAAACCCTCCGCCCGCTACCTACAAAGAATGCTGGAAAAACAGGATGTGCATGTTAACCAAATGCTGCACAGTGTGGAAGAGGCGGTAGAGTGGTTCAACATTAACCCGCACCCCGATCTCATTTTTTTGGATATTCAGTTGAGCGATGGGCTTTCCTTTGAAATTTTTGATGTAGTTGAGGTAAAAAGCCCGATAATTTTTACGACCGCTTTTGATGAATATGCACTACAGGCCTTCAAATTAAATAGTATCGATTATCTGTTAAAGCCAATTGATGAAGCCGAATTGCAGACAGCCGTAAAAAAGTACCGAAGCCTACAATCTGCTCCACGACCTGTACAATTCAATTTTGACGATATTAAAAAACTGCTTGTAAACCCCGTAGAACGCGAATACAAAAAACGGTTTACCACAAAAATTGGCCAGCATATTAAAATAATTTCGGCAGATGAAATTGAATGTTTTTATTCAGAAAATAAAGGCACTTACGCGCATACCTTGGACGGTCGCGACTATCTTTTGGAAACAACTTTGGAACAATTGGAGGATGAACTTTCGCCGGAAATCTTTTTCCGGATTAGTAGAAAATTCTTCATTAATATAAATGCCATAAAGGATATTATATCCTATACCAATTCGCGGCTTCAATTAAAATTGAACAGTTACAAAGAGCAGGAAGTAATTGTGGCGCGGGAGCGGGTGAAGGATTTTAAACTTTGGCTGGAATAGTGGGAAGTACGAAGTGCGAACGACCAAGTACGAACCACGAAGTACGAAATAGGAAGTACGAAGTGTGATGTTTGAAATAGGAAATAGGAAGTTGGAAATACGAAGTACCAACGACGAACTATTAGCAATCGTAATCGTAATTTATTTGATTCTATTATCCTGAAAGGAGGAAGGCAAGAGTTTTGGAATAAATTTCACCAATAACGGCAAAAGCACGCCCCCGCCGGGCAGCAAAAAAATGGTTAACGACGGAATGCTTTTACAAATATCCAAAAGCTGCTCTTTCACTTTTTTCTTTTCTTCCTTTGTAAGATCGCGCACTGTAGAGCTTCCCAACAAAACCATCAATTCCCCACTTTTCTCCATTTCGCGTGCCAAGCGGTCCTTATTTCTAATTATCAATAATTTTACGGTGGCAGCAGATTGCTTGTAAAATTGATTTACAGGGTGCGAATATTCAAAGAGAAATATTTTTTCTGTGTGTTTTTCGGAAAAACTTTTTAGCGCCATTAAGCTGTCGATCAGTTCACTTTCATCCAATAACAAAGTTTCCGTGAGCTGCTGTAAAAACCGATGTTCAGCTTCGTCCATTTGTAAATCTTCCCAAACGGTAAGGCAGCACAGATCCAGAATATATTTTTTTTCAAGTCCCTCTTTTTTAGTAAGATAATTCAGGCTTTCAAGTAATGGGCTCCCGCTGTTTTTCACGGGTTCAATAATATATTCTGGCGAAGTTTCAAAAAGCTCAATCATAAGCTTGTCGAATTTATTTTTGTTCCGCTTCGATTTTATAGTGAAAAAACAACTTGCCAATATAGCGTTTTCCCAGGTTCTATACTGTTCCTTCGCCTTTTCGGGATTTTTCAGCCAGATTTCATACGTAAGCACATCAAGATACAAAAGCGCATACGTCAACAATGAAATTGTATTTTTTTTCAGCAATGTATTTGTTTCCTGCAGACGGGCAGAAAAAATATTTTCTAGATTTTGCGACGGGGTATGCGAAAGGGAGAGTTTTTTCAGAAATCCTGTTTTTCCTTTTTCAAGCTGCCGGTAAAAGCTTACGATACTTGAAATGGCATCTTCATTTTTACCTTCCGGATTATGCTGAAAATAATAGAAATACAGGGCGTGGAATAAGTTCACCTTTGTATGCTCTTCCTTCGTCAGCTTCAGATTGCTGAGTTTTTTTTTGGGGATCGCACCAACGGAAACCCCATAAATAAATCCTGTCTTTTTTAATTCTTCATAAAAATGGCGTGCATTTTTAAAAGAAAGGAGTTCCTTTTTTTCATAATGCGCCAAAAATTTGGGAATCCAATCTGCTGCGGAAGGGTTCATATATTGAAGGGAATTATTCTAAATTTGTAAACTATTAAAATTTGAGTTAACAAAAGATTAACGCGACGTTAAAAACCAAGCCAGTACTTTTAACCGTAACTATTGTGACCAAGTAAAATTAATTAATTAAATCAATCAAAAGAAGATGAACAAATCCAAATTTTTTGCACTAATCGGAGGCCTCTGTATAGTTGGGCTTTCGGTATTTTTAATATCCGCGGATCATATAGATGCGCCAGCAGTGGCTGGAACCACGGCGGACATCACCGATTTTTATGCATTTCAGGGCGAAAATGCCGGCAACCTTGTGTTTGTGGCAAACGTACAGGGACTATTGACGCCAGGCGCCCCCACCGAACAGGCTTCCTTTGATGAAACCGTAATGCTTGAAATCAATATAGATAGAGACAATGATTTGAAGGAAGATGTAGTAATACAGGCTATTAAAAGAGGAGATTCTATGTATTTCTTTGGGCCAACCGGTCCGGCCAATGTTGATAAATTGACAAGCACTGTTGCTACCTTCGCGACCCGAAATCAAGTGAAAATTTCTACCAAAGACGATGTGCAGACAGCCACAAACGGGGGAATGAAATTTTTTGCAGGCCCACGGGAGGATCCATTTTTCTTTGATTTTAACCAGTATAATGCTGTTCTTTCGGGTCAAGCAACCGGTTTTAATATGCCGGGCGAAGATACTTTTGCCGGAACCAACGTATTGAGTGTAGTGGTTGAGGTACCCAAATCCATGTTGGGTAATCCAGTGACAGGTGTAAATCCATTTGCCCCCAACACTCCTACATATAATGTGTGGGTTGAAGCCAAAAGAAAACAATAAATTAACTAACCCGAAAAAATATAAAAGATGAAAACATATAAATATATAACCCTTTTTGTTGCTGTTTGCGCTTCAATATTATTTGTCCAGTGTAGCGAAGATGCCAACGAACCGATAGATCAGGCAAGTTGCAGCAACGGAATAAAAGATGGCCAAGAAACTGAAGTAGATTGTGGCGGTCCGCAGTGTGTTCCTTGTTCTACAGGTTTGGATTTTTCTGGAAATTATGTGCAGGAAGACCAAATGGGCCGCCCCGGAATAAATACGGTTTTTGGAACAACCGGAACGAAGGATGCCTATAACGTAACGGTCCCTTCTGAAATGCAGGCTGCCTTTCAGGCAAGTTTTGAGGCTAAACTTCTTGCTTTAAATCCTAATTATACTACTAATGCCTTGGGTTTAAATGCCACAGAATTCACAACAGTTTTGTCAAATGACGTACTGTGGGTGGCACAAACAGGCGTAACAACTTATTTTAACGGAACTCAAATACTTACAGGCCGCGCTTTGAGCGATGATGTTATAGATGTATCGTTATTGTTGATATTTGGTGGACCGGACGGTTCCGAAAATCCGGAACTTACAAGTGATGGTGTTCCCACGAACGACGTTGCCTTTTCAACAAGTTTTCCTTATTTGGCAGGTCCTTTTTAAGAAATCTATGTTTTTTCTAACTAAAAAAGAGAACATATCCTGTTCTCTTTTTTGGTTATAATCGCTTCACTTAAAAATTATTTTTCGATGAAAAAATTATTTACACTTTTGGCTATTCTTTCGCTTTTTGGTTGTGAAAAAAAAGCAGAAAAAGTAACCCATAGAGAAGATTACGACCAGTATCTTTCCTCAAGTAACAATGCATCAACCGAACAAAATTTGGAGCAATTGCAATTTTGGCAGGCGAGATTCAAAAACGATTCCACCAATCTGTTGGAAATGGCCAAACTTGCGGGAATACACGGGGCACTTTTCGGGACGACGGGTGATATTATGGAATTGAAAACACAGGAAATATTGCTGAAAAAAGCGCACGATGTTTCAGCAAGAAATAAGGATTCCTATTTACGTTCCATTGCCCACAATTACATTTCGCAGCATCGCTTTAAGGAAGCCCAGGTGCTTTTGGACAGTGCATACACCTTTCCCGACGATAAACGCCTGAATGAATATATGCTTTTTGATGTGGCCATGGAACTTGGAGAATACGAAAGGGCAGATACGTTGCTTGGAAAAATAAAGGATCCAAAGGATTTCAACTACTTAATTAGGCTCGCAAAATGGAGCGACCACCAAGGAAATCTTGATGCCGCCATAAAATATATGGAACAGGCCAAACAAATTGCTGAGGAGCGAGATAACCGCGGCTTAAAATTATGGGTATATAGCAATATTGGCGACTTTTACGGCCATGCCGGAAGAATAAACGATTCCTATAATAGTTATATGAAAACCCTTCAATTGGAGCCGGATAATCATTATGTGAAAAAGCAACTTGCATGGATGGTTTATTCATATGAAAAGGACACAAAGGAAGCCAACCGTATTTTAGATTCCATAATGGTGAATCACAAAGCGCCGGATTATTATCTTTTGAAAGCGGATATGGCAGAATATGAAGGAAATGAAGCAGAAGCGATCAAACAGCGGGATAAATTTATAAAAGCAGTGGATCGCCCGGAATATGGTGGAATGTACAACACCTATTTAATTGAATTATATTCTGAAACAAATCCCCAAAAAGCACTTACTTTGGCCCAAAAGGAAATTACAAATCGCGCCACTCCTGAAACCTATCAATTATTGGCGTATTCCCAATTAATGAATGGCGACAAAGAGGCCGCCTTAAAAACAATCAGAGAACATGTTGAAGGGAAAACAGATGAGCCAAAAGCTCTTTTCCACGCTGCGCTTATTTTTAAGGCAAACGGAATGGATGAAAAAGTTTCAGAAATAAAGAGTGAACTACAATCGGCCTATTACGAGCTCGGTCCGTTGAAAGCAAAAAGAATAGAAAAATTTTAAACTGAAGAAAACCAACTTTCCTTCATTTACGTAAATATATGTGAGGTTGGTTAATCTATCTTATTGATAGATGTTCAAAAACCGGGAAAACCGGTTTTTCAGAGTTTTTTTGTTAGTTGAAAGCGCCCACTATTGGTGGGTGCTTTTTTATTTGAAATAATTAGCGACATAAAAAAACCCGCATTATAGTGCAGGTTTTATTCATATAAAATGGTTTTCTTAAATATTAACTGTTCCGAGAATATAAAGTTGTGATAGGGTGGGAGTCTCGCTTCCTCCTTCCGGTTCCAGCGTAATTCCAAATCCTTCCGCATCTGGGAAATCTGCAAATCTATAAATACCGTCACTTACTTCATTGGGAGTTTCAATAAGGCCCATGCTGCTCGGTGTTAAAGGTTCCATTTTAAGGGACCAAACTTGATATACTTTTCCGCGTGGTGCCGCTGGTAATCCTTTGGCGTCAATATAGGCAACGTTATCTTTTTTGTTGAGATATACTTTTGCAAAGGCGTCGGGAGCCACCGCTTGGTTTCCAGGAAGTGTATATGCTCGGTAATCCTTAGATCTCAATATTTCGAGCACTTCGGTATTATCAGCCAATTGGGCTTCTACATTATTTACTTTTTCCTTTAAAATCACATTTTGGGTATTGCTTACCTGTACCGCATCGTTGAGGTCATTATTTTGTTTTAGCATCCACATAATACCGCCCATAAAAAGTATTGCGGCCGCCCAACCGGTTATGGCTGCCCAATTAATGGCCTTACTTTCCGTTTCATTTAGGTTTCGTACGTTGCCGATGGCATTCAAGATATATGTCCAAATCATCGCCGGCAGGGGTGGGGCCACGTGTTCCGCAAGATTAATAAGAGAGGCCTCTATAAGTTCGGTTTCCCTTTTTACCTCGGGATACTCTTCTATAGCCTGTTCTACCTCGGCAGTTTCATCCTGTGGTAGGGCGCCACAGACATAAAGTTCCAATTTTCCCGATGCTATTAATTCTTCTGCTGTCATAATCTCTTTATCCTAAAACCATTATCCTTAAATCGTTGATGCAGGTGCGGTTTCTGGTTTTTAGTGTTCCTAATGGTATGTCCAATGTTTTTGATGCTTCTGCCTGGGTGAAGCCTTTAAAATAGAGCAGCTCTATTATCTTAATACACGCCGGTTTAAGTGCATCCACAAACTTTTTTATTCCAATTGAATTTGTTTTTTTATTCAAACTATCTGTTGAACTTATAATATCTACGAAGTTTGTGGTACTTAGGTTTTTTCTTGAATTTTTAAACGCTTTGGACCGGGTTTCATCAATAGCTGTGTTACGGGCTATATTAAGAATCCATGTAAAAAATCGTCCTTTCTTTATGGAGTATGAGGAAGAATTGTTCCAAATTTTAACGAAAACATCCTGTAAAACTTCCTCGGCAACGGCCTCATCCAACACAATGCTGTAAATTATTCCGAAAAGGGCCTCACTGTACATGCTGTACAATCGCGAAAAAGATTTTTCATTGCCCTGCTGCATTTCGAGGATGAGTTGGTTGGGTTGTTCCATAAATTTTTTTATTTATGTAAATGTAACGATTTTATTCATTCGTAAAATTTCACTTTTCTTCACAGTAATGATTAAAAATGGTTTAGAAATTTCTGCACATTACATTTCTATTTTTGCCAGTCAGCTTTTTTCGGAATTCGTATTTCAATAACTTTGGCGGATGCGAACTTCAAGAAAATATCCTTTCTCGCTGACAAAGACTTCAAAAAAAAAATTGCTCCATTGGGCGCAACAATTCAATGAAGTAGTTTGGCTGGATAGCAACAATTATCCGCAAAAACACGAAACCTACCAAGCTGTACTCGCCGTTGATGCTTTTACGGCGCTGAAAACGGATTCGCAGTTTGCTTTTAAAAAACTTAACGAATACCAAACCCTTACCAACGATTGGCTATTTGGCTATCT
The DNA here is from genome assembly GCA_963839235.1 of uncultured Flavobacteriaceae bacterium. GTDB lineage: Bacteria > Bacteroidota > Bacteroidia > Flavobacteriales > Flavobacteriaceae > Aequorivita. The sequence continues at coordinate 75,614 of CAWITX010000009.1, read as the reverse complement.
TTCCTACGACCTCAAAAATGATGTTGAAAATTTGGAATCCGCCAATTTTGATGGGCTCCATTTTCCCGGACTTTATTTTTTTCAACCAAAAAGGGTTTTTCTTTTTTCAAAAAAACACGTGGAAATACAATATCTTAATATGGTTTCGGACGAAATGGAAACTGATTGGAAAACCATTAACTCTTTTCAAATTCCTGAAGACAATTACGCAGATACAGCGCCCGTCCAAATCAACGGTCGAACTTCAAAAGATGCTTATATTGAAAAGGTGCACCAAATGCTTGAACATATAAAACGTGGCGATATTTATGAAGCCAATTTGTGTCAGGAATTTTATGCGGAAGGATGCCAAATTAATCCGTTGCACACCTTTTTTCATCTTAACGATATTTCGACGCCCGCCGTTTTCGGTTTTCCTAAAATTGGATGAACTTTTTGCCCTTTCCGCCTCCCCCGAGCGATATTTGAAAAAAACGGGCAATTCAATAATTTCCCAACCCATAAAAGGAACCGCGAGACGTTCTTCAAACAAGTTGGAAGATGCGGCAATTGCCGAACAACTTGCCCAGGATACCAAAGAACGCAGCGAGAATATTATGATTACAGATTTGGTGCGGAACGACCTTTCCCGGATTGCCGATAAAGGAAGTGTACACGTTGACGAACTCTGTGAAATTTATACTTTCGAGCAGGTTCATCAACTTATTTCAACAGTTTCCTGTACGGTCTCCCCGGAAATTCCGAGTGTTGAAGTTTTAGAAAAAACCTTTCCCATGGGAAGTATGACCGGAGCCCCAAAAATTTCTGCAATGCAGATTATTGAATCTTTGGAAGATGCCAAGCGTGGTCTTTACAGCGGTGCCATCGGATATTTTTCTCCCCATGGCGACTTCGATTTTAATGTGGTTATTCGAAGTATTCTCTATAATTCAGCAGAAAAATATTTGAGTTTTTCCGTGGGAAGCGCCATTACCATAAATTCCACCCCCGAAAAGGAATATGAGGAATGTTTGCTGAAGGCCCGTGCCATGCGGCAGGTTTTGGGTATTTCAGTATAAATACTTATAAATTACATTTATTAGCATTTAGGCTTATAAAATGTATTTATTAGCTTTTAAACTTATAAAATGCTTTTATTAGTTTATAAACTTATAAATTGGTATATTTGAAAAATATTTTTTAACCATGAACTATTCGGTAATTTCCGGCGATATCGTTTCCTCCACAAGTTTAAATAGCAACCACCGCAAATTGGTGGAGGAAAAATTGGGTGAATTGCTACAAAGCCTTAAAAGTGAATTCAACGTGTACGGAAGAATCATAAAAGGCGACTATCTGGAATGCGTCGTGCCAAACCCCGCCTTGGGCCTCCGGGTTGCACTGGCCATAAAAAGTTACGTAAAGGCAATTCCGCTGGAAATCAAAAATTATAAAAGCGATAAAAAGCGCGCCCGACAATTCAAAACATACGGAATTCGCTTGGCAATCGGGTACGGTGCGCTAAGCCGCTACAATCCCGAAGAAGGCGTAATAGATGGGGAAGCCATTTACTTTTCGGGCCGCGAGATAAGCGGCACCTCCACTTATAATAAGGAACGGATTGTTATAAAAAACACCTTGTTTTTTGCTTCAAAAGACGAAAGTCTGAATAAAAATTTTCAGCCTATATTGGCCTTGCTGGACGTTTTGTTAGTAAAGGCCACTTCGCGGCAGTGCGAAATTCTTTACCTAAAATTGTTGAACATGCAGGAAGATGAAATAGCAAAAAAACTGGATATGAGCCAATCTGCAGTTAATCAACACTCCACAAGCGTGGGCTGGAACGCTATTGAGGAGGCCGTAAACTATTTTAACGATATAATTTCAAAAAGTAACTAATATGGATTTAAAAACCTTTTTAGTGCTTCAATTTATAGCCCATTTGTGTCTGGATTATTTTTTTCAGACCAATAAATTGGCGAAACAAAAAAACTCAATCGGCTTTAAAAGCGGCTTTTTGTATTGGCATACCTTAGTTTGTTTCCTACTGTCGTGGCTCTTTTCGTTGCAAATAGGATTCGTTTTGGGCGCTGCCGTAATCGCAATTACCCACTTTTTGCTGGACGGGTTTAAAAAGAATTTAAGCGCGAATAAATTCTTCGGAAAATATATGTTCTTTATAGATCAAGCCGTGCATTTGTTGATTTTGGCCGTGGTCGTTTTCTTTTTTCAAAAATGGCACGGAATAAATCCATCGGTTGAAATTCCCATAAATTTTAAATATTTGTTAGTAATCACGGGATATTTGGTTTGCCTAAAACCAGCCAATATTTTTATAAAAGAAGTTTTTAGGGTAACGGACATACAGGTTTCCAGCGATAATGAAATGCCGAACGCCGGGAAGGTAATAGGCGTTTTGGAGCGGATTTTAACCCTCACATTTATCATCGTTTTGCAATATTCGGCGGTTGGTTTTTTAATTGCCGCAAAATCGATTCTTCGTTACCAAAATACAGAAACGCTTAAAACCGAATACGTGCTCATTGGCACCATGCTCAGTTTTGGCATCGCCGTAATCGCAGGAATTATAATTAATCTTTTTTGACAAAATTTTGAATCTTCAATCCCAATTAAAAAATCACATAAATAAAAACCTTCCTTTTTTAAAGGGAAAAAAAATCCTCATAGCCTGCAGCGGGGGAGTTGACAGTGTGGTTTTGACCCATTTAATGAAAGAATTGGATTTTGATATTGCCCTCGCACACTGCAATTTTTCGCTGCGCGGAAAAGAAAGCGATGGCGACGAAATGTTCGTTGTCGGGTTGGCAAAAACCCTTGAAATTCCCGTTTTTGCCGAAACTTTTGACACAAAAAAATATGCTGCGGACCAAAAAATTTCTACCCAAATGGCGGCGCGCGAGCTTCGGTATGCTTGGTTCGAGGAAATTTTGAAGCGATTTTAATTTTGAATATCTGTTGACCGCCCACCATTTGGACGATGATTTGGAAACATTTTTTATAAACCTCTCCCGCGGAACGGGCATAAAGGGGCTCACAGGAATTCCGGAGATAAATGATAAAATTATTAGGCCCATGTTGGGGTTTTCGAGAGAGGATATTTTGGAATATGCTACGGAAAATAACCTGAAATGGCGCGAGGACAGCAGCAATTCAAAAACAGATTACCTTCGGAATAAGTTGCGGATTGAAGTATTACCTCAATTTAAAAAGGGAAATGATTCCGTGTTGAAAAATTTTCAAAAAACACAACAAAACCTCCAATCTTCGCAGAGTTTAATCGAGGATTACATGGCGCTCGTTTATAATCTTTCGGTTTCTGAAAGTGAAAACGGCTATAAAATAAACATCAAAAAACTACGCGAATTGCCGCACACCGATGCTTTGTTGTATGAACTTTTGTCGGGTTTTGGGTTTACTTCCTGGGATGATATTTCACAATTGTTGGATGCCCAAACAGGAAAACAGGTTTTTTCAAAAACCCATAGACTTATAAAAAACCGTGAATTTCTCCTTTTAACCGAAATCGCTTCCGAAGAGGGGGAATCTGAAATTCTTATTTCAGAAAATGAAACGAAAATTTCGCACCCAATAAACCTGAAATTTGAAACTTCAAAATATATCGGCGAGACCGAAAAAAATATAATTTACGTAGATTCCCAAAAGTTGAAATTTCCACTGAAACTTCGAAAGTGGGAAGAGGGCGATAGTTTTCAGACCCTTCGGGATGAAAGGAAAGAAGAAATTGAGCAAATTTTTCAAAGATGAAAAAGTATCTTTGGACTGTAAAGGAAAAAACCTGGTTGCTGCTGAGCGGAGAGGAGATTGTTTGGGTAATAAATTTCAGGCCCGATGATAGGTTCAAAGTTTCAGAGTCGACCAAAAAAATATTGAAAATAACATATAACCCCTATTAATAATTGATGAAAAAGTTGCATATACTTCTTGTTTTTTTATTCATTTCGGCATTTTCACTTGCCCAAAACGAAGATTTTGTAAAGGAAAATTACAACAAAACCGAAACCCAAATTACGATGCGGGACGGCAAAAAATTGTTCACCGTTATTTATTCACCGAAGGACACTTCCAAAAAATATCCCATTCTTTTACAGCGTACGCCATATAGTTGCCAGCCTTATGGCGCAGATGAATACAAAGAGAAAATAGGGCCGAACGAATTTTTGATGAAGGAAGGAAACATTGTTGTCTACCAAGATGTTCGCGGCCGCTGGATGAGCGAAGGAGTATATGACAATATGCGGGCTTATATTCCGAACAAAAAAGGAAAGCAGGTAGATGAGTCCAGCGACACCTACGACAGTATTGATTGGTTGGTGAAAAATGTTCCGAACAACAACGGAAATGTGGGAGTTTGGGGAACAAGTTATCCTGGCTTTTACGCCAGTTGCTCACTTATAGATTCGCATCCGGCGCTGAAAGCAGTTTCGCCCCAGGCCTGTATTGCCGATTTCTTTTTTGACGATTTTCACCACAACGGCGCATATTTATTGAGTTATTGGCGGGCGACATCTCTTTTTGGCTACGAAAAAACGAACCCTGTAAATGAAGCGTGGTACAAATTTCCAGAATTGCCAACAGAGGATCAATACCAATTTTTTCTTGAAAACGAGCCTTTGTCCAAACTGGATGCTTTTTATGGCGAGGACAATGTTTTTTGGCAACAGTTAAAGGAACATTCCAGTTATGATGAATTTTGGAAATCGCGAGGAATTCTTCAATATCTGAAAAACGTAAAGCCTGCGGTAATGTTTGTGGGCGGCCTTTTTGATGCAGAGGATCTTTACGGTCCCTTCAACAGTTATGACGCAGTTGAAAAAAGCAGTTCAAACTACAATACAATTGTTTACGGTCCGTGGAGCCACGGCGATTGGTCGCGTAACGATGAACGGCAGGCAATTGGGAACGTTTATTTTGGTGATAGCATTTCCTATAACTATCAGAAAAATGTGGAAGCTGAATTTTTCAACCATTTCCTGAAAAATAATGGGAGGGGAGAAATTATGCAGCCTGAAGCTTATATGTACGATACGGGAACGCGTGAGTGGAAATCATTTGCACAGTGGCCTCCAAAGAATACGGAAAAGAAAAAATTCTTTCTTCAAAGCAACCAAAGGCTTAACGATATAGCCGAAAAAAGCTACTCTTATGAGGAATTTGTGAGCGATCCGAAAAAACCGGTGCCTTATTCCGAAGATATAAAAATGGTTTTTACTCCCAGAAAATATATGACGGACGACCAGCGTTTTGCCGCCCGACGCCCAGATGTGCTCGTTTTTGAAACTCCTGTTTTAACTGATGATATTACCATGGCCGGACCTATTTTCGCCAACTTGAATGTTTCTACAACCGGCACCGATGCAGATTGGATTGTAAAAGTTATAGATGTATATCCTCCCGATGCAGAGGATTATCCGGAAACGCAGAAATATTTAAAAATGGATAATTATTTTATGATGGTGCGCAGCGAAGTGATGCGTGGGCGTTTCAGAAATAGTTTCAGCCAGCCCGAACCTTTTGTTCCGAACGAAAAAACAGCGGTTCATTTTAAACTCCAGGATGTAAACCACACATTCAAAAAAGGCCATAAAATACAGATACAGGTTCAAAGCACCTGGTTTCCGCTTATCGATTTAAATCCGCAGACGTTTGTACCCAATATTTTTAAGGCAAAGACCGAAGACTTCAAAAAACAGACGCATAAAGTCTTTAATGATTCTTCAATTGAGTTTACCGTTTTGAAGAAATAATAGGTATAAAAAACAAGTTTCCCGACCATTGGCCGGGAAACTATAACAAACCTAACTTAGTAAACTTTAATGTGTACAAAGAAAATTTTCTATCCCCACAAAAAATTAGCTCTGTACATTATCCACTAATTCTATGCATCAAATATAAGGCGGTAAATTGCTTTTCGCCATACGTACATACACGTATTTTTTCGAAATTGTGATTTTTTATTGTGAAAGTACAGCTCTAAAAATGAATCCTATTTAGTAGCTTTTCAACCGTCTTTCCTGAAAACGTTATGGTATATTTGATAATTTTAGGGTCAGTTTAAACCTTAGCATTACAAAAATGAACGGAAAAATGAATAAAATCGCTGTGCTTACGAGTGGTGGCGATGCCCCAGGAATGAATGCTGCCATTCGCGCGGTTGTTAGGTGCTGCGCCTACCATAATGTGGAATGTGTAGGTATTTACCGAGGCTATGAGGGACTGATTGAAGGCGATTTTGAACCGCTCAATGCGCGTTCTGTTAAAAATATAATCAATAGGGGTGGTACTTTTTTAAAATCCGCGCGCTCCAAAGCATTTCTTACTTTCGAGGGAAGAAAAAAAGCATTTCAAAATTTAAAAGAGTCTGAAATAGATGCTCTTGTCGTAATAGGTGGCGACGGGACTTTTGCCGGAGCTTCGGTTTTTAAGGAAGAATTCAACTTTCCTATCGTTGGCATTCCAGGTACGATCGACAACGACATTAACGGCACCGATTATACAATTGGTTACGACACCGCGCTGAATACTGTTGTGGAGGCTATCGACAAAATACGGGACACTGCAAACTCGCACAATCGCCTGTTTTTGGTGGAAGTTATGGGCAGAAATGCCGGCGATATTGCTTTAAATGCAGGCATTGGCGCAGGAGCCGAGGAAATTCTTATTCCTGAGGAAAATATGGGAAAGGAAAGACTTTTGGATTCCTTGGCACGAAGCAAAAAATCTGGAAAAACTTCAAGTATAATTGTGGTTTCGGAAGGGGACCAAATAGGAAAGAATATTTTTGAGCTCGCAAAATATATCGAGGAAAACCTTAAAGCGTACGAAGTTCGCGTGACCGTTTTAGGACACATTCAGCGCGGTGGTTCACCCAGTTGTTATGACCGCGTTTTGGCCAGTAGAATGGGAGTGGGTGCCGTGGATGCGCTGTTGCGAGGGGAAAGCGATATAATGATTGGCATGGTACACAATAAAATAACTTCGGTTTATTTTAAGGATTCGGTGAAAACAAAAAATAAAATTGAACCGGAACTGCTGCGGGTTGCGGATATTATTTCTATTTAGAAAAGAGAAAAGAGAAAAGAGAAAAGAGAAAAGAGAAAGAGAGAAGAGAGAAGAGAGAAGAGAGAAGAGAGAAGTAAAACTAGTTCAACAAAATTAACAATGACAAAAATAGCAATCAACGGTTTTGGCCGCATTGGAAGAATAGCTTTCAGAATAGCATCAAAAAGAAAAAATATTGAAATAGTAGCGGTGAATGATTTATTGGATGTTGAACATCTCGCATACTTACTTAAATACGATTCCGTTCATGGAAAATTTGATGGAACGGTGGAAGTGAAAAACGGAAACTTAGAGGTAAACGGCAAAAATATCAGGGTCACTTCAGAAAAAAATCCCGAAAATCTGAAATGGGATGATGTAGGTGCCGAAATAGTAATTGACTGCACCGGAATTTTTAAGGAAATAGATTCCGCTTCGGCACATTTAAAAGCGGGGGCAAAAAAGGTCGTTATTTCCGCTCCCTCTAAAACCGCACCAATGTTTGTAATGGGTGTAAACCATAAAGAAGCAAAAGCTTCGGACAAAATTGTTTCCAATGCTTCCTGCACAACAAATTGCTTAGCGCCCATGGCCAAGATAATAAACGATGAATACGGAATCGTAGAAGCATTGATGACTACCGTGCATTCCGTAACCGCATCGCAATCTACCGTGGACCAACCTTCAAAAAAGAATTTCAGGTTGGGCCGGAGCGCTGTTAGCAACATTATTCCTACATCCACCGGAGCCGCCGTTGCTGTAACAAAAGTTATCCCCGAATTAAAGGATAAACTCACTGGTATGGCCTTCCGGGTGCCAACTACCGATGTTTCCGTGGTTGATTTAACGGTTCGCACCGAAAAATCTGCGAGCTATGAAGAGATTAAAAAATTATTCAAAAAAGCTTCGGAAGGCGATTATAAAGGAATTGTAAACTACACCGAAGATGAAGTGGTTTCACAGGATTTCGTATCAGACCAGCACACCTGCACATTTGATGCTGGCGCCGGCATTGCCCTTAACGGGAATTTCTTTAAGTTAGTGGCGTGGTATGACAATGAATACGGTTATTCCGCAAAATTGATTGATCTTGCCGCTCACATCGCAACACTATAATTATGGTTTTAATCGCAGACGGCGGTTCCACAAAATGTGATTGGGTCCTTTTGGATTCCAAAGGAGAGGTGGTGCTAAAAACACGTACGCTCGGCCTTAATCCGGCGGTAATTCCACAGGAGGAACTATACGCTCGAATTCGCGATAACAAAGAGTTGGCGGATTCTTTTGAAAAAGTGGAACAAGTAAATTTTTACGGTGCAGGCTGCGGGACAAAAACCCCCCGCCAAATTCTTGAAAATGTTATCTCCGAAATTTTTCCCAATGCAAAAGTCTTGGTGCAGGAAGATATGGTTGCTGCCGTATATGCCGCCACCACAGAGCCGGGAATCGTTTGTATTCTGGGAACAGGCAGCAATAGTTGCTATTTTGACGGAAATGAAATCCACACAAAAGCACCCTCACTCGGGTTTATTTTGATGGATGAGGCCAGTGGAAATTACTTCGGAAAACGATTGATTCGCGATTATTTTTATAATAAAATGCCTGCGGCTCTTGCAAAAAGTTTTGGGGAAAAATTTGATTTGGACCCGGATACCATCAAAATGAACCTGTACAAAAAGCCAAATCCCAATACCTATTTGGCGTCTTTTGCTGAATTTATTTTTACTTCTGCCAGCCCCACGAAGGGGCAGGAAGTAAACCCGTATTTTTATAAACTGATCAGTGAAGGAATTTTAAATTTTATTGAGCACAGAATTCTTTGTTTTGAGCAGGCGCAGAATGTTCCGATTCATTTTATTGGCTCCATCGCCCATTTTTCCGAAGATATTATTCGCGATTGTATGAAACCATTTCACCTACAATTGGGCAATATTGTGCAAAGGCCAATTGATGGGTTGATTGAATATTATCAAAAACGACTAATTCATAATTCATAATTCTGAATTCATAATTCAAAAAATATGTTTCCCAAAATAAATCCCACCAAAACCGAAGCCTGGAAAGAGTTGGAAGATCATTTTTCAGAAATGAAAAATGTAAAAATGCAAACCCTTTTTACGGAAGATGAGTCACGCGCAAATAGTTTTTCGCGGGAATGGGAAGATTTTTATTTAGATTTTTCCAAAAACAGAATTACAGCAAAAACCTTTGAGCTTCTTATAAAATTGGCAGAAGAAGTAGAACTGAAAGAAGCGATCAAAGCCCAATTTGAAGGTGAAAAAATAAACGAAACAGAGGATAGGCAAGTGCTACACACTGCTTTGCGCGATTTCAAAAATATGAAACCCGAAGTGAAGGAAACACTTCAAAAAATGAAGCTTTTTTCCGAAAATATTATTACTGGCACACACACGGGTTTTACCGATAAAAAAATTAAAAGCATTGTAAATATAGGGATTGGCGGCAGCGATTTGGGCCCTGATATGGTTACCGAAGCGCTCCAATTTTACAAAAACCACTTAAATACGCACTTTATTTCCAACGTTGATGGTGATCACGTTCAGGAAATTCTGAAAAAAATAAATCCGGAAACTACCCTATTTATAATCGTTTCAAAAACTTTTACCACACAGGAAACGCTAACAAATGCAAAAACGGTAAGAAAATGGTTTTTGGAAAGTGCTTCCGAAAACGATATCGAAAAACATTTTGTGGCAGTTTCCACAAACTTGAGCGCAGTTTCCGATTTTGGTATTTCCGAGGAAAATGTTTTCCCAATGTGGGATTGGGTTGGTGGTCGTTTTTCGCTTTGGAGCGCCGTTGGGCTTTCCATTTGTTGTGCCGTGGGTTATAAGAATTATGAAAATCTTTTAAAAGGTGCCCATAAAATGGACCTTCATTTTAAAAATACCGAATTCAAAAATAATATTCCCGTTATACTCGCCCTTTTGTCAGTGTGGTACAACAACTTTTTCAAAACGGAAAGTGAGGCCGTAATTCCATATTCCCAATATTTGAATAAATTGGTTGCCTACCTTCAACAATCCACTATGGAAAGCAATGGCAAAAGTGTGGATCGCAATGGCAATTTCATAAATTATGAAACGGGAAATATAGTTTGGGGAAGCACGGGTACCAATGCCCAACACGCATTTTTTCAGCTAATCCATCAAGGCACAAAGTTGATTCCGGCAGATTTTATTGTTTTTGCCCAATCGCTTTATGAAAACCAAGACCATCAAAACAAACTTTTGGCAAACTGTTTCGCACAGACGGAGGTTCTTTTAATGGGAACGTTTGGAAAGGAAGTAGAAAACAACTTTAAGGTTTTTGAAGGAAATAAACCCACCAATACAATTCTCATTAAAAAACTGACGCCCGAAAGTTTGGGGAGTTTAATTGCGCTTTACGAACACAAAATTTTTGTGCAGGGCGTAATTTGGAACATTTTCAGCTACGACCAATGGGGAGTGGAACTCGGAAAAAACGTTGCAAAAGGAACGTTAAACGCTATTGAAAATGGCCGCGTTGCAGAAATCAAAAATATTTCTACAAAGCAATTGATCGGCAAAACCCTAAAAAACAGACCATAAACTTTTGGCTTCCCATATTTAACTTCTAACTTTTTGCTATCTTACAACTATAAACTCCCCGGTTTTAAAATTTCGGTATGCTTACAAAAGTCTATGGAAGTGCAGTCTTCGGGGTGGAGGCCACTACAATAACAGTGGAGGTGAATGTTGATAGTGGCATCGGTTACCACTTGGTCGGTCTGCCCGACAATGCCATTCGAGAGAGCAATTACAGGATTGCCGCCGCTCTTCAAAATAACGGCTATAAAATTCCCGGAAAAAAATTGATTTTAAACATGTCACCAGCCGATCTTCGTAAGGAAGGCTCCGCTTACGATCTTACCTTGGCAATGGGGATTTTAGTCGCTACCGAACAGATTGAGGAAAAAAATCCACTTTCTGAATATATTATCATGGGCGAGCTTTCTCTCGACGGAAATTTACAGCCCATTCGTGGTGCTCTTCCCATTTCCCTGAAAGCGAAGGAAGAAGGTTTTAAGGGGATAATTCTTCCGAAGCAAAATGCAAAGGAAGCCGCTATTGTAGAAGGGATTGATGTTTTTGCTATTGAAAATATTAAGGAGGTTATCGACTTTTTTAACGAAAATATTCCGCTCGAAAAAACCGAAGTGGATATTAATGCCGAATTCTACGAGCATTTAGAACACCCAGAATTTGATTTTGCTGATGTAAAAGGACAGGAATCAATAAAACGTTGTATGGAAATTGCAGCTGCCGGCGGACATAATATTATTTTAATCGGACCGCCCGGTTCCGGAAAAACGATGCTCGCGAAACGTTTACCCAGCATTCTCCCGCCCATGACGTTACAGGAAAGTCTCGAAACTACAAAAATTCATAGCGTCGCAGGACGTACAATGGAAAAAGGTGGGGTGATGACTTCACGTCCTTTTCGAAGTCCGCATCATACAATCTCTGATGTTGCACTTGTTGGCGGTGGGCAATATCCGCAACCGGGCGAAATCAGTTTGGCGCACAATGGCGTTTTGTTTTTAGACGAATTGCCTGAATTTAAACGCGGAGTTTTGGAAGTGATGCGCCAACCGCTCGAAGATCGCGACGTAACCATTTCGCGTGCGAAATTTACGGTGACTTATCCATCAAGTTTTATGTTGGTTGCCAGTATGAACCCAAGTCCGGGCGGGTATTTCAATGATCCCGATGCGCCTGTAATGTCTTCGCCGGCTGAAATGCAGCGCTATTTAAGCAAAATTTCAGGGCCATTGTTGGACAGAATTGATATTCATATTGAAGTAACTCCAGTCCCGTTTGAAAAGCTAAGCGAAGAGCGCCGCGGCGAATCCAGTATAATTATTAGGCAACGCGTAACCAATGCGCGAAAAATACAAAGCGAACGCTTTTTGATGTTTGAAAACATTCACTACAACGCACAGATGGGCGTAAAGCAGATTCGTGAATTTTGCAAGCTCGATGAAGCCTCCCTCCAATTACTGAAAACCGCAATGGAGCGATTGAATCTTTCTGCGCGTGCTTACGATAGAATTTTAAAAGTTGCGAGAACGATTGCCGATTTGGAAGCTTCCGAAAAAATTACCGGCAACCATATTTCCGAAGCCATTCAATATAGAAGTTTGGACAGGGACGGGTGGTTTGGGTGATTTAAAAACTAAAACCTATATTTACTTCCTTTAACTTTCTTTTTTTCAATCACCTAAATTATTTTCAATGATATTAAAAACTTCCATTCAAAAATTAATGCTGCTTCTTTTTGTGGCATCAGTTTTCACCATTTCCTGTAAAAATGAAAAGGCCGCGGCCGAGGACGAAGCAAAACTCTCGGTAGATTTCGAAAAATACGAACTCGAAAACGGACTTGATGTAATTCTTCACCAAGACAAAAGCGACCCAATCGTTTCGCTTGCCATTCAATACGGCGTAGGTTCAAACCGCGAAAAAACAGGAAGAACCGGTTTTGCGCATTTATTTGAACATATGCTTTTTCAGGAATCTGAAAACGTTCCGCAGGACCAATTCTTCAAAACAATACAGGATGCCGGTGGCACATTAAATGGGGGAACTTGGAAGGACGGAACCGTTTATTATGAGGTAGTCCCCAAAAATGCGATGGAAACCGTGATGTGGCTGGAAAGTGATAGAATGGGCTATTTGATAAACACTGTTACCGAAACTGCTTTCAACAATCAACAGGAAGTGGTGCAGAACGAAAAGCGACAACGGGTTGACAACAATCCTTACGGCCATACGGGTTGGGTTATTGACAAAAATCTTTATCCTGAAGGACATCCGTACAATTGGCAGGTTATCGGCGAATTGGAGGATCTTCAAAATGCAACCGTTGAGGATGTAAAGGAATTTTACGATCGTTTTTATGGCCCCAACAATGCAACTTTGGTTTTGGCGGGCGATTTTGACAAAGCCGAAGCCAAGAAAATGATTGAAAAATATTTCGGTGAAATAAAGCGCAGACAGGAAGTAGAGCCGCTGAAACCACAGCCCGTGACGCTTTCGGAAACAAAAAGGCTTTATCACGAGGATAATTTCGCGACCGCGCCACAACTGACGATGGTTTGGCCAACCGTGCAGCAATATACTGAAGATGCGTATGCGCTAGATTTTTTGGCAGAAATACTTTCCGAAGGAAAAAAAGCACCACTTTATAAAGTTTTGGTAAAGGAAAAGGATTTAACAGCAGAAACAAGAGCACGAAATGGCTCCAGCGTTTTGGCAGGTGATTTTGATATTCGAATTACGGCAAACAAAGGCGTGGACTTAGATGAAGTGGAAAAAGGAATTTTTGAAGCGTTTGCGCTGTTTGAAAAGGAAGGCGTGACGGATAGAGATATTGAACGTATAAAAGCGGGGCTTGAAACCCAGTTCTATAACGGCATAAGCAGTGTTTTAAGCAAGAGTTTTCAATTGGCGCGATATAATATTTTCGCTGGCGATCCCGCTTTTATAACCCAGGATATTGAGAATATAAAAAAGGTTACCAAGGAAGATGTGATACGCGTTTATAATAAATATATAAAAGACAAACCCTATGTAATGACCAGTTTTGTTCCGAAAGGGCAAATTGAGCTGATCGCGGAAAATTCTGAAAAAGCCAACATTGTTGAAGAGGAAATAAAAGAAAATGTTGAAAAGAAAATAGAGGAAAGCAATGCCGAAATTGTAAAAACTCCTTCAAATTTTGACCGCTCCGTACCGCCTACCCAAGGCCCAGCGCCTAAACTCAGCATCCCCGAAATGTGGACCGCAAATCTTGAAAACGGAATAGAGGTAGCCGGAATCGAGCAGAATGAAATCCCCATTGTAACTTTCAGCTTGGTTATTGAAGGCGGCCATTTGCTGGATGATATGCAGAAAAACGGCGTTGCCAATTTAATGAGCGATATAATGATGGAAGGAACGGCCAACAAGACACCGGAACAATTGGAAGAAGCAATCGACCTTTTGGGAGCTGACATACGAATGTACACAACCGACGAATCTATTGTAATCCGCGGAAATACGCTTACACGAAATTTTGACAAAACGATGGATTTGGTAACCGAAATTCTTTTGGAACCACGTTGGGATGAAGATGAATTGGCTCGAATAAAAACCAAAACAATCAATCAGATTGAACGTTCCGATGCCAACCCCAATGCTGTTGCCAATAGGGTATATAATAAAGTTCTGTATGGTGAAGATCACATTTTTAGTTATCCTGTTTCTGGAACAATTGAATCCGTGAAGGACATTACAATGAACGATTTAAAAGAATTTTACAATATGAATTTTTCGCCTTCGGTAAGCACCTTCCAAATTGTTGGTAAAATTGATAAAGCCACTGTTTTGAACGATTTAAATGGTATGGAAGAACGTTGGGCCGCAAAGGATGTAACTATTCCGGAATACCCAATCGCGAACAATCGTGATAAAGCTACGCTTTACTTTGTGGATATGCCCAATGCGAAACAATCTGTGATAAACATTGGCTACATTGCGTTGCCGCGAACCGACAAGGATTATTATCCCACGGAAGTAATGAACTATAAATTAGGCGGCTCTTTTTCCGGAAATGTGAATATGATTCTCCGTGAGGAAAAAGGATACACCTATGGCGCAAGAAGTAATTTCAGCGGTAGTAAAATCCCTGGTACTTTTACTGCTTCTTCAAGTGTTCGCACAAATACTACTGGCGAATCCGTACAAATATTTAAAGATGAAATTTCAAAATACAAAGAAGGAATTTCCCCGGAAGATTTGGAATTCACAAAAAACGCGCTTATAAAATCGAATGCACGCCGTTTTGAAACCCAAGGCTCCCTTTTGGGAATGTTGCAGGAAATTAACGAGTACGATTTGCCCGCAAACTATATTGAAAACGAGGAAGCGATAATAAACAATATGACTTTGGAGCAGCACCAACAACTCGCCAACAAATATTTGGATGCTTCAAAAATGGCGTATTTAGTTGTCGGTGATGCTGCTACTCAATATGCACAGTTCAAAAAAATGGGCTTTGACGAGGTAAAACTTCTGGATAAAAATGGAGAGGAAGTAAAGCTTGAGGATGTAAAAATGTAAAAGATTTTCATTCAAAAAAAAACTGCCGCGAATAGACGAATTTTAAATATTATTCGTGCATTCGCGGCATTTTATTTCAGTAGCATTCCTTTTTAATTTAATATCTTTAGAATTCAATTTTCTTTTCTATGAATAAATACTACCTGCTTTTTTTCACTGCAACAATTCTTTTTAGTTGTAAAAACAATCAATCCGAAATGTCCCAAACTTCAGAAAACAAAGAAACTTCCATTCAAAATTTTCCCGAACCAACTTTCACATTGGCAGAAGCAAATAAACTTATTGAGCTTCCATTGCACTGTGTGGGCACCGAGTATCCGTATAAGCCCGGTGAAACTTTGGAAAGCAAGGAAGATTTGGTGGAGCCTGCTACCGTTCACCCCATATTTTACGGCTGTTTTGATTGGCACAGCGCCGTTCACGGTTATTGGTCGATGGTTAGCTTGCTACAGCAGTTTCCAGAAATGGAAAAGGCCGAAGAAGTAAAAAGTATTTTGAAGGAAAAAATAACCGCGGAAAATGTGGCTACGGAAGTGTCGTTTTTTAAAAAAGACATCAACAAATCTTTTGAAAGAACCTACGGCTGGGCGTGGTTGCTGAAACTTTCAGAAACGCTCCATAATTGGGATGACCCAATGGCAAACCAATTGGAACAGAATCTTCAGCCCTTGGCAGACATAATTGTACTGCGCTTTAAAGATTTTCTCCCAAAACTGAATTATCCAATCAGAGTGGGGGAGCACCCAAATACTGCTTTCGGGCTAACTTTTGCATACGATTATGCCGCGGCCGTCGGCGATTTGGAACTGAAACAATTGATAAGCAAACGCGCCCGAGATTTTTATTTTAATGATGAAAATTGCCCAATAACTTGGGAACCCAGCGGCTATGATTTTCTTTCACCCTGTTTGGAAGAGGTTGATATTATGCGGCGCGTACTTTCGACGGAGGAATTCAATAGTTGGTTGGATAAATTTCTGCCACAATTGGCAGATGAAAATTACCATTTAGAAGTTGGCGAAGTAAGCGATAGAACCGATGGAAAACTGGTGCATCTTGACGGTCTTAATTTCAGCCGGGCTTGGGTATTTTACGGCCTGGCGGAGCAATATCCAAAGTACAAGCACCTTGAAAATCTTGCCAATGAGCACGTGGCATATTCGTATCCAAACTTGGTGGGCGACACCTATGAAGGTGGCCATTGGCTGGGCAGTTTTGCCATTTATGCGCTGAATACGCTCCATAATAAATGAAAAACCCATTAAAAAATATTGGTCCCGGAACCTTGGTCGCGGCCGCTTTTATTGGTCCGGGCACAGTCACGGTCTGTACGTTGGCGGGCGTCCATTACGGTTTTACACTACTTTGGGCAATGGTGCTTTCCATTGTCGCCACGCTTATTCTGCAGGAAATGACGGCAAGGATTGGCTTGGTTGGCGGCAAGGGTTTGGCAGAAACAGTGAAAAGCGGAATTGAAAACAAAGCAATAAAACTCATCGCAATTTTGCTAATGCTTTCGGCAATATTTATCGGGAATGCCGCTTACGAAGCCGGCAATATTACTGGTGGCGTTCTGGGATTGGAAACTTTGGTTACGAATAGTTCCATCACTTTTGCTGGGATTTCATTGAGCCTTTTAAATGTGGTTGTTGGCATATTGGCATTTGTAATTCTTTTTATTGGAAACTATAAATTCATAGAACGCATTTTGGTGGCATTGGTAATTTTGATGAGCATTTCTTTTTTGATCGCCGCTTTTATGACCTCCCCCAATTGGATTGAAATCTTTAAAGGAATTTTTATTCCAAAACTTCCCGAAGAAAGCCTGCTTACGGTTTTGGGACTTATTGGCACCACTGTCGTGCCGTACAATTTATTTCTGCACGCATCATTGGTGAAGGAAAAATGGACCGGCGTGAAAGATTTAAAAACCGCTCGGAAAGATCTGTTGGTTTCAATTATTTTGGGCGGAATTGTTTCGATGGCAATAATAATTTGCGCCGCGGCGATTGAAAATTCAGAAATAAATTCTGCGGTCGATTTGGCAAAAGGATTGGAGCCCTTATATGGAAGTTTCTCAAAATATTTTTTGGGGATTGGTTTGTTCGCTGCGGGAATTACTTCGGCGATTACCGCGCCTTTGGCTGCCGCCTATGTAGCAAAAGGTTGTTTTGGATGGGAAGGAAATTTAAAATCGGAAAAATTCCGGATGGCATGGATTTTTGTGCTTTTAATAGGAATTATATTTTCGTCGATAGGTTTTCAGCCGATTGAAATCATCAAATTCGCGCAGATATCAAATGGTCTGCTATTGCCTATTATAGCGGTTTTTCTACTGTGGGCAGTGAATAAAAAATCAATTCTGGGAAAGTATAAAAACTCGAACTTTCAAAATATTCTTGGATTTCTTATCCTAATTATAGCAGCAATATTGGGAGTGAAAACCTTGATAAAAGTCTTGTTTTGAAATACGAAATACGAAATACGAGGTACGAACGCTGAATTAAAGTTTTCTTATATTTTAATTTTGAAACAAGAAACAAGAAACAAGAAACAAGAAACAAGAAACAAGAAACAAGAAACCTGAAACCTGAAACCTGAAACCTGAAACCTGAAACCTGGAACAAAAACAATTGACATAAACGCCGATTTGGGCGAGGGGAGTGGCAACGACGAACAATTGATGCCGTTCATTTCTTCGTGCAGTATTGCTTGTGGCGGTCATTACGGCGATAAAAAAACAATGCGGGCAGCGATTTGCTTGGCAAAAAAGTATAACGTAAAAGTAGGCGCGCATCCTTCATTTCCGGATCGGGATAACTTTGGAAGAAAGGTTTTAACGCTTACAAAGAATGAATTGAAAGAGGAGGTTTATAACCAAATAATGGGTTTCGTAGCTATTTGCAATTCAGAAAATATTCAACTTCACCACGTAAAACTGCACGGTGCGCTCTATAATTATTCGGCCATTGACGCCCCAACTTCCGATGCTGTCGTGGAGGGGATTTTGGCAACGGGGCTTCGACCGAAATTTTACCTTCCATTTGATTCTATACTTTCAAAAAAGGCCAAAAATTTGTTGCCATTAGTTTATGAAGCTTTTATTGACAGAACTTATAATGATGATCTTTCATTGGTTTCGCGCAGTGTGGATAATGCCACAATTTCGTCTCCCGAAAAAGCTTGGGAACAATTGTGGAAAATCATTTCGAAACGAAAGGTGATTACAATCAACAATTTGGAAAGGGAAATTATTGCTTCAACATATTGCATCCATAGCGATACGCAGGATGCCGTAAAAATCCTGGAACATATTCATTTACGAATGGAAAAGCATTCCATAACTTTGGAAAAATGAAAGAATTTCCAACATTCCAACCTTTTGGCGAGCACGCTTTTTTGATAAACTGGGAAGCGAAAATCAAAGATGAAATCCATCAAAAAGTGCTGAAAATGGAAACTTTTTTGAATGAAAATTTCAAAAAAGAAATTGTTGAAACTGTCCCCACTTACCATTCACTTGCGGTTTTTTTAAAGCTTGGTTCAGATATAAATTCAGTCATAAATAACGTGGAAAAGAAATATTCCGAAGCTGGCGAAATTCACGTTAAAAATTCAGTCATTGTAAAAGTTCCCGTGTGCTATGATGAAGAATTTGCGCCGGATCTGAAATATTTGGCGACCTTCCATAATATTTCAGAACAAAAAGTCATAAAACTTCACACCCGAGCGCTTTATAAAATATATTTTTTAGGGTTTCTGCCTGGTTTCCCCTATTTGGGCGGTCTTCCTAAAATGTTGCATACCCCGCGAAGAAAAACTCCGAGGCAAGAAATTCAAAAAGGATCGGTGGCAATTGGTGGGGGACAGGCGGGAATTTATACGATACCGTCCCCTGGGGGCTGGCATATTATTGGTAAAAGTCCGTTGCAGTTTTTCAATGTAGAAAAAAAGGTACCCGTCTTGCTAAAGCCGGGAGATTATATTCGATTTCATCAAATCGACAAACGGCAAATGGAACAAATGGAGGCTGATGTGGCATTGGGAAAATACGTTTTAGAAAAAGAGGAATACAATGGTTGAAGTAATTTCCAGCGGACTTTACACTAGCATCCAGGATTTGGGTCGTTTTGGGTACAGAAGATTCGGTATTCCGGTGAGTGGTGCGATGGATAGCTATTCGGCCAAATTGGCAAATAGGCTTTTGGGCAATAGTGAAACCGATGCCGTAATGGAAATTACCTTTACCGGTCCGGTTTTAAAATTTCATTCTTCAACCCAAATAGCGGTAACGGGTGCGGGATTTTCACCCACGATCAATGATTCCGAAATTCCTTTAAATTCACGCGTGGAAATTAACACCGGCAGTATCTTAAAATTTGGATTGCCCAGTTACGGAATGCGGTCATATTTATCTGTTTTAGGAGGATTTCAAACCGAAAATGTTCTCGATAGTTTCAGTTTTTATAATGGAATTACCAATGAGGGAAAGCTACGCAAAGGTGATGTTTTACTTATTTCAAATTCAGAAAAACCACAGCTTACTGCTTCGGTAAAAATTAAAATTGACAAAACGAATTTTTCAAATTCAGAAATAGAAGTTTGGAAAGGACCCGATTTTGAAAAGCTTTCAATAGAAATTCAACAGAAAATCCTTTCCACCAAATTGATTGTAATGCCGGAAAGTAATAGAATGGCATATTTGTTAACCGGTTGGGAAATTCTTTCGACAGCCGAAATTATTACCGCGCCCGTAAGGCCGGGAACGGTTCAGTTGACACCTTCGGGCCAATGTATTGTGTTAATGCGGGACGCACAGACCACGGGCGGATATGCACGGATACTTCAATTGGATGAAAATTCCCTGAACAGGTTGGGCCAAAAGCGATCTGGGGAAAATGTAGTTTTCAAGCTTCAGGATGCTTAATTTTATTACCAAAATTTATAAGTGTTAGGGGTATAAAACCCAAAAAATGAACAGGATTTTTCCTATTTCTTCATTATAAAAATCTTTAATAAAGGGTTTTTCAGTACATTGGCCCTACCTAACCAATATTTTTCAATTATGCCTAAACCATCAAACTGCATTACAGTTGCCCAAGCGCGGGATTTACAGAACAATTGGGTGTCCACACGCGCCGTGGATATTGAAAGGGCGCAGGGTTCGCCCGATACCCGTGAATTTCTTTTTAGCCTTACAGACCTGCAACAATTCCTGGATTACGTGAGGGAAGAATCTACAAAGGCAGGAATCAGCAATCCTGGGGTGCGTATCTATTTCGCCGCCTATGACAATGATGCTTCCGATAAAGCTACCGTTTTCTTGGCGCCCACTGTGGGAACTACGGAAGGCGTCGCAAACAACTATAATATTGAACCGCTGAACAAAGGTATATCAGGATATCCTCCCTTAAACTATTGATTGAGTGATACCTGCATTTTTAGTGAACTTTCTTGAAATTGCGGCATTTCTTTCAAGTATATGGTACTACCAAAAAAATAAATCGAAGCCTTCTTACTATTTAGTCTGGTTTTTGGGTGTTACGGTTTTTTTTGAATTGTTTAGTTGGTATGCATATTTTGTGAATTCGGGATTTTTGCACTTTTTAAAAGGAACCATTTGGCAGAGCAATTATTGGTCTGGGAATATATATTCAATAATAAGCTATTTATTTTATATAAATTATTTCAAGTGGTTTTTGGCATCCAAAAGATCCATTGCCATTCTTAATAGGGTTTCAATTTTATTCTTAATAGTAGGCATAGGGGAGATTTTTATTGCCGATGGATTTTTCACCACATTTATGTCCATTACAAATATTGTAGGAACATTGCTGGTCTTTTTGAGCATCGCCTTTTATTATTTAGAGTTATTGCGAAGCGATCTAATCTTGCAAGTTCATAAAACTTTACCGTTTTACGTTTCGGTTGGTGCGCTTATATTCCATCTGTGCACCACCCCGTTATTTTTATATAGTTCCTATTACAGTAACTCGATAGATCCCGATTTCGTCAAACTATACTTACGGGTTTTGTTCGGTTCCAACTATTTATTATATTCCATTTATATAGCAGGTTTTTTAATATGTTCGCAGGTACAGAACCCTTACTCCCGCAGGAAAAACTATTAATAGTTTACTTTATCGCAATACTATTACTTTTAATGGTATTTGCGATTATTGTGGTGATTGCGTTCCAACGCCGCAAGAATAAGTTTTTAACCGAACGTTTTCAGGCCCAGCAGCGCTATGAGCGCGAACTTGCCGACTCACAAATTGAAATACAGGAACAAACCCTAAAAAATATAGCGTGGGAGCTTCACGACAATGTGGGCCAAATGCTATCTGTAGCAAATATTCAATTGAATTTACTATTGCAAAAAGCACCTTCTGAATTTCAGGAACAGATTCAAGAAACAAAGTCCGTTGTAAAGGAAACCGTTCAGGAAATCCGCTCCCTTTCAAAAGTACTCAATAATGACGTTGTTTTGAAAAATGGCCTTTTGGAATCACTGAAGGTTGAATTGGAGCGATTCAATAAGCTTAATTTTTTGGAAGCTTCCTACGAAATTAAGGGAGATATCGTTCCTATAAAAAGCACCAATGAAACGATTATATTTCGAATAATCCAGGAATTTCTGTCCAATGTCATTAAGCACGCCAAGGCATTAAATTTATTTGTAATTTTGGATTACAAAGAAAACAGCCTCGAAATTACCGTAACCGATGATGGAGTGGGCTTTGACACTGAACAAAAAACTACTAGCTCCGGAATGGAAACAATGCAGAGTAGGGCGAATTTGCTTAATGCAACTATGGAAATTACTTCTGAAATTGGAAAGGGAAGCAAATTGTTCTTGAAATATCCCTATAATAATGCCTGAAAATTCCTCACAAAAAAAGATTGCGATTGTAGATGACCATTTGCTATTTGCAGGTTCTTTGGAAAAACTTATAAATTCCTTCGATAACTTCAACGTACTCTTTCACGCCAAAAATGGGATAGATCTCCAGCAAAAACTGCAGGCCGCAAAAGATTCACCCGAAATTTTATTATTGGATATTAATATGCCAGTAATGGATGGTTTTGAAACGGCCGATTGGCTTACAAAAAATCATCCGAAAATTAAGGTTTTGGCCCTATCGATGGAAGATGACGAAGCCGCAATTTTGAAAATGCTTAAACGCGGCGCAAAAGGATATTTATTGAAGGACATACATCCCGAAAACCTACGATTGGCGCTGAGTGAAGTTTCGGAAAAAGGATATTACCACTCTGAAAAAGTCGCTGAAACCTTAATGCACTCCTTAAATTCGAATGATAAAGAGGACGTTTTTGAGCTAAAAGAAAATGAGCTTACTTTTCTGCAATTAGCCTGTAGCGAAATGACTTATAAGGAAATAGCCGAGGTAATGAGCCTAAGCCCCAAAACCATTGATGGTTATAGGCAAGATCTTTTTAATCGGCTCAACATAAAAAACCGTGTCGGTCTTGTAATGTATGCCCTTAAAAATAATTTAATAAAACTTTAATTACAGGCATTCCAAATAGGATCATCTGTCGTCGGAGCTATAATTGTAATTTCCTCTTTCTGTACGGGATGCGTCAAGATTAATTTTTGGGCATGAAGGTGAATGCTGCCGTCTGGATTGCTTCGGTCAAAACCGTACTTTAAATCTCCTTTTATTGGGCAGCCGATAGCCGAAAGCTGGGAACGTATTTGATGGTGCCTTCCCGTTTCCAATACTACTTCCAATAAATAATAATTGTCTAGTTTTTTCAATAGTTTGTAGTGCAGCATGGCTTTTTTACTATTTGGGACTTCCTTTATGTGGGCATAGGATTTATTCTGCTTTGGGTTTCTTTTTAAATAATGTGTTAATGTATCTGCGGTCTTCGGCGGTAGATTTTTTACAATTGCCCAATATATTTTTTCGGTTTCCCTTTCGGAAAACATTTTGTTCAAACGCGCCAACGCTTTTGAAGTTCTTGCGAACACAACAATTCCGCTTGTAGGCCGATCCAACCTATGGACGACACCCAAAAATACCGCGCCGGGTTTATTGTACTTTTCAGCAATATATTCCTTTACCACTTCGGAAAGAGGCGCATCGCCCGTTTTGTCTCCCTGCACAATATCACCGGGCCGTTTGTTGACCACAATCAAATGGTTGTCCTCAAACAGAATTTGAAGATTGTCTTTTGTGCTATGTATTTTGGAAGTAGAAACTGGAGAAGAGTTTAAAAGTTTAAAGGTTTAAGAGTTTATTAGGTTGCAATTTTTGAAATTTGAAATTTTAGGATTTCTCAATTTAGTATTGCTCATTATTATTAGGAAAATCACCGCTTTTCACATCATCGCTGTATTTGCTGAAGGCATTTTTCATTTCAGTGTAAAGGTCCAAATAGCGTCGAAGAAATCGCGGATTAAATTCATGCGTCATCCCAATCATATCGTGGGTTACCAAAACTTGGCCATCCACACCATTTCCGGCGCCAATGCCAATTACGGGAATACTTATTTTTTCAGCAACCTCCTTGGCTAACTTGGCCGGCACCTTTTCAAGTACAATAGCGAAGCAACCTGCTTTTTCAAGTAAAAGCGCATCTGAAATCAATTTTTCGGCTTCTTCCTCTTCTTTCGCGCGAACGGTGTAAGTCCCAAATTTATAGATAGATTGTGGGGTCAATCCTAAATGTCCCATCACGGGAATGCCCGCGTTCAGAATTCGTTTTATGGATTCCTTAATCTCTTTTCCACCTTCAAGCTTTACAGCGTGTCCGCCACTTTCCTTCATAATTCTTATTGCGGAACGCAGCGCTTCCTTTGGGTCGCTTTGATAGCTTCCAAAAGGTAAATCGACCACCACTAAACTCCTTTCAATACCACGCACTACCGAAGCGGCGTGGTAAATCATTTGATCCAATGTTATGGGTAAAGTTGTTTCGTGCCCGGCCATGACATTTGAAGCGGAATCGCCTACCAAAATCACATCAATCCCAGCGCTATCCACAATTTTTGCCATGGTAAAATCATAGGCAGTGAGCATCGAAATTTTTTCGCCTCTCTTTTTCATATCCACCAAGGTTTTCGTGGTAATGCGTTTGTATTCTTTTTTGGCTATGCTCATAGTGTAACAAATTGAGGGGTAAAAGTACTAATTTACGATTTCCGATGTGCGATTTTGGATTGAAGATTTTTTTTACCGGGAGAAATGAAAAACCTTAAATTTATAAACCTATATTAATTTATTTATATGAAACTGTCAATATTAGTTCTGTTTGTTATGTTTTCAGCGTATTCATTTTCCCAAAATCCCTTTTCAGAAAAGGATGCCAAAAAAATAATTGATACTTTTTTTGAAGGTTTCCATAAAGGGGACACAGTATTGATGAAGTCGGTAATGGCAGAAAATATGGTACTTCAAACTGCCTTTACCGATAAAGACGGAATTCCCAAAGTTGTTAATGAAAATACAGAGGATTTTATTTTGGCAATCGCAAAACGTCCATCAAATGCAAAATGGGACGAGCGCTTACTGGATTATAAAGTTGAAATTGATGGGAATCTTGCCCACGTCTGGACACCCTACCAGTTTTGGCTGAATGGAACATTTCTTCATTGCGGCGCAAATTCCTTTACATTGACCAATACGCCTGAAGGTTGGAAAATAATCCACATTATAGATTCCCGAAGAAAAGAAGGTTGTTTGTAAATTTGAAATAATAAGTGGAAAATACAAAGTCTAAAAATAGCTTTTTACTGTAAAATTATCCATCATCCGTCATCGGTCATCCGTCTTCCAACTTCTAACAATCACTGATATTTACTTGCACGGCAAGTCCACCTTCACTGGTTTCCTTGTATTTTGAAGTCATATCCTTCGCTGTTTCCCACATGGTTGCAATTACTTTGTCCAAAGGTACCTTCGCTTTTGATGGGTCGCTGTCCAGAGCCATTTCGCAAGCGTTTATTGCTTTTATAGCACCCATTGCGTTTCTTTCTATACATGGTATTTGAACGAGTCCCGCAATTGGGTCGCAAGTCATTCCGAGGTGGTGTTCCATTGCTATTTCACTTGCCATTAAGCATTGTTCGGGTGTTCCGCCCATTAATTCGCACAATGCTCCCGCAGCCATAGATGAAGAAACACCAATCTCAGCCTGACAGCCACCCATCGCCGCTGAAATAGTGGAACCTTTTTTGAAAATACTGCCAATTTCACCCGCTACCAACAGATACTTTTTTATATCGTCAAAATTTGCATCGTGGTTTTCAATAACCATATAATACATCATCACTGCCGGAATTACGCCGGCGCTTCCATTGGTGGGTGCAGTAACCACGCGGCCCAACGAAGCATTTACTTCATTAACGGCAAGGGCAAAACAGGAAACCCATTTTAAAATTTGCCTAAATTTCACTTCTGTATTTCTTATCGCCGCAATCCATTCCTCGGCATTGGTATATTTTGTGTCGCCAATTAGGTTTTTGTTCATTTCAAAGGCACGCCGGGTAACGTTTAATCCGCCCGGCAGGGTTCCCTCCGTATGTGCGCCAACGTACATTGAGTCCAACATTACGTCCCAAATCTTTTTCAAACCGTCATTGATTTCCGCTTCGCTTCGCAATGATTTTTCATTTTCGAGCACTATTTCTGAAATGCTTTTTCCTTCAGCTTTGCAATAAACCAGCAACTCGGCGCCTTTTTCTATGGGAAATGGAAACCGGGCAAATTTTGCAAGTTTTATTTTTTTGCGGATTCTTTCTTTTTTCACCGTAAATCCGCCCCCGATGGAATAAAAAGATGAGGATTTTTTTGAACCATCCTTCAACGTTGCCCGGAAAGTCATGCCGTTTGGATGGAATTCCAAAAACTTGCGGTTGAATTTTATATTTTCTTTTGGGAAAAAGGGAACTTCCAATTCGTTGTTCAACTTCAAAATATTGTTGGAAGTGATAAATTCAATTTCCCTTTCAATATTTTCAATAGGAAAGGTTACGGGATCAAAACCCGAAAGTCCCATCATTAGGGCAATGTCGGTAGCATGCCCTTTTCCTGTAAGGGAAAGTGAACCGTATAAATCTACCGAAATTGCGATCACTTCTTCAAAGTGGCCCTTTTCTTTCAGTTCGCCAATCCATCGCAGCGCGGCGCGCCAAGGTCCTAAAGTGTGGGAGCTGGACGGGCCAACTCCTATTTTTAGCATATCAAAAACGCTGATGCTTTCCATTCAAATTCTTTTGAAGGGCAAAGATAGTATCTTATTTAATTCTGGATTATGAATTGAAGGTTGTATCGTATATTTACTGTACTTATTTTAAATATTATGGAAATTTCTGAATTAAAAAATCGAGTTCTCGACCATATAGAAACAGCAGATGAGCAACTTCTGAAATTGTTGAATGCACTCGCTGAAAGTTATGAATTTCAAGAAAAATCCTCGTCTCTTTCCAAAGGCCAGTATGAAATATTGGAGAAACGAAGAAAAAGTCATTTTGCCGGAGAGAGTAAATCCCTTACTTGGGAGCAAACCAAGAAAAATGCACGTAATGGCAAAAAATGAAATATCTTTTAGAAATTAAGGAAGAGGCAAACTTTGATGCCATTGAAGCCTATGAATATTACGAATCTAAAAGTATTGGTCTAGGTGAACGCTTTCTTGAGCGTGTAGATCTTTTTTTGGATCTTATTGTACAAAACCCCCATCTTTTTCCTTGTAAATGAGCTCCTTCCCGTGAGGCTTTCATCATCGATTTTCCTTACTTAATTGTTTATGAAATAATAGAAAATACAGTGGTTGTTTTTGCTTTTTTCAATACTTGGAAAAACCCAAAAAGTAAGCCCTAATACTTTATCTTCTCCTATTCGGCAAAAGTGGCGGTGGCGCGCCCGTAAAAGGATTCCAGCGCCCAATACTCGTTGCCTCCATTCCTGCGGCCCGCATTACGGCCCGGTCGCCATAACGGTTTCGCATCTTGTCCATGGCGTGGTAAAGATTGATTATTTTTTCATTGTCGTCAAACAAATCTATCTGAAAACCACCCTCCACCAAATGGCTGAACCGTACGCCAACCATCCGCACCAAAAGCCGCCGCTGATACAATTTTTTGAAAAGTTCCATTACCACCGGAATAATTTTATGGTCCGCGGAACTGTACGGAATTCGTTGCTGCATAGTATAGGTCTGAAAATCTGAATATCGAATTTTGAAAGCTACGCAGGCGGTAAGTTTATTGCCGCGCCGCAGTTGAAAAATCAAATTTTCGGCCATTGCCGTAATAATTCCCTCGAGTTTTTTCACATCGGTGGTGTCGCGGTCAAAACTGCGTTCGGTGGAAATGGATTTGCGCTCGGTATATTGCTCGACGGGCGTATTGTCTATGCCATTGGCTTTTTGCCAAATGGTCTGTCCATTTTTTCCGAAAACTTTCACCATCATTTCCACCGGCATTTCTTGGATGGTCTTTATGCGTTTTATGCCCAGATCGCAGAAAGCGCGGTAGGTAACTTCCCCCACCATCGGTATTTTGTTTACCGCCAAAGGTGAAAGGAATGGCTTTTCGGTTCCTTTTAAAATATGGATTTGATTGTTGGGTTTGGCCTCGCCTGTGGCTATTTTTGAAACGGTTTTGTTCACCGAAAGTCCAAAGGAAATGGGCAATCCGGTTTCTTTTATAATGCGCTGCCGCAATTCCGAAGCCAACTTTTCACACCCAAAAAACTTATCCATTCCGGTCAAATCGATATAAAATTCATCTACCGAAGATTTTTCATAAAGCGGAACGCTTTCCTTAATAACATCGGTAACGGTTTCTGAAAATTTGCTGTAAGTACTGGCATCACCCCGAACTACAACAGCTTCGGGACATAATTGCCGCGCCAGTTTCATAGGCATGGCCGAATGTATTCCGAAAGAACGCGCCTCATAACTGCATGAAGCCACCACGCCGCGGTCGCTGGTGCCGCCAATCAGTACAGGTTTGCCGATGAGCTTGCTGTCCAGCAAGCGCTCGCAGGACACAAAAAATGTATCCAAATCCATGTGTACTATGTTTCTTTTGTCGTTCATTTTTCAAAATTGACTTAGGACTAAATGACGTAGGATGTAAGACTGTTATTCAAAATCTAGAAGAATGTCTGCAACAAACCTTGCCGGTTTAGTCTTACGTCTTACGTCTTTGTCTTATATCTTACGCTATATAGCGCAGCGGTCTTAAATCCTATATCATAGGTCTTGTCGTCTTTCGTCTATTGTCCGTAACCGTTTCCCCTTTGGAAGTTGGAGAACCCGTGCTATATCTTGGATCCTGGATTATCGGCAACCGCTCCATTTTTGAAACTTCAATGGTTATGCAATCAAATTCCTCGACCACTCTTCCGGTTATGCCATAAATTCCCTTTCCTCGGAAACGGTATTGGGCGGCCACCGGCGGAAAATGTACCGTGTCCACAAAATCGCCGTCGCGATCCACAAAATTCCCGAAATACATATAATCACCCCGCGAGGTTTTCGTTCTTTTTGTGGTCACCAAATACCCTTCAATGGTAATCGTTTTCCCTATAAACTGCGGAAGATGTGCCGCCCGCATTTTATTTTCCGAAGGATTTTCCAGCAAATCGAAAGGGCTGCACAACGGAAACCCCAACAGTTCCATTTCATCAAAAGCGTCTTCCTGCGAGGTGTGCGGTAGGGAAGGGGTTTTATAATCTATGCGCTTGGGTTTGAAAAGGGTGGGCACATTTTCCTCAAAACTTACCTTGTTTATTTTCATATAAGCTTCCCAAAGCAGTTCGCGTTTGTTTTTTCCTGTGAAGCGGAAAGCGTTTATTTTTATGAGAATCGTAATCTGTTCCATCCCGATTGAAACGCGTTCCAGAAAATCGTCCAAACTTTCAAAAGCGCCATTTTTACAGCGTTCCGAAATAATCTTTTCAATGAGTTTTGATTCCACGGATTGCAGGAAGCCGAAACCAATGTAAATATCCTTTCCGCAGATAACAGTTTCGCTAAAACTGCGATTGATGCAGGGCTGCAGAATATTCGCGCCATGCATCCGCGACTCGTGTACGTAGAGTTCAGTGCTATAAAAACCGCCGCCATTGTTGAGCGTGGCCACCATATATTCCAACGGAAAATAGGCTTTCAGGAAAAGGCTTTGGTAGCTTTCTACCGCGTAAGAGGCGGAATGCCCTTTCGCAAATGCGTAGCCGGCAAAACTCTCTATCTGCCGCCAAACATCTGCCGTGAAAGCTTCATTTTTACCGGAATTTTTACAGTTTTCAAAAAAATTATCCTTCACTTTCTGAAACTCTTCCCGCGAGCGGAACTTACCGCTCATTCCGCGACGCAACATATCGGCTTCGCCCAAATCGAGTCCGCCAAAATGGTGCGCCACTTTTATAACGTCTTCCTGATACACCATCACGCCGTAGGTTTCGGGCATAATATCCAACAAAACCGGGTGCGCTTCCTTTCTTTTCTCCGGAAAACGGTGGCGCTGCACATACTCGCGCATCATCCCGCTTTTGGCAACGCCCGGCCGGATTACCGAACTGGCCGCCACCAAGCCCAGATAATCGTCCACTTGCAGTTTTTTCATCAGCATTCGCATGGCCGGCGACTCAACATAGAAACAGCCTATTGCCTGGGCGTTTCGGAGCAAGGCTTTGATGCGACCGTCTTTTTTAAATCGTTTTATATCGTGTATGTCCAGCGGTTTTTTTTCGGGATGGTTGTATTTTACAATTTCCACGGCATCCTTTATTTTCCCCAGTCCGCGCTGACTCAAAATATCGAATTTATAAAGACCGATATCTTCCGCAATCACCATGTCAAACTGTGTGGTGGCGTAACCTTTGGGCGGCATAAACGTGGCGGTGTAATAATGGATGGGTTTTTCGGAAATTAAAATTCCACCCGCGTGAATGCCCAAATAATTGGGAAAACCTTGAATGTATTGGCTGTAAATAATCACCAATTGGGAAAGTTTATCGAGGTTTTTGAAATCGCAGTCCTGTCGCTGGAAAGTTTGTCAATTTCCTCTTTGGGAAGCCCAAAAACCTTTCCCAATTCCCGCACGGAAGCTTTAAATTTGAAAGTGTTGTAAACGGTTATGAGCGCGGTATTTTTGAATTTTTCGAAAATGAAATCGGTAATATCGTCCCGGTCCTGCCACGAAAAATCGATATCGAAATCGGGCGGATTTTTTCGGTATAGATTTATAAACCGTTCAAAATAAAGATCCAATTCCACCGGATCCACATCGGTAATCCGAAGCAAATAGGCAATAATGCTGTTGGCGCCACTGCCGCGACCCACGTAGAAATAGCCTTTGCTGCGGGCGTATTTCAAAATTTTCCAATTGATGAGAAAATAGGAAACGAACCCTTTTTCCCTTATGATCCCCAATTCCTTTTCAATGCGCACCATCACGCGTGCGCCGGGACGTTTGTAGCGATAGGGAATTCCCGCATACGCCAATTTTTTCAACAAGCGAAAATCCAATTCTTCATTTGTTGTGTATGATTTTTGGTTGCAGGTGGTTTCCTTTGAAAAATTGAAAGAGATGCTGCAGCGTTTTAAAAGGTTTTGCGTGTTTTCAATAAGTTGCGGAAATTCCTCAAAAGCTTCTTTCAGCTTTTCTTCCGAAATAAAAATGTCATTTTCACTCGCCTGTTCCGAAATGGGCAGTTTGCTGAGCAGTGTATTATTGTCAATCGCGCGCAGTAATCGATGCGTATTAAAACCTTTTTTATTTTGAAAAGTTACCGTTTGCAGCACCACCAATTTCTCTTGCCGGTTTTTCCATTTTGAAAATTTCAATCGGTTAAGATCTTCGATTTTTACTCCGAGGAATTCATTTTCCAAAAGCATTTCCCCTTCAAAGGAAGCGAAGGGATAAATGATAAATGTATGGGGAAGCTGTCTCGCGCGGGAAGGAATTTTCAGGTTTTCGGCGCCTTTGCGTTCGTGCAGAAATTCAGATAAATAGGTGTTTATACTTTGAAAACCTTCATTGTTTTCGGCCAGCATTATAAATTGCTGTTTTGCCCCTTTTCTAAAATCTACACCCAAAATTGGTTTCACATTATATTCGGGAGAAAGTCGGACAAATTCCAAGCAGGCGGAAGTAGAATTGATGTCTGTAAGCACCATCGAAACTGCATTGCCTTGCTGTCCCAAATCCAGCAAATCACTGATTTTCAAAGTCCCGTAGCGGAGGCTATAATAGGTATGGCAATTCAAAAACATCACATTGGATTTATTCCAAAATTATGGAAATATTCCAAATATGAAAAATAAATTCCAATAAATAAATTCCAAATTTCAAACTGTATTTTTGGAATTTGGGATTTGTCCCGATAGCTATCGGGATTGATGATTTTAATTTAAATAGCCGTACTGGTTATTCCGCCATCCACCACCAAATTTTGGCCGGTAACATAAGAAGATTTATCCATTGCAAAAAAAGCAATTACACTCGCCATTTCTTCCGGTTGGGCGATGCGGCCTATGGGCGTATGCTTTAAAACAGGTTCAATGCGTTCCTTCAATTTTAAAATATCGCTGGTTAAGGGGGTTTCGGTAAACCAGGGCGACATGGCATTTACGCGAATGCCGTCCTTTGCCCATTCAGTCGCGAGGTTTTTGGTCTGCATAACCAGTCCGGCTTTGGACATTCCGTAGGGCGAGCCCGTTTTTGTGTCCATAACACCCGAAACCGAAGCTACATTTATAATGGATGCATTTCCGGATTTTTTTAAAAATGGATATAATTTTCGGCTTAAAAGGAAAGGGGCGGTAAGATTGATGCCAATTATTTTTTGGTATTCCTCTTCGGAATATTCCACCGCCGCTTTTCTGATATTTATTCCGGCATTGTTTACCAAAATATCGAGCGTTCCCCACCGTTTTTCCACTTCGGAAAAAATGGCTTCGATGCCTTTTTTTCTGAAACATCGCCCACAATCCCGTAGGCTTTATTGCCTTCTTTTTGAAGTTCTTTTTCAAAATTGGTTACATCGTCCTTGCTTCGGGCGGTGAAAATAACTTCGGCTCCAAGGGAAAGAAATTCCAAAACGGTGGCTTTTCCTATTCCTTTGGTACCTCCGGTTATGACGGCTTTTTTATTATTGAGATTCCACATATTAATTTTCAATTTTCAAGATTCAATTTTTGGATTCCAAAATTCAGGGGAGCTTTATTCCACACTTAAACTGCTGTATTTGGCCTTGATCATCATAAACACTCCATAGGCCACCAAACCCAGTGCAATAAGGCCCATGACGATGCTTCCCGAATTCATTTTCTATAAAACCAAATGCATCAGTTTTGCTCAGTTTATTGGCGCCTCCGGCCACATCCCGTTTTTAAAAATAGAAATCCCAATATACTGGCTACGATACCTCGGGAGGTATGCCCAACTTTTCCTGCCTTTAAGATAAGATTTTCAGCTTTATGCGGAATACCGGCACTTTCAACATCTTTTTTAAATTTTCCGGAATACACCTTATAGAATTCATAAATTCCTTTTCCCAGCAATCCAAGTCCTATTATAATGGCAATGGCGGTGGCATAATCAGATCCAAAGACCTTTTCCGTAAAGGATTTCCCTCCGCCTTGCGAACCCATGACAATTACAACGGCTTTAACGGCGAGCGCGCCGTAAAAAACCCCACTAATAAAATAGGCAATGCGTTTTACGGTGCCTTTTGTATTGTTCTCAATATCCTTGGGGTTGGCGAACGCTTGATACCAGCGCCAGAACACATATCCCGCCAGCCCAATGGCCAATATGATCAATAGTATTTTACCGAAAGATTGTTGGGATATAAATTCTATAACGGTTTTTGAGCCTGATTTTTTTCCGCCAAAACCAAAGGCCGAAAGGGCGGTTAGGGCCCC
Source organism: uncultured Flavobacteriaceae bacterium (assembly GCA_963839235.1). Taxonomy (GTDB): domain Bacteria; phylum Bacteroidota; class Bacteroidia; order Flavobacteriales; family Flavobacteriaceae; genus Aequorivita. The sequence continues at coordinate 42,498 of CAWITX010000009.1, read as the reverse complement.
AATAATAAGATAAACGACTCCTTTGGTGGCGATGCCGAAACTGGCAAATTTTTCTTTTTTGCTTCCCATATCTTATTTTTTTTCATAAAGTTACTTTTTATGGAGTCGATATTCAAAAGTTTGATCTAATTTCTGATTTGATAATACAACTCTCAACTTCTCTTCAACCTATTTTATTTACCTGAACCCTACTTAAGGTATCAACGGTTATTCCACCGAGATTAAGCCACTACTCTCTCGCTTTATTAAAAATTCCCCTCAAAACTGACACCTTGACAGAAACTCCCCCTTGGCACATTCCTTGACTTAAAGAAGTCATAAGTAAAAAATAGAAGTTTAAATATATAACACTAATAATATGAGTAAAATAATTGGAATCGACTTAGGTACAACCAACTCCTGCGTTGCCGTAATGGAAGGTAGCGAGCCAATGGTTATTCCTAACGCCGAAGGAAAAAGAACAACTCCTTCCGTAATTGCATTTGTGGAAGGCGGCGAAATTAAAGTAGGAGACCCTGCAAAACGTCAAGCGGTTACGAACCCTACAAAAACCATTAGCTCCATAAAACGTTTTATGGGGAACAAATATTCGGAATCAAAATCTGAAGCGGAACACGCAGCGTACAAAGTGGTAAAAGGTGACAACGATACCGCCCGTGTTGACATTGACGGACGTATGTACACCCCACAGGAATTGAGCGCGATGATTCTTCAGAAAATGAAGAAAACCGCTGAGGATTATTTAGGACAGGACGTTACCCGTGCGGTAATTACCGTTCCTGCATATTTTAATGACAGTCAGCGTCACGCAACTAAAGAAGCGGGCGAGATTGCCGGACTTAAAGTAGAAAGAATTATCAACGAGCCAACGGCTGCGGCACTTGCTTACGGTCTTGACAAAAAAGGAACAAGACCAGAAAATTGTGGTTTTTGACTTTGGTGGTGGTACGCACGACGTTAGTATCCTTGAATTGGGAGATGGCGTTTTTGAAGTACTTTCAACAGATGGTGATACCCACTTGGGTGGTGATGATGTGGACCAAAAAATTATCAATTGGTTGGCTGATGAATTCAAAAAAGAAGAGGATTTTGATTTGAAGAAAGATCCAATGGCGCTTCAACGTTTAAAGGAAGCAGCCGAGAAAGCTAAAATTGAATTGTCTTCCTCAACCCAAACCGAAATCAACCTGCCATACATTACGGCAACTTCCAGCGGACCAAAACACTTGGTGAAAACGTTGACAAGAGCCAAATTTGAGCAGTTGATCGAGCCACTTGTAAAAAGAACGATCGATCCGTGCGAAAAAGCATTGAAAGCTGCCGGATTGAGCAAAAGTGATATTGATGAAGTAATTTTGGTAGGTGGATAGTACCCGTATTCCTGCAGTACAGGAAGCGGTGGAAAAATTCTTCGGAAAAAAACCTAGTAAAGGTGTAAACCCAGATGAGGTTGTAGCAATTGGTGCTGCAATTCAAGGTGGTGTATTGACCGGAGATGTGAAAGATGTACTTCTTTTGGATGTTACTCCACTTTCACTTGGTATCGAAACCATGGGCGGTGTAATGACCAAATTAATTGAGGCCAACACAACCATTCCTACCAAGAAAAGTCAGGTATTCTCCACTGCGGCAGACAATCAGCCAAGTGTTGAAATCCACGTATTGCAAGGGGAGCGCCCAATGGCGAACGACAACAAAACAATTGGTCGTTTCCACCTGGACGGTATTCCACCAGCGCAGAGAGGTACGCCACAAATTGAAGTAACGTTTGATATTGATGCCAACGGTATCATTAAAGTAAGCGCTACCGATAAGGCTACCAACAAAACCCAGGACATCCGTATTGAAGCTTCTTCTGGCCTTACCGAAGAGGAAATCAAAAAGATGAAAGCGGATGCCGAGGCAAATGCCGAGAGTGATAAAAATGCGAAGGAAAAAGTTGAAAAACTGAACGAAGCTGACGCAATGATCTTCCAGACTGAAAAGCAACTGAAAGAGTTTGGCGATAAGTTATCTGATGATAAAAAGAAACCAATCGAAGATGCTTTGGAAGAATTGAAAAAAGCTTATGAAACCAAAGAGGTTAGCAATATTCAACCAGCTTTGGATAAAATAAACGAAGCTTGGAAAACCGCTTCAGAAGAAATGTACAAAGCCCAAGCAGAACAGCAAGGCGCCCCAACCGGTGATGCCGGAGCAGGAGCCGAGCAGGGAAGTACAGGCGGCGGAGCTGAAAACAGCGATGTTGAGGATGTAGATTTTGAGGAAGTGAAGTAAGTTTCTTTAAAATAGTAAAAAGTGAAAACCGCAACCTGAAAGGGTTGCGGTTTTTTTATGTCTTCAATTTATTTAATTACTTCGCAAACATAGGTGCATATTTATGTCTGTTTTCAAAAATAACCCAAAGGTTAATTGCGAACAGTGCCAAAGGTAGGGGCAAACTGGAAGGTACAGCAGCATTCGTAAAAATAATGCCAATCATAACAGGAAAAATAACCACCGCGCCGAGTGCCCGTGTTCTTGGGATTATAAATAGAAGTCCACCCAAAATTTCCGCAAAGCCCACAAGGGGCAATAACCATCCAATAGTCATAAACGCGCCAAAAAGTTTTGTGAACTCTGCGGGCATATCATCAGGAACTGGCATATAATTCAGGAATTTGTTCAATCCTGCATTGATGAATATTAAACCGAATAAAAGTGATACTATAAATAGAATTTTGTTTTTCATTATTAATTAATTTAAAAAGTAAATTCCGGTTGCTGTGAAAAAACCTAGTTGAAAAAAAATAATGTGCGAAAGAAAAGGATATTTTTCATAAAATGAATTTATCAAACATCCTTAAAACTACTGAAATAAAACCATTTATTTACTCTTCCAGAAATTGAATAAGCGGAAAAATAAATTCCTGAAAGGATTCAATATGCGGCAGATGTCCCACTCCTTCCAGCTCAACTAGTTTCGCATTTGGAATTGCTTTTCTCGTTGTTTTACCCAGCTCTTGGTATTGTCCCATGGTTTTTGCAACTTCATTGGAGACCAAATTTTTTCCGAGGGCGGTTCGGTCAAGGGTTCCCACGATAATTAAAGTGGGCGCTTTAATATTTTTGAATTCATAAACTACCGGTTGCGTAAAAATCATATCATAAGTGAGCGCCGCATTCCATGCGATTCTTTCATAATTTTCATTGAGTGTCCATCCGGCCAACAATTTTGCCCATGGCTCGTATTCCGGTTTCCAAGTGCCGTGGTAGTAATTTTCTTTTTGATAAGCTTTTATTTTTTCATAGTTTTTATCGAGTTCGTTTTTGTACCACCAATCCACATTTTTGTAAGGCACTTTCAATTTCCAATCTTCCAACCCAATGGGATCTTCGAGGATAAGTTTTTCAGTTGTTTCGGGATACATTAAAGTGAAACGTGTGGCGACCATCCCGCCCATGGAATGACCAAGTACTGCGGTTTTTTTTATCCCTAAAGTATCGAGCAAAGTTTTGGTATTTTGTGCCAATTGCTGAAAAGTATATTGAAAATATTCTGGTTTGCTTGATTTTCCAAAACCAATCTGATCGGGAACAATAACCCTAAAACCTTCCTTGGTCAGCGAATTAATAGTGGTTTGCCAATAAGCACCATTGAAGTTTTTTCCGTGTAGGAGCAAGACATTCTTTCCGTTGTAATTATTCGGCGTCACGTCCATATACGCCATTCGCAATTCTTGTAGTTGATTTTTTACGGGTAGAAAGGAAACCTTAAATGGATAACTGTAATTATCGAGGTTAATATCCAACTTTTTGATTTCCGTTTGGGCGGCTATCAAGCCGGGCATCAATATCAGCAGAATCAATATTTTCTTTTTCATAATCAATAATATTGTGGGATTGATTTTTAAAATTACCGTTTCTCCTCTTTAAACATTATTAATTATACCATAAAAAAAAGCGGTCCCCCAGGACCGCTTCTTATAAAGCTCATTTTTTTTAACCAAATATTAAGCTTTAGGGTTTTTATAAGTGTGTGGGGAACACTTAATTGTAACCGGGGACAAATTACCCAATTTTATACTGGGCAAATAATCTTTAACTAAATTGATCAAGTAATTTAACATTGTTTTAAAGTTAAGCGGCTCAAAATGAGCCGCTTTGGATGAGTAAAGAATTAGTGTTAATTGTCTGAATCGTCTGTTTCCACCGCTATAATGGTACGCTCCAGTTTTGGCTGTGGGGAGTTATCTAATAAATTTAAGGATGAACCTGTATTGGACAGAACTACTGAAAAAGTATCTGTATTCTGAAAGTCGTTTTCCGCTACCATCAATTCTCGCAAACCTTGGCAACTGTTAAGGCCCTGTGGCAAATTGCCGGATAATCTATTATCGAAAACATTGAATACCTCAATCTTTTTAAGATTTCCAAGGTTTTGGGGAATTTCGCCGCTTAAGTTATTGCTGCTTAAATGAAGTTGCTTCAAATTATGAAGGTTGCCGAGTGAACTGGGGATTTCACCTTCAAGTGAAGTGGCATTCAATGCCAAAACTTCAAGGTTTTTTAAATTGCCCAATGTTGCGGGGATATTTCCAGAAATAGGATTAAAGCTTAATTCCAATATTTTAAGGTTTTCAAGTTTACCCAATGATTCGGGTAAGTTTCCGCTTATGTTATTAAATAGAAGCGAGATTGAAGTTACCTTATTGTTTTCTACCGTTACCCCGGCCCAATTTTCAACTGGTTCATTAAGATTCCACGGGTTATTCCATTCCGCTCCGTTTGTGGATGTGTAAAAATCTAAAAGAACTTGCTTTTCTGTTTCGCTTATTTGTCCATAAAATAAGGCTGTTAACAACAGAAATCCGTAGGTTAGTAAAGCTTTTTTCATAGTTTGGGGCTATAGGTTATTTCTTAAAGCAGAGTAAAAGAAACAATTTGAATGATAAAAAGCAAAATTATTCGATGAAATGCACAAAAAAATTAAATCTTTTTTGAAATATTTTTCAGAAAGTGAGTGTTTACCTCATGAACCCCGTCAAAAACCTCAACTTTAAGTTGGTCGCCAAATAGTTTGGTCGCGCGCAGCTGCTCTTCGGTTTTGCGGGCTTCTGTAATATAAGGGTCTTTATTTCCATAAACATAAGCTACGGGCGTGGATTTATTTAGAAAGGTAAAATCAGCGGGACTCAATTCCGTAGGGATTCCCCCGGAATGGAGTAAAAGATAATCACAACCTATCTTTCTGCTGGCAACCCACCGTGCGGCAATGGACACGCCTTGGGAATAGCCCATGACAATAATTTTTTTATTTGAAATGTCAACTTCTTTTTTAAAAACGGCGTCAATATAATTCAGCACATTTGCAGTTTCCATTTGGGTATTTTCGCGCGTGAGCCAAGAAGCTCCTATATGTTTAAATGCCTTGTCCTGATAATATTTAGAAGGTGCCTGGGGCGCAACGATAAAGTTTTCTTCAGAATCTAAATGTGAAAAGTACTTTATAAAATACTTGCTCAGATAGCCCATTCCGTGAAAAACAATCCAAATATTTTTGGTGCTTTCAGTTAAGGTGTTTAATGTGGTATAAGTGTTTGTGGAGGTATAGGTAACCTCTTTTTCAATGGACATTTTATAAACTTCAATTTTGTATTTTTACAAATGTAAATATATAAGATGAAGTACAGCAAGGAAGAAATACTTTCCGCCTGCAACAATATGTGCAAGGGCACATTGATGGAAACTTTAGGGATTGAATTCACCGAAATAGGAGAGGATTTTTTAATTGCGCGTATGCCCGTAACTTCCAGGGTACATCAGCCCGATGGGGTTTTACACGGCGGGGCTTCAGTAGCTTTGGCTGAAAGTGTAGGGAGCGCGGGCGCATTTGTTTTTTTGAATTCAAACGAAGTAATTATTCGCGGAATTGAAATTGCTGCCAACCATATTAAAAGTGTTAGGGAAGGTTATGTGTATGCCAATGCTTCAATTATCCACAAGGGAAGAACCACCCAATTATGGCAAATAAAAATCAACAATGAAGCTGGGGAGCTTGTTTCCCTCGTAAAACTTACGACACTTACGTTGCCAAAAAGAACATAATGGACTATTCATCACTTAAAAAGAAATGCTTAAAACACTATAGTGAAAAACTTCCTTTCGTAGTTTATTCCCTTCCGGAAAGTGATGCCATAGAGGGTTATTTTCAAAACGATAATCAATTACATACTACCAATAATCTTTCAAAAACAGGTTTTGCCTTTGCATCTTTTGAATGGAATGAAAGTGTTTTTTACATTCCGGAAAATGAAAGTATTGTCGCTCGTGCCACTATTGAAAAACAGAAGGTAGAAACCAATTATGTTGAATATTCCGAAGATAAACTTGAAAAGGAAAAATATATTTCGCTTCTCAACCAAACCTTGGATGTTATAAAAAACAGAAAAGCGGTAAAAATTGTCCTTTCGCGATATAAGGATATTAAAATTCCGAATTTCAATATTGAAGTTTTAATAGAGCAACTATTTTCGCTTTATCCCACTGCATTCCGATATATTTGGTACCATCCGGAAATAGGCCTGTGGTGCGGGGCGACCCCCGAAATATTGGTAAAAACCGATGGCAGCTCATTTTCAACGATGGCTTTGGCGGGCACACAGGAATACAATCCGGAGGCACGCGCCAGCTGGTCGCCAAAGGAGATTGACGAGCAGCAACTTGTAACGGATTATATAACCAATAATCTCCAAAAGGTAACTTCCGTTCTTAAGGTTTCAAAAGCCACCACCCAGCGGGCGGGTTCGCTTGTTCATTTATGCACCCATATTATCGGTATGCTGAAACATGGAAAAACTACGTTGACCACTATCGCCGATGCGCTGCATCCCACCCCTGCAATTTGCGGAAGTCCACAGAAAATTGCGAAGCAATTTATTCTAAAAAACGAAGGCTATGACCGCGAATTTTATACTGGTTTTTTAGGCCCAATTTCAGAAAGGGATGCATCCTCGCTACTAATGGTTAATCTGCGCTGCATGAAAATTGAGAATGGAACCGCGCGGGTATATGCAGGGGGCGGCATTACCATTGCTTCAAATCCTATGGAAGAATGGAAGGAAACGCAGAATAAAATGCAAACGATGCTACAAGTGTTGCGGCCAATGCTATAAATTTTCTGTACATATTTGTACCTTTGGCGGCTATGAAATTTTCAGATAAAGTACTTTCCCAAACCCTTACGGAACTCTGTTCAGCAAAGGGAATTCGACATATAGTTATTTCACCCGGTTCCAGAAATGCACCCTTGATTATCGGTTTTGCCGAAAATTCCGCTTTCACCTGCTACAGTATTGTGGACGAGCGTTGCGCCGCTTTTTTCGCCCTCGGTATTGCCCAACAATTAAAAACGCCTGTTGCGGTGGTTTGTACTTCGGGTTCCGCATTGCTGAATTACTATCCTGCCGTGGCCGAGGCTTTCTATAGCGATATTCCATTGGTGGTTATTTCGGCAGACAGACCGCAAAATTATATTGATATTGGTGATGGCCAAACCATACGCCAAAAAGGGGTTTTTGAAAACCACATTCTGTATAGCGCTGCCTGTACCGAAGATGAGGATTGGCAAGTTGAAAACGAAAAGCAAATAAACGTCGCCCTAAATACCGCGATAGAATTAAATGGACCGGTACATATAAATGTACCATTGTCCGAACCCTTGTATCGAACTATAGAAACCCAACTGGTATGGCCACAAAATGTTGAGCCACAATCTAAGTTTCCAGATTTCGAGGAAAATATTGCGGAATTTGCGGAAATATGGAACAGTAGTGAAAAGAAAATTATTTTGGTCGGCGTGCTTCCTCCAAATAGTGTAGAGCAAAAATTCCTCGACCGTCTTGCTGCCGATGAGAGTGTTTTGGTGCTGACGGAAACCACCTCAAACCTGCACCACGAAAATTTTATTTCGGCAATAGACCAATTGATAGCGCCGATGGAAGAGGATGATTTTAAACAATTGCAGCCCGATATATTATTGACGTTTGGAGGGATGGTAGTTTCGAAGAAAATAAAAGCATTTTTTCGCAATTACCCGCCAAAACATCATTGGCATGTGGATCCAAAAAAGGCATACAATACTTTCTTTGTTTTAAGCAAGCATTTTAAAACGATGCCGGAACTGTTTTTTGGGGCATTTCTTCCGAAGACCGAAAATGTAAAAAGTAATTTTCAATCTTATTTTCTTGGAAGAAAAGAGTACCGTTTGGAAAAGCATTCGGAATACGAGAAAAAAATTCCATTTTCCGATTTTAAGGTTTTTTCTGAAATTTTTCAAACCCTTCCGGAAAACATACAATTGCAGCTCAGCAATAGCGCAACCATTCGATATGCCCAGCTTTTTACCTTTCCAACCACGGCTGAAGTTTTCTGCAATCGAGGAACAAGCGGAATAGACGGAAGTACGAGCACCGCAATTGGCGCGGCCGTTGTTTCAGAATTGCCTACAATTTTTTTAAGTGGCGATCTCAGTTTTTTTTACGATAGCAATGCGTTGTGGAATAACTACATTCCGAAAAACTTTAAAATTATTGTGATAAATAATTCCGGGGGAGGGATTTTCCGAATTTTGCCCGGGGAAAAGGATTCGAAGCTTTTTGATACCTTTTTTGAAACGAAACATAACCTCAGCGCGAAACAGCTTTCAGAAATGTTTGGTTTCTCCTATTCAAAAATTGATAGCGAAAAAAGATTAAAAGAGGATTTGGCCAAATTTTTTTCCGAAAAATCGGAAGCTCCAAAACTGTTGGAGATTTTTACCCCATCAGAAATAAATGACGAAGTCTTGCTTAACTATTTCAAATTTATTTCATAAATAATTCCTCGCCCAGACCACCGCATCGTTCAGATTGATGAAAACTTGGAAGGGTTTTTTGCAGAATTTGGCTTCCAGTTGGGCGTTTGAAAATCCCATTTCATTATAATTTACCACGGCAACCGCCTTTAAAGAAGGGATTTTATTCAAATATTTATAGTCTATTGGTTTTATGGAATAGGAATTTATACGGTTGGAAATGTACACCCAAGGTTTGGTCCCTAAAATCTGTAGGCTCTTGAGCAAAACCGAAAATCCGTTTTTATGGGACACGACAATTCCTTCAACAGCTTCGAAAACCACAATATTTCCGTAAAAACGAACGGTGCCAATTTCGGTTTCCAAAACCTTCTCTAAATTGCTTTCCGCAAGAGGGCCTGATTGGGGAGATTTCTTCATTATAAAGTGAATTTAGGCAGAAAGTTTGTACTCCATATACGTGTTGCGGTTATTTTTTTTTGGGGATATTCCACTACCTTTGCGGAATGATAAAATTAGGAGAATACAATACTTTAAGCATACTTCGGGAAACCGAGCCGGGACTCTATTTGGGCGATGATGAAGAAAATGTGGTGTTATTGCCGCATAAATACAAACCGGAAACCTATGGGATTGGCGATGAAATTTCGGTCTTCATATATCTCGATAATGAGGAACGCCCTATTGCCACGACTTTAGAGCCATTCCTTTTGTTAAACACTTTCGGTTACCTGCATTGCAGCGATGTAACCGAATATGGAGCATTTATGGATTGGGGGCTGGAAAAACAACTTTTTGTCCCGTTTAAGGAACAGGCGCGCCCAATGAAAAAGGGCAATTGGTACATCGTGTATTTATATATTGACGAAAAGACCAACCGATTGGTAGGCTCGAGTAAAACCAATAATTTTCTTCAAAACGATACCTTAACCGTGGAGCCATTTGAAGAAGTGGACATATTGGTAACCCACCTTACTGAAAAAGGTGCAAATGTTATTGTTAATGGACAGCACAAAGGCCTGATTTACATTGAGGATATTTTTGAAGACATACGGACCGGAGACAAGTTAAAGGCTTTTGTGAAAAAAATTAGGGATGACAATAAAATAGACATTGTCCTTCAAACCCCTGGTTACAAAAGTATTGAACCCAACGCCAATTTTATCCGTGAGGAATTGGAAGCTGCCGGAGGATTTTTGCCACTACACGACAAAAGTGACCCCGATACCATTAAAAATCAATTGGGAATGAGTAAGAAAAGCTTCAAAAAAGCTATTGGCACGCTCTACAAGGACAAGCAGATTGTCATAAAGGAAGATGGTATTGAACTACTGTGACGGGGAATTGTAAATTCCATAATCTACATAAAAACCGCTGCGTCTGTGGCGAGGATAAAAACCATAAGTATTGGTCATTAATTCTGGCCTCAACAGTCCACGATTTTCTTTGTAGGCAATATTCTTAACGGCGGTAGAACTATCTGCGGAATAACTGCTGTTGCCACCAAAAATTCCATATTCGCGCGGGTCCATATTTATTTGTATGGTTGATGGCGCCTGCTGGTTGCTAGTAATCGCGTCGTACATACTCACCGGTTCCCTATAATTTTGACGGTTCATTTTAAAACTCGGAAGTTTTTTCACAAAACTCGGAGTCGTTGAAAAAGAAGTGGTAAGGTCCTCAAGCTGTGGAAGGGAAACGGCGTTTATTTTCAAAAAGCGGGTTTCGAAATCAGCTTGGGCCGATGCGAAAATCGGGACCAATAAAAGGAAAAAAAGTAATCTTTTCATCTTCGCAAATATATCAAAATTCACACCATCTTGAAAATGGGTATTCGTTAAAGGTTGAGCTTCTTTGAAATATCCTTCGGAAGCGCATCCTTATGGACAGTAACGCTAATTGCCTTCAATTTCATATACGGTTCACTAAAATATACATAACCGCCATTGGTGGTGCGGGTTTCATCGGTGCCCCAACTGTTTTTTACTTTATAATATTTATTGCCGTTTTGGTCGCGAACTATGCCGGTTATATGCATTAAATGGTCGTCGGTAGTATCGTAATTTTCAAATTCCTCTTGACGGAATTCCTGTGTAATATTTTTTTCGGGATAAATTCCCTGTAGCGCTTTTATATTATTTTCAGCGTTTTCAGGAATTATGGCCACTCCGTCTTTTGAAGAAAAAGTACGTTCGCTCACGTCACAATCCAGTTCTACCGTAAAACCATTTGCCAGTGCATTGTCAATAACTCCCATCATTTCATTTAATGGCACATTGTAAAAACTGCCGTTGCTCCAGTTATCGGGAATATTCAAAATAAATTTTGAATAAAATGGCGCCTGCGTAAAACTGGTAATATTCACATAATCCTTCGGCTCAATCTTCGTCATTTTTAGAAAACTCTCAGGCGTGTATTGTTTTCCTTCAAAAGTAAAATTAGTTACATCTTTCCCGATGTATGCATCCAAAACCCCTTCAATAGCGGGTTTCCATTTGTTGCTCAGTTTTCTGCCGGGATTGTCAACGTAGGTTTTCAACATAGCTTCAAGCACCGCCACCATTTCAGCGTGGTTATAATTGGTTTCACCGGGAAATAATCCGCTGAACGCTTCTTCGGGCACCAAACCATTTTTTTCCACTGAATTCATTACATCGTGCGCAAGCCCGCCTTCGCTGAACTGTGCGCGGCCCTGCCTCATCAAATAATTCTCTGCTTTTAATGGATAGGTATTCCGAACTTGAAACATTTCGGAAAGGTCAATTTGTTTTCCGGTAAGCCGGATTATTTCACTCTCCAAAAAGGAAGTACTGCTGAAACTCCAGCAAGTTCCCGTAACGCCTTGACTGATAACCGGCGTGGCTTCAAGGTCGGTTACGGTTGAAAACTTATAGGGCTGTTGTGCGGTAAGATTTATTGTGAAAAGGATGGCGAGGAAAAGGAAAAAGTTGCGCATAATGATTGAAGTTCTATTGGTGAGATTCCCGCCTCCGCGGGAATTATTATCTTTGAAAACAAAAATAACGATTATGTCTTCACCCAATTGGAAAACCGCCAAAGAATATTCAGATATCACCTATAAAAAAGCCGATGGCGTGGCGCGAATCGCTTTTAACAGACCTGAAGTACGCAACGCATTCCGCCCAAAAACTACCGCTGAATTGCTCGATGCCTTTCACGATGCGCAGGAAGATACTACAATTGGGGTGGTTTTGCTCTCGGCCGAAGGGCCTTCGCCAAAAGATGGTGTTTATAGTTTTTGTAGTGGGGGCGACCAAAAGGCACGTGGGCATCAAGGGTACGTAGGGGACGACGGTTATCATAGATTGAATATTCTGGATGTGCAAAGACTTATTCGTTTTATGCCAAAGGCCGTTATTTGTGTAGTTCCGGGCTGGGCGGTTGGTGGCGGACACAGTCTGCATGTGGTCTGCGATTTAACTTTAGCGAGTAAGGAGCACGCCATTTTTAAACAGACAGATGCCGATGTTACCAGTTTTGACGGTGGCTACGGAAGTGCTTATTTGGCGAAAATGGTAGGGCAGAAGCGGGCCCGCGAAATATTTTTCCTAGGAAGAAATTATAGCGCACAGGAAGCTTTTGAAATGGGGATGGTGAACGCCGTTATCCCGCACGCCGAACTTGAAGATACTGCCTACGAATGGGCGCAGGAAATATTGGCGAAAAGTCCGACGTCCATTAAAATGCTGAAGTTTGCGATGAACCTTACAGACGATGGAATGGTGGGCCAACAAGTATTTGCCGGTGAAGCCACCCGACTCGCCTATATGACCGAAGAAGCCAAGGAAGGCCGCGATGCTTTTCTTGAAAAAAGGAAGCCAAATTTTGGTAAGAAATGGTTGCCGTAATTAGAACAAATAACTAAACCTGCACTTTTAGCGCATTTTCGTTTATTCTTTACAGGGGAGACATAAATTGTGTGTTACATTATGTCCACATAAAAATATTAAGTGGTTACGGACAAAAGGGACTCTTCTTAGTTGTTTCTATGCTTTAAACATACTATATACCTATTGTATGAAGAGTTTAGATTTACTTTAAGTATACTTTAGAATAATTATATACATAATATTTATTCCTATATTAGATGTATTCAAGCACTTGAGATGGCGAAACAAACAGGTATTATAAAGCTAAAGGGTACCATTGGAGGAATAAATTTTTATGAATCCAGAAATGGAGGTCACTTAGCGCGTGCTGCCGGAGGCGGTTTTAAGAAGGGTGCAAAGCATACCGAGAGTATGTATTGATGTGCCCCACGATATTGTGCCATTGAATATTTTTTCGAACAATCCTGGGCAAGCACAATATGCAGATATGATTACCGCCAATAGAATCTATACTTTTACTTCCGGTTTTATAGGTTCAAGTTTAAAAATGAGCAATGACAATGGTGAAACTAAAAATGAATTGTTAAACCTATTTGCGAACAAATTTACTGCAGTAGCTACATTTCCCAGCGCGCCACAGACAATCCTGACCGCATTCGGTGGATTTGACCCAAGTGAAACTCAGTTAAAGCAAATAGATTTCAGTGATATGAACAACATTAGCGTAACGGATATTAATTTGCCTGTACAGGATTATATTTATGAAATATTGATTGATGACAGTGGGAAGATTACGGTTCCTATTGGTGTTGAAGTTTTTTCATCAACAGATGGCGGTGCTACTTGGACCAACAGCAGCGATGGCCTAGAAGTATTGACTGTAAACGATCTCATATTCGATTTACAAAAAGATCCTTTAAATGCAAATAGAATGGCACTCGCAAGTTCGAAAGGTATTTTTATATCAGAGGATGGCGGCCTCAATTGGAACCGAAAAACCAATACTTTGGTTTTTAATGTTGCTTTTTCAACTGAAACTGAAGGAGCCATGACGGCATCGACTTATAGCTCACAGTTATCTGAATTTGCCTTGCATTACTCAATTGATAGTGGTGAAAATTGGGATACCATAAGCAATGAACAATTGCTTGGAATAGGTGCCAGTTCATCAGCATATTTATTTAACGAAAACTCTGTGAAGGTTTTTATAGGGACTTATGATCTTGGACTCGTGGAATACACCATTGAGTTAAATGTTGCTGGTGCTCCCGATTTTATAAATGGGTCAGCAATTTCCATTTTTCCCAATCCTACCAGCGATATTTTAAATATTTCCCTGCAAAGCAACAATATTAAGCAAATTACTGTCTACTCTATAAGTGGGGCCCAAGTAATGACGGCAGAAGATACTTCCGAGTTGGATATTTCACGATTATCTTCTGGAATTTATTTGGTGAGGGTAATGGATGAAAAAAAGGGAGTATTTTTTAAACGAATCTTAAAGCAATAAATCTTCAATTTACTTATAACAAGAGCCCTTAAAAGTTGTTTTAAGGGCTCTTTCTTTTATTTATTTCAAAAAAGATCATATTTATCAAAATAATATTACCGGTTTTTTTAGGACTTATTGCTTCTGCAAAATACTACGGAATTATAAATGGGAGTGGTGGAATATCCACCTTTACCAATGGAATAACACCTAAATGGTAATTTGGAAGAGTGAGAGTTATTTATAAACTGTCGCGACGGCTTATATTAGCCCCACATCCTTTACGGTCGCCACTAAGTGGGTGGTATTATTGGCTTTAAAATGATCGCAGAGCTTGCCGATCCTTTTTTCTATGGAACTTAGGCTGGAGGGGTTAATACTATTCTTGATAAAATCTTCACTAATATCCTTCTGTGAAAGACCATAAGACAATAATTTGAGAATTTTTATGTCGTAATCACTAATCTCCACAGAAAGTTTTTTATTGAGAGCATTTTTTACCTGGGGGGATAAATATGTTTGACCGGCATATACTTCCGTAATGGCTTCAATAAGTTGATTTAAACCATGGCGTCCTTTGCAGACATAGGCATCCAAATTGTTGTTTAGCATTAGATTGCGAACCTTTTGCAGTTTATCTTCTACCGAGTAGACAATTATTTTAAGGTTGGGATGTTTTTGTTTGAGTGTCCCGATCAATGCTTCACCGGAGGGATATTTCTGTTTACGGTGATCCGTGGCGAAGGAAAGATCGGTTATAAGTAGTTCAAAAGGTAAATTGTCTGCTATTGCCTTTTCAATTTGAAGATAGGCATCATCGCAGTAGGCAACCTGTGCAATATTTTTTACTTTTAGTTTATTCAATACGGAAACTACTCCTTCGTTTATGCAATCTAGGTCGTCTGACACTAAAACTTTTTTAAACATACTCATATTCTAATTTTTGATCTAAATCCATTACCGGGTTCAGATTCAAAAATAATAGTTCCTTTAATTGCCTCTATACGGTTTTCCGCATTTTGCAAGCCATTTTTATTTTTTAGGGTGCAACCCTGGCCGTTATCGGTATATTCAATAGTTATATTTTTCCCATTTTGTTGAAAAGTAAGCAAAACTGCAGATGCGTGGCTATACTTTTTCATATTGGTCATTAATTCCTGCAGCACTCTATAAACTGTTTCTTTTTTAATCTTTGGAATAATTTCCCATTCAAGGGTAGATAAATTACGGGTTGAGATAGCTGTAGCATCTGTTTGATAGGTAAGTAAAAGGTCGTTGAGTTGTTCACTGAAATTTGTCCCTATTTCAATAGCGCTATTTTCTTTTGAGATGTCACGGGTTTTATTATAAATATTTTCAAGACCGTCCAATATTTTTTCTTTATCGCTTAAATTCCCTTGCA
Organism: uncultured Flavobacteriaceae bacterium; assembly: GCA_963839235.1. Taxonomy (GTDB): domain Bacteria; phylum Bacteroidota; class Bacteroidia; order Flavobacteriales; family Flavobacteriaceae; genus Aequorivita. The sequence goes on along the minus strand of CAWITX010000009.1, from coordinate 26,923 downwards.
ATTTTGTCATTAGCTGGTAAACATCATTTGCAACTTCATCATGAACTTTTTTTGATATGCGCGCCTCGGTTTTGTGCACCTGCATAATTTGTTTCTTTTTATGGCTCTCCCGCAAATATATATAGATGACAATAGCAACCAATATCACCGCAATGACTAAAAAAAGATAAATAATTTTTTGTGATTTTTCTTTCTCACGCGCAAGTTCAGCCTCTGCGGTTTTTTTCTTTTCCTTTTCAACATTATATATTAAAAAGGAATATTTGTTTTGAGCAAGTTGTTTTTGTCTGGCGATACTATCAGATATCTTCTGCAACTGAACAATTTTAGGATCGTCTTTTATTATAGCAAATAGGGTAAGAGCCTCGTGCAAGTAGGTAAGACTATTTATGCTATTCGCGGTTTCGTAAGCCTTTGTTGCAAAATATTGCGCTAACTGTTTATCATCGTGATCAAAATAGTATAACGCCAAATGTTTATTACTGGAAAATATTCCCATCGCATCTTGTAGGCTATCACGAATATTTAAAGCTTTTTTTAAATTGACGAGACCATTGCGGGTGTTCAATTTTGATTGTAAATATCCCAAGTTATCCAGTATGCGCGCCCATTCTTCTGGATGTTTATTTATGTTCTTTTTTTGCAGGGCTATTTCCAACTGTTCAACAGCTTTTGGATAGTTACCGTAATCTTTATAAATTGTTGCTTTATTATTCCAAATAGTTAGGCTATCAGCAGGTGTTTTTGAAAAATGTAAGGCTAAATTGTAGGCCGCAATCGCTTTGTCGAATTGCTCCAATACCCTATATATTTTACCCAATTGGTTGTACAATCCCTTTCTTGCTTCAATCAAGGTATCAGAATGGGGAGAATTGTCGATAATAGAGATGGCTTTAACGGCCACATTTTCACTCTCATATATATTTCCAATTTCAAACTGGCCGATTGCAATCAATCTTAATGCACTGATGGCTTCATAATCCTTATGCTTTGAAATATATATATCAGAATTCAGAGTATAGTATTGTATAGCATTAGGTATGTCTGAACTTTGCGCTGGATACAGTATTTTATTATAGTAATATTGCGAACTATCCTGCTTTTGCGCATAGCCTTGAGAATTGGCAATTGCAAGGAAGGTCAAAAAAAAGAGGAATGAAAAGGGGTGTCCTTTCATTCCTCTAAAGTACAAATTTAGATAATTCTACCCACCACCATATGGAGGGGGAGGAGGTGGTGGGGGTAAGTTGCCATCATCTCCACAACAGGCTTGTGTACTCTTTATTTCCTCGGCAACTGTTTGTGGTGTACAGGAAAAAAGCCACATATTGAGGAAAACCGTAAATAAAATCACAGATATTTTTTTCATTTTGTTTGATTTAGAAATTGATACTAGTGTGGCCGTCCGGATACTTGCCCGGATAAATTTTTTACAGCGACACGCTAAGGGAAAGGCTTGGCCTTTCTAGTTTGAGAAGTGTGGAGCGCAGAAGTAAGGCAAATGGTTACTTCTCAAAATGGCCAATCACATTACACCGCGGCTCCAGTAGTAGTATTTTAATGTTTTGTAAACCCTGTTACACCCAGGGCGGCATTACAATACTGGAGCAAATGAAAAAAGAATGGAGTGGAAAGATTGGAAAGAAAATGGAAAGGTTATGGAAAAGATTTTCCAGACATTTTCCATCTGATTTTTGTAGTTTTAAAATATTGAAAAACAATCGCTATGCATAAGAAATTACTTTTAATGGCTTTTGAAAAAGTACGGCAAGAGTTAAGGAAAGAAGGAATTAAATCAGCATCAGTTATGCAATGTGCGCAGAGACTTTCAACTATTATCTCAGAAAGTTTTGCTTATGGAGAGAGAAGATTGAGGGATTTTTACAATGAAGCAAAAAAAAAGGAGGAAGGAGATATTAATATTCCCCAAAAGCAAGTGGTATTGTCTTTACTAACATATCTGGGATATGAGAGTTATAGTGATTTTGAGAATAAAAATAGTATCGCAAGTGAAACCAATACAAGAAATACTATTGAAAAGGTAAATAAGCAAGCTACAACTTCAGGAATCTTGGGGTTTAATAAGCATAATCGAATTTTTCTGATATCCAGTTTAATATCTATTTTATTGGCACTCGGTTTTTTGGGATACCATTACTATAACAAGCAAAAATGGATGGAATGGGGGGGCACCCATTATGTTGATGCTTCCTTTGATGCCCAAAAGCTGAAAGAAGGAAATCTTAAGCTTTATAAAGAAGAAATGATACTCAATTTTAAAAAAATTAAGCCCGATTGTGATACGGAATTTTTTAATGGTGATGGGAGTGTTCGTGTATGGTATGGAAAAAACAATGAAGGCGAGTACGAATATTTTAGCAGTTACGGGATACACCCCAATACCGGTAAGACTTTAAGGCCAATAACCACCTATATTATCGAGAAATATGTGTGTAAAGAATAAACTACTTCTGAGATAATTGCACACATTTAAAATTGTCAATTAGTAATATTTCCGAGAATAACTGGCTTGCCTATATTGGATGGAGCGAAGTATTCAATAAAAAAACGCCAGTGAAATAAATCACTGGCGTTTGCATTTCAATCCTTGGAAAACCAAGGTTAGCGACCCTTATTGGTACCGGATTGACTGCTTTTGCCGTCATTTTTTTGATCCTTCTTCACGGTAGATTTTGGACCATTTGTTTTAGACGTAGGACCGTTGTTCTTTTTGTTCTGGTCCTTCTGGTTCTTGTTTTGATCTTGTGTACTCATAGCTTTTTTATTTTTAGAATGAAAAAGTATTTCTTTTTCTAAACCTAAATTAGCTTTGTTTGCGAATCATTGCTAACCCAAAACAATATTTTGCTAACACATTTTATAAATTTTAACACATATGATGGGAAATCAATAATTTCAACAATCAACAATCAACAATCAACTATTTCGCATAAGCATCCGCATGTACATTCTTCACTGCCCGGCCGCTTGGGTCGTTCATATTCTTAAAACTTGCGTCCCATTCCAAGGCAATTGGGCTACTGCACGCTACGCTCGGCACACTTGGCACGCTTAAAGCCGCGGTATCACTGGGGAAATGTTCAGCGAAAATACTTCGATAATAAAACTCTTCCTTGCTCGTAGGCGTCTGAATTGGGAATTTATATTTCGCATTTGCAAGTTGCTCATCGGTTACTTGGTCGTTGACCATTTCTTTTAGTGTATCTATCCAACTATAGCCCACGCCATCACTAAATTGTTCCTTTTGGCGCCAAGCCACACTTTCGGGAAGCATATCTTCAAAAGCCTTTCGCAATACCCATTTTTCCATCCGTTCACCGTTAATCATTTTGTCTTGGGGATTTATGCTCATCGCCACATCCATAAATTCTTTATCCAGGAATGGCACGCGGCCCTCGATTCCCCAAGAAGCGAGACTTTTATTGGCGCGAAGACAGTCGTACATATGAAGTTTATCCAATTTTCGAACGGTTTCCTTATGAAGTTCTTCCGCATTCGGCGCTTTGTGAAAATATAAATATCCGCCAAATATCTCATCGGAGCCTTCGCCGGAAAGCACCATTTTAATTCCCATCGCTTTTATTGCACGGGCCATTAAATACATGGGCGTACTCGCGCGAATGGTAGTAATATCATAGGTTTCCAAGTGATAGATTACATCGCGAATTGCGTCCAATCCTTCCTGAATGGTAAATTTTACTTCGTGGTGAACCGTTCCCAAATGGTGGGCAACTTTTTGAGCTGCAGCCAAATCCGGGCTGCCTTCAAGACCAATCGCAAAACTGTGTAGCTGTGGCCACCAGGCGCCTTCGGTATCGTCGCTTTCAATCCGTTTGTCCGCATATTTTTTGGCAATTGCCGAAGTAATTGATGAATCCAATCCGCCGGAAAGTAAAACACCATAAGGAACATCGCTCATTAATTGGCGGTGGACGGCATCTTCCAAGGCTTTTCTTAGTTTTGCAATATTCGTTTCGTTATCCTTCACGTTTTCATAATCCATCCAATCGCGGGAGTACCAACGTTTTAATTCGCCCTCGCGGCTATCTAAATAATGTCCGGGAGGAAAGAGTTCAATTTTTGTACAAACGCCTTCCAAAGCCTTTAATTCTGAAGCTACATAAAAAGTGCCGTGTTGGTCCCATCCTATATAAAGAGGAATAATGCCCATATGGTCGCGGGCTATAAAGTAAGTGTCATTTTTTACGTCATATAAGGCAAATCCGAAAATGCCGTTCATTTCATCCAAAAATTTTGCACCTTTTTTCCTGTATAGTGGTAGAATTACCTCGCAGTCACTTTTGGTCTGAAATTTATAATCGGGAAATTGTTTGCGAAGTTGGAGATGATTATAAATTTCGCCATTGGCGGCAAGCACCAAATCTCCATCACTGCTGAAAAGCGGCTGCTTTCCTGAAGTTGGGTCAACAATCGCCAACCTTTCGTGGGCCATAATTGCTTTCTCGTTGCTAAAAATTCCGCTCCAGTCCGGACCGCGATGACGGATACATTTTGCCATTGATAATACTTGAAGTCTCAGCGCTTCGGCCGGCTCTTTTAGTTTAAATGCACATACAATTCCACACATAATTTCTATTTTTAAGTTGATTAGTTGCTTAACAGAACATCCCTCCCCAGCCCTCCCTTCGAAGGGAGGGAGCTTTCTTCGAAACTTTTTAGTTCCAAACATTTCCCCTATGAAGGGGGCGAGGGGGATGTAAAAAAAAAGCCTGCCAAGAAAACTTGACAGGCCATATATCGCGACAAGTTTCTGTTACGGCAGCTGATTATTATTGTTATTATTTAAGCTGAAAATATACATAGACTTGTTTCTTTATTTATGATTATGTTGCTAATTTAAAGCAATTAATTTGGGAGTTCCAAATATTTTCTGAAGAAAATGCAATTAATAGGCGAAACAATTAAATATTCGATTAAAGGCAAAATAATAAAACTTAGACAAGTGACATTCCGTTCAAATGCTATCGAAAACTTCTAGTGTGTCAGGCTCGGAAAATCTTTAGGATTTGTTTCGTGCATTATACCATAAACCTTTTCATAAATATCTTCCACCGAAGGTTTGCTGAAATAATCGCCGTCGGTGCCATAAGCGGGACGGTGGTCCTTTGCGGTCAACGTTTGCGGTTTGCTATCCAAATATTTATAACCTTCCTGTACATCCACAATATTTTGAAGAATGTACGCCGAAGCTCCACCTGGCACATCTTCGTCAATTACGAGGAGTCGGTTGGTTTTCTGTACACTTTTCACCAAATCGTGATTTATATCTAAAGGAAGTAGCGATTGAACATCAATAACTTCAGCATCAATTCCAGCTTGCTGTAGTTCTTTGGCGGCTTCTTCCACAATCCGTAACGTACTTCCGTAGGATACCAAGGTTATATCATTACCTTCTTTTACGGTTTCTACAACCCCAATTGGCGTTTTTAGTTCACCTAAATTGTTCGGCATTTTTTCCTTTAATCTGTAGCCGTTTAGGCATTCAATTACCAATGCAGGTTCGTCGGTTTCTAAAAGTGTGTTGTAAAAACCTGCAGCTTTGGTCATATTTCGAGGGACCAAAATGTACATTCCGCGCAAAAGGTGAATCAATCCGCCCATTTGCGAGCCACTGTGCCAAATTCCTTCCAATCTGTGCCCGCGGGTTCTCACGATCAAAGGCGCTTTTTGGGTACCGTGCGTTCTGTAGCGTAAAGTAACCAGATCGTCGCTCATTATTTGCAAACAGTAAAGAACATAATCCAAATATTGAATTTCGGCAATAGGGCGGAGGCCGCGCATCGCCATCCCGATTCCTTGGCCCAAAATGGTGGCTTCGCGAATCCCGGCATCGGCAACCCTGAGTTTACCGTATTTTTCCTGCATTCCTTCCAAGCCTTGATTTACATCGCCGATTTCCCCGGAATCTTCCCCAAAAATGAGTACTTCGGGATGGTTGTTGAAAATAGCATCAAAATTATCGCGTAAAATTACCCGGCCGTCCACCTCTTCGGCATCATTAGAATAGGAGGGAAGCACTTCGGAAATTGTCTTTGCGTTTTCCTTTTCTTCGGAATAAAGATGCGCGCTGTATTTGGGTTGATTGGTTTCATAATAACTATCAATCCAAGAAATCAATTCATTTTTTTCCTGCGAATTTTCTCCAATTACATACCGCAAAGCTTTTCGCGCCGAGGATAAAATGTTCCTACGCAAAGGTTCTTTGTCTGAAGCGAGCTCGTTCTTTAATTTTTCTATAAAATTCTTATTACTGCTTTTTTCCGCAAGTTTCCCAAGTAGGGAAACGAGTTCCTGTTGTTCCTTTTTTTGTGGCGCAATAAAGGCTTCCCAAGCGGCCTTTTTACCATCTCGGACTTCCTTTTTGATGGTATTCTCAATTTCCGAAAGTTGCTCTTCCGTGGCAATATCATTCGCAATCATCCATTCGCGCATCTTTACATTGCAATCGTGATTGTTTTCCCACTCCAGCCTGTCCTTACTTTTATATCGCTCGTGGCTACCGCTGGTGCTGTGGCCTTGTGGCTGGGTAAGTTGCTGCACGTGGATAAGCACAGGCACGTGCTCTTCTCTTGCAATTTCGGACGCTCGTTGGTACACGTCCACCAATTCGGGATAATCCCAACCCATTACCCGAATAATTTCATACCCGTTTTCATCTTCATTGCGTTGGAAACCTTTTAATATTTCTGAAATATTTTCCTTTGTTGTTTGATATTTTGCGTGTACCGAAATTCCATATTCATCATCCCAAACGCTCATTACCATTGGTACTTGCAACACACCGGCGGCGTTTATGGTTTCCCAAAAAAGTCCTTCACTTGTGCTGGCATTTCCAATTGTACCCCAAGCAACTTCATTTCCGTTTATTGAAAACTGGGTTTTGTTTTCAATACCCTTGACATTTCTGAAAATCTTAGAAGCCTGTGCCAAACCCAACAAGCGCGGCATCTGTCCTGCTGTAGGTGAAATATCGGCGCTGCTGTTTTTTTGTTGGGTGAGGTTCTTCCAGCTGCCATCCTTATTTAAACTGTGCGTTGCAAAGTGGCCGCCCATCTGCCGTCCCGCACTCATCGGGTCTGCTTCAATATCAGTATGTGCATAAAGGCCCGCAAAAAATTGTTGAATAGTTAGCTGGCCAATTGCCATCATAAAAGTTTGGTCGCGGTAGTAACCGCTTCGCCAATCGCCATTTTTAAAGGCCTTTGCCCACGCAAGTTGAGGCACTTCCTTTCCATCGCCAAAAATTCCAAACTTCGCCTTTCCGGTTAAAACTTCACGGCGACCCAACAAACTACATTCCCGGCTGGTAACCGCAATTTTGTAGTCGTTAAGCACTTCGGCTTTAAAATCATCGAAAGAAATATCGCTGTTTGTCTCTGGTTTTGTCTGCATTTTCTTGAAAAGTTTGGATTACAAAAGTAACGAATTCTGTTTTTAAAGTTGAAAGTTCAAAGTTGAAAGTTCAAAGTTTAAAAGTTGAAGGTTGAAGGTTGAAGGTTGAGTGTTTTCTTAATTGAAGATTATTCTAAAATATTCAATAAACAATAATCAATACCACCTTCGCGTAAACAGCCCCAAAAGGGTTTTTGGGCTAAGGGTTACAATAAACCGTATTCTTTGGTCATAATTTTGGAGATTCGGTTCAAAACCAAGATTTGAGTAAATGGGAAAATAGAGCTCAAAATAATCGGCGACCAAACTTACGCGAACCCCGGTGTCAAAAACGGCATTGGTTCCCCTGCCTGTGTTGTGAACCAAACCTGCATCTCCGTAGGCGTAAATCCATTTCCAAATGTTGGTGCTGGCGTTTACGGTTGTAATCCAGCTATTCGCATAAGCGGGCTGCAACTGCGATTTAAACCCACCTTCGGCAATAATTAACTGTTGGCTGAAAAGACCGCTGCTTTCGCTTCGACCGTAATAATTGTAATCGTATAAATAATCGGTTGGGCGATCCAACGCAAAACTGAAAAAGTCCTCATCGTCGCGTGTGTCATTAAATAGAAATGCCCCAGCAAAGAACCGAAGATTAAGCTGGCGGTTGTTCAAAAATAATTTTCGGTATTCCAGGGTGGCCGAAATCTTGCTGAATCTCGAGGAAATTTGATAGTCCGCTACCCCTTTAAAATAATTAATCAGGTTTGGGTTGGAATATACATACTGCATATTGAAAACGCTGTAGTTTGGGTCTTGGTTTGGATCTTTGGGGTTGTCATCCCGATACACGTTCACATTCCTTAAATTAATGTATTGCTTTTCATTATCCCGCAAATCCTTGTTGCGGAAAGCAAATGTCATATAAGGCGTAAACCTTTTGTAGAACAGGTCGCGGTCATAGGAATAATAGTTGCCCGAAAAACCATATCGTATGGCAAAAAGCCTGTCTTGGTCCACTTGCTGGGTATAGCTAATGGATGCACTACCAACCAATGTTTTTGAGCGAAGCGCAAATTGCGGTTCCAAACTGTAATGCACCGCCTTTGGAAGCACGGTCTTATTATAAAGCCTGATTCCCGTTGAAATGCCGTCATAAAGATTATACTCAAATATCGGCATAAAGAATATTTGATTGTAATTGGGGTCTTCTGCATCCTGAAACAACCTTAATTGGATGGGACGGTTAAGAATTCCATCAACAGTTTTAAAATTGTTGCGACGGTTGTACTCGGCTATGTGCCCTTCATAATTGAGGGCCAATTTCTCAATATTTTTTGAAGGAATAGTAATCGTGGAAAGGCTATCAACGGGCAGAAGCCAGGTTTTATATACCACTGAATCCTTCTTTAATCCATATAATGAAACTGGCAAACTGCTATTGCGCTTGTTCTTTACAGTTACCTTCAAGGAGTCTCCCTTTTTTTCAACCTTATTTATTTTGAAATCAATCGTGTTGCGGGTGTTGGCGTAATCTTCAAAAAACCAATTGATGGGAAGGTCCGTATTTTTAGAAAGAATTTCCTCAAATGTTGAAGATGTTATGGGTTCCAACTTTTTCTTTTCGTAAAATTCACGAATGCTTTTGTTCAATACGTCATCGCCCAAATAGTCCCTTAAATATTCCAATCCGCTTCCGCCGTAATAATCATTTGCGATGTTTAGGTTGAATTTCAACAGAGAATCCTTGGGTGTGTTAAGAGCCTGCTGAATATTGTTACGCGCCATATTTAGGTACAGGATTGGATATTGGTCGTTGAATTCCAAATCTGCCGCATGCGCCCAACGTATCACCCACCAATCGCTTAAATTCCCGATAATCTTCATTTTTGGATAGTACATATCCACATATTCCATCATCAAATAAATTTGCAGCGAACCCAGTAACCACTGGTCTTCCCTCGAATTTAAAATCATGGTGTTTTCCAAATAATGGCGCGATATGGTTTTAAGCTGTGCCATATCATACTCAAATCCGTCGGGAAAAGGGCTGATGAAACTGGGCAACTGGTTGAGGCCATAAACGGGTTTCCGTTTATAATCCGTTTCACTGATTACCATTTTTTCAAATGGATATTGCCCCAATTTCTCGCTTAAAAAATGAACGACCCTATCAATCATCAAAGCCTCTACCGGGGGATTCACCTTTCTGTTTTCAAGATTGGTCACAACGGCAAACTTGTCGGTTTCAATAGTTTCGAAGTTTGTATATTTTTCTAAATATAAAACAGCCCTTATCCTATTTTCACCTTTAAGAATTACCGTTTTCTCGTCTAATGTAAGTGTAGATAGTTCAACATTTAAATCTGAGGTAACCTCATAACTTGGCGGTATTTGAAGTTTAATATAATATTTTGAAGGCAACGAATACATATCGTCAATATTCTTGTTGCTATAAACCTGCCATTCGCCATCGTAAACCGCCGGCATAATGTACCAATAGCGAAGTTTAAAATTATTCTCACTGTCCGCTCCGTAACGTGTGAATTTATCGTCCGGCACTTTCACTGTATAATCCAGATTTATAATATAGGATTCTCCAGGTGCCAAAGGTTTATCCAAGGTTACCTTCAAAATATCTTCTGCATCCCCGCGCTCCCATTTTAAAGGAGTTGCGGCAGTATTTGTAATTTGACCGATTGTTGTTCTCCCTCTATCTTCTTCTTTTTCAAAGTGAAATGAGCTGTCGTAATTCTCGGCAAAACGCTTTGCCAACGGAGTTGTTTTGGATGAAAAACTATTCGCCCAATCAAAAAAGTAAAGCTCGTGCAGCACATCTGCAGATGTATTTTCGAATGTTATCTGCTGTTCAATCACCAACGTCTTTTCACTGGGATTTAAGGTCGCATCTATGTTAATGGACTGCTGCGCCCAAAAATGTAGCGAACAAAAAGTGAATAGTACGAGGAGAAAATTGCGCATCAAAAAATTTTAAGGAATGTAAAAGTTCGGGATGAGGCTAAAAATTAGGGCTCAAGTTGTATTCGTTATAGAAATCGTTCAATATTTGAAGCACTTCATCTTCGGTATCTACAAGGTGAACAAGCTCAAGATCTTCTTCGTGTACGTTATTATTGGCTTCCAATAAAGTTGTTTTTACCCATTCAAATAAGCCGCCCCAAAATTGAGTTCCCACTAATATTATAGGGAATTTGTCAATTTTATGGGTTTGTATCAAAGTTAGCGCTTCAAAAAATTCATCAAGTGTACCGAAGCCTCCCGGCATAACAACAAATCCCTGCGAATACTTTACGAACATAACCTTTCGCACAAAAAAGTAATCAAAGTCTATACTTTTGTCACTGTCAATATACGGATTGTCATGCTGCTCAAACGGAAGCGTAATATTCAATCCCACCGACGTTCCACCGGCCAAATGCGCCCCTTTATTACCAGCCTCCATAATTCCGGGGCCACCGCCAGTAATAACTCCATAGCCATTCTCGGTTATTTTTTTGGCGATATTTTCGGCCAGTTTGTAGTATTTGTTATCCGGTTTTGTCCGTGCTGAACCAAAAATGGAAACGCAAGGACCAATCCTACTCATCTTTTCGTAACCATTTACAAATTCGCCCATTATTTTGAAAATGGCCCAAGAGTCGTTCGTTTTTACTTCATTCCAGTTTTTTGGGGTCTGTTCGTTTCTCATTGTTTTATTCTCAGTTGTCTGTTTTCTAATTATTTAAAAACCTACAAGGAAGTTTTCTTTTCGCTTCGCATAAGAAACAACACCTTGCAGGTTGTTAATTCGTCGCTCATCGTTCGTCGCTCGTAGCCCGTTCACGAATGTAATTCTTTTTTAAGAAAACGCGCAGTATAGCTTTTTTTGTTCTCGGCGACTTCTTCAGGGGTGCCCATTGCCATAATTTTTCCACCTTTTTTTCCGCCTTCCGGACCGATATCTATAATATAATCAACGGTTTTGATTACGTCGAGATTATGTTCGATAATTAGGACGGTGTTTCCTTTGTCCACCAATTTGTTCAGCACCAGCATCAATACGCGAATATCCTCGAAATGCAGACCGGTAGTAGGCTCATCGAGAATATAAAACGTGTTCCCGGTGTCCCTCTTCGATAGCTCGGTGGCAAGTTTTATACGCTGGGCTTCCCCGCCCGAAAGGGTAGTGGATTGCTGCCCAAGGGTAATATAGCCCAATCCTACGTCCTGTATCGTTTTTACTTTTCGGTATATTTTTGGAATATGCTCAAAAAATTCGCAGGCCTCGTTGATGGTCATTTCCAAAACATCGTAAATGGATTGTCCCTTTGTATCGAATTTCCAACGTTTCGCGATTAAAACGCTTCCCTTGGCAGGTTTCGCATTCCACATAAACGTCGGGTAGGAAATTCATTTCAATAACCCGCAAGCCTGCGCCTTTGCAGGTTTCGCAACGACCTCCCGCTACATTGAAACTGAAACGTCCCGGTTTATATCCGCGGATCATCGCTTCGGGCATTTTGGCGAACAAATTTCGTATTTCAGAAAACACGCCCGTATATGTTGCCGGATTGCTTCGCGGCGTACGGCCAATAGGCGATTGGTTGATGTCTATAACTTTGTCGATATTTTTTAGCCCATCGATTTTTTTGTACGGCATCGGTTTTTTAACGCCATTGAAAAAATGCGCATTCAAAATAGGGTAGAGGGTTTCGTTGATGAGCGTACTTTTGCCGCTGCCCGAAACTCCCGTTACACCAATCATTTTTCCCAAAGGAAATTCCACCGAAATATTCTTAAGATTGTTTCCCGTTGCGCCTTTTAGCGTCAAGGTCTTTCCGTTGCCTTTTCTTCTTTTCTTCGGAATTTCAATTTCCTTGGTGCCGTTCAGATAATCTGCCGTGAGCGTGTTGTGTGTTTCAATTTCCTCGGGCGTGCCTTCGGAAACTATCTCTCCGCCGTGCTTTCCGGCCGCGGGGCCAATGTCTATGACGTAATCTGCGGCTTCGATCATATCCTTATCGTGCTCCACCACAATTACCGAATTCCCTATTTCGCGAAGCTGTTTCAATGAATAAATCAACCGTTCGTTATCGCGCTGATGTAGACCAATACTGGGTTCATCAAGAATATACAAAACGCCCACCAATTGCGAACCAATCTGTGTTGCCAAACGGATTCGTTGCGCTTCACCGCCCGAAAGCGATTTTGAACTGCGGTCCAAAGCCAAATAGGTAAGTCCAACATCCACCAAAAACTGAAGTCGCGAACGCACCTCCTTTATAATTTCCGAAGCGATTTTTTGTTGGGTTTCCGAAAGGTCTTTTTCAAGATTTTTGAACCATTCCGCTAGCTCCACCACGTCCATATGGGCGAGCTCGGCAATGTTTTTTCCATTCACTTTAAAATAAAGCGACTCTTTCCGAAGCCGTGTTCCGCCACACTCGGGACAGGGAATTTTATCCATATATTCCTTCGCCCATCTTTTAAGTGAAGTGGATTCGTTGGCTTCATATGTATTTTGAAGAAAGGTGGCCACGCCCTCAAAATCTATTTTATAGCTTCTTGTAATGCCGAGCGCTTTTGAGGAAACGTCAAATTTTTCATTTCCACCGAAGAAAATAACATCCTTCGCTTCCTTCGGAATGCTTTCAAAAGCATCGGTCAATTTGAAATCGTAGCGCTCCGCAATCAGTTCCAATTGCTTGAAAATCCAATTGTTTTTCTGTGGCCCGTGTGGCGCAAGTGCTCCCTGTTTTATGGAGAGTTTCGGATTTGGAACGAGCTTTTCCAAATTCACTTCATATAATTTCCCCAATCCTTTACAATTGGGGCACATTCCTTTTGGCGAATTGAACGAAAAATTGTTCGGTTCCGGATTTGGATACGAAATCCCCGAAGTGGGGCACATCAACAACCGGCTGAAATAGCGCGCTTCATTGGTAGTCGTTGTCCAAAATCATCAGCACATCATCGCCGTGGTACATTGCCGTGTTTATGGTTTCGCTAAGGCGTTTGTTGTTGTCGCTGTCTGCAGAAATTTTAAGTCGGTCTATTACAATTTCAATATCGTGGGTCTTGTAGCGGTCAATTTTCATTCCCTTTACAATATCCCGAACTTCGCCATCTACGCGCACTTTCACAAAACCCTGCTTGCCAATCTGCTCAAAAAGTTCGCGGTAATGCCCTTTTCGGGAACGCACGACAGGGGCGAGGATGCTCACTTTTTTATCGGCAAAATCCTCTAAGAATAAGTTGCTTTATCTGCTCATCGCTGTAGCTAACCATTTTTTCGCCGGTGTTGTAACTATAGGCATCGCTGGCGCGGGCGTATAAAAGGCGAAGAAAATCGTAAATCTCGGTAATCGTTCCTACGGTGGAACGCGGACTTTTACTGGTGGTTTTCTGCTCAATGGCAATAACGGGGGAAAGGCCGTCAATTTTATCTACATCCGGGCGTTCGAGGCTTCCCAAAAACTGGCGGGCATAGGCCGAAAAAGTCTCGATATAACGGCGCTGACCTTCGGCATAAATGGTATCGAACGCCAATGAAGATTTCCCGCTGCCCGAAAGGCCTGTAATTACTACCAATTTATCCCGTGGAATGCGAACGTCTATGTTCTTTAAATTATGGACGCGGGCGCCCAAAACCTCAATAAAATCTTCATTTTTCAGCATAGCTTGCAAAGGTACTATTTCAATTCAGAATTCAGAATTAGGAATTCAGAATTTTTTCTGAAAAGTGTGGGTTTTTGGGTGCTGCACTTAGACTTCACTTCGGCTGCACTTCGACTGCGCTCAGTGTGACAGGTAATACTAATCAAAATCCAATAGCAGTGTCATCACCGCGATTGTCTGCGCCGCCTTCCAGTTTGCCGTCCGGCAACTTTAAAATGGCGTCCACTTTTCCAATTATGGGGTCGGTTTCCGTGTTTTCTGGGTAGCCTTTTTGTTTTAAATCCTCAATCAAATCGCGGGGAAATCTATCAAATTCATATCGAATTGCATCCGGCAACCATTGGTGGTGAAAGCGCGGGGCGTTTACGGCTTGCTGCATATTCATATCAAATTCGTAAACGTTGAGAATGGTCTGCACTACCGAGGTGATAATCGTGCTGCCGCCGGGTGTGCCCACGACCATCCACAGTTTTCCGTCCTTTTCAACAATAGTGGGTGTCATGGAGCTGAGCATTCTTTTTTGTGGCGCAATGGCATTTGCTTCGCCGCCAATCAGGCCGTAGGTGTTTGGTACGCCGGGTTTTGAGCTGAAATCGTCCATTTCATTATTCAGAAAGAAACCCAGTTCTTTCACAAATAATTTTGAACCGTATTCGGAATTGAGGGTCGTTGTTACCGAAACCGCATTTCCGGCAGCATCAACGATGGAATAATGCGTGGTCTGCGGACTTTCATAACCCACGATTTTTCCGGGGGCAATTTCTTGGGAAGGCGTAGCGTTTTCAAAGGAAAAACCTTCCATTCGCCGTGAGAGGTATTTCTCTGAAATCAACGAATCTACGGGAATATCCACAAAATCGGGATCGCCGAGATAATAGCTTCTATCTGCATAGGTACGGCGCTCGGCTTCCGCCAACAATTGGATATATTTTTCAGAATTATGCCCGTATTCCTTTACCGGGAAAGGCTCAACCATTTTAAGGATCTGCGCTATACAGATGCCGCCGCTGGAAGGTGGGGGCGCGGAAATGACTTTCAAATTTTTATAATCGAAAATAATTGGATCGCGCCATTGGGCTTCGTAAGCTTCCAAATCCTTCAGCGTTATGATGCCGTTATTTTTTTGGATAAAGGCAACCAACTTTTTTCCGGTTTCCCCACCGTAAAATTCGGAACGGCCGTTTTTTGAGATTCGCAAAAGTGTATTGGCCAAGGCGCTATTTTTTATGGTATCGCCAACGCTGAAATTTTCGGTATAAAGAAAAGGTTCGGCATTATACCTTTCAAAATCGGTTTTGAATTTTTGAAGTCGCTCCACTTGTTGTTCGGTAACCGCAAAACCTTTCTTGGCAAGCTCTATCACGGGTTGTAAAATAATTTCCATTGGAAGGCTGCCAAATTTTTCGTGAACGGCAAAAATTCCCGCTACCGTGCCGGGTACGCCCACGGCCATACCACCACTTGTACTTTTATCTGGAATTATGTTTCCATTTTTATCCACATACATATTTCTGGAAGCGGCGATCGGCGCTTTTTCGCGGTAATCCAAAGAGCCGGTTTCGCCGTATTGGGTGCGATAGACCATAAATCCGCCCCCGCCCAAGATTGCCCGCGTAGGGATAGGCAACGGCAAGGGCCATTTCGGTGGCAATCATCGCATCGAAAGCATTTCCACCTTTTTGAAGGATTTCCGTCCCAATTTTTGATGCTTCTTCCCGGGCCGAAACAACCATTGCGTTTTCTGAAATGAGACCTATTTCCGCTGTCGGTTGGTTTGAAGCAAGGGTTTGGGCTTCCTTTTTTTCTTTACAACCGAAGAAAAGAAAGAGAAAAAGTAAGTGGTAAAACTTCATAATTCGAGGAGTTTTTGGTTGGAAAAGACAATCAATTCAGCAAAAAAGGAAGTGAACTCGGACTCAAATTCACCGTAATATTTTTCGAGTTCCCTAACGGCGAAATTCATTTTGGAAACATTTTTTGTGCGCAGGTTCATTTGTGCAAGTATTTTTCCGATGCCTTCAACAGTGGCATAGCTCAGCAGCCAATTATCGGCAATCATGTGGGGCATCATCCGTTGGATTCTTGGGGGAAGGATTTCAAAATTCTTCCGAAGCAAACCGTAAAATTCGTCAACGTATTCATCGAGGGGTTGGGCGCAATAATTCTTCCAGTTTTTCGCCAAAAAATGATCGTACAGTATATCAACAATTACTCCGCTGTAATGGCCGTAATTTTTGTGAAGCCGCGCCGTGCTTTGTCTGACGGTCTCGTGGCCATCGGTATAACTGTCTATGGCGCGGTGCAAAAGAATGCCTTTGCTTATCTGCGGTGGATATTTCAGATATCTTTTTCCCTTGATTCCATCCGCGATAAAATTGCCGATGGTAACGCCTTCGTCGTCGCCGGAAAGATAGATGTGGGCCAGAAAATTCATTCCCACAATTTACAAAAACGGGGGAAAGAATTCTGTTTTTAAAAAAGTATCTTTGTGCAAAATTTTTGGAAAATGACACTTATAAAATCCATTTCGGGAATCCGTGGCACCATTGGCGGCGCGCAGGGCGATAATTTAACCCCTATTGATGCTGTAAAATACGCGGCCGCTTATGGCAGCTGGGTGAAAAAACAGCGAAACAAGGAAAGCTATAAAGTAGTGGTGGGCCGCGATGCGCGTATTTCGGGCGAGATGATGCAGCAATTGGTGATGAATACCCTGGTAGGAATGGGCATTACGGTGATAGATTTAAACCTTTCAACCACCCCGACCGTTGAAGTAGCGGTTGCCTTGGAACACGCCGATGGTGGAATAATACTAACGGCGAGCCACAACCCAAAACAATGGAACGCCCTAAAATTACTGAACAATAAAGGTGAATTTTTAAATGCCGAAGCAGGGCAGGAGATTCTTGATATTGCCGAAAAGGGAAACATTGAATTTGCCGAAGTGGACCATTTAGGGGAAATACATAAAAATGATGCGTATATCGATTTGCATATCGATGAAATTTTGGATTTGCCGCTGGTAAAGGAAGATGCTATTAGAAAAGCCAAATTCAAAGTGGTGGTTGATGCCGTTAATTCCACGGGGGGCATTGCCGTGCCACTTTTGCTGGAAGCTTTGGGGGTGGAGCCGGTGAAACTTTATTGTACGCCAAACGGACAATTTCCGCATAATCCCGAACCCCTGAAAGAGCATTTGGGCGATTTGATGAAATTGGTGAAAAAAGAACGTGCGGATTTCGGTATTGTAGTAGATCCGGATGTAGACCGACTTGCTTTTGTGGATGAAAATGGCGAAATGTTTGGCGAGGAATATACGCTGGTTGCTGTTGCCGATTATGTTTTGCAAAATAATCCGGGTAGCACCGTGAGTAATATGTCATCGTCGCGCGCGCTTCGTGATATTACCGAAAAACACGGCGGAACCTATACCGCGAGCGCGGTGGGCGAGGTGAACGTTGTTGAAAAAATGAAGGAAACCAATGCCGTAATCGGCGGCGAAGGAAATGGCGGCATCATTTATCCCGAACTGCATTATGGGCGCGACAGTCTGGTGGGCATTGCCCTGTTCTTAAGTTTTTTGGCCGAGGAAAAGATTGCCGTAAGTGAGCTTCGGAAGAAATACACTTCCTATTTTATGGGTAAGAAAAAGATTGAACTGACCCCGCAATTAAACGTGGATGCAATTTTGAAAGCAATGGAAACGAAGTATGCCTCCGAGGAAATAAACACGATTGACGGCCTAAAAATAGATTTCGCTGAAAGTTGGGTACACCTACGAAAATCGAATACGGAACCCATTATCAGGATTTATACCGAAGCAAAAAGCCAGGAAGAGGCAGATGCTTTGGGGGATAGGTTTATTGGGGAGATTGAGGGGATTGCTGCTTCATCATAAAATTAACTTTTTATTATGGTGCAAGGTAACCTTAACTTAAACGCATTCGAAGTCTTTTTATTAAAGCTAACTGTCTTATATAGGACGAGTTGCGTGGTTAAGCAATTAATTTAGCCAATAAAAGCGAATAGCAATTTTTCTTTTCTCTTGAAATTTTGGCAATGTTGCAGTAGACGATTACGTTTATTGAAAGTTGCGGGAGTAGGGAGGGGGACTTGTCGGATTAACTCTTTTCTTTTCTGGTTACTAAAATTACACTATTACGATAATACCTGTTATTTGCGATGAGCCGTTGTTGGCAGTAGTGTTTTTAAAATAATTTTGTTTGTGGATCCTTAAGTGGATAGAATAATCCAATTATTACAAAATGGATTAGGGGCTTTTCTCATATGCCACTGTTTGGTTGTACCTACAAAAAAGTAAACTTCGTTTTTCTCTAAAAATTCCTTTTCATAACGATTTCGTACTAAATCCAAAGCTTTAGATTCGTTGCCCTCTGTGGACCTTAGAGAATTCCAGTAAAAAGCACCAATTTCCCAATCCTCAATCATTAATCTTCTTTGCTTTCCTGTTTCATCTTTGAATTTGTAGAAGAATTTATATGGCAATTTTGGAATTAAAATTTCGGGCTTTTTTTCCTGATTTAATAAATCTCCCTGTTTTCTCAGTTCTTTCCATTCATTTTTCCATTCTCTTTCATCTGGTTCTATGTCCATACCAATAATTTCTGTTGGCTTGAATGTAGCTAAGGACTTGTAATTGGGCTCTTTAGATTCTTCTATTAACTTTTCAAAGTTGGTATAAACTTCTTTGAGACAAAATTGTTTCCTTAAGTACCAATTAGATTTGGTATCGATGCGCTCTAAAACTTTTAGATCTTTAAAATTGTAGTTTTTGGGTGAATAACTCTCTGGTCTAAAATCATCAGATCTTTCTTCAATATCAATTTCTATCCAATTGTATTTGAAAGATTTCATTTTGCCCGCAACTTTTTGTCCTAGTAAGAAACTTAAAGGCACAGGATAAATCCTAATCCAACTGCCGTCCTCTAATATTCCTGCAGTACATACTAACTCGTCATAACTTCGAGATGGTAAAGGATATGTATTGACAGTAAGTAATACCTTCGTTAGAGCCATTTTTTTAGATATGGTCGATCTTTAACTTTGGATTGATTTTTTGTATAGATTCGGCTAAAGGTAATCTATGGCATTGGCAAACATTAGCCTCAAAACAAGTTAAAGCTACTCGATTATATTTCTCTACAAGTTTAATAATTATATATTGATTTTCTTTTGTTTCTTTTAGAGTAGTAGCCTTATATTTTTCAAATAGTAAATCGTAATCTTCTTGAGTTTCTAATTCTTGTCGTTGACTAGAATCAATTCCTACCTCTGGAATATGCATATATATAATGCCTAAACTTTCGCAGTATCTTTTTAGTAAAGTTTTACTAAAACCAAACTTCATACTTAAAGGATTCTTTCTCACATCAATTAACAAACTAATGTTATTCTTTACTAATCTGTTGAGATAATTTTCCAATGATATTCCTTCATACCCAATAGTAAATAAGCCTTTATCTTTTTGTGAAGGAATTACATCTATAACTCTTTGATAGAGTTTTTCATTTAGTACATTTTGGGCAATTGTACTTTTAATTGCATGATATGGAAAATTGATGTAAGTGTGTTTTATCAGAGTCTCATTGCTCATATTTCCATACGTCTCAATCGTATTGATCAATAGTTTTTTATCGGAAGTTTTAAGTGTTGTTAAGTAGTTTTTTGGATCTATTTTCTGGTAGCCTTTATCGTTATCAGATAAATATTCTTTTTTAACCATTGTATTTAAGTCCGCTTTTGCGGAATATGAATAACATCCATATTTATATGGAACAAACTCATATTCTGGATTTTGCTTCCTTTGATTATATAAAAACAAAAGTTTTTGAAGTTTAGTTTTTTCAACTTCTCCACCTAATAATTGTAACAATGACAATATTATTTTCCTTCTATAAAACATATTGCAAAGGTATTATTTAAAAAATCCTCTTTAAAATATATTTCATTGTTTAAACATTACTGCCAACGGTCTTGCATATGATTTGTGGCGTGTGCCGGCACGTAATTTAGCAAATAAAAACCGAATGGAAAATCCGAGAGGATTTTCGGAAGCAGGGAAAACCCAGCCATAAATTATATGCATTGTTATGTTTTTTGCCGACCCACAACAGTGGCCGTTCTATTGGTTTTTTCGCAGTGGAATTTTCCGTTCAGAATTAAAACACGGATTTGATTTTTTTTTCGCAAACCAAGTCCGATCAACAATTTATAATTCTGTTTCCGCAATTCCATTTTTAGTTTTAAACCTCAGAGAGAAGCCGTCCGAGTAAAGTCAGCTGCATTTTGTTCCGCAAAAAATTTCCGATGACATGGCGCTAATTCTCCGTCCAAATTCACAAGTACTCCAAATTTAATGCCTCCGAATTAATTCGCAAGAATTCAATTCGGAGGCATTAAACATAACGGTCTTGCATATGATTTGTGGCGTGTGCCAGCACGTAATTTAGCAAATAAAAACCGAATGGAAAATCCGAGAGGATTTTCGGAAGCAGGGAAAACCCAGCCATAAATTATATGCATTGTTATGTTTTTTGCCGACCCACAACAGTGGCCGTTCTATTGGTTTTTTCGCAGTGGAATTTTCCGTTCAGAATTAAAACACCGATTTGATTTTTTTTCCGCAAACCAAGTCCGATCAACAATTTATAATTCTTTTCCGCAATTCCATTTTTAGTTTTAAACGTCAGAGAGAAGCCGTCCGAGTAAAGTCAGCTGCATTTTGTTCCGCAAAAAATTTCCGATGACATTGCGCTAATTCTCCGTCCAAATTCGCAAGTACTCCAAATTTAATGCCTCCGAATTAATTCGCAAGAATTCAATTCGGAGGCATTAAACATAACGGTCTTGCATATGATTTGTGGCGTGTGCCGGCACGTAATTTAGCAAATAAAAACCGAATGGAAAATCCGAGAGGATTTTCGGAAGCAGGGAAAACCCAGCCATAAATTATATGCATTGTTATGTTTTTTGCCGACCCACAACAGTGGCCGTTCTATTGGTTTTTTCGCAGTGGAATTTTCCGTTCAGAATTAAAACACCGATTTGATTTTTTTTCCGCAAACCAAGTCCGATCAACAATTTATAATTCTGTTCCGCAATTCCATTTTTAGTTTTAAACGTCAGAGAGAAGCCGTCCGAGTAAAGTCAGCTGCATTTTGTTCCGCAAAAAATTTCCGATGACATTGGCGCTAATTCTCCGTCCAAATTCGCAAGTACTCCAAATTTAATGCCTCCGAATTAATTCGCAAGAATTCAATTCGGAGGCATTAAACATAACGGTCTCGGATATGAATAGTTGCGTGGTTTAGCACTAAACTTTGCAAGTACACACCAAATTGAAAATCCGCGAGGATTTTCAGAAGTAGGCGAGACCAAGCAATTAGCTTATAGTCATTGTTGGCTGTAATTTTTATTCCTATTATTTGTCCAATTAATTCTTCAGTTTCGTTCCAATCATTTAACCAAATTATTCTAATTCCTAAATGTAAGACAAAAGTTTCCATCCACCTCATAGTATCCTCATTATCAGCTTTAGTGATTAGCCAAAAATGCTGTGTTCCTTGAATACTGGTATCAACATCATTATTTCTCTCATTTTGTTTCCAAGTCAACCATTTTCTCATATTTGGGTCAGTACGTTCATCTCCAATAAAAATGACAGTAGTTTCAGAGAAATATTTAAAAAATTAATAGATTGCCACGCATAATTGGTATTTGCTAGTTGAAGATATCTACTTTCGGAAAAAACTAATTTAGAAGTAGATTTTAATCTGACATCGTTTTTTGATGTTAATTCGGATAGTAAAGCTCCGTGTCAAAAGTAATAAGGTATTCTTCCCTTACATTTAGAAAAGATAATTACAGTTATTAAGTCAATTATTTCAGGAACTTCTTTTGCTTTTTTTACTTTACCTATAAATGTTTCTCTTTTAAAGGAATTAATTAATGACTAAAGAAGTAGTTCAGCATTAAAAGATAAAATTGAAGAAGGTGCTATATTTTCGTTATAAGAATCAACAATTGACTTTGCTAATCCATACTCACTAGTATTTTTTATAATCCTATTTCTAAAATTTATAAAGTTGTATCCAATCTTTATCTTTTGTACTATTAGCATTGATAGAAGTAAAAATTTTACATATAGAATTCCATTCGTCTTTTGAAGCTGCTAGCTTTATTTTAGAATATAATTCAGCTGAATGTATTTCAACAAAATCTTCTTCTGAAAATTCCAATAAATTTAATGCAGCTTGTATTAAAGCATCAAGGCTAAAAGAATCTAGAATCTCATTTATAGAGTTCTAGTCTTTTAAGTTAGGGTCTTTTTTAATTAGGCTTATGACAAGTTTTTCCCAACTTGGAAATATTGGTAATGAAGTTCCTGCTCCAATGCATAAAGACCAACCTTTAGTAGTTGCTTTACCTTTTAAATAACTGTCAGGAATATCAGGATATATTAAGCTTTTTTTCATTTCTCAAATTACAGCCAACGTGTTTGTGTAAGGATAGTTGCGTGTGCAAGCAACTAACTTATTAAAAATGGAACGAACCAGAGGAAAATCCGTAGGATTTTCCGAGTAGGCAAGAACCAAGCAATTATTTTTACACGGTGTTGGCAGTAGTTTTTTAATCATTCCCAAAGTTTATTATAAGCAAATCGTTTGAATTTTCAAGTGTAGAAACTATCGTAAAAAAATAGTCATACATATTCACTTCGTACAGTTTTTCTTTGTCAATTCGTTCACGTCCAAGAAATTGCTAATTCCTTTGTTCTGCCGATTTATTTTCTAATTCCGCTAACGCTTTTTGATCAAGATCTTGAAATCCTCCTGCAAGATAACTCCAATCTTCATCAGTCCATTCCATTATTTAGGATTGCATTTTTGTCAGATACGAGTTAAAGTCCAATTTAATAAAATCGGATGAAGTTAATCTATCTTTCAAAATTGGTCCGTAAAGTTCAATTTGTCCATTTTCATTGACTTCATATGCGCCTTTAATTTTTGCATAAGAAATCATTCGGTCAAGCTGTTTTTGAGTTTCCTTTTTCTGTTCTGCTGTCGAAAAATACTTTTCGTTTAGCAAGTCAGATTCAATGATATTTTTCAAAGACGGATTATTCGATTCCGATTTGAATTCGTTCAGTATGAAAAACCCTTTTTCTGGGATATTTTCAAATTGATGTTTTATATGTTCGAATTTGGTTTTCAAATTACTGGCAACGGTCTTGCATATGATTTGTGGCGTGTGCCAGCACGTAATTTAGCAAATAAAAAGTGATTTGAAAATCCTAGAGGAATTTCGGATCATCGAAGAATCCAGCCATAAATTATATGCATTGTTAGCCTCTTTTGCGAACAACCGAGTGAGTATCTGGTTAAATAAATCCGCTCGGCTTTTTGGATCATTCCTTAAAAATCGGGATTTTAAAATTCCGCCTCGAGATGTTAAATTCTCGTTAGCAATTCCGCTCCGATTTTCAGAATTCCTGCCATCGTGAATAAATCAGTTTTAATATTTTTCCGCTTAAATTTTCCGCAAAATTTTTCTCGTCGGCATTGTCTCGGAAATCCACTTTGGAAGAAACCAAAAGACGAAAATTGCTCCGAATTTAATTCGCAAGAATTCAATTCCGAGCAATTAAGGCTAACTCGTTATATAACAACCTAAATTACCGATATCCCGAAAATAAGTCAGGATATTTCAATTTTTTATGATTGTTATTCTGTAAATATATGGAAATATTCAGCTTCTAATTTGCACTATTCCCTAACTTCCCTAAGCTTCCACCGTTTATGCGACCATAAATAATATTCAGGTTTTTGGTGGATCTGCTTTTCTATTTCATCCAAAAACATTCTGGTAATCTGAAAATCGGGATATTCTTTTGGGTTTTCTGCCAAAGGCACAAAGGTGGCCGTATAATACCCTCTTTTTATTTTTTCGACCTTGAGGTACATAACCGAAAAATCAAGTCTTTTTGCGAGTTCCTCTGCACCCACAAAAACTGGAACATCAATCCCCATAAAGGTATCGCGGTGTTTGAAGCCCCCCTTTTTCGGGGTTTGGTCAGATAAGATATAAGTCAATGTTTTTATGCCCTGCTTTGATTTTCGATATAGAACCGAAACGATTTTCTTGTTGCTAACGATGATGCCGCCAAAGTGCTCTCTCGTTTTTTTGATTAAAGCATCAAATTGTTTATTGCCCAAAGGTTTGTAAACGGCGTGTGCCTGGTGCTGCATCAATCTATTTAAAATCCCGCTCCATTCCCAATTGCCGTAATGGCCCGCCATAAGTAGGATGCTTTTATTTTCTTCATAATAGGGATCCAATATCGCGGCATTTGTAACCACAAAGCGCTTCCTTATTTCTTTTTCAGAAATGGTAAAAGCCTTTATGGTTTCATAGATAACATCGCAAAAATGTTTAAAGAATTTTTTGGCAATGGCATTTCGCTCCTCAATAGATTTTTCGGGAAAAACGAGTGCCAAATTATCCTTTACTACTTTTTTTCGGTAGCCGATTATATAGTACACCAAAAAGTAAAGACAGCTGGATTTGATATACAAAATGCGCATTGGCAAAATGGAAAGTAACCAAAGAATTGGATATGCCAGTATATAAAGCAATCTTTGCATAGGAATCGTTCCCGCAAAACTAACTAATTTTATGGCAGATGCAATATTTTGCTTTCAAAGTTGAAAGTTGTAAGGAAAGTTCAAAGTTGAAAGTCCAAAGTTTAAAGTTCAAAGTTTATAGTTTAATTTATTATTCATTCCTAAATAAGATATGCAAAACCTTCACATAGTTACCATTATAATAATTGCCATCAATGTGATTGTTTCGCTGAAAGGCTTTAACGATTTTTCTTTCTTTGAAAAATATAAGTTCAATGTTGCGGGCATACGGCGGGGTGAGCAGATAAGGATGGTGAGTTCTGCCTTTTTGCACGCAGATTTTTCGCATCTACTTTTCAATATGCTTACGCTATACTTTTTTGCTTTTGTGGTAATTGGCGAGGTTGGCGTGCTCAATTTTGTTCTTATTTATGCCGCCAGTCTGCTGGTGGGGAATCTTCTTTCATTCTATTTCCATAAAGATGAATATCATTACAGCGCCATGGGGGCGAGTGGGGCGGTAATGGGGGTTTTATATTCGGCTATTCTGTTTTATCCGGACATGGGACTTTATCTGTTTTTTATTCCCATCCCTATCCCGGCTTGGCTTTTTGGGATGGCATATTTGTTGTATTCCATCTACGGCATGAAAAAAAGATTGGGAAATATTGGGCACGACGCACACATTGGTGGCGCCATTGGGGGTTATATTTTAACCCTTCTTTTTGCACCCTATTTATTTGAAACCAGCCTATGGATAATAATTTTGCTGGCCCTTCCATTGATTATACTTTTTGTTATGCATAAATTAGGAAAAATCTAAAAACAAATAAACTATGAAAAGAATTCAGATCATCTCCACCTTATTCCTATTGGCAATATCACTAACGATGTTTGCACAAAATCCTACCGAGATCAATACCGTAAACGTTACCGGCGAAGGCATTGTAAAAGTGGTCCCCGATGAAGTTACCGTGAGCGTACGAGTTGAAAATACGGGCGAGAACACAAAAGTTTTGAAGGAACAGAATGATGTGGCCATTAATGAAGTTTTAAAATTTCTGAAGAAAATGGGCATCGCCGACAAGGATATTATGACGGAGTACATCAACGTAAATAAAAATTACGACTATAATACAAAGACGTATTCGTTTTCAGCCAACCAATCCCTATCCGTAAAATTGCGCGATCTTAAGAAATATGAGGAACTGATGAAAGGGTTGATGGATAGCGGCATAAACCGCATTGACGGTGTAAATTTTTCTTCTTCTAAAGAAGAGGAATTGGAAAGCCAAGCCAGAATAAAAGCCGTACAAAACGCTAAAATGAAAGCCACCGAATATGCCGGCGCCCTAAACCAAACCATTGGCAAGGCAGCATTAATCAGCGAATACCGAAATACCATTGGGCCACAACCTATGTATAAAAGCGCAATGATGTCTGATGAAAGTGGCAGTGGCCAACAGACCATCGCTCCGGGCGAAATGGAAATCCGCACCACTATAAACGTAAGCTTTTATTTGAACTAGAATATTTCCCGAAAAAAGAAAAGCCCCAGTTTCACGAGAAACTGGGGCTTTTTTTAAGAATTTAAATTCTATATTATTTGCCCAAGAGCGATTCCATTTTATTTTCCAAAGCTTCGCCCCGCAAATTTTTATCGATAATCACCCCGTTTTCATCCAAAAGAAAGGTTTGCGGAATGGAGCGTACGCTGTACATCTGCGCAATAGGGTCGTTCCAGAATTGAAGGTTTGAAACGTGCTGCCAATCCATTTTATCTTCCTGAATTGCTTGAATCCATTTTTCCTTTTGCTCAGGCTTATCGAGGGAAACACTGATAATATTCAATCCTTTATCGTGATATTTATTGTAAACTTTCACCACATTCGGATTTTCCATACGGCAGGGTTTGCACCAAGACGCCCAAAAATCAATGATGGTATATTTGCCCAATGCATCCTGTAGCGCTAAAGTTTCACCAGTGGGGGTGGGGGCGCTAAAGGCCGGCGCAGGACTTCCCACATCGGCTTTTTGCATGGAGGAAATTAAAGTTTTTACCTCCTGTGCTACGTCGCTAGAGGCCATTTTTGGGCTCAGATTATCCATAAATTCTGAAGCTTCTGCTGGCGTCATTTCCTTTCTACTTAGCATTTCGGATAATAACATTAAGGAAAAAAGCGAGT
>CAWITX010000008.1:0-309695 GCA_963839235.1 uncultured Flavobacteriaceae bacterium | reverse complement strand
TGTTCACAATCGCTTTTTTGAAAACAGCCACGAAGTATTGGACGAATACCTAAATTTCTGCGAAGCGGAAGGTGAGGAAGCAGATAAAACAAAACCAATTATATTGAAGTTTTTCCAAAATCATTTGTCAACAAAGTGGATAGCCCAGATGTTGGAATGGGCTATTCGGCCAATCCATACCAAGGTTGCGAGCACGGCTGTGTTATTGTTACGCCCGCAATAGCCACGAATATTGGGGCTACGGCGCCGGCTTGGATTTTGAACGGAACATTCTTTTCAAAAAAAATGCACCGGAGCTTTTAGAAGAAAAAATAACATCAAAAAATTGGGAGGGAAATACCATCGTTTTTTCGGGAAATACTGATTGCTACCAACCGTTGGAACGCAAATTGGAAATCACCCGAAAATGTTTGGAAGTCATGCTGAAATGGAAACACCCAACAGGCATCATCACCAAAAATTCACTGATACTTCGCGATTTGGATATTTTAAAGGAAATGGCAAAACTGAATATTATTTCAGCTAATATTTCCATTACCTCCCTTTCAGAAGATACGCGCAGGTTGCTCGAGCCGCGTACTGCAAGCATAAAACAACGCCTGAAAACTGTGGAAACACTTTCAGAAAATGGCATTCCCGTAAGAGTGATGATGGCGCCAATTATTCCTTCTTTAAATAGTCACGAAATTCTTCCGTTGGTTAAAAAAGTAGCCGAGCTCGGCGCAGTGGATGTGGGCTACACGATTGTTCGATTGAATGGTCAAATTGCAGAAATTTTCAAGGATTGGGCGCAAAAAACCATTCCGGATAAAGCTGAGAGAATATTAAACCAAATAGCAGAATGCCACGGCGGAAACCTCAACGATAGCAATTGGGGACGACGAATCAAAGGCGAAGGAACGATTAGCGAACAAGTGAAAAACACCATGACAATCGCCAAAAAAAGATATTTAAAGGACAGAAAAACCGAAGCTTTGGATACCTCGCATTTTATGCAACTAAAAAATCCGCAGATGAAGTTGTTTTAATTCTCTGTGCTCTTTGTGCCTCTGTGGTGAAAAATTATACCACAGAGACGCAGAGGACATAAAGCTTTATTTCTCTCCCTTCCATTCAGCATAAAATTGTTGAAGAAATGTTTCCATAAATAGATGTCTTTCTTCAGCTATTTTTCGTCCGGTTTCCGTATTCATTCGATCTTTTAGCAACAATAATTTTTCATAAAAATGGTTGATCGTCGGTGCATCGGAAGCTTTGTATTCCGAAGGGGTCATATTCAAATTTGGCTTAATTTCGGGATCGTACAACTTCCTGTTCTTAAAACCGCCGTAATTAAAAGTACGGGCAATACCAATGGCTCCGAGCGCATCGAGCCTATCGGCATCCTGTACAACGGCCAATTCATTCGAAAAAAATTCCTGTTTTTTATTGCCACCTTTAAAGGAAATATTTTCAATGATTTTTAAAACGTGGTCGATTACATTTTCGGAAATATTTTGGGATTCCAGAAAAGTTTGGGCCTTTTTTGGGCCAACAGTTTCATCCCCGTTATGGAATTTTGAATCGGCAATATCGTGAAGCAAAGCGCCCAATTCAACAACCGTATTATCTACCTTTTCAGTTTTGGAAATAAGCAGAGCATTTTTATAAACCCGCTCAATATGAAACCAATCGTGGCCTCCTTCGGCGTTTTTCAATTCATTTTTTACAAAAGCGATTGTGTTCTGAATTATTTCTTCCGAAGAAAACAAAGCCATTATTTATGGATTTTTGAAGTGATGGTTTTTTCTACTTTGTCAATAAGCATTTCAACATCATAATCGTCAATTTTAATTGCCGGGTGCGCAATCATTTCAAGCCGAACGCCCATTTGAATAGGAAACATTCCCCAGCGCTGCAATTTCCAGGAATTGTTGATGGTAACGGGAACCACGTAACCATCGGGTATTTTTTTGAAAAGTGTCTGCAAACCAGATCTTCGGAAGGGTTTTGGCGCACCGGTTTTGCTTCGGGTACCTTCTGGAAATATAACGCCGCTTCTGTTGAATTTCCGCAGATATTTTGAAAATTTCACCAACTCAACTATTGCCTGTCTAGGATTTTTTCGATCAATCAAAATAGAACCGCCGTGGTTAAGATTATATGAGATTGACGGAATTCCTTTCCCTAATTCTACCTTCGAAATAAATTTTGGGTGATACTTCCGCAAATACCAGGTTATCGTTGCAATTTCCCACATACTCTGGTGATTTGAGACTATTATAATTGGGACATTATTCGGGATGCTGGTGTTAATTTTAATATGGAATGTTGTTCCCAAAACGTTTAAACACCGCAGCAAAGTCCAGTTTAAATAATCCACACTTTTTTTGTGGGCAGAATAGCCAAACCAATTAAAGCACATCCATTGAATGGGATGAAATATGACAATCGTAATACCAAAAAGAAGGTAAAACAAGGCAGAAAATGGATAGCTGATTATTTTTAGAAGCGAATTCATTCCATTCAAAAATAAGAAAACCGCCTTTAAAAAAGACGGTTTTTAAGGTTGCATCAAAATATTTGTAAACCGAAAAACCTACCGTTTAGATTTTGATCTGTCTTTCAGTGTATTTCTATCTATATAAATATAATTATACACACAGAGGCCAATGATCCCCAGCCAAAAAGCCCGGTAGAGCCAATCGTTGATTTCCTTTCCGAATAAATAGGAAACCTTGGGGTTTTGGTATATGTTGAAAGCGAGTGCTCCCAGTGCCAAAATGCCTATAATAATGGTAAAAGGCTTTGTTATTTTCATATTACTCGATTTTTTTAAAATCTAGCAATATTCGTTATAAGCGCCCTTCAAATTTTCTGAAATCATTTGTGCAGGGCGACCTTCAATATGGTGGCGTTCCAGCATGTGGACCAATTCACCATCTTTGAACAACGCCATCGAAGGCGAACTTGGTGGAAAGGGAACCATATTGGCACGGGCAGCATCCACGGCTTCACGGTCAACCCCGGCAAATACAGTAACCAAATGGTCGGGTTTTTTCTCGTTATCCAATGACATTGCCGCTCCGGGACGGGCATTTGCGGCGGCACATCCGCAAACTGAATTAACTACCAAAAGGGTCGTTCCTTCTTTTTTAAGTGCATTTTCAACATCTTCCTCAGTATGTAATTCGGCAAAACCTACACTTGTTAGGTCTTCGCGCATGGGTTTTACTAGTTCGGGTGGGTACATAATTTTTCTTTTAAATATTATAAAAAATGTGAAGGCAAAGATACAAATTTTGAAGGGGGAAAATTCCAAATTATCAATTCCAAAATCATAAATAACTATTCAATCATCAACAATTCAAATAGAAAATAAAATCCGATTTTTTAATTATTTGAAAGAAATTAGAGATTCCATTTTAGAATTTGAAACTTCAATTTTATTTGACATTTACCGCTTCAGATTTGTTTTTTTAATTGAGTAACTTTGTCGGCTCAAAAAAGGAAAAATTACATTTTATGCTTCGTTGGTTGTTGGCCGTTCTTGGATACGCACTTTACCGGATTCCGGGTGCCATTGTTGGTTTTTTAATAGGAAGCTTAATCGATAATTTTAGCGTAAAGGGAAAGGTCTTTCAAACTTCCTTCGGTTCTTCGGCCCAAAATGTAACCCCTGCCGATTTTGAATTGCATTTGCTTTCCCTCTCTTCATTGGTCATCAAAGCAGACGGACAAGTAAGCCAGTCAGAGCTGGATTATGTGCGCCAATATTTTATACAGGCTTATGGAAAGGAACGTGCCAACGCAACTTTTAAGGTTTTTAATGAAGAAATAAACAAGCGCGAAATTTCTGCACAGAATATTTGCAATCTGCTTCGCCAACGTACGCGCTACGAAAGCCGACTACAAATTCTTCACTTTCTTTTCAGCATTGCGAATTCCGACGGCAGTGTTTCCACGGCAGAAGTAAATGAAATAAACCGGATTGCAGGATTTCTGGGTGTTTACGCCCGGGATTTTGAAAGTATAAAAGCGATGTTCTTCAAAAATCCGGATAGCGCCTATAAAATTTTAGAGATTGACCGTAGCGCGACTGTTTCAGAAATAAAAGCGGCTTACCGCACTATGGTAAAAAAATATCACCCCGATAAACTGCAACATATGGATGAAGCCTATCAAAAAGGAGGCGAGGAAAAGTTCAAAAAAGTGCAGGAAGCTTATGAACAGCTTCAGAAGGAGCGCGGGTTTTAGGTCTAATATTTTGATTTTCAATCAATAAAATTCTCCTTAAAACAGGGGAATTTTTTTACGCAATAGTGTATTTTTAGTTTTGGCTAAAAATTATTTCACTACAAATAGAAATAAATTTTTACTTTTGTGCCTATGTTTACATTAGCAGAAGAAAATTATTTAAAGACAATCTTCCATTTGGAGCATGCGCTGCAAGCGGAAATAAGCACCAACGCCATAGCCGAACAAATGGAGACCAAGCCCTCTTCCGTTACGGATATGATTCAAAAACTTGCCGAAAAAAAACTGCTCACCTATAAACGTTACAAAGGCGTACAATTAACTGCTGAGGGAAAAAAAGTCGCGGCCGATGTAATTAGAAAACACCGATTGTGGGAAGTATTTTTAGTGGAAAAACTGAATTTCCATTGGGATGAGGTGCACGAAATTGCCGAACAATTAGAACATATTCAATCCGAAGAACTTATTATTCGCCTTGATAAATTTTTGGGAAGCCCCGATTTTGACCCGCACGGCGACCCAATCCCAGACAAACACGGCGTTTTAAAGCGTACAGAGAAAAAATTACTTTCTGAAATAGAGAAAAATCAAAAGGGCGTTTGCGTGGGCGTAAAGGAAAGTAGCACAGAATTTCTACAATATCTCGACAAAAAGAAAATAAGCATCGGCACCAAAATAAAGGTTTTGGGCAAGGAATTTTTTGATGGTTCCATGATCATCCAAGTGGGTGGCGACCAATTTTTTATTTCACTTAAAATAGCCGAAAATCTTTACATACAAACCCAAGAATAGCAATGGACAGAAGAAGGCATAAATCGCTGGAAGAAGTACACGGAACCATTGAAACCGCAGGAAAAAAATCACCATGGAAACGGCTGCTCGCCTTTTTAGGGCCCGCATATTTGGTGAGCGTGGGCTATATGGATCCCGGAAACTGGGCAACGGATATTGCTGGTGGAAGCCAATTCGGGTACAAACTTATTTGGGTTTTGTTGATGAGCAATATTATGGCGCTTCTGCTTCAAAGTCTTTGTGCGCGTTTAGGAGTGGTGCGCGGCCGTGATTTGGCACAGGCTTCGCGGGAAGCTTACAATCCATTCGTAAACTTTATACTTTATATTTTCGCCGAAATTGCTATTGTGGCCTGCGATCTAGCTGAAGTTATCGGGATGGCAATTGGGTTAAATCTTCTGTTTGGACTGCCCATGATTTGGGGAGTTTCCATTACAGCTTTGGATACCTTCCTTTTACTTTTTCTATTAAACAAAGGAATGCGGAAAATGGAAGTGTTCATCATCGGCCTAATTTTTATAATCGGCCTCTCTTTTTTCGTTGAAATGTTTTTCGCAAAACCGGATATGGGCGAGCTTATGGCAGGGTTTATTCCTTCGCTTCCAAATAGTACCGCGCTTTATATTGCAATCGGTATAATTGGTGCCACTGTGATGCCGCACAATCTTTACCTGCACTCTTCACTCGTGCAATCCCGAAAGATAGAACGCACCAAAAAGGGAATAAAACAGGCATTGAAGTTCAATTTTATAGATTCGGCAATTGCTTTAAACCTTGCCTTTTTTGTGAATGCCGCCATTTTAATTTTAGCCGCGGCGGTTTTTTATAAAAATGGTTTGTACGAAGTGGCCGAAATACAGGATGCGCACGCCCTTTTGGAACCTTTGTTGGGCTCAAACCTTGCTCCGGCATTTTTCGCGATCGCCCTGATTGCAGCGGGACAGAGCAGTACGCTAACGGGCACACTTGCTGGGCAAATTGTGATGGAAGGCCATTTAAATCTACGTATTCAGCCGTGGGTCCGGAGGTTGATAACACGAATGCTGGCAATCATTCCCGCCCTTTTTACAGTTATTTATTTTGGTGAAAGCGGAACGGGAAGATTGCTCGTTTTAAGCCAAGTAGTGCTTAGTTTACAGCTTGGGTTCGCAATTATTCCCTTAATCCATTTTGTGAGCAGTAAAAAATTGATGGGCGATTTTAGTATAAAATGGCCGTTGCGAATTGGCTCTTGGCTAATTACTATAATAATTGTGGGTTTAAATGCCAAGTTGGTTTATGATGAAATTCTCGGTTGGCTCCATACCGTTGAAAATCCCATTTATATTTGGATTTTTGTGGTGCCTGTAGCCATTGGCGCGGCAATTCTTCTATTGTATATTACCTTTAAAGCCACTGAGAAAAATATAAAATCAGAAAAAAGGAAAATGGTTCCCCATATTTTGGACGCCAAAATTGAGGAATTGATCAATCCGCTTTCCTATAAAAAGATTGCAATTCCGGTAGATTTTTCCACTTCGGATGAAAAGAGTATTGCAGCCGCACTTCAATTGGGGGGAAAAGAGGCCGAATATACGCTAATTCATATTGTTGAAACTCCGGGCGCCATGATTTACGGAGATGAAATAGACGATTACGAAACCGAAAGCGATGAAGCTTTTTTGAATACCTACCAAAAGAAATTGCTTGATATGGGATTCAAGGTTTCGGTTGAACTGGGCTTCGGTTCCCCTAAAAAAAGTATCCCAAAAATTGTGAACGCTTCCAATTATGATTTGCTCGTTCTTGGCGCCCACGGCCACACCGGGTTTAAGGATTTACTGTTGGGAACCACGGTTGACAGCGTTCGGCATAGGGTGAAAGTGCCGGTTTTTATTGTATAAAATTTTTCATTTCAAATTGGATAGAACTGCTCTTTTATTTGCGGCACAATTTTTTATATCTTTAAAATTGAAAAATCCTCACATCATGAAAAACTTCATTTTAGCTCTCACTCTTCTATTTTCAGTCATTTCATATGGCCAGAACGAATCTGCCGAAACTCCCAAAATCGGCATTAAAATTCCTAAAGGAGAAACGGTAGAAATAAAAGGCGTTTCGGTGAAATTTGTTGAAGTGCTGGAAGATTCCCGCTGTCCAACGGGGACAAACTGCATTTGGGCAGGCCGCGCCAGAGTAAAAATTATGGTTACAAATAATGGGGAAACAACTGAGAAAATACTCACATTTGGTGCTACACAATTAAATGAGGAAGAAAATACAAATGTTTTCAGTAATGCGAATTTTGCAATAAACGGTTTAACATTGAGCCCTTATCCAACTACACAAAATACGGGAGAAAAAGAATATACCTTATTGGTTTGTGAAGATAAAAACAACTGATTAATGGCAGCCACAATTCTTTTTGCCGCATTTGGTTTTCCCCCCATCCAAAGTACCATTTGAGCTTTGGTTGGCTTCAAAAATAGGGTTCCAAACGAACTTTTTAATCAAAAAGCCCGCTGCGATTAAAAACGTGATTAAAACCAGAATTGTTTGCATGCCACAAAGATACAAAATTACGACGTAAAGCGAGCCGACGGATTTATATGTGAAAGTGCTTCAGCGTTGGAGAATTCTTTTATTTAATGAAAGCACATTTTCCGCAATCAGAATGATCACCCGGCTTATTTTTATTACTTCCTTTAGATGCGAATGGATTCCAAATAAAATTCATTATTAAATAGCCCACAGCCAAAATAAAAGTAAGTATCACTAAAATAAATTGAATCATAGCTTTGTTTTCTTATTTTAAAAATTGATAGGCCGCAAGGGCCACCACATAAGCAATTGCGCTCATTACAAATAGTTGCCACATTGGCCATTTCCAACTATTGGTTTCCTTTTTAACGATGGCAAGTGTACTCATGCACTGCATCGCGAAAGCGTAAAAAAGCAAAAGCGAAACGCCACTCGCAAAATTAAATAACGGTCCGCCCAAAACAGGATTTATTTCGGCAGCCATTCGGCTTTTTATAGTCTGTTCATCTTCACTTCCCACGCTATAAATTGTTGCGAGCGTTCCCACAAAAACTTCTCTGGCCGCAAAGGAACTTACTATTGCAATGCCTATTTTCCAGTCGTAACCCAGCGGACGCACGGCAGGTTCAATGGCATGGCCTACATAGCCTATATAGGAATGTTCAAGTTTATAGGAGTCAACGTGCATCAATATTTCCTCTTCGGAAAGGTTTTGGGATGCGTATTCATTTCTTATTATTTCTTCCGCATTATTGAAATTTCCCGGTCCGTAGGATGCCAAAACCCATAGAATTATTGAAATAGCGAGTATTATTTTCCCCGCGCCCAGCACAAATGCCTTCGTTTTTTCGACTACCGTTATCAATACATTTTTGGGCAATGGCAATTTATAGTTGGGCATTTCAACCACAAAAAAGCTTTTGGTTTTTATTTTCAGAATTTTATCCAATAAATAAGCCGAAAAAATTGCGGCGCCAAAACCTATTAAATACATCAACATTAGGGTAAGGCCCTGCAGACTGAAAATACCCAAAACCCGATTGTCCGGGATAACAAGCGCGATGATTATTAAATACACCGGCAAGCGCGCGGAGCAGGTTGTAAATGGTGTAACTAGGATTGTAATGAGACGTTCTTTCCAATTTTCAATATTTCGGGTGGCCATAATTGCGGGAATGGCGCAAGCAGTGCCGGCAACCAGTGGCACCACACTTTTTCCGCTAAGTCCGAATCGGCGCATGACGCGATCCATTAAAAAGACAACGCGGCTCATATAGCCTGTTTCCTCCAAAATTGAAATGAAGAAAAACAAAAAGGCAATCTGTGGAATAAAGATGACGATACCGCCAAGGCCGGGGATTATTCCTTCTGAAATCAAATTTGTAAAATCACCCGGGGGAAGCGTGTTTTTAGTCCATTCGCTGAAAGAGGCGAAAGCACTGTCGATAAAATCCATCGGGTAACTGCTCCAATCGAAAATGGCCTGGAAGATGAGCAACAGGATTCCAAAGAAAATAACATAGCCCCAAACCCGGTGGGTTAAAATTCTATCCAAACGGCTTCGCAAATCCTTTGCATTCGCAACATCTATATGAAGCGTTTCCTTTAAGGTTTCGTTTATAAATTGATACCGCCGAACGGTTTCCTTTTGTTGAAGGCGTTTAAGATTACTGACCGATTCAGTCTGGAAAGAGGCTACTCCCTTTAGTTCATTACGGTCCAGTTTTCCGAAATTCACATCCTGGGTAATAACCAGCCACAACTTATAGAGTTCCTGATTTGGAAAGGCTTTCCTTAGTCTGTCAAAATATTCGGGGGCAATGTTAGATGCGTTTAAACTGGGTTTTGTTGAAAGCTGTTGGTAGTTTTCAATCAATTCCTTTAAATAATCAAACCCAAGATTTTTGCGGGAACTGATAAGGGCGATTTTCGTTTTCAGCTTCTCCTCGAGCAACGGAACATTCAATGAAATAGCCTTGCGCTTCATCCTATCCGACATATTTATGGCGAGAATTGTAGGGATGCCAAGGTCTTTTATTTGTGTAAAAAGCAGTAGATTGCGTTTTAAATTTTCAACATCGGCCACTACTACCGCCACATCGGGAAAATCTTTGTCGTTTTTATTCAGCAATAATTCAATTACCACATTTTCATCAAGGGAAGAGGCATTTAGGCTATAGGTTCCGGGAAGGTCCAAAATGTGGACTTTGCATCCGCGACCGAATTTGCACGTACCCTGCTTTTTTTCGACAGTTATTCCGGGATAGTTGCCAACTTTTTGGTTGAGTCCGGTAAGCCGATTGAAGACTGATGTTTTCCCGGTATTTGGATTTCCTATTAAGGCAACGTTAATTTGTTTTGCCATTTGCGGTTATATCAATTCTATTTCAATCTTCAGTGCTGTTTCTAAACGAATGGCCAAATGGCTTCCGTTAATATTTAGGTAGAGTGGATCCCGAAAAGGCGCTATTTGCACCAAGGATACCTCATTTCCGGGAAGACATCCCATTTCCAATAGTTTTAATGGAACTACTTCCACAGAAAAATCCTTGATTATTCCTCGTTGACCCTTCTTTAAAGATGCAATTGTAAGCACAGTCTTTATTTAGATTGAATTTAAACAAGGCAAAAGTAAGGGAATTAATTCAGAATGAAGAATCCTCAAATCAGAATTATTTTTAAGGAAAAATATTTGTGATTAAACCTATCTTTCTATCAGGTTTCCAAAACCTTAAAGGGTTTTAGAAATAGAGATAAAACCGTTTAATCATTCCTCCTGCTCCAATATTTTGATGTCCTCCAACAATTTCTCCATTTCTTCGGGATTGGTTCCGTCGTAAAAACCGCGAATCCGTTTCTTTTTGTCAACCAGCACAAAGTTTTCGGTATGTATCAAATCAAATTTCTGAAAGGGAACATCCTTGGCTGCGAGATAGGATTTTCTGGCAAGATCATAAATTTGCTTTTTATCTCCCGTAACAAGATTCCATTTATCGTCATCCACTCCTTTTTCCAAGGCGTATTTTTTAAGTTGTGCCACCGAATCAATTTCGGGTGTTACGCTGTGCGAAAGCAAAAGCACCTGCTCGTCATCCTTCAATTGTTGCTGAAGTTTTTCCATGTTTCCCGTCATTATAGGGCAAATGGTCTGGCAAGTGGTAAAAAAGAAATTGGCAACATAAATTTTATCCTTGTAATCGTTTTGGGTAATGATTTCCCCGTTTTGATTTGTTAACGAAAAGTCTGCAATGGTGTGGTATTTTTTCACGTATTGAATGGTGGTATCAACCAATTCGGTAGAAACGTCCGCGGGTTGATAGACCGCCAGTACTTTTTTGGGTTTCATTATGGAATACATAATTGAAATAATAATTGCCGAAAGTACGAGCAGCACAATTGCAAAGAATTTGTATTTTTTAAAAAAGGTAAGCATCGCGAAGTATTTTAAGCTATTGCAGAAAGATACGGGCAAAAGTAATGGCTAAATTTTACACTATAAATTTCTGAATCATAAAATAATCCATAACTCTGGCGCTTATTTTTTTTCCCGTTGTAAAAGAGTACTTTTGTGCGTTAATTTTTAGAAAAATTTCATGAGTCCATTTGCTGTTAAAGCTATCCAGCTTATATTAAGCTTATCCATATTAATAGTGCTCCACGAAATGGGGCATTTTATTCCCGCAAAACTTTTTAAGACCCGCGTTGAGAAATTCTACCTTTTCTTTGATGTGAAATTCTCACTTTTCAAAAAGAAAATTGGCGAAACCGTTTACGGGATTGGCTGGCTTCCGTTGGGAGGTTATGTAAAAATTTCCGGGATGATAGACGAGAGCATGGACAAGGAGCAAATGGCCCAGCCCCCGCAACCGTGGGAATTCCGTAGCAAACCAGCTTGGCAGCGATTGATTATTATGCTCGGTGGCGTAACGGTGAATATTATCGTAGGGTTCGTAATTTATATGGGAATCCTTTATTTCTACGGAAGGGACGTAACCACGAATGATGACATTCCGCAGGGTTTTGCGGTTGCCGAGCAATTTAAGGAATACGGTTTCCGTGATGGTGACCACATTTTGGCGGTAAATGGAGAGCAACTTACCAATGTTTTGGACGTAAATAAATATCTCTTTCTTCGCGATGTTGAAACCATTGAGGTAAAACACGCCGACGGCACCGTGGAAACTCTTTCGGTACCGGAAGATGTGGGCACCACTATGTTCAAAAATGACATTCTTCGTCCATTCGAGCCGATGCGCCTTGCCGTAATTGACACAGTTGCCGCCGATTATCCGGCAGAGAAGGCAGGGTTTCAAAAAGGCGATAAAATTGTTTCGGTAAATGGGCAGTCCGCAAAATATTTCCACGAATTTGAAAAGTATGTGAAGGAAAATGGCCAAAAGGAAGATGTTATTGTGGTTTCAAGAAATAATCAGCTCGATACGCTACTGGCTACTCCAAACGAGGAAGGCATTATTGGCATCAATTCCTTCGGAAGGGAACTTAAAATAGGCGAAACAAAAATAAATTATTCCCTTGGTGAAAGCGTGCAAGGCGGGGTTAGCTACGGCTTCAATATTTTGAAGGATTATGTGAAACAGTTTAAGTACGTATTCACACAGAAAGGAGCCACCCAAGTTGGCGGTTTTGGCGCCATTGGCAATCTTTTTCCGGATACGTGGGACTGGATGAGCTTTTGGGAAACCACGGCCTTGATTTCCATTATATTGGCATTTATGAATATTTTGCCAATCCCGGCCTTGGATGGTGGCCACGTAATGTTTCTTTTATATGAAATTGTAACCGGCAGAAAACCGAACGATAAGTTTATGGAATATGCACAAATGGTAGGCTTTTTCATATTGATTGCCTTAGTTCTTTTTGCCAACGGAAACGATATATATCGTTGGTTATTTAAATAAAATTTCAAAATAAAATTCAATTTTAAAAATGCCTCCGAAAAATTGGAGGCATTTTTTTTTGTTATAGTGATGACATTTTACCTCCATTCCCGATACCCTTATGAATAGTTTTAAAAGTAATGGTCTATAGTATTATAGCCTATAAATGAAGTGTATTTTCCATTTCAACGAAAAAAGGCAGGGTTACGTCAAAAAATTAATGAGGATTGGGTATAAATTGTATCTTTCTGTATTGGATAAACCATTATGCAGCAAAGCAAACAATCCTTCCTGAAACAGTTACCCGTAAAAACGGTAGCGCTCATAAAAAAGAATGACAACGCTACGATAAAGAAATTGTATAAATCTAATTTCAATAAAGTCAAGGACTTTGTTCTAAAAAACAGCGGAAGCTTAGCGGAAGCACAGGATATTTATCAGGAAGCTTTTGTGGCAATGTGGAAAAATATAAAGGAAGATAAGTTTCAGCCGGAAAATGAAACCTCCCTTAACGGATATCTGTTCCAAATAGCAAAATACAAATGGCTGGATCATCTGCGCAGCGCAACCTATAAAAATACGACCCTTATAAACCGCGAAATCGAATATTTCGAAACCCCTAGCGAAGAAGAGGAGCTTAAGAATTCGCGAATAAAAAACATACTGTTGGCAATAGACAAAATGGGCGAAAATTGCCAAGAACTATTGAAGTTGTTTTATTTTGAAAGAAAATCCTATAAAAAAATTGCAAAACTCAAGCAACTGGATGAAGCATATGCGCGCACCGCAAAATACCGTTGCCTTGAGCAATTAAGAAAAATGACCCAAATTGACCCCACCAATGGACACGAATAAAAAAGCATACTATACTGAGGAAATGCAGCAACTGATAGACAATTATCTATTGGATAGGCTGGATAGTAACTCCCGCGCCGCATTTCAGGAAAAAATGAAGGAAGATCCCAATCTGCGCAAAGCGGTAGAAGAACAGCAACTAATTACCCAAAGTATTGAAGAATATTATATAAGAAATACACTGGATAAATTTCATACTTCTCTTCAGAAATCAAGAAAGAGAAAAATCTTTTATAGTTGGGCTGCCGTGGCAGCATCCATTGCCATCATAGTTGGAGTTACAAGTTGGGCGCTCTTTTTTAAAGAGAACACGACCGAACAAATTTTTGCTGAAAATTTTGTGGTGGATCCAGGACTTCCCACAACCATGGGTAATACTTCCAACTATATTTTTTATGATGGAATGGTAAGCTATAAACGCAAAAACTATTCACAGGCAATTGAAAAATGGCAAAAAATATATCCCGAAAAAAGTAATAATGACACCCTAAATTATTTTTTGGGAGTTGCCAATCTAGCGGAAGGAAAATCAAAAATGGCGCAAATCTATTTCCAGCGCGCGATACTCGATGAAAACAGTGCCTTTTTTGAGGAAGCTCAATATTATTATGCCCTGTCGCAAATAAAGGACGGAAAGGTTTCCGAGGCAAAAAAAAGCCTCGCCAAAAGTTCATTTTCCAAAAGTGTGGTCCTGCTCCACCAGTTGGAGAAATTGGACTGAATTATGGGTTTTCTTATTCCCTTCAAGAAAAAATCCATAAACTTTTATTTTTTATTTTGATGGAATTAAAAAATAGGTATATTTGCATCCGCTAAAGCAAATAGCGCCTTAGTCTTCCCACTATTAGCGGGATGGTTTGAGAGAAGAAAATTAAATTCCTCCTTAGCTCAGTTGGTTAGAGCATCTGACTGTTAATCAGAGGGTCCTTGGTTCGAGCCCAAGAGGAGGAGCAAAAAGCCCAACGGACCAGTTGGGCTTTTTTGTTTTTAGGCCTCATAGTTCAATGGATAGAATAGAAGTTTCCTAAACTTTAGATCCAAGTTCGATTCTTGGTGAGGCTACTTTTTGTTTCCAAGGTCTCCCGACGTTTCGGGATTGGTGAGTCTACTTTTTATTTCCAAATTAGCCCAAACTTTTGAAAATGAAATTATTGCGGAGAGGTTAGTGTAGAATATACTGTAAAAATGTTCTCTCCAAAAACAATTGTTTGGTTGCGGGTGGTTTTTAAATATTCCTTTACCAATTCCCTTTTTTCCATTTTTATAAAAATTTTAAGTAAAGAAAATATTATTTTCCCTTAATTTATCGACTATTAGATCTTAATATATGAAGGAAAATAAAATAGCCTTTCTTATTATAATAGGCGTCCTTGGGTTTGTGGGCATAATGTGGTACGCATTCGAAAACCCCGCGCTTAACCCGAGGCTGGAGGAAGTAACCTATAAGATAATCCGGAAATGGGAGATGCCCGTACAACTTGACGAAATATCAGGTATTACCTGGATTGCCGAGGACAAAATAGCCTGCGTGCAGGATGAGGAAGGAATTATATTTATCTACAATCTTTCCACCTCATTGGTCGAGCGCCAGATAAATTTTGCCAAAGCAGGTGATTACGAAGGGATTTCCGTTATAGACAGTACGGCCTATGTGCTGGAAAGTGACGGGAAAATATATGAAGTTGAAAATTATTTGACTGAAAATTTCAAGGTCAATACCTACCAAACATTTTTCAACGGAAAAAATAATATGGAATCCTTAGCTCCAGATCCAACGCACAATAGACTTTTACTAACCGTAAAAAATGATGATCCGCAAAGTAAAAGGCACAAAGGTATTTATGCTTTTGATCTCACCACGAAGAAAGTGTCACCAAGTCCCGTTTCTAAAATTCAACTCAACGATGCGGTTTTCAGAATTAAGGACGCAGATGACGACGATGAAAAAATATCCTCATTTTCCCCTTCAGATATTGGCTTGAATCCACAAAACGAAGATTTGTATGTATTACAGAGCCATCCGCCACAATTGCTAATAATGGATTCCATCGGGAAATCTGCACGTATGCATTACTTCCGTCGTGATGCGTTTGCCCAACCCGAAGGCCTCACTTTTTCACCCAAAGGAACTTTATATATTTCAAACGAAGGGGAGAATGGAACTGGGAATATTTTAGAAGTGGAGCTTCAAGAAATTGCCAAAAATTAATAATTTTCCTTTAGGT
The DNA here is from genome assembly GCA_963839235.1 of uncultured Flavobacteriaceae bacterium. Lineage (GTDB taxonomy): Bacteria > Bacteroidota > Bacteroidia > Flavobacteriales > Flavobacteriaceae > Aequorivita. The sequence continues at coordinate 294,169 of CAWITX010000008.1, read as the reverse complement.
TTTTTAGCATAATATCCGTCATTTCATCCAAAGATATCTCACTTTTCCATCCCCAATCCTCTTGTGCCTCGGCATCGTTTATGCTCTGCGGCCAGCTATCGGCAATGGCTTGTCTAAAATCGGGCTCGTATGAAATTGTAAATTCCGGAATATGTTTTCGAATACTTGCAGCAATCTCTTCGGGGTTAAAACTCATAGCCGCAAGATTGTAGGAGCTTCTAATTTTAATCTTCTCGTTTTCCGCTTCCATAATACTTACGGTAGCCTTTATCGCATCATCCATAAACATCATGGGCAAGGTAGTTTCCGCATTTAAAAAACAAATGTACTTTTTGTGTTTTAATGCCTTGTGGTAAATATCAACGGCATAGTCCGTAGTTCCACCACCCGGCATTGTTTTATAACTTATAAGCCCGGGATAGCGGATACTACGAACGTCCACGCCATATCGGTTATAATAATATTCGCACCAGCGCTCCCCCGTTTGCTTGCTTATTCCGTAAACTGTAGTTGGTTCCATAACGGTTCGTTGCGGTGTATCGGTTTTTGGGGTTGAGGGTCCAAAGACTGCGATGCTCGATGGCCAAAAAATCTTTTCTATTTTCTTGTCCCTCGCAAGGTTCAATACGTGGAAAAGGGAATTCATATTAAGGTTCCAACCCTTCATAGGGAATTTTTCCGCAGTGGCGGAAAGCATGGCAGCCATTAAATAAACATCGGTAATTTCGTGCCTAATTACCACTTCTTCCACCGCATCGTAATCCATCGCATCCAATATTTCAAAAGGCCCGGAAGCCATCATATCGGTATCGCCTTCCCTTATATCACTGGCAATTACTTTATGGTTTCCAAATTTTTGTCTTAAATATGCGGTAAGTTCGGTTCCTATTTGCCCGCACGCCCCGATTATCAGTATTCTCTTTTTCATAATATTTCAGAAAATTGAGGTGTAAATATAGCCATAATCTTTCCTTTTCGGCCTGAAAAAAAATTATGTGGCATTCGCGGAATAACCAGTATATTTGTTCCCCTTAATTTTTATATGAAGATTTTATCGGCATTTTTTATTGTTTTTCTTTCACTAATTTCCTGTAAAAATAATGTAGAAGAAGTACCACAGGAAAATACGCAGGATGTTTCCATAATTTTTGGAAACAAGAAATATACGCCTCCACAATTGACCCCGCCTGTAAAGGAACAGGTTTTAAAATGGGGCGCACTCGAAGATTTTTTCCACGAGGCACAGAGCGTCAACGGAAGTAACTTCGAGTCGCTTAGAAATACCACGGAACGCCTGGAGGAATACACAGATTCGCTGTTCAAGAATATTCCGGACACACTGAATACAACGCCCATCCACAGCAGGCTGATGGTGATAAAAACCCGCACGGGCTTATTGGATGATGTGGCCCACCAATCGCGTATAGATTCTGCGAAAATCCAGGATTATATTGAGGAACTTAATATTTCAATTGAAAATTTTATCGCCCAATTGAACGAGAAATTCCAAAAGGACAACATCGATTACCAAAGAAAGGAAAACGAGGAGAGCGAACTGAAAAAACAAAAACGATATACAGATTCCATTTATAAATTGGAACTGCAAGACACTAAAAAGAAAGGATTGTAACTTTTTTAAAAAAATTACGACTCATAAAATTTAATACAAACTTCATTATTAATTAAAAACACCCAATGAGAAATATTGTAAAACCCGCTATGGCAATAGCACTTGTTGCAGTTACAGTAACCGCCTGCAAAAAGAAAACAGAGGTTGCGAAAGCAGACACCGAGCCACACGGTATTATTCTGGCAAATATGGACACCACCGTTAGTCCGAAAGAAGACTTCTACAATTACGTAAACGGTAACTGGATGAAAAACAACGAAATCCCGGACGACCAAACAAGCTGGGGAGGTTTTACCATTCTTCGCAAAAAAACCGCTGCCGATGTTCAGGATATTTTAGATAAAGCGAAAAAAAGCAACAAGTACGCAGACGATACGGATCAGGCGAAAGCAATGATGATCTACGAAACCGAATTGGATACCGTAGCTCGCCAAAAAGCCGGTATTGACCCTATTAAACCAACTTTGGAAAAAATAGCGTCAATTCAAAATGTTTCCGATCTACAAAAAGTTGCCACTGAAAACGTGGAAATTGCACAGCCATTCTTCGGAATATTTGCCACTTCAAACCCTAGCAATAGCGCAATGAATTCAGCATATATTGCTCCCGGAAGATTGGGATTGCCAGACAGGGATTTCTATACAAATACAGATCCGGCATCGGTAAAAATTCGCGAGCAGTACAAAGATTATATTACCAAAATGCTTCAGTATTTAGGAGATAGCGAAGAATCCGCACGCGCGCAGGCCGAAACTATTTTGGCTTTTGAAACCAAACTTGCCACCCCAAGATTGGATAAAGTGGCAAGCCGCGATTTCAGAAATTTCAACAATCCAAGAACCTTGGCGGAAGTAAATAAAATGGTACCTGCAATTAACTGGCAGGAAGTATTTACCGATCTTGGCGTAACCAAAAAATTGGATACCGTATTTGTGATGCAGCCAAAATATATGGCTGCATTGCAGGATATTTTTGCAAAAAAGAATGTTGAAACCTGGAAGACCGTTATGCGCTGGTCAACCTTCAACTCTTCCGCAGGTATGCTTACCCCTGAAATTGACAAAACAAGTTGGAATTTTTATGACCAAACCCTAAAAGGCACCAAAAAACAGAAGCCGGCAAACGAGCGCGCATTAGAAACCGTAAACGGAAGCGTTGGCGAAGCTTTGGGTAAATTGTACGTTGATGAAATGTTTCCACCGGAAGCAAAGGCGAAAGCGGAAAAAATGATCCAAAATGTCATTCTTGCATATAAGGACAGAATCCGTGCGTTGGATTGGATGAGCGACAGTACCAAAACGAAAGCTATTGAAAAACTGGATAAATTCAGAATTAAAATTGGATACCCAGACAAGTGGAAGGATTATTCCTCAATGGATGTGAAAAACGGAAATTCATTTTACGACAATATGGTTGCCGTGCAGGAATGGGGGAAAAAAGATAACCTAGATAAAATTGATGAGCCGGTGGACCGCACCGAATGGGGAATGAGCCCACAAACCGTGAATGCTTATTTCAACCCTTTCAATAATGAAATAGTTTTCCCTGCAGCTATTTTGCAACCTCCATTTTATGATTACAAAGCAGACGAAGCCGTAAATTACGGGGGAATGGGAGCTGTTATCGGCCACGAAATCTCACACGCTTTTGATGACAGCGGCGCCCGTTTTGACTCCAATGGAAATCTTATAAACTGGTGGACCGACACAGACCTTGAAAACTTCACCACCCGCGGCAATAAACTTGCCGACCAATATAGCGGCGTTGCCGTATTGGACAGCGTTTACATTAATGGAAAATTCACTTTGGGTGAAAACATTGGTGACCTTGGCGGCGTTTTGGCAGCTTATGATGGGCTTCAACGTTTTTACAAAGAAAATGGAAGACCTGGAAAAATTGACGGGTTTACGCCTGAACAACGCTTCTTTATGAGCTGGGCCACGGTTTGGCGCACAAAAGCCCGCGAGGAATCTTTGCGCAACCAAGTAAAAACCGACCCACACTCCCCAGGCCGTATTCGTGCAACACAGCCTTTGCAGAATGTGGATGCTTTTTACGAAGCGTTTGATATTAAGGAAGGTGACCCAATGTACGTAGCTCCCGAGAATAGAGTACGTATTTGGTAGTTTTTATGAAAACAATAAAAAAAAGGAGCCGCTTGGCTCCTTTTTTATTTGATTTAATATAGGTTTTCCCTAAAAGTATAATTTAAAATAGCTTTCAAATTTACCGAATCCACTTGCTTGAAAATTTCTTCGGAAGAGACTTCGGAAAAGGTTGGCGGTTCCAATCCAAGTTCTTTTGCCTTTGCAATATAGTAATCAGATTTTTTGGGATGCTGCGGATTTACAGCGTTAAAGATGTGTCCAAAAGCGCCCTGTTTCAATATTTCTTCCAATATTGAAATACAGTCGTTACGATGCACCAAATTTACCGGCGCATTGCCATCGTTTAAATTCTTTCTTCCCGCCAAATATTTCACAGGTTGGCGACTTCCGCCCAAGAGCCCACCAAAACGTACAATTGTAGTTCGTATTCCCTCACATTCAAAAAATAGCTTTTCCACTTCCAAAAGTTGTCTGCCGGCCTCTGTTTCGGGATGCGGTTTATCCTCTTCGGAAACTTTTCCCTGTAAATCGCCATAGACGGAAGTGCTACTAACAAGAATGACATTTTCTACTTTTGACTCCAATATCTGCACGAGAAAATTTGACATTTTCAGCACATAATCAGCCCCGGTGTTGTTCCGCAAGCCAGGTGGAATCATAATAATTAGGCTATGCACATTGTTGAGGAAGGCGGAGATTTCTCCTGTAACCCCCATTTCAGAAATTTCCATTGGAAAGGCATCGAAACCGTTATTTTGAAGTACAACGGCCTTTTCACAGGAAGTTACCGAGCCTTTCACGTGATAACCGATGGTGGAAAGCCTGTATGCCAATGGTTGTCCGAGCCAGCCAAGACCCGCAATGGCGATGGATTTATTCATTGATTAAAATATTTTCTGAAGCCCCAAAAATAGTATCCTTCGCGGTTTTGGCAATGGTATCGACCATAAATGATTTCTTTATTATTATTGCATCCGTTACCACAAAAGGTTTCGGCATCATATTTTTTGCGCGTTTATTTATCTTGAATTGTGGATTTTCCATCAAATCGAACGAAGCTTGTTGTACGGTAAAATTTACGGCCGTTTCATTGGGAAAAGAATATGACACCACCAATGAATCGTTATTTGAAACATAATACCTCAGCAACAGATTGCTGCTTCGTTTCCCGAATTCGGCCTTTTTTCCATTGAAAATAAGTTCGTTCAATTGAGTTTTCTTTGGAAGATATAGTTCAATTTGATTGGTTTCCCGTTTTGGAATAATTGTAAAGGAAACAAATCTTTCAGCATTTACGATGGAATCTTTGTTCACAACAATTTCGAAACCGTCAATATTTTTGAAAGGTGCCGGAGCCGCGAAAGTATAGGCAGTGTTGTACTTGCTGGAGGAATAATTTTTCACATATTTTGAAGCTTCCGCGGGTGTTTCGCCTAAATAATTTTTCGTCCAATCGTCCAATATTTTATCATAGGTAAGCCAATAACTTTCGTGTGTATTTTGGTCTTCAAAATAAATTAAACTGTTGGGTTTCTGCCTTTTTTCAGAAAAGGAACTTGTAAAATGAGCCATTAAAAAGAAAATAACTGCGACCAAAAGACAGAGCCCGGCCAATATATTTTTCCATCTATAAAAACCAAAAACAGGAAGCAGCAAACCAAAAAGCAAAACCGTAAAAACGGAACTAATAAAAACCATGGAAGACCCCACGCCCACCGGAAAAAACTGGATCAAAGGCGCGAAAATGAAAATTGCTGGGGCGGCCAATAATGCCAAAACCAATAAGTTGGGTCTTTGTTGCCGCATTAAAAGCCACAGGGAAATCAACCCAAAAAATACGGGAATTATAAAAAACGCCGCGCCTTTCAGTTTCCAGTAAACCAAAAAATTTACGATTATCCAAAGCGTCAACGGAGCGACCAAAACACTGGCGACTTCTTCTTTTTTGATGTATTTTTTATAAGCCGCAAAAAGAATTGCCAACGTTAGAAAGACAAAAAATACAATGTAGTCGTGCCCATTGTATTTAAAGCCGTGCTGTATTTCGTTGTATTGGGGATATATTTGCAATAAAATTTTCCAACCAAAAAAACCAATAACCCCAGCCGCAATCAAAGTCAACAAAAATATTCCGAAGCCGCGCGCCACTATTTTTCCTTTCAATCTACGGTGCGAAAAACCATAAAACAGAAGAACCAAAAAAAGTATGGTCGCTATAATGAGCATAGGCAATATCCATGAAAATGGATAGCTGAACATTTTAATGAAGGGAAAATTCACAAAAACCCTTTCCTTTTCCGATTTTAAATTTGAAAGATCCGCGTTCGCGAAATAGTGCAACAGAGGCAGCAAATAACTGCCCTGATGCTGAAGGGTGTTTTTATCTAAATTTTCGACAATATCGTTGGCAGTGTGGTAATCAAAATGATCATCGATAAATGCAAAAAAGAATCCGTCAATATCGCCTTCTTCCCGTAAAACCGTACTGTCGGTGTCATTGGGCAAAAGTTTGTACACACTGTACATTAATGAAGATGTAACAGGAAATTGGGGATTGGCATCCATAAATGCCTGCACCAAATTAGCATTGCCGCCATTGGTTTCCAAAATCATATTGCTTGGTCCGCCACTTCCGCGAGCTTCAAAATTAAGTGCCAAACCAACGTTTTTTGCCCACGGGTGTTGGGTTACAAAAAGATAGGCGCCGTCCAGCCCAATTTCCTCGGCGTCGGTAAAGAGAACAATTATGTCATTTTTTGGTTTTTTCCCCGTGGCTTTATAAGCGCGAAGACTTTCCAATATTGTAACGAGGCCACTCCCGGCGTCGCTTGCGCCAAATGAAGGCACGAGCGCACTATCGTAATGGCTCAGCAATAGCAGCGATTTTCCGTTGCCCGTTCCCTTTATTCGCGCTACAATATTGTGTGGCCGATCGAGACTTCTGCTTTCATTGTTCAGTACAAACCCTTTTTGGGTCTCGGTTTCCAACCCCAATTTTTTTAATTCCGAAACCAAAAAACCACGAACATCCTCGTGCTCCTTTGAACCAAAATAATGTGGCTTTTGTGATATTTGTTTTAGGGGGACCAAGGCCCTTTCCGTAGAAAACTCTGTAGCAGGAATGGAAGCGGAGGTTCCGTGCTGCGGCATTAAACTGTAAAAACTGTAGTAAACTAGGGCGCTAATAAGCAAAAGTGAAAGGAAAGCACCGAATTTCTTCATATTAATGGAGAGTTATTTGGTTTAAAAATACAATTTAATTTTAAGGATTTCTGCGTCCTCCTCAAATCAGCCCGATATCATAAAATTGTTTATCTTAGAAGAAGTAAATAAAATTTTGAGTTATGGGAATTAAAAGTTTTATGGGAAGAAGGGCAAAACCGGTAAAAGGCTCTTCGGAAAAAGTAAAGGTTTCAGATTATATGACACGTAACCTTACCACTTTTAAACCCGAACAGTCCGTGCTGGAAGTGATAGAAATTTTACTGAAAAAGCGAATTTCAGGTGGCCCCGTGGTAAACGATAAAAATGAACTTGTAGGCATTATTTCCGAAGGGGATTGTATGAAACAGCTCAGCGATTGCCGCTACCACAACCACCCAATGGAAGATGTAAAAGTAAAACAGCATATGATCACCAATGTAGATACCATTGATGGCGAGATGAATGTGCTGGACGCGGCCAATAAATTTTTGGAATCGAAACACCGCAGGTTTCCCATTATTGAAAATGGGAAATTGGTCGGGCAAATTAGTCAGCGCGATGTTCTGAATGCCGCAATGAAACTGAAAGGCCAAACTTGGTAGCGCTATTATTTTTCCCTGTATATTTTTTCTATTCTTGTATCTGGAATTAGCCACATTAGCGCCACCAAAATATAGAATATACCAGAAATCCATACATTTATGAATGCCCCCCCAATTGCGATAATGTAAAGTACTGGCGAAATTTTTCCCTTAATATCCTTTCCAATGGCTTTAGAAAGGATTGAATCTTTTCCCTGAATATTCAATATACTTCTCTGCAAGATAAAAAAGGCGATTGCCGCCATTAAAAGCACTACCCCATATAAAGCTACGGGCCAGATGCCAAAATGGTTCTCGCCCATCCACCCCGTTACAAATGGAATCAAGGACAACCAAAACAAAAGATGCAAGTTCGCCCACAAAATTCCTCCACTCACCCTTTTTACCGTGTGCATCATATGGTGGTGGTTGTTCCAGTAAATGCCTATATAAATAAAGCTGAGCACATAACTCAGAAAAACGGGAAGTAGTGGTTTTATGGAACCTAAATCGCTACCGTGCGGAACTTTCAATTCCAAAACCATAATGGTGATTATGATGGCCAGAACGCCATCGCTGAATGCTTCCAACCTTTTGCTGTTCATTTTAAACACAATTTTTAAAGTCCACTATATGAAAGTAATAGCTTTTAAATGTAGGCTATTATTTTATAATGAAGCGAAGAAATGAATTTTTTGAAGGGGAATAATTGAATTGAGCAAACCCAAATTCTAAATCTATTTATTGTACTAATTAAACTATTTCAACTTCTGTTTATATTTTGTTATTAAAGTTTTAACAGTTTTCCAAAAACCTAAAGCCGCCTAAGCTCGTAAGTATTAATGATTAACTCAAAAATAAAACTGTTATGAAAAACAAAATCAAGGTTCACGATGTTAAACCCATTAAAAATGATCGGAGACGATTTCTCAAATTAAGCGGTGCCGCCCTGATGGGTTCCGGACTACTATTTATGGCCGGATGTAGTGATGATGACGATCCGGACCCCAACCCGAATAAAATTTTCGATTTAGGATCAGGCGATTTGGGAGTTTTGAATTACGCCTACGCCTTAGAACAACTGGAAGCAGATTTTTACACCAAAGTTGTTAATGATGCCAATTTCACCTCAACCTTTAGCGCCAATGAGCAAAAAGTACTTATAGACTTGTACAACCACGAAATTATACACAGAGATTTTTTTAACGTCGCCATCAACGCTGCGGTGAACAATGATTCCAGCAAAGTGTTGCCGACATTGGAATTTGATTATGGTGGACTTGATTTTGGAAACCGGGATATGGTTTTGGCCACCTCCCAAACATTGGAAGATACAGGAGTAGCAGCTTATAACGGAGCTGGTAAGATAATTAGTGACCCCGGATATTTGCTGGTTGCAGGAAAAATTGTTTCTGTAGAAGCAAGGCACGCCTCGGCAATTAGAAACATTATTGCTACTGGAACCGTAGATGGTGGAGGTTCTGCAAATTTTGCGGGAGATGATATAGTTGACCCAAATAATGGATTAGGACGCGCCCTACCTCCGGCAGATATTATTTCGGCCGCAGGCGGATTCATCGTCACTCCTTTCACCTACAAAGACCAAGGAATAGGATAGTCCATCACTAATTAATTATCAACTTAAAAAACATATATTATGAATATTATAAAAATTTTAGATCACCTGTCAGATAACGAGTTGTTGAACAAAAAAGGCTCCCGCCGCGACTCCTTCGATCATTTAAAGACCATGGGTAAAAATGTGGCCTTAGCTTCAATTCCTTTCGGTTTGGCGGCAACAAGTTCCAAGTCCAAAGCTGCAACTATGTCCATGGCATCGGCGGCTATGATGGCTTCACCCACAGAAGTATTGAACTTCGCGCTTACCTTGGAATATTTGGAAAGAAACTTTTACAGAATGGGCCTAGACACTGCGGGACTTATCCCGAATGAAGACAAAGCGGTATTTGCACAAATTTCACAACACGAAGATGACCATGTGGAATTTCTGCTGAATGCATTGGGCGACGATGCAATAGACGAGCCAACATTCGATTTTACCGGAGGGCCTGGCGGATTGAATCTTGATACTTTTTCAAATTATCAAACATTTATGGCACTTTCCCAAGGTTTTGAAGATACTGGAGTGCGAGCCTATAAAGGCCAAGCGGGAGCATTGATTGATGATGATGCGCTTCTTACCTATGCGCTACAAATACACTCCGTGGAAGCTCGTCACGCTTCACAAATAAGACGTATGCGCGGCGAAAAAGGATGGATCGTTAAATCGCAAAATACACTTCCCTCTGCATTTAGCGCCATTTATGGTGGATCCACTCCAGAAAGCAATACCGTACAAGGTGGCGTTAACCTATCCGGACTTTTTGATAATAACGGTGGTGATGAAGCCGTTACCGCAGCTTTTGATGAGCCATTAACGATGGAAGAAGTTGTGGCAATTGCGAGTATTTTTATTGAATCATAACAATAGATTTATTTTTTGGTTATAAAAAATCCCGGTTAGACCGGGATTTTTTTTTGCGTGCTATTTTCTTCGATCGTAGTAAAATTAGGCTATTCCAAAGAAATCAAACGTTTACAAATGGTTATAAACAACTATAAACGAAAGTAAATATGTAACAACCAACTAAACTTTGGGAGTCGACCCTAAGTTTGTCCTGTCGAATAAAAACAACTTCGATAGTATCAATTGTTTAACATTAAAATTTAGAAATCATGAGCACGCTTAGAAACAAAGTACAGTTGATTGGAAACTTGGGAAACGATCCCGAAATCATCACCCTTGATGGGGGACGCAAACTGGCAAAATTCAGTATTGCCACAAATGAAACCTACAAAAATCAAAAAGGGGAAAAAATTACCGACACCCAATGGCACAATATAGTGGCTTGGGGAAAGACCGCAGAAATAATTGAAAATTATGTAACCAAAGGAAAGGAAGTTGCCGTGGAAGGAAAACTCACCTCCCGTTCCTGGGACGATAAGGAAGGTAATAAAAGATATATTACCGAAGTAGTTTGCAATGAGCTGGTCATGCTGGGGAGTAAATAAAAAATGACCGGCCAACCAAGCCCCCGTTCTATCGCGGGGGCTTTTTTAATTTTCAAATTTTTACTTTTACAGAAATGGAAACAACCCAGCTAAAAACTTTCGAACTGCTTAAAACGCATTTTGGATACGACACCTTTCTTCCCAATCAGGAAGCAATCATAAACAACATTTTAGACCTAAAAGACACCATCGCCATTATGCCAACGGGTGGTGGAAAATCGTTGTGCTTTCAACTGCCGGCCTTGGCTTTGGAAGGAACGGCAATCGTCATTTCGCCTCTAATTGCTTTAATGAAAGATCAGGTTGATTCCTTGAAAGCAAACGGAATAACGGCAGCTTTTTTCAACAGTTCGCAGCCTTATGAGGAACAGCAGGAAGTCTTAAAAAATCTACAGAACGGAAATTTGAAATTGCTTTACGTAGCGCCGGAAAGTCTTCCGCAATTGAATTTTATTTTGAATTCAATAAAAATCAGTCTTTTCGCGGTAGATGAAGCGCATTGTATTTCCAGTTGGGGACACGATTTTAGGCCGGCTTACACCCAATTGGGAAATCTTAAAAAGCAATTCCCTAATACTCCAATAATCGCATTGACCGCCACGGCAGACAGGCCAACGCGAGAAGACATTGCCACCCAACTTTCAATACCGAATGCCGAAACATTTATCGCTTCGTTTGATAGGCCGAATTTATATTTAGACGTGCGAGCGGGACAAAATAGAAATAAACAGATTTTAAATTTTCTTGCCAAACGTGGCCAACAATGCGGTATTATTTATTGTTTGAGTAGAAAAAGCACAGAAAAACTGGCTTCAACCTTAAAAGCAAAAGGTTATAAAGCTGAAGCTTATCACGCCGGACTTACTTCGGAAGAAAGAAGTAGCATTCAGGATAATTTTCTCAACGACAAAACCCCAATAATAATCGCCACAATTGCCTTTGGAATGGGTATTGACAAAAGTAATGTACGCTGGGTAATCCATTATAATATGCCCAAAAATATTGAAGGCTATTATCAAGAAATCGGCCGTAGCGGGCGCGATGGTTTGGCCGCGCACACTATTCTTTTCTACAGTTTTGCTGATGTAATTATGCTTCGGAAATTTGCCGAAGGTACTGAAACCGAAACCTATCAATTGGCAAAATTGGAACGTATGCAGCAATTCGCCGAAGCATTAAGTTGCCGAAGAAAAGCCCTGCTCGGCTATTTCGGGGAACACCGCACCCAAGATTGCGGCAATTGCGACATCTGCAAAACTCCGCCAAAATATTTTGATGGAACCTTGATTGCCCAAAAAGTCTGTTCCGCCGTGGCGCGATTGCAGGAACAGGAAGCACTGGGAATGGTTCTGGACGTACTTCGCGGTTCAAAAAATGCACAGGTTTTTGAAAAAGGATACCAAAAAATTAAAACCTTCGGCGTGGCAAAAGATATTGCGTGGCGCGATTTACAGCATTATACAATTCAACTTTTAAACCAAGGAATTCTTGAAATCTATTTTCACGAAAATGGTCGGTTGTTGCTTTCTCCTTCCGCTAAAAAAGTTTTGTTTGAAGGTAAAAAAGTACGCTTGGCACATATAGTTCAGGAAAAAGAAAAGGTTACGGTAGAAAAAGTAAAAAGAAAACGCGCCGAGCTTTTTGATAAACTCAGAGAATTACGCCTGAAATTGGCAAAGGAACTAAACAAACCCGCGTTTGTTGTTTTTAGCGATGCTACTTTGGAAGATATGGAATTCAAAAAACCGAGAACACGCGAGGAATTTGCAGCCATTTCCGGTGTTGGGGAAGCAAAACTTGAGAAATATGCTGACGATTTTCTGAAAGTAATAAACCGACATTTGGATACTTCGGAAACTAATTTACCAACGCACGAGAGAACTTATAAAATGTTTGCAGAAGAAAATCTTTCTCCTTTTGAAATTGCCCAAAAACGTGGCCTTTCAGAAGATTCTGTTTATGGGCATTTCATAAAAATGAACGAATTGGGAAATGAAATAAACCTTCAACAATTTATTTCTCCCGAAGAAATTCAGCAAATTAAAACTGCGGAAATAACCCTTGAAAATCCAGAAGCACTAAAACCATATTTTGAACATTTTGAAGAGAAAATTCCATATTGGAAGATAAAATTAGGATTGTATTTAACTAAGACGTAAAAAAAATTAAAAGAAAATTTTCTTCGCCAACCGAAACGTATTCGCATGCGCCTCGATAATCAATTTAATTTCTGGCGAATAACCGCCTCCCATACTCACTTCCACCGGAATATTTAAATCTTTACAGGTTTGCAGCACAAACCGGTCACGCTCTTTGCAACCTTCAATAGTGCAATTGAGCCTCCCCAATTTATCGGTTTTCAAAATATCGACCCCGCTCAAATAAAAGATGAAATCGGGTTTTTGTTCGTCAATCAATTTTGGTAAAGTTTCCTTTAATATTTCAAGATAAATTTCATCGCCACTTCCATCGGGAACGGCGATATCCAAATTGCTTTTTTCTTTTTTGAAGGGATAATTGCCCGCGCCGTGCATTGAAAAAGTAAAAACGGAATCGTCATTTTCAAAAATTTTTGCGGTTCCGTTGCCTTGGTGGACATCCAAATCCACTATCAAAATATTCTGGGCGAATCCATTTCCTAAAAGATATTTTGAAGCAATCGCCTGATCATTGAACAAGCAAAATCCCTCGCCGTGATCGGCATAGGCGTGGTGGGTGCCGCCGGCAATATTCATCGCAATACCATTTTTCAGGGCAAATTCACAGCATTCAATCGTTCCCTGCGAAATAATCCTTCCCCTTTTCACCAAAGTTTCTGAAAGCGGAAAACCTATTTTTCGGGCCGCGCTCTTTTCAATTGTAAGATTTTTTAAGCTTTCAAAATATGTTTTTGTGTGCACTGCAAGTATATTTTCTTCGGAAAGAATTCCCGGCTCGAAAAAATTGTCGGCCGTGCAGGTTCCTTCGTGCAATAACTGTTGCGGCAGTAGCTCGTATTTTTCCATCGGAAAGCGATGACCGGGCGGCAATTGGTATTTGTAGATCGGGTGGTAGGCTATTTTAAGCATTCAAATGGTGAAGTTTCAGTTGAATCCGTTTTCGTTCTACATCAACGTCCAGCACCTTTACCACGATTTGCTGTTGCAGATGCACGTGCTCGTTTACGTCCTTTACGAAAGAATCCGAGAGATTTGAAACGTGAATCAATCCGCTTTCCTTTATTCCAATATCCACAAAACAGCCGAAATTGGTGATATTGTTCACAATTCCCGGCAGCAATTGTCCTTCCCGCAAATCTTGTGATTGTTTTAATATTTTGATTGAAAGTGAAAACTTTTGCCTCCTCTCTAATATCCAATCCAGGCTTTTCCAATTCCTTTAAAATATCCTGCAAAGTGGGAAGACCCGATTTTTTCTGAAATGTATTTTTCGAGTATTTATTTTTTGAAGAAGGGTTTTATTTCCTATCAATTCTGAGACTTTCACCTTTTCATCCTTCGCCATTTTTGAAACCACCGCATAACTTTCCGGATGCACCGAAGAATCGTCCAGCGGATTTTCGCCATTCTTTAATTCGAAGAAATCCAGCCGCTTGTTCAAAAGCCTTTCCACCTAAACGTGGCACTTTTTTTATTTCTTCTCTTGAAGAAAAAGCCCCGTTTTCCTCGCGATAATTCACCACATTTTCAGCGAATTTTGGGCCGATTCCCGAAACATAACTCAACAACGGAACGCTGGCCGTATTTATGTTTACTCCCACGGCATTTACGCAAAGTTCGACAGTTGTATCCAACGAACTCTTCAATTTTGGTTGATCCACATCGTGCTGATATTGCCCAACACCAATGGATTTTGCATCTATTTTTACCAATTCGGCCAACGGATCCTGCAATCGACGACCAATGGAAACCGCACCACGAACCGTAACATCGTAATTTGGAAATTCGTCCCGCGCAATTTTTGAAGCCGAATAAATAGATGCGCCAGCTTCGCTAACCACAAAAACCTGCATAGCGATTTTTAAATTGGATTCGTTTTATAAACTGTTCCGTTTCGCGCGAAGCGGTTCCGTTTCCAATCGCAATCGCCTCTATTTTATGGGCATCGGCGAGCGAACTTATTTTTTTCATCGCGCCTTTGGTATCGTTTTTTGGGGCGTGCGGGTAAATGGTTTCATTGTGGTGCAAATTTCCCTGTGCATCGAAGCAAACCACTTTGCAGCCCGTTCTAAAACCGGGATCGATTGCCAAAACGCGCTTTTCTCCCAAAGGGGAACCGAGCAACAATTGTTTCAAATTTTTTGCGAAAACATTGATGGCCGTTTCGTCTGCCTTTTCCTTTGCGGCCGATAAAATTTCGTTTGAAAGTGCCGGAAATAAAAGACGTTTGTAGCTATCTTCAATAGCCAGCTTTATTTGCTTTGAAGCCGCATCCTTCGATTTTATGATTCTTTCTTCAATCTTTGAACATCGCCTTTTCATCATCGATTTCTATTTTATTGGCGAATAAATCCTTCCGAAGTTGCGCGAAGAATTGCAAGCAATCGGTGTGATGGAATTTTGTTCAAGGCTTCATTCCAATCAAAATAATCACGGAATTTCTGTGCTTTTTCATCCTCTTCAAATTTCTTCACCACTTTGGTTGAAATCACTGCGAAGCGTTCCAATTGGTTTCGAAGCATATTGCGGATATCGGTGCGTTCGTTGATCCATTCGGCAATAATGTGGCGGGCGCCTTCCAAAGCTTCTTCGGCAGATTTCACTTCGCCTTTTACATATTTTAAAGCGATTGAATATATATCCGAAGTATTTTGAGCCATTATTATTTTTGCCAACGGCTCCAAACCGTTTTCGCGGGCGGTATCTGCTTTTGTTTTTCGCTTCTTTTTGTAGGGCAAATACAAATCTTCCAAAACGATCAAATCCGTCGCTTCTTCAATTTTCTTTTGAAGTTCCGCCGTCAAAACCTCTTGCTCTTCCAAGGATTTTAGGATGGCCATTTTCCGCTTTTCCAGGGCTTCAAACTGCTCTTTGTATTTTACAATTTCACCAATTTGAACCTCATCGAGATTTCCGGTCAATTCCTTTCTGTAGCGCGAAATGAAAGGAATTGTGCAATCCTCATTTAAAAGTTTTATGGTGTTTTCAACACTTTTTGCCGGAAGCTGGGTTTGTGAAATTATATATTTGAGCAAAATTGATCAGTTTTAGGAAATTATTGAAAGCTTGCTGTAACCTTATGTTATCTCTACCTCATCAATATTTTCTGGAAGAATGGAGTCTTTTTTTGCAGCAGTCTCATATCGAAATACGCTAACGGTACCGTTGGCCTCAAAATAAGCGTGTTCGATTTCAGAAAGGTAGCGCACTTGTTTTTCCCTAAGCAACATTAAAACCTCATTTCTGTCGATGTTATCCCGCTTAAAATTTTCTTCAATTAATTTCCCATGCTCAACAATTTTAGTAACGGTGGGTTTTAATGTTTTTCCTAACCCTGTCATATCGTATCGATATGTAAGTGTATAGGCATGTTGTAACAGGCCAATTGCGGTAATAACAGCAATTGAAACCAACAGGGGATGGACGGGTAAAACAGGGCATCGCCCACACAACTACCCATGGCAATTATTAGCAAGACATCGGCACTATCGATGCTGCCAACGGCGCGTTTACCAATAAATTTAATGACCAAAATAGTATAGCTCATTATTATGGCAACCCGCAGGATTATTTCAAGATAAATCCAAACGCTGTAATCCCCGATAAAGATGCGCCACAGGTCAAAGTAATATTCATTTGGATCCATCATAATTTCTAATTTTTAAGTTATTCTGAAAATTTAAAAAGTTGGTACACATCTTCTTTCGAATTGTATTTTCCGTAAATAAAATAACCGTTCATCCTAAATACATTTTCTGCTTTTCCGTTTGGATTACGCAATGTATAAACTCTAATTTTATCAAAAACATTTTGCGGAATTATACCTTCTACATGATTAAAATCAGTATCAAATAAACATTCAATACGTGTTGATTTATTATACTGGTAGGCACTATAAGCGCTAAAGGCTGGATTAAAATATCCCGAACTGAAACCAGAATTACCGCTTGGAGCACCGATTACATTCTGTGCAGCCAAGGCACCGTGAGTATTGACATTGAGTTTTTCATTTCCGCCCATTGTAATTTTATAACCACCTTTTACTGCAGATACCGCAATACCGATATCCTCATCGCTAATCTTTCTGAGAAATTGTGAAGTTTTATCTAGCTCCCTCCTTTCACCTTCAGCCATAACAGTTCCTATCTGAATAATCGGACTGTTCTTGAAAGTGATTTCTTCATCCTTAGACAGTAAGATTTGTTTAAGGACTTCATCACTTTTGATATTTTTTACCGTGAAAAGCATTTTTTCACTATTCGCGGCAATGTGAAAAATCTTATCCTCAAATAAATACGAATTATTGATAGTAGATTTCCCTTCACTCGGCAATTGCTTTTTCTGTACCGAAGTCAATTTTACTGATAAATCCGGTACAGAAAATTCAAACAAATAGGTATATAAAATACTTTCGTCAATACTTAAAATGAATTTGTCTCCACGGTCATAGATTTTACAGGCCTTACTGGTAATTGAAATTGAATTAGGGTTGGTTTCATCTATTTTGGCAATAGAAGCCTCCGTTCTTAAATATGCCCTTGAAAAATCGGTAATCAATTTATCGAGCCGGGAAGGTTTATTGGTTCTATCGGTAAATATTTCATCGTTAAAATCAAAAGATTTTTTATCAAACTTGCCACCGTGATCAAAGGTGTAAATATTTAAGATTGAGCTTTTTTTGGTAACTGTAAGTATGTAAAATTTGTCTTTATAACTGATGGATTGAAGGTAAATTTCATCATTTAATTTAAAGCCAAATTCTGTTTCTATGGTTGCCTCTCTTTCAAAATCGAATAATACGCTTCCAAAGTTTTTATTGTTTTCGTTTTTCAGAAACAACCTAATTTGTCCATTTTTTAAAGTCTTCCCAATAATTTCGGTGTAGATTGAAGGAAGACCTTTAGAAGCAAATTTACCCATTGGCTTCAAATCCTGGGAGTACAGATATCCGTTCAGCGTTTTATCGTCATCGAGAAAAATTGCAAAGCTATTGTTTTCATCATCTACCACCGCAAAAGCATCGTATGGAGCTTTGTTTCGGGTTTGTAGATCATTCTGTATTGAAAGCAATGGCGCTTGGGCAAATGAAAAAATACTGAAAAAAAAGATGGGCAAAAGTAGTTTGAGCATTTTAGGGTTGTTTAGCACGGCTATAATTTATAAAGGCTATAAACATCTACTTTTTTTGCGAAAAAACCGAAGACATAATCATCGCCAACTTTAAAAATTGTTTCTGCTTGAGTCCCGTCAATTTTATCCAAAGAGGCTTTTATGACATCAAAGGGATTTAGGGGTACATCGCCTTCAACATGATTTAAATTTTCATTGAACAAACCCGTTATCTTCACAGATTTGGTGTTTTTATAAAGGGAATAACTGGTTGTAAGTTGGTTGATGGAGGAAACCAAAACGGCACCGACCATTCCACCCAAGGCGCCTCCCATAATCACATATCCGTTTTCCTTTTCTGCTGTGCTTCCCATTGTTATTTGGTATTTCCCGTCTGTTTTATATACGGAAATACCAATGTCCCCTGCTACTGTTTTGCGCAGGAATTGATTGGTTGTCTCCAGCTCCCTATACGCTTTAAATTCGCCACCCTCTTGTACAATTGGGGTGTTTTTTAAGTACAGCTCTTCATCATCTGTAAGCGTGTATTCTTTTAATATTTCATTCGAAATTAGACTGAAGACACGAAATTTGAGGATGTCAGAATTTGCAATTAACTGGAAAAGCTTTCCGTCATTCACAAAACTGTTGGTCCGTAAGCCCATTTTAAATCCGTCGATAGTTGGCTTTTCAAACCGCCTCACTTGTTTTTCAAAAGTTTGAAGGTCGATATTAATTACGTAGGTGAATTCAATAGCATCGTCAGAAGTTATGATGAGATTTCTGCCGTTTTGGTACAGTTTTATTTCTTTGGAAGTTACCTCAAGAGAATTGGGTTCGCCAATTTCAACGGAACTTATTTCGGAATCCTTTAAAATGTCGTAGAGTCTTCGGGATCTTTCCTTTCGATCCAAAAATGCTTCATCTGCAAATTTCACTTCGATTACGGTAGGTTTTAGCATATTCTTGAAGCTGTAGAAATTAAGCTGTGAAGAAAAGTTCGGCAGCGTCAATAAATAAACCGTATTATTATAAGTTACAGCATCTATTACCTTTTCGCCTTTTAATTTAAAATCAAGCTCTTTCGAAGTGCCATAGCCAGTTTCAAAGTCAAACTGTACCATTCCGTAACTTTTGCCGTTGAGCGTGCTCATCAACAGTGAAACTTCTTTCCCTTCAATTTGGTAGCCCAAAATAGATTTGAATTTCGATGAAAGATCCAGTGCGCTTATGCGGCTTAATTCTTCAAAATCACTATTGTACAAAATGCCATAAACACGATCATTTCCTTCAAGAAATACAGCAAAATTGCCAGTCGCGACATCCTCGACATTAAATGATTGTTTTACTTTTCCAAAATTTCCCCGAATATCCGTAACCTTCACTTGGGATTGCATAGCAAAAACACATCCCAGTAAAATAAATAGTTGTACTAATTTCATTGAATAATCTTGGGGTTAATTAATTGTTGCGCCATTTTCAACCCCTTCTTCCGCAGGATTCACAAAAACAAGTTTTCCGTCAGCATCTTCGGTCATTAAAATCATGCCTTGGCTTTCTACGCCGCGAAGTTTGCGCGGAGCAAGATTTGCCAAAACGGTTACTTTTTTTCCAATTATTTCTTCGGGTTTGAAACTTTCGGCGATGCCGGAAACTATGGTTCGCACATCGATACCGGTATCGATTTTTAAAACCAAAAGCTTATCTGCTTTAGGCATTTTTTCGGCTTCAATTATCGTCCCAACACGCATATCGAGTTTGGCGAAATCGTCATATTGAATGGTTTCTTTCTGTGGCGTTACTTTTTTATTTGCAGCTTCGTTCATCTTTTTACTGGCTTGTAGTTTATCTAATTGTTTCTGAATCTGTTCATCTTCGATTTTGCTGAAAAGCAGTTCGGCTTTATTTATTTTGTGGCCCGGTTTCAGCAATTCTGATTTTGAGGAAACGTCATTCCAAGAGTTCTCGATACTATTTTCAATATTCCTAGCGGAATTTTGAAAATCACTCGAACTGACATCCAACATGTTTTTCAACTTAACTGAAGTAAACGGCAAAAACGGTTCGCTCAAAACTGCCAATGCGGAAGCAATTTGTAGCGCAACATACATCACGGTTTTGGTTCGTTCTTCATCGGTTTTTATGGTTTTCCAAGGTTCTTCGTCTGCCAAATATTTGTTTCCGAGTCTGGCAACGTTCATCAATTCACCCTGCGCTTCGCGGAAACGGTAGCGCTCCAACGAACTTGCAATTACAGCCGGATAGGCTTTCAGTTCAGCCAAAGTTTGTTCATCAATTTCCGAAAATTTTGCAGGTTCCGGCACAATTCCATCGTAATATTTATCGGTCAAAACCAGCACCCGGTTTATGAAATTTCCGAAAATGGCAACCAATTCATTATTGTTTCGAGCTTGAAAATCGGCCCAAGTAAAATCGTTATCCTTTGTTTCCGGAGCGTTTGCTGTCAATGCATATCGCAAAACGTCCTGCTGGTTCGGAAAATCCTCTAAATATTCGTGCAGCCAAACTGCCCAATTTTTGCTGGTTGAAATCTTATTTCCTTCCAGATTTAAAAATTCATTCGCTGGAACGTTGTTCGGAAGAATAAAACTTCCCTCCGCTTTCAACATCGCCGGAAAAATAATGCAATGGAAAACAATGTTGTCCTTCCCAATAAAATGTAGGAGTTTGGTGTTTTCATCCTTCCAATAATCTTCCCAATTTTTGCCTTCTCTTTCAGCCCATTCCTTCGTTGAAGAAATATAACCGATTGGCGCATCAAACCACACGTAAAGCACTTTTCCGTCGGCACCTTTTACGGGCACGGGAATTCCCCAATCGAGATCACGGGTTACGGCGCGCGGGCGAAGACCATCGTCAATCCAGCTTTTGCACTGGCCTAGCACGTTGGTTTTCCAATCTTTTTTATGGTCGCCTAAAATCCACTTTTTCAGAAAATCCTCGTATTCATTCAATGGAAGGAACCAGTGCTTTGTTTCTTTTAAAATGGGTTTGTTACCAGAAATTACGCTTCGCGGATTAATCAAATCGGTTGCATTTAGGCTTGTGCCGCAGTTTTCACATTGATCGCCGTAAGCTTCCTCAAAACCACATTTTGGGCAGGTTCCGGTTACAAAACGGTCTGCTAAAAATTGGTTGGCCTCTTCATCAAACAATTGCTCGGTTACTTCTTCAATAAATTGGCCTGCATCATACATTTTCCTAAAAAATTCTGTAGCTGTATTATGATGAATTTCCGAAGAAGTACGCGAATAATTATCAAAGGAAATCCCGAAATCCTCAAAACTTTTCTTGATAATTGCGTGATATTTATCCACCACTTCTTGAGGTGAAATTCCTTCCTTTTTCGCTTTCAGCGTAATAGCGACGCCGTGTTCATCGCTGCCACAGATAAAGGCAACATCCTTATTTTGAAGTCGCTGGAAACGCGCATAAATGTCTGCCGGCACGTAAACGCCCGCCAAATGGCCAATGTGGACAGGACCGTTTGTGTAGGGCAAAGCAGCGGTAATAGTATATCTTTCGGGTGAATTCATATTCTAATTTTAAAGCGCAAAGGTACAGTTTTCGGAAAGAAATTGAACGCAGTGGAATCCCCTTGATTTCACATTAAATCCATTTGGAAATAGTTGAAATTAAAAAAGCCTTTCAATATTGAAAGGCTTTTAGATTATAAAATAATTATTTTATTTAATAATAATTGATTTACTGTAAAATTGTCCACCGGTGGAAATTCTATAAATATACTGCCCTGTGGAAAGACGCGTATTTATTTTCTCTTTAATGTCTATGGAATATTTACCGGGATAAAGTATTTTATTTTCCAAAGAGCCAATCTGGCGTCCCATGATATCATATAATCTGATATCTACATTTGCCGTATTAGGCATATTTATTTCCAAGTATGTACGGTCATTTTTATACACAGGCACGTGCACAAAATGGGTGGTGTCACTCCAATTGGTTGAACCCAAAGATTGACAGGAAAAACCTAAATTGAGATTCTGTGTATTATGGTTAAATAATATCGTACTGACCAAATTGGGGTCTAGACAGAACCATTCCGTAAGCACCGTGGCATATACATCTCTAAAATCGTTGGTGGGAATTAAATTATCGTCTGCATCCCATTCTGTAAGGTTTGGATGGTTTCCAACGAATCCGTTTCCTTCTAGTCCTGCACCAAAAAGCATTACTGGAGAAGCTGCTCCGTGATCGGTACCATTGGAACCATTTTCATAAGGTCGGCGACCAAATTCTGATATGGTCATGGTAAGTACTTTATCATCCATACCGGTTGCGGCTAAATCATCATAGAAATTTTTAATGGAATCTGAAAGATCCTGTAATAACCCTTGATGATCATCTTCTTGATTGGCGTGGGTGTCAAAACCATCCAATGTTACCATATAGACTTTCGTCCCCAAACCTCCTTTGATGAGTCGAGCGACAAGCGCCAATTGTTTAGCGAGATCTTCATCACCATAGGATGCACTGTTATTGGAAGACATATAGGCATCGTTTATGACCGAAGAATACTTATACGTTGTATTAGTAGTTGCACGCATAAACAGCAATTTATCGCCATAAACACAATCGGGAAGGTTTACAACATCATGTTGAACTCCGTTTTCCGCTACATTGGCTAATTGTTCCGTATTGGCCACAGAGAATGCATAGTTGCTGTCCCCTCCCTCAAAAATTAAGTCGCCAACACTTCCTATTTGGACCGCGGGTGGAATTTCGGGTGGGTTTACCAAGTAATCTGGATATAAATTTTCATAATAGCGGCCCCAATAGCCGGTACGCTCAACGTTTACATCTTCGGCTGAAGACCAAATGGCAGCGGAGCGAAAATGCGATAGATTTTGTTGCGGATAGCCAACGCCGTGGATTACCTTCATTTTACCGTCGCCCCAAACAGATTCTAGACTTCCCATAAAATTAGGGATCGCAAAATCTGCATTTAAGTTGATCAGTTCATTTTGTTGGTGTCTAATTGTGGGTCGAAGATTGGCATAGGTGGCATAATCATAAATTGGCACAATGGTATTAAGTCCATCATTACCGCCTTTTAGGCGAACTATCACCATTATATTTTCATTTTCGCTGTTGGCCAGAGCCACTGAAAGTGGAGATACCTTAGATGCGGTCACCGCTGCACGGCCAAGCATAATACCACCGGTACCTGCGAGTCCCAATGCTTGTATAAACGACCTTCTGCTCCAAGCAGAATGTTCTTGATCGTGAATTGTCTTTTCGTCCTTTAACGTATTTTTTTCTGAAATTGTATGATTCTTACACATGATGTAGCTTATTTAAGTTGGAATTCTGGCATTCTTGCAATATGTTTTAATAAAATTAAAACCTGATAAGATGCTGTTTCAGCATCTAAATTCCAGATGCCCTGGTCATAATGGTTCTGTGGAACTTCCCATTTAAATATATCTGTAGCTATATCATAATCTGTTTGTGTGTACAACTCTTTGGACATAAAGTGATCTACCAAGATTTTGGTAATATAGTAGGGATCATTGCTGTTGTTGGTAAGGTCTTTGGCCAAATTAACAAAAACTTCATCATGGCCCGTTTGATCCAGATAATCTATAAATTCATCTACTATGGCCCACCGAGCAGTTAGGGTAGACGAATTGATCCATGTTTCATCGCGCTGCCACCCCGCCACATCGATGGGATTGTACATATCCTGTCCCAATACCTCGCAATAGTATATTAAAGTAGAGAGTATGGTATCGTTTCGGTAAAAGTCTGTTTCCTTGATGAAGTTCAAAACAACATCAAAAGGGCTCTTTATTACAACGCCTACAGCATATTCATCAAAAAAATGCTCACTCTTAAAAAGTTTTTTCAATACGGGAACAAGTTCATAATTACTATTGACCATCAACTGCGCAAGTGGCTGAATAATTTCCTGTTCCACAATACTGTCTATCGCTTGGCTGACAAAAAATTTGTAAAGTTTTGTACAAATATATTCGGCAATCTTATCGCCGTGTTCATCAAAAAGAATATCAACTAGGTCATCGTATCCCCAATTTCCGGTTCGGCCAAAAATTGTCTTTACGCCATTGTCAAATGAGCTCGGATTGAAATAAATCTCTCCATTTTCCTCATCCCAATCATTATAACCTGTTAGGGCTCTAGCGGTTTCGGTAATGTCATTTTGTGTATAGCCATTTCCCTCGCCTAAGGTAAAAAGTTCAAAAAGCTCACGGGCATAGTTTTCATTTGGGCTGTAATCTGTGTTTTCAAATCCATTTAAGAAAATGAGCATCGCAGGATCAAGTCCGATGGCTCGGGTAAATTCCTTGAAATTTCCCAGAGCGTGTACCTGCATTTTATGATAATACTGAAAAGCATACGGCGCATGAAAATAAATGCCGAAACGCGTTACAAAATGGTTCATCCAAAAAAATGAAAGTCTTCCGCGAAGGTTTTCATTCAGCAGATCCTTGGTGGTCTGTAAACGCCAATCCAAAAATCTTGCATAATTTTGGTTTTCGTAATCCGAAAAATCGTAGGTAGAATAATAACCCCAATAAGGAGTGGGGGTAGGCGGCAGATTATGTGCCGAATTTACGAGGTTGTCAATAAATTGTCCCGGGGTTAGCGAGAGTGCGGCATCCACATCATCTTGTTTAGCACCGAAGCCCAAGCGGCGATACACATGTTTAATCTTGTGTGTATCCCATGGGTTCTGGGAAGATGGCCCGTAAGGGGCGAGTGTGGAACCATTGCAAGTGGGGGTAGCAATTGTTTCCATTAAGAGTTTTGTTAGGTTTGGCGTCAAATATATACATCTAATCCGATAAATGGTACATTTGAACCTACTTTTAACGTATTGATTTAATTTATAGTATATTAAGTAAATAAAAATTCAGAATGAATATTCCTACATACCTTTCAAAAGGTGATACAATCGGCATTGTCTCCACCGCTCGAAAAATTTCAAAAAAAGAATTGCAACCAACAATTCAATTGCTCGATAATTGGGAATTGAAATACGTTTTGGGAAAAACCATTGGCGCGGAAGAAAACCAATTTGCGGGAAATGATGATTTGCGTGCAGAAGATTTCCAAAATATGATGGACGACCCGAAAATAAACGCCATTTGGTGCGCCAAAGGAGGCTACGGAACGGTTCGGATTTTGGATAAATTAGATTTTTCAAAATTTAAAAAATCCCCGAAATGGTTAATTGGTTATAGCGATGTAACCGCCCTTCATTCTCATATACATAATTTTGGAATTGAAACGCTCCACGCTCAAATATTACAAAATCTTGAAAACAAATCAGAAGAAACATCCTCTTCCATTAAGAAAATCCTTTTTGGAAATTCGTATGAAATAGAAATTGAATCCTCGGGAAAATTAAATAGGCGTGGAATAGCTAAAGGGCAATTGATAGGTGGAAATCTTTCACTTTTGTATTCGCTCTGCGGAAGTAATTCCGCACTAAAAACGGACGGCAAAATTCTTTTTATTGAAGATTTGGATGAATACCTATACCACATTGATAGAATGATGATGAATTTAAAACGAAACGGAATGCTGAAAAATCTTGAAGGTTTGATTGTAGGTGGAATGACCGATATGCACGACAGTAAAATTCCCATTCGGAAAAACGGCGGAAGAGATTGTTGATGACGCGGTTTCAGAATATGATTATCCTGTTTGTTTCAATTTTCCCGCAGGACATATTGATGATAATAGGGCGTTGATCTTGGGAAGAAAGGTTGAATTAAAGATAACAGAGAACAAAATAGCCGTAAGCTTTTAATTTTTAAAAATGGCAAGTCATAACGAATTAGGAAAAATTGGGGAAGAAATAGCCGCGCAATATTTGCTTCGCGAAGGCTATAAAATTTTACGTCGTAACTTTTTCTTCGACAAAGCCGAAATAGATATCATTGCCCAAAAGGAAGAAAATACAATTGTAATAGTTGAAGTTAAGACACGCAACAGTGATTTTTTCGGTGATCCGCAAAGTTTTGTAACGCCCGCAAAAATTAAACTCTTGGTGAAAGCGGCCAATGAGTATATAATTTCAAATGATCTGAATGCAGAAGTTCGTTTCGATATAATTGCAATTCTAAAAAATCAAAAAGTGGAAAAATTGGAGCATTTTGAAAATGCATTTTATCATTTTTAATCTGAAAAAGGCTCCAAAGCCCGAAGCGCTTTTTCTATGGAAGAAATTCCTTCAAATGTCAATAATAATCGTAAACCGCTGCGGGTTTGCTTTTCCTTCATCGTCACTTTTTGGGGATGGCTTTGCACATATTGAAGCACTTTTGTGAAAGCAGAACTTTGATAAAATGAACTCTGTTGGTCCGCAACAAAATAGCCAACCATTTTTTTCTGTTTCATCACCACGCGCTCCAAGCCCATTGAAATCGCAATCCATTTTATGCGAACGCTGTTCAGCAAATCTTCGGCCTGTTTTGGCATTTCTCCAAATCGGTCCAGCAATTCCTTTTCAAATTTTTGAAGTTCGGCTTCGTTTTTCAACTCGTTAAGCTTTGTGTACAGATTCAGCCTTTCGGTGATATTATTTACGTAATCATCCGGAAAAAGTAGTTCGAAATCGGTATCGATTGTCATTTCCTTTACGAAATTCTTCTTCGGACCTTCCGTTTCTTCGTAAAGATTTTTGAATTCTTTATCCTTTAATTCATCAATCGCTTCTGCAAGAATTTTTTGATAGGTTTCAAAACCGATTTCGTTTATAAATCCGCTTTGTTCGCCACCCAATAAATCGCCCGCACCGCGTATTTCCAGATCCTTCATCGCAATGTTGATACCGCTTCCCAATTCGGAAAATTGTTCCAAAGCCGTGATTCGTTTTCGAGCTTCATCCGTCATTGCTGAATAATCGGGAGTGATGAAATAACAAAACGCCTTTTTGTTACTTCGGCCCACACGACCGCGCATTTGGTGCAAATCTGAAAGCCCAAAATTATTGGCGTTGTTGATGAAAATGGTATTCGCATTTGGTACATCCAGACCGCTTTCAATAATGGTTGTGGAAACCAAAACGTCAAATTCATTGTTCATAAATCGAAGCATCAAATCTTCCAGTTTTTTCCCGTCCATTTGCCCGTGACCAATGCCGATTTTCGCATCTGGCACCAAACGCTGGATCATTCCGGCGACTTCCTTTATATTTTCAATCCTGTTATGAACGAAGAAAACCTGCCCGCCGCGCGAAATTTCATATTGAACGGCATCGCGAATGCTTTCTTCCCCAAAACGAATTACGTGCGTTTCCACCGGATAGCGGTTTGGCGGCGGCGTGGTGATAACCGAAAGGTCGCGCGCAGCCATCAAACTGAACTGCAACGTACGCGGAATGGGCGTTGCCGTTAGCGTAAGCGTATCAACATTTTCCTTGATTGTTTTCAATTTATCTTTTACCGCTACGCCAAATTTCTGCTCTTCGTCAATTATCAAAAGTCCCAAATCCTTGAATTCAACGGATTTGTTTACCAATTGATGCGTTCCGATTACGATATCGAGTTTGCCGTTTTTCAATTCTTCCAAAACGGTTTTGCGTTCTTTGGTATTTCTGAAACGGTTCAAGTAATCAACTTTTACGGGCATTTCTGCAAGTCGTTCAGAGAAAGTTTTAAAATGTTGAAACGCCAAAATAGTTGTCGGCACCAAAACGGCAACTTGTTTTCCATTGTCAACCGCTTTAAAAGCCGCACGAATAGCGACTTCCGTTTTTCCGAAACCAACGTCGCCACAGACCAAACGGTCCATTGGGCGCTCGTTTTCCATATCTTTTTTTACGTCTTCCGTCGCTGTGCTTTGGTCTGGCGTGTCTTCATATATAAAGGAAGATTCCAATTCTGCCTGCAAATAACTGTCCGGATCAAAGGCGAAACCTTTTAGCGTACGACGTTTGGCGTATAGTTCTATTAAATTGAAAGCGATTTCCTTTACGCGGGTTTTGGTTTTTTGTTTTAGTTTTTTCCACGCATCGCTACCCAATTTGTAGATTTTCGGCTCTTTTCCGTCCTTTCCATTATATTTTGAAATCTTGTGCAATGAATGGATGCTGAGGTATAAAATATCGCGTTCGCCATAAAAAAGTTTGATGGCTTCCTGCATTTTTCCTTCTACATCAATCTTTTGCAAACCGCCGAATTTCCCGATTCCGTGATCGATGTGTGTTACGTAATCGCCCACTTCAAGATTAGTGATTTCCTTTAAAGTAATTGCCTGTTTTTTGGCATATCCATTTTTCAGTTGAAATTTATGGTAACGCTCAAAAATTTGATGATCGGTGTAGCAAACAAGTTTTAAATCGTCATCAATAAAACCTTGAAAAAGTGGAAATACAACCGTTTCAAATTGTTTTACATCTAAATGAGCATCCTCAAAAATATCGTGGAAACGTTTTGCCTGCTGTTCGCTGCTGCAGAAAATGTAGTTTTTATAACCCTTTTCGGAATTTTCATTCAAGTTTTCAATTAGTAAATTGAACTGTTTGTTGAAGGAAGGCTGGGGTTTTGTGTGAAATTGTATTATCTCGCTGGGCGCATTCGAAGCTGTTTTTGAATTTCCAATGGAAACTGTTGTAAATTCATTTAGCTGCCGTTTCAGTAATTCTGAATTGCAGAAAAGTTCTGAAGGTTTTGCCCGTTTTATTTCCGAATCAATTGCATTAAAAGCTTCGGTCGCCTTTTTGAAAAGATTGTCGATGGCACTGCTGAAAAGTTCTTCGTTCTTCAGAAAAACCACAGTTTTTGAAGCAATATATTTCAGAAAAGTTTCGCGGTTTTCATCAACCATTTTGTTTTCCACATTTGGAATGATGGAAACTTTTTTAACCTGTTCCAACGAAAGTTGCGTTTCCACATCAAACGTTCGGATGCTGTCAACCTCATCGCCAAAAAACTCGATTCGGTACGGTTCGTCGTTGCTAAAACTGAACACGTCCAAAATACCCCCGCGCACCGAAAATTCACCCGGTTCGGTAACAAAATCGGTGCGTTTAAAACGATATTCAAACAAAACCTCGTTTACAAAATCTATTGAAAGTTGGTCGTTCAATGCAATTTTCAGCGTGTTTCGCTCCA
Source organism: uncultured Flavobacteriaceae bacterium (assembly GCA_963839235.1). Classification (GTDB taxonomy): domain Bacteria; phylum Bacteroidota; class Bacteroidia; order Flavobacteriales; family Flavobacteriaceae; genus Aequorivita. Next base: position 265,177 of record CAWITX010000008.1, on the reverse strand, counting down.
ATTCCTTTCGGGTGACTACTTTTTCAAAAAGCGCTTCGGGATAGGTAACAATTAGCGCCGGTTTTTTGCGGGAATTTATTCGGTTTAAAACCTCGCTTCGCAACAAAACATTGGCGTTGTCGGTTTCTTCAATTTGATATGGCCTACGATAACTTCCCGGATAGAAAAGTACATTTTGATCACCCAACAAATTTTCGAGATCGTTTAGATGATACGCGGCTTCTTCCTTGTCATTAAAAATTAAAAGAAAAGGCAATTCCGAAGCAGAAAAAGTTTCAGCAATTACAAGTGAAAGCGATGAGCCAACGAGGCCGGAAACCTGTATTTTATTTTCCGATGTGGCAATAGTATCCTCCAGTTTTCGGGTTTGCGAAGACTGTGTATAAAGCGAAGTAACGAGTGATTTGCCCATTGAGCGGCAAAGATAGTACGGATGGTTATTTTTGGGAGTCTAAAAAAGCAACTTTAATATTTTAGTAACAAAAATAAAGGATTCGCGATTGCTGACTAACGATTTTTGATTTTAGATTTATTTTTGCTTTTCATGGCTCCATCTCTTTACGGTTGCGATCTTTCTTTAAAATATTCCCTGCATTTATTTGCAGGGTTGGTAGCCATATTTTTGAAGCCGTGATAACCACTGCTTACAAATAGGACGGCAGCCACTGCAATTGCGGCATAGGAAACGGTTCGGCTAATTTCCCAATCGGCAACTGCAATTGCAACCAAAGCCCAACAACCTACCAATGCAAATTCACGCATATTTCTGCGCCATGTAACCACCGTATTTATAATCCCCGCAATAATAATCATTGTTATTGCCCACGAACTTTCGCTGTATCCCCAAGCATCCCATTCAATATTGGTGAGATAAGCCGATACATTTGTTATGCTTGCAACAGTAATCCATCCGCTGTAAAAAACGAACGGCCACCACAGAAATGCGATAACCGAAATGGGTGCGTCCCAAAGTTCCATGCGGTTCTTCATTACTATTTTCAAAAGTGAAAAAAGAAGGATAAAAATGGCGATAATCGAAAATTCGATGTAGCCGTATAGCCAAAAAATAATCCACATAATATTCGCGAAACAGGAAAGTACGAACCACCAACCGGTTTTTAAAATAAATTCATCATCGCGCACTTTGGTGAAAAGGCTTCGACTTTGATAAATTATAAAGCCCAGAAGCATCAAATAAATAAGCCCCCAAATGGAAAAAGCATAGCCAGCCGGCGTGAAAAGATTTTTCATGGAATCTGAAACTTCTCCAATGGTTGTCCCATTTATCGCTCCAGTATTTGATAAATAGTTGACAAAAACCATTGTTATAAAAATGATGATATTGGCTATTTGTAGGGTTTTTTTCATAAAAATTTATTTTTTCGAAACACAAATCACTTCGCCTTCCACTATTGCAAAAACTTCATCGTTTGCCGAAGGTTTTAAATCGTGCTTCCCCGTAAAGTTACCAAAAGCAGGAAGAATTAAACCGTTAACGGTTTTATAAAAACAGGCAAACCTTAAATATTGCCTGCCAACTCCGCGCATTTTAATACCTGGATGAATGTGGCCCGAAAAGTTGAAAGTTCCCTTTATTTCTGAAGGATGGTGCGTTAAATGAAAGCCTTCCAGCAACAATTCATCAAAAACTTTTACCCCCAAATCTTCATACAGATATTGCGGAATTATATCGTGGTTGCCTGAAATCAGAATCACTTCTGCTTTTGTGTATTCCACCCATTTCTCAAAATCCTGCCATTCCTCATTTATTTTACTGTGAAAAAGATCGCCCAAAAAACATATGGTTTTTGGCTCGAAGTGATTGGAAATTTCGGTGAGCTTTTCCAAATTTTGAAAAGCAGCATTGGCTGGAACGGGTGCTCCATGCTTTCTGAAATGCGCCACTTTTCCTAAATGCACATCTGCAATCAACAACATTTCCTTTTCTTTCCAGAAAATGGCACCGCTCGGGTGAAGGGTAAATTGGTGGTAGTTTATTTGGATTTCTTTCATTGGCTGCAAAGATAAAACAACCATAAGACTTGAAAAGTTGCATTACCTTAATTCTTCTCCAATTGCAACGTCATTCGTTTAATTCTATCTGCCAACTTTTCCGAGGAAAGCTTCGCACGCAATCCGTCGGTAATTATGGGGAAGCTGAAAGGAGTGGCCTTTTCGCACTGTTTCCAAATTATTTTTTGTGAATTGATGCGTTCCAAAGCCAACCGCAATCTTCCTTCTTCCAATTGGTGCTCAAATGTTTCGCGGTAGGCCTGAAGATACAGAAGATTGTTGGGCTCGTAATCGCGAAACACATCAAACAACAATTGGCTGTTGCTCTGCAAATGTTTGGTTTTGATTATTTTATTCGGGTATCCCTGGAAAACCATTCCGCTGATTACCGCAATGTCGCGAAATTTCCGGCGGGCCAATTCAGTATAATTCAGACTTTTTTGAAGGTCGTCATAAAGATATTCCGCTGAAAAAAGATTATTGTCCAAAATGGTTTGCACATCCAAATATTGATCGCTCAACAACTCAAAACCATAATCATTATAGGCCAACGAAAACGAAATGGGCGAAAGCAAACTGATGCGATATGCCAGCAAACTGCTCATTGCCTCGTGCACAAACCGTCCTTCGAACGGGTAAAAAAGTGCGTGATAGCCTTCGCGGGTTTTAAAGGTTTCAATCAAAAATTCATTTTCTCCCGGAACGATGCTTTCCTTTTCCTGCCGATTAAAAATGTCGCTCAGTGCCTTTAATTCCGGCGTGTTTCGTTTATGGTCGGCTTCGCTTTGCATTTCTTCCCGAAGAATTTTACTCATTTGTGAAGAAAGCGGCAATCGCCCACCCAAAAAACTGGCAACCTTTCCAGATTTTTTGGTAGATTTCCGCACTTGTGCCTGCATTTGCCGCAATCGAACGAGTTCCAAAGTGCGCCCCGCAAAAACGAAACTGTCACCGATTTTTAATTTGCTTATAAACCATTCTTCAATTGTGCCAATAAAACCGCCCGTAACGTATTTTACATGCATCATCGAATCACTCACAATCGTGCCAATGCTCAAGCGGTGCATCATTGCGATTTGTCGGCTTTCAACTTTAAAAAGGCCTTCGGGCGTAACTTCCACTTTTTTGTATTCGTCGTAGGCCTGCAGACTTTGGCTTCCGAGAGTGATAAAATTCAAGCACCATTTCCATTGTTCTTCGGTTATTCCTTGAAAGCAGAATGTTTTTTGTACTTCGGGGAAAATTTCATTCGGAAAAAATCCATCGCCAACAGCCAAGGTTACCAAGTATTGAATCAGCACGTCGAAACTCAGTAAATACGGCATTCTATCTTCAACCACTTCTTCTTTCACAGCTCTTTTTAAAGCGGAAGCTTCCAACAATTCCAAGGCGTGGGTGGGCAAAAAATAAATAACCGAAGGTTCGCCAGGCCGGTGGTTGCTACGTCCGGCCCGCTGCAGGAATTTTGCAACTCCTTTTGGCCCACCAATTTGGATTACCGTTTCCACCGGCGCAAAATCAACACCCAAATCCAAGCTGGATGTCGCTACTACAGCAGTCAAGGATTCGTTGCGGATTGCCTGCTCCACCCAAAGCCGGGTATCTTTGCCGATGCTTCCGTGGTGCATCGCGATTTCGCCAGCAAATTCGGGATGTTTCTCCAATATTTTCTGAAACCAAACCTCACATTGCCCTCGGGTATTCGTGAAAATAAGGGTGGTTTTACTGCCTTTTATTATGGGAATTATTTCTTCCAAAAGGTGCAAGCCCAAATGCCCGCGCCACGGAAATGTTTCCATTTTTTTGGGAATAATGGAACGTACTTCTATTTTCTTTTTCTGGTTTGCTTTTATTAAAACAGCATTTTTTCTGAACTCGGAATCCAATCCCAATAGCACGTCCTGCGCTTCCTCCAAATTGCCAATTGTTGCTGAAATTCCCCAAATTCTCAAACTTTTTGAAACGGTTTTCAATCGCGAAAGTGCCAACTCCATTTGCACGCCGCGCTTGCTTCCCAAAAGTTCATGCCATTCATCCACGACAATGGCAGTGAGGGTTTTGAAGGTTTTGTCATATCCTTTTGAAGCCAATAAAAGCATCAAACTTTCGGGAGTTGTAATCAACAAATCGGGCATTTGACGTTTTTGTTTTGCGCGTTCGCTTTGCGGAGTGTCGCCGGTACGGATCCCAACCGTTAAACCAGTTCCCAAATCATCGGCAAAACGTTGGGCGGCTTGATTTATTTCCACTGAAAGGGCGCGGAGCGGGGTAATCCAAATTGCCTTTAAACCTTTTTGATGTTTTGTTTTATAATCTGGATTTTCCTTTAAATATTGAAGTACAATCGGTACCCAAAGTGCGTATGTTTTTCCACTTCCCGTAGGCGCATTTAAAAGTCCGTGTTTACCGTCCAGAAATGCTTTCCACGTTTTTTGTTGAAATGGAAATGACTTCCAATTTTTAGATTGAAACCAATCCTCGGCAATTGAAATGAGTTCTGACTGCTTCATTTTGGGATTAGTGCTTTTAAGTCTGAAAGTGTATTAGCTTCTTCGATAGGCTTATCTTTTCGCCAGCGAAGAATTCGAGGAAAACGAGTAGCAATACCACTTTTGTGGCGACTGCTTTCCGCGATTCCCTCAAAAGCGATTTCAAAAACGTGCTGGGGCGTTACACTTCGCACGGGGCCAAAACGTTCCAATGTATTTCTTTTTATCCATGCATCCACTTGCCTGAATTCTGCATCGGTTAAACCAGAATATGCTTTTGCGAAAGTGACCAATTCGCCATCGTCCCAGAGCGCAAAAGTGTAATCTGTGTAAAGATTTGCGCGCCTTCCGTGGCCTCGCATTGCGTAAGTTAAAACCCCATCAATGGTAAATGGATCTATTTTCCATTTCCACCAATCGCCTTTTTTTCTGCCCACCAAATAGGGTGAATCTTTTCGTTTTAGCATTAGGCCTTCGCTACGTTTTTCTCGGGAAAGGTCGCGTTCTGCGGCAGCTTCTTCCCAGGTTTCAAAATTCATTGTTTCGCTTAAATAGATTCCAATTTCTTCGGAATTTATTTTTTGAATCATTCCATCCAAAATTTTTCTTCTTTCCGAAAATGCTGTTTGGCGAATATCTTCGCCCTGCCATTCCAGCAAATCATACGCATTCAAGATTACGGGAGTTTTTTTCAGCAGTGCTTTTGAAATATTTTTTCTTCCAATTCGCGTTTGCAGTGCGTTGAAATTCCCGATTTCTCCTTGCCCGAAAGGAAGAATTTCTCCATCAATCACAGTTCCGTTGGGAATTTCGCTTAGGAAATTTTGGAATTCAGGATATTTGTCGGTCACCAATTCCTCGCCCCGCGACCACACAAAAACCTCATCATTTCTGATAATTACTTGGCTTCGAATTCCATCCCATTTATGCTCAAAACTCCAATCGGTAATCGGACCCAAATCCTCTTGAAAATTATCCTCAACGGCATACGCCAAATAAAAAGGATAGGGTTTGCTCAGATAATCCTCTTCGTTTTGTTTCAAGAATGAGCTTTTTATAGGTAGTTTTTTCAGGCGTCCAATCGCCCATTAATTTGTACGCCAAAATATCCTCATCAATGCCCGTAGCTTTTGAAAGCGCGCGCGTCATCAACTTTTGGCTTACCCCAATTCGAAAACTTCCGGTCAATATTTTATTAAAAACGAAGCGTTCAAAATAATTCAGCGCCAGCCAATTGTCGTGCAGATATTTCTTTTTTTCTTCTTCCGGAAGAGTTCGAAGTTCAATAATTTCCGAAACAATTTCGGAAAGCGATTTATCGGAATGTTCTTCGGAAGTGGGCAAAATAAGTGCAATAGTTTCTGCCAAATCGCCAACAATGTGATAGCTTTCCTCAAAAAGCCAAAGTGGAATGCCGCTGATTTCAGTTGCCCAAAGTCTTAGAAGAGTAGTATTCACAGGACGTTTTGGACGGCGATGCGAAAGAATGGCGATGGTCCAAAGTTTATCCGCCTCATTTGCATTTTGAAAATACTCGGTTAGCGCCGCAACCTTTTCATTGGTTTTGTTGGTGCTATCGAGCTTTTTTATGAGTTGGGCGAAATCTTTCACGGCTTAATCTTCATTTTCAATTTTCTTCTCAATTTCAGCACTTTCTTCTTCGTATTGGGTTTTTTCGGTTCTTGCGTCGTAGCCTAATTCTTCCCTTAAATATTTCGCAAAAATATCGGTGTAGCCGTGGGTTGCGATAACTTTTTCGCAACCAGTCGCGTCAATTGCGGAAAGTAAACCTTCCCAATCGGCGTGATCGCTGAGTACAAATCCGCGGTCAATCGCTCTTCTTCTTCGTGCTCCTCGAAAGGTCATCCAGCCACTGGCAGAAGCGGTCACAAAGGGCACAAACCTTCGTATCCAACTGCTTCCGTGGGCGCTCGGGGGCGCGACGATTATATTTCCCTTTATTTCTTCTTTTGAAGTTTCTCTTGTAATTAAAGTAGTTTCAGGCAATTCGTACAATGGACGCACTACTTCGGTCATATTTTCAACGGCGCCGTGGGTGTATATTTTTCCGATGGAAGTATCGAGATTCTTCAGCAAACGCTGGGCTTTTCCCAAACTGTATCCAAAAAGAATAGATGTTCTTCCTTCGCTTTTATTGGTTGCCCACCAATTATTCATATCCTTAAAAACTTCCGCTTGCGGTTCCCATTTAAAAGCAGGTAATCCAAATGTGCATTCGGTAATAAAAGTGTGGCATTTTACGGGTTCGTAAATTTCCGCAATACCGTCGTCCTCGGTTTTGAAATCGCCCGTAAAAACCCAAACCTCACCTTTGTATTCCACGCGAACCTGCGAGGATGCTATAATATGGCCGGCAGGATGCAGTGAAAATTTTACACCATTTATGGTAAACGTTTCATTCCAATTTTTTCCCGTTACGGAAATTTCACCCAAACGATGCTTTATAATTGGAACGTTGTTGTGATGCGTAATATACTGTTTATGCCCCCATCGGCTGTGGTCTGCGTGGCCGTGGGTTACGATGCATTTGTCCACGGGCCGCCACGCATCAATGTAGACGTTGGCCTTTTCGCAATAAATTCCTTTATCGTTAAATACGAGAAGCGGTTGTTCCATTTTCTTTTTTGTAGCAGTTTTAAAAATAACAAAAGGTTGATTGGCCAAACTCGGAATTAAGAAAAGTTTAGGTAGGGCGAGCCAGATGAAATTGCAAAAAAACGTTAACAGATTGCTTCGCTTTGGCCGCAATTCGTTTTATATTTGCATCATATTAAACAACTACTTTATGTCATTTACAGATCTATTTGAAACCGGCGAACACTCCCGAAATATTGGGCATTTTGCTTCAATTGCAAATATGGCCGCCATTGATGGCGAATTGAATCCGGAAGAGGAAAAATTGCTGAAACGTTTTGCCAGAAAATTGGATATTGATGAACAGGAATATGAAGCTGTGCTCAAAAACCCAAGCAAATACCCAATCAACCCGCCCAATGATGCCGAAAGACGCTTAGAGCGTATTCACGATCTGTTCGAGATGATATTTGCGGACCACGAAATAGATGACCACGAACGTTTTTTGATTGAAAAATATGCAATCGGCCTTGGTTATGATGTGGCCACTGCGCAACATTTAATTAAAAGATCCATCCAAATTTATAGTGGTGGGCTCGATTTGGAGGATTACCGCTATCTTTTGAATAAAAAATAATAAGACTAATGAAATTAGAAAAATAGAGAAGCCCGAAGCATTTTGTTTCGGGTTTTTATTTTGCCTTTGCCATAAATTCCTCAGCTTTTTCCACCATTTTGGTGCTTCCGCAGAAAAAGGGCGCGCGTTGGTGAAGCGAAGTAGGCTGAATATCCAGAATTCTTTCAAAGCCATTGCTGGCTCTTCCTCCGGCCTGTTCCGCTATCATCGCCATCGGGTTGCATTCGTACAACAACCGTAACTTTCCGTCGGGATTCTTTGAGGTATTTGGATAGATGTAAATCCCTCCTTTTATCATATTCCTATGAAAATCTGAAACCAAGGAACCTATGTAGCGCGAAGTGTACGGACGATCTTCCTCTTCCTTTTGACAGTATTTTATATAATCTTTCACCCCTTGTGGAAAGTGGACATAATTGCCCTCATTTACAGAATATATATTTCCATTTTCAGGAAATTTCATATTTGGGTGCGAAAGATAGTAGGTGCCAATGGCAGGGTTCAAAGTAAAGCCATTTACGCCGTGACCGGTAGTGTAAACAATCATTGTTGAAGTGCCATAAACTATATAACCTGCCGCCACTTGGTTGCTTCCGGGCTGTAAAAAATCTTCTAAAGTTACGGGAGTGCCTTCGGGTGTTATTCTTCTGTAAATTGAAAAAATTGTACCTACAGAAACGTTTACATCGATGTTTGAGGAACCGTCCAGGGGATCCATAAGCACCACGTATTTGTTGTCATTTTTTTCGTTTCGACCTTTTATGGTAATAAAATCGTCTTCTTCCTCGCTAGCAATTCCGCAGACAATCTCGCGGTTGGTGAGCGTATTTATAAAAACTTCATTGGCAAAGACATCCAGCTTTTGCTGGTCTTCACCCTGAATATTACTATTGCCGGCGTGCCCCAAGATATCAACCAAACCTGCTTTGTTTACCTCGTGGTTCACCACTTTTGCGGCGAGCCTTATGCTGTTTATCAATCGGGAAAGTTCTCCGGAAGAGTATTTAAATTCGTTTTGGTTCTCTATGATGAACTCGCCGAGAGATTGATTTATTTTTGCCATTGGATTGAAGGAATTCCTGAATTTCACGCAAATATCGGGATTTTTAAGAAATTGAACCCGATATTTGTGGGAAGAAACTCAAACCAAAATAGAAACTAATTTTGAGCCACCGATTGTTTCGCTCAGCTCGCAATTTTAAATATAATGAAAGTAAGAGAAGCCATAAAAAATGACATGCCACAGGTTTTGGAACTAATAAAAGAACTTGCTGTTTTTGAAAAAGAACCCGATGCGGTTGAAATAACAGTTGCCGATTTAGAGCTGGAAGGTTTTGGCGAAAATCCACTGTTCACCTGTTTTGTAGCAGAATTGGATGATGAAATTGTGGGTGCGGCGCTGGTTTATTATCGCTTTTCAACTTGGAAGGGAAGAACGCTGCATTTGGAAGATTTAATTGTAAAAGAAGCTAAAAGAGGCCAAGGAATTGGTGAAGCTTTGTACAAAAAAGTGATGCAATTTGCTTTTGATCAAGGATTGAAACGCGTGGCGTGGGATGTTTTGGACTGGAATACTGGCGCCATCCGCTTTTACGAACGCAGCGGGGCCAATGTTTTAAAAACCTGGCGCGTTGTGCATATGGACGAAAAAGGATTGCGGAATTATTTAAATTCTTAAAATAAATGAAGATCTTCAAATTTGGAGGGGCATCCACACGTGATGCCGAAAATATTAAAAATGTAGTTTCCGTAATTCAGCAAACTTCCGAAAAGGATTTGGTAGTGGTCGTTTCCGCGATGGGGAAAACAACAAATGCCTTGGAATTGGTCGTTACCGAATATTTTTCGGAAAACGGCGATATTAAAAAAGCATTGAGAAATGTTTATGATTTCCATTTTGAAATTTTATCGGGACTTTTTAAAAATACTGAGCACCCCGCATTCAAAAATTTGGAGCAGGCTTTTGATGAATTGAGACATTTCCTTCAAACAAATAAATCAAAAAACCATGCTTTTGTTTACGACCAAGTGGTTTCCTACGGCGAACTTATTTCGTCATCAATCATTTCCACATATTTTTCCGAAAGCGGAATAGCCAACAACTTTCTGGACGTTCGGCAATGTATAAAAACCGATGCCAGCTATCGCGACGCAAATGTTGATTGGGAAAAAACCCAGGAAAATATTTCAGAAAAAGTGAATAAAAATGGCATAACTGTTACGCAGGGATTTTTGGGTTCAGAAAACTCCAACAATTTTACCACGACCCTCGGTCGCGAAGGGAGCGATTATACGGCAGCAATATTTGCGTACTGTTTAAATGCAGAAAACGTAACTATTTGGAAGGATGTGCCCGGCGTGCTGAATGCCGATCCGCGTTATTTTACCCAAACCCAATTGTTGAACCACATAAGCTACAGAGAGGCCATTGAGCTGGCATTTTACGGGGCGTCGGTGATTCACCCAAAAACACTGCAGCCTCTACAGCGAAAGGAAATTCCGCTTTTCGTAAAATCATTTTTGGAACCTTCAGAACCCGGAACCTGCGTGGGTAAAGGGGTTACGTTAGATCCGCAAACATCGTGTTTTATTCTGAAAAAGAATTTGGTGCTCATTTCGCTTTCTTCGCTTGACTTTTCATTTATGATGGAAGACAATATTGGCGACGTATTTAAATGGTTGCACAAACACAAAATGAAGGTGGAAATGATTCAGAATTCTGCCATCAGCTTTTCGGTCTGTGTTAGCGATAAATTCAACAATTTGGAGTCGTTGCTGGCAAAGCTGCGGGAAAAATTCAGTGTGAAATGGAACGAGAATGTTTCGCTTTACACAATTCGCCATTTTAACCCCACTGAGGTAAAGGCCCTTGCAGAAAACAAAAACACGCTTTTAAAGCAGGAAAGCAAGGAAACCGTGCAGCTCGTGGTAAAGGAATAGTATCAATAGGTTTCGTTATATTTGTTCAAATTAAACAACCAGAAATAGCATGGGATTGGTCAACGCCAAAGAAGTCGCAAAAGCAATCAATGTAGATAAATTCGGCATTTTCGGCACTTTTATGGGTTGGTCCTTGATGAAAGTCCTCAATATTTCCACCCTCAATAAAATTTATGATAAAAACAGACATCTTAAAGATCTGGAATTCATAAATGCGTTGATTGAAGAGTTTGAAATAAAATTTGAAATTCCGGAAGAAGATCTTCGAAGAATCCCAAAAACAGGCGCTTTTATAACAATTTCAAACCACCCACTCGGTGGAATTGACGGTATTCTTCTCCTGAAATTACTGCTTGAACATCGTCCCGATTTCAAAATTGTCGCAAACTTTTTGTTACACAGAATTGAACCTCTGAAACCTTATGTAATGCCCGTAAATCCTTTTGAGGATAGGAAGGACGTAAAATCCAGTATTACCGGTTTCAAGTCTGCACTAAAACATTTACAGGAAGGCCACCCGTTGGGTATTTTTCCCGCAGGGGAAGTTTCAACTTATAGAGATGGCAAGCTATTGGTCGACAAGCCTTGGGAAGAAGCCGCAATGAAATTGGTAAAAAAGGCAGAAGTGCCGGTGGTTCCCATTTATTTTCACGCAAAAAACAGCAAGCTTTTTTACAGATTGGCGAAAATGAGCGATACCCTTCGCACCGCAAAATTGCCTTCAGAATTGTTGACTCAAAAAGAACGGCTGATAAAAGTGCGCATTGGCAACGCCATTTCTGTAGAAGACCAAAAAGAACACGAATCATTGGCTCTTTTTACAGATTTTCTTCGGAAGAAAACCTATATGCTTTCCAATGCATTTCAAAAGAAAAAATTACTGGACAATATTCCCAAAACATTAAAATTCCCGAAGCCGCCGAAAAAAATAGCAGGTCCCATCCCGTTATCAGCCATTGAAGCCGAAATTGAAAAACTGCGTCAAGACGACAAACGGTTATTGGTAAGCAAAAACTACGAAGTGTTTCTGGCGCGGGCAAATACGGTACCTTACATTTTGCAGGAAATAGGCAGATTGCGAGAAATAACCTTCCGCGAAGTTGGAGAAGGAACCAACAACAGCACGGACCTTGACAAATTTGACAGTTATTACCACCACATGTTTTTATGGGACAACGACGCCCAAAAAATTGCCGGTGCCTACCGCATGGGATTGGGTTCTGAAATTTTTCCGCGTTTTGGAATTGACGGTTTTTACCTGCAGGACCTTTTCCGTTTTGAGCCAGAGCTTTATGAAATGATGAGCACTTCCATTGAAATGGGCCGCGCATTTATCATCAAGGAATACCAGCAACGCCCAATGCCGCTTTTCTTGCTTTGGAAGGGAATCGTGCACACAACATTACGTTACCCCGAACACCGCTATTTAATTGGCGGCGTTAGCATAAGCAATAAATTTTCGGAGTTTTCGAAAAGTTTGATGATTGAGTTTATGAAATCGAATTACTACGATCCTTATGTCGCGCAATACATCAATCCTAAAAAGGAATACAAAGTAAAATTGAAGGATGCCGACAAGGATTTCATTTTTGATGAAAGCGAGGCCGATCTCAACAAATTCGATAAAATAATTGACGAAGTAGAACCGGGAAGTCTTCGTTTGCCCGTGCTCATTAAAAAATACATCAAACAAAACGCAAAGGTGGTGGCCTTTAACGTGGACCCGCTTTTCAATAATGCCGTGGATGGTTTAATGTATATCCGCATTGCAGATTTGCCGGAAAGTACCGTAAAACCAGTAATGGAAGAATTTCAAGCAGAATTGGAGAAAAAATATTCCGATTCGCAAAACGACGACAAATAATTTTCAGTTTCTTTCCCCTCTTTTTCAATAATAGTTTCAAAATAGCATAACTTAGTTATTGCTAACCACTTAACTATGTCCGCTAAAACTATTGACGAAGTCCTTTCCGCTCTCGATTTAATTATTGAAAAGGAATGCGAAAACAACTCGTGTATGGCGTATTTCCCTATTTTATACCGAAATGTTACCCAACGCATAAAAGAGGGAATTCTTAAAAATGATTTTGAAAACAACCAGCGAATGGAAAAGCTGGATGTGCTTTTCGCCAATAGGTATATTGATGCTTATGAGTGTTCGGGCATCAACAAACCTTTTTCAAAAAGTTGGAGAAATGCTTTTGAAGCTGCCAAAAATGGAAGGTTGTTGATAATGCAACATTTGCTGTTGGGCATTAATGCGCATATAAATTTGGATTTGGGCATTGCCGTTGCCGAAACGGTCGGAGACGATGGCGAATTGATGGATTTCGAAAACGATTTCAACAAAATCAATGCAATTTTGGGTTCTATGATTGCAAATGTTGAAGCCAAAATCATTTCGGTCTCGCCTTTGTTTGGTTTGTTGGATAAGTTTGGAAAAGGCCGCGAAGATAAATTGGTTAGCTTTAGCATAAACATTGCCCGCGATGGCGCTTGGCTTTTCGCGAACCAATATCACATTTCGCCAAACAAGGCAGATGAATTAAACAAACGGGATTCAATTATCGCGACTTTGGCAGAAAAACTAATAACCCAGAAAAGCTGGTTTCTGAAATATTTGGTGAAAACCATTTATTTCTTTGAAAAGAAAGATGTGCCACAGATAGTTGCGGTTCTTAAGAAAGAATTAAATCAAAATTAAACTTCCGCCATGCGTAGCAAAAATTACGAAAGCGCCGAGAAATAAAAGAAGGTCGTAATGCCAACCAAAACCCTTTTCCGCATAAAAACCGGTTTTCCAAACAAATATTTTTTTATACATCGCGCCGAGCATCGCGCCCATGATTAGCAGGGCGCCAATCTGCGTGAAAATGCCAAAGGCGATGGAAACTGCCCCAATCAATTCGGCAATTCCCAAAACTGGTGGTTGCCGCTGGGAGACATGCCGATGCTTTCACCACGCTCTTTGGGTTTTTGCACGTGACTTTTTCCGCTGGAAAAAAATACGATTGCAATAATAATTCGAAGTAATAAAAGAGATATTCCGGCAAGAAAGGCAGTGTCAAAAACCATAATTTTTAATTTGAGTCGAAGGGATTGTAGGTTCCAAAACTCCAAATATTGCCTTCGGGATCTTTGCAGCTATAGTCCGCGACCGCCGTAGTCTTCCTCTTTGATTTCCATTACAATCTGCGCTCCATTCGCTTTTGCTTTTTGGTAATGTTCATCAACATTTTCAATTATAAAATATGGCGTTTGGGTATTGTAGCCATTTAGATTTTTGGGAATGTTCATCATTTTTCCAAAGGCAGTATCGGGTTTATATGGGTTTATCATTATCAAGGCCTTTCCCAAAACCAGTTGAGCGTGAAAAATTTTCCCATTATCATCTTTATAAACACCGTGTTCCGTGAAACCAAATGCGGATTTTAAAAATGAAACTGCGGCATCGGCATCACTATAAATTAAATTGGGTATTGCGCCATACTTGCTCATAGTATTTTGATTTAATTTCATAAAAAAAGCCTTTGAAAAAATCCAAAGGCCAATAACTTTTTAGAACCATCCTTTCTTCCCTACTTGATAGGTTTGATAGAATTCCTCATCGCTTTTTGTGAGGTAGATAATTCCCTCAATTAGTCCTATAAGGCTTCCGGCACCACAAGTTACAATGGTGATTACAATTTGAATAATGCCTTCTTGGGTGTAACCTAAAATAAATTTATGTATCCCGAAGCCGCCGAGCAGAATGCCCAAGATTCCGGCTAATACTTTCTTGTTTTCCTGCGGATAAGGTTGTTGTTGGTTCCATCCTTCAGTGGATTGTTGGTTGTTTGCTTCCATGTTGATAATTAAGAGGTTGTTTAAATGTGAAACTAATTTATGAAATATTATAGAAACGCACTATCCACTGGTTCCCAAAGTTCAATTTTGTTTCCGTCCGGATCCAATATCCAACCGAACTTGCCGTATTCGTGTTCCTCCATTTCGCCTACGATCGTTACTCCTTCCTCTTTTAGGGCCGCCAATAACTCTTTCAGATTTTCGACCCTGTAATTGACCATAAATTCTTTTTCGCTGGGCGAAAAATATTCTGTATTCTCCTTAAACGGACTCCATTGCGTTGAACATTTTTCCCCGTTCTCGTTCTGCCACCAAAATGTACAACCATAGTTGTCAGTGTTCAATCCTAAATGATTTTTGTACCATTCCTTGGTTTGGTCGGGGTTTTTGGTTTTAAAAAATACACCTCCAATACCTGTAACTCTTTTCTTCATTTTATTTATTTTTTGAAATTTTGAATTATTTTTTCAGCTATAACCTTTGCCAGTTTTTCTTTACTTTCAACCGTCCAGCCTGCAATGTGCGGACTTAAAATTACGTTGTCCATCGCAAATAATTCCTTCAAGGAAACGGGAAGATTATCTGAATCGAAAAGCGTTTCAAAGGATAGTTTTTCGAATTCCAAAACATCCAAACCTGCACCCAATATTTTTCCTGATTTTAAGGCCGAGACCAAATCGGCAGTTACCACACTTTTTCCGCGTGCGGTATTTATAAGCCAAAATGGTTTTGAAAATGAATTGATAAATTCCGTATTAACCATTTTGTCCGTCAGGGGAGTCCACGGCGTGTGAAGACTCAACACGTCGGTTTTTTGTTGAAGTTCTTTCAGCGAAACCTGTTTTGCATTTTCATCGCCGAGGTTTTCTTTTATGTCGAAACAGATTACTTCACAATCAAAACCCTTCAATTTTTTCGCGAACGCTTTGCCCATATTCCCATAACCGATGATTCCGACAGTCTTTCCGTCGAGTTCAATTCCGCGGTTGGCTTCGCGGTTCCAAAGGCCGTTTTTAACCTCCCTATCCGCTCTATTTAAGTTGTTGAATAGCGAAAGCAGCATCGCCAATGCATGTTCGCCCACGGCGTTTCTATTGCCTTCGGGGGCGGCGATCAGTTTTATCCCGAGCTTTGCGGCGTATTCCGTATCGATGCTTTCCAAACCGGCGCCTACCCGGGCTATAAATTTTAGGTTTTTGGTGGCATCGAGAAATTGCTTGTCAATATTAAAACGGCTTCGGATGACGATTCCATCGTAATTTGAAATGATTTCCTCTACTTCAGTTTTTGAAGATTTGTAGTTTTCTTCATTTATAAATCCGGCTCCCGCGAGCATTTCCCACAATAAAGGATGGTTGCTATCGAGGTGAAGGATTTTCATTTTTAGATTTTTGGATATTCGGATACGGTCTTTTCCGAGGCTACGTTTCCGGTGTGTTTTGTAGAAAGTTTTTCAAAAAGAAGCACGTGCACTTCTTCGCCATTTCTGGTTTTCGGACAATGCTCCACGCCTTTGGGAACGACAATTATTTCTCCTTCGGAAACAATTTCAATTTTATCGCGAAAGTGCATTTCCAAGGTTCCCTTTTGTACAAAAAACAGCTCATCCTCCTCTTCGATGTTTATGCCAAACAAATTCATCCTTCAATTTCGCCAAAAGCACCTGCATATCGTCCACAACCGCAATTTGATGCGGATGCCAATTCTTGCTGAATGAAGAAAACTTGTCGTTGAGATTGATTGATTTCATAATTGAAAATTATCCTATTCGTTATGCTTAACCTGTGGATAGGCGAGCATATCCTTTTGTGACATATTTGATATTTTATAGTAATTTTTTTGCCCGTCAACAAAATAGCTTATCACGGCCTCATTATCAGAAATTTTAAAGGGAATTGGATCCGCAGGCGTATTTTGTGCTTCCTTCGTCGGGTCGCTGTCCATAATTACGTCATTGGATGTTTTGTTGTTTAAATAACCCACATATTTGCCCGGCTCCAGAGCCGAATATTTTGCATCCACCCGTTGGCCCCTGAAATAAATATCCTTCACCTTTACGCCCGGTTGTATATCGGAAAGGGAAATATGGATATTTGTTCCGGAACCGCCGTCACGAACGCCGGCGACCCAATTTTGATAATATACATCGGCAATTTTGAACGGTGGATTTTCAACCAATTTCAAATCGCTTTTGTTTTGCGCCCCGCCGCAATTGGAAAAACTGAATAGAAATAATGGAAGTGTAAAAAGAAAGAATAAAATTTTGGTAGTTTTCATTGTTAATTTACGGTCCAACGCAGTGGAAACCAATTTTAATTATGGGAATAAAAGAACCCTCGACTGCGCTCGGGGGAACATTTAGGATTTATAATTTGAAACTTAAACCCAAAAATACCGCAATTCCATCAGCTGCATCTACATTTAACGTAATATTTCTGGCATTGAAATAGGGCAATAATAATTTCAGATATAACTTCTCGCCAATTTTATAATTTGCTCCCGGACCAATGTTATAAACCGTTAACGCACTGTTTTCAATATAACCCTGCGTTTGGTCCTCAAAGCCGAAACCATAACCAGCTTGCGCGAAAACGTTCCATTTTTCCTTATTTACAAAGTAATAATGGATTGATGGAATAAAGCCATATGAATGGATTGTTAGGCCGCTCTTGTCTTTTATTAAAGTATTGTTTGAAGTGAAAAAACTTCCGGAAAGGGAAACTTTGTTTGAAACGAAAAACTCAAAACTAGCAAGCCCCAAAGCGCCAAAGTCATCTTCATTATTGGTGGTTGTTGGGTAGGGAGAAGCCGCTACTGAAAGCATCATTTCGCCTTTTTGGTTTTGGGCGAAAATGCTAATGGAAAAAAGAAAAGTGATTATAAATAGGACGGTTTTCATTTAGTCAAAATTTCGATGAAGATAAAAAAATTTTAACCCATAAAAAAAGCCTTCCGTAAACGAAAGGCTTTTCAAAATGTACTTTATAAATATTATCCTGCCAAAGCTTCCGCTCCACCAACAATTTCTAATATTTCGTTGGTAATTGCGGCTTGGCGTGCTTTGTTGTATTGTAGCTTCAACGCATCTCGGAGTTCGGTTGCGTTGTCGGTTGCTTTGTGCATTGCCGTCATACGTGCACCGTGCTCGCTGGCTACGCTATCGCGAAGCGCTTTGAACAACTGTGTTTTCAAACTCTTTGGGATCAACGCCTCAACAATTTCTTCTTTTGAAGGTTCAAAGATGTAAAAGGTTTCGCTGGTTTTTGCTTCTACCCCTTCAATCTGTTTTGGAGGTAAAATTGGCAAAAACTGTTCGCTCATTACTAATTGGGTAGCGGCATTTTTGAAGTGGTTGTAAACAACAATTATACGATCGTATTTCCCTTCGGAAAAAAGATCCATCAATTTTTCAGCAATTTCGGAGGTGTTTTCAAAAGAAAGATCATCGAAAATAACATTGTTGTTTTCGATAACGGTCCCGATTTTCTTCAGAATATCGTTTCCTTTTTTACCGAGAGTCATAAAATCCACTTTCTTTCCGGCATATTTATTCGCCGCCAAATTACGTGCTTCCTTTATAACATTCGTATTGAAAGCTCCCGCCAAACCACGGTTACTGGTAATGGCAACCACCAAAATTTTGTTCGCCTCGCGCTGGTCTGAATACTTGCTTCCGGTATCGGCATCAAGCGTAGCACTTAGGTTTTGCAAAAGTTCGGTAAGTTTTTCAGAATAGGGACGCATTGCGGTGATGGCATCCTGCGCCTTTTTCAACTTTGCGGCAGAAACCATTTTCATGGCACTGGTAATCTGCATCGTTGAACCAACGGATGATATTCTGTTTCTAATTTCCTTAAGGTTCGCCATTCTTTTATAGAATTGAGTATTTAGTATTGAGGATTGAGACCAAATTTCTCAATACTCAATACTGAAATCTAACTACTTTTTATATTTTGCTGAGAGATCGTTCGCTACTGAAGTCAATACATCAATCGCTTCGTCAGTAAGCTTTCCTGCTTTAAGATCGTTTAGCGTATCTCTGTGTTTTGCGTTCAGCATTTCAAGATAATCTCTTTCAAATTCCTTAATTTTATTTACAGGAACGTTACGCATTAAGTTCTTGGAACCTGCATAGATTACCGCAATTTGATCTTCAACCGTGTACGGATCATTTTCAGATTGCTTCAAAATTTCTACGTTACGCTTTCCTTTTTCAATTACGTTCAAGGTTGCGGCATCCAAATCTGAACCGAATTTCGCAAAGGCTTCCAATTCACGGAAAGCTGCTTGATCCAGTTTCAAGGTACCTGCTACTTTTTTCATCGATTTAATCTGGGCGTTACCACCCACACGCGATACCGAAATACCTACGTTAATAGCTGGACGAACACCTGCGTTGAACAAATCTCCATCCAAGAAAATCTGACCATCGGTAATCGAAATTACGTTTGTTGGAATATACGCCGAAACGTCACCCGCCTGTGTTTCAATAATAGGAAGTGCAGTTAATGATCCACCACCTTTCACGATTCCTTTCAATGATTCCGGAAGGTCGTTCATTTCCTTTGCAATATCGTCATCGGCGATTACCTTAGCGGCACGCTCCAACAATCTTGAGTGAAGGAAGAAAACGTCTCCAGGATAAGCCTCACGTCCCGGTGGACGACGAAGCAAAAGGGAAACCTCACGGTAAGCAACCGCTTGTTTTGAAAGATCATCATAAACAATCAATGCCGGACGACCGGTATCGCGGAAGTACTCACCAATTGCTGCACCGGCGAACGGAGCATATACCTGCATAGGAGCAGGGTCTGATGCGTTTGCGGCAACAATGGTTGTATATGCCAAAGCACCTTTCTCTTCCAAGACTTGCGCAATATTCGCAACGGTTGAAGCTTTTTGCCCAACAGCTACATATATACAGTACACAGGTTTTCCTGCGTCATAAAATTCTTTTTGGTTCAAAATGGTATCGATACAAACGGTAGATTTACCAGTTTGGCGGTCACCAATTACAAGCTCACGCTGGCCACGGCCCACGGGAATCATTGCATCGATTGATTTAATACCTGTTTGAAGTGGCTCAGTTACCGGCTGGCGATAAATTACACCTGGTGCTTTACGCTCCAATGGCATTTCATAAGTTTCACCAGTAATTGGACCTTTACCATCGATAGGCTGACCCAAGGTGTTTACCACACGGCCAACGATACCTTCACCTACTTTAAGCGAAGCAATACGTTGCGTACGTTTTACGGTTGAACCTTCCTTAATTTCTTTGGAAGGACCTAAAAGTACGATACCTACGTTGTCTTCCTCAAGGTTCAATACAATACCTTCAAGGCCACTTTCAAAGGCCACCAATTCGCCGTATTGAGCGTTTGAAAGTCCGTATGCACGAACAATACCGTCACCCACGGTTAAAACAGTTCCTACTTCGTCCAGGGAAGCCGTTGCTTCAAAGCCTGTAAGTTGTTGCTTTAATATTGCTGATACTTCAGCTGGTTTTACTTCTGCCATTTTTATTTAGATATTAGATGCTAGATTTTAGACGTTAGACTAAACCCTAATTTCCTTATTATATTGATTTACTGAATTCTCTTTTTAAATTTCCCAATTGGTTAGCGATGCTCGCATTGTACTGAATATCGCCAGCGCGAAGAATAAATCCTCCTATAATTGCTGGGTCAATTTCGTTTGTAAGCGTTACTTTTTCGCTTCCTGTCAATTCCTTTACTTTCGCCATTACTTTTTCTTCCAATGCTGAAGAAAGCGGCACCGCCGTAATTACGGTTGCCACTTTTACACCTTCTTCCTCATTATAAAGATCAACATAGCTTTTCGCGACATTGCCCAATAATGCGGCACGTTTGTTTGCCACCAATATATTGATAAGTGAATGAGTGATTTCTGATTGCCTGCTGAAAATTTTCAACAAAGCGTCTTTTTTGTCATTGGCCTTAATAACCGGACTTTGAAGCACAGCCTGTAATTCGCGGCTATCTTCAATGGTTTTGTAAACAGATTGCATATCGTCAAAAACAACAGCTTCTGTGCTGTTTTCGTTTGCTTTGCTCAAAATTGCCTTTGCGTATCGTATCGCTGCTCTGCTCATTTTATTAGTTTAATTTGGCTTCGCCCAACATTTCGTCAACCAGTTTCAATTGCTTGTCTTTATCGGAAAGTTCGTGTTTTACAACTTTCTCGGCAATTTCCAAGGAAAGGCTTGCTACTTGTTGTTTCAACTCAGCGATGGCTGATTTCTTTTCGCTTTCAATGGCAGCTTGTGCATGTGCTATTGTTTTGTCCGCTTCGGCTTTTGCTTCCTCTTTTGCGTCAGCAATCATTTTAGCTTTTATTTCGCGGGCTTCCTTCATCATTGTTTCGCGTTCTGCACGGGCTTCCTGCAAAAGTTTTTCGTTATCTGCTTGAAGGTTTTGCATTTCAAGTTTTGCCTTTTCGGCAGAATCCAATGCGTTTTTAATCCCTTCCTCACGATCGTTAACCGCGTTCAGGATTGGTTTCCAAGCAAATTTGCGAAGTAACAAAAGCAACAACACAAATATTATTATCTGCCAGAAGAAAAGTCCGAATGAAAAGTCGTTAACTAATTTTTCCATATTAATGGTCGCCGTAACGGCTATTTATTTGATTTAAACTTTATGCTTAATTTTTAACAAACAGCTGTAACCAACCGTCACAGCCGTTTGTTAGCTTTTTTGATTACCCGGCGAAAATCGCGGCGAAACCAATACCTTCAATAAGCGCCGCTGCAATAAGCATTGCTGTTTGAATTTTTCCGTAAGCCTCAGGCTGACGTGCGATAGCTTCCATAGCTTTCCCACCGATCATACCGATACCGATACCGGCACCGATTACTGCTAAACCTGCTCCTACAATAGTTGGAATTGTCATAATATATATATTAAAAATTAAACACTCTTTTTTATAAATGCTGAACCTCGCCCTCGTGTGCTTCGTGCTCTGCGTGCGTTTCGCTCGCGAAACCGAAATAAAGAGCGGCCAACATTGTGAAAATATACGCTTGTAGCAATGCTACCAATAATTCAATCATTGAAATAGCGAATGAAAGTCCGAAAGACAACGGTCCGCCAATCCAACTTTTGAAAATAAATATCAATCCTACCAAGCTCATCAATACCACGTGGCCCGCCGTCATGTTTGCGTACAAACGTATCAAGAGTGCGAATGGCTTAATGAACAATCCTAAAATTTCAATAGGAACAAGGATGATGTAAATAAATATCTTTCCGTACCAGGGCATTCCGTCACCCAATGGGTCAAAAATGTGTTTCCAGTAATCCTTTGTGCCGGTGAAAGTCGTAATCAAGAAAACGATAATCGCCAAAGCTGTTGTTACCGCTATGTTTCCGGTAACGTTTACGCCCAATGGCGTAAGGCCGAACATATTCAAAAACCATATAAAAAAGAACACGGTTAAAAGAAACGGCATATATTTTTTGTATTTGTTCTCGCCGATGTTTGCAATTGCAATGTCATCGCGGATATATAGAACGATTGGCTCAAAGAAACGACCGATTCCCCGAGGAATGCTTCCGTTTTTGGCGTAGCTTTTTGCAAGACTTCGGAACAACCAAATAAGCAGAAGCCCAACTACGAGCATCATAATTACGCTTTTGGTTATTGAAAAATCCAATGGGCGCACATTTGTTGGGTGATCGCCGTGGCCTTCTTCGTAATTTAAAGTGCCATTGGCATCTGTGCGGTATATTTTTTCGTGGTGAAGTGTATAAAACTTCCCGTTAGATTCGGCAACTTCTTCTCCGTGGTGAAATTCTGAAGACATAAAAGTGTGAAGGCCTTCATCCCAAATAATCACCGGAAGTGGAAAACCGTAGTGGTGTGTTTCACCGGTTTCTTCGTCAGTAGAGCCGAAAAAGTTGAAACTGTGCGAATCCAGCAAGTGATGATTGATGAATTCCTTTATTTCTTCTTTTTTCGTTTTTGCGCCTTCCTCTGTAGGGGCCACTTCGTGAACCTCCATGCCATGATCTTGCGCCATGGCAGAAAAGGAAGTGATAAACAATAAAACTGAAAGTATTTTAACCAATGTTTTTCTTTGCATCTTTGAACAAATAACGGTGTCCTTAAAATCGGTGCAAAAATACATTTCTTTCTGAGAAACCAAAAACTATTTTTTGTGTTTTTTTCTTCGGAAGAAAAACGTCAAAAATCCTGATTATTAAGCTGTTTTGAAAGAAAAGCCACTTCCAAAATCAAACAAACTGCGTACGGTACAAAAAAAGCCGCAAATTCTGAAGTTGACATTGTTCCGTCTTCTTTATAAAAAGGATAGAAGATCAGAAAGAAAAGCAGGAATTTTAGGCCACTGCCACCGAGAAATATAAACCCAGTGTGCGAAGATTTTTTATTGAATTTAGATTGGATAACTATTAAAATGGCGGCCGCCAATACGTAGTTAACCAAATAGGTAAGCACGATCCTATCCGCAAAAAGTGGCAATTCCATATTCCGAAGAATAAATAAATGTGTGGCAAAAACCACAGCGATTACCAATAAAAGAACCGTCAAAAATTTGAATGTTTCCTTTTTCATCAAAAATTAGGAATTCAATTTATTGGTCTGTTTTATTACCAAAAAGAGGGAAGCGCCAACGCCAACCAGCGTGCAGATTATAAGAAATAGTTTTCCGCCGTCAGAATATTTTCCGTCCAGCCATTGACCCAGTTTTACAAATAAGATAGATAATAACTCCCATTTGGATACCAATACCCGAAAGTATTGCCCACCTTTTTAGGCTGTTATTATTTTTGTCGGCCATTTCTATTTAAAATTAATCTTCCAGATCGTTATCGACGGTCGCTTTTTTAATGCGCTGCTGCCGGTCAAAAGGATGCGCTTTAGAAGAATCGCTATTTTGCTGGCCGGAGGAATTCGAATTTTTTGAAACACCATCCTGCATCAAACAGCTGGCGTTCATAGTAGCCCCGGGTTCTACGGCCAATTTGCCCACAACTACATCGCCTTCAATATGGGCGGTGGATTTTAGGGAAAGGGTTCCGGAAACTTTTAGATTTCCGTTGAAATTACCTTCAATATCTGCATTTTCACAGGTTAATGTTCCTGTAATGGAACCTGTTTTTCCTATAACTACTTTGGAAGGGGTTTTCACGTTTCCTTCAATGATTCCGTCAATTCTGAAAAATCCTGTCGAAGTTACGTCGCCTTTCAATTTGGTACCCTCGTTTATTCTGTTTTGGGCCGATCCCGGCTCCGAGGAGGAATAGGTGTTCTTCTCTTTTTTATCCGCAAACATAGTGGTCGTTTTTTAAGGTTACTATTGGGTTACATTTGTTAGTTTGTTTGTTCTTCCTTTTTGGGACCTGCCAAATAATCGTCCAAATTTTTATGGATTTGTACAATTTTATAGTGGGGGGTGGCAATTTCAAAAAAGGGCCTTTTTATTTTAAATTCCTTGTTTTCCTTTACGATATT
Source organism: uncultured Flavobacteriaceae bacterium (assembly GCA_963839235.1). Lineage (GTDB taxonomy): Bacteria > Bacteroidota > Bacteroidia > Flavobacteriales > Flavobacteriaceae > Aequorivita. The sequence continues at coordinate 241,159 of CAWITX010000008.1, read as the reverse complement.
TCCAAATCCGGCCGCGCCTTCTTTAGTATTGAAACCGTGAACAATTACAAATTGGGTTTCAGGATTGTAATAATCCAACGAAGATTCCATATTAATATAATGGTAATCCTCAATTGCCTTATTCAATTTTTCCCGAAGTTTATTTGCCTCTTCAGTTTCATTGCTATTAAAGGCGTAAACCAATTTCCAGCTTTTTCCTTCTTCAACGGGCGCAAAATCGGTTGCTTCCAAAAGAGGGAGCACGCCGCTGTAAATTTCCTGTGCTTGCTTGCCTTCATCGCTATTTGGATAGTTAAGCGAAACGAAATTTAGCGCTTTTTTATAAGCCTCAAAACCTTGTTCGCGGCCAATGGCGGTAGCTTTCAGAAGTTCGAATTTTGGCACGATTTCATTCCCGTTGTAAATGGTAATGTATTCATCACTCTTCTGGATAACCTCCGCATATTTTGAAGCTTCAAATTGTTTGTAAAGCTCTTTATACTTGAATTCGGGGCTGGATTCATCCGTGGGCAATTGCGAGTTGGGGTTGCGCAATATTTCAGCATAACGGGTATCTGCGTGGTTTGTAAGTACATCATTTTTATATTCCTCTGCCCGCGAGGGATTTTCCATTTCAGTATATATTTTATACAGATTGTATTTTGCGGGCACTATCAATCGTTCCTCCGGATTGTAGCTAAGCAACTTTTCCAACCTGTTTGCGGCCAATTCATTTTCCTTGAATTTTTCCTTATAAATTAGACCCAATTGATAGTAAGCAAAATTTCTGTCTTTCGCCAAACTATCCAAAACAACTTCGTCCGTGGGAATTTGATTTATATAGGTTTCCGGTTTATATAGTTCGTTTTCTGCAATGGGAGCCTGTTCGGTCGCAACATCCTCCATATCTTCCAAAGTTGCGCGTTTACTTGATAGTCTCCAGTTATCCTCCAGTTTTCGATCGCCCCATATTTTTCGGAATTCCTGTTTTCCATACGCGACGGTAGAAGGATTGTAAAAATAGAATGGCCCACCTCTTTGCCCTTTTTCAGTATTGGTTTTTTGGTAAAACTCTTTATTGGCAATTGCCTGCTGTGCTTTTATGGCGGCCAATGAATCTTTTATAGCCTGTGCCTTTAACTTCTGCGTGTAATCGGTAAAAAAGGCGAGCTGCTCGGCCTCGCTCATTCCGGCAATTTTTAGGATGCTATCATTCTGTACGGCTATATCCTCATATTTTATAACATCGTCCAGATTTTCACGTTTCTTTTTTACGCGTCGCCATTGTCTGCTGTTGGCTTCAAGAAATGTTAGCGTGCTATCGTAATAAGCACCTGCAGTTTTGTATTCGGCATTGTTGAAATTTATTTCAGCAAGCGTCGTGTAATTTACAGATTGAAGAATTCTGTCCTGTTTAAAGGCCTTAATGGATTTATTATAGTATTTAACGGCTGTATCGATGCTGTCGCTATTGCGATAATAATCGCCGAACTGGTTGTATATTTTATCGAGAAATGGGCGGTTTTCACGATTTTGTCTCCAAATCCTGGAGCAGTTCCAAGAAATGCGGTACGGTCGCCATTTTCATAATCAAAATTTTTCCCTTTTTCCAAATAGGCATTGATCATATATACTCTTGGGGATTTTCGGTTCATTTCAATAACCTCATCAAATGCTATATTGGCACTATCCTTTTCGCCCAAGCGATTGAAAAGTTGCCCTTTTATAAACTTGTAACGGCCAATCAATTCTTTATTTTCCTCATTTTCCGCTGCCAATTTTATATACGGGAAGCGCCTGTTCCAATGAATCCAAATTGATATAGGCCTGCGCAATTATTGCGGAAGCATCAGCGAGTTCCTGCCCTTCCAGCTCTTCATCATCAAACATTTCCTGTAAATCTTCCAGCGCCACTTCCTCATTCTTTAAACGAATGTTGGCCTTTGCTTTCCAAACTTTAGCATTATTGATGTTATTGCTGGTAGGGTAACGATCCAATATAAAATTGAAGGCGTCCATTGCGGGAATAAATCGGGCATCGTAATAACGGGCTTTCCCGAGCAGCATATAGGCTTCGTCTATTTGTGGATTGTGTTCTGTTCCTTTTATGTAAATGGAATGCTTTTGAATAGCTTTGGCGGCCTTTTCCTCGGCGCGGTTGAAATCTTCATTCTTGTTGGCGCCTGGCGATTTAAGGTCCAACTGTTCCTCGGGAAGATCGATGCGCTCCACCGGAAGGATTTCCCAGAAATTATCACGATAATCATAGGCAAGTTTTTCCTTGCCGCTTGTGTAGGCCAAACCGCCGTTGTACAACGTGTTGTACTCTGTGGAAACGGCGTGCAGATTACGTGATAAAAATGTATTTTTTTTGCGTGAACAGGCTGCCAACAATACAACAGCCAAGATAAAGAGGGTAATTTTATGTATGCCTTTCATTTATTTATTTTATTCTGATATCCGGAAAAAATTGGAATGGACAATTCATGGTATTTGTGTAATATTCAAGTTAAGTTGATGCCCATTTTAAAATTCTTCTTCCTATAGATATTGTAACTTAAAAGGTTTGTTTTTAGTATAAAGAATCGTTAAAGAGGGGTAAAAATACACTTCTTTTTAATATCTGCCGAAATTAAGGCTGAAAAATCAAGGAATCGCCCGCTACCGTAATTCCCAAAATTTACCCAACCGAATGCGCGCAGTTCGGGCAACTATTTTTTAAGAAGGCATTGGCAGGCTTTAAGAATAGAGTTTTACTACTTTTGCACAAAAAAGAAGAATACTATGAGCGAATTTCACACGCTTACCGTTTCCGAAATTAAAAAAGAAACCCCCAATGCCGTTGCCATAACTTTCCAAGTGCCGGAAGATATTAAAAATGCTTTTGCATTTAAGGCGGGCCAATACGTAACCATAAAATTCCAACACAAAGGCAAAGACCTTCGCAGGGCTTATTCTATATGCTCTTCTCCAAAAAGTGGAGTTTTAAAAATAGGGGTGAAAAAAGTTACCGACGGGGCCTTTTCAGAATACGCCAATACACAATTAAATGTGGGCGATACCTTACAAGTAATGAAACCAACGGGAAAATTTACGTTGGAAGCCAATTTAAAAAATTATGCCGCATTTGCTGCCGGAAGTGGTATTACACCCGTACTTTCATTAATAAAATCGGTTTTGGAGGAAATGCCCAAAAGCACATTTTTGCTTGTTTATGGCAATAGAACTACTGTGGAAACCATGTTCCACAATGAAATTTTGGAGCTGAAAAGGCAATACCCAAAGCGCTTTTTTGCAGAGTTCATCTATAGCAGAAAGGAAGAAGAAAATGCACGATTTGGAAGGATAGACCGCTCCACCGTAAATTTCTATCTAAAAAATAAATATTCCGAAACGCCTTTTGAAGCCTTCTATTTATGCGGTCCGGAAGAAATGATTGATGAAGTGCACGCAACGTTAAAGCATAATGGTATAAATGACAAGCAGATATATCACGAGCTTTTTTCAACGGCGGAAAAGGGACTTTTGGTCGGCAAACACGACGGTAATACAAGGATCACAATTACGTTGGATGACGATATCGAAACTTTCAGCATGTCGCAGACCAAATCTATTTTAGAGGCTGCGCTCGATGAAGGCCTGGACCCACCGTATTCTTGCCAGGGAGGAATTTGCAGCACCTGCATTGCGCGATTGAAAGAAGGAAAGGCAGAAATGAGAAAAAATCAGATTCTAACGGATTCCGAAATTGCGGATGGGCTGATTCTTACCTGCCAAGCGCATCCTACAACCGACACGGTGGTGGTGGATTATGATGATGTTTAAAGTTCTATTTTAAAACATCTTTAATTTTTTCAAGAATGGTTTCGGGCGCTATAGTTTCCATTGCGTTTTCATAACCCTTCGGAAATTTGTTTCCGTAAATCGAAGTGGGAATAAGAGGGTACTTTTTTCGGTCTGAAACAATCTGATGCATTTCAGGCTGATTAAAAGGAACAAAGCCAGCATAAGGATGCGTTACCCCCCAAAGAGTGATTACCGGCACGCCGAACAATGCAGCCAAATGTCCATTGCCGCTATCCATTGAAAGCATTAAATCCAGATTTGAAATTAGCGCGAGTTCTTCTTCAAAAATAAATTTTCCCGCGATACTGCTCACGTTACCGAAAGGTGCTGCGAGCTTTTTCAGTTGTTCTTCTTCCTTTTTGCCACCGCCAAAAAGAAAAATTCGGTATTTATCCGAAGCATCCAAATCTGCGATTATTTTTCGCATCAATTCCAAAGGATACATCTTGCTTTTGAAGGCCGCAAAAGGGGCGATTCCTATAATTTTTTTTAGTTCTACGCCAAGGAGCGCATTCAATTTTGGAGCGAGTCTTTTTTTCTGTGAAAAAACAGGATTGTGTAAGTCTATGGGAAATCCAAGTTTTTTAAAAACTTCAGCATACCGTTGATGCGTGGTTTTTAATTGCTGGAATTTTTTATTTTTTGAAGAAACAAGTGCTTTCTTTTCAGCTCTGCCTTTATCAATTGTTGCCGTTTTCAGGCCTTTCCATTGAAGATAATGCGTAATTATTTTTGAACGGATTACGTTATGCAGGTCGGCCACGGAATCTATACCCAAATCCTTTGCTTCATTCGCAAGTTTTAAAAGCCCAAACCCTTTGTGTTTTCCGTAAACGTCCGCTTCCAGAAAGTCCACATTTGAAATTCCTTCAAAAAGAGGTTCGAAAAATGGGCGGGACAGAATCGTAATTTTTAAGTCGGGATAGGTTTGAGCCAAGGCGCGGATTACAGGAACGATCATAGCCACGTCGCCCATTGCGGAAAGGCGGATTACGAGTATGTGGGTGGGTTTGTCCATAGTTTTGCCAGATACCCTTCGACTGCGCTCAGGGTGACAAAAGGATTATTTTTTACTTCGAAGTACAGGATTCAACTCATCGTCATTGTACATTTTCATCTGCTTGTAGACTTTCATATATTTTCGGCCGTGGGCAATATCGTCCAACAATTGGTTGATTGCGGTGCTTAAATCTACTCGTTGTTCCAGTAAAATAGCAAGCTTTGCCTTACACGCCATTTGATGTTCCTGTGAAGCATCCCCACGTGTTGCCTCTTCGTTCATGTGGAATATTTTTAATGCCAAAATAGAAAGTCGGTCAATGCCCCAGGCGGGGCTTTCTGTATTGATAGTAGCATTCGCCTTTACTTCCACATCCTTAAATTTTTCGAGGAAATAGCTATCAATATACTCCACCATGTCTGTTCTATCTTGGTTTGAAGCATCAATCTGGCGCTTTAATTTTAGAGCCGCAACTGGGTCGATATTCGGGTCGCGAATTATATCCTCATAATGCCATTGCACGGTGTCTATCCAACATTTGCGATACAACAAATGCTCGATCAACTGCGTGTCCTTATCGTACGGATTGCTGAAGGGCTGGTCCACTGTATTCTGTTCGTGGTATTTATTTATTACTTCTGCGAAGATTTTGTTGGCTTTGTCTGAGAACATAGTTTTATTTTATTTTGAAAACATCCCCCTAACCCCCTTCAAAGGGGGGATTATTCGGGATGGCAATCAACTCTTCATGATTTTTCTAATATGTGTAAATATTCAAAAGTTTCTGAGGCTTTGTGGTTTCTGTTTTCGGTTTTATCGGCCTTAAAACGTTGGTACTTTTTTGTTTTCAAGGTGTATTTTCCGAACCGTTCCATTTGTTGCTGCACTTCCTTTTGGCCCATCAATCCTTCATTGTTGTAACTCAGAAAAATATAGTCAAAATGGGCATTTTCAAGCAATTCCGCAAAACTTTTAAGTACTTCCCCTGTCCTGCACCAATCACTTTTATAGTAATTGCGCAGACCGGTTTTTCCCTTTGGCACAAAGGTATCATATTTTGCGATAGTATTTAGCAGGTGGTAATTGGCCCCGTATTGGCGCGCGTTGTATGGCGGATCCAAATAAAGGATATCGCCTTTAATTTCTTTAATAAGCGTGTTGCTGTCCTGCTGAAAAACTTGGTGTGCATTTTCTGTTTGTTGAAATAGGGCTGGGTTAATCACTAATTTCTTTTTTGCCGAAGCTTTTACATGCTTCAAATACGCCCCGTAAACTGAAGCTGTATTAGCAACTTTATCGGCACTTTCCAACAAGGACGACAACAGAAAAAAGTATTGGTCTTCATTTATTTTTGAAGATTTTTTCCATTCCTCAATTTGAAGTCGGACGGCATCGATTTTTTGTCCGTTTTCTGCGGTAAAATAGTTTCTTCCAGCCTTTCCCCCTTCGGAATAATTTTCAAAAATGAAGCCTTTTTTTCCCGGATGATTGTTCAATTCATTCAGGAATTCCGAATATTTAAATGCAGTGTGGTTTCCAATATAATTTCTGTTCAGCACATAACTGTAATATTCAATATCGTTGGAAATTACCTGTTTTACGAATGGTTTAAAGGTTCGGCCAACAATACCCGTTCCGGCAAAAAGATCGCAAAAAACCATTTCTGAAATATCCTTTCCACAAGTTTCTGCAATGGTTTTATAAATGAAATTGGAAAGTTTATGTTTGCTGCCTATGTAGTTCATTTTGAAACCCAAATTATATCGCTTAACGCTTTACCGTTGTTCGCAAAAGTAAGCGAATGCAACTGCTCAGGCTTAAAATTTAAAACATAGTTGCAAATAGCTTTTTTCAAAATACCTATTTCTGCTTTCAGTTTCCAGTGCTCTCCATTTTTGGCATAAACCACGATAAAAAGCCTATTTTTATAGTGTTGCCTTTTTCCTGCGCTCTGGTTTTTATAAAACCATTCTATTAATTCCTCCTTATGATCTTTGGCGTATAGAAATGTTTTTTTGAATTGTCTCGGAAAGACCGATGTTTTATGGTCAAAAGGAATATTGAAAAGAAAAAAATCCTTTTCAGCATCTTTAGGATTTCTCACTTTTTCCACATTTTCAGTTTCGGCAAAAATCTGTTCAACCGCCTTCGAGCTCCAAAAATTGAACCAACGGTTGGCCGCATAATTAAGGAGTGTTCATTTCATTTAGATCGTATTTTTTTACTGCAGATTTTAATTTTTAGAAGTAATATTTCCCAATTTTCCGTATCATAAATAAAATTTGTGTACCCATCCCAAATGTCATTTTGTTTTTGACCCCATCTATAGGGATAGTTTAATCTTTTTCTTAATTCACTTTCAATATTTTCCAACGAACTTTTCATAAAAACCAGAGAAAAACGGGGAGAATTGCCACTAGCCATAACAACATTTCCTTGAACCAAACCTCAGCAATATCCTTTGCTCCGGACCGTTCCACCTTTACCGATTCCAAATAATTGGCCGAAACGATTGCAGTAGGAGCAAGAAGAAAAAGCATTTCAGAGCCATTTTTTTCGGGACCTGCCAAGGCAACAAAAACACTGGCAATAAAAATATACCCCAAAAGCAAATAGGTGGGTTTTTCCTTGGTTGAAAGGGAGGAGAACCTTAAAATACGGTTGATGCCCGTCCAGATAAGGATAGCAATAATTACTGCAATGGGTATGATAAGCGAAATGGAATTGTATTTTGTAAAATGCAGATTTATTTCTCCTTCCATTCAAAAAACCATAAAAATGAATCAAAAACCAATAAATGATAAGCGACATTTATAATAATGGCGGCAAAAAAACCGGCAAAGGGAACCAACATCTGTTTGTAACTCGAATTTGGTTTTTGAACAATTGCCAACCACAACGGAACAAAAAACAATAGGCTATAAAAGTAAAAAAAGGAGGCAACGGTGATCCAAAGGCTGGCATCCAAAATTTTTTTTTCTGAATTCTTGTCGTTCTTCAGACTTATAATTCTTCGCACGGCAAGCAAAAGAAAGAAGTTGGCGAGCAGTACATCAGCATTCAAAAAAACGGTGGGAATCATTGCCATAAAACACCCAAAAAACAAAATTGCATAAGTGTTGTTTCGTGTAAGCGCATTTTTTTGGACTATGAAATCAAGTAGCATTATTGAAAGCAGGCCCACCGATACAAAAAAAACCTGCTCCAATATACCTAGCGGGGTAAGTTCGGTTTCCGAACCCGATAATCCTCCCAATAAATAGCCGATTATTATAAAGACACCCAGAATTAAATAATTTACGGGATTAGATTTGCCGAAAAAACTTGTAAGCATACGGGGTATTTTTATATTTTTGCTCTCTAAAGATTAAAGATATGACTTGGAAAGGTTTTTGGGAAGGAATAGCTTCTCTTTTTGAAAATGTACTGTTTATTCCCTTGGACGCCATGCGCGAACTGCAATTGGACAGTTGGTTTTTGGCCAATATTGTTTCATGGATTTTTATTCTGGTTTTTGCGGTATTGTTTATTTATTGGATGCGAATGTTGCAAGTATTCCACGAACATAACGAGGACGATGCACATTCACCGGCAAGCAGATACAAATTCTAATTAAGGTCAAAACCAATATCCTTACGATATTCCATCCTATCAAAATGTAGTTTTTCTATATTTTCATAGGATTTTTTTAGTGCCTTTCTGAAATCTTCGTCCAATGAGGTAACGGCAAGCACGCGGCCTCCGTTGGTCAGGGTTTTGCCATTTTCAGATTTTGTTCCCGCGTGAAAAACCACTGAATCCGTAATATTTTCAAGTCCCGAAATTTCCTTTTCTTTTTCATATTTTTCGGGATAACCGCCAGATACGAGCATAACAGTGGTAGCAGCTCGGTCATCAATTTCAATTGAAATGGAATTGAGTTTCTGAAGAAAGGTGGCCTCCAATAAATCTACCAAATCTGTTTTAATTCGCGGCAGTACCACCTCTGTTTCGGGATCGCCCATCCGCACATTGTATTCTATAACATACGGCTCATTTTCCACTTTTATCAACCCAATAAAAACGAAACCTTTATAATCTATATTTTCTTCGGAAAGGCCATTAATGGTTGGTTTTACGATACGTTCCTCAATTTTTTCCATTAATTTGTCATCCACAAATGGAACCGGCGAAATGGCGCCCATCCCACCAGTATTAAGGCCGGTATCGCCTTCGCCTATACGTTTGTAATCCTTGGCAGTGGGAAGGATTTTATAGTTTTTTCCATCGGTCAATACAAAAACACTCAGTTCAATTCCATCCAAAAATTCCTCGATCACCACTTTGTTACTCGCTTCACCAAACTTATTATGGGTGAGCATATTTTCGAGTTCGCGCTGGGCCTCTTCCAAGTTTTCCAATATCAAAACCCCTTTTCCGGCGGCCAGTCCATCGGCTTTTAAAACATAGGGTGGATTTAGGGTTTTCAAAAATTGCTTTCCTGCTTCCAAAGATTCCGCCGTAAAACTCTCATAAGCCGCGGTAGGAATGTTGTGCTGCATCATAAATTCCTTGGCGCGCTGTTTGCTGCCCTCCAGCAAGGCACCCCGTTTTGACGGCCCAATAAGCATTACACTCCGCAACTTTTCATCTTCCAAAAAATAATCTGCAATTCCGGCTACCAACGGATCTTCCGGCCCAACTACTACCATTTTTATTTCATTTTCAAGCACACATTTTTTAATAGCTTCAAAATCGCTCAACTTTAAATCCAAATTGGTTGCAAGGGCTGCTGTACCGGCATTTCCCGGCGCTACAAAAAGTTTGCTGCAACGGTTGCTTTGGGAAATTTTATAGGCAAAAGTATGTTCGCGGCCGCCGGAGCCCAGGATGAGGATGTTCATTTTTCAGAAATTTTTTATTTCGCCTTCAAAAATAATTGTTTGTAACTTGAACCGCTAATAATTGTCCTTAAAAACCATTCTTAAATATAATTTTGAATGTATTCCTTCTTTTTGCATAAAATAATCTTACCCCTTGGATCCGTTTTTTTTAGCGGCAACTATTCAAAATATTTAAGGGAATGGAGAAGATATGATAAAATGACGGGTGAGGATTTAGAAAAGATACAGCAAGAAAATCTTTCAAAAATAATAAGGTATGCGCAAAAAAATGTTCCCTATTATCAAAATTTGGGGCTTTCCGAAGATTCCAAAATAGAAGACTTTCCTATACTTTCCAAATCGATATTGCGAGACCACGCTGAAGATTTGATTTCCTCAAAACACAAAAAAGGGAACCTAGAAAAGAATTACAGTAGCGGCAGTAGTGGTGTACAGTCATTTACATATATGACTTACGACCATAAGTTTTATTTGCGTGCGCTACAGACCCATTGGTGGACATGGGGGGGATATAAACCGGGGATGCCCCTATTGCAAGCGGGAATGTCTCCAAATAGGACCTTACCCAAAAAATTAAAAGATTTTTTTTTCGGAGTGGAATATTTTGAAGCCTTTAACTTGCATAAGGAAAAAATTCAGGAGGTTTTAAAAAAGATGGATTCAAAAAAAGAAAAACATATTGCTGGGTACCCTTCGGCCCTCAATGAAATTGCATTAATCGCGATTGGAGAGAATAAGGTCTATAATTTTGGGAGTATCATATCCTATGGGGATAAATTATTTGAAAAACACAGAAAAAATTTTAATCACGCTTTTAAACACCCAAATATTGTAAACACGTATGGGTGTGCAGAAGGTTTGCTAATTGCTTGTACCGCAGATTTTCAATATTATTATATAATGTCTCCACATGTTTTTGTAGAAATTGTTGACGATTTAGGAAACCCTGTAAATAATGGTGAACGAGGACATATTCTGGTTACCTGCCTTACAAACTTTGCAATGCCGCTTCTTCGTTATAAATTAGGCGATCTAGGTATTTTGCTTCCAAAAGAGAGCTACCCCAAAACGAGGAGGTTTAATTATCCCATGCTTCAGGAGGTTACAGGCAGGGAAACGGATGTTATAAAAGCTCCCAATGGAAATGTCTTGATTGTGCACAGCTTCACCGGCATTATTGAATTTTATGATGAAATAGAACATTTTAAAGTGCTACAAACTGCATATGATAAATTAACCATTGAATACATTACCGAAAATGGCGAGGCCATTTCTCCAAAAGTTCAACATGAAATTGAGAAAAGTATTCTTGATCTCGTTAATAATACTATGGAAGTTGCCTTTCATCTTGTAACTTTTATAGCCCCTTCCCCTTCGGGAAAACCGCAGATACTGGAAATTAGAAGTAAAGATTAATCTCGCCTATTTTTAATAAAGTTTTTTATAAACATATCATTGATTTAGTCTACTCTTTCAATAAATTTTGGTCTTTCAACGAAATATTCCCATAAAAATAGGCACATAAAATAGAGCGACGCCATTGAGGAATAACCAAGGTGATCCCTATAAAAATTGAAATTATGCTTTAATAAACCTATTTTATTAGCGCTCACGGAATCTTTTCTAACACGGTAAAAGGCTAGGTCTTGTTGAATTCCTATTGCAGGTCTTCCACTTCTTTTAATTGCCTCTAACCATAATGCCCAATCCTGTCGTTTTGGAAGGCTTGGTGACATCAATTTACCCAAAGATTCAGTCTGATAAATTCCCGTAAGATTACCGATGTAATTATTCAAAAATTGTTTTCTATAAGGAAGTAATGGCCTGGCCTTTACTCTTTTATGGAGAGAATTTCCATTTTCATCTATATGGATATAATTTGTGAAAGATACGTCGCAGTTGCTTTTGAGCATAAACCCTACCTGAATCTCAAGCTTTTGAGACGCCCAGGCATCATCAGAATCCAAAAATGCAATAAAGTCTCCTTTTGCCATTTCTGTAGCTGTATTGCGGCAAAAATCAGGGCCCTGATTGGTTGTTAATTTTACGGATTTTATCCTAGGATCTTTGTTGGAAAAAATCTCGACGATTTGAGACGAGTTATCTGTGGAAGCATCGTCCACAATAAGTAATTCCCAGTTTCTGTAGGTTTGGGAAACTACACTCTCAATTGCTACTTCCAAAAATTTTGAAGCATTATAGACGGGCATTATTACAGATACTAGCGAGTTTTTGTTCACATTAATATGCTTTTTCCTCCCCCCTAAGGGCATTGAAAATAGTTTGAAGCACAATCTTAATATCCAAAAACAAGCTCCAGTTTTCAAGATAAAAAATATCGTATTTCACCCGATTAATAATATCGCTATCACTCTCAACTTCGCCTCGGAAGCCGCTTACCTGCGCCAGACCGGTAATGCCAGGTTTTATAAAATGGCGCACCATAAATTTATCTATCCGTTCAGCGTACATATGCGTGTGGCTAACCATATGCGGGCGAGGGCCCACGACAGACATATCGCCCTTGAGTACATTAATGAACTGGGGAAGCTCGTCGATACTTGTTTTTCTTATAACTCTTCCCACCCGAGTAACCCTTTCATCTCCTTTTCTAATTTGATGGAGGTGCGCCATAGGATTAGGTTTCATCGACCGGAATTTATAGCAATAGAATTCCTGATAATCCAGTCCATTGCGTTTCTGTTTGAAGAAGACTGGGCCCTTGGATTCCAATTTAATCAATAAGCCGAGCAAAGGTGTTAACCACGAAAGCAACCCAACAATTATAATAAGTGAAAGAACAATGTCAAAACTTCGTTTTATGAATTTATAAAAAGGTTCGTCAATAGGAATGCGGCGCATGGAGAGTATGGGGAGAACTCCGTAATAAGTAAAATCCAGTTTTTTGCTATAAATTTCCTTATTGTCTGGTAAAAACTTGAGGATTTTTAGGTTGTTATCGGCATAGTCTATAAGCTTTATAAGGTCCTTGTTGCCAAGCTCTGAAACGGATGAGTAAATTTCGTCTATACCCTCAGTTGAAATATATTCCAAACATTCCTCTAGTGAAACCTTTTCGGGCCCCCGGAGATCAAAGGTTTTATAAAGTTTATACCCATAAACAGGATTGTCAATAAAGAATTTGCGGAGCTGATCTGTTTTTTGGTTAAGGCCTATAATTACTACCTTCCTAACATTGCCTCCCAAAAGAAGTCTATACTTTTTGAGAATATAATAAATTGCCAATTTTATTAAGGCAACGCATAGCATCACCAACAAAGCATAGTTAAAAATGGTAGAAACAGGTAAGGAAGGGGTGTTATAAAAACCGAAAAATCCGAATATAATTAATATGAAAACAACGCCCTGTTTAACGACCAGCGAGATAATCTTGGTCACATGCGTAAACCTATAAATTTCATAAAATCCAGATCGAACCGAAAGTATAATCCACGAAATGGTTACAAAAACTATAAAATTGAAATATGGAATGGCGTTTCCAAAAAATTCGTAGGCCAGGAAATAAATGAGGAAAAGGTCCATTCCGTATGAAATAGGCCTCAACAATCCCGAATATCTTCCCTTCTTAAACATTATTTGTTATTATGCTTTGAAAAATCCTTGTGCTCACTTTTGAATAAATCTTCCTTTGAAAGATTTTTGAAATACTCAAATGTCTTTCGCATACCTACTTCCCTTGAAACTTTTGGCTCCCAACCCAAAATTTCTTTGGCTTTATCAATATTGGGTTCTCGTTGCATGGGGTCATCCTGTGGCAAAGGTTTATATACAATTTTTTGGCTGGTTCCTGTCAGTTTAATGATTTCCTCGGCAAAGTCGCGAATAGTAATTTCCTCCGGATTCCCGATATTCAACGGAAGGGAATAATCGCTTAGCAAAAGTCGGTATAGGCCTTCCACTTGATCATCTACATAACAAAAGGAGCGGGTTTGCATACCATCCCCAAATACGGTTAAATCCTCCCCACGAAGGGACTGCCCAATAAAGGCGGGTATTACGCGGCCATCATTAAGTCGCATTCGCGGACCATAGGTATTGAAAATGCGGGCTATCCGTGTTTCCAGCCCGTGAAACCTGTGATAGGCCATGGTGATAGATTCCTGAAAACGTTTTGCTTCGTCATAAACCCCGCGTGGGCCAATGGTATTTACATTCCCGTAATATTCCTCGCTTTGCGGATGCACCAAGGGATCTCCATAAACTTCAGAAGTAGATGCTATAAATATTCTGGCATTTTTTTCCTTTGCCAATCCCAGCAAATTATGGGTGCCCAATGAACCTACCTTTAAGGTTTGGATAGGAATTTTTAAATAATCTATCGGGCTAGCGGGAGAAGCAAATTGAAGAATATAATCTACTTTTCCGGGGACGTGGACAAATTTGGTAATGTCGTGATGGTAAAATTCGAAATTTTCGAGTTTAAACAGGTGCGAAATATTCTTTAGGTCACCGGTAATTAGGTTATCCATTCCGATAACCTTAAACCCTTCATGTATAAATTTATCACACAAATGTGAACCTAAAAATCCGGCAGCGCCCGTTATTAAAACTGTTTTGCTCATAATTTCAAATCCTTTCTTCCTATGGAAAAATAGGAGAATCCCTCTGCTTCAATATCGGCTGTATTGTAAAGATTTCTTCCGTCAAAAATGACCGGTTGGGCCAAAGTTTCTTTCAGCTTGGTAAAATCCGGTGTCCGGAAAATACTCCATTCGGTACAGATTAATAGGGCGTCTGCATTCTCCACTGCCTCGTACATAGATTTGGCGTAGGTGAGCTTATTTTCAAAACGCTTTTCAATATTCGTCATCGCCTCGGGATCAAAAACCTGAAGATTCGCGCCTTTTGCTAGCAACGCCTCCATCATATCTATGGAAGGCGCTTCCCGAATATCATCGGTTTCCGGTTTAAAGGCAAGACCCCAGATAGCAATGGTTTTGTTTTTCAATTCATTATTGAAAAAGCTTTCTATCTTGGGCAGCAGAATCGTTTTTTGTGCCGCATTTATTTCAATTACAGAATTGAGAATCTTAAAATCGTAGTTTTCGTCCTTCCCAGCTTTCTGAAGTGCTTTCACATCCTTGGGGAAGCATGACCCTCCGTAGCCAATTCCGGGGAAAAGAAAGCGCTTGCCAATACGGCTATCGGTGCCCATTCCGGCTCGAACCATATCTACATCTGCTCCAACTTTTTCGCAGTAGTTGGCAATTTCGTTCATAAAGGTAATTTTAGTGGCTAAGAATGAATTTGCCGCATATTTGGTTAGTTCGGCAGATTTTTCATCCATAATAATTATAGGATTGCCAGAGCGTACAAAGGGACTGTACAATTTTTTCATTAATGTTATTGCGCGATCACTACTCGCTCCAACCACAATTCGTTCAGGTTTTAAAAAATCATCAACTGCGAATCCTTCCCTTAAAAATTCAGGATTGGAGACTACGTCAAAATCACAGCTCGCATTTTTTCCGATAACTGCCTTTACCCGTTCTGCGGTGCCGACCGGCACGGTACTTTTATCTACGATTACTTTGTATTCCTTAATTTTTTTTCCTATTTCTTCCGAAACGTTTACCACATAGGAAAGATCGGCAGAACCGTCCTCATCCTCAGGGGTTGGAAGAGCGAGAAAAATAATATCGCCATGTTCCAAGCCTTCGTCCAAAGAAGTGGTGAATTTTAGGCGGTTAGCTTTAATATTCCGTTCAAAAAGAACATCCAAATGCGGTTCGTATATCGGCACTTGGCCATTCCGCATTTTTTCTACTTTGGCTTCATCTACATCAACACAAACCACTTCGTTTCCTGTTTCGGCGAGACAGGTGCCCGTAACCAGACCAACGTAGCCCGTGCCTATTACTGCTATTTTCATATTGCTTCCGAATTTAAATTTTTCCAGATGGCTTTGTTTGCCGAAATGGAATAAAATGTAACGGTATTATTATATATTTTTCAACGTGGGCAAAAGTACAATTTGCAATTCTTTTTTATAGGTTTTTTATTTCGTTGTTTTGCCAGAGCTTTTCCTGCGCGAATACCATGATTAATATGAAACCTACATAATAGGCTCCAATCTGTCTGTAGAATACATTTTCAACCAAACAGTACATTAACAATAGGGCCAATATAGCAGTGGGAAAAAAGCTTTTTCGGACCGATAGAAAACTAATAATGAAAAAACCGACAAACAATAGAAGCGCTATGAAACCGGCACTGATATAAAAATCCAGGAACTGGTTATGGGTATTGTACCTTTGCGAAACAAAAGTTTCTTTCTTTTCGGCATCTGCAATTTCAGAACTATAACAAGCAACCAACCTATCCTTGCTACCATCAAAACCCAGCCCGGTAAGGGTCAATCCTTCCTCCTCGATTACATTTTGCGCACAATGCCAGACTACCGATCTAAGCTCCCAAGTCATTGAGTTTTGCACTATTCCTATCGTCTTGTTATTTTGGTTGGTACTGCTAAGCGGCTCACGGGATTCATTTTTAATATAGATGAAAAGTCCGGAGAGCAATACGAGTGCTATACCGGCCGCCACCACGCTCCATAGCCTTCTTTTTCCGTAAAATTGTTTTATTAAAAACAGAACGAATAGCGCTACCAAGGCAATTTTTGAAGCTATCAGCACGATAAAAAGTCCATTGACCAAGATATTGGCCAAATAATAATTGTTATTAGGATGGTAGGTACGTTTAATTGAATTATACGAAATAAGAATACTCAGCGTGCTGAGCAGCCCCAAATAAATACGGTCCACTAAAAGGGATTCCACAACCTGCGGAGAGTCTCCCAAGGCGAAACTGCCAGTAGCATCTGTAATGAGCACAAAATTATAGATGGAAAAGATAATAGCGGCAAGCGCTGAAAATATGATTGCTGAATTTATTTTTCTGAAATCTGCTACTGGAATGTATAAAATAACTAGGCCAAGGGCAATAAGCACCTTTTTGATTACCGTTAAATCCTCCATTAATCGACCTGAAAAGAAGGAATTCAAAAATAGAAATAGAAACAGCGACAAAAAAAGAACAAAAGGCAGTGTTTTCAATTTTCTGAAATCTTCCTTTTTCACGATAAATGGAAAGGCAATTATTAAAATAGCCATTAATATATTCGGAAGGGCCCTTACGTAATTGTCAAAGGGAATGATGAGGTAAAGAAGCAAAAAAGCATAGGGGTATATGGCTGAAAGCAGAATCCTCATAATTGATAGCTAAGAAATTAAAATATTAGGGGAAGATAAAAAACCCTTGTTTAAAATCAATCCTTATATGAGCTTTAAATTTCGTATATGTCTTTTCTAACCTGTAAATCAGAAAAAGGGGAAATAGAGTGTTATTCTCTATTATAAAGTAATGAGATTTTTTCTTTTACAAATGCCGCAATTTGGTTTTCAAAATTAGACTTATCATAATTTTCAGCATTTATCCTAATTTCCTTCGGATCGAAGTCAATTTTCTCGAATCTCTCTAAACACTCCAATAAACTTAAGACATTATGTTCCTTAAAAAAAAGACCATGTTTATTTTCAACAATGGTCTCTAAAACTCCACCCTTTCCATAGGCAATTACCGGTGTACCACAAGCTTGGGCCTCTATGGGAGCAATACCGAAATCTTCAACCCCTGCATGTATAAATGCTTTTGCCCTACTTATATATTCATATACTTCCCTTGAATTTAAAAAACCCGTAAACGTGATGTTTTCTTGGGCCTTTTGTTTTAATGCTTCCAATTGGCTTCCATCGCCTATCACTATCAATTTTTTATCTGTTTTATTAAATGCATCAACAACTATATCAAATCTTTTGTAAGGTTCAATTCTGCCTACTGCCACATAATAATCATCTTTATGGATGTTCAAACGGAATTGGGATAGATCAACAGGAGGATAAATGACCACGGATTCTCGATTGTAGATTTTTTTAATCCAATCCTGAACAAATTTGGAATTAGAGATGATGTAGTCCGGGCGTTGTGCCGCCTTTATATCGGCGCGGCGTAAGTAATTTTTAAATGGGTATATCAAAAATTTTGCTTTCCCAAAATATAAATCATATTCATCCCAAAGATATTTCTGGTTTCTCGCCTGAAAGTAAGTAATATGCAATTGATCTGGTGAAGATTTTTGTATTCCCTTTGCTATGGCGTGTGATGAGGAGAGAATAACTTTAACATCTTTTTCAATTCTTATGCTCCGTAAGGCGGTATAAAAAAGGGGGAAGAAAATTCTAAATTTTGTGCCAAAAAATTTCATAAAGGTCTCTTCAACCGGGATATTTTGGCCTGAGAACATTTTGTCCTTGTCCTCCTTCCGCATTAGATCAATCAAGGTGTAGCATTGCTCAAATTTAAAAATATTACAGAACGATTTTATTACACGTTCTGCACCACCGTATTTATCCAACCAATCAACAACAATTACCTTCTTCATTTTCTATATTTTACTTTTCAATTTTTTAGGCAAGTTGTCGAAATTTAATAGTAATAATATCAAGATAAAACCAAATAAATAAGCCCCTACCTGTCTGTGAAAAAAATTTTCTATAAACGCAAATAAAAATATGGAGACTAGTAGCGCCGTACGAAAAAAGTTACCTCTACCCTTAAAAAAAAGAAGAATAAAGAACGCCAGGAACAATATGGCACTAAATATTCCCGTGCTTAGATAAAAATCCAAAAATTGATTATGTGTATTATATTTTTGATGCAGGAACCATTCTTTGCGCCCAACGTTTTCAATATTCCACTCATAGCATTTCAATAAAGATTTGTTAGTGCCCTCAAACCCTAATCCTTCAAATAAGCTACTATGCGAGGAAGCAATTACATATGCACAATCCCATATTTTCGTACGAGGTTCCCATAACATTATTTTATCAATGAGAGATTGGTCACCATTATTAGGGGTGGTAAATAAAAATCTTTTTTCAATATTATCATTAATGCTGTAAGCCGTGGCGAAAATAACCATTGCTCCTAAGAAAGTAGCTGCTATTTTCCAAGGTTTAATTTTTTCATAAAAAAGCCTAAGAAATACTATTAGTAGAAATGTTATAATGGCTATACGGGAAACTATAAGAAATATAAAGATTGTGTTGAGACCAATAATAAACCCATAGAAATATCGATTTTTCCGCTTTTTTGAATTTGTAATGCCTCTGTAACAAACCAAGATACTAATTATACACAAAAGACCTATATATAATCTATCTATCAATAGGGTATCTAAAGGATTGCGCGTGTTGCCAAATTCAAAAACCCCAGTTTTAACAATTAAGCCCCCGATGTTATAAAGCGAAAAGGACATAGCAATTAATGCGGAGAAAATAATGGCCTTATCAAACTTTTTAAAGTTATTGATGGGAAGGTATAATACCAATATGATGGTGGAGAGTAAAATCTTTTTTAATATACCAAAATTCTCATCCCACATATTAAATATTAAATCATGTAAAAACAAGAGAGCTACAAAGCTTATGAATAAAATTGTAGGACGGGATTTCAGTTTTTGAAAATCACTTTTTTCGATAACGAATGGAAAGGACGCCCCAAGAAGAAGTAGAAGAATATTTGGGATAGCCCTGAAATATTCATCAAAAGGCACTACCAAAACCAGGATAAAAAATATATTGGGATATATTAATTTTAAATAATTTTTCATGCACTTAGGGAAAATTCATTGTGTTCCAGTGGGACAAATCTACTACTGCGTCCGTACGTTTTTTTATTTTAGCTACTTCTTAAAAATGTAATTATTAATCGTCGGACGAATTTTAAACTGGAAAATATCGTTAACGCTATATATTCGAAAAAATTGAGGGATTTCCACCTATAAGCTAATTTAATATTTTTAAGTTCTCCTTTCTCCATTTTCCAAATATCCTTACTTAATCCTGAATGGCCAAAAGCCGGTTTTCCGAATCCTGTGGTAACCAAACTTTCATTGTAGAGATAGCAGTTGAAATTGGCGGAAATACGAAGAAAATAATTCAAATCTTCGGCATGGCTCATTTGCTCATCAAAGTAACCAATCTTATTTATTATCGACCTTTTAAAAAGGACGGTGGGGGTAAGAAGAAAATTTTTTAATAGCAATAACTTTGACGATATTTTGGTGACTTTTTCAAACTTATAGCCAAAAAAAAAGTCGTATTTTTCCTCATTCCTATTGGTGGCCAGAAGATCAATATCTTTATTGTGGTCGAACTCCTGCAACTGCACTGTTATTTTATCTTTGTGCCACACATCATCACTGTCCAAAAGAGCAATATAATCTCCCACAGCATTTTTTAACCCAATATTTCTTGCAGCAGAGGCCCCTCTATTTTCCTGAGAAAAAAAAACAATTTTATATTTTGGATGAGTGGCAATAAAGTCATCGATTATTTTCTTGGAAGTATCCGTGGAACCATCGTCAATTAATAAAATTTCTAAATTATTATAGGTTTGATCTATTACAGATTGTAGGGTTGTCTCAATAGTGTCTTCTGAATTATAGACTGGTATAACAACGCTTACCAACGGATTCATCATAATTTATTTTGAATGGCAAATATATTGGTTTTTTAAAGTTATTATGAATTTAGCGGCAAGTTCTTCTTTAAAAGAAATGCGTGGACATTAGAAGTTAAATCTTGATGAAAAGATTATTTATAAACGTATTGTAATGTGGGGAATTGGTCACCAAAAGTTCTTTTTATTGGATAGCCATCAGAATTATACTCTAGCTCATAGGTGAAACTATAAATAGGGCAAAGCGAAGAGCTACAATTTGATACATCAATGGCGATAATATTATTTTTGCTTTTCCAAATTCCGTGATTCCTTGTTCTTGACCATAAAGGGTTATTTGAATCGAAAGTAAGAGCGAATCTTATATTCTGAACTTCATTCCAGTTAAGATATGCAATGTCTTTGAATGGACGCTTCCGTCACTTATTGAAGATTTTATAACTCCTAATTCTTGGTTTAGTGCTGGATTTTCCTCAATATCCACAATTAAATCGGATGTTGTGAGTTCTATAGTATTCTGACTATCAGGGTTATCAGCACTACATGCCACTAAAAGCATTAATAAAAACAAACTGTAATTTCTCATTTTTAGGTTTTTGACTTTTAAACTCCTAGCAGAGATAAGATAATATCTACTGAGGTTATAAAAAATAAGTGAGGCTAATGTTTAACTACTTTCTTTACGATAGTATTTCCTTTTTCATCGGAAATTTTCATAAAATATATTCCACTGTTTAAAGAAGAAATGTCAATTTCATTTTTATTAGGAGCTGACAAAATTAATTGTCCTAATTGGGTATAGACTTCTATATTTTTAATGGTTTGGTTACTTTGTACAGTTAATTTCCCAGAGGTTGGATTAGGATATATTGTAAAATCTAATAGATTATTAGCGTTTATACCCAAAACTGGGGAGTGTTCGTACCAAGCAATTGTTCCATCATAAGCGGATGCAGAGAGTATATCAATATCTCCATCATCGTCCAAATCTGCAAAATTCACAAAATCGGCGCCATTTGCATTAGTGGTTATAATTTGTTGATCGCCAAAACTTCCTGCACCGTCTAGATTTTCATACCAAGCTATTTTATCATCGGAAAATGATGCTGAAATTACATCCATGTCTCCATCATTATCTAAATCCACAGCTTTTACAGAGTAGGCGCCTTCGGCATCTGTGGATATAATCTGCTGGCTTCCAAACAACCCATTGCCGTCTGTATTTTCATACCAAGCAATTTTATTATCGCCAAAAGAGGCTGAAAGCACATCTTTATCTCCATCACCATCTAAATCAGTTGCAAATAACTCGCTGGTTTCAATAGCATCGGTTGTTATTACTTGCTGAAGGACAAAATTTCCCAACCCATTCGTATTCTTATACCATAGAATTTTATCATAATACCTATCAACATAAAGTATGTCCATATCACCATCATTATCTAAATCATCAGCATAATAATTTGCGTATGATTGCCAAATAAATTCTTCAATAATCTGTCTCTCCCCAAAACTCCCGTCAGTCAATTTTTTATGCCAAGATAAATAAGTATCATTCCACTCTTCTGATTCTGATTCAGTTATTAAATCTTCAAGACCATCACCATCAACGTCGGCAAGAAAAAATGAAGGATAATCTATTTCCCCTTGGCCCCCAAAAATCACATTTTTAGACCCAAATTCACCTTGACCATTTAAATTTTTTCGCCAAACAATTTCATCCCAAAATGTTCCAGAGTAAATCAAATCTTTAAATCCGTCGCCATCCATATCCGTAAATCCCATAGCATTTGTACCATATGCATTAGGATCAATACTCCTAGGCACCCCAAAATTACTACTTCCATCTTCATTTTTAAACCAAGCAACCTTGCCGCCCCCGGCCATAAGATCTAGATCGCCGTCATTATCTATGTCTTCAGCTATAACATAAGAGGTTGCACCTAAATTATAATTTAATCGAATTTCTGAATCAAAATTTCCCAAACCATCTCCATTTCTAAATAACCGAACCATATTATCTCTGCAAGTTGATAACACATCTATGTCGCCATCATTATCTATATCTACGGTGAATACTGAGTGTACTTTATTAAAAGTACTATTTGTATGAGGGATAATATTCTCTGCTCCAAAAAGTCCTTGACCATCTAGGTTTTCATACCATTCTGCGCTATTTTCATTAGCAACAACAATATCTAAATCACCATCATTATTAATATCTGCAGCTTGTATATATTTTATTTTACCTGGGTATGATGCAATTGTATATTCTCCACCAAAATTCCCTTGACCGTCTACATTTTCATACCATAAAAGTCGGTTTTGCCTGCTTGCAATTATATCTAAATCACCATCGCCATCTATATCTTTAGCGATAGCAAACTCATTCCAATTAAACGTGGCAATTGTATGAACAGGATTAAAATTTCCGTGTCCATCAACATTCTCTACCCAGAACACACCATCCTGCCAGGATGAATATAGAATATCATTATCCCCATCATTATCAATATCAGCAACATACACAGACCGAGGATCACTACAATTATCGTCGATTACTGTGTGTTGTGTTCCAAAATTTCCAATTCCATCCAAATTTTCATGCCAATTAATTTTATTCGTATCCTTTAATGCAATTACCAAATCTAGATCTAAATCACCATCTATATCTTTGAGATAAAGTGAATTAGCCTTACCCGCAAAATTTGTAATTATTTTTACCGAGCTAAAAGCACCAAGACCATTTAAATTTTTAAACCAAAAAACATTCTCGGTATTTAGCTGTGATACTCCAAATATATCTACATCGCCATCATTATCTATATCAGCTGGAAATAATTGGACAATATCTTCCATTTCCGTTGAAATTATATTTAAGTGGGTAGAAATATTGATTCCATCAAGATTCTCAAACCAGCCAATCTTTCCAGCACCTGTAGAAGAGGCACTTATTACGTCCATATCCCCGTCTCCATCAACATCTGCAGAGATTACTGTTTTGGGGTCGTCTAAAAAGTTAGCGTTATCAATAACTATATGCTCTTGAAAATTTATTTGTGAATAGGAGCTTATATAAATTAAGGTTGAAAATATAAGTAGAGCCTGTTTCATAATATTTT
This sequence comes from uncultured Flavobacteriaceae bacterium, assembly GCA_963839235.1. GTDB lineage: Bacteria > Bacteroidota > Bacteroidia > Flavobacteriales > Flavobacteriaceae > Aequorivita. Next base: position 217,787 of record CAWITX010000008.1, on the reverse strand, counting down.
AATTGTTGTATCCCAATTCATCTTTTTAAAAATAAATCATTTCTTTTTAAACACTTTTTCACTATTGTATTTTCCATTTGGAATTTTTATTAAAAATTCCATTGTTTAAAAACGAAAGATCATTTTCATTTTATTCAAGTTGAGTCTAATTAAACAATTTTAAGTCTTAAAACCTAAAAACCTTTAGTCTTTTTTTATTAAAAATACATTATTTAAATAAAAACAAATTAAGTAAAATTACCATTAGTAATTATGACATCTTCTATCAACCAAATTTAGGATTATATAAAAATTGAGATTAACGAAAATTCATTCCATGCTGGAATATTAGTTTATTTATTTAGCAGATTCGTATTTTGTATAATATATAGTGGCCTGTCCAGAATATTATTATTCATGCGGCTAATATATTCCCCAATAATCCCAATTGAGATTAATTGGACACCCCCTATAAACATAGAACTTATGATTAATGAGGTCCACCCAGTTATCGTTTGTTTTAAGAAAAAATGCGAAAACACTGCATAAAGGATCACTAGAAACGAAAGCCCCGAAATTGAAAAACCAAGGCGAGTAACGTAAGTCAAAGGCTTATCTGAAAAACTTGTTATACCATCAATGGCAAAAGATAACATTTTACTGAAGGGATAGCCAGTTTTCCCGTATTGGCGTTTATCTCTATTAAAAACAACTGATGTTTGTTTAAATCCAAGCCACGCAATTTGCCCACGCAAAAATTTATTTTTCTCCGGCATTTGTCTTAGACATTCTATTATATGCCTATCAATAAGTCGAAAATCTCCTGTGTCCAAGGGTATATCTACTGAAGTTAGTCTGCGTAAAAGTCTGTAAAATATTTTGGCTGTGCCTCTTTTAAACAATGATTCCCCTTTGCGCTCCGCCCTTTGTGCGTACACAACATTAAAACCCTCTTTATATTTTTGATACATTTCTGGAATAAGTTCGGGTGGGTCTTGCAAGTCTCCATCAATAATAACCGCCACTTCTCCGCGACACCGGTCAATTCCCGCAGTTACAGCTATCTGGTGGCCAAAATTTCTGCTAAAATCAATATAATACACCTTTTCATCCTGTTGGGATATAGACAACAGTTGATTAAGGGAGTTATCCTTGCTTCCGTCATTAATGAATATAATTTCATGCTCGGGAGTAATGGATTTTACAGATGCTTTTATACGTTCGTACAGTTCCAATATAATTTTTTCTTCATTGTAAATTGGCACTATTACAGATAAAACGATTTTATTTATGTCCTTCAATTCTATATTTTTTTGTAGTGTTATACAATTCGTTGCTGTAGGCCTTAAGACCGGTTAATTTGTAATTATTTTCCAAGTAGTCCTGGATTACCTTTTCGTTGGCAACCACAACATCTCCTGCCTTTAATTGCCTAAAATTTTCAATCTTGGCATCTACTCCTTTTTCATTAAGAGCGTGAATATAAAATTTAATGTGGGCATTATAACTTGAATATAATACCCCAACATCTTCCATGTCATGCTTGCCCCTTAGCGCATCCCTCAAATAATAAGAAAGTTGATGCGAAGACCTAAAAGATGGTGGTTCCGGTCGCTGGATTGATATTATGATTGCTTGGTAGGGAACGAAAAATAGACCACATAAAAATATACCAGGTAGTACGTTTTTTTCAATTCCCAATTTGCTAATATCAAAGGAGCGCAGAAGAAGAACCATCTTCCAAAGAAAAATGGCAGCTGAAATAGCAAGAAATGGATATAGAGGCATATCGTACCAATCATGTTTAGTTTCTGCGCCAGAAATTATGAACAAATAAGTGAGAATTAAAAAGATTAATAGCACGGTAAGTTTTCTCATCCTTCTATTCACACTTACCGAACCAAATAAGAGGCCTAATAATGTAAAAATATACCAAGCCTTGAAACGATAGTTTTTAAGATTTTCTATATAATAGAACCAATTCCCCCTAATATTTTCCTTTGCCTCATTGTATCTTCCGCCCAATTCATTTTCGTAAACGGCCTGGAGATATCCTGGGTTCATTTGTTCCCTTAAAAAATAAAAACCCCCTATTACTGTAACCGTTATCAATATACCAATATAAAAGTGGATGTTAGTAAGCACGAACTTTATTCTGCCAACGTATAGGGTAAATAATGCCAAGGCCGGCAAAAACAAAATGCCTGTTACACTTTTGGTTAGAATGGCAAAAATGGTAGATATAAAAAAAGCATACATATATTTTTTGTTTCCATTTTCCAAAGTGAGAAAATAAAAAATACATGACATGGTGGTAAATAATGTTACCATCGCATCATATTCGCCCGTCCGGCTACCGTGTGTGGCAATATAACCGATAGATGTAACCAAAACCAAAACTGTTATAAAGCCGAGTAAAAAATTATTCAAATATTTCTTTAAAAATATAAACAGAAATACACAGGTACTCATAGCCGACAGCGCCACCGGAAACCGGAGAGCCAAAACGTTAACACCAAATATTTTCATCGAAAGCACTTGACACCAGAGTAAAAAGGGAGGTTTCGTATTCCACATATCAGGAAGACCATCATAAAAAGCAACAATATAATTGCCATTTTTATACATTTCATATGTATTATTTGCTATTCGCGATTCATCCCACACCCGCAGTGTTAAATTATTTAAATAAGCAAATATGGGAATGGCAGCTAGTAATAACAATAAAATATATTTTAACGCCTTCATTTACAATATATTTAATTTTTATATATGAATCGGCGAATATATTTAGATTTTATAAGTTGTCAAACTATTTCTTGGGTTTCGCTCAATTAACAATCAAAAAACAAAAAAAGCTAATTAACCTTTTTTCCGACAAAGAAGATTGTTCCATCAATGAAAACCAACCAATAAATAATAATTACCTTCGCAGCTATTAAAAAATACTTTTTTAAAAATCCAATGAAAATAACCTTTGAAGGTTTTTATGGCTTCCAAAATGCTGGAGACGACGCTTTTGTGGAAGTGGCTTCCTGGGGCTCACGAAAATATTGGAAATGTGATAACAATGTTTTTTTGGGCAAAACCATACCGGAAACAAAATATCCTATAAATTCCACCCAGTTTTTAAAGGGAATTAAAGGTTTTGATCGATTAAATCTATTAAACCATTTGGCATTTTCCGATTATATGGTTTCTGCCGGAGGTTCTACTTTTGGCAATCTTCCATTCCACAGTAACAAATCCTTTGCAAAAAAATTTCAGCAGATAAATCGAAAACTGAAATTAGGCGCTATTGGAGTTTCGGTAGGACCTTTTAACAGTACGCAAGATGAGCGGGCAGTGGAGAAGTATCTTAAGTCGCTAGATTTTTTAGCTTTAAGAGACACTAGGTCTTTTTTATACGCGGAATCTCTGGACCTTCCCTACAAACCAATTAAAGCTTTTGATTTGGCAGCCCTTTTGCCTAATATTTTTGGTGCCTTTAATAATAATGAATCCTATAAAAGAACCATTGGAATAAGTATATGTAATTATGAAAGCTATACCGGAGGAAATCTATCGCAAGAGAATAAAAGAAATACCTATTTTCACGATTTAGTCAATATCCTTGCTGCAACAACCGATGTCAATTTTAAAATATTTATAATAAACGGCAATCCTAAAACCGGAGATTGGGATGTTTCCCAGCAACTAATTTCAAAACTCGATGAAAGCCGCATAACAATAATCCCCTACTTAGGGAATGTGGAAAAAACCTGGGAGGCGATTTCTAGCTGTAGTTTGGTTATTTCTACACGTTTACATGCCAGTATATTTGCCTGTTATGCCAAGGTTCCATTTATGCTTTTGGAATATCACAAAAAATGCACTGATTTTCTTAATGATGTTGGGCAGATGGAAAAGTACAGATTGTATGACGCGCAAAAACCGATAGATCAAGTGGTCCCTATAATTCAAGAAATTCTGAATGGTTCCTATGAAGCCCCAAGAAATCTACAGGACACAATTGACCTTTCTTTAAGAAATTTTACGCAAACCATACCTTTATTGTAAAGGTTTCTTGTCTTCCTGAAGCCTTCGTTTCTTGTCCGACTCTGTACTAAGTAGAAAAATAAAAATTGCCAAATATATCCAAAAGCCATAAAGTCTAAAAGTATCTATTTGAAGCCAATTGATACTTATTCCTACAAAGGAGACTAGCAATATAATAGCCAAAATCTTTTTATTGCCGCTACTTTCTTTTATCATTCTTCTACATCTCCAGATTACAGAAAACAAAAAGAATAAAAACAATAAAAGGCCAATAATTCCGGTTTCGGCCAGAATACGAAGGTAAAGATTGTAGCCGGGCGGAAATGAAGTGAGAAATTGGTCTGTATAGTATAGCTTGAATTCATAATTGTTAAAGGTGGCCCAAATCGGATAATGAAACCTATTGTGGTAGGTCTGTTGCCCAAATCCGACACCGACTATGGGGTGTTCCTTAAAAACCTGAAAATTTGCATATTGAATCCCTAACCTGGACTTATTTGATACGTTCGCCGTTAAATTGGATTTAAAATCTAGGGATTCTATTTTCTTTTCTACCTCGGCAACTACTTTTTTTGAATTTACCGCCAAAACGATTATCAGAACCGTAAGAATTGAGCCTAAAAAAAGAAAAACATATTTTCTAAATTTTGGTTCAAAAAGTAGAATGGAAAGGAATACCAAAAGTTGTACAAAAATGACCACCAAACCCGTGCGTGACCCGGAGAAAAAAGTAAGTAAGAGTATCAGGAAGGCAGGGATAAATCTTTTAATTCCTTTTGACGTTAATATATAGCTGAACATCCATCCAGATATGGTAATTAGGTAGATGGCTAGGTAAGGAGCTTCTTGAGAAATGGAAGATATGCGGTCCCCAAAGACTTTTACGTTAACAAAGGGGAAATAATCGAATAATTCAATAATTGGCCTTACGGAGGCCATACCAAAATAAATTATTAATACCTCAAGAAAACCGTAGACGGACGCTACAATTAGTGAGAATAAAAAAACCTTGCGGATAACGAGTAAAATTTCGGAAACATCCATTTTACGCAGTACGTTCCAATAAAATGTAAACAATACTATCCCGGACAACAGCAAAGAAATAAATTGGCGGATAAACCTATTAAAACCACTTGTTTGCTTAAAATAATTATCATAGACCGTGACAGAATTCAGTAAGGTGGCTACCACGCACCAGCCCATGAAAATCAGTATTAGTTGAAAATAAATATTTCTAAAAGGCAACGTGAGGCTATTACCCACCACAAAGGTGATGAACATAATTATACTACCTGACAGAAAAAAGAAAACAGCTGACTCGTTTCGGAATTCGCCCAAAATCGATAATCCTTCAAATGAATTAAAGGGAATGAAAAAGACTCCTAATATGAAGAGTATTCGAAATAATTTTTGAAATAATTGCATATACCTAATATTTTTTGATTCTCAGGTAATAGTGTACCGCAATATAAATTACATAAACAATATTAGCTATTAAGATACTAATTGGTAGGGTATACGAACAATTATAGGCCACCAACATAGGTATAACACAAATAAGCGATATAACCGCCACCAAATGTGATACGAAAAATGGCATTGTATTTTCGATAGATTTTAAAGCTATTGAAAAAGGACGCAAAACCACAAGTAAAATTTGTATTATAAGGAAAAGAAAGAAAATGGTGGTTCCACTTCCATATTTTTCTCCGTAAACCATCTCATAAAACAAAAGACCCACAGGAATGGCTACCAGAAACAGACCCAAAACTTTGCGATAATTATTTCGGATTATAATAAAAATATCGTCTGTTAATACACTTAGGCTATATTTTTTGGCTTTATTGGCAAATATGGGGGTGTAATGGTTTTCAATTGAAATAAGTAAAATGTTAAATACCCCTAGTAAGTTTTGAATGGTCCGTACCTTACCAATCTGGAAGTCACTTATATCAAAACTTTTTGCTAAAATATATACTCCTTGGCTATACCCCCAAAAGGCAATCCCTCCTAAAATAATCCATTTGGAGTACTTAAAGTGAACTTTTAAAACCTCTTTATTAAAATAGAATATTTCTAATAAATTGGGGAAATTGGTAAAATTAAAGACCTTTTTAAAAAACAATATACCCACTATAAAAATATTCCCCAAACAAAAGGAAATCCAATAAATATTCAAGATTATACTCAAACTTAGATTATTCCGAAAAATTAAAAGCCCAGAGAAAAAAACCAAATTCAGGATAAAGGTTGCTATTAAACCATAAGAAACGGAAACTGAGTTCGAGCTAAATATGAATTTTTTAAGGATATCAAAAATAGTCATACTAAAACTCAGCATAAAAAAAAGAAAAAAGGAAATATCCACTATTTGTTTTTTCAGAAGTAAAAAACAAATTATTGCAAAAAGAAAGTTTAAAAGTATATTTTGAAATAAAGATGTAAGTAAATAACCGCCTTCCTGTTTTTGCCATCTTTTTGATAAAAAGACCAAAATGGGGGCAGAAAGAAAAAAAGTGCAAAAAATAAAAATAAAATAACTGTAGCTATAGGTTACAACGAAAGAACCAAAAACCTTTACCGAAGCAAGTTTAGATAACGCTAAAATAGAGCCGAAAGTGATGACCGAAAGAAGCGATTGGTCTAAAAAAATTAAATATTTACTTTTCTTTAATCCTCGAAACAAACTTATTTTCCAAAGCATCTATTTGGTTATTTATTGCTCTAATCGTCAAGATCCCCATTTCTTTCTTTTTCAATTCGTGCAGCTTTATGATATAATCTCAACAGATATGAAAATACAATGAACAACAACACGAAGAGGAGAGGCAAAATTTTCATCTTGCTATCAAAAAAGGACCTTTTCCATGCTAAATGGGGAGTATCTAATGGAATAACAATGTTATTATATTTTAAAAGTTCAATCTCCATTTCCTCCTTGTTTTTTATTAAAGTATTCTTTAATGCAAACAACATATGCATATTGTCGTTTTCATCAACAGTATTAAAATAAATCTGTCCACCAGGCTTTGTTACTGGCCTTGTCCCGAATCTTTTTACGATGGAATCTATGCTGGCAATACTTTCCTCTGTTCTTTGTATATGCTTTGCGGTGTTTATTACCGTCAAATCTTTTATGCGCTGCATTAACTCGCTATCGTTCAAATAGGCAAGAATGTCTTCTATAGTTTCCGAGGAACCATTTTTATTAGTTTTTATTGTTATCCTATGGCTTTTATATTCGGGAATAAAAATTTCGGAAGTCAACATATTATCTTCATATTTTGCCTGCTCCAGTACAGGTTCTATATTCTTGCTTTCTGTATCAACGTTATTAAGTATGTCAGCAATGTTTACAATAGGTTCAATTTCAACGCCCGTAAGGATAACTTCTTTATTATTATAGAATCCATATTTTTTCAAAAAAACAGTATCATTATCTACGATTTTATTATTGAGATGTTCAATGGAATTATAAACATAATTGGAAGCATCAAAATTAATCTGGACAATAAGATTTCCTTCCTTTCCCTTTAGGCCAGTCTTTTCCAAGAAATACCCAATAATAATTCCCGCCACGATAAGGGCAATTATTATTAACCAATTTTTCAATAAAAATCTGATTAGTTTATAAAAAAACAGGAGAACATCGTTGCTTAATTCTCGAGTTTTTCTCCAAATTGTTCCTAAATCTATTTCCTCAGATGAATTCTGCTGTGCCATAACCAAAAACTTTAATTGATGATTTTTATAACCGACTGCAGGCTTTCCCGCCAATCTATACTTTTAAAATTTAGCCTGTTACGGCCCTTTATATTGTCCAAAACACTATACGGTGGCCGTGCGGCAAAAGTACGGTAATGGTTGGTTTTTGCAAGTTTTGCCGTCTCTATTTTTCCGCTTTGGCGCAGAATCTCTTCTGCAAAACCATACCAGGTAGTTTCTCCGCCGTTGCTGTAATGGTAAACGCCGTAAACGCCTGTATCTTGTGCAATGGTCTGCAATACGGCCTTGGCAAGATCATTGGCATTCGTGGGCGTGCCCGTTTGTTCCGTGGTAATGGTGAGCGGTTTTCCCTCTTCAGAATACTTTAAAATGGTCTTTAAAAAGTTATGCCCGTATTGCGAATACAACCAAGAAGTCCGGAAAATATAGTATTTATCACAAATTTCCTGTATGTATTTTTCCCCCTGCAGTTTTGAAGCCCCGTAAACATTCAGCGGATTCGTAGAGTCCGTTTCTATATAGGGTGAATTTTTTGTGCCATCAAAAACGTAATCGGTGGAAATATGTAGCAGGGTAACATGCATTTCCCTTGAAATTTGCGCGATATTTTTTACAGCTTCCGCATTAATGGCAAAAGCCTTTTCTGCTTCGCTTTCGGCCTTTTCAACATTGGTGTAAGCGGCGGTATTTATACAATGGGAAAATTTATTTTTTTTGAAGAAATCCCTTAAAGTAGCGGGGTTTTGAATATCAAGTTCTTCCTTTGAAGCAAAGACAAATTCAAGGTCGGGAAAACCGGCTGCCGCATCCTTTATGCACTTTCCCAATTGTCCGTTTGCGCCTGTTACCAGTATTTTCTTCATGTAATTGCTTCCTTAAAAGTGGGAAGTTGAAGGTCTTTTTCCGAAATTATAAAATCCTCCTTCGGAAGATGCCAGTCTACGGCCAAGGTTGCGTCATTGTAGATAATCCCGCCTTCGGAAGCCTTATTGTAAAAGGCATCACATTTATAGGAAAAAATTGAATTTTCGGAAAGCGTGATAAAACCATGCGCGAAACCTTTGGGCACGAAAAGTTGAAGATTTTCAACATCATCCAATATTAGTGAAAAATGCTTTCCAAAGGTCTCAGATTCTCTCCGTACGTCAACAACTACGTCCAACACCTTCCCTTTAATTACCCGAACAAGTTTGGACTGTGCCTTGTCTCCCATTTGAAAATGAAGCCCGCGAAGAACACCATAGGAAGAAAAGGATTGATTGTCCTGCACAAAATCAATATCGAGGCCGGTTATTTCCTCAAAAACCTTTTTGTTGTATGTTTCACAGAAAAAGCCACGTTCGTCCTTAAAAACAGTGGGTTTTAAAATAAAGCAATCTTTTAGGGGGGTTTGTTTTATTTCCAAAATTAATCCAGTTGAAGTAAATGTTTTCCGTAACCGCTTTTCAGTAAGGGTTCAGCCAACGCGTGAAGTTGTTCTTTTGTAATATAGCCCATCTCATAAGCCGCTTCCTCTATGGAGCCGATTTTTAGGCCTTGCCGCTCTTCTATAACCTCTACAAACTGTGCGGCCTGCATCAGCGAGGCAAATGTGCCGGTGTCCAGCCACGCCGTACCTTTATCGAGGATGCTTACGTTTAATTTCCCTTTTTCAAGATAAGCGTTGTTCACATCGGTTATTTCCAGTTCGCCGCGGGGGCTCGGTTTTATTTTTGAGGCAATTTCTACGACACTATTGTCATAAAAGTAAATTCCGGGAACGGCATAATTACTTTTTGGGTTTTTCGGTTTTTCCTCAATGGATAATGCTTTTCCGTTTCTGTCGAATTGCACCACGCCGTATCGCTCGGGATCGTGTACGTGATAGGCGTAAATTACGCCGCCTTCCGGGTTGTTGTTGGATTGCAATAATTCCTTCAACCCAGAACCGTAAAAAATATTATCGCCCAAAATGAGCGCAACCTTATCGGTACCAATAAAATCCTTTCCAATAATAAAAGCTTCCGCGAGACCATTGGGATTGGCCTGTTCGGCATATTGAAAGTTGCACCCAAATTTTTGTCCGTCGCCCAAAAGTTGTTCAAAAAGCGGAAGATCCTGCGGAGTAGATATAATCAAAATCTCTGTAATCCCCGCATACATAAGGGTTGACAACGGATAATAAATCATCGGTTTATCGTAAACCGGCATGAGTTGCTTGCTCACCGCTAAGGTGATTGGGTGCAAGCGCGTGCCGGATCCTCCTGCTAAAATTATTCCTTTCATCTGTATATAATATTTAAGAAATAGGAAGATGGAATGCCTAATTTATTCCTCTCGAAGGATTTGTAATCCTCATTAGGCATTTCATAGTCTATCTTTATTGTCCAAATACCATTTTACGGTCTTTTTTATGCCTGTTTCAAAATTTTCTTCTGCCTTCCAGCCAAGTTCATTTTCAATTTTTGAAGCGTCTATGGCATACCTAAAATCGTGGCCGGGCCTGTCCGTTACAAAGCTTATTTGCTCGATATATTTATTTTCCTTCGGAAGCATTTCATCCAATAAATTGCAGATCGCTTCCGCAATATAAAGGTTTTCCCTTTCATTCCGGCCCCCAATATTATAGGTTTCTCCCAGATTTCCCTTTTCCAAAGCGAGTAGGATTCCCGTGCAATGATCGCGCACATACAGCCAATCGCGTACATTTTTGCCATCGCCATAAATGGGGATGGGTTCTCCGGAAATTGCTTTGCGGATAATGGTGGGAATCAACTTTTCCTTATGTTGGTTGGGCCCGTAATTATTGGAGCAATTGGTGGTAACCACCGGAAGCCCATAAGTGTGGAAATAACTGCGAACAATAAAATCTGAAGACGCTTTCGAGGCGCTGTATGGACTGTTGGGAGCATAGGAAGTTTCTTCGGTAAAAAGACCCGTTTCGCCCAAAGTACCATAAACCTCATCGGTTGAAATATGCAAAAAACGGGCATTTTTAAATTCATTTTTTAATTGATGTGGACCATCCATCCAGGTTTTGTAAGCACACTGCAATAAATTGAAAGTACCCACAATATTGGTTTGAATAAATTCCGAAGGACCCGAAATAGAATTGTCCACATGGCTTTCCGCGGCAAAATGGACTATTTTTTGAAATTTATATTTTTCGAATAAATTCTGAAGAAAACTTAAATCGCAAATATCACCCTTTACAAAGGTTATTTTTTCCGAAACACTTTCCAGATTCTTCAAATTTCCGGCGTAAGTGAGCTTGTCCAGCACCACAATTTCCGCTTCGGAATTATTTGAAATATATTCCACGAAATTGGAACCTATAAATCCCGCGCCCCCTGTAATCAGTATATTATCGTTTTTCAAAATTATTTTTTAGTAGTGTCTAAAATCTGTTTTAACATTTTTTCGGTAATCAAATAGGTCGGTTTTACCCCGCTCGTTCCCAATCCGCCCGAGGCCAAAGTACTTCCCGTTTCCAACGGATTATCCGAGGCGTAATAAGCATATCTTACCTTCACTTTTGGGCTAATGCTTCTGCGGATTTTTGATGCTGCCTGAATCGCCTTTTGGTAATGCGCGCCCTCCATTTCCAAACCTATAACATTCCAAGTTGAACTATTGAAAAATTTCAAAACATCCCTATTTTGAAGCGATGTGCCCAAAACCGTAATCATTGTGCCAGTACAAACTTTTACGTCATCTTCGGCAAAAAGTGATTTCTCCAATTTATTCTTGAAATGGGTAATTATCTGCCGTACCTTCAAAAACGTGGGCTGACGGAATCATTATATCCCCTTTTCCACCTTCGAGAATTCCAGCTTTTCCCATAATTGAAACCGAAACAACGTTTAAAAAATGATGTTCCTTCCTTTCGTCGGTATAGGGTTTCAAAAGCTCATCCATCGTTTCGTAAGCCTGTTCGCCAAAGGCGTAATCCATCACTATAATTACAGGTTTTTTATGAATATCAACTTCCTCGGAATTCGAAATATATTCACAGTTTTCAATTTTTGAAGTGTCAATAATCTGCACGTCAATATTGGTTCCGCTGCTATCGGGCAGAAAAATCATACCCTCTTCGGAAGCGGTCTTAAAAACCTTGTCGCGCAGTTTTACATTGGTAGGATTGCTGAGCGCCTCAAAAACTTCAAGATTTTTCTTTTTTGAAAATTCCGAAGCCAGAGCCTTAGGCGCATAAAGACTGTTCATTACACTGTGCATATTCGCACTGATTATGTGGATTGGACGCTCCAAAAGTCCAGATTCCTGTAATTTTTCCTTTATGTTATAAGCCCAACGCTCCCCGTGAATGTGGTGGCCCAAACGCTCGCGAAGCACCGGACTAAAGGTGATGATGCGCTGGTTATCTTCTACTATTTCATCAATGGCAATTTTCCCCAGATAATATATGATGCTAAAAAATCGGTTTTCGTTCTTTTTACTTGCAAAATATGGATAGATACTATTAACTTCCTCAAAGGTCCTGCCCAGAAAATTAGCCGTATGCGTGAGGGTTACTTCTTTTTCTTCCTTGGAAAGTTTCCCTTTTTTTAGTACTGCCTGCTCTAGTTTTTTCCAGTCTCTAATTACTTCGCCATTTTCATTGATAACCACCTGTTTCATAATCTTATGCGATTCAATAAAAAGAAAGGTTAGGTGGGTAAGAATATCATAAATTTCGGAGCGGCCGCGGGTGATTTCTATGTTCATCTGCTCCTGGTCTATACGGTAGCAGTTGCGGCGGCGCTTGAGCGGAATAATGGGTTCAAAATGTGAATTTTTATAGCCTTCATCGCTGGTAAGGTTTATATAACGGCATTCCTCAATGCCATAGGGCAAGCGGTCCATTACGTACAGTAGGCCTTGTAATTCTATTTTTTCGTCGCGGATGGAACCGTAAATTTCGGGTCGTAAGGTGAGCAAAGATTCGCGCAAAGTCTCACCGGAAACGCCCATTGGTTTATAAAACCCGCGGTTAAATAGATGGCGCATGGTTATGTAAAGTCGCTCAATGGCGCCTGTGCTTTCCTGTGCACGCGTTCGGGTATGTGATTTAAGTTTATTCATTGGGTGCAAAGATAACACTAATTTTAAGCCTGCATTTTAAGAAGCGCATCGGCTATTTTTCTGTCGTTGGAAAGTCTTGGCACTTTGTTTTGGCCGCCCAATTTTCCCTCGGATTTCATATAATTGTGAAAACTATTTTTTTTCAAAACCTTTATCTTCAAGGGTTGCAATACTTTTCCCTCAATTAGATCGGCATAATAGGAGTTTTGATGTTGCATATTTTTATCCAAAAACGAAGCAACTTCTTCTAAATTTTCTGGGGAATTTTCAAATTCAATCAACCATTCATGAAAGGGAAGTTGGTTTTCAGGAGTTTCCAATTGTGGTGCAACGGTAAATTCCGTAATCGAAAAATTATATTTCGAAATGGCATCTTTCATCGCCTGTTCCACCTCTTTTCCAATTACGTGTTCGCCAAAAGCCGAAATAAAATGTTTTATGCGCCCGGAAACAATTACCCGATACGGCTTAGTGGAAGTAAATTGAACGGTATCGCCCAAATTATACGCCCAAAGTCCCGCATTTGTTGAAATTATCATCACGTAATTAACGCCTGTTTTTACTTCGCCAATGGTTAACCTTTTCGGATTTTTATCGAAAAAAGAGGATGCTTCCACAAATTCGTAAAAGATGCCCGAATTCAAAAGAAGCAACATTCCTTTTTCCTTTTGGCTATCCTGAAATGCAAAAAAACCCTCACTGGCCGGAAACAGTTCAATGCTGTCAACTTTTCTTCCTATAAGATTTTCAAATTTTGCGCGATATGGCTCAAAGTTTACGCCACCATAAATAAAGAGGTTGAAGTTTTTAAAAAGGTCGCCCACCTTTTTACCCGTCCGTTTTTGAAGTCTTTCAAAATACATCTGCACCCAGGATGGAATACCGCTGATTACAGTCATATTCTCGTCCATGGTTTCTTCAACTATAGCGTCCACCTTCGTTTCCCAATCTTCAATACAGTTTGTTTCCCAGTTGGGCAAACGGTTTTTTTGAAGATAACCCGGTACAAAATGGGCCACGATGCCCGAAAGTCTTCCGGTTTTTATTCCGTTTTTCTCAGTCATTTCTGGGCTTCCCTGAAGAAAGATCATTTTACCATCAACAAATTTCCGGTTTCCCGTTTCGTGGATATAGCATAAAATGGCATTTCGCGCGGCGCGTATATGATGGGGGAGCGAATCTTTGGTCAGCGGAATGTATTTTGCACCGCTTGTGGTACCGGATGTTTTTGCAAAATAGAGCGGCTTTCCGGGCCAAAGTACATTTTCCTCGCCCGAAACTACACGTTGTACGTACGGCTTCAATTCTTCATAATCCCTTATTGGCACCTGCTTCGCAAAATCTTTAAAAGAATGTATTTCTTCAAATTTGTGATCTTTTCCGAAGGAAGTATTTTTTGCTTTTGAAATGAGGTTTTCGAAAACCCTTTGCTGTGTTTTAACTGGCGCTGACGCCCAATATTTTATTCGGAGAACGACATTTCTTGCAAAAACTTTTGAAGCGAAGGATTTTAGGGACATAGGAATTAATCAAAATCAATAAAATTGGTTGGGTCAATGGGGTAGCCGTCGCGCCACAGTTCAAAATGAAGGTGCGGCCCCGTTGTAAGCTCTCCGGTATTGCCAACGGTAGCAATGACTTCTCCTGCCTTGACCATTTCGCCCTGCTCCTTTGTGAGGGTCGCGTTGTGCTTATAGGCGGAAATTAGGTTATTGTTATGCTTCAGAATAATTACATAACCCGTTTGTGCGGTCCATTCGGCAAAGATTACGGTACCGTCCGCAACCGCTTTTACTGGCGAATCCTTTACTGTTACCATATCTACGGCGTAATGTTTTGTTTTTGAATTGTACGGTTCTGAAATTGTTCCTTTTACCGGCGCAAATAAGGTGTACTGCTGTTCTCGCGCAAATACGAGCGGATTATATTTATCTTCCTTCGAAACTGCTTCGCGGAGCAACGAATCCTGCCGTGAGGATTTAATTAAAATTGATGGATCTACCTTTGCCGCTTCAATGATGGAATCTTTGTTAAAATCAACCGTTTTTACATCGCCAGTGAGCACTTTTTTGATGGAGGCAAGGTATTGTTCATTTACATTGATAATCTGCTGCAGCGAGTCTGATTTATAGGCGAGATTTGTTGCTTTTCTTTTTAAAGCTGTTGAAGAATACCCCGGGATGTATTCCCGCAAGGGCGTAAAGGCAATAATAAAAGTTGTGGCCATTATTAAAAAAAGCGCAAACAGCGTACTAAAAACAAATACATTGAGACGATTGAGCTTGAAGGAGAAGCGCTCCTCAAAGGTTTCCTCGTTCAATATCACCAGCCTGTACTTGTGCAGGAGTTTTCTTCTGAACTTTTTTGACCGTTTTTCTTTCTCTGCCATTTGTGGTGTAATTGTGTTTACAAATATAAAATAAACAAATGCCGCACACGCTAAACTTATAATGAAAACGTTTTATGTAACTAATTCTTGTTACCTTTGCCCTATTAAATTTATAAGCTATGAGTGCATTATTTATTCCTTTGGGCGTTGTTGGTCCTTGGCAGATTATATTGATTGTTGTAATTGTCTTGCTTTTGTTCGGCGGAAAGAAGATTCCGGAACTTATGCGCGGATTGGGGAGCGGGCTGAAAGAATTCAAGGATGCCTCCAAGGATGATGAAAAGCCCAATAACACTACCAATACTTCAAATAAAGTGGACGATAATCCTAAATTTTAATTTCAACAATTAGGACCGATCTTATAGAAAAACGCCAGTCTCAAAATTAATTTTGAGACTGGCGTTTTTTATTTATTGCCCATTCGCTCTACTTAATCTTCGCTGAAGTCAAAATGGCTTCAAGTTCAAATTGAAGATCCCTTTTTGCTACCGAAGGGGCGTAGGTAAAGCCTTCCAGAATAAGATATCTGTTATTTTTTTCGTCCCTTATTGCGTAATTTAAAAAGGGACCGCCCATCCATTCGTCCTTTACTTCCCACGTACCCTTGGTTTCGTAGGCGAATTTTCCATCAATTTTGGTTTTAAAGAGATAGGGAGCATAGGCATCTTCTGTTATAAATAAACCTTCATCCTCCACCGGCAGCAGTCTACTTCCTATGGAATCGCGGATTTTAATAATGTCACCAACTGCTGTAGTATCATTTTGAATCATATTTAAGGGAACTTCATATACGAGGATATTTGTTGTTCCATCCTTTAAATCCTTTCGGAACCAAAAGAAACTATCCGTTGCCTTTGCTATGCGATACGCAGAGGGTAATTTTAGACTCACCTTCATAACATTCCACAAACTGTCAGTATTCATTGGTGAAATGGAAATACGTCGTTGTTTCTCGGTAATTTCGGTTTTGTGAAATGCTTCAATAATACGAGATGCATTTTTGTTGATCAGTTCCACTAATTTTTCTTCGGAAGTGGCGCTGATAATAGCTCCGGTCTGCGGCTGGGCATATTCGTCTGTCGCGATGGAAACTTTATCCTCTTCACCCAAAGTTGCATAAAGAAAAAGCCTATTGCTGCGGGCAAAATCCGTAAAAGCCGCGGGGGGCATTTGATTCATTGAAAAAAGAGGTTCATCTTGCGGAAGCCCATCTGTAGGGGCAGCAAAATTATTTCGGATGGCTTCACCCACCACACCGTTCCATAAATCATTAGGAGTTACAACCTGAAGTACATTAATATTACCCACCGACGGTGGCAGTAATGAACGGTCTCTTTTACCATTTTCATTACAGGAAATAAGAACGAAAAGTGATAGAAATAAAATGTAAAGTGGTTTCATGAAAGGATGTTTGTCGGAACTATCCTTTATAAATTTTCAGTTTAGTTCCGGGTTTCAAGTTAGTGCCACTAATATCGTTCCATTTTTTGATATTCTGGACTGAAACTCCGGGAAATTTCTGGGAAATACTCCACAATGAATCTCCATTTCTGACGGTATAGGTTTTTTCGGAAGTAGTATTATTCGAAACGGGAGCGCTACTTGCGATATCCTTGCTGCTCTTTTTTGGATAAATTATCAGATTTTGGCCTACTCTAACCGTAGAGGAGCGCATACCATTCCAATTTTTAATTTGACTAACGCCTACTCCGTACCTGTCAGCAATCTTACCGAGATAATCGCCTCTGCGCACGCGATATCTAACTTTTTCGGGCTGTTCAAATAATTCAGGCATTGGATCTTCGGCCTCTTTTTGTTCCTCTTCGGCAAAGGCATAAATGGCATTCTCATTATTTACGAACGTTCCAATTGCCGTTAACGGAAGGCGTAGCATATAGTTTTCATCCTTTATTACCGGGATAATTCCCAATTTATAGGAAGGATTTAAAAATTCAAGTTCATCTTTATCAACATTGGTTAGTTTTGAAACCTGGTCCAAGGTGATTTGTTGTTTAACTTTAATGGTATCTGTAGTAACGTATGGAATTCGGGGGCCGTTCTTTTTAAAACCTAATTCCTCGGCATATTCAAAAATATACATGGTAGCTAAAAATGCCGGTACATATCCCGCTGTTTCACGTGGCAGATATTTGCGAAGATGCCAATAATTGGTCTTTCCGCCCGAGCGGCGGATAGCTTTTGACACATTTCCGGGACCGGAATTGTAGGCGGCCAAAGCCAAATCCCAGTCATTAAAACTATTGTTTAAGCTTTTTAGATATTTACAAGCCGCTTCAGTAGCCATAATTGGGTCTGAGCGCTCATCGACATACGAGCTAACATCCAAACCAAACATTTTTCCTGTGGTAAACATAAACTGCCAAAGCCCTGTAGCTCCCACGCGCGACTGCGCTTTTGGGTTAAGGGCCGATTCAATAACCGCAAGATACTTCAATTCTAGCGGAAGGTTATTTCGATCCAATTCCTGCTCGAACATGGGGAAATAATATTCGCTAAGACCCATTAACCGCTCCAAAGTTCCACGGCGGTTTTTGAGATATTGTTTAATCACGCTTTCAAGGCTTTCGTTGTATTCAACCTTAAAAGGGGTGCGTGCATCCAGTTCCTTTAGGCGCTGTTTCAATAGTTCAGTTGGGAGTTCAGTATATTCTACATCCTCAAATTCCTGATTGGCAACGCTATTGTAAACATCTTCGAAAAGATCAGACTTATAAAGTTCCTTCAACCATAAACTGTCCTTTTTGCGGGCGATGGCGATGTCCTTTAAGATCGAAAATTGTAGAGTCCTTTATAGCAGGTGCGATAGTAGTGGAAGGTAATTCTCCTGGAAATTTTGGAGATTCTAATAGAATCTACCACTTGAATATTTTTGGTGTTGAGTTTATTGTTCGCTTTTTTGCTTTTTTGGGCAAAACCAATGCTGAAGGCCAGCAAAAGTAGTAGCGGGAGATTTTTGAGTTTCATCAGCTATTTTGTTGCGTTGGGGATTTGAAATAATTTTTTTTACAACTTTTTAATCAATCGGTGCATACGCCTGCATAAGCATTGTAACGGCATTTCGGACAAAAAATTTTGTCAAAAATAACGATTGTGCGAAAATACGCAAATTTTTAACGTATGCGAACCTAAATGCCTGATTTTTAAATCTATTGTAAAAGTGCGGTGATGCCAGGTAATTCCTTACCTTCCAACATCTCCAACATTGCGCCCCCTCCGGTAGAAACATAGCTTACCTTGTCTGCTAACTTAAACTGCTGCACCGCGGCCACGGAATCGCCACCGCCAACGAGTGAAAAAGCACCATTTTCAGTGGCTTTTGCAATATTCCATCCCAAGGTTTTGGTGCCGGTGGCAAATTTTTCCATTTCAAAAACACCCACCGGCCCGTTCCATAAAATGGTTTTGGAACTTTCAATTACCCTTCCAAATATTTCATTGGTTTTGTGGTCCCACGTCAAGGCCCATCCAACCCTGGGGAATATTATATATATCCTCACTTTGTGTGTTAGCATATTCCGAAAAACTATCCGCTATTATGGCGTCAACGGGCAAATGAATGGAAACATTTTTTTTCTCGGCCTCCTTCAAAATATCTAGCGCCATATCCTGTTTATCGTCCTCTACCAATGAACTTCCTACCTTTCCGCCCTGAGCTTTTATGAAGGTGAAGGCCATGCCTCCTCCAATGATTAAATGGTCAATTTTATCCAGAATATTTTCAATGATTGTAATCTTTGAAGAAACCTTCGCCCCGCCAATAATGGCCGTTACCGGCTTGACGCTCTCTTCCAAAACTTTTTTCACATTTTCTATTTCCGAAGCCAACAACAAGCCAAAAAATTTTTTATCGGGAAAAAAATCGGCAATAACCGCAGTGGATGCATGTGCACGATGAGCGGTGCCGAATGCATCATTTACATAAATATCACCCAATTTTGATAATTTTTCAGCAAACTCCCGGTCTCCTTTTTCTTCTTCGGGGTAGTAACGCAAATTTTCCAAAAGAAGAATTTCACCCGACTCCAATTTTGAAACGGCTTCTTCAACTTTTGGACCTATGCAATCCTCCACAAATTTTACGCGTACACCCAAAATTTCAGAGAGTGGTCCCACAATATGCGAAAGGGAGAATTTCGATTCCCTATTTTTAGGCCTTCCCAAATGCGACATTAAAATACAGCTACCGCCATCTTCCAAAACCTTCATAATCGTTGGTTTCGCAGCCTTGATTCTAGTATCGTCCGCTACTTTTAAATCGTCATCCAGAGGGACGTTGAAATCTACGCGTATTAAGACTTTTTTATCTTTAAAATTAAAATCATTCACAGTTTTCATAGCATAATTTTGAATTACAAATATAGTTTTTTGGAGATTAAAACGTGGGTCGGTATTCCATTCAAAAATTGTTTAGTTTTGCCTATGGATTTTTCAGAAGTAATAGGCAACGAGCACATAAAAACGCACCTTATCCAAACTGTGGAAAATGAACGCGTACCCCACGCGCAATTGTTTGTGGGAGTAAACGGAAGTGGACTTTTACCTGTAGCAATAGCCTATGCCGGAGAATTATTGTGCAAAAAATATGAAGCCGGCACGCAGGAATATTTATTATGTAAGCAAAAAATTAAAAAACTCGCGCACCCTGATCTTCACTTTGTATTTCCTGTGAATACGAGCGAGGAAGTGAAAAAAAATGCAGTTTCGGACAACTATGCCGAAGCTTGGCGAAGTTTCGTGCTCCAAAACCCTTACGGCTCACTCTTTGAATGGCTACAAACCATAGGAATTGAAAAAAAACAGGGAAATATAAGCAAGTTTGAAGCTGAGGAGATGTCGAAAAAATTGGCAATGAAATCCTATGAAGGCGGCTATAAAGTTATGATTATTTGGATGGCTGAAAATATGAATACTGAATGCGCCAATAAAATCCTAAAAATGGTTGAAGAGCCCACGGATAATACGGTCCTAATTTTCTTAACGGAAAAGGAAAAGCAAATTATAACTACAATACATTCCCGTTGCCAAAAGCTTCAATTTCCACTGCTTTCAGAAATGGATATTACCGAAAACTTGATTCGTAAAAATTCACTTTCAGAAAACCAGGCGCGTAAAATAGCTCGTCGAGCACAAGGTGATTTCAATAGGGCCCTACAAATTTTGGAAAACACTGGCGAAGACGAACAGTTTGAAAAATGGTTTGTAAGTTGGGTCCGCGTTGCATTCCGCGCAAAAGGAAATAAAACTGCCATTAATCAACTTTTGGAGTGGAGTGATCTAATGGCCGGTCAAGGAAGGGAAACCCAAAAGAAATTTTTATTTTATTGTATAGAAATTTTTAGGCAGGCATTGTTGAAAAATTACAAAAGCGAGTCTTTAGTGTTTTTCGAACCTTCAGACTCCAGCTTTTCAATTGAAAAATTTTCCCCTTTTGTTCATCAAAACAATATTTTTGAAATAAATAAAAGTTTGGAGGATGCGGCTTACCACATTGAAAGAAATGGAAACGGTAAAGTAATTTTTACGGATCTATCTATCCAATTGACAAGGCTGATTCATAGAAAAGAACTGGTATAGGATATTCTTATAGAATTTAAATGTTGAATAACTTCGATTTATAAAATTTGACCGCGATTAACGCCCTATATTCAACATTTTGAAAATTCATCTCCATAATGTCCATTAAAGCCTTAAAAATAGATTAAAACGCTTTATTTTGGGTATTCTTCCTCTTTAAAATATAAATGTGTGAAGAATACTGTTTACTGTGTAATCCCTTTAAATTGGAGAGCAATCCAATACAAATTCCTGTTATAGAGAATTTATTACCAGATTTATATTTTTCAGAAAGCAGGCTCACATAAAAAGAATCGAAAATCATCGGTTTTATTTTTTGAAGTTTAAAATCCTCATCAAAAAGGACCTTTATCGATTTTTTCGAAAAATGCCATAAATGCCTTGGCACATCATAAGCTGCCCAGAAATTTTTATAATATTCAGCATCAAAACTTTTAAAATTAGGAACGGCGATTATTAATGTACCGCCAGGTTTAACCAAATCGCCAAGTTTTTGAATAGTTTCCTTTAAATCGGGGATATGTTCCAAAACGTGCCAAAGCGTTACAACATCAAAATTTTCAGAAATTATATTGTCAATTTCTCTTTTGAGTTCAACTCCTTTATCGGCCGCTAAATTAATTGCTGTTGTATTTGGTTCAATGCCTTTTACCCGCCACCCTTTTTCCTTAGCACTTTTTAAAAAATCACCCGTTCCTGCGCCGATGTCCAACAATGATCCCTTCCCACCATTTTCCCTCTCTATGAGTTTTATTTTTTTCTTGAGGGACCATTTTTTAATGGTCTGGTAAAGAAATGGAAGAAGACCTCTTTTTTCATCGGTGTGTGATATATAATCTTCACTTTGATAGTAAGCCGGTAACTCTGCGGTCGATGGACTAGGGAAGGTGGTCAACATTTCCAATTCATCATCAAAAACAAGATCGAAGGGTTCTTGGGTAATGAAAAAGTCGTTTGTGGAAAGGTAAATGTTGGAGGATTTTGCCAATTGTAATTTTATTATTTTATGAATGTTCCACGTGAAACATATGCGTTAACGCCCCATATAAACCAAAAGTACCGAAATATCGTTTGGGGAAACTCCACTTATTCGCGATGCCTGCGATATAGTTACGGGTTTAATTTTTGAAAGTTTTTCGCGTGCCTCATACGAAAGTGATTTCAGCTTAGAATAGTCGAAAGCATTCGGAATTTTTATGCCTTCCAACCTATTCAGTTTGTCGGCATTGTTTTTTTCCTTTTCAATATATCCTGAATATTTTACCTGAATTTCTGTTTGTTGAATAGCTTCGACATCCAATTCATTTTGTTTAATAAATTTCTCAACTTCAGAAATTTTCCGCATATCTTCCATTGAAATTTCAGGACGCGAAAACACCTTGAACATTTTGTCGCTTTGTGCCACAGTTGAAGATTCCTTCGACTCTAAAATAGGATTGATTATTTCTGGTGAAATACTCGTTTCCTTAAAAAATTGAACAAATGCGTCCGAGCGCTTTTGCTTTTGTTCCATCTTTCTTAAACGTTCTTCCGAAGCCAAACCGATAGCATGTGATTTTGGAGTCAACCGAAAGTCTGCATTATCCTGCCGCAATAATGTTCTATATTCCGCTCGGGAAGTAAACATTCTGTAAGGTTCCTCTGTACCCTTTGTTATAAGATCGTCAATTAACACTCCTATATAAGCCTCATCCCTTTTCAAAATAAAAGATCCCTTTTCCTGAACTTTTAAATGTGCGTTTATCCCCGCAATCAATCCTTGCGAAGCTGCTTCCTCATAACCCGTGGTACCGTTGATCTGACCGGCAAAATACAAACCGGAAACAAGCTTAGTTTCCAAAGTATGTTTCAATTGTGTTGGCGGGAAATAATCGTACTCAATAGCATAACCAGGCCGGAAAAATTTTACATTTTCAAAACCAGCAACTTTTCTTAATGCGTTAAATTGAACATCTTCCGGCAACGAAGTAGAAAAACCATTGATATAATATTCAACAGTATCCCATCCCTCAGGCTCAACAAATAATTGATGCCTGTCTTTATCAGCAAAACGATTTATTTTATCTTCAATAGATGGACAATATCTAGGTCCAATACTTTGGATAGATCCATTAAACATTGGCGACCTATCAAAACCTTCCTTCAATGCCTCATGAACATCCGGGCTCGTATAGCTCATATGACAAGAGCGCTGATTTAATAATGGGGATGTAGCATCGGAATATGAAAATTTTTGCGGATTTTCGTCGCCAGGCTGTTCAATCATTTTTGAAAAATCAAGTGATCTTCCATCTACTCTCGGAGGAGTTCCAGTTTTCATCCTTCCAGCCTCAAAACCTAAATCGAGAAGTTCTTTCGTAATTCCCGTTGAGGCTCTTTCGCCCGCACGACCCCCTCCAAATTGTTTTTCTCCAATATGAATCAAACCATTCAGAAATGTTCCATTTGTAAGCACAACACTTTTACCACGAATCTCTAAACCAAGTGAAGTTTTTACCCCAGCAATCTTTTCTCCTTCCACAATTATACCTGAAATCATTTCCTGGTAAAAATCAAGGTTTGGGGTATTTTCCAACATTAACCTCCACGTTTCGGCAAAACGCATGCGGTCGCTCTGTACCCTCGGACTCCACATTGCCGGACCTTTGGATACATTAAGCATTTTAAACTGAATAGCAGTTTTATCTGAAACAATACCACTGTAACCTCCCATCGCATCGATTTCGCGAACAATTTGACCTTTTGCAATTCCCCCCATGGCAGGATTGCACGACATTTGAGCTATATTCTGCAAATTCATGGTGACTAAAAGCGTCTTGGAGCCCATATTGGCGGCTGCGGCCGCCGCCTCCGAACCCGCATGACCTGCTCCTACTACAATAACATCATATTCACTCAGAAACATAAAAAAGTTTTAAATTGTTCCACGTGGAACACTAATATTAAAAAAGCCGGCAAAGGTACGATAAAAAAAGCTGGAATGTCTAGTAATCAATCAACTTTAAACAATCATCCTCCTTTTGCCTCATCAAAGTCTTTTGTTGGGAGGACCCGTCTTTATAACCACAAAAATGAAGAATACCATGAATAATAACCCGCTTCAATTCTTGTTCGAAGGTAGTGCCAAACTCTATGGAATTTTCCTCGACCCTTTCACGAGAAATATAAATTTCCCCGTGGATGGTGTTGCCCATTTTATAATCAAAACTTATAATATCGGTTAAGGTATCATGATTCAGAAACTCCCGATTTATGCCTAAGAGATAATCATCGCTGCAAAACACATACACAATATCCCCCGGCTCATAACCTTCTGATTGAATAATTGAGGAAATCCAATTAGAGATAGTCGTCTCCTCCTGCAATGGTTCACCCGACATATAGTTAAATTCAATCATTTTCTATTATTAAAATATTCTTGAACTTTATTTTTGAAATCCTCGCGCAAAGGTAATGCCTCCCTGTTCAATATTTCTGTGGAATTGAAAAATTTCTTTATTTCATCGGGCGAACTCCTCAATTCATTTTGATAGTTTTTTTTGTTGGAAATAGCTTCCCTTCGTGATTCCTGGCCTTGCTGAAGATCTGCCTCCTCCAATTTCAATAGTTCATATTTCATATTAAGCATTTGTTGAAGGGTATTACTATTGAACCCCTTATCCAGCAATTGCTGCTCAATACCTTCCATTTTTTTAAGCAGATCGCCACCCTTTCCATTGAGCCCATCTTTGCTCAGACGGTCTTGTAACTGTTGTCGTAATAGTTGCTGTTGTTTATATATTTCAAAAAGTTCACCGTTGGAGTTTTCACTATTTCCCTCACCCTCACTTCCTTCCTTATTCCCTTTATTGCCACTTTCACCCTCTTTGCCATTGCCCTCTTTTGAGTCTTTTCCATCATTACCTTCTTTGCCCTTTCCGTCTCCCTTCTGCATGCCATCCTTCATTTTTTCTCCTAGTTCTTCCTGTTTTTGAATTATATCCGGTAATTGAAAACCTTTTCCCCCACCATCTCCCTGGCTGGGTTTGCCTTTGCCGGAACCTGACCCCGAACCAGACATTTGCATCTGCATTTGCATATTGTTCAGTAAATCACTTAAAAGAACGGCCAAATCATTAGAACCGGTGATCGTATACTGCTGATTAGCAATTCCTTGACGTGTTTCGTTTTGAGCTAAACGATCCAAAGATTTGTCAATATTATACTGAATTTCTATTATTGATGAATTTATTTTATCGCCAATCATAGGCTGCCGGAGGGATAGTGAGAACAAGCTGTCATCGATATGTTCAAAATTCGTTTTTAAATCATTTTGAACCTTTAGTTTTTTGCCAAAAACAGGATTGCCATATTCTATTGTTTTAAAAGTTTCCATTAAATCTTCCTGCTCGACTGAAAATACCACCAAATTGTCCACAATTTGTCTAAGCATTTTTACGTCCTCCTCAATAGTTTCTGATTCACCAGACTGCATTTGCATCTGCATTTGCTGGCTCATTTCTTTCATTTTTTGCCCCGCCTTTTTCTGATTCTTTTTAGCATCACTCTTTTTCTGTTCACCCAACTTGTCAGTAGCTTTTTGTTGTTCTTGGTCAATTTCCTTTTCTCCAGGTTTGTCCTGCGGAATTTCCAATGGTTTTTTCAATTGCTCATTTTCCTTCTGCAATTGGTCCATTTCTTTTTTGTGCTCCTCAAACTTTTGATTGAGCTCTTCCTGTTTATCCTTCGTATTTTCTGAATCGCTTTTTTCGGCTTGTTTTTCTTGCTCCTCACCCAATTTATATAGCTCGTCCGCCAGCTTTTCCGCTTTCTTCGACACGTAATACCTTTTGGTAAGCTCCAGAAGTTGTTCAAGATTTTTTTCCTGATTTTTATTCTGTTTTGAAAGTTTTTCAAGTTTGTCTGTCAATTCTTCTTTCTGAATCTTATCCTGCAACTTTTCCAATTCATCGAGCAATTTTTCATTCTCCTTCAACCGCTTTTCGTTTTCGTCAAGTCGTTTTTCAAGTTGCTCCTTAAATGGATCCTTTTCGGTATTTTCCGGTTGAAAATTCTCCAATTCTTCCTTTAATTCCCTTGAAAAATTCTTCATCATTTCTTCTTGCTGCTGCTGACGGTTAATGAAGTTCTCCAATTTTTTCTTATCGTTATAATTCAGTTCATTCTTTTCCTTTTGCGTACGGGAAAGTTCTTCAAGCGTTTTCTTTCGGTCCTTCAGATCATCCAAGGATTTGTCCAAGCCTTTAATTGCTTTATCTTGATTTTGGAGTTGCTCATCCTCCAATTCATCCTTCGTAAATTTTCTGAAGAAATAACTACCCGATTTTTTAGCCTTAAAATGATGGATTGCGTCATTGTCAAAAACCTCAAAATAATATTCATAGGTTAAGCCGTCCTCGAGTTGAAGATTGCCGGGAAAAGTAAAAACAAACTGGTCAAAATTTGTTTTTGAAAGGGGTAAATTCTGCTTTTGCGCTTCATTCTCTTTTCCCTCCGGAAAATATACCAAACGAAGTTTTGTAAGACCATAATCGTCTGAAATCTGTCCCAAAAAATACACGCGCTGGCTGTTCGTACTGTCCTGTTTTGATTGAACTGCTATTTCGGGAAACTGATCCTTTACAACATTCAGTGTAAAGGAGAGATTTTCAAAATCCTTCAATTTCTGGTTGGAAGTTGTTATGGCATAATCCAATTTTGAGAAAATTCCCCTTTCGAAATTAAAATTCTGCCCATTTCCTGAAAAAACATACGCAGTGTCAGCAGTTTTCAACATTACTGAATTCGTGTTTTTTGTGGCAACATTCCAACGAACCTGAGTTCCCTCGGGAATGGTAGCAGTTCCGGAACTTTTTAAAACCTCATCGCGCTTGCCGGTATAGGCGGGATAATTCAAAAACATTTCAAAAGAAAGAAGGGACGGCGTTTTTACAACATCCAATAAATACGCCCGGGATCGAACTTTATTCGCCTTTAAAGAAAAATTTATAGGTTCTATTGGCTGCTGAAAAGTATATTCAAAAAAACCGGGTGCGGTCTGTTGCAGATAATAGTTTTCTCCATTTAAATCGATGCTGGCATTTTCGGGGATTATATTCCCCTCTGTTCGAACTTTCAGGGTAAAAGGTTTATTTTCAACCGCATTCAAATTGTCATTCAGAACAATAAAATTGAAGGGGGCCGGCGGTTCAAAGGCTGTATCATAGCGCACGACCCGTGCATAACTACTCGAAAAAATATCCATTCCGCCCAAAAACGCAATTAGGATAAAAATTAAAATGGGAATTGCCGCGTATTTCAAATACTTCGCATTTTTTCTAAAATTCACCGCACTTTTAAAGGGAATTGGCTGCAATTCGTTTGCCTTTTGGTCAATGCTCGCAGCAAGGAGTTCACTTTCGCGCCTGTTCTGATTCAACTGAATTACGTTCAGTAATTTATCACTTACCTCGGGAAAATGATTTCCGATTATTTTCGAAGCCTCCTCATAACCGATCCCACTTTGTAGTTTAAAAAGTTTTAATAGCGGAAATGCAATAAATCGCGCGAATAATCCTAATTCCACAATTATAAAAGTCCAAAATAAAATTGTCCTTCCCACCGGATTCAGCCAAAGAAAATACTCGACTAAAAGGGTGACGATAAAATATAACAACCCGATGGCGAAAAAAAGGATGGCGCCTTTTATAAGCTCATTGGTGTAATATTTTTTTATGAATTCCTCCAGCTTTTGCTGAATGGCGTTAAACGTGCCCATTGCAATATTTTTCAGGGAG
Source organism: uncultured Flavobacteriaceae bacterium (assembly GCA_963839235.1). Classification (GTDB taxonomy): domain Bacteria; phylum Bacteroidota; class Bacteroidia; order Flavobacteriales; family Flavobacteriaceae; genus Aequorivita. The sequence continues at coordinate 190,223 of CAWITX010000008.1, read as the reverse complement.
ATAAATATAATCATTACCCACAAGGTTTTAAAGCCTTGCAGGGTTTTATAATTCGTTCACTTCAAACCACAAATATTGCTCCAAAAATCTGTAAAACTGTGCGCCTTAAATTACTTTAATATGCGATATCAGAATTGTACCTTTGCCTCAAGTTTAACCAAAAAATTCCCGCCTTCGCGGAAATAAGATTATGTCTCAAAAAGTTCGGGTGCGTTTTGCACCAAGTCCAACCGGCCCTTTACACATTGGTGGTGTCCGCACCGCTTTGTTCAACTATTTGTTCGCAAAAAAACACGGCGGCGATTTTATTTTGCGGATTGAGGATACTGATCAAAATCGATATGTTGAAGGCGCCGAGGCATATATAATTGAAGCTTTGAACTGGTTAAACATTCCGTACGACGAAGGCCCTGGGAAAGAAAAAGAGTGCGGACCCTACCGCCAAAGCGAACGAAAAAACCTTTACAGAAAATACGCCGAGACATTGATTGATTCTGGAAATGCTTATTATGCATTTGATACTTCAGAAGAGCTGGATTCTCATCGAAAAGATCACGAGGCTAAAGGAAAAACCTTTATTTACAATTGGCACAACCGCTTAAAGTTAAAGAATTCGTTGACGCTTTCTTCGGAAGAAACCAATAAGAAAATTGCGGACGGAGAGGAATATGTAATCCGTTTTAAAACTCCGGAAGACGAAACCCTTCACTTAAACGATATTATTCGTGGCGGAATGGAAGTAGAAACCAACATTCTCGACGACAAAGTTTTGTTCAAAAGCGATGGAATGCCTACCTATCATTTGGCAAATATCGTCGATGACCATTTAATGAAAATCACCCACGTAATCCGGGGCGAGGAATGGTTACCGTCACTGGCGTTGCACGTTCTGTTATATCGTGCATTTGGTTGGGAAGCGCCTCAATTCGCACATTTACCGTTAATTTTAAAACCTACCGGCAACGGAAAATTAAGCAAACGGGATGGCGACAAAATGGGTTTTCCCGTATTTCCGCTGCAATGGAAAACCGCTGAAGGCGACTCATTTTCCGGCTATCGCGAAGATGGCTATTTGCCGGAAGCAGTCGTAAATATGTTGGCTTTTTTGGGGTGGAACCCCGGAACGGAACAGGAAATTTTTAGTTTGGAAGAACTTATTTCCTCTTTTGAATTGGAGCGCGTTCACAAAGCGGGTGCAAAATTCGATCCCGAAAAAACCAAGTGGTTCCAGCACCAATATCTTCAAAAAGTGGATGATGAAAAAGTTTCAAAGGATTTTATTCAATTACTGAAAGAAAAAAATATTTCTACTGAAGATATCGATATAAAAAAAATCGTTTCACTTTTAAAAGAACGCGCCACTTTCGTGAGCGATCTTTGGGGGCAGGGAAGTTTCTTTTTTGAAGCACCAAAAAGTTATGATCAAAAAGCTTCGGAAAAGGCCTTTAAACCAGAAACTCGGGAACTGCTTCAAAATGTGGTTTCAATATTAAAGGACTTGCAAGAATTCTCAACGGAAAATATTTCAGAAAAAGTAAAAAGTTGGATCACTTCAGAAAATATAGGTTTCGGAAAAGTAATGATGCCGCTTAGGCTTGCTTTGGTCGGAGAAATGAAAGGACCGGATGTATTCGAAATTGCCGCTATTTTGGGTAAGGACGAGACCATTAAGCGAATTGAAAAAGCAATGGCAACAATAGCCTAAAAATAAACCACCGCACCCACAATTATCGTGGAGCCGTGACCTTTAAAATCGCTGTTTTTAAGCTCCTTATCGTTCAGGTTATTCAGCATATTGTTGATGCCGTACTGATATTGACCCATCGCACGAAAATGTTCAAAACCCACTGATAATCCGGCAGCCGCATTAAAATTAATTCTTGAAATATCCTGAATCTCGCTGGCCATTAATGTATTGTAGCCGGACAGAATATATTCGGAATATTTTTCGTCTGCCAACTTCATCTTGCTGTTTACTTGAAGCACGGGACCAAACTCAAAGCTGAAATGTTTAAAAACAAAATTATAACTTCCCAAAAAACTGAGCTGCGCACCCTGAATACTGTATTCAATTTGCCGGGTGTCCGTTAAAAGAGTTCCTTCCACCGAAACCTTTGAGTTGAAATAATTGATACCGTAAACGAGATCAAAATCGTCGTAAAACGCGCCACGGGTGGTAAACCCACCAATAAAACCTGTGCCCTGTGTGGTTACAAGATCATCGGTGTTGATATCGAAAAATGAAACGCCCCCATTTATACCCAAAAGGTTATATCGTACGTTGATTGCGCTGTGCAGTGGCCAACTGAAAAAGAAAAATGCGAGGCCGTTATTAAAAGCAATTTTTTTGTGTTCATCGTGCAGTTTTTTTAAGGGGTTAAAATAGCTTTAATTTTGTATCTTCAACCCAATTCTAACCTTTAAATTTTTAGAAATATGAACGGCTTCTTCATTATAATTCCCTTACTTATTATCGGTTTTATTATTCTTCTTTCGGGAATTTTTACCGTAAAGCAACAAACGGCCGCGGTAGTAGAACGCTTCGGAAAATTTTTAAGTATCCGCAATTCGGGACTTCAATTTAAAATACCGGTTTTTGACAGAATTGCAGGCCGCATCAATCTAAAAATCCAGCAATTGGATGTAATTGTGGAAACCAAGACAAAGGATGATGTATTTGTAAGGTTGAAAATCTCCGTTCAATTCCAGGTTTTGAAGGCCAAGGTTTATGACGCTTTTTACAAACTTCAAAACCCGCACGATCAAATAACTTCCTACGTTTTCGATGTAGTACGTGCCGAAGTTCCTAAAATGAAATTGGACGATGTTTTTGAAAGGAAGGATGATGTTGCAATTGCCGTAAAGGCTGAACTGAACGAAGCGATGAGCGAGTACGGTTACGACATTATAAAAACACTGGTTACCGACATTGATCCAGACGTACAGGTAAAAGCTGCGATGAATAGAATCAACGCCGCGGAACGCGAAAAGGTAGCAGCGGAATTTGAAGCTGAAGCCGAAAGAATAAAAATAGTTGCCAAAGCCCGTGCCGAAGCGGAAAGCAAACGCTTACAGGGGCAGGGTATTGCAGACCAACGCCGGGAAATTGCGCGTGGTCTCGAGGAAAGTGTTGATGTGCTAAATAACGTGGGAATAAACTCCCAGGAAGCATCGGCTCTTATTGTTGTTACACAACATTACGATACGCTCCAATCCATTGGGGAGGCTACCAACACCAATCTAATTTTATTGCCAAATTCGCCTCAAGCAGGAAGCGATATGCTGAACAACATGATAGCTTCCTTCGTTGCCAGCAACCAAATTGGGGAAGAAATGAAAAAACAAAATCTGGAAAAGGGAATTAGTCCTAAAAAACGGCCTAAAAGAGAAGCGCCGCCGCGACCGGAAGAGGGCGATGACCTAAATTACTAAAATGAAAAAGCCCTTTCTCGCGAAAGGGCTTTTTTTTAAGTTTCAAAAAATATCACAGATTTTCCTTGTCTTCGTAATCTTTATTTTTCAGGGGTTTTATTCCGATAAGTTTATCGACCATTTTTAGAACAAACGCCTTTTTCAAAATAGCTCCCAAAGTGCTCGCAATTAAATTCATGGGAGAAAGGGATTCCATTAGGCTTTCTTTTCCATTGTTTACACTCAATTTTACCTCTTCCAAATCTATTTGCGATTTTAGGCGCAGATACCTCAAATCGCGGTCTATTTCATCAAAAGTAGTGTATCTCTTCATAGTCTGTGGGTTGTAATTATCTTCATTCAAAAAGAAAGGAATTATTAGTTAAACCCTTTCCTCGTTTTCTTCAGTAATCTGTTCAAATTCGTCAATTTCCCTTTCCGCTACGGTTTTTGGGGAAAGATCGTCTTCTTCATATAACAGTCCAGAAAATTTATGGAGTAGTTTACGTTCAATTATTTTTCGGCCATAAATAAACATAAAAATGAGAATAATGCCGTAAAATGCCCCAATTAAAAGGAAACCAACATAGGAATGTTCAAAATAGGTGCCCAACCAAAATGCAGCTCCAACGGACAGAAACAGAAGTACAAAAAGAAATATGCTTCCGTAAACCAACAGATTCACGAGCGAAATGGCCCCCTTCATTGAAGATTTAAAAAGGCGGAGTTTGTAATACTCCGCCATGCTTGCGCTATAATCTTCTAATCGGTCAGCTACCTTATGAAAACTTTCTGTAACGCCTTTAAAAGCCATATTATGTTGTTACTTTTTTGATTTTCGTTTTTGCTTGGTCAACTTGATTGTCGGTTTGCAGTTTTGCATTCTGTCTGCGTAACGCTTCAAGTTTGTCTTCCATTGCCAAAAGAATATCATCCGCTTTATAGCTTGCGGAGGAAAGAGTGTCATTCAGCTTTTGTTCAAAACTTAATCGAGCGTGCTGTGCTTTTTCACTTAAGCTGCTAGTAGTTTCCTGAATCTGCTTATTTAAGCGTTTCTGGGCTTTTTTAGCTTCCTTGTTTAATTTTACCCTTGTGTTCGACCCTTTGTCCGGAGCATAAAGAATTCCAACTCCCGCACCGATAGCGGCGCCTGTTAAAAGGGCTAATAATGTTTGACCTGTATTTGATGCCATTTTTCGTTTTTTAATTAGTTAATAAAAACAAATATACCCATTGCACTCTCGGGTCGTTGTTAATAACCGGTTAAGAGATTATTTGCTTTCTATAAAATTGTCTTAAAGGATGATTTTTTTAGCCAATTATTCTTAAAAAATATTATGAGCTCTAAAGGGAAATGTTAAAAAGGATAGTTTTCAAAATAGAAATTCGCCAAAAAAAGTATTTGAATTTGCTAATTCTCCTTTAAGCCCAACTTTTTTCAACTCCTACTAATATTTGAGGCTTGAATAATAATTGAAAAAAGAAGAAAGTAATTAAAGGAATCTGAAAATCTATTCCGCCAATTTAGCCCAAGAATCGCGCAACGGCACCGTTCTGTTGAATACTATTTTTTTAGAAGTGGACTCCCTATCAACCACAAAATAACCCAATCGCTGAAACTGGAATTTATCCTCTTCCTTCGCATCCTTAACGCTTGGTTCGGCATAAGCTGTAATTATTTCCAAGGAATTAGGATTTATAAATTCCATAAAATCTATTTCCTTATTTGTGTCGGGCGAAGCTTCGGTGAACAAACGATCATAAAGCCGAACCTCCACAGGAACGGCGTGTTCTGCCGAAACCCAATGAAGCGTTCCTTTTACTTTTCGAAGTGAAGCCTCGGAGCCACTTCCGCTTTTGCTGTCGGGATCGTAGGTGCAGTGGATTTCGGTAATATTCCCTTCAGAATCCTTTACCACACTTTCCCCTTTAATTATATAGGCGTTTTTTAAGCGAACCTCCTTTCCAATCGTTAACCTGAAAAACTTCCGATTTGCTTCCTCAAGAAAATCCTCGCGCTCAATAAATAATTCTTTTGAAAAAGGCACTTCCCTGCTGCCGGCACTTTCGTCTTCTTGATTATTTTCGGCCTCAAGCATTTCCGTTTTGCCTTCCGGATAGTTATCGATTACCAATTTTACAGGATCCAAAACCACCATTATTCTGGGCGCCTTTTTATTCAGATCTTCGCGAACGTTGAATTCCAAATGTGAAACATCAATAAGGTTTTCCCTTTTACCAACGCCAATACTATCTGCAAAATTCTTGATGGATTCCGGAGTGTAGCCCCTTCGTCGCAGCCCGGAAATGGTTGGCATCCGAGGGTCATCCCACCCAGTAACCACGCCACTGCTTACCAATTTTGCAAGCTTTCGTTTGCTAACAACGGTATGGCTCAAATTTCTACGGGCAAATTCCCGCTGTTTTGGCCGCAATTTACCGGGATCACAAACTTGATCCAAAAACCAGTCGTAAAGCTCCCTGTGCGGCAGAAATTCCAACGTACAAAAGGAATGTGACACTTGTTCAATATAATCGCTTTCTCCGTGCGTCCAATCGTACATCGGGAAGATTTTCCATTCGGTGCCTGTTCGGTGGTGCGCTTTGTTGATGGTTCGGTACATAACCGGATCGCGCATCAACATATTAGGCGATTCCATATTTATTTTCGCGCGCAACACGTGCTCGCCTTCCTTTGTTTCGCCATTCTTCATCTTTTCGAGGAGATCCAAATTTTCTGAAACAGAGCGATTTCTGAACGGACTTGGTTTTCCTGGAGAATTCGGTGTTCCTTTTTGTTCTGCAATTGCTTCCGAAGTTTGAGAATCTACATAGGCCTTGCCATTTTTTATAAGCTGAACCGTCCAATCATACAGCTGCTGAAAATAATCTGAAGCATAGCGTTCCTCTGCCCATTCATACCCGAGCCATGAAATATCCCGCTTAATGGCATCAACAAATTGCTGTTCCTCTTTTGCAGGATTTGTATCGTCGAACCTAAGGTTCACAGGGGCATTATAACGCTCTCCCAATCCAAAATTTAGGCAAATGGAAGAAGCGTGGCCGATGTGCAAATACCCATTCGGTTCTGGCGGAAATCGAAAGCACAACTGTTCCCTATCGTAATTTTTGGAAAGGTCTTCCTCAATTATATGTTCTATAAAATTCAATGGTGCTGATTCTTTTTCCATACAAGATTTTTGAATGGGCAAATTTACCAAAATTATTGTGGAAGACACCTGTCTTCAGAACATTTACATCTTCCATACTTCAGGTTAAAATTTATATAAAATCTGAATTGGCGCAATAATAGGAAGCAAAATCCATAATTTTAATTGATTTATCTCCAAAGCATTCAAAAAAATGGGAAAAGATTCCACGAAAAAATTGAAACCAATCGCCGTTTGGGCTTTGGCCGCAGGCGGTATGGTGGGAGGCGGAATTTATACGGTGCTCGGTGTGGTTATTGCGGTTTCAGCACAGTGGACCTGGTTGGCGTTTATACTCATTGGGTGCATCGCCCTTCCTTCCGCATATAGCTATGTATTTTTGACGAACAAATTTAAGGAAGAGGGTGGAGCCTTTGTGTTTCTTGAAAAAGTGAATGATAAAACCATCGCCGGCAACTTAAGTTGGTTGTTGATTTTGGGGTATGTTTTAACCATTTCAGTCTATGCTTATGCCTTTGGACATTATGTTTCCTACGCCTTCCACGGAAATCCACTTTTAATGCGTTTATTGGCCGCCGCAATTGTAATTGGGTTGATTGCACTTAACTTGGCTGGGGTAGGCAAAATGTCAAAAGTAGAAATAGGGATTGTTACCATAAACCTATTGGTGCTGCTGGCAATTGGAATTTATGGAGTGAGCCAATGGGATTCAACACAGCTAATTGCAGGAATTGAACCGCGGCCGGCGTATTCCATATTTTTTGGGGGAGCCGCTATATTTATGGCTTATGAAGGTTTTCAATTATTATCCTATGAATACAGCAGGATTGAAAACCCAAGAAAAAACTTTATGCCAACCCTGCTCAGCGCAGTGGCTTTTGTTATTATTGTTTATGTACTGGTAGCATTGGGCGCAACAATGTTGGGAGGCGCTGCGGCAATGATTACCTTTAAACAAATTGCACTTTCGGTAGCGGCGAAAAGTGCCTTCGGTACGGCAGGTGTGATAATTATGACAGTTGCCGCGGCATTTGCTACTGCCGCAGCTATAAATTCAACATTATTTTCCACGGCAAATCTTTCCAAAAGAATAGCTTCACAGAACGAACTCCCAAAATGGTTTGACCACACCAACGCAAATGGTGTACCCGACCGTAGCATTATTTTGTTGGGAAGTTTGGCTGGGATTCTCGCGATAATCGGCTCGCTTAGCTCTTTGGTTGAAGCTGCGAGTTTGGTTTTTCTTTTCACTTTTGGGGTGGTAAATTGGATAGCCTTTCGTGAATCTGAAAACAAAAAATGGATTCCTGCCGTGGGTGTGCTTTTAGCAATATTGGTGGCCGCAGCCCTGGTTTTTAGATTGGCAATCTCCAAACCGATTGCGCTCGGGTTTATCGCTCTCATAATTGTATTAATAACCCTTGGTAGACCTCTCCTTTTGAACAATAAATCGGATGAAAATGAAAATGATTCGTAATATTTTTCTGGCATCGTTGGTAATGTTGACCATTTTTTCCTGTTCAAAAAAATCGGTAAATCTATCAGAAGTGCGTCTTGGTCAATTTCTTTTAACGGAAAAAACACTTCAAATTACCTTTTCGGGAGAGGGAATAAAATTGGAAAAAGATTTGGATTACGGAACGCTAACCGACTATTTTGAAATTCCGTCCGGAAAATATACAGTTGAAATAAGAAGTGATAGCATCACGATTTTGAAAAAAATCCTAGGAATGGGAGCTAATGGGAAATATACCCTATTCGCCCAGGGAATTGTGCCCACTAACCCAAAATTGAACCAAGAGACTGTGGGATACAAACTCCATAAAATATCCCAAGGAGAAGAAGCCAAAACCGCCAATGGCGGGCTGCCCCAACTTACCGTGCTTAACGATGATTTTGAAACTGCCCAAGACGAGGCAAAGATACGGTGGATACATTTGGCAACGGGCACGGTCCAACTCAGCGCAAGCTGCTTTTCAGAAAAAGATACAGTGCAGCTTCCATCCCTTTCCTATCCGCAAATATCGAAAAGTATTGCAATTGCACCGGAACAAAATCATATTTCGTGGAAATTAAAAGGAAGTGAGATTGAAACCATTTCCACCAATATAAATAGTAAAAAGGAACATTTATACACTATTTTTGTAATTGGTAACCCGAGTCATTATATCAATAAAATGACAGCCGTAACGGGAATTACAGAGAAAAAACATTCAAAATAAGTGTAAGAAATTGGATCGTATTACATTAAAAAATATAAGGGTATATGCATTTCACGGATGCTTGATCGAGGAAGGAAAAATAGGTTCGGACTATTTGGTTAATCTTACCGTAAAGGCAGATTTAGGAAGAGCGGCAAAAAGTGACGAACTCGAAGACACCGTAGATTATGTAATGCTACAGCAAATAGTACGCGAGGAAATGGCGGTACGCTCCAAACTTTTGGAGCACGTTGCAAAACGAATATTGGATTCTGTTTTAACAAAGGTTGAAATGGTAAGCCAAGCAAAAGTTACCGTGGCCAAAAAGAACCCACCAATTGGCGGCGATGTGGCTGAAGTAAGGGTAACTTTAAAAAAGAAGCGGTAAATTAGTTTTAAGTAGAAATTTAAGTTTAATTTTTTTACATTTGCAAGCCTAATAAGGCATCGTGGCCGAGTGGCTAGGCTCAGCTCTGCAAAAGCTGCTACAGCGGTTCGAATCCGCTCGATGCCTCAACAAATCCTCAACTTTGGTTGGGGATTTTCTTTGAAAAATTACAGCTGTTCCCCCGAAGCTTCGGGGCGCTCGATACCTCTGAAAACCTTCAATGAAAATTGGAGGTTTTTTAAATATAAAAATCTATTAAATGAATAGAATAAAGTACAGTTTACTATCACTAGCAGTATTTCTTTTAGTGGCTTCCTGTAAAACCTACACAGTGCCTGTGGATAGTTTTAGGGAACAAATGATCGGGGAAACTTCGGAAAATATGAAAAAAGTCCAGGTCAATAACCCTCTTTTTTATTCCAACATTCGGTATAATTCAAATAATATTAAGCGCATAATTGTAACAGACAAAGATGGGAATAGGACCTATTTGGATAATTCACCATCTATTGAAATGCGCGTTACCCAATTAAATGGTAAAAGAAATAACTTCTATTTTGACACCGTTGTATTGGAAAATGATACTTTAAAAGGCGGTAAATCACGCTTTGCCAAAAGCTGGCGTAATGAAATTCCTATGGATAGCATTGCCAAAATAGAAATACAGGACGGCGGAAAAAAGTTCAATTATAAGGATTGATTTTTTAACTTTCAAATGGGTTCTTCAACGGGCGGAATTGGCTTTTCCAAAGGATGCTGCTGACCCGGTATTCTTTCAAGACCGGCTTTTACTTCTCCGGGAAAAATTCCCTGAAATAATAACAATACGCCAAAACCCAAAATCATTAAGCTGATCCATTTTTTCGTTTTGAAGATGAACCTGGGGGTCATTTTACTTTTCAATTTTTTGGCAAGCGCCATTTTTAGAAGATCGGTAGTAAAAAAAGTTGCGAGCACGGTAAGAATAAACCAAAAAACTCCCCTATCGCTGGTAGTTAGTGCATTGGCCATAATCAAGGTTCCAATCCATCCCGCCAACACTCCAAAGTTTACAAAATTCAGTAAAAACCCTTTCAGAAATAATCCCCAAAGATTTTTCTTCACCTTTACCGCGTAATGCTCCCTAACTATTTTAAAGATTGACTTGTTGGTACGTATGTATGAAATTATTCCGTAGGCTATTAAAATTGCGCCTCCGAAAATAAGAAGACCGGGGTCGTGCTTTACTTTTTCAAGAATTTTACTCGTACTGAAAAAGGCAATCAAAATGAAGATAATATCCGCAAAAAGAGCCCCGAGATCGAAAAAAATCGCGGCGCGAAAACCTTTGGTAATTGTAGTTTCTACAAGTGTAAAAAAAACCGGGCCTACGGCAAATGCCAATAAAAACCCGTAAAATGCTGCATAGAGTAAGCCGTCAAACATAGTAAGGTAAAAGTACAAACTTTTTGAAGATTTGAACCTTTGAATTCTATCTGTATAAAAAGCTGAAGAATAATAAAATTCAATTATGAAGAGCTCTTTCCATCCTTTCGATGGCCTAACATGGTGAAATCCAAATGCTTCTTCACCAAATCCGCATTTTTTACTTTTACATATACTTCATCGCCCAATTGATATACATTCTTGGTTTTTTGGCCAATTACCGCATATTCTTCCTGGTCAAAAATATAATGGTCATCCTTCAAATCCTGCAGTCGCACCATCCCTTCACATTTGTTCGAAATAATTTCAACATAAATTCCCCAATCGGTAACGCCCGAAATAACCCCCAGAAAATCCTGATCCTGGTGGTCCTGCATATATTTTACCTGCATATACTTTACGCTGTCGCGCTCTGCATTTGCCGCAAGATTTTCCATATCGCTGCTGTGGGCGCATTTTTCCTCGTATTCCTCTTCCTTAGCAGATTTCCCGTTATCCAAATAATGCTGAAGCAATCGGTGCACCATCACATCGGGATACCGCCTAATTGGGGATGTAAAATGAGTATAATAATCAAACGCAAGCCCGTAATGACCAATGTTGTGGGTGGTATAAATTGCCTTGCTCATACTGCGGATGGCAAGCGTATCAATTAAATTTTGTTCTTTTTTTCCCTGCACATCCTTTAAAAGTTTGTTCATAGACGTTGCTGTGGAATGGCGATCCTTGGTGTTCATTTTATAGCCGAAACGCTTAATGATGTTCTCCAGAGCAGCTATTTTTTCGTCGTCCGGTTCATCGTGCACACGATATACGAAGGTCTTTTTAGGTTGCTGTTTTCCTATGAATTCTGCTACGCTTCTGTTTGCCAAAAGCATAAATTCCTCGATCAATTTATTGGCATCTTTACTTTCTTTGAAATAAACTCCTTCAGGATTGTTTTGGTCATCGAGAATAAATTTCACTTCTACTTTATCAAAACTTATTGCGCCGGCACGCATACGTTTTGTTCGCAATATTTTTGCGAGTCTATCCATTTCCAGGATAGCTTCGGCTATTTCCTTTTTTACTGAATATTTTTTATCGGTTATTGAAATGTTTGAAGGAATAGTATGCGTTTCGTCCGAAGGATTTTCAATAATATGCTGCGCTTCTTCATAGGCAAAACGCGCATCGCTGTAAGTAACGGTGCGGCCGAACCATTTTTTTACTATTTCAGCTTTATCGTTGATTTCAAAAACAGCTGAGAAAGTATATTTTTCCTCATTTGGCCGAAGGGAACAAGCATTGTTTGAAAGTATTTCCGGCAACATCGGCACAACCCTATCCACCAAATATACAGAAGTAGCACGCTCGTAAGCTTCATCATCCAACTCGGTTCCAGGCTTTAAATAATGCGAAACATCTGCAATATGGATTCCTATTTCGTAGTTGCCATTCTCCAATTTTTCATAGGAAAGCGCATCATCAAAATCCTTTGCATCCTTCGGATCTATCGTGAATGTGAGCACGTCGCGCATATCGCGGCGATTTTTTATTTCCGAAGCTTTTATTGAAGTGTCAATTTTATTTGCAAAATCCTCAACTTCCTGCGGAAAATCATACGGAAGCCCATATTGGGCAAGAATGGAATGTATTTCGGTGTTGTGCTCGCCCGGCATACCGAGCACTTTTATTACGCTTCCAAAAGGTGAATCTGCCTTTTCCGGCCAATCTTCCATGGCTACCAAAACCTTTTCACCGTTTTTGGCGCCGTTAATTTTATTCTTCGGTACAAAAATATCAGTGTACATTTTATGGTCACTAACCTGCACAAAGGCAAAGTTTTCCTGAACATCAATAGTACCAACGAATTCAGTTCGTTTTCTTTCTAAAATTTGGGTTATTTCCCCTTCGTTTTTGCCGCCTTTTTTTCTTTTGAAAACATAAACTTCAACAATATCGCCGTTAAGGGCTTTGTTCAAGTTTTTGTTTTTCACGAAGATATCTTCCTCTAAATCCGCAACAATAACGTAACCTTGGCCGCGTCCGGCTATATCAACTTTTCCGGTGTAATAATTTTGGGAAGGGGTGAGTATGTATTTGCCGCGGTCAATTTCCTGAATGGTGCCGTTTTGGGTGAGTTGTTTCAGCTTTTTGGTAATCTGGTTGCGACTGCTAGGGTCATCAACTCCAATAATGGCGGCTATTTGTTTGTAATTATATGCTTTTGAATGATCCTTCCGGAGAATGTTTAGAATGCTTTCGGAAAGATTGTCAATTTTTTGGTTCTTTCTTTTTTTGTTTTTTGGCATAGGTAATTTAATAATTCTGGTAAAAATACTACTTCTCAATCAATAGCTTGGCTTCGTTAGGAAACATTTAGTACCTTAGGGAAAGGTTATTGGGTGCCAATTTAAATTTTTCCAATATCCTTTTACTTCAATAAAATGAAGCATTTTAAAACGATAGCGATTTTCAATTATCCCGCGGAATATGCCGTGCTTCAACTCCTGTTTGACCAGGAGGAAATACGCTATTTTTTTCAGAATGAAACGATGATCAGTGTTTTTCCCTTTTATTCAAACGCCATTGGCGGTATCCGCCTTCTCGTACACATTGAGGATATTCCAGAAGCAGAGGAAATAATAAAAAATCTGGACCATCCCTCAAATTTGAAAATAGTTTGAAAACGAACCTGGACCGTTGCGCCTTCGGCTTCACTACAGGAACCGAGAACCACGACAGTTTATCACTACTAATTTCAAAAGTCCTGATTCTTTTTTCCTCATTAATCATGTTTCCTTTTTATGTTATCAACATATATTAATACAACATTTTCCTTTTTTAAATTATTTAAAATAAAAATGATGATGATGATGGGTTGTTAATAGGTACAATAACTTTTTGAAAATTTGTTTTGAAATAAATTTATCGCCATTTAATAAGGGGTTATTAACATAAATTTATGATTTAATCCTATAGAGAAACAGGTAAATACAAACAATAGTTAACAGTTGTTCACAACCATTTTCAACGGTAGATTTCTTATAAGTTTTTCGGAAATATTTGTTGGGAAGGGGAAAATTTCTGCTCATAAATTGGACGTAAAAAAGCGCTTAAATTTTTGGTGGACCTAGAATATTGAACCTATTGTAAAATAAATTCAATTCTCCAATTTTACTTGTCGTATTTCCGCAAACAAATATCAACATTGTTGTTAACCAAATAATAAACTCACCGTTAAGAAATTATTATCTATTGATTTTCAACATTCAAACTCTATTGAATTGCATTAGGATTTAATTCATATTTATCCCTTTAATTTTCGGTCTTGCTTTATATTTGTAAAAAATTCAACTTTATGACCATTTCAATCGGTAACGACCACGCGGGCACGGAATATAAAATGGAAATTGTAAAATTTCTTGAAAGTGAAGGCCACAAAGTTACAAATCACGGCACCGATTCTACAGAAAGTGTCGATTATCCAGATTTTGTCCATCCGGTTGCCCAAGATGTTGAAAACGGAAAAGTAGATTTCGGAATCATAATCTGCGGCAGCGGAAATGGCGCGAATATGACTGCCAACAAACATCAAAAAGTTCGCTCTGCCTTATGTTGGACAAAGGAAATTACTGAGCTCGCGCGGCAACATAATGATGCAAATATTTTGAGTATTCCCGCTCGATTTACCAGTAAACATCAAGCAGTTGAAATGGTAAAGACATTTTTGAATACTGATTTTGAAGGGGGCCGCCACAAAAATAGAGTTGAAAAAATAGCGTGTTCATAAAACCTCAATAATGGCGCATAACCACGCACATTCCAATAACGATTCCCACGGTCATTCCCACCCAGATTTAAAAGGAAAAAAGCTTTTGCTTTCTATTCTTCTTAACATAGGAATAACAGTCGCACAAGTTATCGGCGGTCTGGTTTCGGGAAGTTTATCGCTGCTTTCAGACGCGCTTCACAACTTTAGCGATGTGCTTTCATTGATTGTAAGTTATATTGCGGACAGGTATTCAAAAAAAGACGCCTCAGTTACCAAAACCTTCGGTTATAAACGTGCAGAAATTATTGCTGCTTTTGTGAATTCCGCCACGTTGATAGTCGTTGCGATCTATCTTATTTACGAAGCGATTATTCGTTTTTCAGACCCACATATTATCGAAAGTGGTTTGGTAATTTGGCTCGCTATTTTAGGGATTGTTTTCAACGGCTTTAGCGTTTTGCTCCTTTTTAAAGATTCAAAAAGCAATATGAATATGCGTTCTGCCTATCTGCATTTGTTTACGGATATGGCCGCGTCTGTCGCCGTTCTCATTGGCGGTTTGTTGATGAAATATTATGAATGGTTTTGGGTTGATAGTCTTTTGACGGTTTTGATAGCGCTTTACTTACTCGTTATGGGCTACGGCCTGCTGAAAAGCTCTTTCAAGGTTTTGATGCTTTTTACGCCAGATGACATAAATTTGGAAGTAATTCATGATTCGGTTTGTACCATTAAAGGAATAAAAAATATTCACCACATCCATATTTGGCAACTGAATGAACAAGAAACCCATTTAGAAGCGCATATAGATTTTTATCAAAATTTTACACTAACCCAATTCGATTCAATACTTACAGAAGTTGAAGAAAAACTGTTTCACGAGTTTGGAATAAATCACGTTACCATCCAGCCGGAACATCAAAAAGACGACCCAAAAGACATCATTGTTCAAGATTGATTTTTATAAACTATGGAAATTGAAGTAAAAATTTTTGAAGAGCTTTCGGGCAAAGAACTCTACGAATTGTTGCAGTTACGCAGTGAAGTTTTTGTGGTGGAACAGGATTGTGTATATCAGGATATTGATGGAAAGGACAAAAGAGCCTTACATATTTTGGGTTATGAGGAAGGAAAATTAGTGGCTTATGCGCGCTGTTTTAAACCCGGAGATTATTTTGAGGAAGCGGCAATAGGTCGGGTCGTGGTTCGGGAAAACTATAGAAAATTAGGATACGGCCACGAAATAACAAAAGCTTCCATAAAGGCGATTAAAGACATAATAAAAGCCGATAAAATTAAAATATCGGCTCAAACTTACTTGGTAATTTTTTACGAAAGTCACGGTTTCAAAACTATTGGGGACCGTTATTTGGAAGATGGGATCCCGCACATAGCAATGCTTAAAGCTTTATAAGGTTTTTTTCAAGGTTTAAATCCTTCAGCATTTCATCCGTAAACTTGTAGTGCCCGCGACGCGTTATTATTTTAAAACGTTGGTTTCGCATTCGCGTTAAAGTATCCAGGAATTGCCATTTAGATTTCAGCAAACGCGGTTTTGAGGATTTAAGGCTTATTTCGAAATAATGTTTTATTCCCGCGCGGTCCGCAACAATATCGGGAGTAATTACAACATCGCTATCCTTTTTGTGATAGGATTTTGGGGTTTCATAACCGTCCACATCGGCCTGAATGTGTTCAAAACCCCGGCTCTCTAAATAGGCCACCGATTCTTTTAAAATCGCCTCGTTTTCTATTCTATCTACTTGTACCATAACCAGCAAGATAAAAAAATGCTGAAAAACAGGCAGTTAACTTTTTGTTAATCGTCTTTTTATTTTTTATAAATTATCGATTTGTTGAAAGGCAACATCATTTGCTGAAGAATATTTTCATCGTTTATATGGTCTGCGATGTCCAGTCCGTATTTTATTTTTGAAGTATCCGACATACACAAATGTTCCAAAAAATCGGTCCCAGATTGAAAACATATTCCCGAAATTGCTGTCGGTCCAAGGCATTTGAAAATGGTGGTGGAATTTATGCATATTCGGCGTCACGAAAACGTAGCTCAGCGCTTTGTCTAACTTCTTAGGAAGTGAAATATTTGCGTGCGTAAAATAAGTAAAAAGAACGCTCAAAATGCGATAGAAAAGATAGAAGGCAATGGGCATTCCCATAATCACTACTGCAATCAAGGCGAAGGTTTCACGAATAATAAAATCGAAAGGATGGTGGCGCGTGCCCGTGGTAACGTCCACATTTTTATCGGAATGGTGCACCATGTGCAGCCGCCACATCCACTTCACTTTGTGAAGCAAAAAATGCACAAAATATTGCGCAATCAAATCCAAGACCAAAAGGGAAAGTAAAAGATCAACCCAAACCGGAGCTTCAAAAAGATGAAGCAATCCAAAGTCCGTATTACCCAACCAAAGAAATATACCAACAGTCAAAGCGCCGAAAAGCGCATTTATAATCATTACAAAAGCCAGCAATATCAAATTTGTTTTGGCGTGTTTCCATTTATTGTATTTTGAAAAAACCAGTCTGTAATACCCCTCTAAAATCCAAAAAACAAAAAGCACAAAAAACACCCAACCGGCTTTCATCCAAACGGGCATTGATTCGAAGAAGTTTAGGAAGGTGTTCATTCTTTTTAATTTCTATTTCAAAATCTTATTATAACGCCCTGCGTCGTTAAGTACCGCCACGGCTTCCAAAATCTCTGGATTGTGGGTTATTTGGTAATTGTACAATCCTTCGCGGTAGAAATACCGTTTCAAAATTTCATCGGTCAACAACGATTCTATTTCCACCTTTTTCTCAAGCACCGCTTTGTCCTTTGCGGCATCAATTGCGGCCATCAATTGGTTGTAACTGGCAGTGATTTCTTTGCTTAAATCGTCATCCTCAGACATTTTTAAACCTTCGGCGAATTTCTTTTCGGTCTCGGTTTCGTATTCAAAGTTGTTGTCCTTCAAAAATTTCATAAAATCCCTGAAATCCGTATCCGAAAATTTAAAATTATTGAAATCTGCCAACTGGTGGCTGTAATAATATTTGGTGGCGTAATCAAAAATAGCGTTGTCCTTCAGCAGAGCCGTGGTAATTGGACTGAAAACAGCCGATGCCAACTGAACATCTGGCAAAATTCCGCCGCCGTCGTATACTGTTCTTCCGCCTTTGGTTTTAAATTCGTTGTATTCCTTTGCATCTTTCCGCACGGGATCACCATTTTCATCGCGATGCCAATAATCCAAAGCCTGTATACAACGCCCGCTGGGTGTGTAATAACGCGAAATTGTAACTTTAAGCTGTGTGCCGTATGTCAATTTTTTTGGACGCTGTACAAGTCCTTTTCCAAAGCTTCGTGCGCCCACAATCACCGCACGGTCAAGATCCTGCAAACCACCGGAAACAATCTCGCTGGCGGAAGCGCTTCTACCGTTAACCAAAACCGCAAGCGGAATTTCAGTATCCACCGGTTCATTTTGCGTTTTGTAGGTTTGGTTGTATTTTTCAACTACAGATTTGGTAGTGGTAATTACTTCGCCTTTCGGCACAAAGAGGTTAACTACGTTTATCGCTTCATTTAAAAGTCCGCCCGGGTTTCCGCGCAGGTCGAGAATTATTTTTGTGGCACCCTGGTTTTTCAAATCCACTAAAGCAGCCTTTGTTTCCTGAGTAGTTTTTCGGTTAAATTGCGAAAGCACGATGTAACCAATGTTGTTGTCAATTAACTTGTAAAACGGAACGGCATTCAGCTCCACAGAATTTCGGGTGATGGTTGTAGTGGCTGTTTTCCCTTGGCGAACATAAGTAAGCTCAACCGTGGAACCGGGTGCGCCTTTTAAAAGTTCGCCCGCATCGTCTTCAAAATCGGCGATATTTACGTTGCCTATTTTTATGATTTCGTCACCTGCTTTCAATCCTGCTTTGTCCGCGGGATAGTCCTTATACGGTTCTACAATTATTATTTTGTCTTTTTTGCTTTGCGCCGTGGCGCCAATTCCTGTATAAACCCCGGAATTATTGATGCGCGCATCCTCTACTTCCTGCTCGTTCCAATAAACAGTGTATGGGTCCAAATCTGCCAGCATTCCTGTTATGGCTTTATCCATAAGGGTTGCGGGCGTTACCTCGTCAACATAATTCATATTCAATTCTTTGTAAAGCGTAGTGAAAATTTCAATCTGTTTTGCAATTTCGAAAAAATCACTTTTGAAACTTACCGTTGTGAAAAGAATGGCAACGGCGGCGATGGGGATGAGAATTCTTTTTTTCATTTTCTGAAAATTTTAAATTTTATATATGAAGGAATCGGCATATTTTAAACGAAGAATTACTGCTAAAGTTATAAAAAACAATAAAGAAGTTATCACTTCGGAGAGGTTTCTGAAATTTCTGAAAGTTTCTTCAACAAGCCTACCATCGCTTTTTCGAGCTGGACGTACTGCGATTTTTCTTTTCCCAAAAACAGAAAAAGCATCACAAAATTCTTGCCGCTAATTTCGGAAATAAGTTGCTTATTAAGACGATACGTTTCACGAAGCTGCCTTTTTATTCGGTTTCTATCCACGGCCGACTTAAAATTCCGCTTTGGTACGGCAAATGCAGCCAAATTTGATTGAATGTTTTCCTGCGGAAGAAAAAATACTTTTATAGGAAATTTTGAAATGTGTTTTCCTTCCAAAAACAGTTTTTCGATTGTTTTTGAGCTTTTTAGTTTTTCGTTTTTTGGAAAATTGTTCACGTTGTAAATATATAAAAAGACCCGTAGGGTTTTTTAAAACCTTACGGGTCTCGTATAGGATCAAATTTCCCCCTTCGGGGGTTAGGGGGTTTCGTAAAGATTATTTTCTGGATTAACGTCTGCCATCCTGTTTGTGGCGTCAACCATTATATTTTTAACTTTTTTTCCGTTCGTAATTTCAAACGTATAAGTTGGGTACGCCCACGCCCAATCTTCCAAAACGGTCCGTTTCAATTTTGAGAATGGATTCGGTTTTTCACCCCACATCATCCGCAAAGGAATGTAAAACAACTCTTGCGAACCGTCTTCATAAGTTACGTAAAGGTCTATGGGCATTGGCATTAAACCAATTCTTTCTAAAGTAATTTCGGTGTTGTTCCCTTCAGTTTCTACTCCCTTTACACCATAGTCAATCTGGTTGGTGGTTTGGCCGAAATCGGTTAAATACCAATCCAGTTCAAAACCGGAAACCTTTTCCGCGGAACGGATAAAATCATTCGGTGTGGGGTGCTTAAATTTGAAATCTGAGTAATATCTCTTCAACGTTTTCGAAAGATTTTCCGGACCAATAACATACCCCAGTTGAGATAGAAAAACAGCTCCTTTACTGTAAGCGTTTATTCCGTAGCTTCTGTTTGTTGCATAACGATCAGCATGTGTGGTCAAGGGTTGTTCCTTGCCACTTTTTGCCATATAGAAATAACCGCGGTATGAACCCGCGTGTGGGTTTGGATTGTCCTTTTTCATTACGAAATTCATTCCTTCATCTGAAATATAGGAAGTAAAACCTTCGTCCATCCATTCGTGCTTGCTTTCGTTGGTTGCCAAAACAAACTGAAACCACGAGTGTGCAAGTTCGTGGGCGGTAACGCCAACAAGACTTTCAAATTCGCGCTCACCGGTAATCATGGTGCACATTGCGTACTCCATTCCACCGTCGCCGCCCTGTATTACAGAATATTGCTTGTATGGATACTGACCAACATTTTCGTTATAAAACTGCATTAATTCAGCAGTTTTTGGCTGTAGGTTTTTCCAACCTTCGGCGATTTCGGGATCATTTTTATAGAAAAAATGAAGCGTCACGCCATTGGGTCCGGGATAGGTATCGTGCACATAATTGGTATCTGCGGCCCAAGCAAAGTCGTGTACGTTGGGTGCAATAAAATGCCATTTGTATTTTCCATTTACGGAATGCATAGGTTTTTGGCCGGGAACCGTGTAGCCGTGACCAACTTCCGCAGGGTTTTCAAGATAGCCAGTGCCGCCGATCGTATAGTCGTCGTCAATGGTAATGGTTACGTCAAAATCTCCCCAAACGCCATAAAACTCACGACCAATATATGGGTCTGCATGCCAGCCTTCAAAATCGTATTCGGCAAGTTTTGGGTACCACTGGGTCATTGTAAGCGCCACATCATCCTGATTATTTCTACCGGATCGTCTAATTTGAACAGGAACCTGCGCATCCCAATCCATTGTGAAGGTTGTGCTTTGGCCGGGAAGAATTGGCTTGTTCAGCATTACTTCCATCACCGTGCCTTCAATATTATACTTGGCAAGGCTTCCATCTTGGAAAAATGATGATGGTTTTATATAGCCAATTTCAGAAGGCGACAATTTTGAAATACGGTCGCCAACACGCGTGTCCGGGTCTTCTATGGTCCTTGAGCGCACATCCATTTCGCTGCCGGGCTGAAAGGCATTGAAATAAAGGTGGTAAAAAACCTTTTTCAGCGTATCGGGAGAATTATTGGTATATTTTAATTCCTGTTTTCCTTTGTACTGATAGTTTTTCGCATCCATTTGGATGTCCATTTTATAGGCTACTTTCTGTTGCCAATACGAGGTATTGTTTTGGGCGAAAGAGACCGTAACTAGCAATAAAAATATTCCTTTAAAAATATGCTTCATTATTTTGACATTTTATCGGCCATAATCAAGGCATTGTACATATTTACCATTTTGCCAGATTTTGAAATAGTTGCGAAAGAAGCCGTGTTGCTTTTATCGCCACTCAGCACGACTTGGGTATTTGAAGCTAGGCCGCTATCCATCAAGATTTGCTTTACCTGTCCCGCTTTCAATTTTGGATAATAGCTGCGAATCATTGCGGCAACCCCGGCCACTGCTGGTGAAGCCATAGAAGTTCCCTGTAAAAACTCGTAAGTGTTCAATGGGGTTGTTGACCAGATTTTTACGCCTGGTGCAAAAACATCAACGTTTGTTTTTCCGTAATTGGAAAAAGACGCGACTAAATCAGTCCCATAGTCATAATTTAAAGCACCAACGGTCAAAAATGAATCGCCCATTTCGGAACCATTATCTATTTGATCGTTCGGATAAATTGCTACGGTATCCAAATCCAAACCGTCATTTCCTGCTGCATTCACAATAAGAACATCTTTTGAAGCGGCATATTTTATGGCGTCATAAACCCAATCTGAATGTGGGGAATAGTATTTTCCGAAGCTGGTGTTCAACACTTTTGCGCCATTATCAACAGCATAGCGGATTGCCAAAGCAATGTCCTTATCATATTCATCGCCATCCGGCACTGCGCGAACAGCCATTATTTTTACGTTGTTTGCAACACCGTCCATCCCAACGCCGTTGTTGCGTTGCGCAGCGATAATCCCTGCAACATGGGTTCCGTGTTTTACGTTTTCTTTGGTTGGGTCTGGACCATCAACATCGTTGTTTCCGTAATGAACATCTGAAATATCATCTGGGTTGTCTCCCAATACACCGCGAAAATCCTTGGTTGTATTGAAATGTGTTTCCATTCTTCCGGAAAAGTATTTTACGCCACCTTCTAGTTCTTTAATTACCTCTGGAACAGTTGGAGCAAAATTCAACATTTGGTTCAACATAGCAATTTGCTGTTGTTCCTGTGGGGTTGGATTGTCGATTCCGGCAAGATCCTCCTGCGTATAATCTGGCTTTCCCAGTTTTTCTGTCATTGCGGCGTGCGCGGGTTTTAATTGGGAAAGAATTTGCTCGTAACGAGTTTTACCGGCAGTATTATCTGCAAGTTCTTTTTCATATTCCGCTTTTGCTTTTTGATAGATTTCAAATTCCTTTCTATCTGCCGCGCTAATGGAGGATTCACTTTTTCCTTCATATTTAGGCCCTAATTTTCTTACGTATCTAACAAATTCTAGGTTTTCACCGGTAATATCTCCCAAGAAATTCCATCCGTGGATATCATCGATAAATCCATTGTTGTCATCGTCCTTGCCATTACCGGCAATTTCGTTGGGATTGGTCCAAACTACACTTTTAAGGTCTTCGTGATCGATATCCACACCGCTGTCAATAACTGCAACGATTACGGTTTCGCCTTTTCTGTTATTAATTATTTCATTGTAAGCTTTATCAACACTCATTCCCGGGACGGTATCCGTAACCAAATCCATTGCGCTCCAATGCTTCAATTGGGCTTCGGTTAATTCGGTATTTTTTAGGGGTTGGGAATCGATATTTCCAATAGGGGTTGCAACGATTGGGGCGCCACTTCCGCAGCTTGCCATTACAGCCGACAACGCAACTGCGAATAAAGAGGTTTTTAAAATTCTCATCTGTATTAAAAAGTATTAATTAAAAAATTCATTTAATGAAAAGGTTTCGTTTAGCCGAACACCTTTTTCGGTATTTTTCACTGTTATGATTGGGTTATGTGCATCGTGTTCAAGAAAAAGGTAGTAATTTTTTGAAGCAGCTTCATTTAAAAACTTTTCCTTTTCCGGAAGGGTTAATAAAGGGCGTGTATCGTAGCCCATTACAAACGGAATCGGCAAATGTCCTGCAGTGGGCAAAAGATCTGCCATAAAAACCAGGGTTTTGCCTTTGTGGTTTATATGCGGAATCATCTGTTTATCGGTATGTCCATCCACAAAAAGAATTCCGAAATCCATTTCTTTGGCTTCGGAAAATTCGGAAGATGATTTCTCTATAAATTTCAGCTGCCCGCTTTCCTGCATGGGTAAAATATTTTCCTTTAAAAAAGAAGCCTGTTCTCGGCGGTTTGGTTCGGTTGCCCATTTCCAGTGGTCTTCATTGCTCCAAAACCTTGCATTTTTAAAGGCAGGCTCATAACCGGTTCTATTTTTATTCCACTGTATGCTTCCGCCGCAATGGTCAAAATGAAGGTGGGTCATAAAAACATCGGTAACATCATCACGGTGGAAACCGTGTTTTTTGAGGGAATTGTCGAGATTGTAATCGCCCCATTGATAATAATAGCCGAAGAATTTTTCACTCTGCTTGTCGCCCATTCCGGTATCAATCAATGTAAGCCGATCGCCGTTTTCAATTAAAAGACAGCGGGTGGCCATATCAATCATATTATTTGCATCTGCCGGATTAGTCCGGGACCACAAGGTTTTTGGGACAACGCCAAACATGGCGCCGCCATCAAGTTTGAAATTACCGGCTTCAATTGGGAATAATTGCATATACTGGAGAAATGAGTCGCAAATTAACAAAAGCGTTACACACACCACGGCGGGAAGTAAATTAATTATACTATTTTTAACAAAATGTTAATATTTCCTCGCGGGGGAAAATCTTTAATTTACCGAAAACCCAACCAAATATGGTAGAACTTGCAGGAATTATAATTTTAGGAATATTGGCCCAATGGGTAGCCTGGAAATTCAAGATTCCTGCTATTTTGCCCCTTATTTTAATCGGTCTCTTGGTAGGCCCGCTTTCCACATTTATGTCTGCTAATGGAAAGCAGTGGCTACAGCCAATCTGGAATGGTGAAAATGGTCTTTTTCCGGGGGAAAATCTTTTCTATTTTGTTTCGCTCGCGGTTGGAATTATTCTTTTTGAAGGCGGTTTAACCTTGAAACGAAACGAAGTTTCAAAAGTGGGCCCGGTAATAGGGAAATTAATAAGCATCGGTGCTTTCATAACATTTGCTGGCGCGGGCATTGCGGCTCATTATGTTTTCGGACTAAATTGGAGAATATCCTTTCTCTTTTCCGCTTTAATAATTGTTACGGGACCTACGGTAATTACCCCAATTTTAAGAAATATTCCGCTGAAAAAAGATGTTTCAGCGGTGCTGAAATGGGAAGGAATTTTAATTGACCCAATCGGGGCTTTAGTCGCCGTTTTGGTGTACGAATTTATAAGCGTGGAAGGCGATTCCGGTTATACAAAACAAGCTCTTTTAGACTTTGGAAAAATTATATTAATTGGTTTCGCTTTCGGAGTTTCGGCCGGTTACGCACTGTATATTTCAATAAAAAAGAAACTCATTCCACATTATCTTTCAAACGTGGTTTCACTCTCTGCGGTTCTCGCGGTTTTTGTGATAAGTGATCTTTTCGCGCACGAATCCGGTCTTTTGGCCGTGGTGGTTATGGGTATGTTTTTGGGAAATAGCGATCTTCCCAGTTTAAAAGAACTGCTTTACTTTAAGGAATCACTGAGCGTTTTGCTTATCTCAATCCTTTTTATATTGTTGGCGGCCAATATCAGCGTTGAGGATTTATTGCTTGTTTATAACTGGAAAACCGCCATTCTACTTGCCATCGTAATTTTTGTGCTGCGACCATTGACGGTGTTTTTAAGCACCATCGGGTCTTCCTTAAAAACGAATGAAAAAATATTTATAAGTTGGGTCGGTCCCCGCGGAATTGTTGCTGCCGGTATTTCTTCCCTCTTTGGAACGAAACTGGTCCTAAAGGGCGAAGTGGGCGCAGAATATATAACGCCCCTTGTATTTGCCGTTGTTTTGATTACGGTTCTTTTAAACGCAACTACCGCGAGATTTGTAGCCTCTCTCGTTGGGGTTTTTCTAAAGAAATCTGAAGGCATCCTAATTGTTGGAGCTTCCAAAGTTTCAAGATTAATTGCTACATATCTACAGAAAAACAGCCGGCATGTGGTTTTAATAGATTCGAATCATTTAAATATTAGCAAAGCAAGAGAACTTGGTTTGGAAGCCATGAATTCAAATATTTATGCGGACGATCTTACTGACAATATTGAATTGAACGACGTAGGTTATTTGCTGGCAATGACTGGAAGTGATGAAATAAATAAGCAAGCCATCAATCGTTTTGGAAAATACTTTGGTGAAAACGGGACCTTTAGGTTAATGACTTCCGAAGAGCTTAGAAACCGCCATAATCTCTCCGCTAAAGAGCTATTTTCCTATACGCACGATTATATGCGCTTTACCGAAGTGGCGCAGGATTTCCCCTCCATTCAGGAAATTCCGGTGGAGAGCCATAACCAATTTTTAAGGGTATTGAATATTATTGGTGAAAATGCGGATGCTATTCCCTTATTTTTGAAGCGCCCGGATGGGTTTTTGGATTTGATTACTTCGCCTACCGAACTGGAAATTGAGGAAGGAAGTAGTCTGGTATATCTCGGAAAACCAATGGATTTTGAAGATGTGGTAAACGCCACCCGAAGTGAGAATGAGGGAATATCCAAAAATAATAATGTGAATTAAACGTTTTTCTAGTTGAATCAAATTCAGGTTATGAAAAAAATACTGCTTCTATTTATTTTTTCAATCACTGTTCTTTCCTGTAAAAAAGATGAGGCACGCAACTGTACCACCTGCTCCTCGCCTGAAACTTCGGAATTCGAAGTTTGCAGGGAAAGTGATGGCAATGCATCCGTAAACGGCCAAAATACTGGAACAGATTACGATGTTTATATTGAGGGACTTGGGGAAACCGGTGTTACCTGTGGAGGATAAACGATTGTTATAAATTTAATCGTTCAGTTTCAATACCGCCATAAAAGCTTCCTGTGGAATTTCTACGTTACCAACCTGTCGCATTCTTTTCTTTCCTTTCTTCTGCTTTTCCAAAAGTTTTCGCTTTCGCGAAATATCGCCACCGTAACATTTGGCGGTAACATCTTTCCGAAGCGCTTTTACGGTTTCACGGGCAATAATTTTAGCGCCGATAGCGGCCTGAATCGGAATATCGAACTGCTGTCGAGGAATTAATTGCCGTAAGTTTTTCGCACATTTTTTTACCAATATCGTAGGCATTGTCCCGGTGAAGCAATGCCGAAAGTGCATCCACGGTATTTCCATTCAACAAAACATCCACTTTTACGAGATGAGACATTCGCATACCAATTGGCGAATAATCGAAGGAAGCGTATCCTTTAGAAACGGTCTTTAAACGATCATAAAAATCGAAGACTATTTCTGCCAAAGGCATATCAAAGGTTAACTCAACTCTTTCGGTGGTTAAATAGGTTTGGTTGGTAATTTCGCCTCTTTTTTCAATACAAAGGGACATAACCGAACCTACAAAGTCTGATTTTGTAATAATCGTGGCTTTTATATATGGCTCCTCCACCCGATTCAGTTTTGAGGGATCGGGAAGATCGGAAGGGTTGTTCACTAAAAGGGCAACCTCCGGATCCTTATTTGTATATGCGTGGTAAGAAACGTTCGGCACCGTAGTAATTACGGTCATATCGAATTCCCTTTCCAGCCTTTCCTGAATTATTTCCAGATGGAGCATTCCCAAAAATCCACAACGGAAGCCAAAGCCCAGTGCTGCGGAACTTTCGGGGGTAAAAACCAGCGAAGCATCGTTTAGTTGAAGCTTTTCCATGGAGTTTCGAAGCTCTTCATAATCTTCCGTATCAACCGGATAAATTCCAGCAAACACCATTGGTTTTACATCTTCAAAACCGGCAATCATATTTTTGGTCGGGCTTTTGGAATCCGTAATTGTATCACCCACTTTTACTTCCTTTGCCTCTTTTATGCCCGTAATAAGATAGCCAACATCGCCCGTTTTTATAACGTCCTTAGGTTGCTGCTTCAATTTTAAAGTGCCCACTTCATCTGCATAATAGCTTTTCCCTGTGGCCATAAATTTTATGTGCTGTCCCTTTTTTATTTCGCCATTCAAAACCCGAAAATACGTTTCAACACCGCGGAATGGATTGTAAACCGAATCAAAAATCAAAGCTTGTAAAGACTCATCAGGATTGCCTTTTGGCGGCGGAATACGTTCAATAATGGCGCTCAAAATTTCATCAATGCCTAGTCCTGTTTTTGCACTGGCGGGAATTACCTCTTCCGGTTTGCAGCCCAACAGATCTACTATATCATCCGTAACTTCCTCGGGATTTGCCGAGGGAAGATCCACTTTGTTTAAAACCGGAATGATTTCCAAGTCATTTTCCAAAGCCAAATAAAGATTGCTAATTGTTTGCGCCTGTATGCTCTGTGCGGCATCAACAATAAGCAATGCCCCTTCGCAGGCCGCAATGGAGCGGGAAACTTCGTACGAAAAATCTACGTGGCCGGGAGTATCAATTAAATTCAGTATGTATTTTTCGCCATTATAAACATAATCCATCTGTATGGCGTGGCTCTTTATAGTTATGCCTCTTTCCCTTTCCAAGTCCATATTGTCCAACAGCTGATCCTGTTTTTCACGATCCGTAACTGTACCGGTGGCATCCAAAAGGCGATCTGCCAAGGTGCTTTTTCCGTGGTCAATATGGGCGATGATGCAAAAATTGCGAATATTCTTCATATACTTTCCTTCTCTGGCTTCAAAGGTGCAAAGATAGATTAAATGTGGGATTTTATTTGTTCTTTGTTTTAGGGTTAAAAAAAACGTGTTCTAACTTTTTTGTTTTAATATTTATTTAACATATTTGTAAACTAATAGCTACAAGTTGGCTATAAATGTTGTTTTCTCCCCAGAAAAATGATTTTAAAGGGCCACCCCAAACGCCCACTCTTATGCTATGAAGACAATTTGTTTGTTATTATGCTGCCTTCAAGGGTTCTACTTGATGGCACAGGACCATACACTTTCTGGGAAAGTTACTGATTTTGAAAACCATCCCCTTTCCTTTGTAAATGTTTTGTTATACCCAAAAGATTCTGAAACTCCACTCAAGGGAACTTCCACAGAGGAAGATGGTTCGTTTAAAATCCTTGGGCTGGATAATGGAGAATATTCATTACAGTTTAGTTATATAGGCTTTGAAAATTTTGAAAAGAGTGTAGAACTTTCCTCAAATGAAAATTTAGGAAATGTTGTTTTGCGGGAAAGCTCACAAATGCTTGGTGAAGCAGTCGTTACCGCTAAACTGCCGACTGTTAAAAAAACCTCTGGAAAGCTCGTTTTCAATGTTGAGAATTCCTCACTTTCTGTAGGTAGCACAATGGACCTTCTTAAAAAAACACCTGGGGTTTTGGTAATTGGCGATAATATTCAGGTAAAATTCACGGCACCCATAATTTTTATAAATGGGAAACGCGTTTATCTTTCGGCTTCCGAGGTTACTTCCCTGCTTGAAAACACCGATGCGGCCAATATTAAATCTGTTGAGGTTATTACAAATCCTTCCGCAAAATATGACGCCGATGCTGGGACGGTGCTTAATATTATAACTTCCAAAGCAATTTCAATAGGTTATAAAGGTTCCGTGAACGCGACATATACACAAGCAATTTATCCAAAATACGATTTCGGGACTACCCATTTTTACAAAAATAATTGGCTAAATTTATATGCCGGTTACAATTATACCACTAAAAAACTTTTTAAGGAGGACGACAATTACATTCGTTTTTTTGAACCGGATGAGATAACGACCAAATCAATTTGGGAAACCTACTTCAATCGCACCACGGATTCAGACAGCCATAATGGGACCGCGGTAATGGATTTTACATTAAATGAAAAGAATTCCATCAGTTTCACCTCAAACATATCGGTTGCGCCTAAAAATTCATATCACAATAACGGCGAGGCTTCCATTTATAATCCACAGCGGCAACTGGATTCAACCTTTACGACCCTAAGCCAAGTGGATTACCAAAAAGACAACCTTAATTTCGCCTTGAATTATAATAGAACCTTGAATGATAAAGGTGCATCATTCTCTGCGGCCGCCAATTATATTTATTATAACAATAAGCAGGACCAAAGTGTAACTACAGATTATTTTTTACCAGACAATACTTTTTTAAGGAACAATAGCTTTTTTACAAACTCGGCACAAAACAGTACTATTTTTACGGGTCAGACCGATATTTCGTCGGGATTGTGGGGAGGTACTTTTGAGGCGGGATTTAAATTCAGCAATATTGACACAGATAGCAAACTTGATTTTTTCAACGTACAGAACAACACCAACTTATTCAACAATTTACTTTCTGATGATTTCAATTATAAAGAAAACATTTATGCCGAGTATATAAATTTTGATAAGGAGTGG
The DNA here is from genome assembly GCA_963839235.1 of uncultured Flavobacteriaceae bacterium. Lineage (GTDB taxonomy): Bacteria > Bacteroidota > Bacteroidia > Flavobacteriales > Flavobacteriaceae > Aequorivita. Next base: position 160,876 of record CAWITX010000008.1, on the reverse strand, counting down.
GAAAAATGGAGTATTGCTATGGGGCTTCGCGGTGAGTACACAGATATTGACGCCATCTCCCGTTCATTGGGGGAAGTAAACACCCGACAATATTTTGATATTTTCCCCTCGGCTGCGGTAAACTACAACATCAATAATAACAACACCATTGGCCTTGCCTACAACCGAAGCATCCACCGCCCCAGATATGAAAGTTTAAACCCTTTCAAATATTTTATTACCGAGAACAACTATATTGGCGGCAACCCAAATTTGGTTCCTGCCATTGAGGATAGGGTTACGCTGAGTTACATTTATAAGAACAAATTGACTTTTGAGCTATATTACCAAAACGTGGAAAACGGTTTGGGAAGTTTGTCTTTTCAGAACAACGAAAACAGCGTTTTGCGGAGCATTGAGTCCAATTTAATTAAGGAGTACCAATACAGTTTTGATATTGGTTATTACGGCTCGCTTACCTCTTGGTGGTGGTTTCAGGTGAGTACTTCTACCTATTATTTGTCCAATAAATTTTACGCTTTGGAAAGTTCGCAGGAAAGTTATACCAATGACACTTTTGGACAATATCTTTATAACAATAATAATTTTATGCTCTCAAAAGACCGTACTTTTTCCGCAGATCTTACGGCGCTGTATATTTCCAATTTCGTCTTCGGAAACCGTTATTTTAAAAACCAGAGTTTTGTGAACATTTCCTTTAGAAAGGAATTTTGGGACAAACGGGCGAGCCTTACAGTTGGCGTAGATGATGTTTTTAACACCCTAAAAGATGTTGCTTCCGTGGCAAATTACTACAACCAGGACAATCGTTTTTTTGCGAACCAGGAAAACCGTTTGTTCAGGGCAGGATTTAAATATAACTTCGGAAATGCGCGCCTTCGCGATAACAATAAACAGATTCATTCCGACGAGGGAGAAAGGCTTGAGGGCAAATAATTCTTTTCTAAGGAAATCATCCTTACTTCTATTCTATTGACATTTACTACTTTTGTATTTCAAAATAAAAAGAATTGCCAAAAATAGGAAACATACAACTGCCGGATTTTCCGCTATTGCTCGCGCCCATGGAAGATGTGAGCGACCCGCCATTCCGTGCGCTTTGTAAGGAACAGGGTGCAGATGTGGTCTTTACTGAATTTATTTCTTCCGAAGGACTTATCCGCGATGCCGCAAAAAGCGTGATGAAACTGGACATTTATGAGAAGGAACGCCCCGTGGGCATCCAGATTTTTGGTGCGGTGCTGGATTCCATGCTGAAAAGTGTTGAAATTGTTGAAGCCAGCGGCCCGGATATTATCGACATCAATTTTGGCTGTCCCGTAAAAAAGGTAGTTTCCAAAGGCGCCGGTGCGGGAATTTTGAAAGATATAGATTTAATGGTAAGCCTTACCGAAGCAATGGTAAAGCACACAAAACTGCCCGTTACCGTAAAAACCCGTTTGGGCTGGGACCACGATTCAATAAAGATTGTTGAGGTTGCAGAACGTTTGCAGGATGTAGGCTGCCAAGCTCTGTCTATTCACGGTCGTACCCGCGCCCAAATGTATAAAGGAGATGCAGATTGGAAACCGATTGCCGAAGTGAAAAACAATCCGCGGATGCACATTCCAATTTTTGGGAATGGAGATGTGGATTCACCCGAAAAAGCAATGGAAATGCGCGATAAATACGGTTTGGATGGTGCAATGATTGGCCGTGCAAGTATCGGTTATCCGTGGTTTTTTAAAGAGGTAAAACATTTTTTTGAAACCGGAAAACATTTGGCCCCGCCTTCAATGGAAGAGCGTGTTTATGCCGCCAAACGCCATCTACAAATGGCGATAGACTGGAAAGGCGAAACATTGGGTGTTTTCGAGACAAGACGCCATTACACCAATTATTTCAAGGGAATTCCTAATTTCAAAGAATACCGAATGAAAATGGTAACCAGCGACGATTCAGCTTCAGTATTCGAAGCTTTTGATGAGGTTTTGGAAGTTTTTGGCGATTACGAATTCGCTTAAACCAACAATTTTTCGCGCACTCTGCTCGACGCAATTCTAGAAGCCAATATTCCTAATATGCTTATCGTGGCAAAGACCACCAGAATATTGATAAAGTTCAATTTAACGGGATAGGGCAGCGTACTGGTTATCGCCACGAATTCAAATTTCAGTTGGGCGAGCACCGCTAGAATTCCCAAGAAAATTCCTAATAAACCGCCCAAAACCGTCATTAGCGTTCCTTGCAGGAAAAATATTCTTCTTATTTCTTTCAGGGAAGCACCCATATTGTAGAGCGTTTTTATGTTTTTCCGCTTGTCCAGAACCATCATAATTATAGAACCAATAACGTTGAATAGTGCAATAATCAAAACAAGTGTAAATATCAAATATACCGCGATGTTTTCGGTATTCAACATTTTGTAGAGTGCGTCGTTCTGTTGTATTCTGTTTTTGATGATGACTTTATTCTGAAAAATTTTTGAAATTTCATCCCGTATATTTTCCTCGGAAGCATTGGGAAGCAATTTTATTTCAACCGAAGAAACTTCAGTACTGTCCAGGGATAGCAGGTTTCGGGCAAAATCAATGTCGGTAAAAACATATTTAGAGTCAAGATCCTCATTTATTTGGTACACGCCGGAAACTACCACATTTTCCTTGTTGAAAGCCTGTGACGGATCAAGCGCATTCAACTGTCCCGTTCCGGGTTTGGGCACAAAAATTTCAAGCGGATTGCCGTAATCGTTAAGGTATAAAGAGAGTTTACTTGAAGTGCCTAGACCAATAACCGTTTCGTTTTGGTGTGGTTGAAACCACAAACCAGCAATTAAAATACTGTCAAGATTATTCACCTTTCCGTAAAGCGAATCCACTCCTTTAATATATGCAATGTGGTTCTTGCCTTTATATTGCAGAAAAACACGTTCCTCAATTATTTCCGAAAAATTTTCAATTCCTTCAATTGTTTTTAACTGATGTTTTTGGGCTTCGGAAAAAGTGATCGTTTTTCCACTTTCCGGAAAAATTTTAAGATCGCTATCAAATTCATTTGTAAACTGAAGACTAAACTCTTTCAACCCAGAAAAGCCTGAAAGCACTATAAATAAAGACATTGCGCCAACAACTACGCCGATTGCTGCTATAATGGTTATAATATTGATGGCATTGTTACTACTTTTTGAAAACAGATATCGCTTGGCGATGTAGAGCGAAAAATTCAAATTATGTCTTTTTTCTTTTAGGAAGCAAATCCGGATTTTTCAGAGGGTCCTCATCGCCTTTAACCGCTTTGCCTATTTTTTCAATATATTCCAAAGAATCGTCATTATAAAAACTAAGCTCCGGCATTTTACGCAATTGATGTTTGGTAAGCTGTGCTATTTGGTGTTTTATCTTTGGCTTCAGTTTGTTCAATTCCTTAACGATAGCCTCTGCACGGTCAGCGGGAAAAACGCTAACAAAAACTTTGGCAATGGAAAGATCGGTAGTTACGCTAACCTTGCTAACCGAAATTATTGTGCTTGATTGGCCAGCTTCCCGAAGCATATTTTGTAGCACGTTCGCCAAATCGTTCTGAAGGACCCCGGATATTTTTTTTTGTCTGTTGCTTTCTATCATACTGCAAAAATAGGACAATAAATGGTATCGACCGATAATGTGCGCCCAAGCTTGTTGAAATTCACTTGATTTAAGTTTGTATTTTTGGCAATACAACTATTTATTATGAAGAAAATAGAGCACATTGGCATCGCAGTCAAAAATTTGGCTGAGGCAAATAAAACATACGAGAAACTTCTAGGAAAGGCGCCCTATAAAACTGAAAAAGTAGAAAGTGAAGGTGTTGAAACATCTTTTTTTGAATGTGGAGATAGCAAAATTGAGCTATTGGAAGCTACCAATCCGAATAGTCGCAATATCGAAATTTATAGATAAAAAAGGGGAAGGCGTGCATCATATTGCATTTGCTGTGGAGAATATAATGGAAGAAATGGAGCGTCTTAAAAATGAAGGATTTGTACTTTTGAACGAAGTGCCCAAAAAAGGTGCGGACAATAAATTGGTGGCATTTTTGCATCCGAAATCTGCCAATGGCGTACTGGTGGAGCTTTGCCAAGAAATTAAGAATAACGAAAAATAGTTTTGCGGTATTTATAAAGTGTTTTACATTTGCAGACCTATTATTTCTGCAAAATATTTCCTTTTAGGAATTCACGGAATAATAGCTGTTAATTGAAATTTAGAAGTTATAAACGGTCCCATAGCTCAGCTGGTTAGAGCATCTGACTCATAATCAGAGGGTCCATGGTTCGAGCCCATGTGGGACCACTTTTTTATTTTATATGTTCTTTAAAACCTTGATTTTCAATTCCTAAATATTTTGGGCGAGAGGCATATAAGACCTCGGCTGAATCGAGTCTATGTACATTCGCGTTTCAGTTTTAAATTTTTTGAAGTATTTTTCAGCGCTCATTGCAACCTCTTTACACCATTTTTCAATTATTAAGTATCTGATAATGGAGCTTTTTACTTGAAGATTAAAAAAAAATGTTATTTTAGGCGCATAAATACGACCCCCAAATCGTTAATCCATGAACATGACATTATTTATTTATAATTCTATCTCCCTTGTTCTTCAGGTTGCATCAGGGAAGTCGGGTCCTCCGCCGCCTTCCAATCAGCGTGGTCCGCTATTGCCTATTGACGAAAATATTTGGGTTCTTTTAATAGCGGGTCTTCTTCTTGGAATTTATATTATGTACAAAAGTTCTCATTCTACAAATAAGGCGTAACAAGCCTTTTCACATATTTTCCTATTACATCAAATTCTAGGTTCACAATACTTCCCTTTGTTATTTTATTGAAATTGGTATGTAAATAGGTATAAGGAATTATAGCCACCGAAAATTTATTTTCGCCTGTTTCTACAACCGTGAGGCTTACTCCATTTACAGTGATAGACCCTTTTTCAACAGTGTTGTGTTCCGGCAGGTTATATTGAAATTCAAAATACCAACTTCCGTCAGCCTCGGATTTTTTAGTGCAGATCGCGGTTCCATCCACATGCCCTTGCACTATATGGCCATCCAACCTGTCGCCTAATTTCATGGCGCGTTCCAAATTAATAGGGAGAACCTATCTTTAAGCTTTTGAGGGTTGTTTTTTGCAGTGTTTCCTTAATTGCGGTAACAACATAGGTTGATTCGTTTGCTTCCATAACCGTTAAACAAACACCGTTGTGCGAAACGCTCTGATCAATCTGTAGCTCTTTGGAAATGGACGATGCTACCTCAATATGAAGGTTTTCGCCTTCACGAACAATATTTTTTATTTCGCCAACCGTTTCAATAATTCCTGTAAACATCGCTGCGTTTAGTTACATTTGTAGCGCAAAAATAACAATTTAAAAAGCATACGGCATGAGCGGAGAGGATAAATTAATAGTAGGTATTTCCATCGGTGACATTAATGGCATCGGCAGCGAGATTATTCTGAAAACCTTTGAGGATTCACGTATGCTCGACTTTTGTACTCCCGTTATTTTTGCCTCGGTTAAACTGATGTCTTTTTTCAAAAAACATTTTCAGTTAGATATAAATTTTCACGGCATAGATAACATTGCAGATGTTGTGCCCAAGAAAATCAACGTACTAAATGTATGGAAGGAACACGTGGATGTTTCCTTTGGGGAAGAAAACAAAACCGGAGGAGAGTATGCAATAAAATCACTGAAAGCAGCTGTTGCGGAATTAAAAGCAAATAAAATAGACGTTTTGGTTACCGCGCCAATCCACAAATCCAATATTCAATCTGAAACTTTTAATTTTCCGGGACATACTGACTATCTGGCCCAGGAACTAGAAGGCGAAAGCTTAATGCTATTAATTTCCGAAAACCTTCGGGTAGGCTTATTAACGGATCATGTTGCCGTTAAAGGATGTGGTTAAAAACATTACCCGTGAACGTATCGACAAAAAAATAAATACAGTTTACCATACATTAATTGAAGATTTCGGAATTGATAAACCGAAAATCGCCGTTTTGGGAATAAATCCCCATACGGGAGATAATGGAGTAATAGGCGAGGAAGATGACACTATTTTGCGTCCCGCGTTGGACAATATTCGCAAAAATGGGAAAATGGTTTTTGGTCCCTATGCCGCCGATAGTTTTTTTGGCTCAGGAAACTATAAAAACTTTGATGCCGTGATCGCCTCTTATCATGACCAAGGGCTTGATTCCTTTTAAAACATTGACGTTTGGCCGGGAGTAAATTTTACGGCCGGGCTCAACCGCATCCGTACCTCGCCCGATCACGGAACCGCATTTGATTTGGCCGGGTCCAATTCGGCAAATTTTGAATCGTTTCGAGAGGCCGTATTTAGTGCCATTTCTATTTTTGAAAAGCGGCAGGAATACCTTAAAATATCTAAGGATCCGCTTCAAACAAATCGAAAAAGAAGCTACTCAAAAAAGAAATCATAAATCCCATTTGCTATTTAAATATTTTTTTATCTTTGCACCCGCCTTATCCGTAAGGTTAAGGTCTTAAATAGGTGTGAAAATGAAGGATTTGAAAGAGTTTACCATCCCTTTCGTAGGGCTGAAATTAGGCAAACACCAGTTTAACTTTGAATTGACAAGCGCGTTCTTTGAGCATTTTGAGTATGAGGAATTTAATGACGCTGCCATTAATGTAAACGTTTTACTGGAAAAAATGAGTACGTTGATGGACTTTACGGTAACCTTTGATGGGACCGTAAATGTGGCGTGTGATGTTACAAATGAACCTTACAACCAAAAATTGATGGGAACCTATCATTTTGTTGTAAAATTTGGTGATGAGTACAATGATGAAAATGAAGATTTACTTATCCTTCCCCACGGAAGTTATGAGGTAAACATTCAGCAGCAAATATATGAATCTATAGTGTTGGCAATGCCTTCCCGAAGGATACATCCCGGCATTGAAGATGGTACATTAAAAAGCGAAATACTCGATAAACTAGAAGAACTAAGTCCGAAAGCGGCGGAAGAAGAAGAAACTGCAAAGGACAATAAAACCGATCCCCGATGGGATTCATTAAAAAAACTATTAACGGATAAATAATAAATAGCAATGGCACATCCTAAGAGAAAAATCTCAAAAACCAGAAGAGATAAGAGAAGAACACATTACAAAGCTACTGCCCCTACACTTGCAGTAGATCCTACAACAGGAGAGTCGCACCTTTTCCACAGAGCTCACTGGCACGAAGGAAAAATGTACTATCGTGGTCAAGTAGTAATTGATGCTACTGAACAGGTAGAAGCATAAACGAAAAAAATTCTGAAAAAAACTCCTACGAATAGTGGGGGTTTTTTTGCTTTTTTTAACTTCGCCCCATTCCAAAAACAACACGATTGTTGCCGAATTTCGAGTAAAATTTAGTAATTTTCCTTCTTTTTAAAAGATTTTTGGCCTTTTTTGTGAATTCTAATTCAACTGTATGAGTACTATCACGGCAGCTATTACCGCTGTAGGAAGTTATGTGCCAGACTACGTTTTGACCAACCAAATTCTGGAAACAATGGTGGACACCAATGATGAATGGATTACCGCCAGAACCGGAATAAAGGAACGAAGAATTTTAAAGGACAAAGATAAAGGCACTTCTTATCTCGCAATTCAAGCTGCCAATGACCTTCTCAAAAAAAGCAACACCAACCCTGAAGACATAGATATGGTAATTATGGCAACGGCAACGCCAGATATGCCGGTTGCCGCCACTGGAGTTTATGTCGCTACACAAATAGGTGCGGTAAACGCATTCTCTTATGATTTGGTTGCCGCCTGTTCCAGCTTTCTTTTCGGAATGTCCACCGCGGCGCGCTATATTGAATCGGGAAAATATAAAAAAGTACTTCTCTTGGGAGCCGATAAAATGTCGTCTATAATTGATTATGAAGACAGAACAACCTGTATCATCTTCGGTGACGGAGGCGGTGCGGTGTTATTTGAGCCCAATGAAGAGGGTTTTGGATTAAAAGATGAATATTTAAGAACAGATGGCGTAGGAAGACCTTTCCTTAAAATAGATGCGGGCGGCTCTCTTCTTCCCGCTTCAATTGAAACCGTGACAAATAAACAACACTACGTTTTTCAGGAAGGAAAAACCGTGTTTAAATTTGCCGTTTCAAATATGGCAGATGTCTGTGAAAAAGTGATGCAACGCAATAATCTTTCCCCTGACGATGTTAATTGGCTCGTGCCACATCAAGCTAACAAAAGAATTATTGATGCCGCGGCGTCGCGAATGAAACTGCCCGCAGAAAAGGTTATGATGAACATCCATAAATATGGCAACACAACCTCTGCTACCCTGCCCCTGTGCTTAGCTGACTATGAAAAACAACTCAAAAAGGGTGACAACCTTATTTTCGCCTCCTTCGGCGGAGGATTTACTTGGGGCGCCGTTTATGTAAAATGGGCCTACGATTCACAATAAATTTACCAACAAAAGAATAAACTTCATATTATGGATTTAAAAGACATTCAAAACCTAATCAAGTTTGTGGCAAAAAGTGGTGCCAGCGAAGTTAAACTTGAAACCGAGGACATTAAGATCACGATTAAAACGGGATCTGACGATGGAAGAGGGGAAACTACCTATATCCAGCAAATTCCAACTATGGCCGCACAGCCTCAAATGCAGTCGCAGCAAGCGCAACAAGCACCGGCGCAACAAACCCAGGAAACAGCATTCCAGGAGGAAGCAGATTCCAAATATATTACCATAAAATCCCCCATCATCGGGACGTTTTATAGAAAACCCTCCCCGGATAAACCCGTCTTTGTTGAGGTGGGCAATACCGTAAACGTTGGTGACGTTCTTTGCGTAATAGAGGCAATGAAACTTTTCAACGAAATTGAGAGCGAGGTTTCTGGAAAAATTGTAAAGGTTTTGGTCGATGATTCTTCCCCAGTGGAATTTGATCAACCATTGTTTTTAGTAGACCCATCATAGTATAAACTCCAAATCCCGAATCCCGAATCCCAAACTTTTTGGAATTTGTTATTTGTTATTTGCTATTTGAAAAAAGTTATGTTTAAAAAGATATTGATTGCAAATAGGGGCGAAATTGCACTGCGAATCATTCGTACTTGCAAGGAAATGGGCATAAAAACCGTGGCCGTTTATTCCAAGGCAGATGAGGAAAGCCTGCACGTTCGCTTTGCTGATGAAGCCGTTTGTATTGGTCCTCCGCCAAGCAACTTGAGCTACCTTAAGATGTCCAATATTATTGCGGCCGCTGAAATTACCAATGCCGATGCGATCCATCCCGGCTACGGATTTCTTTCAGAAAACGCAAAGTTTTCTAAAATATGCCAGGAGCACGGCATTAAATTTATAGGCGCATCTCCCGAAATGATTGAGCGTATGGGCGATAAAGCTTCCGCGAAAGCTACAATGAAGGCGGCGGGAGTACCAACCGTTCCTGGCAGCGAAGGTATTATTGAATCCTTCGAAAAATGTGAAAAATTGGCCGAGGAAGTTGGCTATCCCGTAATGTTGAAAGCCACGGCCGGTGGTGGTGGAAAAGGTATGCGCGCCGTCTGGAAAAAAGAGGAGCTGAAGAAAGCTTGGGAAAGCGCTCGGCAGGAAGCTTCCGCAGCCTTTGGAAACGACGGTATGTATATGGAAAAACTTATCGAGGAACCGCGCCATATTGAAATTCAAATAGTGGGAGACAGCACCGGAAGGGCCTGTCATTTAAGTGAACGCGATTGTTCTATTCAGCGCCGCCACCAAAAACTTACCGAAGAAACCCCAAGCCCCTTTATGACGAAAAAACTTCGGAACGATATGGGTCTTGCCGCAGTAAAGGCTGCTGAATACATTAAATACGAAGGCGCCGGAACCATAGAATTTTTGGTAGATAAACACCGAAATTTCTACTTTATGGAAATGAATACACGTATTCAAGTGGAACACCCAATTACTGAACAGGTAATTGATTACGACCTTATCCGCGAACAGATTTTGGTAGCTGCTGGCGTGCCTATTTCCGGAAAAAACTATACCCCGCAACTTCATTCCATAGAATGCCGCATCAATGCCGAAGACCCCTATAACGATTTCCGCCCATCCCCGGGAAAAATCACGGTTCTTCACGCACCTGGAGGCCACGGGGTTCGACTTGACACGCATGTTTACGCAGGCTATACAATTCCGCCTAACTACGATTCTATGATTGCGAAGCTCATCACTACGGCACAAACCCGCGAGGAAGCAATCAACAAAATGAAAAGAGCGTTGGACGAGTTTGTGATTGAAGGTATAAAAACCACCATTCCGTTTCACCGTCAATTGATGGATGAGCCCGATTACGTGGCTGGAAATTACACCACGGCCTTTATGAACACCTTTAAAATGAACGAACCCGAAGAGGAATAGCATTCGCAAATTCCAAAAAAAATGAAAGCACCAAATTCCAAACACATATCTTTGGAATTTGGTGCTTTTAATTTGGATTTTCTACAAAAATGAATTTAAGTTATTGGGAACATAAAACCTGGCTTTCCCACATCGATTTCGCAATAATCGGTAGTGGGATTGTGGGATTGAACTGTGCTCTTTCCCTTCGGAAAAAATATCCAAAAAGTAAAATAGTAGTTTTTGAAAGGGGAATGCTGCCCAGTGGCGCAAGTACCAAAAATGCTGGTTTTGCCTGCTTCGGAAGTATTTCCGAAATATTGGATGATTTGAAAAACCATTCCGAGGAAGAAGTTGTGCAGCTTGTAAAAAACAGGGTTGAAGGCTTGAAACTGCTTCGAAATACTGTAGGCGATGCACAATTGGATTATCAGGAATATGGCAGTTACGAACTTTTTACTGAAGAAGATTCTGCGCTTTTTGAAAACTGTAGATCAAAAATCGATACTATTAATGAACTGTTGAAACCCATTTTCAATGCCGATGTTTTTTCAGAAAAAGAAAACCATTTCGGTTTCAAAAACCTCCAACCCAAGCTTATTTACAGCGCTTTCGAAGGTCAACTTGATACCGGAAAAATGATGCTCGGCTTATTAAAAAAAGCCTCGGAAAATGATATCCTAATTTTGAATTCTTCAGAAATCACGAATATTTTGGATAATGGTGAATCTGTTTCCCTTCAAATAAATTCATCAAAAGATATTTCCGTCAAAAAAATTTTCATCGCCACAAATGGTTTTGCAAAACAGTTTTTGGATGAAGACATAAAACCGGCAAGAGCACAGGTTTTGGTTACAAAGCCTATACAAAATCTTCAAGTTAAAGGTACTTTTCATTTAGATAAAGGCTATTATTATTTCAGAAATATTGATGACAGAATTCTCTTTGGCGGTGGCAGAAACCTGAATTTCACTGCCGAGGAAACAACCGAAATGGAATTGACTCAATTGGTGCAAAACAAGTTGGAGCAATTGCTTAAAACCGTAATTTTGCCCGATCAATCTTTCGAAATTGACCAGAGATGGAGCGGCATAATGGGCATCGGGAAGCAGAAAAAACCCATTTTAAAAGCGGTGTCGAAAAATGTATTTTGTGGCGTGCGTCTGGGCGGAATGGGTATCGCCATTGGCAGTTCCATCGGTAAACAATTAGCAGATCTCAATGATTAAAAAACTATTCAAATTCCTATTAAAAATTTTCCTTTGGTTCATTGGCTTAACGGTTTTGTGGGTCCTCATTTACAAGTTCGTTCCCGTGCCATACACACCTTTAATGGCAATCCGTTCGCTTGAAGGCGATGAGAAATACGAGACCCACCACGATTGGGTGCCCATTGAGGAAATTTCGCCGAATTTACAATTGGCGGTAATTTGCGCTGAAGACCAAACATTTTTGAGCCACAGCGGATTCGACCGCGAAGCCATAGAAAAGGCTTTGAAAAACAATGAAAAAGGAAAGAAACTTCGGGGCGGAAGTACCATTTCGCAGCAGACGGCAAAAAACGCCTTCCTGTGGCCCGATAGAACGTGGTTTCGCAAAGGGATGGAAGCTTACTTTACATTATTAATTGAAACTTTGTGGAGCAAAGAGCGTATTTTGGAAGTGTACCTAAACAGTGTGGAAATGGGCAACGGCGTGTTCGGCGCCGAAGCGGCATCGCAATATTGGTTCAAGAAATCCGCGAAAAAACTCAGCCCGCAAAACGCTGCTGCCATTGCGGCCATTTTGCCGAGCCCACAACGCTATAAAGCAAATCCACCCGGACCGTATGTAGCCCGGCGAACCCAATGGATTGTCCGGCAGATGCGCTATTATGGGCCTTTTGTTTTGGAAAAACAGGAGCCGAAGGAAGTTAAAAAGAAAAAGAAAAAATGACCGCAGTAGAAATTAAAACCCAATTGCTGCAACACTGCCAAAATCAGGTTGACAATCGTTTTTCAAAAATTAAGCAAACCATTGCTGGCATTGAGGAATCGCTGCTCGAGGAATCCAAAAGCAGCAGTGGCGACAAGCACGAAACAGGCAGGGCGATGCTGCAGATAGACCGAGAAAATGCCGGGAAACAATTACAGGAAATTGAAAAATTGACACAACTTCTTAAAAAGGTTGATATAAATGCGAATTCAGATTATGCGCGGTTGGGCAGCTTGGTATATACTGATAGGTTTACTTACTTCATAAGCCTTTCCATCGGCACAGTTAACGTTGACAAAACTTCGTATCTCTGCGTTGCTTTAAATTCACCGGTAGGATTACTTATTTCTGGGAAGAGGAGTGGAGAGGAATTCATTCTTAATGGCAATGTTTATAAAATTACTTCTGTTAAATAATTTCATTAAAATTTAATTTCCTTCAAAAGTTTCGGCATTTTCTTACTCATTGCGAGTAACCATTTCAGCTGTTCACGCACCAAATGGGCTTCCTCAATTTTGGAATGAAAATCATCTTCTTCAGATTTTTCGTTGTCGGAAAACGTGATGTTTCTTCCAAAGTTAGCTTCAAAAATATCCTGGGAATCTTCTTCTATCTTTTCAAAATTTGAAGAAACATCTTTTTTTAAAATGCTTTCCGCTGCCAACAAATATTGAATAATTTTTGAAGAAACCGTATTGAAATTTTCAGATGCCGGAGTAGTGGGATTGTTTAAAATATAGGTGCTAAGCGAAGCCAAAGAAGATAAAAAAGTATGGTTCAGCATTGCAATTTCGTAAAACTTGTCCAGGTTTTTCTGTTTCGATTTTGGTTCTTGGGTCATTCTTTGAAATGCGGAACTAAGTTCCGACATTTCCAAAAAAGCCTTCTTTCGTGCCACTTTATAGTGGGAAGGAATACTTCCCTTTTTGTTGTAAAACGCTATAATTTCTTCCAAATAAATCCTGTTGGCCTTAATGGTTTCCAACAAAGTCTTTTGCATTCCCTGAATTTCCCAGGCCGGCCAAAGCAATAAATTTCCCGCGGTTGCCAAACCTGCACCAATAAGCGTATCCATTACCCGATATTGGATTACATTAAAAATATCGGGCCGCAAAAGGGCGTAAATAAAAACGACGCTCAAGGTTATAAAAGTGGCCGCAGCCTTATAGTTTCGTTGGATCATGGAAAAGGCAATAACAAGGGAAGCTATAGCCAAAATGCCGTAAACAGTGGTACTTTGAGTGAGCAGAACAATCCCGACAGCAAGCGCACCGCCAATTAATGTGCCGATTGTCCGCTCTTTGGACCGGTTTTTTGTCAATCCAAAAGAGGGCCGCATGATTACGATTAGGGTGAGCAAAATCCAGTAGGGATTTTGAACCGAAAACAACATACCAACGCCATAACCGATAATCGCCATAACTCCGAGCCGAAGGGAGTGCTTGAAAATAGGGGAGCCTAAGTTGAAATTTTCATACAAAACTTCAAGATCATAGTTCTGTTTGGTCAAAAATCTACGGGAATCTTCCTTTTTCAATAATGAAATTTCACGCTGGGCGGGATTTTTCAGCAGCCATTCAATCTTTTCGATTTTCTTAACCTGTTCTTTTTGATATTTGAAAAGATTTTTCAGCATCAATAAATTTTCATCAACGATTTCATTTGTTGACGATGCATATTCGGAAATATCATTTTTTATTTTTTCCTGAAATTCCTTAATTTCAGTGTTGTTGCGAAGTTTTTTCGGAGCGGAAAGCGTTTGGGCAATACCATTCAATCTGTCGCTCATTGCAAAAAGTAAACCTTGAAAATTCTCTAATTGGTTCGGTTTCCTTTCAAAAAGTTTGTCGGTTTTTGCATAGTTCACGGGGTTGGTCATGGCCAATTCCAGCATATCTACCAACTGCACGAATATAAGCATCCGTTTTCCTTCAAACTCCGATTTTCCCGAACCGGTTCGGGTGGAAATCAAAATATCACGAAGAGTTTCATGGATTGCGGTGAGTTCTGATTGGGTGGTCATCAACTTTTTCAAAAGCTCACTGCGGTCCTTTTTTTCAGCAACCAATTGTCCGCGGATTTTTAAATATTCGGCAGTTAAATTCAAAGTTTTGGAAAGGTAATATTCCGTTGGCGCCTTCGGAAAAATAAAATGGCGAAGTAGCGAAAGTGACGCATACCAAAGACCGCCGACCCCAATAAGCAACATTCTTTCGTACGGCTGCATCCCGTTGGAAACATTTGAAAAACTGAGTACCAGCGCAAAAAGTCCCGAAAAACTGATCAACGATGCCCGAAATCCGTATATGGCGAGGTAGGAAATACTGAACATCAAAAAGCCCAAAATCGGGAAGAGCAGCCAAAGGGAAAGATGCAAATAGCCACCAATCAAACTCACAACCATCGCCAGCGAAGTCGCAAGCAGAATACCAGTAATTTTATGTCGAATACTCCCGCTAACGTCGCTCGGAGAAGCAAGCATCGCGCCTACGGTAATCGTGATGCCAATTTGTAGGATGTCCAATTTTACCCCGAAAATAATGGGCACGGTTAGCGCAATTCCCAATAAAATGGCTTTTGAAAAATCGGTGCTGCTGAAGTAATCCGAAATTTCTTTAACGGGTATGGTTATTATACTTTTTGGAGATTTCAAAAATTGGTTTTTCGGTCACCACAAAGATATTGTGCCCAAAAGTGAAGTTCGTTAATCTTTTCAGAAATGTAACTCTGTTATTCTTTTATTAAAAAGATTAATGTTGCCGAGCAGTTGCCTTTTAGTTTTTAATTTTGTGAAACTGAAAAAATTATACTGATGAATAAAGTAATTCTGCTAAAAAACCGCCCCGAAGGAAAACCTTCCCTTAAAGATTTCGAATTTATCGAAGAAGAAAAGCCGCAACCGAAAGATGGCGAAATGCTGCTGAAGACGAAATACGTTTCGGTGGATCCGTATTTGCGTGGAAGAATGCGCGATGAAAAATCGTACATCGAACCTTTTCAAGTTGGGAAACCTTTGGAATCCGGCATTATTGCTGAGGTAATGGAATCAAACAACAAAAACTTTAGGAAAGGCGATTTTGTAAACGGAATGTTGCAGTGGAAACAATTCCAAACCTCCAATGGCAACGGATTGAATAAAGTTGATGGCGAAAAGGCACCGTTAAAAACGTATTTGGGCGTATTGGGATTAACGGGAATTACGGCTTATTTGGGCCTAAAAAAAATAGGAAAACCTGAAAAGGACGAAACACTTTTGGTTTCCGGGGCGGCCGGAGCAGTGGGCAGCGTTGTGGGCCAAATAGGAAAAATAAAAGGTTGCCGTGTGGTCGGAATTGCCGGAAGCGATGAAAAAATTGAGCGGATACAGGAAAAGTTCGGCTTTGATGCAGGCATCAATTACAAAACTACGGACAATATGAAAAAGGCAATTGCAAACGCCTGTCCGCATGGAGTAGATGTTTATTTCGACAATGTTGGCGGCGAAATCCTCGATGCCGCGCTTGCAAATATGAACAAATACGGAAGGGTGGTAAACTGCGGCGCCATTTCACTTTATAATAAAACCGAAACGCCTAAAGGTCCGCGGGTTGAAACTACGCTTATCCAAAAAAGTATTTTGATGCAGGGGTTTACCGTGCGCGATTTCGTAAAGGATTTTGGCCCCGCACAGAAACAATTGGCAGAATGGATGGAAGCTGATAAATTGACCTATTTGGAAACCACCGTTGAAGGTTTTGAAAATATTCCGCAGGCTTTTATTGATTTGTTTGACGGCAAAAATAAAGGGAAGATGATTGTGGTGGTTTAGGTATTTTCTAAAAGGTTCAAATAGCAAACTTCTCCTTTTTTCAGTGGGGAACTGGCATTAAAAAAAAGGATTTTGCCATTAAAATCAGCTTCAATCAAATAAAAATTTCCTTTAAAATAGGATTTTTTTACCTTTACTTTCAGCTTGGTTTTTTCTTCTGAAATATTTAATTGATGAGGAAAAACAATCTTTTCTTTTGAAGACTCTTGAAAAGAAAAAAGACTTTTTGAAATTAGATTCGCTTCTCCAAAAAACCCAGCTTGGTATTCCGTCGCCACATTTTTATAGATAAATTCCGGGCTACCGAACATTTCTTCGGCGCCGTTTTTCAACATTAAAATAGTGTCTGAAAATGCCAAAGCTTCCTCGCTATCGTGCGTTGCGGTTATGCAGCCGATTTTGTTTTCTTTTAAATAATTGAAGATTTTTCGCTGCAATTTATTTTTTCTGAAAACGTCAATATTGCTGAAGGGTTCGTCGAGCAAAAGAATTTCGGGTTCGTTGGCCAAGGCTTTTGCAAGTGCGACCCGCTGTTTTTGTCCGCCGCTTAAATTTTTAACAAGCGTATTTTTGAAGGCTTCCATTTCTACAACTGCCAGAAGTTCTTCAATTCGCCTTTCATCCTTTTCCTCGTCCAATCTCGAAAGATGCGAACCTATATTTTCGGCAACCGACGTAAACGGCATAATGTTGAATTCCTGCGCCACCAGTTTCATAAAAGCTTCGCCCGGGATTAATGTTTTTGTAGGCCCGAGCAACTTTTTTCCGTTGTAAAAAATTGACCCATTTTCCAAATGGAGCAGACCGTAAATTAGATGTAAAAGTGTAGATTTTCCGCAGCCGCTTTCACCCAAAATGCTAAGGTGCTCGCCAGGTTTCAGCGAGAAAGAAATATTTTTTAAAATGTTTTTTTCGGAATAGGAAAAGGATTCAACTTCAACTTTTAGCATTTTAAAAAGTTATTTTGCCATAATTCCCTCGCTTTCCAAAACGGGAATTTCCACCACATTTTCTTCGGAAATACTGTTCGGCTCAAAAATGAATTTGCGTTCGAAAAGTTTATCTTCTGCGAAAAAAGTAAGAAGATATTCGTTTGTAAAACCTAGGACTTCGGTGGGAATAAATTCAACTTTTGAGGAGGTTTTCGGCTCCATATTCCCCAAACCATGGCGAAGCGTTGAAGTTTTTCGGTCATCACTTTTTCCGCGTGACATTACCAAAACCGTGGTAATCGTGTCTTCCCGATTATTTATCACATAAATATTCCACTGTTGGCCGGTAAAATCTTTGTCCCATTCCTTCACGGCAACTATATGCACATTTTTGGCTTTTGGAATTTCAATATCCTTGCGCATAATTAATCCCTATTTTTCCACATGATCCAAACCACCAATAGCGCAATGGCGGCGATACCGAGTAAAATGGCTCCGATTACAATTTTAATTGCGGCAATAACAAAGGTGAGATAGGCAACAGCCAGGCCAACGATAATTAATAGGGCGATAACAAGATATTTTTTCATAGCATCAATTTTTTAGTCTTAAATCTTATGTCTTAAGCGCAGCGGTCTTATGTCGTTTTTAAAGTACGCTTTTAAATTGTTCCAAAAAACGAACGTCATTTTCGCTGAACATTCGAATATCAGGAATTTGGTGCAGCAAAAGCGCGATTCTGTCTATTCCCATCCCGAAGGCGAAACCGGAATACGTTTCAGGATCAATTCCGCAGTTTTTCAGTACGTTTGGATCTACCATTCCACAGCCCATAATTTCTAGCCAGCCTGTGCCTTTCGTCATTTTGTAATCGGTTTCGGTTTCAAGACCCCAATAAACATCTACTTCTGCGCTGGGTTCCGTAAATGGGAAATAGGACGGGCGCAAACGGATTTTCGACTTTCCGAACATTTCCGTAGTGAAATATTGCAGCGTCTGTTTTAAATCTGCGAAGCTCACTCCTTTGTCCACGTATAATACCTTCTACTTGGTGAAAAAAGCAGTGCGAACGCGCCGAAATGGCTTCATTTCTATAAACGCGGCCCGGGGAAATGGTACGGATTGGCGGTTTGTTGTTTTCCATATAGCGAACCTGCACCGATGAGGTGTGCGTGCGCAACAAAACATCTGGATTTGTTTGGATGAAAAACGTATCCTGCATATCGCGCGCTGGATGGTATTCCGGTAAGTTGAGCGCGGTAAA
This sequence comes from uncultured Flavobacteriaceae bacterium, assembly GCA_963839235.1. Taxonomy (GTDB): domain Bacteria; phylum Bacteroidota; class Bacteroidia; order Flavobacteriales; family Flavobacteriaceae; genus Aequorivita. Next base: position 142,499 of record CAWITX010000008.1, on the reverse strand, counting down.
ATTGTGCCAATCGTCCTCAATTTCAGGACCTTCGGAAACGTTGAAACCGATTCGCGAAAAGATTTCGATAATTCTATTTTTTACGATTGAAATAGGATGGCGCGAACCCAATGAAACAGGCTCACCGGGGCGCGAAAGATCGCCGTAGATTCCTTTGATTTCGGTGTTGTTTTCCAAACTCTCCTTCAATGAATCTACTTTTTCCTGCGCTGCATTTTTAAGTGTATTGATTACCTGCCCGTATTCCTTTTTTTGTTCGTTGGGCACGTTTTTGAATTCGGCAAAAAAGTCATTCAACAGACCTTTTTTCCCTAAATATTTTATGCGGAAGTTTTCTATTTCTTCTTTATTGGTTGAGGAGAAGGCTTGTACTTCTGCTATTTGTTTTTTTATTGTTTCTATCATCACAAAATCTTTGTGTAAACTCCTTTTTATTATTGAATTACTTCCTTTTCCAAAAAATACTGCACAATAGCCTCCTTCATCAACACGCTCTGTTCGCCGGCTTTTAGCGGTGGCAGTTGTTCCAGAATTTTATAGTGCGGCCAGCCTTGATCGTCAACGAAATCAAATTCATAATAACCGTAGGGCTCCAAAAGACGGCAGATTGCAATATGCATCAAGTTCAGCTTTTCGTCCTTTTTGAACTTTCGGTGCAGTTGGCCCAATTCCTGGATTCCCACCAAATAAATGATGGCATCCAGATCTAAAACCTGCCCATCGGCAAAGCGGTCGCCCAGCATTTTTATTACTGCATCCCATCGTTCCCGTAATTGTTCGTCACGCGCCATTTTCTGAATAAATTAGTCTGCAAATGTACTTGTTAATTATGGATTTTGAAATTCAAAATAAATTAGGCACTGTCCTAAACCTACAAGGTTTTTAAAACCTTGCAAATTTCTGAATTGTGGATTCCTAATTCAGAATTATGAAAATGCTATATTTATGGAAATTTTCAAAATATGAACACCATAGATATTGTTGTCGGCATCATTTTAATCATCGCTTTTTTTATCGGTTTCAGTAAAGGATTGTTGCGGGCGTTGGCTTCTTTAGTGGGAATCGTGGTCGCGGTTTACTGCGGCATGTTCTTTTCCGGTTTCGTGGGCGATCTCCTCATCCGCTGGTTTGACTGGAGTGCTGATATGACCAATATTGTGGCCTTTGCCATAACCTTTATATTGGTAATGATTTTGTTCAGCATTGTGGGAAGAATCTTGACAAAGGTCGCGGATTTTGCCATGCTCGGTATTATCAACAAACTTTTTGGCGGCATTTTCAATGTTTTGAAGTATGCCTTTTTGCTGAGCGTAGTCTTTATGTTCGTGAACAATTCTGAAGATTATAGAATACTTTCCGAAGAGGAAAGGGCCGAGTCTGTTCTTTATGCCCCGGTCGCTTCCATTGCGCCGGCAATCCTTCCGCAGATAATGGAGAAAATTGATGAATATAATGATGAAAACAACGAAGATATTCCAAAAGAATACCCTGCCGAAACAGGGCATTCCTCAGAATAATTTTTAGTTACACAATATTCGGAACATTACTTTTTACATAAGTAACGGCATCTTTAAAATCTTCAAAAATGCGTTCTTTTGGAACTAAATCCGGAATAATATCTATCCGTTCCATCATAATTCTCGGTTGCGTTTGCAAGGCTTCAAAAATAGGTTTAATGCCCTTTTTGGTTATCTGCATCAGCACTTCTTCCAAAGCGTAGAGACCGGATTGATCTATGTAGGGCGATTTTCCCATCCTAATAATTACGTGTGTTGCCGTATCCGGAATTTCCTTGGCAAGCTGCTGAAAATCTGAAGTATAACCAAAAAACAACGGTCCTTCCAATCGTTTTATGAATACTTCCTCTTTCAATTTTTCGGGAAAATTTACTTCATCCGTCCACACGGTTTTTAATTCATCGGCATTTCCCAAAGGCACCACTTTACTTTCGGAAGCGGTGAGGTCGCCTATTTTCTTCATAAAAATAATGGAGGCCAAAACCAAACCGATGCCCACCGCGTAAACCAAGTTCCAAAAAACCGAGAGTACAAGTACGACCAACATTACTGTGATTTCGCTCTTCTGCATCTTTGGGATTGCTTTCAGGCCTTTATAATCCATCACGCCAATACCAACGGTTATTAAAATTCCCGCCAAAACGGCTGCTGGAATTTGGGAAGCGACCGGTCCTAAAGCAAGCAAAATTACAAGCAATAAAACGGCGGCTATCATCCCCGAAAGTCTCGTTGTTCCTCCGGAATTTATATTCACCACGGTTCGTATTGTTGCTCCGGCACCGGGTATTCCTCCAAAAATTGAAGCGACGCTGTTACCGATTCCCTGGCCCACCAATTCTTTGTTCGGATTATGTTTCGTTTTGGTCATATTATCGGCCACCACCGAAGTTAGTAGCGAATCAATTGCCCCCAAAAACGCGAGTGTTAGAGCGGTAAAAATATAGGGCGAAATCTGGCCTAATTCAAAATGGGTGAACATATCCAGATTCGGTAACGGAAAGCCGCCGGGAATCTGATCTATTGGGCGATAATCCAATTTCAGAAAATATGCCCCTGCGGAAACTACCAACAAAGCCACCAAGGTACTCGGTACTTTTGTGGTTATTTTTTTGAAACCATAAATGATCAAAATGGTCAATGAAGCTAAAATAAATTCCAGCCAACTTATTTTTGAAAGTGCCCTCGGCAGCGCTTTAATGGAACCATAAACCCCGGAAGTATCAGATTTTGCCAGTGTTCTTGCCTCTTTTGAAATTTCCGCTTCGGTTATGGTTTGGGCCCGATTAACGGTCTGTTCGAAATCCTCGAGGACCAATATGCCTTCACCTGCTTCGTCTTTCAGTATTTTATCTAATAAAACTTCTTCAGCTTGCGGCTTAAATTCATTTATAAACCCTGTGTCGTCCTGCGTGTAATACCCTAAAACCGGGAGTAGTTGCGTTACAAGTATAATCACCCCAATGGCCGTCATAAAACCCGAAACCACGGGATAGGGAATGTATTTTATGTATTTCCCTACGCCCGTTATTCCCAGCAAAATCTGCATGAGACCTGCCAATAAAAATACCAGCAAAATGTAGGGCAAGGCTTCTTCCACGCTACCATTGTGCACGGCAATAATTCCTGCAATAACCACCATTGAAACTGCGGTCATTGGTGCAGTTGGGCCCGATATTTGAGTATTTGTTCCTCCAAAAAGAGAGGCAAAAAACCCAATAAAAATAGCACCGTATAAACCGGCGTCGGGCCCCAAACCAGATTGCACCCCGAAAGCCAGGGCTAACGGAAGTGCTACAATTCCTGCGGTTATCCCCCCGAAAAGGTTTCCTCTTAAATTTGTAAATAATCCTTTTGCCATAATTTTTTAGAAGTTTAGTTGATATACTTTGTCCAAATCTGCGTCACTGGCCACGTTCACTTGCAAGTCCTTTATCAACCCCGTGTCTAGGCCGTAAACCCATCCGTGTAATTGTAGTTCCTGTTTTTTGTGCCAAGCATTTTGGACGATGGAGGTTTTTGCGAGGTCAAAAACCTGCTCGGTTACATTTAGCTCTACAAACCTATTGAATCTTTCCTTCTCTTTTTCAATTGCGTCCAATTCTTCTTTGTGAAGCCTATACACGTCTTTTATATGTCGTAACCAATTGTCAATAAGTCCAATGGAGTCGTTTTGCATTGCAGCCTTTACGCCTCCGCAACCATAATGGCCACATACGATAATATGTTTTACTTTCAACGCGTTTACCGCATAATCCAGCACGCTCAGCATATTCATATCGGTATGTACTACCATATTTGCGATGTTCCGCTGTACAAATACCTGTCCCGGCTCGGCACCAATAATCTGGTTTGCGGGAACGCGGCTATCTGCACAACCTATCCATAAAACAGGGGGCGTTTGTCCTTCGGCGAGATTTTTGAAATAATTTGGGTCCGCATTTACTTGATTTTCGGCCCACTTTTTATTGTTTTCTATTAATGTGTCGTAGAATTTCATTTTGAATATTTTTTAAAAGGGATAGACACAAAACTTAAATAAGCCCGTGCTATCTTAATTATTATAAGAATGATTGAAGAACGGATTCAGAAAGAATCCATTCAATTTTTTAGAAAAGGGAATAAATTATGCCTGCCGCGGAGGGGGCGACACTATTTCCAAATAAACGGAATTGTACCGGTTCTGAAAGCAAGCAATTTGTTGCCGTTGCTTTTTCAGAAAAAGTAATGTCTGAAAATTGGAAGATTTTTTTTGGAAATCAAATTCGGCAAAAAGCTTGACGCTATTGCTCGATTTTTCTTCCTCATTCATTGAAAAAAAGGTAGAAACATCTGCATTTTTACCTGAAATATTAACAATAGCGGGTGCTACAAGAAAACTTGTAAATACAATCAAAAGAAGAATACCCGTTAATCTCAAGCGCCAATTTTTAAGAAAAGCAAAAATAGCAGAATTCAGATATAAACCTGTTAACTAAATATTAATTCCTAAAGTTGCTTTAAATCTGAAGCGGGAATCCAGCCATCCTTTCCATCTGCAAGTGCAATTCTGTACCAGTTTCCATCCTGTGCGGTGATCTGCACTTTTGTGCCTTCGTGAAGTACAAAAGCGGCGTTACTTCCCATATTCGGCTCACTTTTTATTTCAATTTCTTCTGAAAAAATAATGGCAGGTTTGTCGTTTTTGAAATCGCCATAGGTTAAAAAAGCCATAGAGAGGGAAACCACCAAAAGAATAATGCTTACCAATGAAGAGGTGAAAAGGGTTCTTTTGCTCCTCTCAGAAGCGGAAAAATAATAGCCCAAAAACAGAATTACAAAGAGTATTGAGAGGATTACCGCAACAGTGGCCCACCCATTATAGGTAAAAATGCCCGAAACGGTGTCGTACCATTTTGAAAATACGGTCCGTGGAAGCGGTTCAATGGCGTCAATGCGTGCATTTTCAGCAAATGCGAGATTGTTTTTTATATCGCTGTCAGTGGGCGACAATTGAAGGGCTTTTTCATAATAGTACACGCTCGGCCCAATATTGTTGAGTTTGTACTCCGCATTCCCTAGATTGAAATAAAGTTCTGCGGACTGTTCGCCATTCTCCAAAATCTTCTTCCACGTATTAATGGCCTGTTGGTATTTACCATTTTTATACAACGTTTTTCCTTGGTCAAAAAGCGCATTGTTTTGTCCGAAAGTTGTTATTGAAATCAACAAAAGAAGTATGTACAGCAGTTTTTTCATCATCTTCATTTTACTGTATTTGTTTGTCAATGTTCGAAATCACTTGCACCGCATTATTGTAATCGTGCTGGATGGTGGCCTGGCTGCTCGAGGCATATCGCGCATATTCGCAGCTCTGCAAAATTTTTATAAAATTCTCAACCACCGAAGCCTCAACATTTCTTTCGCGCAACAATCTTGAAATGTGCTCTTTGCTCATTTCCGAAGTTTCAATATTGAGCTTTGCCTTTAAATAATTGTGGAGCGCGCGTTCCAAAGATTCATAGAATGTGGCGGTGTTGCCCATATTCCTTTTTGCTTCGGAAAGGTATTTTTTTGCAAGCCTGTCTGCTTTCCGTAACCTGTTTCCTTCTACGTCTGCCAAACGCGCCTTTCGTTTTTTCCCTGCAAGAATAAATAGCGGTATCAACAAAAACGGTCCTCCCAAAAGCGACCAAAACAATGCCGATTTAAAAAACGGCTCCTGCGCAATGGGTTCCAGATTGGCATCCAATTTTATATATTTAAAATTGTCCTTGGAGAGGACGACCGGTCTCTTGTTTCCATTCACATTAGGATCCGTTGTATTTGCGGTTATTGGTCCATTTTCAACATCGATTATTATTTCCTTCGAGGAAAGGGTTTTGTATTTTTCAATTGTTGGGTCAAAAAAGGAAAATGAAATAGGGTTAATGGGATAATTCCCTTTAAATTGTGGCACTACCGTATATTTTTCGGTAATGGAACCTTGCATTCCTGCACTTGTCGTGGTCACACTTTCTTCGTGCTCTGGCTCGTAAACTTCAAGGGAACTTGGCATTTTTAGGCTAGGAGGATCAAAAAGTTTTAGATTCCCCTTACCCGAAACCTTTACGTTCAATTCCAACGATTCGTTAGCATCGAGTTTGGTTTTGTTGGCAGAAACATCAAACTGAAAGTCGCCAACGGCACCATTAAATCCGTCGGGTTTTCCTTCCAAAGGCAATGGTTTTACCTCTATGGTTCTATTGCCTGCGGAAATTGTTTTATTAACACGCTCCATCAATCTGCGCCCAAAAATATCGCGGCGGTTTCCCTGCACATCAATTGGAACATCCAAAGTAAGCGGTTCAATGTCCAGTTTTCCAGTTTTTTGGGGATAAAGTACAGTAGTTCTCAAAATTACATATCGGTAATCCTTGCCCTGATATTGACCGTCGTATATTTTATAATTGTTCTGATTATCGATATTCTGGCTCCAGAAATCGGCATATTTTGGAGTATCAATTTCGCGCCATTGGCTGGTAATGCTTACATCGTGCGAAACGTAAAGCTTGTAAGTTACCGTAATTGCTTCGTTGAGATAAGGATTGTCATTGGAAATTTCCGCAACCAAATGCACATTTTCACTGGCAACATAATCCGCATTATTACCATCTTTGGGCACATCGACGGCAGCGGTAATTTCTACCTCAACGGGAAGGGTTTTATAAGTTTCGCCCTCAATATCAATAGTGGCTTGTCCTATTGTAATTTTCCCGCGTTTTTGTGGCGATAAAAAATAGGAATATGTTTTTGAAAAACTGCGTTTACCATTAATCCACGAATTGCTAATGGATTGGTTTGGGCCGCCCACCACACGGAAGTTTTCAAAATTTGGGGGATTGAAATTATCGCCATCTTGGTTCATTTCAAAATCTACCCGCAGGCGTTCGTTTATTCCCAGCGTTGTCTTGCTGACCTTGGCGTCAAATTGAACCTGTGCAATTGCGGATATCCCGCAAAATACAAGGCTCAATAGGAATAAAAAATTCTTCATCTTCATAATCTACCAATCTTTATCCGACTTCACTTTTGCGCCTTTTTGCTTTTCGGCGTTTACTTTATCCTGTACTTTTTTCTCTTCATTATTCATTGCTTCCAGCAGACTTTTTACCTGTTGAGGCGATAGCTGTCCCGGAACTGGCTGTTGTTGTTGGGGTTTGTCGCCTTCCTTTTCATCTTTTGGCTGATCGGGCTTGCCTTTGTCTTTATCATTATCGCCCTCTTTATTTTCGTCTTTCTGGTCGCCTTTATCTTTTTGGTCTTTTTCGTCACCCTTATCGCCCTGATCCTTTTTATCTTTTGGGTCCTGCTGATCCTTTTTATCCTGATCCTTTTTGTCCTGATCTTTGTTTTTATCATCACCGCCGCCATCCTGGGGAGGATTTTTTTCCAGCATATCCTTGGCCAAAGCTAAGTTATAGCGTGTTTCGTCGTCGTTTGGATTATTGCGAAGCGCATTTTTATAGGCTTCCACGGCTTCGGAATATTTTTTTTCATTCATATAAGTATTCCCGAGGTTGTGGAATGCTTTGTGTTTTTGGGCTTTATCGGTCGCTACGGCAGCGGCCTGCTTATAACGAAGCATCGCCTCAGCGTTTTTGTCCTTTCCGTAGTAAGCGTTCCCGAGGTTGTACTTTCCGGTTTCATCCTTAGGGTTTAGGGCGATTGCTTTGCGATATTCCGCTTCGGCTGGAGCAAAATTTCCTTCACTCAATTGCTCGGTCGCATTGCTCAAATATTCATTGGATTGCTGTTCTTCTTTTTGGATTTCTGCTACGTTTTCCTGGGAATATCCCACAAACGAAGCCATAGCGAAAGCCAGCAATAAAAAATGCTGTAACGACTTACCGTGCTTTATTGTTTGTGAAATAATCATCATTTATCTTTTTCTTCGTTGAACAAATTCAATTTTTTTAGCCAAGCTGTTTTTCGTTCCAAAAGAAACACGTCCAATATCAGCAAAAATAATGCCCCGGCCAAAAACCACTGAAATTGGTCTTTGAAATCGGTGAATTGTTTCGCCTCAAATTCCTTTTTGTCCATTCCGTTCAAAATGGCCTTCACCCGTTCCACCACATTTTTTGTGTTATTTCCATCAATATATTCGCCGTTGGCTTGGCTTGCGATATCCTTAAGCGTTTCCTCGCCCAAACGGGTAATTACCTGTTCGTTGTTTTGATCGCGTTTGTAATATTGAAGAATTCCGTTGTTTTTTATGGGAATTGGGCCACCCTCGAGCGTACCCACCCCAATGGTAAAAATACGTATTCCCTTTTTGGAAGCTTCCTCCGCGATTTCGGAAAAATTTCCTTCGTGGTCCTCGCCATCTGAAATTATAAAAAGTACACGGTTTGTCTGCCCCTCATCGTCGTAATAGGTTTCTGCCATTTGGATGGCTTCGGTTATTGCGGTTCCCTGTGAAGAAACCATATCGGTATTCATCCCGCTTAAAAATAATTTCGCCGAAGAAAAATCAGTAGTTATCGGCACTTGCGGAAAGGCACTGCCGGCATACCCAATTATTCCGATTCTATCGCCTGCAAGGCTGTTTATAATTTGGGTAATCAATTGTTTTGCCTTTTCCAATCTGTTGGGTGCAATGTCTTCGGCCAGCATACTTTTTGAAACGTCCAAGGCAAAAACCACATCGACCCCTTCGCGTTTAACGGTTTCCAATTTGGTGCCAATTTTCGGATTTACGAGTGCAAAACTCAAACAGGCAATGGCCAAACAGAGCACCAAAATTTTTAAAATAGATTTGAAAAGTGACCGGTTTGGGCTCAATTTATTGAGCAATTCCTTATCTACAAATCGCTTTTGAACGTTCCTTTTCCAAAACAATACAATTAGATACAGCACCACTATCACCGGAATGGCGAGTAAAATATAAAAATAAATGGGTTGCTCTAATTGGTACATTTTTTATAAAAATCCTTTAAAAATGGTGGTCCGCAATAAAAATTCAAATCCAATCAAAATCAATGCTAAAATGGTCCATGGGCGGAACAATTCATCATAGTTTGTGTATCTAAATTCTTCAATATCGGTTTTTTCCAGTTTGTTTATTTCGCCGTAAATCTCTTCCAATTTCGTTTTGCTGGTTGCTCGGAAATATTGTCCGCCAGTGGTTTTTGCAATTTCCTTCAGCAGATCCTCGTCTATCTCAACCTGCACATTTCCGTATTGAAATCCACCGTCGGGCCTAATTCCAATGGGCGACATCGCCATTCCGTTGCTCCCCAAACCAATGGTATAAACTTTTATCCCGAATTCCACAGCAAGCTCACTCGCTATTTTCGGGTCTATAAAACCGGAATTGTTCACCCCATCGGTCAATAAAATAATAACCTTGCTCTTCGCGCGACTTTCCTTCAAACGGTTTACCGCCGTTGCAAGTCCCGAGCCAATGGCCGTTCCGCCTTCAATGACCGTATTGTACTGAATGTTTTTTAAGGAAGAGAGAACGATTTCTTTATCGCTGGTCAACGGGGTGCGGGTATAACTTTCTCCGGCATATTCTACTAGGCCAATCCTGTCATTTGGGCGACCATTTATGAAGCGACCGGCCACACTTTTTAATGCTTCTAAACGATTGGGTTTAAGATCGCGCGCGAGCATACTCGCTGAAACATCAATGGAAATTACAATATCTATTCCTCGAGTTGTTTTTGTTTTTGTTGATTCATCAACGGTTCGCGGCCTTGCCATTGCGATTATCAATGCCGAAAGCGCCAAAAGACGAAGGGCAAAAAGCAACGGTTTTAATCGCGCCAGCCAATTTTTTCCGGATTTAAAGCCGCTTATGCTTGATATTTTTAACGAAGCCGTTTGCTGTTTCCGCTTCCATAAATACCATAGCACGAGCACTGGAAGTATGAGGAACAACCAGAAAAACTGCGGATTTACAAATTCGAAATTACTGCCCATTTTTCTCTGAAATTTCTAATTCTAACGAAGCTTCAATTCTATCTTTTATTTCTTCGGCATATTTTCCGTCGTCTTGATACACGACCAACACTTCCTGCAAGCCGTTTTGCTGCGCGAAAAGCAACAATTCGTACGTGCTTTTCTGCTTCAACACTTTATCGTCGGAAACCTGCACGTTGAATTCGCCGTACGCTTTCAACCCCTTTATTCCTTTTTCGGTCTCAAAATCATCGCGTTTTACAATCATATTTTTTGCACCACTTTGTTCAAGATCGTCCAAAACCGCATCCAAGGCGGTATCCAAAGCGATATCCTGTTTTTGGCTGAATTGCGTGGTTGAAACCAAAATATAAAGTGGAGAATTCATTTCGCCATAAGTGAAAATATCCTTCCCGCTTACCGCACTTTTATCTGCATTTGTTGTGGGAGCTTCTGCGCGCACGAGCACTTCGGGCGTTTCGAGAATTACCGCGGGATTTCCGTATTCGCTTTTTATCCACCGCGATTCGGCAAGTTCCCTTAAATCATTTCCGAGAATTTTATCTTTTAAATTGTCGAAACCGGTGAGGCTTCCATAGACAATTGCGGCCAAAACAACGGCTGCCAAAACTCCCGAAATTCCCAAAATCCATTTTCTGCGTTCGCGTTTTTTCTGAAGTTTTTCAAGATATTCCTGATTTTCCAAAAGCTCTTCCTCGGTAGGTTCCGGAACGGCTTCGTGGGTTTCGTTGATAATTTCCTCAATTGTTTTCCTATCTACTTCCGCCTGCCCGGATTGTTGGTTCATTTTGGCGAATTTCACCAAATCTGCTCGCTTAAAAATCAAATCCAGCTTGCGGATGGTTTCATTGTCAAAATCAAAATTTCCCGCATCTTTATGCATCATCAGCCGTGTAATCAATTCGTCGCTGGTGCTTTCCAATGCGGCTTCATCCACTTCGCGGTCGAGATATCTTTTTACTATTTCGGTTAAACTGCTATAATATTCCTTGCTTTTATTTTCCTTTAAAAGCTGTGATATTATCCAATGTTTTCAATGCTACAATCGCTTCTTCGTAAGGCGGAATTGTTTTTCTGCTTCTTCTTTTCGTTTTTTTCTTCGGAAAAGATAAATGGCAATCCCGATAATCAGCAAAATAGGAATGAGCCAATAAAGAACTAAAACCCAATCAAACGGCGGATTTTTTACTTCCACCGCAGGTTTTATGTCGAACATTTTCTGTTGGGTCGTGTCCACCGGCACATCGTTCACTTCAACTTTTATGGAGTCGGTCAGAAATGGTTTGCTGTTTATAAAAATACGCTGCGGCGGAATTGTGTATTTCCCGCTGTCAAACTGCGTTAACCCATATTTTTTGATGAGGCGGTATTTGGCATTTTCAAAAGTGGTATCGGTTTTATAGGACTCGATCATTTCCAAAGGCGCAAAAGTTTGTTCCTCCGGAAAAACCACAACATCGGTCGAATCTGCCTGTACATTAATGGTGTAAATAATTTCTTCACCAATCCTGATTTCGGTGGAATCGATGGAGGAAGAAACCTGAGAAAAGGAGATGAAAGAGAAGAGAAAAAAGATTAGAGAAAAAAGAACGGTGCGGTTAAACCTGCCAGATTTTTGAAATCTTGCAGGAAATTCAATGGATATTTCGTTTTTTTTCAACATTTAATTTTCGTCAATCTTTCCCCTTTCGAGGCTAAGGATTTTTACCGTTTTTTAAAATACCCCAGCAATTTTTTTACATAACTCTCGTCAACCCTACAACTTAAAGCTCCGGCGCCACTTTTGGTGAATGATTCCACAAAATATTCCTCGCGTTCGCGGTGATAACTGTAATATTGATTTCGCACACTTTTGGAACCTGTATTTACCAATAAAAGTTCGCCGGTTTCTTGGTCTTCCATTTGCACCATCCCCAAATTTGGGATGTGTTCCTCGGCCTTGTCGTAAATACGAATGCCAGTTAAATCGTGCTTTTTTGAAGCAATTTTCAGCGTGTCACGGTAATTATCAGCAATAAAATCTGAAAGCACAAAAACAATGGCTTTCTTTTTCATTACGTTGCTCAAAAATTTTAGTGCGTTTGCAACATTGGTTTTGTTGCTTTTTGGTTCGAATTCAATTAACTCGCGGATAATTCGAAGTACGTGCGATTTCCCTTTTTTTGGTGGAATGTAAAGTTCAATTTCATCCGAAAAAAGAATCAGCCCGGTTTTGTCATTGTTCTGCATTGCTGAAAAGGCGAGGGTTGCGGCAATTTCAGTAATAATTTCATTCTTGAATTGTTCCTGCGTCCCAAAATATTCCGAACCGCTAATATCAACCATCAGCATCAAAGTAAGCTCACGTTCTTCCTCGAAAACTTTTACAAAAGGTTCGTTGTAACGGGCGGTTACGTTCCAATCGATATTTCGAACATCGTCGCCAAATTGGTACTGGCGCACTTCACTGAAAGTCATCCCGCGACCCTTAAACGTACTGTGGTACTCGCCACCAAAAACGTGGTCGCTCAATCGCCGCGTTTTGATTTCGATTTTCCGTACTTTTTTAAGAAGTTCCTTTGTATCCATTGTTTCAGTAGTCAGTGGTCAGTAGTCAGTGGTCAGTAAAGTTTAAAAAACTGCATACTGAAAACTGCGTACTGCATACTATTTTTACGGTACTTCAATAACGTTTACAATCTTATTGATGATTTCTTCCGAAGTAATATTTTCGGCCTCCGCTTCGTAGGTAATTCCTATTCTGTGGCGAAGCACATCGTGCACGACAGCGCGAACGTCTTCGGGAATTACGTAGCCTCTGCGGCGAATGAAAGCGTAACATTTTGCGGCAATGGCGAGGTTTATACTTCCACGGGGGGAAGCGCCAAAATTTACCAGTGGTTTTATTTCGGAAAGTTTGAAGTTTTCTGGAGTTCGCGTTGCGAAGATGATATCTAAAATATATTTTTCAATTTTTTCATCCATATAAACCTCTCGAACAGCGGCCTGCGCGCGTTTTATCTGCTCGAGCGTGGCTACAGGATTTACCTGTTCGAATTCCCCTTTCAAGTTTTGGCGGATGATTAATTGTTCCTCGGCAACCTGTGGATATTTTATTACCGTTTTCAGCATAAAACGGTCAACCTGCGCTTCGGGCAGTGGATAGGTTCCTTCCTGTTCAATTGGGTTTTGGGTCGCCATTACCAAAAATGGCTTGTCCAGCGTAAAAGTAGTTTCGCCAATGGTTACCTGTTTTTCCTGCATCGCCTCCAAAAGAGCTGATTGCACTTTTGCGGGCGCTCGGTTAATTTCATCAGCAAGTACAAAGTTGGCGAAGATAGGCCCTTTTTTTATGCTGAAATCATTCACCTTCATATTGTAAATAAGCGTTCCTACAACATCGGCGGGAAGCAAATCTGGCGTAAACTGTATCCGGCTAAAAGTACCGTGAACCGCTTTGGAAAGCGTGTTGATTGCAAGTGTTTTTGCGAGTCCGGGAACACCTTCCAGCAGAATGTGTCCTTGGCCCAAAAGGCCGATCATAAGCCTTTCTACCATATGTTTTTGGCCTACGATTACTTTGTTCATTTCCATTGAAAGGACATCCACAAAGGCACTTTCCTTTTCAATTTTTTCGTTCAATGCCCCAATGTCAAAGGTCGAATTTGTATTTTCCATACCGTATTTAGATTCAATTAAATGCCTTTTTAAAAAGACGGTGCAAATTGAAGATTTATTGCAAAAAATCCTGTTAATGATTGGTTAAAATAAAAATTTTGAAAACCTAATATTTCCTTAGCATTTTCAGGCGATTGTTAAGATTTTCGCTATTCGGAAAATGTGGCTTCCAAATATTTTCAGAAACATTACTTTTATGGATGAAAGGAAATATAACCTTAATGGTTGTGATTATTAGCATATAGGATAAAAAACGATAAAATAAATATGAAAAAAACAGCATTTATTACGGGAGCTACCTCGGGAATTGGAATGGCAACAGCGAAACTTTTTGCACAAAATGGACTGAAAGTAATTCTCTGCGGAAGGCGTGAAGATAGGTTGAAAAAACTTTCGGAGGAACTTTCAACATACACTGAAGTTCACACATTAAATTTTGACGTGCGTAACAAAGAGGAAGTTTTTCGAGCCATAAAATCACTTCCGAAGCATTTTTCCGAAATTGATATTTTAATAAACAACGCTGGAAACGCCCACGGAATGGACACCATTCAAGAAGGCAATACCGATGATTGGGACGCGATGTTGGACATTAATGTGAAGGGATTGCTGTATGTTTCAAAGGCAATTCTTCCAAAAATGATTGAACGCAAGTCCGGACAAATCATAAACATTGGAAGCACTGCCGGAAAGGAAGTGTACCCAAAAGGGAATGTGTACTGTGCAAGCAAACATGCCGTAGATGCGCTGAACCAAGGAATGCGGATTGACTTAAATGGAAAGGGAATAAGAGTGGGCGCCATAAATCCGGGAATGGTGGAGACTGAATTCAGTGAAGTGCGTTTTAAGGGAGATTCCGAAAAAGCAGTAAAAGTGTATCAAGGTTTTACACCATTAAAACCTGAGGATATTGCAGATATTATTTGGTTCGCCGTAACCCGGCCGCCTCACGTGAATATTGCGGATTTAACGGTTATGTGTTTGGATCAGGCAAGTAGTACGATTGTAAATAAAAATTAAAATGATTTGTCTCCCTGAGCGCAGTCGAAGGGTTTCTTACATTAAAGCTCTTTTTCTTAAAGAGGTCTCGACTGCGCTCGACCTGACATTGAACTAAAATGATTAATAAAAGACTTTTGATAAAAAACCTGCTCGCCCATAACGACGAGAGCAGTTTTTATGATAAGAAGCGAAAAATAGATTTAGGAACAAAAGAAGGAAAAGCGAAATTTCTGAAACATATTTGTGCCCTCAGCAATAGCAATCCTGCAAATAATTCATTTATCGTAATTGGGGTTGAAGACGAAACCAACGAAATTACGGGAACCGATTTTTTTGACGATAGCAAAATCCAAAATCTCGTAAACGCCTATTTAACCAATGCTCCGCTAATTATTTATGAAAACGTGGCGTTTCCAAATTTACCTTCAGATAAGGTTGTGGGTTTGGTAACCATTCGCCCGAATGGAAAAATTACTTCATTGCGTAAAAACATTTGGAAATATTGGGGTGGTTCCATTTTTCTGCGCGACGGAAGTATTTCAATGCCAAAGGATTTCGATATTGAAATAAAGGATGTGAATTCAGAAATAGTCAAATCCCTTGAAAACGCCGCAAAAAATAATATTGAACTTACATTGGATGGGGTGATGGATTTCACCAACAACCGGCACAGGGATCTCGAAAACCATTACAAGGTTTTTAAGGAGCAGTTTGTAGTTTGTTGGGCCGGCAACCCTAAAAAGGTTAAGGAAAACACCTATTATTCGCGGGTCGATATTGAACTTATTAACGAGCAGGTTCGTCTGTTTTATTCAGCTTTGGATGAAATAAGTATCACGTTTACCGATGATTATTTTAAAACGGTGGAATATGTGCATTTGGGGCTTAATGAGCAATTTAAATATTATCCGCTGGAAGAAGTAACCATTCATTTCAATGAAAATGGCTCGTACCAAATGGATTCAAAATTAATTTTCGAGCCGCCTAAATTCAATAAAAAGACACTTTTTCATATTTATAATTCAAATAATGCAGTGCTCGAAAAATTGAAGAAGAATATTCCCCTGAACGCTTCCGAGGAAAGGGATTTGCGTAATCTGCCATCCACATATCTTATTTGTTATTTGAATGATTTTGGCGATGCAAAGGAGAAATTGCAGGAAGCAAAGGAATTTTTGCGGGAATATGATGCCGAGGCTTATAAAATTTCAAAGGAATCACTTCGTATTTTGAGAAAAGTTAGTTATAATTAAAAGATGAAAACAGTAGTAATTGGTGATATTCACGGAGGTTATAGAGCAATTAAACAGTTAATTGATAGAACTAATTTTTCAAATGAAACACGCTATATTTTTGTGGGCGATTATGTAGACGGCTGGAGTGAATCTGCCGAGGTCGTTTCTTATTTAATTGATTTTTCTGAAAAAAATGATTGCATCTTCATTCGTGGAAACCATGACGAATTGCTTTACAAATATTTAAAATTTGGCGAGAGCAATCCCGCATGGCTCAGTCAGGGTGGCGAAAGTAGCATAAAGAGTTATTCTAAAATTTCCGAAGCTGAAAAGGAAAAACACTTTCATTTTTTTGAAAACCTTGTAAATTATCATATTGATGCTGAAAACCGGCTTTATCTCCATGCTGGTTTTACCAATCAACACGGGCCGCAATATGAATATTACCCAAATCTCGTTTATTGGGACCGAACCCTGTGGGAAATGGTTTGCGCCCTGGATTCTTCCATTCCGGAAGAAAGCGACAAATACCCAAAACGACTGAAACTTTTCAGCGAAATTTACATTGGCCACACCCCCGTCACCCGCGTGGGATTTGAGGAACCTGCCAACTTTGCCAATGTTTGGAATACAGATACCGGCGCGGCTTTCAAGGGAAAAATCTCGATGATAAATGTAGATTCAAAGGAAATTTGGCAAAGTGACCCGGTCCATCTGCTCTATCCCAATGAAAAAGGCAGGAATTAAGACTTCTTTATTATAAAATACGTTAAGCACTCCCTATCTTTGTAAATCTTAAAAATACACTATGGCGCTGAAAAATATACGGTTGGAAGTAATGCAGACTGTTGAAAAGGAAATCGATAGTTATATCGACAAATACCTTATTCCCGTTGAGGAAATTTGGCAACCTACAGATCTTTTGCCCAATTTTCAGAAGGAAAATTATATGGATGAAGTAATCCAGATTCGTGAAGAAGCGAAGGAATTGGGTTACGATTTTTGGATAGTTTTGGTGGGCGATATGGTTACTGAGGAAGCGCTGCCAACTTACGAAAGCTGGTTGATGGATATGGAAGGTGTGGACCAACACGGTCGCAACGGCTGGAGCAAATGGATTCGCCATTGGACGGGCGAGGAAAACCGCCACGGCGACACTCTGAACAAATACCTCTATTTATCTGGAAGGGTAAATATGAAAGAAGTTGAAAAAACCACCCAACATTTAATTAATGATGGTTTTGAAGTGGGTACCGGCCGCGATCCCGTATAGAAATTTTATCTACACCAGTTTTCAGGAACTTGCAACGAATGTTTCGCACAATAGGGTTGGAAAAATAGCGAAGAAGAAAGGCAACAAAATGCTTTCAAAAATGTGCAATATTATTGCGGGTGATGAAATGCGCCATCATTTGGCCTATCGGGAATTTGTTAAAACTATTTTTGAATACGATGCCAGCGAAATGATGATTGCCTTTCAGGATATGATGCAGAAAAAAATTATTATGCCTGCGCAAAATCTTCGCCAAAGCGGGGGAAAAATGGCTTCCGCTTTTGATGATTTCAGTAACGCAGCCCAGCGTTTGGGAGTTTACACCACATACGATTATATTGATATTCTTGAAAAATTGAATGCACATTGGGAAATTTCAAAAATGACACATCTAACCGATGAAGCTGAAAAGGCACGGGATTACCTTCTAAAATTACCATCCCGGATGCTTCGCATTGCCGAACGTATAAAAATTCCACAGGATGCAAACCATTTTAAATGGGTGGAACCAAACGGAATTGTATAAAACAAAAAAGCCACTTCAATTGAAGCGGCTTTTTTTTTATTCCTATAAATTAATTGCTACAAATCAAATTTGATTCCTTGCGCCAATGGCAATTCATCGCTATAATTAACAGTATTGGTTTGTCTTCTCATATATACTTTCCAAGCATCAGATCCAGACTCGCGTCCGCCACCTGTTTCTTTTTCGCCACCAAAAGCGCCACCGATTTCTGCGCCGGAGGTTCCGATGTTTACATTGGCAATTCCACAATCTGATCCTGCGAATGATAAGAACTTTTCAGCCTCTTTCATTTCATTGGTCATAATTGCAGAAGATAAACCTTGTGCAACGCCGTTTTGCATATCGATTGCATTTTCAACATCGCCACTGTATTTCATTAAGTACAAAATAGGAGCAAATGTTTCGTGCTGTACGATTTTAAAACTGTTTTCAGCCTCAATGATAGCTGGTTTTACGTAGCATCCACTTTCATATCCCTCGCCTTCTAAAACTCCACCTTCAACGAGTACTTTTCCGCCTTCGGCTTTTGCTTTTTCAATTGCTTTTAAATAAGTATCTACAGATTCTTTATCGATTAACGGCCCAACGTGATTTTTTTCATCAAGCGGATTTCCAATAACAATTTGCTTATAAGCACCAACAATGGCATCTCTTACTTTATCATAAACACTTTCGTGAATAATCAATCTTCTTGTGGAGGTACAACGTTGTCCACAAGTTCCAACTGCGCCAAATACTGCTCCTGGCACGACTACTTTTAAATCTGCAGTTGGTGTAATAATGATTGCGTTGTTTCCGCCTAATTCCAATAAAGATTTTCCAAAACGCTCTGCTACCTTTGCGCCCACAATACGGCCCATTCTGGTAGAACCTGTTGCTGAAATTAATGGAATTCTGGTATCTGTCGTCATCATTTCACCCACTTTATAATCCCCGTTGATGATAGAAGAAATTCCTTCTGGAAGGTTATTTTCTTTCAAAACACCAGCAATTATATTTTGACAGGCGACAGCGCATAAAGGGGCTTTTTCACTTGCTTTCCAGACACAAACATCTCCACAAACCCAAGCAAGTGCTGTATTCCAAGCCCACACTGCTACTGGAAAGTTAAATGCTGAAATAATTCCAACAATCCCAAGAGAGTGCCATTGCTCACGCATTACGTGGCCAGGACGCTCAGACGGTATTGTTTGACCGTTAAGCTGTCGGGATAAGCCAACTGCAAAATCGCAGATGTCAATCATTTCTTGAACTTCACCGTAACCTTCTTGCAAAGATTTACCCATTTCATAAGAAACCAGTTTCCCCAATGGTTTTTTCATTTCGCGAAGTTTATTACCAAATTGGCGTACAATCTCTCCACGTTGTGGCGCTGGCATTGCTCTAAAAGTTAAAAAAGCTTTTTGGGCAGCAGTGATTACTTGCTCATATTCTTCCTTTGTAGTTGCGGTAACTTTACCAATTAATTCGCCATTTACAGGGGAATACGAACCAATTTCTTCGCCTCCTGGAAACCATTTGTTTCCAGTAGAAGTTCCGTGGTTTAAATCTTTAATTCCTAATTGTTCCAATGCTTCTTCGATACCGAAGCTAGTGGTTGTTGCTTGCATATAGTTGTGATTTTTATTCTAAAAATTTATGAAGCGCAAAGGTACGCAATGCGCTGAAGAATGTAAAATGAAACGGTATCTGTTTGAAGAATATGCTGTTATTCTTGTGTGAAACGAGCGTCAGCTTCCATCACGGTGCCGCATTTATTGCAAGTGCGCAATTCTTTACTTCCGTAAAAATGTTTGAAATGTTTTAGAAAATCAGTTTCAATATCGCTCAACGGGAAATAAACTTCATACAATTTATTATTGCAATTGTCGCAAAACCAAAGCAGTCCATCCTTTCCTTCAAGATCGGTACGTTTTCTTTCAATCACAAGTCCTATTGAACCGGCACTTCTTCCTGGGGAATGTGGAACTTTTGCGGGATGTAAGTACATATCGCCAGGGCCGAGCTCCATCACTTTCTTCTCTCCATTTTCCTGAATGGCAACTTGAATGTTTCCCTCCAATTGGTAAAAAAGTTCTTCGGTTTCGTTGTAGTGATAATCTTTTCTGGCATTGGGCCCAGCCACCACCATAACTATATAGTCGTCAGCATCTACATAAAGATTTTTGTTTCCAACCGGCGGCTTAAGTTTGTCGCGGTTATCTTCAATCCATTTATTTAAGTTGAAAGGTTTCTTAATAGCCATTGCCGTATTTTTAGCTTTTAAGTAAAAATACGGCAAAATGGTCTAATAGAAAAAGGATGTGAGGTTACTTTCTGTAAAAAAGTTGTGTGTAGTAAAGTCTGCCTTTATCGCAGGTCATAACTCCGAAACCAGTGTGCGTATAATTGCCTTCCATTATTTCACGGTGGCCTGGGCTATTTAGCCAGGCATTTACTACTTTCTCGGCGGTATCATAACCGTAAGCTACATTTTCCCCAACGGTTTGCGCCTTATCATGATATTTTATTGCTTCACTTCGGTACCCAAAATTGTCGTGGTTTATCTTTTCCAACTCAATCATGTGCTGGGTGTGTTCAACGGCATAGGCCGAAGCATAGGAGTTGTCCATCTGCAAGGCGTTTAAACCAAGTGAATCTCTATGGATGTTTATAAGTTCCAAAATTCGCTGCGACATTTGACCGTCATTTTTTTGGGCGAGACCCAAATCTATTTCATATTTAACTGTTTCATCCTGAACAGCGTCTTCCTTTGAACAAGAGGTAATCACGAGGCAGATTATTGCCATAGCAAGTAGCTTGCTTTTTAGTAGGTGCATAATTTGGGAACATCAAATTTGGGGCATGATGTTGAGTCAAATATATAAAAATATTTCATTGAAAATGTATTTAGTCGTATTTATTATGCACTTAATCGATAAAATGCACTTTATTTTAAATACATATTTAATTCAATGTCTGTGGCATACGTGATAAACATTGAGATTTACCCTATCTTAGCTCGAAACAAAAGTTTTTAACATGAAAGCAACTTTAACACTTTTTATTTCGCTTTTTCTCCTTAACGCGTGCAAAAACATCGACGAAAGACCAATTTCACAGAAAGAATCTGCTGAAAATTTTGAAAATGATTCCCAAAATTTTGGAATTGTAATCCATGGAGGCGCCGGAACTATTTTAAAAGAGAATATGACAGATTCGCTTGAAAATGCATACAAGGCGAAATTGAAAGAAGCGATTTCGGCAGGATATGAAATCTTAAAAAATGGAGGCACTTCACTTGATGCCGTAACACATACCATTAATATAATGGAGGATTCCCCATTATTCAATTCTGGGAAAGGAGCCGTTTTCACACACAACGGAACCAATGAATTGGATGCATCAATAATGGACGGCGCAACCTTGAATGCCGGTGCAGTTTCGGGAGTGAGGCATATCAAAAATCCAATAAATTTGGCTCGGGATGTAATGGAAAAAAGCGAGCATGTGATGCTGTACGGCGAGGGCGCTGAAGAATTTGCACAAAGCCTAGGCTATACAATGATGGATACTTCTTATTTCTACACCCAAAATAGATATGAATCATTACAGAAAATTCTGCAAAAGGAAAAAGCCGGAAACGAAAAGAAAATTTCCTTTGAAGATCCCTATATCAAAAATTCAAAATTTGGGACGGTTGGTTGTGCTGCTCTCGATAAAAGCGGAAATCTCGCAGCGGGTACTTCCACTGGAGGAATGACAAATAAACGCTGGAAAAGAATTGGCGATTCTCCAATTATTGGCGCCGGAACCTATGCGAACAATGCTACCTGCGCCGTTTCTTCAACAGGATGGGGTGAGTTTTTTATAAGATCGGTGGTGGCTTATGATATTTCAGCTTTGATGGAATATAAAGGAATGACGCTGCAACAAGCCGCCGCTGAGGTTATTCAGAAAAAAGTACCTGCGCTTGGGGGAGATGGAGGTATTGTGGCAATCGATAAAAATGGAAATGTAGCGATGGAATTCAATACAACTGGAATGTACCGCGCCACGATGAATTCACAAGGTGAACTGATTATCAAAATTTATAAAGACGAAGAATAAATCGTATTTGAAAATCTCTTCTTTTATGTTCAGCATTTTTGAATTATAATTATTTCTTCAAATTAAATTTTAATTTATTTAACATAACCTTAATTTCATTTGGTTCGGAAAAACACGAACCAATCGTATATTTGCGCTCTATTTCAAAAAATTGTTTTGGGCGAGAAGGAAAAATTAATAGAAAGATTAGGTTGCTATCTTGAAAATAAAGAGCAATTGGCTCCTTTGGCAGCACGAATAATCGCTAAGCTCGTCTTAAAGGGAAAGCAAGGCTCAACTTTTGAAAATTTAGTTTGCGAGTTGGGCGCCAGTAAGAGCACCATATTTACGCATCTTACCAATTTGCAGGCTTCCGAACGTATAACCTATTATACAAAACCCGGAGACCGCAAAAAATATTTTATCCTTAGTCCGGATGCAACCATCCGCTCGATGAATGCGATGTTGAAAAACTGGAAAAACGAAAGGGAACTCCATCTTGAAATTATGGAATACAAAAGGGCCATAAACTCAACGCTGCCCGAAAATTCTGAGGAAAGATTCGATTTGGAATTCCATACAGATTATTTGGAATTTCTTGAACAAGCAAGCGCTTCCATGGAAAAACTTCAAAAAAAACTTACCGATAAAAATAAATCAACTAATTAATTACCAATGAAAAAGAGAAGTTTTATACATATTTTGCCCGTAATTTTCGGAATGCTGTTTTTGCTTTCAGGTTGTGGCGATGATAAAAATGCCCAGCAGGCACAAGCGGCGCAACAAAAACCGACATTGCCTGTGGTAACCATTCCCACAAAAACGGTTACCGCATACACCACTTATCCTGCGAGTATAGAAGGCATTGTAAACAGCGAGGTGCGCGCAAAAATCTCTGGTTACATTACCGATGTTTTGGTTGATGAAGGCCAAAAAGTGAAAAAAGGACAAACGCTTTTCCGTTTGGAAACCCAAACCTTGAACCAAGATGCCGCCGCAGCCCGCGCGAACGTAAACGCCGCGCAGGTTGAGGTTGATAAGCTGAAACCTTTGGTTGAAAAAAACATTATCAGCAATGTGCAGTTGGAAACGGCAAAAGCGAAACTGCAGCAGGCAAGAAGCGCTTATAACAGCATTGCCGCAAATATTGATTACGGAAATATAAAAAGCCCGGTTGATGGTTTTGTCGGCTCAATTAAACTTCGGAAAGGGGCGTTGGTGAGTCCTTCCGGCGAGCCGCTTACCACGGTTTCGGATATAAGCAAAGTGTATGCGTATTTCTCGATGAACGAGAAGGATTATATTTCATTTATCCAAAATACCGACGGGGAAGACATTTCAGATAAAATAAAAAATCTTTCGAAAGTGAGATTATTATTGGCTAATGGAAGCCTTTACGAGCGGGAAGGAACTATTGAAACCATCAACTCGCAAGTAAATTCGCAAACGGGCGCTATTCAATTCCGTGCTGTTTTTGAGAATCCGTCCCGGCTTTTGACAAACGGTAACAGTGGGAAAATTCAAATTCCAGAAGTTTATACCGATGCTTTGGTAGTGCCGAAGGAATCTACCTTCGACCGCCAAGGAAGCATTTACGTTTACAAAGTAATGCAGGACAGCAGCGCTGTAGCTTCAAAAATTGACATTGAAGCGGAGGTGGACAACCTATATGTAGTGGAATCCGGACTTGAAAAAGGCGAAACCATTGTTGCCAAAGGAACTGATAAATTAAGAGGCGACACCAAAATAATTCCGCAGCCTATGCCCTTCGACAGTATTGCAAAACCCATTCAAAAAGTTTTCAGATAACCGCAGCAAATAAAATTAAGCTATGCTAAAAACATTTATAGACAGGCCCGTACTTTCTACGGTTATCTCAATAATTATCGTGATTTTAGGGATTTTGGGACTCACCAATTTGCCCATAACCCAATATCCGGATATTGCGCCACCAACTATTCAGGTTAATGCTGCATATCCGGGGGCTAATGCCGAGACCATTCTTGAAAGTGTTATCATTCCGCTGGAAGAACAGATAAATGGGGTGGAGGGAATGACCTACCTAAGTTCGACCGCGAGTAATACGGGAACGGCCTCCATTAGTGTATTTTTTGACCAGAACGTTGACCCGGATATTGCTGCCGTGAATGTTCAGAATAGGGTTGCCCGGGCAAACCCACTTTTGCCGCAGGCGGTACTGCAAACCGGCGTTACGGTTTCAAAACAGCAGACTAGTGCGTTAATGTACATGTCCTTCTATAGTAAAAACAAGGATTACGACGACACCTTTATTCAGAATTACCTCAAAATAAATGTCATCCCCGAAATGCAACGTGTAAATGGGGTTGGTGACGTAAATGTCTTCGGAGGAAAGGATTACGCTATGCGAATCTGGCTGCAACCGGAAAAACTTGCCGCTTACAATTTGGTACCGTCTGATGTGGTTGCCGCCTTGAACGAACAAAGCCTTGAAGCCGCAGCCGGTTCGTTGGGCGAAAATGACGGTGAAGCCTTCAGCTATATCATAAAATACGGCGGCAGATATAAAACGGAACAACAGTATAGTGACATTGTTATAAAAGCGTTGGACAACGGTCAGTTTTTAAAACTCAACGATGTTGCCGAAATTGAATTGGGCGCACAATCCTATAACGGTGGCTCGATGACTGCGGGCTATCCTGCAGTGAACCTCGGGATTTTCCAAACAAAAGGTTCCAATGCCCGCGATATAATTGTTGAAATAGAGAAAAAACTTGAAAAGGTAAAAGAGGATTTACCTGAAGGGATTGAAATTTTTGTGCCTTACAACACCAATAATTTCCTAAATGCTTCCATTGAAAAAGTGGTGAGTACTTTGGTTGAAGCCTTTATTTTGGTGTTTATCGTGGTATTTGTTTTCCTTCAGGATTTCCGCTCTACGCTTATTCCGGCTATTGCCGTTCCGGTTTCAATTGTGGGAACATTTTTCTTTTTGAATTTATTCGGGTATTCCATAAACCTTTTAACGCTTTTCGCTTTGGTACTTGCCATCGGAATTGTGGTTGATGATGCCATTGTTGTGGTGGAAGCCGTACACGCAAAGATTGACAAAGGCGAACAAAATCCGAAAAAAGCAACTATAAATGCAATGCACGAAATTTCCGGCGCCATTGTTTCCATTACGCTGGTAATGTCAGCCGTGTTTATTCCCGTCACATTCGTGAAAGGTCCCACCGGGGTATTCTACACCCAATTTGGGGTAACGCTTATCGTGGCCATAATCATTTCGGCAGTAAACGCCTTAACGCTTAGCCCCGCTCTTTGTGCGTTATTGTTGAAGGGTCATGAGGATAAACAGAACAGCAATAAACCGGGTTTTATAAAGAAATTCTTCAGAGGTTTCAATCGCGGTTTTAATGCTACGGTAAACAAATACGGAAAATCAGTTCACTTTTTATATCGAAATAAATGGATTACCGCTGCCATTCTCGTTTTGGCAGTTCTGGGCATTTGGTGGTCTGCTTCCGTGGTAAAGACAGGCTTTGTTCCCGATGAAGATAGAGGTATAGTATTCCTGAATGTGGAACTTCCCGCGGGTTCTTCCATAGATAGAACGCATAAGGTAAATGAAGAGTTGTACGACAAAATAACCCAGATTCCCGGGGTGAAGGAAGGTTCTATAATTGAAGGCAGAAGCTTTTTGGGAGGAGCCGGAAGTAACTTTGGTCTTGGGTTTATCCGTCTCGATGATTGGGATGAACGCGATGCAGATTCGCTTTCAATAGAAAGTATTACCGCTAAAATGTTTGGCGTTGCCGCGCAGATTCCCGAAGCGAATATTGTGTTCTTCGCGCCACCCAGTATTCCCGGTTTCGGAAGCTCGGCAGGAGTTGAAGTAAATCTTCTCGATCGGAGCGGCGGAAGTTTCACCGATTTGGATGCGGTAAACCAAGAATTCATCGGAAAACTTTCACAGCGGCCAGAGATAAAATATGCGCAGTCATCCTTCAACACAAAATATCCGCAATATGAAATGACCATTAATGTGCCCCGTGCTAAGGAATTGGGAGTTTCTGTAAAAAATATTTTTTCAACATTGCAGGGTTATATAGGAAGTATTTTCGCCGCAGACTTTTCTCGCTTCGGGAAACAGTACCGTGTTTACGTACAGGCATTGCCACAGGATCGGGCAGATGAAAGCGATTTGAATAAAATGTTCGTTCGTACGGACGGCGGCGACATGGCGCCAATTACAGAGTTTGTAACCCTTAAAAGGGTGTATGGGCCCCAGTCAGTTACGCGTTTCAATCTTTTTAATTCTACAAAGCTATCAGCTGCTACCAATCCGGGCTACAGTAGTGGTGATGCAATTGCGGCGGTAGAGGAGGTTGCAAAAACACTTCCCCGAAATTATGACATTGCCTATTCCGGCCTAACTCGGGAAGAAAAAAATGCGGGTGGACAAACCACCACCATTTTCATTCTTTCGTTGGTGTTTGTTTACTTTTTGCTTTCGGCCCAATATGAAAGTTATTTGCTGCCATTTTCGGTGTTGCTTTCGTTGCCGGTCGGGGTTTTTGGCGCTTACATTACCACGCAACTCGCGGGCTTGCAGAACAACATTTATTTCCAGATTGCACTGATTATGCTTATCGGACTTTTGGCGAAAAACGCAATTCTTATTGTTGAATTTGCCATTCAAAGAAGAAAGCAGGGCGAGTCCATTTTGGATGCTGCCATCGATGGTGCCGAAGCCCGTTTGCGACCAATTTTGATGACTTCCTTCGCCTTTATTTTAGGATTGATGCCGTTGGTGCTTGCCGGGGGTGTTGGCGCTGCAGGTAACCGTTCCATTGGTACGGGCGCTGTTGGCGGACTGTTTGTGGGTACGGTTTTGGGTGTTTTCGTAATTCCCATTCTATTTATTCTTTTCCAATGGTTACAGGAAAAAATCAGTGGCACGACGAGCGAGAATGCGGAAAATTTCGAAGAAGAGCAGCAAAAGCTTCCGCCGCATCACCCAAATTCAAACGATACGAACCTCGGTATTGAATCCGATAATCTACTATAATTTTTCAACAGATGAAAAAGAACAGCATATATAAAATCTTAATTCTGGCAGCATTGCCTTTCCTGCTCGTCTCGTGCTTCGCGGCCAAAGATTATGAACGGCCGCAGATTGTAAACGAAGCAAATTATAGAACGGACAATCTGCCGCAGGACACAGTAACGATTGCCCGAATCTCGTGGAAGGAATTGTTTAAGGATCCCATTCTTCAGAATTATATTGAAGAAGGCCTAAAAAACAACATAGATATCCGCGTGGCAATTCAGCAGATTAAAATTGCCGAAGCCTATGTGAAACAGGGTAGGGCAAGCTATTTTCCTAGTTTGAACGGAAATGCGCAATATTCGTATCAAAAATTGCCAGCTTCAAATCAGTTTGGCGGCAATATTTCTTCCATAGAACAATATGAACTGAGCGCCGGACTTTCTTGGGAAGCGGATATTTGGGGGAAAATTCGAAGTAACGACAGGGCTTTTCAAGCCTTGTATCTGCAACGGCTTGCCGCGCACCAGGCTGTAAAAAGCCGGCTGATTGCCGATATTGCCTCCACTTATTACCAGTTGCTTTCTTTGGATGAACAGATTCGGGTCACCGAGCAAACCATTGAAACCCGCTCCTCCGGTCTCGAAACCACAGAGGCTTTAAAAGAAGCAGGAAATGTAACCGAAGTAGGCGTTAAGCAGACCGAGGCACAACTCTATACGGCTCAAGCAATTTTGTTGGAATTAAAGAACCAAGCGCATTTATTGGAAAATACAATGTCCATTTTACTCGGCAATGCACCAATGGAAATCGCCCGAGGCGATTTGGAAGATCAAATAATTGACACTTCCCTAAAAACCGGAGTGCCGAGCCAATTGCTTCGAAATCGTCCGGATGTGATTTCTGCCGAATACAATCTGGTAAATGCCTTTGAACTTACAAATGCTGCGCGGGCCGATTTTTATCCTTCGCTTACACTTTCTGCGTCCGGAGGTTTTCAAAGTGTTGATATTGAAAAACTTTTCAACGCCAATTCCCTTTTCGCTTCCGTAATTGCTGGACTTACCCAACCTATTTTCAACCGAAGGCAGATCCGAACACAATATGAAGTGCGCCAAGCAGAGCAGGAACAGGCGTTTTTGGATTTTAGACTTGCATTGATTACGGCAAGCAAAGAGGTTTCGGACGCGCTTTATAACTATGAAACGGCATCGGCAAAAATCGGCGTGCGCCAAAAGGAATTGGATGCTTACAGTCTGGCAACGGATTATTCCGAAGAGCTTTTGAACAATGGTTTTGCCAACTATATTGAAGTTTTGAACGCCCGCGAAAACGCGCTAAACTCAAGTTTGAACCTGGTCAACGCGAAATATGACCGTCTGCAGGCCGTCGTAGATTTGTACGAAGCGCTCGGTGGCGGCTGGCAATAAATTTAGCGTAAAGGAAAACCCTTTGCTGCCCACCACGGGTGGATTTCAATTACCAATCTTCCCGATTTCACCATTGGGTCCAAATGAGCCAAACTGTCGGCCATTTTCTGGGTGGGCACGTTGTATATGGTAATGCCACGAATTTCACCATCATCGCCAAAGGGACCGTAAATATCCGAGAAACCTTCCTTATACATTCTTCCCAAATGCGCCAAGTGCAATTTTTGCAAACTGTCGGCCTCTTCTTTGGACTGCGAACGGTTGGGGCCACCTTTTAAAAAGGCAATAAAATACTGCTGCATCAACAGTGTATCGCCCGTTTGTTCATCCACATAATCGAAGGTCTGATATCCTTTTGCAGCCAACTCTTCCTTGAGTTGTTTTGCGGGAATTTTTTCGTTGTCGGGACATGGCTCGGTGACAATTTCCTTTTCAATTTTGGTTTCACAACTTAGAACCAAGATTGAAAGAAGCGCTACTAATAATTTATATTTCATCTTTCCAGTTTTTAAAGGGGTTTTTGCTCAATTGCGAATTGTAGTATTTAACCTCGCCCGTTACTTCCCTGCCCAACCAATCCGGTTTTTGAAAAGTTTCGGTTTCAGATTGAAGCTCAACTTCCGCAATGGTGAGTCCGGTGTTTTCGACAGAAAATTCGTCCACTTCAAAAGTGTGTTCGGCGAAACTGATTTCGAAACGGGTTTTTTCAATAATTCCTGGTTCGCACAAATGCATCAATTCTTCCGCATCGGCAAGTGGAATTTGTTTTTCCCATTCAAATCGGGAAAGCCCGGATTTGTTCGACTTTCCTTTAATTGTGATAAATCCATCGTTACCCTGAATACGAATGCGCACGGTGCGCTCCGGGTTTGTATTCAAAAAACCCTGTACGATTCGGGTGCGTTTGTGGGCTTCGCTTTTAAAAGCTTCGGAGGTGACTAAAAATTTACGCTCTATTTCCTGCATTTTCTGCTATTTCTTTTATTTCATCAGAAGTTATAATTTGTTCCTGAAATTCTTTTTTTGATAGTACAATCATCGCTTCCGCAATCGTTTCGGCTTCTATCATTTTGTATTTCTTCGGAATCAAAAAACCGAAGTTTTTCATAAAAAACGTTGCTACTTTTTCACCGAAGCGATTTTCTTCCCTATCACCAGCGATTAATGAAGGCTGCAAAATATAGGTGTTTTCAATATTCCTGTTTCAGTACATCGCGCTGCATTTCGCCTTTTGTTTTGTTGTAGAAAATGCTACTATCGGCATCTGCGCCCATTGCCGATATAACTATAAATGTTTTAATTGAGTTTTTCTTAGCCAATTTTGCGGCGGAGACGGGAATGCCGTAATCTATCTTTTTATAGGTTTCATTATCGGGAGTTTTGGCTTTGGTGGTGCCGATACAGCAGAAAACAACATCGGCAGTAAATGCTTCGGAATGACTTTCCAATTGGAACATATCGATCAAGTGTTCCTCAATTTTTGGGGAATTTATTTCTGAACTGCTGCGTGAAAAAAGTTTAATTTTTTCAAAAGAAGGGTCTTTCAAAAGTTTTTTGAGGAGGAGATTTCCCGTTAGGCCTGTTGCTCCAAGAATAATGGCACTTTTTTTCATAGCAGTTTTTTAAAATGATTTTCGACTTAGGCCAATCAGACATTAAAGATATTAAATTTGTAGGATGCAAGATGAACTGCCCATTCGCAAAATAATCCATGTAGATATGGATGCTTTTTACGCTTCCGTGGAGCAGTTGGATAATCCCGAACTACGCGGAAAGGCCATCGCCGTGGGCGGAAGCTCAGCACGTGGAGTGGTGAGCGCGGCCAGTTATGAAGCTCGAAAATTTGGGGTGCGAAGTGCGATGAGCGGGGCAATGGCACGAAAACTTTGCCCCGAACTTATTTTTGTAAAAACCAATTTCGATCGCTACAAAGAAGTTTCAAAACAAATTAGAAAGATATTTTTTGAATATACCGATTTGGTGGAACCGCTTTCACTTGACGAAGCCTATCTGGACGTTACCGAAAATAAAAAAGGCAATCCCAGTGCGACGATGATCGCCACTGAAATCCGGAAGAAAATAAAGGAAAAAACAGGCTTGAACGCTTCCGCGGGAATTTCGGTAAATAAATTTGTGGCGAAAATTGCCAGCGATATTAATAAGCCCAACGGACAGAAAACCATAGGGCCCGACGAAATAATTCCCTTTTTGGAAACGCTGGATGTGAAGAAATTTTACGGCGTCGGGAAAGTCACGAAGGAAAAAATGTACCGATTGGGAATTTTTACGGGGAAGGATTTGAAAAATAAGTCTATCGAATTTCTGGAAGAAAACTTTGGGAAGAGCGGCAGTTTTTATTATAATGTCGTACGCGGCATCCACAACAGCAAAGTAAAACCGTCGCGAACACAGAAATCGCTGGCGGCAGAGCATACTTTTTCAGAAAATATTTCTTCTGAAATTTTTATGTTGGAGCGGTTGGAGGAAATAGCTGCCGAGGTAGAAAAGCGTTTGCAGAAAAGTAAACTTGCCGGAAAAACAGTTACGCTGAAAATAAAATACCGGGACTTCACACTGCAAACACGTAGCAAAACGCTACCGCTTTTTATCGCTTCAAAAGAGCTGATTTTAGAGGTGGTTAAAGAACTGTTATTTCAGGAAAAAATGAAGGAGTCGGTACGGTTGTTGGGCATTTCAATTTCAAATCTCAATAATGAAAAACCCAAAAAAGCAGAGGTTTTGAAAGAATCGATTGATGTGCAACTAAAACTTGAATTTTAGAAATGAAAAAAAGCTACGTATCTTTAAGCTAATTTAAAATTCCAAATAATGAAGACCGCCGTTTTATCAATTCTAGCAATTGCAAGTTTTACATTTCTCCTTTCCTGCAAAAACGATTCAAAAAAATCTGAGGAAAACCAAACAGTTGTTGCAGATACAATTCCACAACAAACCGTGCCCGATGCTATGTATGTTACGGCCGTTAGCGGACTTACTTTGCGAAAATTCCCAAACCTGCAAAGTGAAAAGTTAACCGTTATGCCATTGGGAACCAAAGTGAAAATAGTGAACGCCGAATCCAACACAACCATGAATGTAGGTGGAATAAACGGGGCGATGGATGAAGTAGAATTCAACAACCAAAAAGGATATGCTTTTAATGGATTTCTTTCGAAATTTTTTCCTCCGGGAGAGGATGCTTCGGCAAAAAATTATGCTGAGGAACTGAAAAAAGATTTTCCCAACGTAAACTATTCAGAAGCAACCGGAGGCACGGCCAGCCAACCTACCAAAACCGAAACCCTTGTTTTACCAACGGATAAGTGGCATGTGGCTTTCTTTACGGCGCAGCAACTTTTTAAAATTCCAAAGGAATTTGCATTTCCGAATCCAAAAGGAGCTAACAGCGAAACTCAACAAAACGGCAATAAAAAGAAAAGCGATTTACTGAGCGAATTACAGATTTCCCGCAATGAAAATGAGCTTCAGAAAATAGTTTACAACTACAAAACAGCAAGGTTTCGGGTATACGGTGACCATTACAAAAGAAAGTAACGGGATGAAACTTGAAAAAGTGGAGGTTACGGAATAACTATTTTACTTGCGATACCCGCAACGTATTAACCATTCCCTTTTCCACGATGGGCATAGCGGCTAAGTTTATAAGGAAATCGCCTTTGCTTACATATTCACGCTCAACGGCTATTCTATTTACATCGTCCACCGTTTCGTCCGTGCTTACATATTTATCGTAATAAAAGGCTTTTACACCCCATAATAAATTTAAACGGGCGAGAATACGCTTGTTATTGGTAAATGCCAAAATAAATGCAGAAGGGCGCCAAGCAGAAATTTGGAAGGCAGTATAGCCACTATTGGTTAAAGTACAAATTGCTTTTGCTTCAATTTCATTGGCCATATGCGCGGCGTGGTAACAGATGGATTTTGTAACGTATCGGTTGGTTTTAATTTGTGGTGGTTCCTGAGGCACCCGTATCAGTTCAGAATTTTCTACGCTTTTTAAAATTTTCGCCATTGTTTTTATGACGGCAACGGGATAATTTCCTACGGAAGTTTCGCCCGAAAGCATCACCGCATCTGCACCGTCCATCACTGAGTTTGCCACATCGTTCACTTCCGCACGGGTTGGCGTTAGTGAGGTTATCATCGTTTCCATCATTTGTGTTGCGATGATTACGGGAATACGTGCTCGCTTTGCGGTAAGCACCAATTCTTTTTGTATTAACGGCACTTCTTCGGCGGGAACTTCCACTCCCAAATCGCCTCGGGCTACCATAAGTCCGTCGCAATAGGCCACAATTTTATCGATATTCCGTACGGCTTCGGGTTTTTCTATTTTGGCGATGATAGGAATTTTGTATTCGGAATGTGCTTCGATCAGCGCCTGTAATTCTTTTAAATCATCGGCATGGCGAACAAATGAAAGCGCCATCCAGTCTACTTTTTGTTCAATGGCGAAGATGGCGTCCTTTTTATCTTTTGCGGTCAAGGCGGGTAAAGAAATATTTGTATTTGGAAGATTTACCCCTTTTTTGGAACGCAAGGGCCCACCTTGTATTACGGTTACTTTTACTTCGTCTTTTTTATTCGTTTCAAGAACTTCAAAAATAAGTTTGCCATCATCCAACAACACCCGTTCTCCAGCTTTAACGTCACGAGGGAAGTTGTCATAATTCATATATACTTTATCACGTGTTCCCTCAAACTCTTGCCCAGTGCAGAAGGAGAGTTGATCGCCCGGTTGTACGACAACTTCTTCCTTCATCATCCCCACGCGGAGTTTGGGTCCTTGCAAATCGCCCAAAATGGCAACGTGAATGTCCAGTTCGTCCGAAAGATTTCGGATGGTGGTAATGGTTTTTTTTACGGTTGCATACTCGGCGTGCGAAAAATTGATTCGAAAAACATCCACCCCTTCAAGAATCATCTGTTTTAAGGTTTCTTTTTCGGAAGTTGCCGGGCCGAGCGTGGCCACTATTTTTGTACGTTTTTGGTTTAACATCAATCGAATATTAAATTGTTTTTTGATTTTATATTGGCGGTTTCCACAGCGTATGCCGAGATTACCTGCTTTATATCGTTTATGTCGGATATTATTTTCCGAAGGGGGACCGTTTCAAAATCTGAATAAATTTTCAGGAAGTAATCCACTTTTTTGAATTCGGGCAACAAATGTTTTATGAGCGCTCTTTCCGAAACTATTTCTGAAAACAGACCTCCCGAACTCTGTAAAGTCGCCTCCACCGATTTACATTTATTGGCTACCAGGGAGAAATGGATGTATTTTCGGGCATCCTCAAAATAATAAATAGGGAATGTAATCAATAATCCATCGGTAGAAAAATCGAGATCGGAAATTCTTCTTTTCAACTGTATTCTCAATTGCCGATTAATCAAATATGCAAGTTTGTAGGCCTCCTCACTGCAATGGATGGCCAATAGCGTAAAATCCTCGTCCATTTCATCGTTAAGGGAAAGTCTGTGAATTGTCATTTTTATCTTTTAGTGGTATTGATTTTATGGATACCGATGCAACTATTTTTGCCCCGCGAGGTGTGAATTTTACAAAAATAAACAAGTAATGCGAAGTGGGGAATGGAAGGACCTAATTTATTGAAATAGTAATATTGAAGAATTCCATTTCTTTAACACTCCCAATGTTTTATAAAAATCCTCGAAATGTATTCAATTTGAAAAATAGGCCATTAAAATGAATGGGCTCTAACTTCTCTCAGCATCGATTCTAATCTGCAGTTTGTAATAGGCCCTTTTGGCGGCGCGTTCCTCTGCCTTTTTTTTTGAAGTTGCCCTTGCTTTTGCCACAACTTCCTCTCCAAGCTTTAGGCGTACGGCGAAGTGTTTTAATTCGTCTTTGCCGTTATCTTCGTATATCTCAAAATTGAACTGTTTCTTGTGCTTTTGGCACCATTCAATAAAAAGGCTTTTGTAGCTTATAACCTTTCCTTCAAGTTTTTTTATATCAACGTAGGGCTTAATAACGCGTTTAAAAATAAATTTTTCGCAATACCGAAATCCACGGTCCAAATAAATGGCACCGACCAATGCCTCGAAAACATTGCCATGGATATTGCCGCTGAACTGCTGCGTGGGAATCGTGGTTTTTAAAAATTTAACTAGTTGCAAATCGCGCCCCAACTCGTTTAGATGTTCGCGGCTTACAACTTTGCTCCGCATTTTGGTAAGGTAACCTTCATCGCCCTCAGGCACTTTTTTGAAGAGGTGGGCGGCAATTACCGCGCCTAGCATGGCATCGCCTAAAAACTCAAGCCTTTCATAATTTTGGGGTTGGCCTTCGTTATTTTTTTCGTTGGTGGAGCGGTGGGTGAAGGCGGTTTCGTAAAGGGAAATATCCTTTGGTTTAAAGCCCAATATTTTTTTTAGGGAATTAAGGAATTCCCCGTTTTTTTCAGTACGGGAAGAAAATATTTTTTTAAGGGAGGCCATTAATTTTTTTAGGCATCAAGTTTTTTAAAGAGCACACAGGCGTTGTGCCCGCCAAAACCAAAAGTATTGCTCATCGCCACTTTTATATCACGTTTTTGAGCTTTGTTTAAGGTAAGGTTTAAAGATGGATCAATATTCTCATCTACCGTTGTGTGGTTAATGGTAGGGGGAACTATCCCGTGTTTCATCGCTAAAATGGAAGCGATGGCTTCAATGGCTCCCGCAGCTCCCAACAAATGTCCAGTCATGGATTTTGTGGAATTGATATTGATGTCTTTGGCATGCTCGCCAAAAACGTTTACTATCGCTTTCAATTCTGCAACATCACCAAGTGGGGTTGAGGTTCCGTGGGTATTTATTGCGTCTACCTCATTCGGGCTCATATTGGCATCGCGCAGGCAATTCAGCATTACACGTTCCACGCCAATCCCGTCGGGGTGGGGCGCTGTCATGTGGTAAGCATCGCTGCTCATTCCGCCGCCAACAATTTCGGCATATATTTTTGCGCCGCGTTTTTTTGCATGTTCGTATTCTTCAAGAATAAGTGCTCCGGCTCCTTCCCCGAGTACAAATCCGTCCCTCGTTGCGTCAAACGGTCGGGATGCGGTTTCGGGACTATCATTTCTGGTAGAGAGGGCATGCATAGCATTAAATCCGCCCATTCCCGCTTTTGTCACCGCGGCTTCGCTTCCTCCGGAAACTACAACATCGCATTGGCCCAAACGGATATAATTGAAAGCATCAATCATTGCATTTGCCGAAGAGGCACAGGCCGAAACAGTTGTGTAATTGGGCCCCATAAAGCCGTGCTTTATAGAAATATTTCCGGGCGCAATATCCGCAATCATTTTTGGAATGAAGAAGGGGTTGAAACGCGGAGTCCCATCCCCTTCCGCAAAGTTTATTACTTCATCCTGAAAGGTTTCAAGTCCGCCAATCCCGGCGCCCCAAATTACACCCACTCTAAACTTATCGACCCCATTCAGGTCCAGTCCAGCGTCTTTTATTGCTTCGTCTGACGAAACAAGGGCATATTGGGCAAAACGGTCCAGTTTTCGGGCTTCCTTCCTGTCAAAATGGTCTTCTGCGTTGAAGTTCTTCAGTTCACAAGCGAATTTTGTTTTGAACTTTTCGGTATCAAAATAGGTTATGGGCGCACAGCCACTCTTTCCACTAACCAAGGCATCCCAATATTCATCAATATTGTTGCCAATGGGGGTAAGGGCACCAAGGCCGGTAACTACAACTCGCTTTAATTCCATAAAAGAATTCTTATTTTGCTGCTTCTATATAGGAAATTGCTTGCCCTACAGTGGCAATATTTTCAGCTTGGTCGTCTGGAATTTGGATATCGAATTCTTTTTCAAATTCCATGATAAGTTCTACCGTGTCCAAGGAGTCTGCTCCCAAGTCGTTTGTGAAGCTTGCTTCGTTTACAACTTCGTTCTCGTCTACACCTAATTTGTCTACGATAATCGCTTTTACTCTTGATGCAATGTCTGACATAATTCTTGTTTTTAAATTTTAATTATAAGTGGCAAAAATAAAATATTTTAATTGAAAACACCATTTAATGTTAAAAATGTGGATTGGGTAACTTTCAAAATTTTTGCGTAAGATTAATTTGAAAACCCAATTTACTCAATTTTGGCATAAGTAAAACCGTATTAACTTACTTTTGTTTTTTAATTAATACATATTAATACTTCGCAATAAATAATGGATATTGAATTGAAGAAGCGGATCGTAATTTTTGCATCGGGCAACGGTACAAATGCTGAAAGGATAATTGAATATTTTCAGAAAAAGGGAAATGTGGAGGTTTCCCTTGTGCTTTCAAATCGCGAAAATGCCGGGGTGCTGAAACGTGCCGAAAACTTAAATGTGCCCGCGCAACATTTTACCAAAGAAGAGTTGTATTCTTCGGAAAAAATACGGGATTTGCTTTTGTCCCTTAATCCAGATTTAATTGTATTGGCGGGATTTCTGCTGAAATTCCCCGAAACTATTTTGAAGGATTTTGAAAATAAGGTTATCAATATTCATCCCGCATTGCTTCCAAAATATGGCGGAAAGGGTATGTACGGCAATTTTGTGCACGAGGCCGTTGTAAAAAACAAAGAGCCCGAAACTGGAATAACCATTCATTATGTAAATGAAAACTATGACGAAGGCGCAATTATTTCACAGAAAAAGGTGAGCCTTACAGAAGATGAAACAGCGGAATCCGTGGCTGAAAAAATACAAAAATTGGAACACGAGTGGTTTCCGAAAGTAATTGAAGACATACTCCAAAATGGGTAAAAAACAGAAATTTTATGTGGTTTGGTACGGTAATCCCGCTGGAATCTTTGACAGTTGGAAGGAATGCAAACGCTCTATAGATGGCGTAAAAGGAGCACAGTACAAAAGTTTTGAAACTTTTGACGAAGCCAAAAAAGCGTACAATAAAGAGTATGCCGATTATAAAGGAAAGACCGTAAAAAAAACACTTTCAAAAGAACAACTTCAAAAAATCGGGGAGCCAAACCTTGTATTCCATCGCTGTTGATGCTGCTTCCAGCGGCAATCCCGGAAAAATGGAATATCGCGGTGTTGATACACAAACGCACAAACAACTGTTCCATCAAGGGCCATTTCAGCAGGGAACCAATAATATCGGAGAGTTTTTAGCTCTGGTTCACGGGCTGGCACTATTAAAAAAGAAAGG
This sequence comes from uncultured Flavobacteriaceae bacterium, assembly GCA_963839235.1. Classification (GTDB taxonomy): domain Bacteria; phylum Bacteroidota; class Bacteroidia; order Flavobacteriales; family Flavobacteriaceae; genus Aequorivita. The sequence goes on along the minus strand of CAWITX010000008.1, from coordinate 105,121 downwards.
TAGTGACCGGATTATTTATACCGATTCCCGGATTGCGATGGGCTGGGTAAAACGAAAAAAATGCAATACCAAACTCAAGCAAAATTCAAAAAATAAAACACTTTTTGAATTGGTTGACCGTGCCGAAAACTGGCTGAAAACCAACAAATACGAAACAAAAATCGTAAAGTGGGAAACAAAGGCTTGGGGTGAAATTCCTGCGGATTTTGGCAGGAAATAACTTGGAGTAAGAAAATTTTTAAAGATTAATCTTCATAATCCAGATTTCCTTAAAATACTCAAAACCTTTCAATTGTTTCCATTTTTCATAAACCGGCATCGGGTCCTTATTTTCCCATACGTAAACGTAATTCCAATTATTTCTCGGGTTTGTAAATGTTTGTGGCTTGTATTTTTTGTCCGTTAAAAACTTGCTCCATTTTATGGCGTTATCAGTGACAGAAAATACGTTGGTCACCAAATAATAACCAGAAGCTATTCCCGCGACAGCCAGCGTTTGTATTCGCACTTCTTTTTTTATTAATTCCTCTTCGGATAAAATTGTAGGCAGGGTATTTTCCGCGCTTTTTTTCTCAGAAATTATTTTCGGCTGAATGGGTTTTTCAATTATAAGCGGATTTAATTTTTCCGATGAGGATATCAAACCTACATCAGCTAAGCTGGATTGAAGACTATTTGTTTTTTCCTGTAAAAAGTGATTGTTTATTTCAGTTTCAAAAGCAACAAAAAATAGATAAAAACGGTCCGCCCGCGCCTGAAATTTAAGATCGGCCTGCGTTGCGGCATTATCCAACAAATCATTGTTTTTGTTGGGAATTTCCATTTTCAAAAGATCAAAACCTAATGTGTTGGTGCTATTTGGATTGCGGTTCGTAAAAAGGCTGTCGCCAATGGTGATGCTACTGTTGAAAAAATTTTTCTCTTCCCGAAGTTTATTTGCCAACGATTTATAGTTTCCGGTTTTTTTATCGAAAATTGAAAATTCATCAGTTCTAAGTTTTCGGTCGCCTTCCAAGGCGCCCAAGGCAATGTTTGTGGTAATAATCCCTTCTGCTTTGCTTTTAAAATCGCTGAAACTAATTTCCACGGCTTCTTTATTCACTTCCACCAAACCATTGTAAAGTGTGAAATATTTCGCGCTCTGCTCCAAATCTTCATAAACCACATATAGCAGCCACCCGGCAGAGCCCCCGCCGGAAATTTCGCCTTCGGTTGCCTTTATATTTGCTACGGAATATGTTCCATTTATTGATGGGAGTTTTTGTAATTGCGCGGTAACATCTGCAAAACAAGTGTACGGGGTATTGGTGGTGAAAACGTCCTTTTTGTAACTGTCGAAAATTATTTTTCCATTTATGGTTTCGTAGTTTCCGTTCGGTATTTTTAGAAAAATCTGATTGACATCGATCTCCCGCTCGCCGCTTCCTTCGTGCACCATTTTTTTGCCGGATTTCTTTAGAATTCCCTTTTCATAAGGATAAAGCGCGCTCCAGTAAAGAGCGGCATAGGCAATTTTGGCCTGAGGTGGCACGCTGGTAATCGTCGCTTCGCTGGAGGAGAAGGTTTTCGGGTCGTTGTCCACATCTATATAAACCATTTTTACAAGATCGTTCGGGATGTTATTATCCATTAGTGGTTTTGTAGGACTGTCGCCCAGGATATTGTTTCCTATTAAAATGGAATTACCGTGCAGATACAGTTTTTGGTTTTCGGTGAAGGGTACTCCTTCTTGCGAGAAGGAAATTGACGCGACACCTATTGAAAAGAAAAAAAGAAATCGAAGTTTCATTTTTAAGATTTGGACGGGATGAATTTAACATAAAAAATTGAAAATGAAATTTATAGGAGTTTAAAATACTCAGAATTACTTCCCCTGTTATTAGCCGAACAATTATAAATATTTGATTAAATTTGCACCCTCCTTAAAATCCCTTTATGAGCAAACTTGTTATTGTTGGCACCGTTGCCTTTGATGCTATTGAAACCCCTTTCGGGAAAACCGATAAAATCCTTGGCGGCGCCGCTACCTACATAGGTTTGGCAGCTTCACAATTTTATGTGGACGGCGCCATAGTTTCAATCGTGGGCGGCGATTTTCCGAAAGAAAACCTTAAGATGCTTGAAGAAAAAGGAATGGACATTTCAGGTCTTGAAATTGTTGAAGAAGGAAAAACCTTCTTTTGGAGTGGAAAATACCATAACGATATGAATACCCGCGATACGCTGGTAACAGATTTAAACGTACTCGCAGATTTTAATCCGAAGGTTCCAAAAAATTATTGCGATTCCGAAGTTGTTATGTTAGGAAACCTGCATCCGCTCGTCCAATTGGGCGTGATTGAGCAAATGGATTCCCCAAAACTCATCGTTTTGGACACCATGAATTTTTGGATGGACAGCGCTTTGGAAGATTTGAAAAAAGTGATTTCAAAAGTAGATGTAATTACCATAAACGATGAAGAGGCAAGACAACTTTCAGGTGAATATTCACTAGTAAAAGCCGCCCATAAAATTATGAAAATGGGTCCCAAACAAGTAGTTATTAAAAAGGGTGAACACGGTGCATTGCTTTTTGGCGAAGACGATGTTTTCTTTGCGCCGGCACTTCCGCTGGAAGAAGTTTTTGACCCAACCGGCGCTGGCGATACCTTTGCCGGAGGTTTTACGGGCTATTTGGCAAAAACGGGCGATTATAGTTATGAAAATATGAAAAATGCAATTATAAACGGTTCGGCACTCGCGTCTTTCTGCGTGGAAAAATTTGGTCCGGAAAGACTTTTAAATCTTTCCCGAAATGAAGTCTACCAACGCTTGCAGCAATTCAAGAGCCTGACACAATTTGATATAGCATTAACATAAACGCGCGCCCTGTCACAGGGCGTTTTTTGTATATTTAATAGAAGAGATAAGCATTCAATAATAAAACTGAAAGTCCGAGTAACTTTCAACTAATAAAAGATTAACTTCAAAAATGAGCGACGCTTTAAAACACGAATGTGGGATTGCCCTGGTGCGACTGTTGAAACCTTTGGAATATTATAAGGAAAAATACGGCACGGCATTTTATGGGGTGAACAAAATGTATTTAATGATGGAAAAACAGCACAACCGTGGACAGGACGGTGCTGGTTTTGCAAGTATTAAACTGGATGTAAACCCGGGAGAGCGTTACATAAGCCGGGTTCGCTCCAATGCTGCGCAGCCAATCCAGGACATTTTTGCGCAGATCAATGAAAGAATAAATCTTGAATTTGCTGAACATCCCGAATATAAAGATGATGTTGCCGCCCAAAAAAAGAACATTCCGTATATAGGTGAATTGTTTCTGGGCCACGTGCGCTATGGGACTTTCGGGATAAACAGTGTTGAAAACGTGCATCCCTTTCTCCGCCAAAACAATTGGATGCACCGAAATTTGATTATTGCGGGAAATTTCAATATGACCAACACCAATCAATTATTTGAAAACCTTATAAAATTGGGAATGCACCCAAAGGAAAAGGCGGATACGGTTACGGTGATGGAAAAAATTGGCCATTTTTTGGATGATGCAGTTCGCAAACTTTACAAAAAGGCAAAGGCAAAAGGGATGAACAAACAGGAAGCATCGCCCTATATCGCAGAAAAATTGAATGTGGCTAAAATTCTTCGGAAATCCGCCTCCAATTGGGATGGCGGTTATGCTATGGCAGGGCTTTTGGGCCACGGCGATTCCTTTGTTCTCCGCGATCCTGCAGGCATTCGACCTGCATATTTTTACCAAGATGATGAAGTAATTGTAGTTGCTTCGGAAAGACCTGCCATTCAAACTGTTTTCAACGTTCCTTTTGAAGAGGTGAAAGAGTTGGAGCCAGGACACGCAATTATTATAAAGAAGGATGGAAGTGCGGATATTTCAGAAATACTTCCTCCTTTGGAAAGAAAATCCTGTTCCTTTGAAAGAATATATTTTTCCCGCGGAAGCGATGCCGAAATCTACCAAGAGCGGAAAATGTTGGGCAAATTGATAATGCCGAAGATTTTGGAAGCAATAGATTATGACACGGAAAATTCGGTTTTCTCTTTTATCCCGAATACGGCCGAAACTTCTTTTTATGGAATGCTGGAAGCCGCACAGGATGAACTGAATAAACAAAAAAACGAGGCAATTCTGCAGGAAAAGGAAAGTTTGACTACAGAAAGACTTCAGCAAATACAGGCACATAAAATAAGAACTGAAAAGATTGCGATAAAAGATGTAAAACTTCGAACTTTTATTACCGATGATAGCAGCCGGGATGATCTCGTAGCACACGTTTATGATGTAACTTACGGAGTTGTGAAGCCCGAGGATAATCTGGTAATTATTGACGACAGTATCGTTCGCGGTACAACTTTGAAGAAAAGTATCTTGAAAATGCTCGATAGGTTACATCCAAAACAGATTGTAGTAGTTTCATCCGCGCCACAGATTCGCTACCCCGATTGTTATGGAATTGATATGGCGCGCCTTGAGCATTTGGTGGCTTTTCAGGCGGCCTTGGAGCTTCATAAGGATCGCGGCACCTATTCAATCGTTGAGGAAATTTATCATAAATGTAAAAAACAGGTTTCTTTTGAAGATTCCACTGTAGTGAATCACGTTAAGGAATTATATGAACCGTTTACTGATGAAGAAATTTCAGATAAAATTGCTGAAATTATTAGCGATGAAAATATAAAAGCCAAAGTGAAACTTATTTTTCAATCTGTGGATGATCTGCACAAGGCCTGTCCTAAAAATTTGGGAGATTGGTATTTCACGGGAAACTATCCCACGGCGGGTGGAAAGAGGGTTGTCAATCGTGCTTACATCAATTTTTACGAAGGGAATCCCGAACGCGCCTATTAATATTTTCCAAATTTAACGCAACCGCATACCCTTTATCGGATTCAAAAGCCTTTAGTCGAAATTGTTGATTTGCACTATTTTACTGCGCAAAGTTGAATTATATTTGAGCTTACCATAAGGCGTAAGTAGGTTAGGTCTATGGTAAGATTTGGGGCAAAAAAGGTAGACCTTCCGGTCTGCCTTTTTTCATGGTCCTATCGGGAAAGGGGTGGCGAGTACGAGCTCCTTCTTCTTAGCAGAATTTTCCACGAGCCGTTTACTTTTTTAATTACCTTCCGGTCTGCCTTTTTTCATGGTCCCATCCCGATAGCTATCGGGAAAGGGGTGGCGAGTTTTGATGCGTTCTACTTTGCAGAATTTTTCAGGTACCATTTTATTTTCGTGGTTTTTTTTGAGCCTTCCATTTTTCTAGTTTAATCCCGAAGTTTGCGAGTATTTAAACCATTTTACTTTCACGATTACCCCAGCCCTTCTTAGTTTGTTAACTATTTTAGTTATCATTTTGTAGCCTATATTGTTTAGAATCTGTAAGAAAATAGTTCTTCAACGAAAATAATGGCAATTCGTCTAAAATGTTAAATTCCAATTATGATATTACTATATATTTGGGCATACCATTAGCATAAGTAGGTTAAGTTCATGGTAGATTTGGGGCAAAAAAGGTAGACGTTCGTCTACCTTTTTTATTTGGCCCAAATGCGGGGTGGCGAGTTACGTCTTTTTCTTCTTAGCAGAATTTTTCACGAGCCGTTTCCTCCCTTTCCGACCTCCGTCTACCTTTTTTATTTGGCCCAAATGCGGGGTGGCGAGTTACGTCTTTTTCTTCTTAGCAGAATTTTTCACGAGCCGTTTCCTCCCTTTCCGACCTCCGTCTACCTATTTTATTAATCACCTCTGGATTTTCGTAAAAGAGAAGCTTTTTAAGAATTATTAAAACAAAAAAGCCGATCACATTTATTGACCGGCTTTTCAATTATATAGGAGGAAAGTTTATTTGTTCTTCTCGTAATTTTTGGAAACTTCGTCCCAATTAATAACGTTCCAAAAATTGCTTACATAGTCAGGGCGTTTGTTTTGATATTTTAGATAATATGCATGCTCCCAAACGTCCAATCCTAAAATTGGTTGTCCTCCGCAGCCAATTTTTGGCATCAACGGGTTATCTTGATTTGGGGTAGAGCAAACCTCAACCTTTCCGCCTTTGTGTACACAAAGCCAAGCCCATCCTGATCCGAACTGGGTTTTTGCGGCTTCAGAAAATTTGTCCTTAAAAGAATCAAAACTTCCAAAAGCACTGTCAATGGCTTGTGCCAGTTCGCCTGAAGGTTTTCCACCTCCATTTGGAGACATAACTCTCCAAAATAGGTTGTGGTTATAGTAACCGCCACCATTATTTCTTACGGCTTTATTATCCATGTCAAGGTTTTTCAAAATTTCCTCAATAGATTGATTTTCCTTATCGGTACCTTTAATGGCATCATTCAATTTATCGGTATAACCTTGATGGTGCTTATCGTGATGTATTTTCATTGTTTGCTCATCAATGTTCGGTTCCAGTGCGTCGTATGCATATGGTAATTTTGGTAATTCGAAAGCCATGATATGTCGTATTTTTATCGGTTATTATTAAATTCACCCAAATTTAGACATTATCGTTCTCTAAAAGTGTTATAGATTTTATAAGATTTTTATACTCTAATAGATTAATTTTATGTTGAAGCGACAAAACCATATTATTTGAAAAATTCACCTTCTTTTTTAATTTATGATGCAGCGGCCGGAAGCGGAAAGACGTTTACGCTGGTAAAGGAATATTTAAAACGGATTCTTTCTGCTCCAATAGAGTCATATTACGCGCACCTACTTGCCATAACCTTTACCAATAAGGCGGTTGCCGAAATGAAACAGCGCATTATAAAAACTTTGGTTGAGTTCAGTGATGAAAAAAGCCTGCAAAATCCATCGCCTATGATGGAAATACTCGCGCAGGAAACGGAACTTTCAAAAGAAGAAATACAAAAGCGCTCACAAAAAATTCTGAAAAATCTGTTGCACAATTATGCCGCCTTTAGCGTGGAAACTATTGATAGGTTCAACCATAGGCTCATCCGCACCTTTGCGCGCGACCTAAAGCTGGCATCTAATTTTGAGGTAACGCTGGATACACCTCAATTGGTACAGGAAGCCATTGATTTGCTGTTGAGCAGAGCCGGGAGAGAATAAGGAAGTAACAAAAGTTTTGTTGGATTTTGCCCTCGAAAAAACCGATGACGATAAATCGTGGGACATTGCCAAAGATATTGCCACCGCCGCGAAATTACTTTATAGTGAAAATGAAGCGCCGCACGTAAAGCTGTTGAAAGAAAAAACACTTAATGATTTTCTTCTTTTTAAGAAGCAAATCATAAAAGAAGAAAGTTGAAATTTCTGAAACTATAAAATCCATTGCGGCTGAAACACTTCAGCTTATTGATGAGAGCGGGCTTCAGCACGATGATTTCAGCAGCTCCTATTTGCCGAAATATTTTTTGAAATTGGCCGCCGGCGATTTTGGGGTAAGTTTTGGCTTAAAATGGCAGGAAACAATTGGCGAAAAACCGCTTTATCCAGGGCGGGTTTCTTCCGTAATCAAAGGGATTATTGATGAATTGACGCCAACGTTTTCGGAAAAATTCCAACAGACGAAACAGTTAATCCCTAAAGTTTGGTTATTTGATGCCATTTTGAAAAATCTCACCCCTCTTTCGGTAATAAATTTGGTGAACCAGGAAATTGAGACAATCAAAATTGAAAAGAATCTTTTGCCCATTTCCGAATTCAATTCGCTCATAAATAGAGAAATAAAAAATCAGCCCGCTCCTTTTATTTATGAAAGGTTGGGCGAAAAATACCGCCACTTTTTTATTGACGAATTTCAGGACACATCGCTTTTGCAATGGGAGAATTTAATTCCATTGATAGATAATTCCCTCTCACAATCAATTGATCAAAATTTGGGAAGTCTGCTGTTGGTGGGCGATGCCAAACAATCTATCTATCGCTGGCGCGGCGGTTTGCCGGAACAGTTTATGGACCTTTACGTTGATAAAAATCCGTTTTCGGTGACTGATAAGGAAGTAGAAAACCTTCCCAAAAACTTCAGAAGCTGCCAGGAAATTGTAAACTTCAACAACAATTTTTTCACTTTTATAGCGTCATATTTTTCAAATGAAATTCACGAAACGCTTTATAAAAATGGGAATAGGCAGGAATGCAACGATAAAAATGGCGGTTACGTAAAATTTGAATTTATTGAAAGCGAAAACAAATCCGAGAAGGAAGAAGCCTATTCCGCGTTGGTTTATGAAACAATTTTAGATTCTAAAAACAAAGGTTTTACTGAAAGTGACATTTGTATTTTAACGCGCAGAAAAGCGGATGGAATTACTTTGGGCACCTATTTAATGGAGCGGAATATACCGGTGATTTCTTCGGAAACCTTGCTGCTTCAATCCTCGCCTTTGGTGCAAATCCTGGTTTCCACTTTGGTAGTAAGCTTATTTCCAAAAAACGGGGAAGCGAAAATAAATCTGCTGGATCTGTTGCACGATCATTTTTCAATCGGTGAGAAAAAACATACTTTTTTCGTAAAGTTTTTAAATGCTTCCGAGGAAGATTTCAGTAAAATTTTGAGTGAAAACGGGATTGATTTCGATATAAAGGAAATGAAATCTGCATCTCTCTACGAAGGTTTTGAGTATTGTATTGAAAAATTCAAATTGGCAAAAGCCGCGGATGCCTATTTGTTCGGTTTTATGGATTTCGTTTTTGAATTTGAGCAACAACCACTGGCCGGAAAAATTTCATTTTTGGATTATTGGGAATCAAAAAAAGACAGCGCGTCCATTCCCGCTGGAGAAGGTACTAATGCTGTGCGTTTGATGACCATTCACAAAGCGAAGGGGCTGGAATTTCCGATAGTAATTTTCCCCTTTGCCGATATTGAACTGTATAAAACCCAAAGCGATACGGTTTGGTATCCGCTGGCGTTGGACGAATTCAGCTTTCGGGAGGCGCAGCTAAATTTCAACAAACAATTAGCCGAGTTAGGTGAGGTTGGGGAGGAAATTTACACGGACCGTCGCAGCCAATTGCAATTGGATAATATAAATCTGCTGTACGTAACATTGACGCGAGCCATTGAAAAACTGTATGTTTTCTCCGAAATGCCCTCCCAGCTCAAAAGATGATATTCCACTTTGCTACAACCATCTTTTTATGGAATTCCTTAAAAACTGCGGAAAATGGCAGGATGCTCAATTGGTTTATGAATTTGGAAAAAATGGCTTAAAAACTTCTACAGAAAAAGAAATGTCCAACGAAAATATTCCTATTTTTTTAAGCAGCAGCCCAAAAGAGCACAACTTAAAAATTATTGCTACGGACGCACTTCTGTGGGAGACCGAAAGCGAAATGGCCATTACAGCCGGAAATCTGCTGCACGAAACCATGGCTAAGATTTATACCGAAAGCGACGCCGAACAGGTTATACAAGAGTTGAAGCAGCGCGCTATAGTACTTTCGGAAGAATATAAAGTTTTGAAAAATACCATTGGAAAGATTGTTGGCCACCCACAGTTAAGGCATCTATTTGATGGTTCTGCAAAGGTTTACAATGAACGCGATATAATTACCCAAGATGGCAATTATATGAGGCCGGACAGGATTAATGTGTTTTCAGATAATTACGTTACCATTGTTGATTACAAAACTGGAAGCATTCAAGAATACCATAAAAATCAATTGGAGCGATATGCTTCGGCGCTAGAAGAAATGGGTTTTGGCATTTCGGAAAAAATCCTAATCTATAGCAATAGCGGAGAAATTCTGATAAATAAAGTTTAATTTTGAAACGACTAAAAACACTTCAAAAAAAATAAGATGTACGGAAAAATAAAAGAACATTTAGAACAAGAACTCGAGGAAATTAAGGAAAATGGACTTTATAAAAAGGAGCGGATCATTACCTCGCCGCAGGATGCGGTAATAAAAATTTCCACCGGGGAAGAAGTTATAAACTTTTGTGCCAACAACTATCTGGGATTGTCCTCACACCCCGAGGTAATCAAAGCGGCGAAGGATGCCCTCGATACCCACGGTTTTGGCATGTCATCGGTACGATTTATTTGCGGTACGCAGGATATACATAAAGAATTGGAAGCTAAAATAGCGGACTATTACAAAACGGAAGACACTATATTATACGCCGCATGTTTCGATGCCAACGGCGGTATTTTTGAACCTTTGTTGGGCGAGGAGGACGCGATTATTTCAGATTCCTTGAACCATGCCTCTATTATTGATGGCGTGCGGCTGTGCAAAGCGGCGCGTTATCGATATGAAAATAGTAATATGGAAGACCTCGAAAAACAGCTTATCGCCGCGAATGAAAAGGGTGCGAGGTTTAAATTGATCGTTACAGATGGCGTTTTTTCAATGGATGGCTTAGTTGCGCCATTGGATAAAATATGTGATTTGGCCGATAAGTACGACGCGCTTGTAATGATAGACGAATGTCATGCTGCAGGATTTATTGGGGAAACTGGTCGGGGTACTTTAGAGGAAAAAGGAGTTATGGACAGAATCGATATCATAACCGGAACTCTTGGAAAGGCATTGGGCGGTGCAATGGGAGGCTACACTACCGGGAAGAAGGAAATAATTGAGATGCTCCGGCAACGTTCCCGTCCCTATTTGTTTTCAAATTCACTAGCGCCTGCTATTGTCGGCGCTTCCTTAAAAGTGTTTGAAATGCTTTCCAATGACACATCGTTACGGGATACCCTTATGGAGAATACTGCTTACTTCAAAAAGGGAATGAAAAAGGCGGGATTCGATATTATTGATGGCGATTCTGCCATTGTACCCGTCATGCTTTACGATGCAAAGCTCTCACAGCAAATGGCAGATATGTTATTGGAAGAGGGTATTTATGTAATTGGCTTCTTTTTTCCTGTAGTTCCAAAAGGCAAAGCGAGAATTCGCGTACAACTTTCGGCGGCCCATACAAAGGAGCATTTAGACAAAGCAATAAATGCATTTATAAAGGTGGGAAAAAAACTTGAAGTGATTCCATAGCAAGGCCTAATTAAAGTAGTAATAGCAACTACTTTAATAAAATTTTAGTAGATTTGCTTTTGTTTATAAATTTTAACAACTTACTTTTGTTCTTAATTAACACTTAAAAATTAAACAATCGAATATGAAACATCTTAACAGATTATTAGTTGCTGCTATTCTCTTTATGGGAATTGGCGTAGCGAACGCGCAAGACGAAAACAATCCTTGGGCTGTTGAGGTTGGTGCAAACGCAGTTGACGTTTATCCAGTCGGAACAAGCGACAAAGGAAGAATCCCCTCCAATCTTCGTGGGGATATTTTTAGCGAGTATTTTAATGCAAATGACCACTGGAACATCCTGCCTTCAGTTTCCAAAGTTGCGATAAGCAGATATATAGGTAGTGGTTTTGTATTTACTGCAGCTGGTACTATTAACCGAATTGACAAAGTTGGTGATGCTTCAGCAGACGATCTAAGTTACTACGGTGCCGATGGAGAACTAAAGTATAGCTTTAGAAGTGCTGTTGGTGACGGTTGGTTTGATCCATCTATTGGTATTGGTGGTGGTTATACTTGGGTTGACGATATTGGTTTTGGTACTGGTAACGTTATTGCAGGTGTAAAGTTTTGGTTCAGCGATAATATTGCATTGAACCTTCAATCTACTTATAAGCATGCATTTGAGGATTCCTATGGTATTACACACTTCCAACATTCAGCTGGTATCGTTTTCCAATTTGGTGGAAAAGATACTGATGGAGATGGAATTTACGATAAAGATGATGAGTGTCCTGAAACTCCAGGTCTTCCAGAATTCAACGGATGTCCTGATACAGATGGTGATGGTATAGAAGACAGACAAGATGCTTGTCCTAACACTCCAGGTCTTGCTGAATTCAACGGTTGTCCTGATACAGATGGTGATGGTATTGCCGATCCTCAGGATGAATGTCCTACAGTAGCAGGTCTTGCCGAACTTAACGGTTGTCCAGATGCTGATGGTGATGGTATCGCAGATAAAGATGATGCTTGTCCTAACGAAGCTGGTCCAAAAGCTAACAACGGATGTCCTTACCAAGATAGAGACGGTGACGGTGTTCTTGACAAAGATGACCAATGTCCAGATGTACCTGGTACAGTAGCAAACAAAGGTTGTCCTGAAGTTTCTGTAGAAGTTATCAAACAATTGAACGAATACTCTAAAACTATCTTGTTCGATTACGATAAGTCTTCAATCAGAAAAGAGTCTTACTCTGCACTACAAAGTATTGCCGACATTATGAAAGAGTATCCTAATACTACTTTCCATATTGAAGGTCACACAGATAGTAGAGGTAGTGATGCTTACAACATGAAGCTTTCAAAAGAAAGAGCAGCTTCAGTAAGAGATTACTTAACTACCATTGGTATGGATAGTTCAAGATTGACCTCTGAAGGTTACGGTGAAGAAAGACCAATTGCAACTAACAACACTGCAGCTGGTAGACAACAAAACCGTCGAGTTGAGATTTCTTTGAAGAAATAATTTCAACAGAAAGTTTTAATAAATAATTTTGAAACGCCTCCGATTTTCGGAGGCGTTTCTTATTTTTAGGGATGCTTACATTTCTTCAGGAAACCCTTGCCCATATTAAAAAATCGCATTCAGATATTTCTGAAATTACCTTTATTCTTCCCAGCCGACGCGCCGGTGGATTTCTGAAAAATCAACTTAGAAAAGAGGTTTCCAAAACCCAATTCGCTCCGAAGATTTGTAGTATTGAAGAGTTCGTCGAGGAGCTTTCCAATCTTAAAATCATTGACAGCACCGAACTCCTTTTTAAAAGTTACGAAGCCTATTTAAAAACGGATTCAATTCCGGAGAAAGAAGATTTTGAAACCTTCTCTACCTGGGCGGTAACCTTGCTCAACGACTTCAATGAAATAGATAGGTATCTAGTGCAACCCGAACCGTTTTTCAGTTATTTGGCCAGTATTAAAACCTTGGAAAGGTGGGGCGTAAAAGATGAAAAAACAGAGATGGTGGACCAGTATCTCAAATTTTGGGAAGGTCTATACCAATTCTATCAAAACCTTACTTCCTTATTATTCAATGAAAGTGTTGGTTACCAAGGGATGGTCTATCGAGAGGCTGCTTCAATAGTTGAGCATTATATTGCGGCAAACCAAAATAGAACCCACATTTTTATAGGTTTTAATGCACTAAACACCGCCGAGCAACGAATGATACAGGAATTGCTCGAAGCGGGAAATACGGAGATTTATTGGGATGTGGACAGGATATTTTTTGAAGATGAAAAACATTCTGCTTCCCATTTTATTCGAAAATATGTGAAGGAGTGGAAATATTTCAAAAATAACACTCCGTTATTTATTGCCGCTAATTTTGAAAAAGAGAAAAAACTGCGCTTTATTGAAGTCCAAAAAAATATAGGCCAGGCAAAATACGTAGGGCAAATGCTTTCAACTTTTTCCGAAACCGAATTGAACAAAACGGCGATTGTTTTGGGAGATGAAAATTTGTTGGTGCCATTGCTCCATTCCCTGCCCCCGAATGTGAATTCAGTGAATATTACAATGGGTGCGCCCCTAAAAAATTTTCCAGCCGTCCTTTTTTTTGAATTGCTGTTTTCAATTCATATTAAACAAACCGAACATCTTTATTATAAAAATATTCTTTCCATTTTGAACCACCCGTTGGGTATCGCATTAGTGCCAAATGCACCCCAAATTTCACAAAAGATTTCGGAAGAGAATATTACCCACATAAGTCCCGATGCACTTTTACAGCTTTCAGGGCCTGATACGGAAACCTTAAAACTTTTATTCGATGATTGGAACGATGACAGCAATAAAGCGCTACAGGTTTGCCAGAAACTGACCTCTATTCTTCAAAATAAATTCTATGAAAGAAAGATTGAACGGGTCGTTTTATACCAGCTCTATTTAATTTTCAATAAAATCGAAGCCCTCAATGCTTCCTATCCACATCTAAAATCCGTAAAAACCGTGCAGGCTTTGTTCACTGAACTTGTAGCCTCCGCATCATTGGATTTTGAAGGCGATGCATACAACGGACTTCAGATTATGGGGGTGCTCGAAACCCGTGTGCTGGATTTTGAAAACGTGATTATTACTGCCGTGAACGAGGGCATTTTTCCTTCCGGGAAATCAAATGCCTCTTTCATCACTTATGATTTAAAACAGCAATTTAACCTTCCACTTTTCACAGAAAAGGATGCGATTTACACCTATCATTTTTACAGACTTTTGCATAGAGCATCGAACATTACCTTGCTCTATAATAATTTTTCCGATGGATTAAATACTGGCGAAAAAAGCAGGTTTTTAATGCAACTTGAAATTGAAAAACAACCAAAACATACTATTGAAAAGAGCGTGCTTGCCCCAAAAGTGAATTTAAAACCGGGTCCCCTAAAACAGATTGAAAAAACCGAAACCGTACTCCAGCGTATAAAGGAAATAGCAGCAAAAGGATTTTCGCCTTCGGCACTTACCAGCTACATCCGAAACCCATTGGATTTCTATTTCCAGAAAATTCTTCAATTGGAGGATTTTGAGGAAGTGGAAGAAACCGTGGCCGCAAATACCTTGGGAACCATTGTGCACGATACGTTGGAGACGTTTTATAAGCCATTGGAAAATAGCATGTTATCGATAGGGGAAGTGGTGAAAATGAAAAATAAAATTCACGAGGAAGTGACAAAGCAGTTCGTAAAAACCTTTAAGGGGGGCACTTTTTCCAAAGGAAAAAACCTGATTATCTTTGAAGTGGCAAAACGCTATGTTTCCAATTTTCTTGATAGTGAAATTGCTGAAATAACTGCGGGAAATACAATAAAAATCCTTAAAATTGAAACAAATCTTACCTTGGATATTCCAATTCCAGAACTCGATTTTCCAATAAAAATTCGCGGAAAAGTTGATAGGGTTGATGAATTTAACGGACAACTGAGAATCATAGATTATAAAACAGGTTCCGTGAAACAGGGCGATGTTGAAATTATTGATTGGGAAGAAATGAACCAAGATTACAAGTACAGCAAAGCGTTTCAAATTTTGACGTATGCGTTGATGATGGGCCAGGAAATTCCTATAAATAATGCCGAAGCAGGAATCATTTCCTTCAAAAATCTTGGGAGCGGATTTTTAAAATTCGGAACAAAAACTTCTGCCTACAGCAAAAGGGACCAGAAAATTACCGCTGATACGTTGGAAACATTTACTGTTGAATTAAAGAAACTTATTTTGGAAATTTGCGATCCCAACATTCCATTCACCGAAAAAGAAATAGTTTGATGATCATTAAAAAAAACCAAATACTTTCTACCCCAAACAAAAAACCAATCCTTTACGATGTTTATTACCTTGAAGAAAACGAACCGCAAAAGCTGGTAATTTTTTGCCACGGTTACAAAGGATTTAAGGATTGGGGCGCATGGCATTTAGCGGCAGAGGCTTTTGCCGAAGCCGGATTTTGTTTCTTAAAATTCAACTTTTCGCACAATGGCGGCACAATGGAACAGCCAATAGATTTTCCCGATTTACAAGCCTTTGCCGAAAACAATTTCAGCACTGAATTGGATGATTTGAACAGGATTTTAAATTTGGCGGAAAGCGGAAATGAGAATCTTCCAAACCAAATCTCAAATATTTCATTAATCGGTCACAGCCGTGGCGGAGGAATTGTCTTGATTAAAGCCGAAGAAGATACACGGGTAAAAAACGTGGTGACCTGGGCAAGTGTCAGCGATTTTAAACCGCGCTTTCAAGAAAGAACTGAAGAATTTGACGAATGGAAAAAAACGGGAGTGACCTATGTGGAAAATAGTAGAACGAAACAACAGATGCCGCATCACTTTCAGTTTTATTTAGATTTTAAAAATAACGAAGAGCGGTTTACCATAAAAAGGGCAGTAGAAAATTTAAAAATTTCGCAGCTTATCGTGCACGGTAGCGAAGATCCGACCGTTTCCGTGAAAGAAGCAAAAGCAATCCGTTCGTGGAATCCAAAAAGCGAATTGGAAATTATTCCGGAGGCCGATCACGTTTTTGGGGCTAGCCATCCTTGGAATGAAAATAAACTTCCTAACGATTTTAAAAATGTTGTGGAAAGAACTATTGATTTTCTAAAATAAAAAAACCACCGCAAAACGGTGGTTTTAGTGGAGAATATCGCCCCGAGGTTTCGGGGGAACCAATCTAATCTCTTGAATAAAAAAACCACCGCAAAACGGTGGTTTTAGTGGAGAATATCGGAGTCGAACCGATGACCTCTTGCATGCCATGCAAGCGCTCTAGCCAGCTGAGCTAATCCCCCAATGCTGATTTAGTTTGCGAAAATACTAATTTTTTCAATATACTTCATCGCAAAAAAGAGAAATTAAAAAGTACCTATTTTTCCAACTTTCGTGTATTAAATTATTCCTGTACCGGAAGTACTAACAAAGGTTTGCTGGTATGAAATTCACGTTTGTGGATTTCGTTCTTCTCCCAAAGTTTTTTGAAAAAACCACGCTTTCTTCTAATTACACAAAGCATATCGGGATGAAAATGCTGAAAATATTCAATAACACCTTGAAAAGTTGTCGCGGCCTCTACTTGGGTATAGGTGGTTTGCAATAACTTTAAATTCTCGCTTACCTCTTTCATTTCTGGAGTTGTCTCTGGAGTTTCCACGTGAAGTACATGAACCTCGGTACCGAAACTTTTTTTGAATTGACGCACGGCTTCCAATATTTCGTCGTGTTCAAAATTTCCGTTTTTAAAAGCCATCAACATTGTTTTCGGTGGCTGGAATTTGGCTCCTTCGGGTACAACAAGAATAGGAATATTAGTTTGCTTCAAAAGCTTTCCGGAGGTTTTTCCCAAATAAACTTCTTCTTTTATGGAATTGCTCCGCGGAGCCAACACCATTAAATCAATTGGTATTTGTTTGTTTATTCTACTAATTCCCTCCAAAACTTCACCTTTTATTGGGTGGGCAATTACCTGCACGTCCTTTTTATCCACGAGCGAAAGCACTTCATCCAAACGATTTTCAGATTCCTCTTTTAAAATGGTATTCACTTTTGAAAGTCCGCCAACTTTTGACAATTCCTGAAAAACGGAAACCACATATACATTCGCATTTATTTCTGCCGCCAAATCGATGGCGTATTGAAGATTGCTTACCGAATTTTCCGAAGACCCAACGGGTACCAAAATGTTTTTCATAATTTGCTGCTTCATTCTTAATTGGTTGCAAAATTAAGGTTTATAATTCTTCTGCATACCATTCTTTAACATTTTGGTAATTATATATACCTAAAACTATTGGTTCCAACTTTTGTCTTTTGCGTAGTTTTGCTTTTTCGAAATGCATAAAACTGACATCTCTTTTAAACGAATCCAACAACTCGCAATTCCCGCAATAATTTCGGGAATTGCAGAGCCCGTGCTATCCGCGACCGATGCCGCCGTTGTGGGGAATATAAAGGAATTTGGGATTGAATCACTTGCGGCGGTAGGGATTGTGGGTTCTTTTCTTTCTGCGCTAATATGGATTTTAGGGCAAACCCGAAGCGCAATATCCGCAATCGTTTCCCAGAATTTGGGGGCTGGAAAATTGAAGGATCTTCATAATTTTCCTGCGCAGGCAATTTATTTCAATATTGCACTCAGCATAATTGTACTTCTATCAACCTATTTTTTTGTAGAGGAAATCTTCCGGCTTCTCAATGCCGAAGGGATGATTCTTTCTTTCAGCATCGATTATTACAACATTCGCGTTTGGGGATTTCCGCTTACGCTTTTCACTTTTGCTATTTTTGGACTTTTCCGTGGACTTCAAAATACTTTTTGGCCAATGATTATTGCAGCAATTGGAGCTGGTTTGAATATCGGGTTGGATTTCGCATTGGTTTACGGAATTGACGGCTATATTTCCCCAATGGGAATAAAGGGCGCGGCGTGGGCGAGCCTTATTTCACAGGCTGTGATGGCTATTATCGCCTTTATATTTCTTTTGAAAAAAACTGAAATTTCCCTAAAACTGAAATTTCCGCTGCATCCTGAAATAAAGCGTCTGGTGCATATGAGCTTTAATCTTTTTTTACGGTCCGTTGCTTTAAACACCGCGCTAATATTGGCTACACGAGAAGCCGCCGATTTAGGCAAGGAATATATTGCAGCACACACCATCGCCTTCAATATCTGGATTTTTACCGCATTTTTCCTCGATGGTTACGGAGCCGCAGGAAATATTTTGAGCGGGAAACTTTTGGGCGAACGCAATTTTAAATCGCTGTGGCAACTTACAAAGAGGGTTAACCTGTACAATTTTGTTGTCGCGACAATTCTTGTTTTTATAGGAATAACAATTTATAAACCGCTCGGACTTCTCTTCAATAAAGATGAAACCGTACTTTCCATTTTTTACGGAATGTTTTTTATGGTTTTATTGTGCCTGCCATTTAACGCCATGGCATTTACCTTGGACTCCATTTTTAAAGGCTTGGGCGAAATGCGCTACTTACGCAATGTGCTTTTGGGCGCAACTATTTTCGGCTTTATTCCCGTACTTTATTTTTCAAAATATATGCATTGGGGATTGATAGGAATTTGGGCAGCACTTATTATTTGGATAACATATCGGGCGGTTGCCTTATGGATTAAATTCAAAAGAAAATATATTCCGCTTATTGGAAATTAATACATTTACGAGTTACGAGCGAAGAAGTACGAGCGACGAATTACGAAGTGCGAAATATGAAATATTAATGTTGAAGAAACGAGTCTCGAATAACGAATCACAAATCCCGCAAATATGGATTGGTTAAAATTTTTCGGTGGCCCCGGCCTTTTTCTAATTTTGGCAGTTTTGGTAATTGCCGTTGTTATCTATCAAAAGTTGAAAAAAAGGTAACCTTAGCGTGTTTTCAGCCAGCCCGTAATGCTCAACCGCTCCGAGGCCTTTACCACTTTTACCTCGTGTTCCAAAACCTGGCTTTCAAAAATAACCACCCTTCCCGGAAGCGGTAAAATATCCAAATCGTCCTTTTCTGTATAAATGGTGAGCTCACCGCCGTTTTCGCGCGGCCAATCGGCTTCGTTCAAATAACAAACAATAGATAATTTTCGTCTGTCGTCATTTTGAAAGGTGTCCAAATGCCGTTTATAAAAAGTGCCCGTTGGATAAACCGCATAATGGAATTCCTTTTGAAGAATCCCCAAAAAGCAGGTTTTGTTGAGGTAATTGACCAGCTCATTTATTTTTTTGAAGAAAAGAATCTCCGCTTCATTTGCGTTTTTTTCATCCATCCAAAGAATGAAATCGCCGCGGATGGTTTTGTCAATTTCCTCATTGGTACGGTTGCCGATGGCGGATTTTTTGAAACGGTCCGCATCGTATTTAGCCAAAAGTGAATTTCGCAAAACCTGCACATCTTCCGAAGAAAAGAAATCGTCAACAATGCTAAATTGCTTGCTGAGCAAATCGTCAATTATAGTTTCAAACAACGGATTTTCAACAAATTCCAACTGTTCAAATAGTTCTTCGGTCATTTTCGATTCTTTAAAAATGTGGGCAAATATAGTTTAGAAATCAATAGGTTTTCAGAAAATAAATTTCCTTTCAAAAGCAGTATCTTTGACGCACAAAGAAAAGCAATGCAAACAATTAGAATCACGAAAATTTTTTCCTTTGAAACCGGCCACGCACTTTATGGCTACGACGGCAAATGCAGAAATGTGCACGGCCATAGCTACAAGCTTTCGGTAACCGTCATTGGCAGTCCGATAGTCGATAAAAAAAACGTAAAATTCGGGATGGTGATAGATTTTGGCGACCTAAAGAAAATTGTAAAAGAAGAAATTGTTGATGTGTTTGATCACGCCACTGTTTTCAACAAAAACACGCCACACATTGAGTTGGCAAAGGAACTGAGCGACCGCGGCCACAGTGTGCTTTTGGTTGATTATCAACCAACAAGTGAAATGATGGTGATAGATTTTTCTGAAAAAATAAAAAACCGATTTGCCAAAAAACATCCAACTTCATTCCCTAAGATTGCAGGAAACCGATAGCAGCTATGCGGAGTGGTTTGCTGGTGATAATTAAAATAGCAATATCACCCTGAGGGCAATCGAAGGGTCTTTTCAATATATTTGAATATGCATATCCCACAGGGCAAAAAAATATACTTTTCCAGCGACAACCATCTAGGCGCGCCCACACAGGCGGAAAGCCTCCCACGAGAAAAGATTTTTGTGAAATGGCTGGATTCTATTAAACAAGATGCCGAAGTAATTTTTCTTCTCGGCGACCTTTTCGATTTTTGGTTTGAATATAGAACCGTGGTGCCAAAAGGCTTTGTGCGCGTTTTGGGAAAACTTGCCGAGCTGCGCGATAGCGGAATACAAATCCATTTTTTTGTGGGAAACCACGATTTGTGGATGCACGATTATTTTGAAGCGGAACTAAACATTCCCGTGTATCACGACCCAAAGGAATTCGTTTTCAACAACAAACATTTTTTTATAGGCCACGGAGATGGGAAAGGACCCGGCGATAAAGGGTATAAACGGATGAAAAAAGTGTTTACCAATCGTTTCTCAAAATGGCTTTTTCGTTGGTTGCATCCAGATATTGGTGTTCGGCTGGCACAACATCTTTCGGTAAAAAACAAACTGATTTCCGGCGATGAGGACAAACAATTTTTAGGCGATGAGAGTGAATGGCTTGCGCAATATTCAAAAAGGAAACTGGAATCTAAACATTTTGATTTTTTCATCTTCGGCCATCGGCATTTGCCTATGGAAATAAAAGTGGGTGAGAATTCAACCTATTTCAATTTAGGCGATTGGATAAACCATTATACCTACGGGGTTTTTGACGGCGAACGTTTTGAATTGAAGGAATTCAAACCAAAATCGTTGTAATCGTTTTACGAATTTGTTGGGATTTGTAGGGACAAGGCATGCCTTGTCCCTGCAAAACCTACGGTAAATATTACCGAATATCTTTCAAACGCAATTGCAGGCTAATGTTTCCCTGCCATTCATTTTCATCAATACAATACGCTGCCATAAAAGGTTTTCCGCCGCAGGCGATGTCCTGTTTTTCGGCCAAACCGAATCCAATTCCCGTAAACAGATTTGAATTTCCTTGCTTTACTACTACCCGCAAATGCGTTTTATCTTCGCCCACACATTTTCCCCAACCGGTATCCATTAAATTTTGGGTCATAAAAGTTGGAGTCATATTTCCGGGGCCGAAGGGGGCAAATTGTTTTAAAATTCTAAAAAATTTTGGGGTAATGTCTTCCAAATTTATTTCGGCGTCTATGGTTATTTCTGGCGTTAAAAAGTTTTTATCGATGGTTTCCGAAACTACTTTTTCAAATTCATTCTTGAAGTTTTCAAAATCCTTTTCAAATAAGGTAAATCCCGCGGCATACATATGCCCTCCAAATTGTTCAATATGTTCCGAACAGCATTCGAGCGCATTATAAACATCAAAACCGCGAACGGAGCGGGCAGAGGCTGCAATTTTTCGCCACTTTTTGTAAAGACCAAAGTGGGGCGATAATAGGTTTCCGTCAAGCGGGAAGCCACAATACCGATAACGCCCTTGTGCCAATTTTCGTGATAGACCACGGTAGTCATCCTTTCTTCCTCTTTATTTTCGATTATTTGCTGAAGCGCTTCCTCGGTAATCATTCTGTCTGCGTCGCGCCTTTCGGTATTAAAACTTTCAATTTCAGAGGCGTAGACTTCGGCTTTTTCAAAATCCGTTTCAGTAAGCAAAGTTACGGCGTGGTTGCCGTGCTTCATCCTTCCGGCGGCGTTTATGCGCGGTGCGATTATAAAAACCACATCTGTAATAGTGAGTTTTTCTTTTTTTACTTGCTTCAAAATTGCCTGAAATCCAGTGCGCGGATTGCTGTTTATAACCTTTAATCCGTAGTGGGCAAGAATCCTGTTTTCACCAGTTATTGGAACAATGTCTGCAGCAATTGCGGTAGCGACCAAATCTAAATAGAGAAGCAAATCTTCAAGTTGCAATCCTCTTTTTTCCCCCAATGCTTGGATTAATTTAAAGCCAACACCACAACCGCAAAGCTCTTTATACGGATATTCGCAATCTTCCCTTTTCGGATCGAGAACAGCAACTGCTTTGGGAATTTCTTTCCCGGGGCGGTGGTGGTCGCATATGATAAAATCTATATTTTTTTCGGAAGCGTATGCAACTTTATCGATAGCCTTTATGCCGCAGTCCAATGCAATAATCAGCGAAAAACCATTGTCCTCGGCATAATCAATTCCTTTATAGGAAACGCCGTAACCCTCGTTATATCTATCGGGAATGTAGGTTGAAACATGGGGGTAAAAACTCTTTAAATAGGAAGAAAGCAAGGCAACGCTTGTGGTTCCGTCCACGTCATAATCGCCGTAGATTAAAATATTTTCTTCATTTTCTATCGCTTTTTCAATTCGCGAAACCGCTTTATCCATATCCATCATCAAAAATGGATCGTGAAGATCTTCCAAACTGGGGCGGAAGAATTTTTCAGCTTCCTCAAAGGTTTCTACCCCGCGCTGCACCAAAAGTGACGCAATAATTGGTTCTACTTTCAATGTTTTTGAAAGAGATTTTACTAAGATGGGGTCGGGTTTCGGTTTTAATGTCCAGCGCATAAATTATAAAATAGCATTTTTGAAAAATCCAATTCCGATAACCGTCGGAAACAGGAAATAATTGATCGTGATTTTTTTTACAAATAGGGAGAGGTGTAAAATTACGAAATTAAGGCAATTGTGTTGACGTTTTTGGTATTTGATAATTTATTAACTTGAGGAATATTTTCCCCGCTAACCTTTAAATTTTAGAATTTTGAAAACATTTTTACTTTTTTTGATGGGAATTGCATCTTTGACCGCTCTTGCACAGGATGGAAGTTTGGATACTACTTTTGGAGAGGAAGGCTGGACCCAAACCGATTTTTTTGGATTTAATGATGAAGGTACGAGTGTTGCAATACAGGATGATGGCAAAATTGTCGTTTTTGGATTTGCGGGAGATACTGGCAATCCATCTAATTTTCATGCGTTGGTTCGCTATCTGCCCGACGGAAGTTTGGATCCTTCATTTGGAGCGAATGGTAAGGTGACCGATTTCTTTGATAACCAAGCTTACAATTCCACTTCATTGCATATTCAGGCAGACCAAAAAATTGTTACTTCCTCTCCTTATTATAATCCCGAAGGCGATTTTTTATTGAATCGCTATTTACCCAATGGCGATTTGGATTCAAGCTTCGGAAGCAACGGTACCGTAATTACCGATTATGCCGATGATGATCTGGCTTCTACAATTATGCTTCCAGATGGAAAGTTTTTGGCTGGTGGAAAAACAGTGATATCGGGAACCGAAAATAGGATTTTGCTAACCAAATATTTGCCCAATGGAAGTTTGGACCCTTCCTTTGGCACGAATGGAATTACTACAACCGCTATTAATGGAACTTTAAACGTATTCGGTCTTAAAACCCTAAGTGACGGAAAAATTCTTGTGCCCTATATTCAAGAAGAAAATAATGTATCACAGCTTAAACTTATTCGATATTTCGAAAATGGCGGCATTGATACCAGCTTTGGAAATGGAGGGATTTTGACGCTAGATTTAGCCGATGTTCCGACTTATGCCACGCTTGCAATAAAAAATAATGATGATTTTTTGGTTGCCGTCCAGATGGGTATTACACCCATGCTGTTTCAATATTTTAGGGATGGGAATATTGACACTTCTTTTGGAGTTGATGGTGTAGTTGAACTGCAAAATAATATACCGAAAAAATTACTCATCCAGGCCGATGATAAAATTTTAGTGGGCGGGAGATTTGTTGTTGAACCCAATTTATTTATGAGTCGCTTTAATCCCGATGGCACATATGACACTTCCTTTGGGTCAAATGGAAATGCAGCCGAAGCTGAGTTCACACTTAATGACATAGCCTTGCAAAGTGATAATAAAATTTTGGTTGCAGGAAAAAATGTTTTTGGAGATTGGGATATGGTATTGGCTCGGTTAAATAACAGCCCGCTCGGCGTACAGGAACAAAAAGAAAGCCATATAACAGTGTGGCCAAATCCTTCAAATGGAATCTTCACCATAGAAAAGGACTTACTTTCTGAAACCGATAATTATTTTTGCATCACCAACATAACCGGTAAAATTTTATTCACGGGAAATTTTGATTCCAACGAAACAAAAATTGATTTGTCCTCGGTACAAAGTGGAATGTATTTTCTGAAAACGGCAAACGGTGTTTTCCGATTACTGAAAAATTAGATTCCCGAATCCAATTTTTAACCGAACCTTCTCCCCGATAACCTTTTAATTTTGCGATTATGAAAATTTTTTTTATTTTTTTAGTGGGCATCCTTTCATCTTTATCCTCGGCCCAGGATGGAAGTTTGGATACTTCCTTTGGAAATGGGGGAATTGTTGTGACTGATTTGGAGAATAGTCAGGACCTCGGTTTTTCGGTGGTCCAGCAAGCAGATCAGAAACTAATCGTAACGGGAACAACAACCACAAATTCCAGTAATTATTATCCGTATTTAATCCGCTATATGACAGATGGCACAGTGGATACAACTTTTGGGGTAAATGGAAAAATATTTACCGATTATGGTGCGGGTTTCAATGCCTATAAATATTTATTTGTTGACAACCAACAGAAGATAATTGGAGCAGGCATTATAGGCAATAATTCAAATTTTATTGTAGCCAAATATCTTGAAAACGGCGATTTGGATAATGATTTCGCCATAAATGGGGTTTTGACTATTACAAATGGAAATTATGCCGGAATGGCATTATTGGATGACGGGTCCTTTTTATTGTTGAAATTTTCCGGAAACAATGAAATCACCATTAATCACTATCTATCCAATGGACAATTGGATGCCGGTTTTGGCACGAATGGCGCAGCGGTTTCTTCATTTTCAGGCAGTGGATTTACAGGGCGAGAGATAAAAATTGATGGTGAAAACAACATATATTTCTTAGGCACCCGTGACAATGCGGCTAATAGCGATATTATCTTGATGAGGTTTCTCCCTGATGGATATTTGGATAACAGCTTTGGAAATAATGGTATGACATCAAAAAATATTGATGCCCTAAACCCAATGAACTTTAGCAGTGCGAGCCTTGATTTTACCAATGACAATAAAATAGTTATCGCCGGAAGTTGCGGTGCTTGTGTTGATCTTTTCAATCCCATCTATCAACCTTATTTTATTCGTTATACAAATGATGGCACCCCAGATACAAATTTCGGTACCAATGGAACGATACTGCTGCCTGTTTCAGACTTTATTATTGGACAATTGTTGATTCAGGAAAACCAAAGAATGGTAGTCAGTGGTTATTATCCCGATTGTTTCGAGGGCAGTTTGTACGGAGTGAAACGCTATATTTCCAACGGGACAATAGATAATTCCTTTAATGGGCCGGCATTGGAATTTGAAAATTATAAAACTATTCTTCAGGATGATGGCAAAATTGTGAGCGTAGGAAATACATTTTGGTACAACGGTCTGGAGGACATTTTTCTGCTGCGGCTTAACAATGACCCACTTTCGCTACCGGAATTTAAGGGGAATAAATTTACCATTTATCCAAATCCATCAAACGGAATTTTTACAATTGAGCGTTCTTTCTTTTCTAAAAAAGATGGATTTCAAGTTACTGATACAACAGGGAAAATTATTGCTTTAGGGGAATTAACAAACAAGCAATCACAAATTAATCTTTCCTCAGCCCAAAGTGGAATGTATTTTCTGAAAACCTCGAATAGTATATTTCGATTATTAAAAAATTGATTTTTTTTTGAATATTGAATTTGGAGCTTGTAATTTGAAATTTGCAAATGGCATTTTGTACTTTCGGAATTCAAACGATTTTCAGCTATGCCATTAGTAACCCCTCTTTCCCCAAACCACGACGCCGAAACAAAACAATTGGCAGAATTTTTTAACGAGACCCTCGGTTTCTGCCCAAACAGTGTGCTTACTATGCAGCACCGGCCCGCAATCAGCAAAGCTTTTATCAATCTCAATAAAGCCGTAATGGCGAATGAAGGTCGAGTAACTTCTGCCTTAAAAAGAATGATTGCCTGGGTAAGCAGCAACGCAACCGGCTGCCGTTATTGCCAAGCGCACGCCATTCGTGCTGCGGAACGTTACGGCGCAGAGCAGGAACAGCTCGGAAAATATTTGGGAATACAGAACCCATGCTGCGTTTTCTGAAGCTGAACGTACTGCCCTCGATTTTTCTTTGGCAGCTAGTCAAGTGCCAAATGCGGTTGATGAAGAAATTAAAAAACGGCTCTACAAATACTGGAACGAAGGTGAAATTGTGGAGATGCTGGGTGTTATTTCGCTCTTTGGGTATTTAAATCGATGGAATGATTCTATGGGAACTTCCATTGAGGAAGGCGCTGTGGAAAGTGGGGAAAAGTTTCTTGGGAAGCACGGGTGGAATAAGGGGAAGCATATTTAATTAACAATTGCAGATTGATAATTGTAGATTTTTGAATTATTTTTTCCCTGAAACAACCACAACAATCTCCCCCTTCGGCGGCTTGTTTTCAAAATGTTTCAATACTTCTTCAGCACTGCCACGAATAGTTTCTTCGTGTAACTTCGTCAATTCCCGCGAGACGGAAACCTGTCTTTCTTCGCCAAAAAATTCCACAAATTGTGCAAGTGTTTTCAGCAGTTTGTGTGGTGATTCATAAAATATGATGGTCCGAGTTTCTTCGGCCAAAAGTTCGAGCCGCGTTTGTCTTCCTTTTTTCACGGGAAGGAAACCTTCAAAAACAAATTTGTCGTTTGGAAAACCGCTGTTTACAAGTGCCGGAACGAAAGCGGTGGCACCGGGAAGACAATCTACTTCAATCCCAGCTTCCACACAGGCGCGGGTCAATAAAAAACCGGGATCGCTGATGGCGGGAGTTCCGGCGTCGCTTATAAGTGCAATATTTTCACCGTTTTGGATTCGTTTCACAATCCCCTCCACCGTTTTGTGCTCGTTGTGCATATGGTGGGAGTGCATTTGGGTGGTGATTTCAAAATGCTTCAGTAGTTTTCCGCTATTTCGGGTGTCTTCGGCTAGAATTAAATCTACTTCCTTTAATACTTCAATGGCACGAAAGGTCATATCCTTTAAGTTGCCAATAGGCGTTGGCACCAAATAAAGTTTTCCCATAGAAATCGATAATTCTGTTAATTGAACCTTTTTTCAACAATGGCCATAAACCGCTCACTGTATTCGTCTTTGTTTAGCCAATAATTGTAATCGGGTTTTACCTTTCCTTTAATGAAGTTTTGCGCCTCGTTAAAACTGTTCATCGTGTTTATTTGCGAAAGTACGCGGGTATAATCTTCGGCGTGGCCGTCAAAAAGGTGTTTTATGAAAGCCAACCTATCATTTAAACCCACATTCAACCCTTTGTTTACGCTATCGTTCAAAGATCTTGCACGGGATTCCGTTAGCGTTTTGCTCGCTTGTTTTACTTCAATTGATTTTGGAAAATTTTCTGAAGGCTTTCTTTCAAAAGTTGGGGTTTGCTGATAGGTTGAGGCAAATTCCTCCAAATCATTTTTTGTGAATTGTTTTTTGGGAAGCATTTCGTCCAACATTTCATCAATGCGTTCGCCCTCTTCTGGCATCTGTGCCACGATATCCTTTATTTTTTCCATTAAGGGCTCGATAATTTCATCTTGGTGTTCCGGCTGCGGAACGGGCTCCGGCTCCTTGAACCAGTTTTCCTCCCGAAAGCTTTTGGAGTCGAGAGATTCTTTTTTGGGTGTTCTTTCTTCCTTTTCTGGCGTATCGTCGATCTGCTTTTCCAGATATTCCAAAACGGATAGTTTTTCATAGAGCATTCCTACCGTTTCTTTAAGGGCGCTGGTTTTTAATGAATTATTATTTTCAATTATAGTTTGTGCGAGCGCTTTTATCTGCTGGCGGAGCTTCTCCTTCATATCTTTTTAAATTAACCGTAATTTCTATTTTGTTTTTATAAATTTACGCATCCTTTATGTAAACGTCAACAATTTTTGTTGCGTATAATTTTTATTTATGTTTCTTGAAAATACCGTAAACCAAAAAGAACAATTCGGCTGGATAGAAGTAATCTGCGGTTCAATGTTTTCAGGAAAAACCGAAGAGCTTATCCGCAGGTTGAAACGCGCCCAATTTGCCCGGCAAAAAGTTGAAATCTTTACCCCGACAATCGATACGCGCTTCGCCGAGGACAAAGTAATGTCGCACGACAGCAACGAAATTAGAAGTACTCCTGTACCGGCTGCGGCTAATATTCCCATTTTGGCAGATAATTGCGACGTGGTGGGAATAGATGAAGCCCAATTTTTTGATGACGAAATTGTAAAAGTCTGTAACGATCTTGCCAATCGCGGCGTGCGTGTGATTGTTGCCGGGCTGGATATGGATTACAAAGGCAATCCCTTTGGCCCCATGCCAGCGTTAATGGCCACCGCCGAATATGTTACAAAAGTTCACGCTATCTGTACTCGAACCGGAAATCTTGCCAATTATAGTTACCGAAAAGCAAAAAGTGAAGCGCTTGTTCTTTTAGGGGAAACCGAAGAATACGAACCATTGAGTCGGGCGGCATTTTTTAAGGCACAATTGCGCGATAAAGTGGTGAAGTTGGAGGTGAAGGATGCCGAGGAAATATCTTCTAAAAAACAAGCATAATGCCCAAAGCTGCTGAGACCGTTCTGGAAATAGACCTAAATGCGCTAGAACAAAATTACCGATACATCACTTCAAAAATAGAATCAGAAACGAAAGTTTTAGCTGTGGTCAAGGCTTTTGGCTATGGGAGCGACGATGTTGCGGTGGCCGAGGAATTGGTAAAATTGGGTGTGGATTATTTTGCGGTAGCTTATGCCAATGAAGGCTCACGGCTACGCGATGCAGGTATAAAAACGCCAATACTGGTGCTTCATACACTTCCGGCAAATTTTGATTCTATTGTTGAACGCTGCTTGGAACCGAGTATTTATTCGAAAAAAATGCTGGAAGAATTCATCGTTTTTGCCGAGGAAAAAAAACAAAAAAATTATCCAATCCATTTAAAATTCAATACTGGGCTGAACCGATTGGGGTTCCGAAAAGATGATATTTCATTTATTACCGAAACCATCCGGAAAACCAAAAGTGTAAAAGTGAAATCGGCATTTTCCCATTTGGCTGCAAGTGAAGATTTGAATGAAAGGGAATTCACTGTTGCGCAGATTGAGGAGTTTAGAGAGATTTCGGAAGAATTGGTTGAAAAATTAGGCTACAAACCTATCTTTCACTGCGCGAACACCTCGGGAATTATCAATTATCCCGAAGCACATTTTGATATGGTCCGCACCGGAATTAGCCTTTACGGTTTCGGAAACGACGAGGAGGCAAATAAGCATTTAAAACCTGTGGGCACACTGAAAACGGTCATTTCACAAATAAACAATGTAAATGCAGGAGAAAGTGTTGGCTACAACCGTGGGTTTATTGCCAAAAAAACTACCCGCTCTGCAACGCTTCCCATCGGTCACGCCGATGGCATCCCGCGGTCCTACGGAAAAGGAAAAGGCTGGGTGACCATAAATGGGAAGAGTGCGAATATTTTAGGAAATGTTTGTATGGATATGATTATGGTAGATGTAACAAACATTGAATGTGAGGAAGGAGACGAAGCAATAATTTTTGGCCCGGAAGTAACTGCTGAAGAACTCTCCGCGGCAATAAATTCGATTCCCTACGAGCTAATCACGGCTGTGTCCCAACGGGTGAGGCGGGTGGTTTGCCGCAAATAATTTAAAACGATTATTTCAGAATCATTCCTTTTAAATTACATCAAAATCCGTAAAATATTTTGCACCAATGTTTGCAATGTTATTTTATCATCCATCCAAAAGCTAGTCGCTTTCAATCCTTGATAGGCATTAAAAATTAGATGGCCGTATTCATTTGCTGTTTGCCTTTCGTTAATTAAACCTCTTTTTTGTCCGTCCTTAATTAGATTCTCGAAAAAATCGATATGTTGTTCTTTTGATTGCCAAAGAAGTTGTTTTACAAGTGGCTGGTGGGATGCCAATTCATTCAATGAATTTATTTCAAAACAGCCGTGGGGGCTTTCTTTATTGATGGTTTGGGATATAGTACGGTTAAAAATTAGCTGCAATGCTTCGCGCGGATTTCCTGCTTTTATCAATATACTCTGTAGCAAAGCGCTTTGATTTTTCTGATATGTTTTTAGCGATAACAAATAGAAATCAAGCTTGCTCCCAAAAGAATTGTAAATACTGCTTCGGTTTAATCCGGTAACATCTACCAAATCCTGCATGGAGGTGCCGTGGAAACCCTTCTCCCAAAAAATAAGGATGGCACTTTTAAGCACTTTCTCCCTATCAAAATCCTCGCGTCTTGGCATACTTATAATATGTTATTTCCAAATATAGTGAAATGTACGTTTCATATAACGCTTTGAGTCTCTAATCTTTAGACATTCAGTCCTTTACTCCACAATTAACTCGGACTTTCTTAGTATATTCGTAAATATTAACCATAAACCAATCAACATGTTAAAAGAATTCAGGGATTTTATTATGACCGGCAACGTGGTGGATTTGGCAGTAGCCGTACTGCTCGCCGCCGCTGTTGGTACCGTAGTCTCCAGTTTCACCAATGATGTAATGATGCCCATAGTTGGCAATTTTACGGGTGGAGTAGATTTTGCCGATTTAAAGATTGTTCTTTCAGATGCTGTGGTTGCTCCCGATGGTGAAGTGATTAAGCCGGAAAATGCCATTATGTACGGTAAATGGATTAATTCAATTATCAATCTGATAATTGTTGGCTTCGTGCTATTTTTAATTGTAAAGGCCTATGCCCGGGTACGAAAGAAGAAAGAAGAAAAACCCGCTCCGGATCCCGGACCTTCCGAAAAGGATATCTTGATGGAAATACGGGACGAACTCCGAAAAAAATAAGATTCAGCCACCGCTGCACTATATATTTTAACCCTAAACCCTTCCGAATACGGAAGGGTTCTTTTTTGGTTTTATTCCGAAGAAATTATATCCTACTTTTGTAGACAAATGGGTATTAATTAAAAGATTCCCGCCTACGCGGGAAAAACATATGAAATTAGCTTTGGTCGGTGCCACGGGAATGGTTGGCGAGGTAATGTTGAAAGTTTTGAAAGAACGCAATTTTCCAATGGATGAGCTTTTATTGGTTGCTTCCGAAAAATCTGTGGGGAAAGTAATTCAATATAAAGGGAAACCTTATACGATAATGGGTTTACAAACTGCAGTTGAAGCAAAACCGGACATTGCCATTTTTTCAGCCGGCGGCAACACTTCACTGGAGTGGGCCCCAAAATTTGCAGCTGCAGGAACTACGGTTATAGACAACTCTTCCGCATGGCGAATGGAAGCCGATAAAAAATTAATCGTGCCCGAAATAAATGCCCATTTATTGACAAGGGATGATAAAATTATCGCCAACCCCAATTGCTCAACCATTCAGTTAGTAATGGCCTTGGCGCCTCTCCATAAAAAATATAGAATGAAACGCGTGGTAGTGTCCACTTACCAATCGGTTTCAGGTACCGGGGTAAAAGCGGTGCAACAGATGGAAAATGAAATGGCCGGGGTAAAGGGTGAAATGGCCTATCCCTATCCCATACATAAAAATGCTTTGCCCCATTGCGATGTTTTTGAAGATAACGGCTATACGAAGGAAGAAATGAAATTGGCACGCGAACCACAGAAAATATTGAATGACCGTACTTTTTCGGTGACGGCAACCGCAGTGCGCATCCCTACGGCGGGAGGGCACAGTGAGGCAGTTAACGTGCAGTTTGAAAATGATTTTGAACTGGCGGATGTTCGGAGAATACTCCACGAAACCCCGGGAATAGTGGTACAGGACAACCCGCAGACAAATACGTACCCAATGCCCATGTATCGCCCACGGGAAAGGATGATGTTTTTGTGGGAAGGATCCGGCGGGACGAAACACAGCCACATACTTTGAATATGTGGATTGTGAGCGATAATCTTCGAAAGGGCGCTGCCACAAACGCAATTCAGATTGCTGAATATTTAATTGAAAACAGTCTCGTGTAAAATATTTAAGCCGAATCTGGTTGTTATAAAGAAATGTTAAAAAACGTGCTTCCAATTGTAGGCACGTTTTTTATTTTTCATTATCTTTAAGCGTATAACACTTAAAACCAATCCAATGAATTCAACATTTACTAAAATACTTCGGATTATTTTGGGCGTAATACTGATACTTTTTGGGCTCAGCCAATGGATCAATTTTAACATTATGCCCACCCATATTTATACGGGAGATGCAGCCATTTTTATTGATTCACTCAGCAATACTGGCTACCTTTTAAAATTAGTTGGAACCCTCGAAATTATAGTGGGCTTGTTTTTACTCATACGCAAATGGGTGCCCTTTGCCTTACTGCTGTTGGCGCCCATTTCTGTAAACATTTTATTGTTTCATATGTTTTTGGACCTTCCTGGGTCTTTATTTGGCGCTTGGTAGTGGTAATATTGAATACAATCCTGATCTATAAATATTGGAAAGTATACAGACCTTTATTCCATTGATAGGTTCACAAAATTTTGTAATTAAAAAGGTTTCCGCAAGGGAGCCTTTTTTTTGCTATTCCCTTTCAACATAATACCTTACATTTACATTCCAAAATAAAATATAAATAATGAAAGTTGCTTTAATCCCTACCCTGCTTCTGCTCACACTGTTAAGCTGTAAGGAAGAACCTAAAAAAGAAAAACTTACCGTGAACTATCCGCAAACTAAAAAAGTAGACACCGTGGACACCTATTTTGGTGTTGAAGTAAAAGATCCGTACCGCTGGCTGGAAGATGACCGTAGCCCCGAAACGGGGGATTGGGTAAAAGCGGAAAACGAGGTTACCTATGGGTATTTGGAGCAGATTCCCTATAGGGATGAACTAAAAAACCGACTTTCAGATTTATGGAATTATGAAAAGGTAGGAGCGCCCTTCCACGAAGGAGACTATACTTACTTCTATAAAAATGACGGCTTGCAGAACCAATATGTAATCTATCGTTATAAAACGGGAGAAAGCCCAGACTCGGCCGAAGTATTTTTAGACCCGAACACATTCAAGGATGATGGCACCATCAGTTTGGGCGAAGTAAGTTTTTCAAAAGATGGAAGTAAACTTGCCTACAGTATTTCCGAAGGAGGAAGCGATTGGCGGAAAGTGATAATCATGAATGCCGAAACCAAGGAAATAAAGGAAGATACGCTAAAGGACATAAAGTTCAGCGCCCTCTCTTGGAAAGGGGAAGAGGGATTTTATTATTCCAGTTACGATAAACCCGAGGGCAGTGAACTATCGGCGAAAACAGATCAGCATAAATTGTACTACCATAAATTGGGCACTCCCCAAAGTGATGACGAACTTGTTTTTGGCGGAACTCCGGCCGAAAAGCACCGCTATGTAGGCGGAAGGGTTACTGAAGACAACAAATATCTTATGGTTACGGCCAGCACTTCCACCTCGGGAAATAAGCTTTTTATAAAGGATCTTACGAAGCCAAATTCAAAATTCGTGACAATTTTGGACAACACCGAAACCGATTCATTTATTTTGGAAAACGTGGATACCAAACTTTATATCGTTACGAATTTAGATGCGCCAAATCGGAAAATAGTAACGGTTGATGCAAAAAATCCCACTCCTGAAAATTGGAAGGATTTTCTTCCCGAAACCGAAAATGTGCTTTCCGCAAGTACGGCCGGGGGCTATATTTTTGCCAATTATATGAAAGATGCCGTTTCGCAGGTTAAACAGTACGACTACGATGGAAAATTGGTACGTGAAGTTGAATTGCCCGGCGTAGGTTCTGCAGACGGTTTCGGAACCAAAAAGGAAGAAGAGGAGCTTTATTATTCCTTCACAAATTATGTGACTCCGGGAAGTATATATAAATATGATATTGATAAAGGAACTTCAGAATTGTTCGTGAAACCGGATATTGATTTCAACCCGGACAACTACGAAAGCAAGCAAGTATTTTATACCTCAAAGGACGGGACAAAGATCCCTATGATTATAACCTATAAGAAAGGTTTGAAAATGGACGGTAAAAACCCCACGATCCTTTATGCTTATGGGGGTTTCAATATTAGTATTACCCCAAGTTTCAGTATTACCAATGCAGTTTGGATGGAACAGGGCGGTATTTATGCCGTGCCAAACATTCGCGGAGGTGGCGAATACGGCCGAAAGTGGCATGATGCCGGAATAAAAATGAAAAAGCAAAACGTCTTTGACGACTTTATTGCTGCTGCTGAATATTTGATTAAAAATAATTACACCTCAAGCGATTATCTCGCAATTCGTGGCGGCTCAAACGGTGGACTTTTAGTGGGCGCCACTATGACGCAACGCCCAGATTTAATGAAGGTAGCATTGCCGGCGGTTGGCGTGCTGGATATGTTGCGCTATCACACCTTTACCGCTGGCGCAGGTTGGGCGTACGATTATGGAACGTCAGAGGACAGCAAGGAAATGTTTGAATATTTAAAAGGATATTCGCCTTTGCATAATGTGAAGGAAGGTGTCTCATATCCCGCAACACTTATCACTACTGGCGATCACGACGATAGGGTGGTTCCGGCCCACAGTTTTAAATTTGCAGCCGAATTACAGGCGAAACAAACCGGAGACAATCCTGTTTTGATAAGAATTGAAACGGATGCCGGCCATGGCGCCGGAACTCCTGTGAGCAAAACAATAGAGCAGTATGCAGATATTTTTGCCTTCACGTTATATAATATGGGGTATGAAGTGCTTCCGGAAAAAGTAAATGAAGGTGTAAAGGAATAAGAAAAGAATTGATCTTAAATTTAAAAATGTGTGTCCGGTCGAGCGCAGTCGAGACCTTTTTAGTCGAAAGTAGGTTATAGTTCTCGACTGCGCTCGAACTGACACTACAGGTAGTTTTAGGAAGTTGTTTTTTGAATTAAAAAATTAATCCAACTTTTCGGTAAGTTTTTTGAAGACTTTTTTGGGATCTTTATTCTCATAAAGAATTCCATAAACCGCATTTATAATCGGGGTTTTGGCTTTTTTCTTCCCTTTTTGCTGGTTGAGTAAGTATGCACTTTTGGTGGCGTAATATCCTTCGGCGACCATGCTCATTTCCAATTGGGCGCTTTTCACCGTGTATCCTTTGCCAATCATAGTACCGAAGAGTCTATTTCTACTGAAAACGGAATAACCGGTAACCAGAAGATCGCCCAAATAGGCTGAATCGTTTATATCCCTCTTCATTTTATGTACTTTTTTTACGTACTTCTTCATTTCACGAATTGCGTTGCTCATCAAGACACTCTGAAAATTATCACCGTAACCGAGTCCGTGGGCAATTCCGGCAGCAACAGCATAAATATTCTTAAGCATTGCGGCATATTCCGTTCCCAATACGTCATCACTGGTGGTGCATTTTATGTAATCGCTGCTCAACACTTCGGCAACTATTTTTGCCTTCTCTTCATCGGCGCTTGCAATCGTTAGATAGGAGAGGCGTTCCAGTGCAACCTCTTCGGCGTGGCAGGGTCCAGAAATTACCCCGATATTATTAAAAGGTACTTTATAATGCGTATTAAAATGTTCGCCAACAATGAGGCTCGTTTCTGGAACAATCCCTTTTATGGCAGAGAAAACAACTTTGTCTTCCAAGGAAACGGTAAGCTTTTCCAGCTCACTGTGAAGAAACGCTGAAGGGATTACGAAAATTAAATAATCCGCACATTTCACGGTTTCATTTATATCGTTGCTGAGGGTTAACTGGTCGAGGTTAAACTCCACCGAACTAAGATAATTGGGGTTGTGTTGTTGCCGCTTTATATGCTCAACGGCATAAACGCTACGCATGTACCAGCAAACATTCGTCGAGGTTCTCGCAGAGCATTTTTACTATCGCTGTGGCCCAGCTTCCGCCGCCGAAAACGGCAAATTTTGGTTTATCGGACATTTTATTGTTTGTATGGATTCAAAAATAAGCAATAAAACCCGAAACATTTAACAGTAGAAGTAGGAATGAGAGCAACAATGTTTAGCTATTCCTTGCGTTATTGGGTTATATGTTGCGAAAGGATTTTATCCTTTCAAAATATAAAAGCTTAAATAATTTTGGTTGGTTATTTAGTTGAGGCCGCTCCATTGGTGTTGATACGATGGGGCGGTTTTTTTTGTGGATGGAGGGAAAGGCTATTTGTAGAAATTCATTTCATCTAAATACTTCCAAACGTTGTACGGTAACATGGGCCGAATGTTTTTGCCCGTTTTTATTCCCTTTCGAATAAAGGTAGAGGAAAGTTCCATAATAGGGGCATCAACTTTTTTTATTTTTGGATGCTTTTGAAATTCATTTTCCACACTGCCTTCAGAAATTCTCGGATAGATATAGATGGAATATCGATTTAAAATCACCTCATAATTTTTCCACTTTTGAAGCCCCTTCAAATTGTCCTCGCCCATAATCAAACAAAAAGATTGATTCGGAAATTTTTCTTCCAGATATGCCAAGGTATTTACCGTGTAGTTGGGCTGTGGCAGGTCAAATTCCACATTGCTCGCTTTTAATTTCGGATATTCCTCAACGGCAATGCGCACCATGGCCAAACGATGATGGTCCTCGAGCAAGGTTTTTTTCTTTTTAAGGGGGTTGTGCGGCGTAACCACAAACCAAACCTCATCCAGATCGCTGAACTCCACCATATAATTGGCAATAATAAGATGCCCGACATGAATGGGGTTGAACGTGCCGAAATAAAGTCCTATTTTTTTTGCAGAGTCGATAATTATTGAAGTTTAATCGTGTTTCCTGTTTGCCTTCAATCCTGTTTCTCCTTTATAAAATCCTTCCACCAAATCGTGGGCCTCTTCAAAGCTACGTCTCAAATGGTGGTTTTTTATGATATGGTCAAATTGTGGGGCGGTAGCAAGCTCTACCGAAGCTTTTGCAATGCGCATATTGATACGTTCATCGCTTTCGGTCTTCCGTTTTTTAACACGAATTTTAAGCTCGTCTATGCTTGGCGGTTTTACAAAAACAGCCAATGTTTTATCGGGATATTTCTTTTTAATTCGAAGTCCGCCAACGACGTCAATATCAAAAATCACGTTTTTTCCGTGGCTCCAAATGCGTTCCACTTCGGTTTTTAAAGTGCCGTAGAAATTATCTCGGTACACTTCTTCCCATTCCAGAAAATCGCCATTTTTAATGTGCTGCTTGAAATCCTTTAAGGAAATAAAATAATAATTTTTCCCGTGCTCCTCGTCCCCTCGCGGTTCACGTGATGTACAGGAAACCGAAAATTCAAGATTTAGGTCTTCCTGTTTCAACAGATGCTGGACGATGGTGGTCTTTCCGCTTCCGGAGGGGGCCGAAAAAACAATGAGTTTTCCTTCCTTCATCTATAAAACATTTAGGGCCTGTTCCTTTATTTTTTCAAGTTCGTCCTTCATATTTACAACCACTTGCTGCATTGGGGCATAATTTGCCTTGCTGCCAATGGTATTTATTTCGCGACCAATTTCCTGGGTAATGAATCCCAATTTTTTTCCGTTGGAATCGTGGGATTTTAAGGATTCCTCGAAATATTCCAAATGATTTTTTAACCGAACTTTTTCTTCTGTGATGTCGTATTTTTCCAGATAATAGATCAATTCCTGCTCAAAGCGGTTTTCATCCACCGTTTCC
Source organism: uncultured Flavobacteriaceae bacterium (assembly GCA_963839235.1). Taxonomy (GTDB): domain Bacteria; phylum Bacteroidota; class Bacteroidia; order Flavobacteriales; family Flavobacteriaceae; genus Aequorivita. The sequence continues at coordinate 67,275 of CAWITX010000008.1, read as the reverse complement.
TTTAATTCCGAAACAGCTTTTCGCAAGCGTTCCTTTACATTTTCAATACGTTCAGGATCCAATTCAATTACTTTATCGAGCAATTTTGAAATATTCCGGGTGCGATCCAAAAAGTCGTTTTCCAAAACCAAACCTTCGTCTGTTCTGTATTTATTGATAGCTTCCAGGGCTTGATCAATTCCTTTTAAAATGGCTTCGTATTCCTTTTCGTCAATTTCCTCCCGCTCGGTTTTCAATGCATCGGGCATGCGAACGGCCATTTTTAAAAGCTCCACTGGGTCGCCATCTACAACCTGTGCCAACTGTTTTATATACTGTTTTACAGCGGCTTCGTTTATTTGTGTACTGGTTTCAGTGCCCGTTACCTCAATATAAAGCGAAAGATCAACTTTACCGCGTTGAAGCGATTTGGCAAGCAGATCGCGAATTTCCAGCTCTTTTTCCCTGTATGCCGAAGGTACTCGCGTATTCAAATCGAGCCCTTTGCTGTTCAGCGATTTTATTTCTATGGTAATGGTTTTGGAGGGTAGTTGGACAACTTCTTTTCCGTAGCCCGTCATAGATTGGATCATATTCCTGTTTTATTGAAGCGCAAAGGTAATTAAATTCGGTGAATTCTTTATTCTGAAGGGTGTCAATATTATAACCGTACTATTGGAGTTTAAAAACTGCAAATTCTCGCTTTTCGCTGTAATACAATTTGTTTGTTTGGTGAAAACCTACGTGTCCGCCGTATTTGGGAATTTCGAGATGCAGGTTTTTCAGTTTCGAAGCCAATTCAACCGGATAACATTTTGAAGAAAGAAAGGTATCGTTTTCGGCATTTAAAAGATAGACGGGAATTTTAATATTGGGCAGAAACTGCAGACTGCTATTTTTTTCATAATAATCGTAGGCATCCTTAAAACCGTGGGCCGGCGCGGTGTAGATATTATCAAATTCAAGCAGGGAGGTAATTTTTTTATAATCTGAAGGGGTCATTTTTTCGGGAAAATCCTTCATTTTGGTTCGGTATTTTTTCCGAAGATTTTTTAAAAAGGAATTTCGGTACACCCAATTGTAAAATTCATTCAACGATTCCAAAGAGCCTTTCAGACTTAGGGGGGTTGAAATGGCGACCGCTTTTTTTATTTCAATTGGAAACGATGTTCGCTCTCCCAGATATTTCAAAATCAAGTTTCCGCCGAGACTGAAACCCATCAATGCAATTTCGTTGTAAGTGTCTTTTTTCAGAATATAATCTATCACCGTTTCCAAATCATCGGTCTTTCCTGCATTGTAGGATTGATAGGCATTATTTGCCTCCCCGCTGCAACCCCGAAAATTTACGGCAGCGACGTTCCAGCCGTTTTGGGTCAAAATTTTCCCCGTTCCTTTAATATAGGTACGTTGGGCGTTTCCTTCCAAGCCGTGCAGAACAATGGCAACTTTCCTTAAATTCTTTTCGGAATGCGACCAATCCAAATCCAAAAAATCGCCATCGGGCAAATGTATGCGCTCACGTTGTTGGAGCAATTTGGGCGAAGGACGCAGTTTTGCCGAATAAATAGTGGAGAAATGTGCATTTCTGAAAAAAAGGGGCGGCTTGAAATTACTGGAAATTATAGGCATATATGCACGAAAAAGAAAATGACATCCAAAGAAACAACCGTCTTTGGTGTAATATTTAACAGAAAGTAAACAGATTTACTATGCTTGCATAACAAAAGTACTTTAAATTTGTACAAAAATGTGATTATGTACACAAAAGAATTTGAAATACGCTGGAGCGATGTTGATGCCAACCGTCATCTGCGTAACAGCGCCTATATAGATTATATGAGCCATACCCGAATGAGTTTTATGATGGAGCACGGGATGGATCAACGGCATTTGGCCGAGTACAATCTTGGGCCAGTGGCCTTTTTTGAGCATATGTATTATTTTAGGGAAGTATTCCCTGGGAAGCCAATTAAGGTTTCGCTTCAATTAAAAGGATTGTCGGCAGATGGGATGTATTTTGAATTTCTGCACAATTTTTATGATACAAACGGGAAAAATTTCGCCCGCTGCCAAATGATGGGGGCTTGGATTGATTTGGAAACCCGTAAACTCGTTGGGCTTCCCGAAACTTTGAAGGAAAGTTTTGAACGGTTGGAAAAAACCGAAGATTTTAAAGTATTGACCAAAGAAGATACCCGCAAGGGTGGAGGAAGCCCTGTTGACCTTTAAAGTGGGGTTTTAGATAGTTCTTATTTCTTTTCAACTTTTTTCCTTCCCTTTAAGGTAGAAAGATAAACACCGGTAAAAATAATACCGCTGCACCAATGCGCAATGGCGTAAGCGAATCTGCACCCACAATTACCGCAAAAATAACCGCAATTACCGGTTGAAGATAGATAAAAGCACCAATGGTACTTGGGCTCAACTGTTTTAACGCATAAATATTTAGAAGATAGGTTAAAACAGTAGTGCATAACACCACAAATGCCAATCGCCAAATTGCTTCAAAAGGGAGGTTGAGCCAATCTACACTTGAAAATTCATAAATACCGATGGGCAGATTTATTAGCATTGCGAATAGAAAGAAAAATTTCATCAGCGTAATGGAGCTATATTTTGAAACCAGCGGTTTTACAAGAATTAAATACACGGAATAGGAGGAGGCGTTTACGATAAACAGCATATTTCCTACCGGAATATTTGGCGCGTTGGGCTGTCTATCAATACCAAAAAGAATGAGTACAAGTGCCCCGCCAAGCCCTAAAAATATTCCCAAGGTTTTGAGCCAAGTTATTCTTTCCTTCAAAATAAAGGCGGAAAGTACCAATAGCAATACGGGTGAAACCGTAATAATTACCGAGCTATTTATAGGAGTTGAAAGACTCAATCCCTTAAAAAAAGCTAGCATATTCAGCACCATTCCGAAAAAGGCGCAGGCAACAAACCGGAACAAATCCTTTCGTTCAATTTTTTCAAACGGAAAGAATAAACTGATAATCCAAAAAATGAATGCCGCACCCATGACCCGAAGCAGAATAAACCCAAACGGATTTATTACAGTGGGCATCAAGCCCTTTGCTATGGTATGGTTAACGCCATAAATAACACTGGCAGTTGTAGCTGCCAACAAGGCAAAAACTTGTTTTTTGGTCAATTGTTGTGAATTGAATTTTTGGCGGCCTCAACCGTGGACTTGGCGTTACCGATAAAAATTTGGTCGTTATTTACAATAATGGGACGCTTCAAAAAAGTGTAATGGTCCAATAACAGATTTTTATAATCCTCGTCCAAAAGTTCCTCTTCATTCAAATTTCTTTCTTGGTATAATTTTGCCCTGCGGCTGAAAAGGGCTTCATAACTGCCCGCAAGATTGTAGAGTTCTTCCAGTTCTTCATTGGTTATTCCCTGTACTTTAATATCTTGTTTTATAAAAGAAGAGGGTAATTCTATTTCTTTTAGTATTCGCTTACAAGTATCGCAACTTGACAGATAATATACTTTTTGCATAATTTTTATAATTTTTTTCCTTCTACAAAAAAGGTAAATTAATGATTATTGAGAAAGGGAGAGGCTTCGTCCATCGCAATTTTAAGTTCTACGGGACCTTCCGCATAGCTGGCAATATCGTATTGATTATACACAAATATAAGACTGTCCTGCGTAAAGCCGACACTTTTTGGCAAGCGGAATTCTTCATTTTCAAACCAGAAGCCGGTGGCATTTATGGGTTCATCTGCGGGAATTTCTTGTTGTTTCTTGAATTTTATTTCAGCAAATTCAGTGAATTCCTTTTGATTTTTGAACAGTTCATCAGCGGTCATTTCCTCTCCGGTTTGTGGGTTAATATTCAAAAAAGCCGTGGTGCCATATCCGTGAGCCCCTCCGGTATATAAGTATTGGCGCATTTCCAGACAAATGTGTTTTGGTGAACTATAAATTTCATTTACAGAAATTTCAGCAAAATAATCTGCAGCCATATCTGGGAATTGTGCTTTATCCGCTCGATACGCTTCAATAAATCCCGTCGCTGCCTCCGCAATGGTTTTGGCGGTAGGAATACTGTCCTCGCCCATCATTAGCGAACGGATAATAAAATCGTCTATTTGCTGGTTTATTTTTTTTGAAACCGTTTCGTCGCCGAACACCTGTATGTAATTGATGGTAATTTCCGGGCAGTGTGAATCTGTGCACTGCGGCAAGTCCTTTTCAGTAAAACTTTCAGGGGAAATTTCAATGTTTTTTTCGCTGTCGCAGCTTATGGCAATAAAGGCGAGTAGAGCCAATGTGGAAATCTTGTTATTCATACTTTAAATGCAATGGATGGTTAGCAATGACAGCCGAAACTGTTACATTTGCAATTCAAAAGTAATAACTTTAAAATCAGCTATTGTGAAAGTTATATTAAATCCTGAAAGGGAAAAAGCACTTTCCTCGTTTGAACTTAAAGTTTTAAAATTTATATGAAATTCAACACCAAAACAATTCACGGCGGGCAGCATAATGTAGATCCAGCTTATGGTGCCGTAATGCCTCCTATTTACCAGACTTCCACCTATTCCCAAACCACTCCCGGCGGCCATAAGGGCTTTCAATATTCACGAAGTGGCAATCCTACACGCGCAGCTTTGGAAAGAGCCTTGGCGAGTATTGAAAATGGTAGTTATGGTTTGGCCTTCGGAAGCGGATTGGCCGCGATAGATGCGGTAATGAAATTGTTGAAACCTGGTGATGAGGTTATTTCCACCAATGATCTTTACGGCGGTACCTATCGCCTTTTTACCCAAATTTTTGAAGGTTTCGGCATCAAATTCCATTTTATAGGAATGGAGAATGCCGATAAAATTGAAGATTACATAAACGAAAATACCAAACTCATTTGGGTGGAAACTCCTACCAACCCAATGCTGAATATAATCGATATAAAAAAAGCGGCATCCATTGCCAAAAAGCACAATATTTTATTGGCTGTTGATAATACTTTTGCCACACCATATCTTCAACAACCCCTTGAATTGGGAGCGGATATTGTAATGCACAGCGCCACGAAATATTTGGGCGGGCATAGCGATGTGGTAATGGGTGCATTAATTGTGAAAGATGAAAAGCTGGCAGAAAAACTATATTTCATTCAAAATGCCAGTGGCGCCATTTGCGGGCCTCAGGACAGTTTTTTGGTTTTGCGCGGCTTGAAAACGCTTCACATACGTATGCAGCGCCATTGCGAAAACGGAAAGAAAGTAGCCGATTTTTTAGCTAACCATCCCAAAATTGAAAAGGTTTATTGGCCAGGTTTTGAAAGCCATCCGAACCACAAAATTGCAAAAGAACAAATGAAGGATTTTGGCGGAATGCTTTCCTTCGTTACCAAAGGAAACAATTACGAAGATGCCATTAAAATAGTTGAAAACCTTAAAATCTTCACCTTGGCTGAAAGTCTCGGTGGGGTAGAAAGTCTTGCGGGACATCCGGCGAGCATGACACATGCTAGTATTCCCGCGGCGGAGCGGGCCAAAAGTGGAATTGTAGATTCACTGATTCGTCTTTCGGTGGGTATTGAAGATGCCGAAGATTTGATCGACGACCTAAAGCTAGCCATCGGTTAAAAAGACAAAATCCATAAAAATAAAAGGGCGGGATTTTCAAAATCCTGCCCTTTTTTATTTCTTATTAAAAACTTCTTAATCTAAGTAATAAACGTAACCAACGTTCAACCAATAAATCCACTCATTGGATTTGTTTTCGGGAACAGGTCTAACTCCATTATTTTCAATTGAAGGATTTAAACCATCCACCCAATCTGAAAAATAATATCCCCAACGGCTATCCAACATCAAATCGCTAAGATCGTTTAATTTATACCGAATCCCAATACTGCCCACAAAGGCAAAAGTAGATCCGGATTCTTGTTGAAAAGCATTGATGTATTTTGGGCTTGTATCCAGAGGCGGATTTATATTGCTGTTTACTTCAGGATCAAAATTTACGTAGTGCAAACCGGCACTAATAAAGGGGGCGATTCTGTATCCGTGCGCCATGAAATCACGGATGCTCAACGGGAAAAATTCAAGTTGGGAGCCCAATTCAATAAGGCGCGAAGAACCACTGGTAGCACGTAATTGATCGGCGAAGAGTGATTGTTTGTCCGGGCTTACCCACTCACCAAAAAATTCCAAATTGGTTTTATGGTAATCCAGTTCATTGCGGATCTTGAAGTGATCATTAAAATAACGGTCACGAGTATAACAGTTACAATCTGCTCTATAAGAAAAGTTAATGTAGTGCACCAACCCAATTCCAAAACCCGTGTTTCTTGCGTTGGTTTCAAAATTGTTTCGTTGGCCAAAATCTGAGTAGAGGGAAACGGGACCAACAATAACTCCAATCTCATGGGAAAAGCCAAACTGGCTATACATTTCCTGTTTTGCCAAAAACAAAAGTGAAAATACCAATAGCAAGAATCTGGTATTCATTATGATTATTGGTTTAGATTGAGACATAGCAAATATATAAAAACATGCGTAACAGCAAAATTTATCTCAGCTATTTAGCTAATTTGAAAAAAATTAGCATTTGGTTTTTATCATAACGCTTATATTTGCTGCTTCATATAAATTTTTATTTTATTGTATTTTAAAGGTGAAAGAAAGCCGGAAATAATCTCTAAAAAATAGAAGTTTTCAATAACTGTAAATTAATATCACAACAATGAAACAAAGTATAAAAGATTTCATCTCTCAAGTAGAAAAACTTAACCCAAACGAACCAGAATTTCTTCAGGCGGTAACCGAAGTTGCCGAGACCGTAATCCCTTTTATAGAGGAAAACGAAAAATACCAAAACAAAAAATTGTTGGAGCGAATGGTAGAACCGGAACGCACCATTCTGTTCAGGGTTCCATGGACCGACGATAAAGGCGAAATACAGGTAAACAAAGGATACCGCATCCAGTTCAATTCGGCCATTGGGCCTTATAAAGGAGGATTGCGTTTTCACCCAACCGTTAACCTTAGCATTCTTAAATTCTTAGGTTTTGAGCAAACTTTCAAAAATAGCCTTACCACATTGCCAATGGGCGGTGGAAAAGGAGGTTCAAACTTCGATCCCAAAGGGAAAACTGATAATGAGATTATGCGTTTCTGCCAAAGTTTTATGACTGAACTTGCGAGGCATATTGGTCCGGACACCGATGTTCCCGCTGGTGATATTGGAGTTGGTGGCCGCGAAATTGGCTACCTTTTTGGCCAATACAAACGTCTTCGAAATGAGTTTACTGGCGTTCTTACAGGAAAAGGACGCACGTACGGTGGGTCATTAATTCGTCCGGAAGCCACAGGATATGGTAATGTGTACTTCGCGAAAAATATGCTTGAAACCAAAGGCGAAAGCTTTAAGGGAAAAACTGTAGTAATTTCAGGTTCCGGAAACGTTGCTCAATATGCTGCCGAAAAGGCGATGCAATTTGGCGGAAAGGTTGTTACTTTCTCCGATTCCTCAGGATATATCTATGATGAAGAGGGAATGAACGATGAAAAACTTGCCTTTGTAATGGAACTCAAAAACGAAAAAAGAGGCAGAATTTCAGAATATGTAGATAAATATCCCGGCGCAAAATACGTAGATGGAAAACGTCCGTGGGAAGTAAAATGTGATATTGCCCTACCCTGCGCCACTCAAAATGAATTGAATGGCGAAGAAGCCAATACCCTTATAAAAAATGGTGTTATCTGCGTTGGCGAAGGAGCAAACATGCCCTGTACTCCAGAAGCGATTGAGGCTTTCCAAAAAGCAAAGATTCTATTTTCACCCGGAAAAGCTTCAAATGCTGGTGGTGTTGCAACTTCAGGTTTGGAAATGTCGCAAAACTCCCTACGTTTAAGTTGGACCGCTGCTGAAGTGGATGAAAAGCTTCACAATATTATGAACGATATCCACGCAGCCTGCGTAAAATATGGCAAGGACGGAGATGGATATGTTGATTATGTAAAGGGTGCAAACATTGCGGGCTTCGTTAAAGTAGCCGATGCTATGTTGGCGCAAGGTGTAGTATAATTCTATATAATAAACCCTATTTAAAGCCTTTCCTGTAAATTCTGCCAACATTTTTGCGGAATTCCGGAAAGGCTTTTTTTGTCCATATCCCGCAATAAATAGTATTTTAGCGTGTTAATAAACAAAACTATTTTTTATGTATCGGTTAGCCAGTACCCTCATATTTCTTCTAATTCCATTTCTGGTAATTTCACAAAATTTTGAGGACAGTTGGATTGGGTATTTCTCATATGTTTCGGTTAAATCGATTTCACAGGGCAATGGCAAAATTTACGGAGCTTCCGAAAATGCCGTATTCACCTATGATTTGGCTACGAAGGAAATAAAGACCCTTTCCAGTATAAATGGGCTTTCCGGCGAATCCATTTCAACACTACATTACAGTGAAGCTGCTGGCATGCTACTTATAGGCTATGAAACCGGCTTGATAGAAGTAGTAAAGGATGGTGAAGAAAATGTTTTAAAAGTTGTGGATATACTCGAAAAGCAAACCATTCCGCCCAATAAAAAGCGCATCAACAATTTTAGTGAATACAACGGCAAGGCATATATTTCTACCCAATATGGTATTTCAGTTTATAATCTGGCGGCGCTGGAATTTGGCGATACTTATTTTATCGGTGATGGGGGCGGCCAAATAAATATTGCGCAAATCACCGTTCAGGAACCCTATATTTTTGCTGCCACTACTTCCCAAGGAATTAAAAGGGCTTTGGTGGCTAATGAAAACCTTATAGACTATCAACAGTGGAGCACGATTATTTCTGGGGGATTTTTAGCTGTGGACCAGGTAGGCAGTGAACTATATGCGGCTACTTCGGCAAATTCGGTTATTCGTTTTACACCTCAAGGTTCAACAACAAACGTGGCTAATTTTAGTTCAGAAATAATCGATTTTAATTCAAAAGACAATTCACTGGTCATTACTACCAAAAATTCGATTCAGGCATATTCTGAAGGATTCGTTCTGCAAGGATCAATAAATTCACTTCCCAATTTTGAATACGAATTGCAATCTGGTTACGCTTTCAATAATACCTTTTATCTTGGAACCACCGACGCTGGAATATTGGCGGTTCCGTTCGGGACAACCCAAACTACCCAAATCCTGCCTGATGGTCCTTTAAACAATAATCCATTCTCCCTCGATGTTTCCCCTGGGCAACTATGGGTAAATTTTGGCGATGTAACGGTAAATTACAATCCCTACCCGCTTACTTATCTTGGTGTAAGCAATTTAAAGGATAGCACGTGGACCAACATTCCCTACCAAGACTTGAGCGATGCGGTGGGTGGAGATGTAAACGATTTGGTGGACATAAGCATAAACCCCGAAAATCCCGATGAGGTTTATATGACTTCCTATCAAAAAGGACTGCTGAAAATTGTGGACCAAACCCCAACTGTTTTATACGATGAGACCAACAGTCCACTATTTATACCCAACAATAATGAAGCTTTGGGAATTAGACTCTTTGGTCTGGATTTTGACAAACAGGGGAATCTGTGGTTTGACCAATCCCGAACCAATGAAGCACTTTACAAACTATCACCCGCGGGACAGTTTGAAAAAATCGATATTTCGGATATTATTGATGGGGAACGGGAACAGGCCCTTTCTGAAATTGAAATAAGCCGGGAAGGCTATGTGTTTTTCTGTTCCGCCGAAAATGGAGTAATAGGCTATAATCCTACTTCAAAAAAATTCAATAAGATCGGGGTACAGGCTGGCGCTGGCAATCTTCCATCCGTAAATACCAGGGCTCTGGCATTCGATGCACAAAATAGGCTCTGGATAGGAACCCTAAAAGGACTGCGGGTTCTTTATAGCCCTGGAAGTTTTTTTGACGAAAACACAAAGCCCGAATCACAACCTATAATTATACTGGAGGATGGCGTTCCGCAGGAATTATTGTTTGACCAATCCATTACCGACATTGAGGTAGACGGCTCCAATAATAAATGGATATCTACCGCAACCTCCGGGGTTTTTTATATTTCGCCCGGCGGGCAGGAAACCCTTCTTCGGTTTACGCGGGATAATTCACCATTACCCTCCAACAATATTTTAGACATCGCCATCGATTCTTTTACAGGAGTGGTTTATTTTGCAACTTCTAACGGAATTGTGGCATACAAGGGAACTGCTACCGCTCCAAAAGATAATCTGAATAGCTTGCACGCCTTTCCAAATCCCGTAAGGCCGGGTTTTAACGGGAACGTTGTAATTGATGGTCTAACTTCTCAGGCCAATGTAAAGATTACTGATATTGAAGGGAATTTGGTTTACGAAGCGACATCGGAAGGTGGCAGCATTCAGTGGGATACTACTGCTTTTGGGAAATACAAAGTCCGCTCCGGTGTGTATCTCATTCTCGTAACTACCGAGGACTTTTTGGAAACCAAGGTTTCTAAAATTATGATTGTGCGCTAATGCTTATTTCCACCAAAGCCATTGTTTTTTCAGCAATTAAATATTCTGAAGCGGACCTTATTGTATCTGCCTTTACCGAAAAAGCTGGAATAAAAAGTTATTTGTTGCGCAATATTCTGAAAGCTAAAAAGGGAAAAATCAAAGCTTCCTACTTTCAACCTCTTTCCCAATTGGAGATTATTGCCGATCATAAAAATAAAGGCACGTTGGAATATATAAAAGAGGTGAAAATTTACAGACCCTACAATACATTACATACAAATATTCTAAAATCTGGAGTGGTAATGTTTGTTTCAGAAATTCTTAAATCCTCCATTAAGGAAGAAGAAGCAAATGAAGATTTGTACGCTTTTTTAGAACACGCGCTAAATTGGCTGGATGGGAATTCTGAAATTGCCAATTTCCATATTTTCTTTCTACTGCAGTTAAGCGGCCATCTCGGATTTTATCCCGATGCATCCCGAATGGAATGTCCCTATTTCAATATAATTGAAGGAAATTTTCAGGAGAACAGTGATAGCAATTATTGTTTGGAAGGTAATTATATTGAAGATTTCAAGCGTTTTTTTAATTCGAGTTTTTCAGAAATTAGCACGATAAAACTAAATAGGGAGCGACGGTTGGAAGTTCTAAATTTATTGCTTTCATATTACCGTTTTCACATTCAAGGATTTCAAAACCCAAAATCCTTAGCAGTGCTAAACCAATTGTTCGCGTAGGCAGAAAGGCGAATGAATTTCAAAATTTACTTCTCCGGAAATCCTTAGCAAAAGCAGCGCAAACCCGAAATCCAGATTTTTTACAAACCCATCTATCCCAATACCGTGAATAAAAATGGGAGCGATCCCAAAGGAGCGCCCCCACACTTAATCACAAGTAATACCTCACATTATTCCTTTGTGATTTTTCTTTTGAAGTATTTTGATAATTGACATATATTCAAAATATAAAATGGGAAATATTTAGTTTCGGCAATATAAAAGTTGAAAAACGTAGAAGGCTTTATTTTGTGGGGAAGAATGAATAGTTAAATGTACTGAATATTTGAAAATCAAGATGTTAAAAATTATGATTTTTACTTTCTCGATAATTTTTGATGGCATATTTATAAAAAAGAATAACAATATATTAAGATGGAAAGCAAACAGAATGGAATATATTGAGGAAAAAGAGAACTATGAAAAAAGAAGAACAAAACGAGTTGGTGACCATAAATCCCACAACCGGAAAAGTCATTAAAAAATATAAATTAATGACCGATAAACAAGCTGAAGATGCCGTAGAAAAATGTCACAAAGCCTTTCTTGACTGGCGTTTGGTGGCAGTCGCTGAACGTGCAAAAATAATTAAAGCAATCGGAAAGGGTTTAAAAGAACACAAAGATGAACTTGCGGAATTAATGACCGAGGAAATGGGTAAATTAGTGAAACAGGGCAAACAAGAAGTTGACTTATGTGCCGGTATTTGTGAATGGACCGCAGAAAATGCCCCGGAAAGTTTAAAGGATGAAGAACGGGAACTTCCCGGTGGAGGAAAGGGAACGATAACCTATTCGCCAATGGGTGTAATTTACGGGATACAACCCTGGAATTTTCCTGCCTATCAGGTAATCCGTTACTCCATCGCCAATTTGATGGCCGGAAATGGAGTGCTGCTAAAACATGCCGAAAATGTTACCGGTTCTGCCATTTTACTTCAGAAAATTTATGAAGGGGCCGGTCTTCCAAAGAATCTTTTCACCGTTTTGAGAATATCGCACGAGCAGAGTGATGCCATAATAGAACACGATTTGGTTCGTGGCGTTACGCTTACGGGAAGTCCCGAAGCAGGTAAGAAAATCGCAAAAAAAGCAGGTGCTGAACTCAAGAAATCCGTGATGGAACTTGGGTCCAATGATGCTTACATTGTATTAAAGGATGCCGATTTAAATCTCGCCGTAAAAATGTGCGTACAGGGAAGAACATACAATAATGGTGAAACCTGTGTGGCTGCAAAACGTTTTGTTGTGGTGGAAGATGTTTACGATGATTTCCGGGATGCCTTTGTAGAACAAATGAAAAAAATGAAGTACGGCGATCCTTCGGGAAGCGATGCCAAAATCGGACCGATGGCCCGTGAGGATCTGCGGGAAACACTTCATAAACAAGTGAAGAAAAGCGTAAAAAATGGCGCCAAAATTTTATGTGGTGGTGAAATGCCAGAGGGCGAAGGATTCTTTTATCCGGCCACGGTTCTTGAAAATGTAAAGCCGGGTCAACCCGCTTATGACGATGAACTTTTTGGCCCGGTGGCATCACTAATAAAAGCAAAGGATGCCGACGATGCCATGCGAATTGCAAACGATAGCCGATACGGACTTGGTGGCGGAATATTTTCAAAAGATGAAGAAAAGGCTATGGAAATGGCTTCAAAATATTTCGATACGGGAATGGTATTTATAAATGGTTTTGGTCTAGCACAACCTAATATGCCTTTCGGCGGTGTAAAAAATAGCGGATACGGAAGGGAGCATGGCGGTTTTGGAATCAAGGAGTTTGTAAATGCGAAAGCAATTATGAGGCTTCAAAAAAGCTAAAACAAAAACTGCATTCTTATAAAAAGCCTCGCATTGCGGGGTTTCTTTTTGGCCTCTATTTTTCTATAAAATAAAATTTATGATTTTCTTAATCATAAACTCCCCATCGGTTACTTATCTTCAAAATAAAAAAATTATGAGCACAAAAAATCTCTACAGCGAGGAAGCAAAAAAGAAAATTAAGGAATTGGCAGAGTCTATTGACGTTTGTATGATGGCCACCAACTTGGGTGAAAAACCATTCCATTTAGTTCCTATGAGTACGAAAAAAGTTGATGAAGCTGGAAATGTCTGGTTTCTCAGCAATAAGAATAGTACACATAACGGCAATATTGAAAAAGACGCCAAAACCCATTTGATCTATTCCAATAAAAATTCCTATGAATTTTTAAGTGTTTTTGGAAGCGCACGAATTACCACCGATAGATCGCTTATAAAAGATTTATACGGAAGTGGCGATGATGCGTGGTTTGATGGTGTGGACGATCCTAATATTACGGCGGTTGAAATAAGACCCGAAGAAGTTTATTATTGGGATACAAAAAACGGAAAAATTCTCTCCCTGCTAAAAATGGCAGGCGGTGCAATTACTGGAAATGAACCGGATTTAGGCGAACACGGAAAATTGGAAGTGTAGCTAAAAGATAACTTTAAAAATAAAAATCCTTTTCAGCCCGCTCTTTGAGCGATAAGTGAAAAGGATTTATATATTCTTCCCCATAAAAAAACCGTTTTAAAAACTAAAACGGTTTTTTCATTATTCAGCAAACTGCTGAATCGGTATTAACTTTATAATATATTTATTTTAGAGGAGTGTATTCAAAATGCTGACCTCCTACTGAAACTTCAGCCATCAAACCTTTTTTAGGTAAAGAGAAAACAGCTACACCATCATTGTACTTCAGGTTAATTGGTGGTGCACTCTCAGTTATTGCGATAGCCGTAACTTTTCCGGTAAACGCGAAATCATCATCCATAAATTCTTGTAGTGCTTCATCGGTTTTGAAGAAAATAATTTCACTATAAGCTTCACCACCAATTTGTGCTCCCACATCAACTTGTTTCATACTCGCCATTCCTACTAAAGTACCGCGTTCGTATACGGCGCCATTACCTGAAGCGGCGCCAACTATTAGCGCTCCTTTCCCAACATTTGGGAAAATTGCATAAGCTTTTGCATCATCAAAATAAGATTGCATATCGCTACTGCGCGACAGAACTTCTGTTTTGGCTTTTTGGGCATCGGCAATTACTTTTTTGTCATCGGCATTTTGCGCAAATGCGGCAAAACCCAAAAACATTAAAAGTAACATTGTTAGATTATTCTTTTTCATAATATTATTTTTTTATTAGTTGTCCAAAGTTACTTAATACGAAGGCCGGGCATAGTTAAGGCACTGTTAGTTTTTGTGAAGGGAATGCCAATTTATGGCCTATTTCTGCACTAATGCAAATCCTTTTTTACGAGCAGATAAAAATCGTTATCCAGCGGAAGATAGCCTTGGTCATACAGATAGTAATAGGTTGAACCGGATTTTGTAGTATAGATTCCGGTGAAATAATCAAAACTGAAACCCATACGAAGCAGACGATCCTTGGTAGTTTTAGTTTTATCCGAAGTGTTTAAGGTTTCAAGAATGCGATAGTTTTTCCGAAGCCGGTTATTGATGTTCCGCACCAAATTTTTATTGTCTTTATTGAGCGAATTGTTGTGGGCATTTCGGCAGGCGTCACTGCAGAATTTCTTGTCTGCGCGTCCAATAATTTTATCCCCACATTCCGGACAGGTTTTTTCCATAAACTAAAGATAACAAAATTAAGTCCCAAATTTCAATCTCCAAATTCCAAAAAAGGGTTGTGTATTCTTTGCGATATTTATCGGGATTCTTTTATGTGAAACCGATAAATAGCTTCAAATTTCAGAAAAAATTCACCGTGGATATTTGGGTTCAGTTGGTTTCGGTCATCGCCAAAACTGAAAGCGGAAACTCCCAAATCTATTTTATCGCCATCATTGTAAACCTCGTAATCATTACTGGAATAACCAGCTTTTGCTCTTAGTAGCACGCTTTCTTCAAAAGTATTCACCTGAAAATATCCTGAAAATTCCAACGAACTTAAATCTGCATAAAGCGTGGGTGAATTTTGGTTGTGAAGTTTGAAACTTCTACCTATTCCATAATAGTCAATCCCCACGGTTGTGCTTCCCAATCTATAGTTTACATCTGCCGAAATTGGCAAACTCATATCCATTTCAAAACGCTGGTTCGGGCTCAAATAATACCAACCAATTATGGGCGTGGTAAAAAAACCGAATGCTTCCTGCGTGCCGTAAAATCCGAAACGGTATTTCAGATTCTCAGTTTTTTTCAATTTCAAAAGCGCAAAACCGCCTAGATAAAAATCATCGCTGGAAACATTTTTATAATCTGAAGCAATTTTTGGAAGCAAAACAATTGTGGTGCTCCATTTTTCGGACCAAGTGGAAGCCAAGCCAAGTTTTAAATTGGTGCTGAAAAGACTCGTAAATTCTGCTTCCGGAAAAAGTTGGAGATTGTTGCTATTGAAATCCGCGCCAGTAATCAAGGCTTGGTTTTCATTTAAAACAACAGGGAAGGTGAAGCCAACATCAAAGGATTTTACCTCAGTGCTTTCATTGGTCCCCTCAAAATTATTTTTAAAAGTCTGTCCGTAACCTATTTTAAAAAGATCAACATATTCCTGTGCGGAAATGAAAAATGGAAAGAGAAAGCTGAGAAGAAGTAGTTTTTTCAAATTCTGGGCGACTGTTTTTAGATTAATCCTTGGTTAAAGAGTGAACCAAGCTGCAATGCGGTCATTTGTTTTTTCGTTTTGGTGAAAATACTCATTGGTTTTAAGATTGTATTGATAGTCTTTACCCCAATCTGAAAAATTTTCCGCCAATTGCTTTATGGAATTGCACACGTAAACTATTTCTGCATGTGTTGCTCGTGGGGTGGATGGACATCCGTATCCAGCCGGGTTTATGGGAAAGATCGCCGTGGTCAATTTCATCAGTAACCTTCTTTGAAGTTTTTTTATCTACGTGAAGCAAGTAATGGCCATAGGTCCCCGCACATGAGCAACCCCCGCGTGTTTGGATACCGAAACGGTCATTCAATAATTTAACGCCAAGATTGAAATGCAATCCTTCAATATAAAAACTGATTACAGAAAGTCTATCCTTTATTTTTGGAGCTAAAATCGTGAGATTTGGAATTGGTTCCAGTTTTTGAAAAATAATATGTAACAGTTCGTGTTCGCGCCGCAAAATATTATCAACTCCCATTTTTTCCTTCAATTTAATGGCGAGCGCAGTACGGATAGTTTGGAGGAAACCAGGTGTGCCACCATCCTCCCGAGTTTCTATATCGTCAATATATTTGTGGTTTCCCCATGGGTTGGTCCAAGAAACGGTGCCGCCGCCGGGATTATCGGGAATGGTATTTTTATAAAGATTATTATTGAAAAGAAGTACGCCGCTCGAACCCGGTCCACCCAAAAATTTATGGGGCGAAAAGAAAATCGCGTCCAAATGGGTGCCTTCCTCTTCAGGATGCATATCTATTGAAACATAGGGTGCGGAACAGGCAAAATCTACAAAACAAAGGCCCCCTTTTTTATGCATCAACTTTGCTATTTCGCGATAGGGGGTTTGGATGCCCGTAACGTTCGAGCAACCTGTAACAGCGGCAATCTTTATGGGATGGTCCTTATATTTTTCAACTATTTCCGCGAAAGTTTCCATACATACCAGAATATCATCATTTGGTGGTATTACAATGACTTTTGCAATAGTTTCAAGCCATGAGGTTTGGTTGCTGTGATGCTCCATGTGCGTTACAAAAACTACAGGCCTAATTTCTTCGGGAAGAGTAGTGTAGGGTTTAATATTTTCGGGAATTTTCAATCCCAGAATACGCTGAAATTTATTTATTGCTCCAGTCATTCCGCTCTCGCAAGTAATTAGAACATCTTGATCGCTGGCGTTGACATGTTTTTTTATAATATTTCGCGCTTCACGGTAGGCCTTAGTCATGGCCGTTCCCGTCACGGTAGTTTCGGTGTGGGTATTTGCTACGAATGGACCAAAATCCTTCAGAATTTTTTCTTCGATGGGAGCATATAAACGGCCGCTCGCCGTCCAGTCTGTATAGATTATTTTTTTTCTTCCGAAGGGAGAATCGAACTCTTGATTTATACCAACAATATTTTTTCGGAAGGGTTCAAAATACTTTTCTAGCGTGCTACTTGCTTCTTCTTTTGCAGAAATATTTTTGGGAGAAATCATTTTTTTTGAATAAAATCACCTAAAAATAATCATTACGCACCAAAAGAGGTAATTAATATCTTTTATTTTTCGAAAGCAGCGATGCCACGCTTTAGCCAGTCGTAATATTCCTCAACATCTGGGGTGTAACCAACGGGGTCGATAAGATTTTCTTCATCGTGATCAATCAAAACATAGAAAGGCTGTGCGTTTGCCTTATATTTCAGAATTTGGAATTCACTCCATTTCTGGCCAATATACCGAAGTTCCTTCCCAGAAATCTTTGAGGTTACGCTTTTACCTTCCGGCAGTTTTCGTTTATCGTCTACATACAGCGAAATAAGCACAACTTCATTGTTTAGCAATTTCAAAACCTTTGGCTCGCTCCAAACGCGTTCTTCCATTTTTCTGCAATTTACACACGCATAGCCCGTAAAATCTATCATTACTGGTTTCCCGACTTTTTTCGCATAGGCGAGGCCCGTTTCGTAATCATCAAAAGACAGGATGTCCTGTGGTCCCAAATGTGCGCCTTCGGGAAATTCTGTTTTTTCAGAAACGCCAGATGCATTCGATGTTTTTGTGTACCCTACACCGTATGCAGATTCGCTGTACTGCATTGGTGGCGGGAAGCCGCTGATCAATTTTAATGGTGCGCCCCACAAACCGGGAACCATATAAATGGTAAAGGCCAAAACCAAAAGGCCGAGGCTCAACCTTCCCACGGAAATATGCGATAAAGGTGAATCATGCGGCAATTGTATTTTTCCGAAAAGATAAAGAGCCAAAGTCCCAAAAACGGCGATCCAAATAGCAAGAAATACTTCGCGTTCCAGCCAGTGAAGTTGTAAAACCAAATCGGCATTCGATAAAAATTTGAATGCCAACGCCAATTCCAAAAAGCCTAAAAATACTTTTACGGTATTTAGCCATCCGCCCGATTTTGGAAGGGAATTCATCCACCCGGGAAATGCGGCAAAAAGCGCAAAGGGAAGCGCCAGAGCCAAGGAAAAACCAAACATTCCCACAAAGGGCGCAATGCCACCTTTGGAAGCAGCTTCAACCAAAAGTGTCCCGACAATAGGTCCCGTACAAGAAAAGGAAACGATTGCCAAAGCAAGCGCCATAAAGAAAATTCCTATCATTCCGCCGCGATCGGCCTGCCTGTCCACTTTATTTGCCCAGGAATTGGGTAACATAATTTCAAATGCTCCCAAAAACGAAAAGGCAAAAACTACAAGCAGAATAAAGAAAATAATATTGAACCAAACGTTCGTGGAAAGCGCATTCAGCGCATCCGCACCAAAAACCCAAGTAACAATTGCACCTAAAAAAATATATATAAGAATAATTGCAATGCCGTAAATAATGGCATTTCTAATTCCTGATGCGCGGGTTTTGCTCTGTTTGGTAAAAAAGCTTACGGTCATAGGAATCATCGGGAAAACACAGGGCGTAAGCAGCGCCGCAAAACCTGAAAGAAAGGCAATAAAGAAAATCGTCCATAGTCCTTTTTTCTCGTGTTTTTTATTGGTCTCTTCCGGTGTGGTTAATTTTTCCGGCGCCGTTTTCAAGCTATCTATTGCAACTACAGTATCTGCCGTATCAACAATTGCTGAATCGCCCACGTTTTGTGTTGATTCAATATTTTGCGAGGGGTCTTCAGTATTGTTTGAGTTATCGACAACAGTTTCGGTTGATTTCTGTGGTGCGGGAATTTTAAAAATCAAATCAACATAACTTGGCGGGAGGCAACGGGTATCATCGCAAACCATAAATTCCACTTCGCCCTTTACCGTGGTTCCTTCATCGCCGGTTAATTTAATTCGTTGGGTAAATGTCGCCGTGTTTTCAAAAAAAGTGATGACCATATCAAAAACAGGATCGTTAATTGTGTGTCCCTTGCTTTCCTTTGTTTTTCCGACTAATTTGTAATTTTTATTTTCTTCATAAGTAAAAGCCGTGGGGAGCGGCCCATTTTCCGGAACCTGCTGTGAATAGAGATGCCAGTTTGTTTCAATAAAAGCTTTCGCGGTTAAATCGTATTCGGTCTCCGAAATCTTTTTAACGTTTGTGGACCATTTTACGGGGTCGAGAATTTGTGATTGTACGGAGGATAGGGAAACTAATGCGAGGAAGAAAAAAAAGAGAAGTCTTTTCATTATTGAACGAAATTAAATATTTCTAAAGGGACATCAAATTTGAGGGAAAAAATGCAGTATTCAAAATATTGGTGTGGTTTTGGGAAAAATCCCGTAAATACTATCGTCAATATTAAACGCATCCATCTTGTCGGTAGATGCATTTTCAATAAAACATTTTTAAAAAAGTAATTTTTTTCGGCTTAAACATATACCGAAAACATTTGTTTATGCTGAAATATAATAAAAGTTAAGTTTGCTTGTTAGTAATGTGAATGGTGCTATATTCGCCGAAAATTTAAAACCCTCACTATTATGAAATTAACGAAATTCCTTTTTCTTTTTACTTTGGCTATTGCTGCCGTAAGCTGTAATAAAGACGATGATAATTCTGTGGACCCTTACACACTTTCTACCACAAATTTTGTGGATACCTATAAACTAAAGTTTTTGGAAGTGAAGGAAGTTGAGACCGTCACTTTTAATAATGGAACAACTTCAACATCCTCTTCGGTAACTGTGGGAAGTGTTTTTCAAAATACAAATTTCGTCTTCAATGCAGACAATACGTTTACTGCAAGTGGATTGTTCAACACGGTAACCACTGTAACCAACCCCGATGGCTCTACCGAAACCGGCACGACCGTAATTGTTAATTTAGACGAATCTGGTACTTATATTTTAAATACTACCAGCAATAAATTGACGGTTACCGACAGCAGCGGAACAGTTTCGGCATATGACATTACGAAATATACCGAAACCGAAATGACGCTGTATTCAGAAGAAACAACGACCTCAGGTAACAGTTCTACCACAACTACTGTGGAATATAGATTTACCCGATAGAATTTTTTAAACGAATATTCCAAAGGCGCCCTTTCATAAAGTGGCGCCTTTATTTTTTTGCTATCGTAACCAATCACAATTCGCATTTTAAAAGTTTAATTATTTGGAAATCTACGGTCGTTTCCGTTTCTCCAAAAAACCTTACTTTTGCACACTTATTTGAAGCACAACAATTTTATGAGCAAAAAATTTAAAGAATACAAAGGGCTGGACCTCCCTAAACTGGCGGAAGAAGTACTGGATTTTTGGAAAGAAGAACACATTTTCGAAAAAAGTATTTCCATTCGCGAGGATGCGGAACCTTTTGTGTTTTTTGAAGGGCCGCCTTCTGCAAATGGACTTCCAGGCATTCATCACGTAATGGCCCGCGCCATAAAGGATATTTTCTGCCGATATAAAACCCAAAAAGGATTTAAGGTTGATAGAAAAGCGGGCTGGGATACGCATGGTCTGCCGATTGAATTGGGCGTAGAGAAGGAACTAGGAATCACCAAAGAGGATATTGGCAAAAAAATTTCAGTTGAAGCATATAACGAAGCCTGTAAAAAGGCGGTTATGCGCTACACTGATGTGTGGAATAAAGTGACTGAAAAATACGGGTATTGGGTAGATATGAGCGACCCCTATATTACCTACAAACCTAAATATATGGAAACGGTTTGGTGGTTGCTGAAAGAAATTTACAATAAAAACCTGCTTTATAAAGGTTATACGGTTCAGCCATATTCCCCAAAAGCAGGAACTGGTTTGAGCTCGCACGAACTCAACCAACCCGGCACTTATCAGGATATAACTGATACTACCGTGGTCGCACAATTTAAGGCGATGGCGGAAACCTTGCCGGATTTTTTGGCAGAGGAATCCAATAATATTTGGTTTCTCGCGTGGACGACCACACCCTGGACTTTGCCGAGCAATACAGCTTTAACGGTGGGTGCAAAGATTGATTATGTGTTGGTAAAAACCTTTAATCAATATACTTTTCAGCCTATAAATGTGGTTTTGGCGAAAAATCTGGTTGCGGACCAATTCTCAAAAAATTATGAGGAAAAACCCAATGAAGAAGTTCTTGAAGCCTACAAACAGGGCGATAAAACAATTCCTTATTTTATAGCGAAGGAATTTAAGGGCGCAGATTTATTGGGAATTCGTTACGAGCAATTGCTGGATTATGCGCTTCCTTTTCAAAATCCTGAAAATGCTTTTAGAATCATTGCGGGCGATTTTGTGACCACCGAAGACGGAACCGGAATTGTGCACACCGCGCCAACCTTCGGTGCAGATGATGCCAAGGTTGCCAAGGAAGCCATTCCGGAAATACCGCCAATGCTCGTAAAAGATGAAAACGGAAATTTGGTTCCACTCGTTGATTTGCAAGGGAAATTCCGACCTGAAATGAAGGAATTGGCCGGGAAATATGTAAAGAACGAATATTACGACGATGCCGAAGTCCCTGAAAAATCGGTCGATGTGGAGCTTGCCATAAAATTGAAGACCGAAAACAAAGCCTTCAAAGTCGAAAAATATTTGCACAGCTACCCAAATTGCTGGCGTACCGACAAACCAATTTTATATTATCCGCTGGATTCGTGGTTTATAAAAGTGACCGAGTTCCGCGATAGAATGTTTGAGCTCAACAAAGAAATAAACTGGAAGCCAAAAGCCACCGGCGAAGGCCGTTTTGGCAATTGGCTTGCAAACGCCAATGATTGGAACCTTTCGCGCTCGCGCTATTGGGGTATTCCGCTGCCTATTTGGAGAACCGAAGATGGAAAGGAGGAAATAATCATCGGTTCTGTGGAAGAGTTAAAATCCGAAATGCAAAAAGCCATTTCAGCCGGATTGATGGAGAATGATATTTTTGAAAATTTCAAAATAGGCGATTTTTCCGAAGAAAACTATGCGAAAGTTGATCTTCACAAAAATATAGTGGACGAAATTATTCTTGTTTCGCCAAACGGAAAACCTATGAAGCGCGAAGCAGATTTGATAGACGTTTGGTTTGACAGTGGAAGTATGCCGTATGCACAATGGCACTATCCTTTTGAAAACAAAGAGAAAGTTGAAAATACGTGGCGAAAAGCAGATTTTATCGCGGAAGGCGTTGACCAAACCCGTGGCTGGTTTTACACACTTCACGCCATAGCCACGATGATTTTTGATGATGTTGCCTACAAAAATGTAGTTTCAAACGGTTTGGTTTTGGACAAAAACGGTCAGAAAATGAGTAAACGTCTAGGCAATGCCGTCGACCCTTTTGAAACCTTGGATGTATTTGGTCCAGACGCCACACGTTGGTATATGATCAGCAACGCCAACCCGTGGGACAATTTAAAATTTGACCAGGACGGCATTTCAGAAGTGCGGAATAAATTCTTCGGCACGCTTTATAATACCTACAGTTTCTTCAGCCTTTACGCCAACCTCGATAATTTTCAGTATATTGAAGAAGACCTTCCGCTGGAAAAAAGACCGGAAATTGACCGCTGGATTCTTTCGGAATTACATACGCTCATCCAGAAAGTGGACGATTATTATGCCGATTATGAGCCAACAAAAGCGACGCGGGCCATTTCGGAATTCGTGCAGGAAAATTTGAGCAACTGGTTTGTGCGCCTCAGCCGAAGAAGGTATTGGAAAGGCAGCTATAACGACGATAAAATTTCGGCATACCAAACGCTTTACACGTGTTTGGAAACCGTTGCAAAATTGGGAGCTCCCGTAGCGCCATTTTTTATGGACAGGCTTTACAAGGATTTGACCAACGGGATTTCAAAAGAAGGAATGAATTCTGTTCATTTAACCGATTTTCCAAAGGCGGACGCATCGTTCATTGACAAAAAATTGGAGCATAAAATGCAGAAAGCGCAGACAGTTTCGTCATTGGTACTTTCATTGCGCCAAAGAGAAAAAATAAAAGTGCGCCAACCGCTCCAAAAAATAATGATTCCCGTTTTGGAAGATTCCGAAAAAGAAGAAATAATTGCGGTTTCAGAATTGATAAAAAGTGAGGTAAACGTTAAGGAAATTGAGCTTATTGACGAAGGTTCCGGAATGTTGGTTAAACAGATAAAACCAGATTTCAAGGCACTCGGGCCACGTTTCGGAAAAGACATGAAAGCAGTGGCGGCAGTGATTACAGACTTTGATCAGCAACAAATTGCAACCCTTGAAAAAGAAGGTGAAATATCTGTTTCCGTTAACGAAAAAAATACTACTTTGGCGCTCGCTGACGTAATTATAAGTTCGCAGGATATTGAAGGTTGGCTAGTTGCGAATGCGAACGGAGTTACCGTGGCACTGGACGTTACCATTACTCCCGAATTGAAAAATGAAGGGATTGCCCGCGAGTTGGTAAACAGAATACAAAACATCCGAAAGGACAGCGGTTTTGAAGTAACCGATAGGGTAGAGGTAACAATTTTGGAAAACGAACGTTTGAAGGAAGCGATAAACAGTAACCTTCAATATATTAAGGAAGAAACATTAACCGAGGTTTTGCAATTTGAACCCAATATAGAAGAAGGAACGGAAATTGCATTTGACGATATTGAAACACGTATAAGCATTAAAAAACATTAGAGATGACAGACACAGAAAAAACCAGATATTCCGATGCCGAGCTGGAAGAATTTAAAACATTGATTCAAGATAAAATCAAGAAGGCAATAGAGCAGTTGGAACTTATCCAAAGCTCCTACAAAAACGACAGCAACAACGGTACGGACGATACTTCGCCAACGTTTAAGGCTTTTGACGAGGGCAGCGAGGTAATGAGCAAGGAAGCAAATTCGCAACTTGCAATCCGACAGGAAAAATTTATCCGCGACCTTAAAAACGCTTTGGTTAGGATAGAAAATAAAACATACGGCGTTTGCCGTGTTACCGGAAAACTGATAAATAAGGAACGGTTAAAACTTGTACCGCACGCAACATTGAGCATAGAAGCAAAAAACCTTCAAAAATAACATACCATGTCAGTTCGAGCGCAGTCGAGAACTACTTATAATTATAACTTAAAGGCCCCGGAATTTTGCGGGGCTTTTTTATATGAAAAAATTAATTCCAATATTCTTTATTTATTTCCTTGGAATAAGTTTCTGTACCGCACAAAAAGTGCTTCAAAAGGAAATTTCTTCCGAAGGAATTGAAACGGTTTTAATTGAGGACGATGCGATTTTTAAAATTGAAGTGCAAACCTCAGAGAATAATCGCGTTCAACTAAAGGCCAATATTTCGGGCGAAAATTCGGAAAGTATAATTATTGAAGAAAAAATACAGGATGGAACCCTTTTTCTTTCTACCGGATTTTCCCCATTTTTTGAAAAGGAAAACGATAAATTGGCCGCCCACAAACTTATGGCAGTGGAAATATTGGTGGTTATTCCGAAGCATATAAATATTCAAATTAAATCAAAAATCGCTTCCGCCACCGTTATCGGCGCCTATAAAAATGTTGAAATAGGATTGGACGAAGGCAACTGCCTGTTGAAGGATTTTTTAGGAAACGCTGTTCTTCAAACAAAAATGGGCGATATAACCGTTTTTGCTAGAAATCAAGTAAGCGGTGAAGGTATTTCGCTTCATGGAACAGTGAAAAATGAGCTTCCAATAACTGGAAAATATCACTTAACTGCAGAAACCATCAACGGAAGTATTTCCCTACTCCAAACCGAATAATATTCCTATTTTTGCCTCCATTCTCCAAAGCATTAGCCTAAGGAGAAGCATTGCTACCTGAAGCCTTTCGCTTCCTGCAGCCTTTGTAAAATGAATTAAAAAAGATTCCCGTCTTTTCGGGAAATTGTTATGAGCCTAAAAAAAGCTTCCGCCATTATTGTTTTGATCCTATTGATCGACCAGATTTCTAAGGTTTACATAAAAACACACTTTGTTTTGGGCGAGGAAGTGCCAGTTTTTGATTGGTTCAGAATTCTTTTCGTAGAAAATGAAGGCATGGCGTGGGGTGCAAAAATTCCCGGTGCATACGGAAAACTTATCCTAACCCTTTTTAGAATTGTAGCCATTGGCGGAATTGGGTATTGGCTTTGGGATGCGGCCAAAAAAAACTCACCGCGGATTTTGATTGTTGCGATAGCGTTCATCTTTGCCGGCGCTATGGGGAATATTATAGATTCTGTTATTTACGGTATTATTTTTAACGATAGCCACCATCAATTAGCCACTCTTTTTCCGGAAGAAGGAGGTTATGGCACCTTGTTTCACGGTAAGGTTGTGGATATGCTTTACTTTCCGCTTTGGCAGGGTTATCTGCCTAATTGGGTTCCTTTTTGGGGCGGCAGGTTCTTTTCTTTTTTTGAACCGGTTTTCAATATTGCCGATACAGCAATAAGTGTTGGCGTTGGGCTATTGCTGGTTTTCAACAAAAAAGCATTCCCTAATCGCGAGTCTAAAACCGCAACGTCTACACACACGGATAATTCTGAAAAAATAGAAGCTTAAAATTACCCACTAATTTTTCCTTCCTGCAAGGCGTTATTGCGAGGCACGAAGCAATCACCTTGTAGGTATAGCTCACAAACTTCGACACCTACAAGGTTTTGGAACCTTGCAGGATGATAATCTTCAATTAGAAGGGGCGAGTAAACTAAAGGGATAAAAGGGCAAATTCCGAAGAAGCCAAAAAATTACTGCAAGTCCGAAATATCCGAAAATAAAGGTTTTGCTATAAAAAAGCATAAACCGATATCCCGTTCCCAAGATCCAGTTATAAATATTTATTCCCAAACCATAAACTACAAGCGGGAGCGAAAGCACCATTAATGGGTTGAATTTTAAAGCATTGTAAATATCGGCATGTAATAAGGAATGAATAGCACGTTGTGAGCCGCATCCTGGACAATACAAACCTGTGAGATAATGAAAGGGACACGGAATAAATAACGAAGAATGGGAAGGATTGTAAAAATAGTATACAATGAAAAGGCCCCCAAACAGCGACGTGATGAGGGCTATTTTCCAAATTTTAGAAGTTTCCTGAAAAAGCTCCACCTACTCCAATAATTACAACAAAAATAAAATATAATATCCAGCATATAGCGGCGGCTGCTGCGCCCCAGATTGCCCATTTCTTGGCGTCATCAGCGGCTTGTTGTGCGCCCATTGTATCTCCCTGCGCCCACAGTTCGCGAACTTTTGTAGCTTTTATAATTGAAACAATGCCTAAAGGAAGGCAGCAAAAAATTGTGCAGAGAATTGCCCAAACCAGATAATTGTCCGGGGGTGTTCCCATTTGCGGGTTGTTAGTCGTTTCCATTTTAAAGTTTTTGATTGGTTAATTGACTAAAGATAATAGCTTTATCGTTAAAAAGAATAAGTTTTTTTCGGTGTTACGCAGAAATGTAGCTGAACGTCAGTTACTTCAGAAAAAATTTTGGGTTCGGCCTCAAAAAATGAAAGTCCCACTATTTTTGTTTCCGGTCTGCATTTTTTCAAAAAACGATCATAAAATCCTTTTCCGTAGCCCACCCGATGGCCAATTAAATCGAATGCCAATAAGGGCACAAAAACCACATCAATATTTTCTATGGGTATTTCAATACCTGAAACAGGTTCGGGAATTCCGTATTCCGAAGTTTTAAGAACAGTATTTTCCTGAAGCAAAAAATGTTTCATTTCGCCCGTGGAAAAGTTTGATTTTGAAACTACGATACTTTTATCCTTTCCCTGAAGTATGTGCAGCAGAAATTCGGTATCCACTTCTTTTTTCTCTGAAATGGGAAGAAAAATATGAAAGTAGGTTTCATTCCAAATAGGAAGTTTTAAACTTTCGTTTGCTATATGAAGGCTCATCTCGTCAATTTCTTCTATTGAAAGATTTTCACGAAGCTTTTTATATTTTGAGCGGAGCGTTTTTTTATCCATCACAATTTGGCTAAATACCTAAAAGGTTTTGAAAACCTTGCAGGAGTTTTGAAGTCATCCGTAAAAAATCGGTCACCCGTCATCGAGCATCCGTCCTATCAATCCTCCATTTCTTCATTATCAACATTCGCATCATTAAGTGTTGAAATATGAAAAATGGCGTCGCCTTGGTTTACGATGGGCGATTGATTTATATTTATAATATATCCTTCATTTGGCGCAGTAACCTTAAAACGCATCTTTCCGTAGGGATCTGTGATTGTAGCTAAAAATTCCCCTTTTTCTACGTGTTTATTACAGTCCACTTTTACGTGAAGCAACCCGCTACGGTGGGCTCGTATCCACTTACTTTTTTGGATGATCACCGTTTTTGAATGTGGCTCCGGCGCAATGTGACGGATGCCCAACATATCCAAGTGTTTTAGGAATCGCATAATTCCATCAACCCCTTCCTTTACAATATATTTATTGCTTTCTCGCGATTTGCCGCCTTCAAAAAGAAGGGTGGGAATTCCCATTCGGGCGCAAGTGCTGCGATATGATTTTTCAATAGTACTGGAAAAAAGGGTAAAGGGGGCATTGAATACTTTGGCCAAGTTCAGTAAGTTTTCATCCCCGGGCTTTATTCGTATTTGTGCAGCATTAAACCTGCTGGCACCACCGGTATGAAAATCGAGGCAATAATCTGCATGAGGCAAAACTTTTTTTGTAAAATGGTAAGCCACCCGGCTTGCCAAAGACCCAGTTTTGGTACCGGGAAAAACCCGATTTAAATCACGGCCATCCGGAAATGAGCGGTCACCGTTCAAAAACCCGAAAACATTCAAGATAGGAATGCAGATTATCGATCCTCTCTTCGGTTTGTTGATTTTTCGGGCAATTAGTTGGCGCACAATTTCCACTCCATTTATTTCATCGCCATGGATTGCGGCTGTAATGAGTACCGTAGGTCCCGGATTTTTTGACCGTTCGATTATAATGGGTATTTCAACATTGGTGAAGGTGTAGAGTTTGGCAATACTGAAGTCAATTATTTTGCTTTCGCCAAGGGCGACGTGCTCGTTTAGAATTACAATATCGCGTTCCTCTTTTTTCGCCATTTTTTAAACGTTACGTTCTATATATTTTATGATTGAATTTGCGATATCCTTTCCGGTTGCAGCTTCAATTCCTTCCAATCCGGGCGAGGAATTTACTTCCAAAATCAATGGGCCGCGAGCGGATTGGAGCATATCTACTCCGGCGATGCCAAGTCCCATCGCTTTACATGCTTTTAGCGCTGCTGTTTCTTCCTCATCTGTAAGTTTTATTACTGAAGCTGTTCCGCCGCGGTGAAGATTACTGCGGAATTCCCCTTCTTTTCCTTGCCGTTTCATGGCGCCCACCACTTGGCCTTCCACAATAAATGCACGAATATCTGCGCCACCTGCTTCCTTAATATATTCTTGGACAATTACCCGCGCCTGCAAATTGTTGAATGCTTCGATAACAGATTCGGCGGCTTTTCGAGTTTCGGCTAAAATTACGCCAATGCCCTGTGTTCCTTCCAAAAGTTTGATAATTACCGGAGCGCCTCCGGCTTGGTCCACAATTTCCTTTACGTTTTTGGAATAGTTGGTGAAAACTGTTTTCGGGAGGCCCAATCCCGCACGCGAAAGTACTTGTAGGCTTCGCAATTTATCGCGGGAACGGACCAACGCCTGCGATTCGGTAGTTGTAAAAACCCGCATCATTTCAAACTGCCTTACTACCGCGGTACCGTAAAATGTTACGGAAGCCCCGATTCGCGGTATCACCGCATCGGTATGGCTCAATTTATGGCCTTTATAATATATTACCGGATTTTTCTTTTCAATAACTATATCGCACTTGGCATGGTCTATTACTTCTACGTGGTGCTTCCTGTGTTTGGCTGCTTCCACGAGTCTTTTGGTGGAATAAAGATTGGAGTTTGAGGATAATATTTTAATGTCCATAGCTTCTTCCGGAAAACCGGAAAATCATTTTTTGTTCAACTTTAGTTTTAATTTATGGGAAAGGTTGGTTTTGTTTATGTCTACCACAAACCGTTTGCTCAAAAATTTCCTCCCCAAAAGTACAGGAAATCGCATTTCTTCCCTATCGCTTAGCGTTAAATATATTGGGTGGGTTTTTCCGAAGAGAACAATTTCCGTCTGTATTCGGTAACGCGCCTCAGATTGGCCATTGCTGCTTTTTACGACCTTTACGTCGTATTCGTCAAAAACAATTTCCCTTTCGTGATAACTCGGGTGCTCCTCATCCAGAAAATTGCATTTCAAATAATTGTTCTCCACCTTCATATTTTTGCAATGAATGGAAGAAGTGTAGGCACCGGTGTCTATTTTTACTTCAATATCAACGAGGCCCAGTTTTGGGAAATCCGCTTTGTCTATTCTGCCTAAATTTCTTTTCAATTTTGGGGAATTTTATTTTTCAAATTAAAGAATAAGTTTGACTACTGGCTACTGACTATTTCTTATTCCGTTCAATAAACCCGATTACACTTTTCGAAATATTTCTTCCGGTAGTGCCTTCAATACCTTCCAATCCCGGAGTACTGTTTACTTCCAAAACCAACGGACCATTTTTCGACTGAAGGATATCAACGCCACAAAACCCCAAATTTAGGGCTTTGGCAGCTTTAATTGCAACCTTTTCCTCTTCAGAGGAAAGTTCAATTATTTCTGAAGTGCCGCCGCGGTGAAGATTGCTTCGGAAATCGCCGTTTTTGCATTTGCGTTTCATCGCTGCCACCACCACGCCGTCCACAATTATGGCGCGAACATCTTCTCCATTGGCTTCCTCAATATATTCCTGAAGCACAAATTTAACGCCCGCGGCATTTAAGGTTTCAATGGTCGCCAAGGCATTTTGTACACTTTCGGTTAAAATCACGCCTTCCCCGTGGGTGCCTTCCAAAAGTTTTATTATTACCGGTTTTCCTTCAAAAGTTTTCAATTGTTCCTCAAATTCAAAGAACGAGGCATAAATGGTTTTGGGTATGGGGATCTGGTTTTGCGCCAATTTTTGGAAACAGCTCCACTTATCGCGGCTGTTCAAAATACCTTCAGAAGATGCTACTGTAAACACGCCCATAGCCTCAAAATGGCGTACCACATTGCTGCCAAAATACGTGTTTGATGCACCAATGCGGGGAATTATTGCGTGCAGATCGTCAATCAATTCATTCTGAAAAAGGAGTTGCGGCTTGCCATTTTCAATAGACAAATTGCAGTACATTGGGTCTATTACTTCTAAAATATGGTTTCGGGTTTCGCCAGCGTTCAAAAGGCTTTTAGTAGAATAAAGCGCTTCTCCGCGCGATAAAATGGCAATGTTCATATTTGGCTATTGTTTCCGCAATTTAACCAAAAAGAAGAACGGGATTTACCTGTATAAAAACTTTAAACCATTATTAACATATTGAAAATGGCCAAATACTTCCCCTAAAATTTACAATCCGTTATCTTTGGTGCTATGGCAAAGGCTTCGGTAACACTTCAAATTTCAACCCTTCCAGATTCTCCGGGCGTCTATCAATACTACGATAAAGATGGAAAGCTTCTGTATGTGGGAAAGGCCAAAAATCTGAAAAAACGCGTTTCTTCCTATTTCACAAAAAAATTCGACAATAACCGCACGCGGCTTATGGTGAAGAAAATCGAAACCATAAAACACATAGTCGTAAAAACCGAAACCGACGCACTTTTACTGGAAAACAACCTCATAAAAAATTATC
Organism: uncultured Flavobacteriaceae bacterium; assembly: GCA_963839235.1. Classification (GTDB taxonomy): domain Bacteria; phylum Bacteroidota; class Bacteroidia; order Flavobacteriales; family Flavobacteriaceae; genus Aequorivita. Next base: position 36,309 of record CAWITX010000008.1, on the reverse strand, counting down.
AGCCGCGCTACAATGTGTTGCTGAAGGACGATAAAAGTTACCCGTGGATCTGCATAAAGAACGAACGTTTCCCAAGAGTTTTCCCAACTCGCAGATTGATAAAGGACGGCAGTGAGTATTTTGGACCGTATACAAGTATGAAAACCGTGCACACCTTGCTCGATTTAATTAAAGGGCTGTATCCGCTTCGTACTTGTAATTACGATCTTTCAGAAGAAAAAATAAGGGCGGGAAAATACAAGGTTTGTTTGGAATACCATTTGGGAAACTGCGCCGGGCCGTGTGAAGGTTTTTATTCGGAAAAGGAATATCACGAAAATATTGAGGCAATAAGAAATATTGTGAAGGGAAATTTTAAGGATTCGCTATACAAATTCAAAAACCGGATGAAGGAATTGGCGGCAAATCTGAAGTTTGAAGAGGCGCAACGGGTAAAGGAAAAGATTGATATTTTGGAGAATTATCAAAGCAAGTCAACGGTTGTAAATCCGAAGATCAATAATGTTGATGTTTACTCAATCGTTTCCGATGAAAGCTATGCGTACGTCAATTTTCTTCAACTTTCACATGGCGCGATCATTCGTTCGCATACTTTGGAAATAAAAAAGAAATTGGATGAAACCAATGAGGAATTGCTTCAACTAGCAATTGTTGAGCTTCGGCAACGTTTCAATTCGCAGTCAAAGGAAATTTATATTCCTTTTGAAGTGGAGGTTGGCGAAAATATAAGGGTACACGTCCCGAAACTGGGCGATAAAAAAGCGATTCTCGATCTTTCGGAAAGGAATGCGAAATATTTCCGAATGGAAAAATTCAAGCAGGCGAAAATCGTAGATCCGGACCGGCATGAAAAACGCATTATGGCGCAGATGAAGAAAGACCTTCGCCTTTCGGAAGAACCGCGACATATCGAGTGTTTTGATAATAGTAATATTCAAGGTACAAATCCGGTGGCGGCCTGTGTGGTTTTCAAAAATGGGAAACCCAGCAAGCAGGACTATCGTAAATTCAATATAAAAACGGTGGAGGGCCCCGATGATTTTGCCTCGATGGAAGAAGTCGTGTACCGGCGGTATAAAAGATTGCTCGCCGAAGAGCAACCTTTACCACAACTCATCATCATTGATGGAGGTAAAGGGCAACTTTCCTCCGCGTTAAAAAGTTTGGACGCGTTGGATTTACGCGGAAAAATAGCTATTATCGGAATTGCAAAAAGACTTGAGGAATTGTTTTATCCCAATGACCCGATTCCTCTTTATTTGGATAAAAAATCTGAAACGCTGAAAATAATCCAGCAGTTGCGGAACGAGGCGCACCGTTTTGGGATTACCTTCCACCGCAGCAAAAGAAGCAAACAAGCGCTGAACAATGAGCTGGAAACCATTCCGGGAATCGGAGAAAAAACCGCCGTGGAATTGTTGAAACATTTTAAAAGCACGAAACGTATTTCAACAGCCAAATTAGAGGAACTCTCAAAGGTTGTAGGAACAAGCAGAGCCAAGAAAATTGTAGAACATTTTAGTGACAATTGAAAAAGCGTAATTAAAGATGAAATAACTCCCCCTTTGAAGGGGGCAGGGGGATGTCTCCCAATAAAACCACAAATCTTCAAATGAAGAAAATACTTTCCATAGTATTCATTTTAATGTCAATCTTCAGCTTTTCACAGGAAAATGAAAAGAAGGATTTGAAAGTGGGGCTCGTGCTTAGTGGTGGCGGGGCAAAGGGGCTTGCACATATAGGTGCCTTAAAGGTAATTGAGGAATCGGGGGTGCGCATTGATTATATTGGCGGAACAAGCATGGGCGCGATTATCGGGGCGCTGTACGCTTCGGGCTATACCGCGAAACAATTGGATAGTCTTTTCAATAATACGGATTTCAGTACATTAATTCAGGATAATATTCCGCGAAGCGCAAAGACTTTTTATGAAAAGGAAGAGTCGGAAAAATACGCGCTCGTGCTGCCATTTGACAATTTTAAAGTTGGGTTTCCCACTGGACTTTCCAAGGGGCAAAATGTTTATAATCTGCTTTCAAAATTAACTGCGCATGTTAATTCCATTTCAGATTTTAGTGAGCTGCCAATTCCCTTCTTTTGCGTCGCCACGGATGTTGAAAGCGGAAAGGAGGTAATTTTGGATCACGGATATCTTCCACGGGCCGTTTCAGCAAGCGGTGCCCTGCCTTCACTTTTTAGTCCGGTAATAATAGACAACCGGGTTTTAATTGATGGTGGGGTCGTGAATAATTATCCTGTGGATGAGGTTCGCGCTAAGGGAATGGACGTAATTATTGGGGTAGATGTGCAAGATAGCCTAAAGAGTCGCGATAACTTGAAATCTGCTTTTGATGTTTTGGTGCAAATCAATAATTACCGAACCATCCGCGATATGGTTCAGAAACGCAAAAAGACAGATATTTATATTCAGCCCAATATTGAAAATTTCAGTGCTGTCTCGTTTAATGACGGATCTAAAATAGTGGCGGCCGGCGAGAAGAGTGCCACTCCATTTGAGGACGCCCTAAAAATACTTGCCCAACAGCAACAACCTTCCGATAGGGAAAAAGTCCCATTCTTAAAACAGGATTCACTATTTATAAAAGAAGTGAGCATTGAAGGCACCCAAAACTACACTCGCTCCTATGTTTTAGGGAAACTCAAATTGCGGACGCCCGCTAAAATCACTTTTGAAGAACTAAGTCTTGGCATCAATAACCTCTCGGCCACCGGAAATTTTCAGGATATTAATTATAAACTGGTAAAGGATAAAAATGACCAAAACACACTTATGCTGAGGTTTCGGGAAAATAATTCTAAAATGCTGCTGCGATTGGGGGCGCATTATGACGATCTTTTTAATGCCGCAGCTCTGCTAAATGTAACCCGAAAAAGAATTTTTACGAATAATGATATCGCTTCGCTGGATTTTATCGTCGGCGATAATATTCGGTACAATTTCAATTATTATATTGATAAAGGTTATTACTGGAGCGTAGGGCTAAACAGTAGTTTTGATTATTTTGATAAGGATGTTGCGGTAGAATATGTGGGAGTGGATAAATCCTCCTTATCGGAAAATTTATCTGTCAACAAACTTTCACTGAAATACAACGATTTTACGAACCAAATATATGCGGAAACATTATTCAAAAGAATATTCACATTGGGCGGCGGGGTGGAGCACAAATATTTGCGCTACTTGAGCGAAACAATTGGAATTGATGAGAATAACCAGCCTCGGACCATTTTTGAAAGCACCAATTATTTTAGCACTTTCGGATTTTTGAAATACGATACGTTCGATAATAGTTTCTTCCCAAATGAAGGGGTTTATTTTTCGGGAGATTTTCATTTATACCTTTTCGCTGAGGGGAGAAACAAAGATTTTGAACAGTTCTCAATAGCAAAGGGTAAATTCGGATATGCAAAATCTTTTCTGAAAAAATTCTCCGCACTTTTTACTACTGAGGGAGGTTTTAAAATAGGCGGCAATAATACGAGATCATTGGATTTTTCGCTTGGTGGTTATGGATTTACCGAAATAAATAATATTATTCCGTTTTATGGTTATGAAGCCTTGAGTCTTCGTGGCGATACTTACCTAAAATCCAGTCTAACTTTGGATTACGAGATTTTCAGAAAAAACCACATAAATGCGGCGCTAAATATCGCCAATGTGGGAGATGATCTTTTCACTGACGGACAGTGGATTGATGGCATAGACTACAGCGGTTTTGCACTTGGCTATGGCTTGGAAACATTTTTTGGTCCCATTGAACTGAAATATTCCTATACTCCAGAAACCAAAAATAGCGAATGGTTCGTTAATGTTGGGTATAGGTTTTAATACTTCCTTAAACAAAAGCGAACATATTTTTCCGATATTTGTGAAGAAGACGTTATTGAGTTAATTGATTATTAATTATTAGGAAAACTTTCGATAAAAATTAACTCAATAACTCAGTAACCCAATAACGAAAAAGATGCCATTTTACCACCAACTTGGGAAAATTCCCCCAAAAAGACATACACAGTTCCGTAAACCCGATGGAAGCCTTTATTCCGAACAACTATTCGGCACGATTGGTTTTGACGGGATGTACAGCAACATCTATCACGAAAACCGCCCCACACAGGTAAAGGAAATTAAAAAACAATATAGTGTTGCGCCAAAAATCGCGAAAGGCAATAATTTGCAATCCTTAAAATTGAAGGGATTTGAAATAAAGCCGGAAAAAGATTATTTGGAAAGCAGAAAAACGGTTCTCACCAATAGCGATTGCAGCATTGTACTTGCCGCGCCCCAGGAATCGCAAAAGGATTATTTTTATAAGAATACCAATGCGGACGAACTTATTTTCATCCACAAAGGCACCGGAAAGTTGAGGACGTTTTTGGGTAATATCGATTTCAAATACGGTGATTATTTGTTAATTCCACGTGGGGTTATCTATAAAATGGATTTTGATACCGAAGACAACCGATTGTTTATAGTAGAATCGCATCGGCCAATTTACACCCCAAAAAGATACAGAAACTGGTTCGGTCAGTTGCTTGAACATTCACCTTATTGCGAGCGTGACATTCGCAAACCGCAAGAGTTGGAAACGCACGATGAAAAAGGTGAATTTCTTATAAAAGTGAAAAAAGGGAACGATATTTTTGAAATGGTTTATGCCACACATCCTTTTGATGTAGTTGGTTATGACGGTTACAACTTTCCGTATGCTTTTTCGATCCACGATTTTGAACCCATCACGGGCAGAATTCACCAACCGCCACCAGTGCATCAAACCTTTGAAACGGATGCTTTTGTGGTGTGCAGTTTTGTGCCGCGACTTTATGACTACCATCCCGATAGCATTCCTGCGCCCTACAATCACAGCAATATTGACAGCGATGAGGTTTTATATTATGTAGACGGCGATTTTATGAGCCGTAATGATGTGGAGGCTGGGCATATTTCGCTGCATCCTGCGGGAATCCCGCACGGGCCACATCCCGGGGCAACCGAGCGAAGTATTGGAAAGACAAAAACCGAGGAACTAGCTGTTATGGTAGATACTTTTAAACCGTTGCAGGTAACGGAAGATGCAATGAAAATTGCCGATGGAACTTATTACCAGAGTTGGTTGGAACATTAAAATTTCGAATTATTATATTTACAAAATGAGCAAAGAAGTAAAATCGGTCGAGTACGGCCTCGAAAAAATATTTGAAGGCGCAGAGGATTTTCTGCCCTTGTTGGGAACTGATTATGTAGAATTCTACGTGGGCAACGCAAAGCAGTCTGCACATTTCTATAAAACAGCTTTCGGCTTTCAATCTTATGCGTACAGCGGATTGGAAACCGGTAGAAAAGATGCCGTGAGCTATGTTTTGAAACAGGACAAAATAAGGCTTGTTTTAACTACTCCACTTAACAGTTCATCTCCAATAAATGACCATCTCGTAAAACATGGCGATGGTGTAAAAGTAATAGCCTTATGGGTAGAGGATGCCCGCAGCGCTTTTGAGGAAACTACAAAACGTGGTGCCCAGCCATATATGGAACCAACGGTTGAAAGAGATGAGCACGGCGAAGTTGTGCGAAGTGGAATTTACACCTATGGCGAAACTGTGCACATGTTTGTTGAACGCAAAAATTATAAAGGAAAATTCCTTCCTGGCTTCCGTGAATGGAAAAGCGATTACAATCCTGAGCCAACGGGTCTAAAATATATAGATCATATGGTAGGTAATGTAGGTTGGGGACAAATGAACAAATGGGTAAAATGGTATGAAGATGTAATGGGATTTGTGAATTTCCTTTCATTTGATGACAAACAAATCCATACAGAATATTCTGCGTTGATGAGCAAAGTGATGAGCAACGGAAACGGACGGATAAAATTCCCCATAAACGAACCGGCCGAAGGTATAAAAAAATCACAAATTGAGGAATATCTCGACTTTTATGAAGATAGTGGTGTGCAACATTTGGCTGTGGCAACGGATGATATTATTAAAACCGTAAGCCAGTTGAAAGCGCGCGGTGTGGAATTTTTACCACCGCCACCGCAGGCTTATTACGACGATATTCCACGCCGTTTGGGAGAGCATATGAAGGTGATGAAGGAAGACATAAACGAACTTAAAAAGCTTTCAATTATGATTGATGCCGATGAGGAAGGCTATCTGCTTCAGATTTTTACAAAACCCGTTGAGGATCGACCCACCCTATTTTTTGAAATAATACAGCGAATGGGGGCCAAAGGTTTCGGCGCAGGAAATTTCAAAGCACTCTTTGAATCTATCGAGCGCGAACAGGCACAACGCGGCACACTTTAAAATTAAATATAAGATTTCAAAAACTCCATCGTTCTAAAGATGGAGTTTTTATTTTGGAACAATAATTGTAATTTCCGAATCTCAAAAATCCTAAGTCCGTATCTATGAAAAAGCTCCTTTTGCTTTTATTTCTTTTTAATACTGTCTTTATGATGGCGCAGGATCGGGCTTACGGCGATGGCGAATTCTTCAAATTTAGGGTACATTATGGTTTTGTTACTGCCGGCTATGCCACGTTATCAGTAAAAAGTACGAGTTTGCGTGGTAAGCCGGTTTACCACGTTAAGGGTTATGGGGAAACGGTCGGCGTATCAAGTTGGTTTTTTGCGGTGAAGGATGATTACCAATCCTATATCGACAAAGAAGAAAACATTCCCTATAAATTTATCAGAAAAATTGACGAGGGCGGATACACCAAGGATACAGAAATAGACTTTAACCATACTACCCACAAAGCCAGGGTAAATGATAAAAAACATAATGAAATTGAGGAATTCTCCTTTCCAGAGGATACCCAGGACATGATCTCGGCCTTCTATTTTCTTCGAAATAAATTGGACACCAAAAACATACAGGTAGGTCAGACGGTTGAAATGAATATGTTTTTCGATAAGGAAAATTATAAATTCCGACTAAAATTCCTTGGAAAAGAAGTTATAAAAACTAATTTTGGCAAAGTTGCGTGTTTAATATTTAGGCCGTATGTTCAGTCAGGCCGCGTCTTTAAAGAGAAAGAAAGCTTAACTGTCTGGATTAGTGATGATGACAACAAAATACCGATGCTTATAAAGGCAGATTTGGCGGTCGGTTCATTAAAGGCAACCTTAACGCAGTTTAAAGGACTTCAGCATTCCTTCAAAATAATTGCTGATTAAAATTTTTTTGAATAGAGAAATCCCCCAGTATTGAAGCATTTCATTTTAATAGCAACGGCCGTATTTTTTTTCACAGCTTGTGAAAAGCCAAAAGACGATTTAATAGCAGAAAAAACAGAACCCGCCGAACTCATAGTAGAACAGTATGGATATATTCTGAACGACTTTAATGTTGTGAGGGATACCATCCATTCCGGCGATACTTTCGGGGATATATTGAGCGCTAACAATGTATCTCAGGATAAAATTTATGAGGTTGCAACTAAGTTTAGGGACAGTTTCGATGTTCGCAAAATTGTGGTGGGCAAACCCTATGTGCTTTTAAATTCAAAAGATTCGACCAATACTACCCAAGTTTTTATTTATGAAACCAATCCGGTGGATTATGCCGTGGTGGATTTAAGGGATACCGTAAATTGCTATACCAACCAAAAATCCTTAAAATATGTTGAAAAACTGGCATCGGGGGTAATAACCAGCTCGCTTTCCGCAACGATGGAAGAGCAGAATCTTAGTCCGTATATGACGGATAGACTGGCAAATATTTACGCGTGGACCATCAATTTTTTTAAGCTTCAACCGGGCGATAGGTTTAAGGTTGTCTATTCCGAGAGATTTATAGACGATACCATTCCGGGAGGTCTCCACGAAATTAAGGCAGCGTATTTTGAGCATGGGGGAAAACCTTTGTATGCTTTCAAATTTGAATCTGATTCAATAGAGAAAATTGAAGGCTATTTTGATGAAAAGGCCAACAATTTAAAGAGGGCATTTCTGAAGGCTCCAGTAAAATTCAGCAGAATTTCCTCAAGATATAATCTTACCCGACGCATAAAATACTATGGCTATAAATTGCGCCCCCACCGCGGAACTGATTTTGCCGCTCCCATCGGAACGCCAATTTTGGCCACTGCCGACGGCGTGGTCACAAAGTCTGAACGTCGTGGCGGCAATGGCAATTACGTAAAATTGCGGCACAACGAAACCTATGAAACCCAGTACTTGCATATGAAGGCCAGAAACGTGAGAGTGGGCCAACATGTTAGTCAGGGCGATGTAATAGGTTGGATTGGCATGACCGGAAACACTGGTGGTCCGCACGTTTGCTATCGGTTTTGGAAAAATGGAAGAGAGGTAGATCCATTCAAGGAAGATACCCCGTTTTCAAAACCGCTTCCTTTGGCATTACGTGATCGCTATTTTGCCGAAATATTTCCTTTAAAAGAGAAGCTGGACTGCATTCCTTTCAAATAATTTTTCTCTCCCACACTACTGTTGATAACCCTGTTGTTAACTAACTTTCACAACTTCAAATAAATAGCTATTAAAATGTACATTTATTTGGACAAATACTACATGTTAATTTCTTAACATTATTTATTTGTGAGAAATATTTTATAGGATGTATTTTTGCGCAAAATAAAAACCTAACACAGGAATTATGAAAAAACTATTACTTTTTGTTTTAATGCTCGGTGGTTTTGCTGCTTTTTCGCAGGGAACCATATCGGGAACCATTGTTGATTCGGAATCCAATGACCCATTGGCGGGTGCCAATGTGGTTGAGACCGGCACCACCAATGGTGCAATTACAGATTTTGACGGAAATTTCACTCTTGAAACTTCTAAAAAAACTGGGACACTTACTGTATCCTATATTGGGTATTCAATTGAAAAAGTTCCTTATACTATCGTAGGTGGAGCAGCCAATTTGGGCACAGTAAAAATAACTGTAGATTCCGATGCTTTGGAGGAAGTGGTTATTGTAGGTAAAGGAATTATAGATTTGGCAAAGGACCGTCAAACTCCTATCGCCGTTTCTACCATCACTTCTGCTGAAATCCAGGCGAAAGCTGTAGGTAACGTAGAGTTTCCTGAAGCTGTGAAAAGTACTCCTAGTGTGTACGTTTCTAACCAATCCGGTGGTTTTGGTGACTCACAAATGTTTTTGCGTGGTTTTGACCAGACGAACACTGCTTTCCTATTAAACGGGCAACCAATTAACGGGATGGAAGATGGCCGTATGTACTGGTCTAACTGGTCTGGAATGTCAGACGTTGCAAACGCTATTCAGGTTCAGCGTGGTTTGGGATCTTCAAAATTGGCTATTTCGTCTGTTGGAGGTACCATTAACATTATCTCTCGTGCAGCGGGTAGAAAAGAAGGTGGTTTTGCTCGTTTTATGACAGGTAATGACAGCTACTTTAAAGGAACTTTAAGTTACGATTCTGGCCTTAAAGGAAAATGGGCGTACAGCTTTTTGCTTGACCATTGGCAAGCGCACAGAAAATACGCTGACGGTACTGCCGGTCAAGGACAGAACTATTTTGTTGGTATAGGATATGTTCCTAACGACATCCACTCTTTCAACTTTTTGTTGACAGGTGCACCACAGTATCACGACCAAAACTTTTCGAAATCTTTGGAAGACTACGAATTGTACGGTAAGCGCTACAATAGCAATTCCGGTTTCTACAATGGTGAGCGATTTACACTTCGAAGAAACTATTACCACAAACCAGTTGCAAACTTAAACTGGGATTGGAACATGAGTGATAAGACCAATTTGTCTTCCGTTCTTTATGCCTCTTGGGGTCGTGGAGGTGGAACAGGTCCTGCAGGAAGTTCCAGAAATATTGTTAGAAATGAAAATGGCGAAGTAGATTTTGATGCCATTGAAGAAAATAACATCGCAGGTGCCGAAAACGGTATCGGAAGCTACGGCCAAGGTTCATTGGTACGCAGAATGTCTGTGAACAACCACAACTGGTACGGGTTTCTTTCAAACCTTGAAAGCAGCGTAAGTGACAACTTCACATTCAATATAGGTGTTGATACCCGTTTCTACAAAGGAAGCCACTGGTACCAATTGAATAACCTATTGGGTCTTCAAGGATATGCTGATAATTTTGGGTATGGCGATCAACGCGATAGTAATTATGTACTTAACGAAACTTTTGAAGCCAATCCTTGGGCATCTTTGTTCAATTATGCAGATGAAGGTCAACGTTTCAACTACGACTATTCAGAATACATTAATTACGTAGGAGGTTTCGGCCAAGCAGAATACAAAATTGACAATTTCTCAGCTTTTGTTCAAGGAGCAGTTTCTACACAGAGCTACCAAAGAGAAGGCCGTGCGGAAGGAAATACTATTGAAGGTGTAAACGGACTTGGAAAATCTGACAAGGTGAACAAAGTTGGTTACAATCTAAAAGGTGGAATGGGTTATACTTTTATTGAAGGAAACACCCTTTTCGCGAACGCAGGTTACTATTCACGACAACCTTATTTGGATAACATTTTTGACGATATCAGAAACTCAAACTACATTCTTTCTGGTGACAATGAAGTGGACAACGAGGAAATTACAGGTATTGAAGTTGGTTACAGACTTCGTTCAGGAAACTTCAGCCTTGATTTGAATGGATATTACACAACTTGGGGTAACAGATTCCTACGTGGTGGCTTTATTGAAGGAAATCCAGATAGTACCGATCCTGTTCAACAAGTTGACCGTTACCAAAGATTTACAGATATCACCGAAGTTCACAAAGGATTTGAATTCGAAGGTAAATACCGTTATTCAAGCGCATTTATGTTTAGAGCTTTCGGAAGTATCGGTAACTGGAAATATGATGGAAGTACTCCATTCCAAACCCGCGATAACGAAACCAATGCAGTGTTGGAGCAAGGAAATGTGGATTTAACAGGAACCCATATTGGTAATGCACCACAGACTTCATTTGGTTTTGGTTTCAAATACAACGTTATCGGAGGATTGACCGTGGATGCAGATTACAATATCTATACAGACCTTTATGGATTTGTGGATAGCAACGATGTAGTTGAAGCCGCTTTAAATAATGAAGTGTACGAAGCAGAACGCCTACCGGCTTATAGCCTATTGGATGCTGGTATTTCTTACAAATTCATGTTTGGTAGCAACGATTTCACAGTTCGTGCCAATTGCTACAATGTTACAAATGAGGCATATTTGAGCCAAAAGGATTCGTTCGGTTACTTCTACGGAAATGGAAGAACTTGGAATGCAAGTATCCGTTACGATTTCTAATAAACATCTTTTTTATATTGAAAATGCCCCATCTTTTTGGGGCATTTTTTTTATTTATATGTCTTATCTTTGAAGCACTTCAAAAAAAATTTTATGTATCAAACCATCCAATTTATCCATTCCTATTGGGCCTATTTGGTTCTTGTCGTCGTTTTATTGGCAACTATAAATGCGCTTGCCGGTTTTTTCTCAAAAAGGGAATATGCTGCTCGCGACTTTAGGATTTCGTTATTTGCACTTATTGTTACACACATTCAAGTTTTAATTGGGCTTATCCTATATTTTATTTCGCCCTTTGGCTTTCAAAATATTTTGAATTTGGGAATGGGACCCGTAATGAAAGATTCAAACTTTAGATTATTTGCCGTGGAGCATCCTTTGGTGATGATACTTACCGTAATATTCATTACAATAGGTTATTCAAAACACAAAAAGAAGTTGCTTTCCCACGGAAAATTTAAAACGCTTGCCATTTTCTATGCCATCGCTCTGGTTTTGCTATTAAGCAGAATTCCGTGGAGTCAGTGGTTTTAGAAAATAAATGATGAAAATACTGTAGGCGCGCGATTTATCGAGCGCCTACTTTTTTATTTTTCTGAAACTTTTTCTTTCAAAAGAAAAACATATACCGGAAAATGGTCGCTATAACCTCCGGTATATCCATTAACAAAACTGCGGAAAGGATATCCTTTGTATTGACCATTAGGCGTTTCCAGATATTTTTTATTGAAAATGCCCGCTTTGTATAAACGATAGGTTGAAAAATCCTTTTTTACAAATTCCGTGGAAAGTATTATTTGGTCGAAGAGATTCCAAGCGTCACGGTAGGCTAAGGTTCCCATCCCCTTTCGGTACATTTCTTCCATTGGATTGTAAAGTTCCTTCATTTTTAAATCCTCCCGAGTTTCCTCCGTATTAAGTATTTTCTTTACGCTTGGGCTGGTGGGGTCATCGTTCAAGTCGCCCATCGTTATTATTTTCGCATAAGGGTCTTCACTAAATAGGGAATCAATTATTTGTTTGTTCAACTTGGCAGCCTTGATCCGTTTTGGTCGGCTACGTTCCTCGCCACCGCTTCGGGAAGGCCAATGATTAACAATAACGTGTATTTTTTCGCCATCTAGCATGCCGCTCACCAATAATTGGTCGCGGGTATAAATACGTTTTGTGCGGTCGTTGTCGTCGTAAAGAAGCAATTCAAAAGTTTTGTATTGGGTTGGCGTAAAAATCTTTTTCTCATAAAGCATTGCCACGTCAATGCCGCGACGATCTGGACTTTCAAAATGGATAATACCGTAGTTTTGTTTGACCAAAGGCGCTTGGTTAAGCAAATCCTCCAAAACGCGGCGATTTTCAATCTCACTCACGCCAATTATAGCGGGTGAAGCTCCCGCAACGTCCAATCCAATTTCCGAAATAACCTTTGCCATATTTGCCAGTTTCGCCTCGTAGATTTCCTTGGTCCAATGGTCTTTCCCATTCGGGGTTCTGTCCTCATCAAAAGTGAGTGGGTCATCCTCGTAATCAAATAGATTTTCTAGATTATAAAAGGCTACCGTTATGGCTTTATAATCCTTTACAGTTTGCGAAGTTGAAATGGTGCTATAAAATAAAAAAAGAAGAATTGCGTATTTACGAAAAGTATTCACTTTAAAATATTTTATTGGTTAAATAATTAACTATTAAAATACGAATATATCATTGTTTTTATTAAATTTATATTCTTCCCAGTAAATTTCTCCCCAGTATTTAAATCACATTTAAAGATGAAACGCTTCATTTTTATAGGTTTCGTGGTTTTTTTGGGTGGACTTTCCTCAATTGCCCAAGAGGCTATCGTAAAAGGTCGGGTTTTGGAAACAAATTCCTATGAACCTATTCCGGATGTTGAAATAAACATTCAATCCAGCATTTTTAAGACTAATACAAACGGATTGGGTGAGTTTTCTTTTCTTGAGGAAAATCTTCCGCAGGGACAACAATTTCTTCTTATTTCGAAATTGGGCTATCGCAGCTTAAAATTACCTGTGATTATTCAAAATGAAGCGCCAATAAATTTGGATCCCATCTTAATGGAAATTGATTTAAGCGAAGTGGAATCGCAGATAGGTATAATTAGTCTTTCAGATGAACAACTCGAGGACGATGAAGGTACCTCCTATAACGTTTCCGGTCTTTTGCAGGCATCGGACGATGTGTTTCTGAATGCCGCGGCCTATGATTTTAGCGCAACTTTTTTCAATCCGCGGGGTTTCGACAATGCCAACGGAAAAGTGCTTATCAACGGCATTGAAATGAACAAACAATTTGACGGCCGGCCACAATGGGCCGATTGGGGCGGGTTGAACGATATGCAGCGCAACCAGGAATTTTCAATGGGCCTACAGCCCAGCGATTATACATTTGGCGATGTGGCGGGAACTACGAATATAATTATGCGCGCTTCGCAATACCGAAAAGGTGGCAGAATTTCCTACGCAAGTTCCAACAGAAGCTACCGTGGCCGGGTAATTGGCTCATACAACAGCGGTCTAAATTTAAATGGCTGGGCTTATTCCGTATTGCTCGCGCGCCGTTATGGGGATGGAGGTTTTCAAGAAGGGACCATTTATGATGCAAACTCCTTTTTTGCTTCTGTAGAGAAGAAATTTGGCGAAAGCAGTAGCCTTAATCTCACCGCATTTTACACTCCAAATCACCGCGGAAAGTCAGCCCCCATAACTGGAGAGGTTGAAAATTTGAAGGGAATCCATTACAATCCAAATTGGGGCTATCAAAATGGAAATGTGCGAAATTCAAAAATAAAAACCGTGGACGAGCCAGTAATCATGCTGAATCATTTTTGGAAAATAAGCGAAAAAACTTCACTTAATACAAATCTCGCCTATCAATTCGGAAAAATTGGAAATACACGAATTGATTACGGCGGCACCCGTTTGATAGAAATAGATGGCCAACAAACATATATTGGTGGTGCCAGGAATCCATACGCAAATTATTACCAACGGTTGCCCAGTTATTTTCTTCGGTTCGAAAATCCTTCGCCTTACAATTACGAACTCGCTTATTTGGCCGAACAGCAGTTTATAAATGATGGACAATTAGATTGGAACTCGCTTTATGAAGCAAATAGAATAGCAAAGGATGGCGGCGGAAATTCCATTTATGCTATTCTGGAAGATAGGCAGGATGACACGCAAATAATGGCGAATACGATTTTAAATAGCCGAATTTCAGAGAATATTACTTTGAATGGAAGTATAAGCTATCGCAATTTGAAAAGTGAAAATTTCGCCGAACTGAATGACCTTTTGGGCGGCTCCGGCTATTTGGACATCGATTATTTTGCTGAAGGTGTAAACAATACAATTATTGGCGATGTGGCTCAAAGCGATCTTCAAAATAGAAACCGAATAGTTACGGAGGGCGACCGCTACAAATATAATTATGAACTCAATGCAAATGTGATTTCCGGTTTTGCGCAGGGCCAATTTAAGTACAAGCAGATAGATTTTTACATTGGTGCAACGGTTTCAAAAACCGGTTACCAACGAAATGGCCTTTTCGAAAATGGTAATTTTCCCGGGAAACTTTCCTCTGGAAAAAGTGAAAAACTGAGTTTTACCGATTACGGCGCAAAAGTCGGAGCAACCTATAAAATTTCTGGCAGGCATTTAGTTGATTTTAACGCCGGTTATTTCACCAAAGCTCCAACTCTGCGCAATTCCTTCAGCAATGCCAGGCAAAGCAATGCCACGGTAAAAGGACTTTCTTCTGAAAAAATTCAAAATGTTGATTTAAGTTATATTTTTCGTTCACCTATAGTAAAAGCAAGGCTTACGGGCTATTACAACACAATGAAGGATCAAACGGATATCAATTTCTTTTTTACCGAATCTGCCCAAGGTTATAAAGACGGATATGCATTTGTACAGGAAATAATTTCTGGAATTAACACTCGAAAAATGGGAGCAGAAATGGGTATCGAGGCTCAAATTACCCCAACTTTCAAACTAAAGGCGGCGGGTTCTTTCGGTCAAAATATTTATAAAAATAACCCAAACCAATACCTAACGAGCGATGATTTTGAAAGCCTAACTTTTGCAGATAAAACAACAAAATTAAAAAACCATCACGTTGCCGGCGGTCCCGAAAGAGCCTACCAATTAGGTTTTGAATACCGCGATCCAGCTTTTTGGTGGGTTGGCGTTACGGGAAATTATTTTTCAAACGCATATATAGACGTAAGCACTTTGCGAAGATCAGACGCCTTCACATTTGATGGTGATGGTCAAACTTTTAATGATTATGATCCCGAAATCGCAAAGAGCCTTTTAAAACAAGAAGATTTTGGGGAGTATTTGCTGGTAAATGTCGTGGGCGGAAAATCTTGGAGAATCAAAAGTTATTATGTTGGTTTTTTTGCTACCGTGAGTAATGTATTGGACCAAAAATATAAAACTGGAGGTTTTGAGGATTCGCGCTTGGCTGATTATCGAAAAGTGCGGGAAGACCAAGAGAGGGATATGCCAATCTTTGGAAACCGTTATTTTTTCGGTTACGGCACAACCTATTATGTAAATGTGTATGTAAGATTTTAAAAAAATTATAATATGAAAACAAGCCATTTTTACAGAATATGTACGTTAGTTATTGCTTTGTTGGCGATAATTTCCTGCGTAAAAAAAGATGATTTCGAAGTTCCAAACACTGAAGTGGTTTCCCCGGATATTGATCCAAATAGCGTAATTGAAATTTCTGCGCTTCGTGGTTTATTGGAACAGGAACAAGCAAATACTGGTAATCCCGATGCAGTTTTGACTTTGGAAAATACGGACAAATACATTTCCGGATATGTGATTTCCAGTGACGAGGGCGGTAACTTTTTTGAGGAAATGATTATTCAAAATAGTGCAACCAACCCAAATGCCGGTGTAAAGATTTTAATAGATGTAAATCCGCTTTTTACAATTTATGAATTTGGAAGAAAAGTGTTCGTAAAACTCGATGGATTAACATTGGGAAGAAATAGTGGCGTAATAACGTTGGGCACGCGAGACGGAAACAATATCAATAAAATTGCAGAATCGGATTTGTTCAACTTTGTAATTCGCGATGTAGATGTGGCAACCATTGAACCGCTACCAATTAATATTTCCGATTTTTCCGATGACAAAACAAACCTTTTTGTCCATTTGGATAGCGTGCAATTTCACCGTAGCGACGCATTTGGCGATAACCGAAAAACATTCGCTGCCGAACCCGGAGACCAGTTTGATGCGGAACGACAACTTGAATTTTGCGGCACAGGTTTTTCCGCAACATTCAGCACCAGTACCTATGCCGATTATAAAGCGGTGCTACTTCCCACGGGAAAAGGAATGATGGATGCAATTTTAACTTATGATTTTTATGGCGAAAATTTCAATATTACCGTCAGCGATCCATCCACTATTTATTTGGACAGCAATGAGCGTTGCGATCCCGCCGAAATTGACTGTGGAATTGCAGAAGTGACCGGAACCACTATTCTTTTCAGTGATTTTTTTGAAACACAATCGCCGGGAGATCCAATTAGCGGAAACGGTTGGACCAATTTTATGGAAGCAGGGTCAGAACAGTGGGAGGCATTTACCTCAACGGGCAGCAGTCCGTCGCTGGGAATTTCAGCAAGAATGCAGGCTTTCAGTTCGGGCGATAATAGCAACATAGCTTGGTTAATCACACCGCGAATTGACTTTGATGCGCAGGACGGCGAAACATTAAATTTTAAAACTTCCAATAGTTTCGCAGATGGAAGCACCTTGGAGCTTTTTTTCTCAGGCGATTGGAATGGGGAGCCTGCCAACATAACTTCCGCAACGTGGGATTTGGTTCCCGCAGCATATATAACCCAAGACGATGACCCATTTGCAAACTGGTTTCCTTCGGGAAATGTTTCCTTGGAATGCATTAAAGGTAGCGGTTACTTAGCGTGGAGATATGTGGGAAGCGGCGAAGAGGCTTTTGACGGAACTTATGAGCTTGATGAAATTGTAATCAATTCCAACTAATTCAATAAAAAGACACTATTCGCGGAAATACATAATGCGAGAATGTTAATTGCTTGTAAACTTCAAAAACGTCTTCCTTTCTGTTTTGTACATTTGTGCTATAAATTACTTTATGATAGAGCAAACGGACATTTCCTACGAAAAAACAATCCTTATCGGGTTGATTACCCAATATCAGGACGAAGAAAAATCAGAGGAATATTTAGACGAATTAGAATTTCTGGCCTATACTGCTGGCGGAGAGGTACTAAAACGTTTTACCCAGAAAATGGATGTACCCAACCCGAAAACATTTATCGGTACGGGAAAGTTGGAAGAGGTAAAAAATTACGTCGATGAAAACGAAGTGGGCGTGGCAATTTTTGATGATGAACTTTCCCCCGCACAGCAGAAAAATATTGAAAGAATCCTTCAATGTAAAATAATTGACAGAACCAATTTAATCCTCGACATATTTGCCCAACGTGCGCAGACAAGTTACGCCCGTACACAGGTCGAACTCGCGCAATACGAATATTTGCTGCCAAGACTTGCAGGTATGTGGACCCACTTGGAACGGCAACGAGGAGGTATTGGGATGCGCGGTCCGGGGGAAACCGAGATTGAAACGGATAGAAGGATTGTTCGCGACAGGATTGCACTATTGAAGGATAAATTGAAAAAAATCGACCGGCAAATGGAAGTGCAGCGTGGCAATCGCGGCGCGTTGATACGAGTGGCTTTGGTGGGTTACACTAACGTAGGGAAATCTACCTTGATGAACGTGATTAGCAAAAGTGATGTGTTTGCCGAAAACAAACTTTTCGCAACGCTCGACACTACGGTGCGGAAAGTGGTTATTGGTAATCTTCCATTTCTGCTAACGGATACTGTTGGGTTTATTAGAAAACTACCCACACAATTGGTAGAATCCTTCAAAAGTACATTGGATGAAGTGCGCGAAGCAGATTTGCTGTTGCACGTTGTTGACATTAGCCATGCTTCTTTTGAGCATCATATAGATTCGGTGAATAAAATTTTGGAGGAAATTGGAAGCGCCGATAAGCCAACCATTATGGTTTTCAACAAAATTGACGCCTACCATCCCGAAAAAATTGAGGAAGACGATTTAATGACCGAAAAGACCAAAGCGCATTACACATTGGAAGAATGGAAACAAACTTGGATGGCAAAACTGAACGGCGACGCTATTTTTATTTCGGCATTGAATAAGGAAAATTTCAGCGAGTTCCGAAAACTTGTTTATGATAAAGTGAAGGAAATTCACACCACCCGTTTTCCGTACAACAATTTTCTGTACGATGATTATACCGAAGAAGATTAAACTAAAAAACAAAAACCTAACGGATTTTAAAATCCGTTAGGTTTGTAATTTCTTCTAAAATTAAAAATCTAAAATCCGTAAGTAACCCCAACTCCCAAAGCTTCACGAATTTGGAAACCTTGCACGGCGTTGTCATCATAAATAGCTTGAAAAGTTACATTTGAGGAAATATACTTGTTCACTTTTAGGACAAGATTTAAGGTATAATCAATATCTACATTCTGTGGATCCTCGAGATAATTGGAATATAAATTTAATATATTTTCTGCGCTTACATTGGCCATAATATCAAATTTGGCATAGCCCGAAAGGGACGCACCAAATTCAAAACGGCTGCTCTCATTGGCATCAACCCCAAAATATTTATTTGCGTTATAAGCTTCCAAAGCACCCGGAACATCTTCATTTACAGTGGTAAAATCTTTATCAACGAGGATGAACTTAATTGTAGCGGGAGATACATTCACATAAAGATTGTCATTCTTTTTCCAAAGCAAACCTGGGCCGAACTGGATGTACGCAGGAGATAAAAAGTGTGTAGTTTCAGTACGATATCCCTCATCTTCCGGATTCAGATCTTCATTAAATTCATAACCCGGTGCAAACTGGGTCTTAAAATTAAAAAATAATGATTTGTACCAATTTGTTTCCTTAATCTGCTTCCCTAATATGGAATTAAATTCCAAACGGTCATTCGTTTTTCGGGAATATTTGTCGTCTTTGTTTTTTGTAATCCCGTAATCGGCAAGGATTCTATTGTCCCAACTTATTTTTCCTTTTCTGTAGTTGAAATCATAAGTGAGCGAAATGTTGCCGGCATAATTTGAAGTTCCGCCACCGGTCCATTCAGCATTGAATGCAGCTTGGTTGAACAATAGCGAGATTTTTCCGGAGCGTTTCCAACCGTCTGGAATAGTGTCTTTTGGCTTTGTTTCCTGTGAAAACAAAATGAAGGGGGTAGTGAAAAATAATAGTAGAAGTAAAGATTTTTTCATTTTGAAAAGGTTTTGTTTGGACAAAAATACTTCTTTCTTCTTTTGAAGAAGAAATGCATATCTTAAAAAAATCCTATAGTTTTCTTTTGAAAAGCGGCACGGAAGAGCAAGCCTCGCCGTACATAATGCTTTTGGCTACGGGTTGAAGTTTTTGGGCAAGCAGCACATAGGCGTTCTGCGGAATGGGTTTGTGGGCACAGCCTTTAATGACAACGGGCTTATCTTCATATTCTGAAAAATCCATATTTTGAAGAAGTTCCGCGAATAAAATACTCTCCATTTCCTCTAAAGTGCCCACGGTAATTTTGGCAGCAAACGGCGCTAAATGAAGCGAAAGCAGTAAATATGCCCAACCCGGGATAATGGCGTCGGTACTGCAAAAAAGCGCCACATATTTGTTGGAATATTGGCTCCAATCGTGTGTGCCTGCTTTTTCGCGAAACTCTCCTTCGCGGAGAACGATGCCTTCCATCAACCATTGGCTAATATCAAAAGAAACCCGTTCGCCCTTTGGATAAATTTTTTCCAGATCAAAGGTTACCAATTTGCTGTTCGCTACGCGATTTATAATTTCTTCTGGCAAAAGTTATTGGGTTATTGTGTTATTAAGATTTTTTAAGGCTAAAGATTCCGCGGTACTACTGAAGACTGTATACTGAATACTTTTTACAACATTCCCAATTCAAGCTTCGCTTCTTCGCTCATTAATTCCTGGCTCCACGGCGGGTCGAAGGTTATTTCTACTTCGGCATCCTTTATCATTTTGAGCGATTTTACTTTGTCTTCAACTTCTAAAGGCAAACTTTCTGCCACTGGACAATTGGGGGTGGTAAGGGTCATCAATATTTTTACTTCACGGTCCTCGTTTACGAACACATCGTAAATAAGGCCAAGTTCATATATATCTACCGGGATTTCTGGGTCGTAAATGGTTTTTAAAACCTTTACAATTTTTTCGCCCAGTTCTGTCATATCTACTTCTGCTTCCATAATTTTTTTAATTGTTCAATTGCGTTTGATATGCCACTGCATAAAGTTTCATCTGTTTTATCATAGACACTAAACCATTAGCGCGTGTTGGTGATAGGTGTTCTTTCAACCCTATTTCGTCAATAAAATCTGTATTGGCGTTCAAAATATCCTGCGGTTTTTGATTGGAAAATGCACGGATTAAAATAGCGATAATGCCCTTGGTTATAATGGCGTCACTATCGGCGGTAAAAATGATTTTGCCGTTTTTTATTTCAGAATTGAGCCACACTTTGCTTTGGCATCCCTTTATTAGTTTATCGTCTGTTTTTAGTTTTTCGTCAATCAGCGGAAGGGATCGTCCTAGCTCTATCATATACTCGTAACGCTCCATCCAATCGTCGAACATTGCGAATTCGCTTATTAATTCTTCCTGTATTGCTTCAATTGTCATTGTCTAATTTTGTGCGTTTGCGTCTTTTGTTGCCGTAAGCAGTACCTTTTTGTCACCTTTGGAATACAAAGTGAGCACGTTGTCCTGCAAATAATAAGATCCCGTATTTTTAAGTGCATCCAAAAATTGGGATTCTGTTTGTTTTACATTTTGTTGCAAACAATCTTTTTCGCTTACGGCTAAGTCTTGAAAATTCAAAACATATAAATCCAACGTATATTTCCCAAAAACCGAATTGCAACCGGTTGTTCCGCGAATTGATTTATCCAACGCAGAAAATATTAGAGTAGGATGGTTGTTCGCGACTACCGTGGTGCCGTTGATTTGGTTTACTACGTATTTCCCGTTTAGCTGCACGTTGCCAGCTATGTCTATGGCTTTTTTGGTTTCATTGCAACCGCAAAGAATTACTGTTAAAATTAGTACGGATAAAGTGGCGAATGTTTTCATAAGTATATTTGTTTTAAATTTCTTTTTTTTGAATACCTACAAGGTTTTTGAAACCTTGCAGAAGGATACTTCTGTCATCTGTCACCCAGTATCCAGCACCTTTCAACCCAACATCTTTTTTGCTTTTTTCACGGCCTCGACCAATTTATCTACTTCTTCCAGCGTATTATAAAAAGCGAAGGAGGCCCGCACCGTTCCCGGAATTTTATAGAAATCCATTATCGGTTGTGCGCAATGGTGGCCGGTACGTACTGCAATCCCTAATTTGTCCACAATCGTCCCAATATCATACGGATGGATACCTTCAATATTGAATGAAACAACCGAGGTTTTTTCGGGGCCCGTGCCATAAATTTTTAAACCTTCGATTTCCAACAGTTTTTCCGTGGCGTATTTTAAAAGCTCGTTTTCGTGCTTTTCAATTTCTTCAAAACCGATAGCGTTAAGGTAATCAATTGCTGCTCCAAATGCAATGCCGCCGCAAATGTTGGGTGTGCCAGCTTCAAATTTATGCGGAAGACCCGCATAGGTGGTTTTCTCAAAAGTCACTTCGGCAATCATCTCGCCACCACCTTGGTAAGGCGGCAGTTTTTCACCCCATTTCTCTTTCATATAAAGAATTCCCACCCCGGTTGGCCCGCACATTTTGTGGGCTGAAGTCACATAGAAATCAACGTCCAATTTCTGTAAATCGGGTTTTATGTGCGAACAGGATTGCGCGCCGTCAATCAACACAGCGGCGCCAACATCGTGCGCTTTTTCAATGATTTTTGCTATTGGGTTTATTGTTCCCAACGCGTTTGAAATATGGTTTACAAAAACGAGTTTTGTTTTATTGGAAAGCAACTTTTCATATTCCGAAAGAATTAAAACTCCTTCCTCGTTCATGGGAATCACTTTCAAAATAGCGCCACTTTTTTCACAAAGCATTTGCCACGGCACAATATTACTGTGATGTTCCATTGCGGAAACTAGGATTTCGTCGCCATTTTTCAGAATTTCTGAAAAACCGTTTGCGACCAAATTGATCCCGTGGGTTGTGCCTGAAGTGAAAATGATTTCAAAAGCTTCCTTCGCGTTAAAATGGGTTTGGATTTTTTTACGGGCAGTCTCATAGGCATCGGTCGCTTCCTGAGAAAGTGTGTGCACGCCACGGTGGATATTTGCGTTGTAATTACTGTAATAATCTACAATACAATCAATAACCTGTTGCGGTTTTTGCGAGGTTGCGGCATTGTCCAAATACACCAGTGGATAGCTGTTTACCTTACGGGAAAGGATGGGAAAATCGTTGCGTATTTTTTGAACGTTAAAGGACATAAGGGCGATTTTAAAGTTCAAACCCCAAACTAACCCCAATTTTATTGGCGATAAGTTTGTTGATGCGCACTTTTAATTCAGGGATTTTTACGCTTTCCAAAACGGTGTTGGCAAAGGCGTACATCAATAATGCGCGAGCTTCTTTCAATCCTATTCCGCGGCTGCGCAAATAGAAAAGGGCATCTTCATCAAACTGGCCAATGGTACATCCGTGGGAGCACTTTACATCATCTGCAAAAATCTCCAGCTGTGGCTTGGAGTTTATGGTCGCTTTATCGTCAATTAAAATATTGTTGTTCTGCTGGAAAGCATCAATTTTTTGGGCATCCTTTTCAACAATAATCTTTCCGTTGAAAACTCCTGTTGACGATTCGGCAAAAAGCCCTTTATAATCTTGGTGGCTCTCACAGTTCGGTGCAATATGGTGCACCAATGTGTTGTGGTCAACGTGTTGCTCGCCTTCAATAATTGTTATTCCTTTTAGGGTTGAGTCGCAATTTTCGCCATTTTGGTAAAAATTGAGATTGTTGCGAACTAAATTTCCCCCAAATGCAAAGGTGTGAACGCGACAAACAGTATCGCGTTGCTGTGAAATATAGGTATTGTCAATCAAAGACGCAGTTTCCACATCATTTTGGATTTTGTAATAATCTACGTAAGCGCGTTTTTCAGCAAAAATTTCGGTAACCGAATTTGTTAATACCTCATTGCTGGAAAGACTTTGGTGACGCTCAATTATCTGCACGTGTGCGTTTTCGCCAACTACAATTAAATTTCTCGGCTGCAAAAACATAGCGGCTTCATTTCCTGTAGAAAAATTGATGATTTCAATTGGTTTCTCAACTTCTTTGTGAGCGGGTATATTTATATATGCGCCTTCTTTGGTGAAAGCTGTGTTGAGCGCGGTCAAGCTGTCGCTTTTCGCGGCTTTGTTAAAATACGCCTCGATCACAGGTTTGTATTTGCTTTTGTTGAGCGCAGAGGAGAGTAGGCAAACATCCAATGAATCGTGTGTGGTTTCGGAAAGGAAGGAGCTGTACACGCCATCAACAAACACGAGTTTGTACGTGTCAATTTCATGCAGAAAGTACTTGCGTACATTTTGCAATTCCACATTGCGTTCCTTGTTGGAATAGATGCAATAATCTGGCTTCAGCAACGAATTCAGCGAAGTATATTTCCACGCTTCCTGTTTTTTCGTTGGAAATCCCTCTTCCTCAAAGATTTTAATGGCGTTATTTCGAACCTCATGCAAGGGCGAATCAAACTCCAAATAATCTTCGAGAGCAATATATGATGATAATAATTTGTCTTTAAAACTCATAATTTAATGTTTCGGTTTTCGGGGGGAACATCCCCCTCACCCCCTTCAAATGGGGAATTTTCAAGCTTCAATTTAACTTTGAACCTTGAATTTTGAATTTTTTAAACTAATTCCTCCTTAATCCAATCGTAGCCTTTTTCCTCAAGCTGATAGGCAAGTTCCTTTGTGCCGGACTTTACTATTTTTCCATTCATAAGTACGTGTACATAATCTGGAATAATATAGTCCAAAAGACGCTGGTAGTGGGTGATTACGATTATTGCATTGTCCTTGCTTTTCAGTTTGTTGACGCCGTTTGCCACAATTTTTAATGCGTCAATATCCAGGCCGGAGTCTGTTTCGTCAAGGATTGCAAGTTTTGGCTCCATCATTGCCAGTTGAAAAATTTCGTTTCGTTTTTTCTCTCCACCGGAAAAACCTTCGTTCAATGAACGGGACAGAAACTTGCGATCAATCTCCAATAAATCGGCTTTTTCCTTTATCATTTTCAGCATTTCCGAAGCAGGCATATCTTCCTGCCCTTTGGACTTTCGGGTTTCGTTGATTGCCGTTTTTATGAAATTTGTCACCGAGACACCTGGAATTTCCACGGGATATTGAAAGGAAAGAAAAATACCTTTGTGCGCTCTTTCTTCGGGATCCATTTCTGAAATATCCTCGTTTTCGAAAGTGATATAGCCTCTATTCACATCAAATTCCTCTTTTCCGGCAACAACCGAAGCCAAGGTGCTTTTGCCGGAACCGTTCGGCCCCATTATGGCGTGCACTTCCCCAGCTTTTACTTCTAAATTGATGCCTTGTAATATGTCTTTGCCGTCAAGTCCGGCATGTAAATCTTTTATCTTAAGCATTACTGTTATTCTTTTTTATTCTTTAAAATCAATCATTATCGGAAAATTTACTTCCGAATTGCAAACTCTTCCGAGCAGTTTTTTTCTTTACTTTCCTTTATTTGGTCCCAGTTTTACGTCGGCAGCCGAAGGTTTATCGCTTACGTTTACAATTTCCTCAATCGTCAAAATTTCATCCCAACCTTCTGAGCCTTCGGGTTTTTTTGAAATTTCGCCGCGTACAACCACGGGCACCATATCATAATCCTCCTTTTTTACGGCGGCTACTTTTTTTGCCAGTTCTTCCGCCTTTTCATTCTGGGTTACCCCATAAATAAAGTTGTTCCCTTTCAAGACCGCTGCGTCCGCGGTATAAATAAATTCACCGGTGTAGGTCTTCAGATTTTCTGAATTTTCAGTGGTGACGGAATCCCCTTCCTTTTTTTCTTCAGAATTTTTGCAGGAAAACAGGGCTGCAGAAAGCGCTAACATTAAAAAGATTTTTTTCATTTGATATAGTTTAATTTTAATTAGCATTAAAAATTAGGTAGTTTCTTCGATTCCATTGTAATTAACCGACTGAGCCTTCCAAACTTATTTCCAAAAGTTTTTGGGCCTCCACGGCGAATTCCATCGGTAACTTGTTCAAAACTTCCTTGCTGAAACCATTTACAATTAAGGCAATTGCCTTTTCGGTTTCTATCCCGCGCTGGTTGCAGTAAAAAATCTGGTCTTCCCCAATTTTGCTTGTGGTGGCCTCGTGTTCTACCTGCGCGGTTTTGTTTTTTGCCTCTATATACGGGAAAGTGTGCGCGCCGCAACTATTGCCCATCAAAAGGGAATCACACTGTGAAAAGTTACGGGCGTTATCTGCGTTTGGCATAATTTTCACCAAGCCGCGATAGCTATTCTGTGATTTTCCTGCGGAGATTCCCTTAGAAATAATAGTACTTTTTGTGTTTTTTCCTAAGTGAATCATTTTCGTTCCCGTATCTGCTTGTTGAAAATTATTTGTCACCGCAATGGAATAAAATTCACCGATGGAATTATCACCTTTCAAAATACAGCTTGGGTATTTCCAAGTTACTGCACTTCCTGTTTCTACCTGCGTCCACGATATTTTTGCGTTTTTTTCGCATAGACCTCTTTTGGTAACGAAATTATAAACACCGCCTTTGCCTTCTTTGTTTCCGGGGAACCAATTTTGTACGGTTGAATATTTTATTTCGGCATCATCCAAAGCGACCAACTCCACGACCGCAGCATGCAATTGGTTTTCGTCGCGGCTCGGT
Source organism: uncultured Flavobacteriaceae bacterium (assembly GCA_963839235.1). Classification (GTDB taxonomy): domain Bacteria; phylum Bacteroidota; class Bacteroidia; order Flavobacteriales; family Flavobacteriaceae; genus Aequorivita. The sequence continues at coordinate 10,015 of CAWITX010000008.1, read as the reverse complement.
GCGGTGCAGCCTTCGAGATAACTAACATAGCTGCCTTCGTCGGCGATTACGAGGGTTCTTTCAAACTGTCCCGTTCCGGCTTGATTTATTCTAAAATAGGTGGAAAGTTCCATCGGGCAGCGAACGCCTTTCGGAATGTAGCAAAACGAACCATCACTGAATACGGCACTGTTTAGGGCGGCGTAGAAATTGTCGCGTTGGGGAACTACCGAACCGATATATTTTTTTACCAGTTCTGGATGTTCTTTAATTGCTTCGGAAATACTACAGAAAATGATGCCTTTTTCCGCCAATGTTTTTTTGAAGGTGGTAGTAACCGAAACGGAATCCATTACAATATCAACGGCTACGCCTGCGAGTTTTTTCTGCTCGTCCAATGAAATACCGAGCTTTTTAAAAGTCTCCAAAAGTTCGGGGTCCACTTCGTCCAAACTGTCGTACTTGGGTTTTTTGTTGGGTGCGGAATAGTATGAAATATTTTGGAAATTGGGTTTTTCGTAATGCACATTTGCCCAATCCGGTTCCACCATTTCCTGCCAATATCGAAAGGATTCCAAGCGCCATTCCGTCATCCATTCGGGTTCTTCCTTTTTCATGGAAATAGCCCGAACAATATCTTCATTTAAACCATTGGGAAACGTATCTGATTCAATATCGGTATAGAAACCGTATTCATACTCCTTGGTTTCCAGTTCTTTTTTTAAATCGTCTTCAGTGTATTTAGTCATCAGTATTCAGTATTCAGTTGTTCAGTAATCAGTTTTGGGAGATGCCAACTTTAAATCTTGAATAATTTTAAAGTGAAAATGATTCTCCACATCCGCAAGTGCGATTGGCGTTGGGATTGTTAAATACAAATCCTTTTCCGTTAAGACCGCCGCTGTACTCGAGCGTCGTACCTACCAGATACAAAAAACTCTTTTTGTCAACCGCAATCTTTACATCGTCTTCTTCAAAAAGTTTATCGTTTTCCCCCAGGCTATGATCAAATTTCAACTCGTAGCTAAGGCCGGAACAACCTCCACTTTTTACACCCACGCGAACAAAATCAACCGCCATATCGAAGCCTTCCTCGGCCATTAGTTGGCTTATCTTATTCTTTGCAATTTCGCTTACTTTAATCATACGTAGATTAATTCTAAATTAGAGGGCAAAGATACGGTAAATAGTATGTGAAACCATAGCGCTAAAAGATTTTAAGCCTATCGGACAATAGTTTTAAACAATAATTAACAAGAATTAATTATAACTTTAAGACTGAAGAAATTGTAAACTAATTGGGGTTTTGGAAATCTGGATTATTCACAAAGGATGGGTCGGAAAGGGAGAGCAAAAAGGCTTTTAAATCTGCTTTGTCGGGCTCGGTTAAGTGAACGCCACCACGGGAAATAGCTTTCATTAAAGGATCAATAGTGGATGAATAAACCAAACCTTCACTGTAGTGATTTATTACTTCGTCCAAGGTTTCAAAACGGCCATCATGCATATAAGGCGCACTATAGGCGAGATTTCGAAGGGAAGGCGATTTAAATTTGCCGTCGTCATTGGGATCGCCGGTAGTGTTGCCGAGACCGCGGTCCGTAATTATTTCATCCAACCCGTTGTTGTGGAAAATATTGTCTGTCCACAGAGGGCTGTTTTCGTTGCCGTGACAATGGAAACAATCGCCGCGGGTTTCATCCATAAATATGTTGAAACCATTTATTTCCTGCGGGGTAAGTGCTCCCGTATCTCCCAATAAATATTTATCGAAGGGTGAATTGGCAGAGATAAGGGTACGCTCAAATTGCGCAATCGCCTTGGTGGCAAGCTCTTTGGTGATGTTTTTGGTTCCGAAGGCTTTATTGAAAAGTTCTGGATATTCTGCATCATTTTGAAGGCTTGCAACGGCATCTATCCAAGTGTTGTGCATTTCAATTGGGTTGGTAACGGGCTCGAGTGCCTGTGCTTCCAAACCGTTGGCGCGGCCATCCCAAAATAAAAGCGGATTTGCGTTCCAAGCAAGATTGTAGATGGGCATTGAGTTTCTGGTGCCTTCAATGCCGTCAATTCCCTCACTGAATTGTGTAATATCAGTAAACGAATTTTGTGGTTGGTGGCAACTTGCACAAGCCTGCGTTCCATCTGCGGAGAGGATTGGGTCAAAAAATAATTTTCTTCCCAAGGCAATTCCTTCTACTGTTTGTGGATTGTCCGCTGGCACCGTTGGGGGTGGCAATAGTTGCGCAAATATAGGAGGAACGGTCAAAGGTTTTGGGGTGGCGGTATAGACTTCTTCCTCGGGAGGGGGTGTCCCAGAATCACCGGAACATGCAGTCATAACATTTAATGCTATGGCCACCAATGAATACACACCTATTTTCCTTGACCATTCCTTCATTATTCTACTATTTTATTTCGCCTATGCTGAAAACAGTTGGACCATTTTCGTGCATATGTTTTTGAGCGTCGTAATTCATCATCAAATCAACATTATACACATTTAAATCCCAAGTGTAGGTATTTTTATACCATTCAGAAATATCCATTTTAATTTCAATAGTTGTATCGTCAGAAACTGTGAAATTCCTATTAAAATCAAAAGGGATAAAATTTTGTTCGAAAACACCGTCACTTACACGTGCTGTGCCATTGTGGTAAGCATAGGGCTGTGTATCGCCATTGGTATCTTTATAGGTGCCTTCCATTTGCATAAAGTGATAACCTCCGCCCAACATAGCCGGCCAATTCCAGTTTGCCGCGTTTAAATCGGGATATGCGCCACTCACATTATCTTCCTTATTGAAGCCATAAACAAAGGAAATTCCTGTATAATCGCCCGTCGGAACTGATGACGAAATTGTCAATGAAAGCGAATTTGCATCTGTAAGATCAACCAACTTATAATCATTGAAGACAAGGGTAGAATCTACTCCGTGAAGCTCAATCGCGGAAATCAGATATCTTAATTTTGAAATTTTCAAAACATTAGCAGCCTCATTGGTATATTCGGTATTGTTGAAATTTGCCGATGTTACGGGTGTACCTCCCCAATTTTGGGTGAAGGTGAAGGTGAGAGTTTTTGCGTAAACACAAGAACCATCATCTGTAGTTGCATCCGGATTGTAATTCAGGGAATCTGAATCCATACAACCTAAAACTTCTGGCGTAGAGTCATCACTTTCGTTACAACCAAAAGCAACGGTGGCCAAAACAAGCAATAATGCTATTTTTTTCATAGATTAGAAAAAGGGGGTTTGTTAATATTTATTTCACTTTTAGAATTAAAAAATCCTTGATTCCCTGATTTTTTGGGAATATCAAAATCACTGCTCTCCGTGTTTCCAACAGCGAGTATTTTATTGTCTGAAGTCTCTATTGCTTCGGAAGTGAAATCAAGTTGGGAGCCACCGGCAGAAACCTCAAATTTGAGCTTACCGTCCTTATCAATTACAAAAATCCAAGCATCATTGGCGCCTTTGTTATTTTGAAGATCTCCGTCAGCACTTCTGCTATGTCCGGCAAGTATATAACTTCCGTCTTTTCTTGGAACGATACTGTGGGCAGTATCAAAATCTGAACCTCCAAAGGACTTCTGCCAAATCATTTTGCCGTCATCATCAAATTTAACAACCCAGGCGTCAGCGCTTCCTTTTGGGGAGGTCACATCCTGGTCCGTGCTTCGGGAGTCGCCAACCATAATGTAATTACCATCATTAGTCTTTGCTACGCCGTACGAATTATCAATCTGTTCCCCTCCAAAAGCTTTGGTCCAGAGCAAATCACCACTCGCGGATACGCGCACTGCCCAATAATCATAGCTTCCTTTGGGATCTGTCTTGTCAAAATCAACACTTTCCGAGGTTCCAGTCATTAAAAAACCGCCATCGGCCGTTTGCACAGCGTCGTAGCTCCGGTCATTGTTAGTGCCGCCAAAATAACGGCGCCATAATTTATTTCCGTTGGCATCTAATCGTATGCCCCAATATTCACCTACACCATGCAGGCTGCCTCTCTGCGAGTCACCTTTTGCAGCTGGCCCATCATTTCCTTCGCCATTACTGGCGGAAACATCAAAAAAACCAGTGATGAAATAGCCTCCGTCATTGGTTTGAAATGCCTTAAAGGCTTGGTCACTTCCTGCAAATCCAAAATTTTTACTCCATGCAATATTCCCAGAGCCATCAACTTTAACGATCCAATAATCCTGAAAACCCTCATTGCCATTCACATCACCGTCATTGCTGGTAGTGTATCCGCTTAAAAGATAACCACCGTCATTTGTTTTTGTGATGCGGGCAGCACTTTCATCATCGCTTCCGCCATAGGTCTTGCTCCAAGCAATTTCGCCGGTAGGGCTTATTTTCAAAAGCCAGAAATCGCTGTCGGTTGAAGATTTATCAACAATATCCCCATCAATGCTTCGAGTAGTTCCCAGAATAACATAGTCGCCATCTGCTGCCTCCGCTACGGAAACTGCTTCATCAATACTGCTGCCCCCGTAAGTCTTAACCATTTCTATCGTTCCCTGTATTTCTGGATCCGGTCCTGGGTCTGGACCAGGGCCCGGCTCATCAACCTTTTTACAGGAGATCATGCACAATGGGACAAAAATTGAGAGCAGTAAAAACTTAAAAAAATCGGTTTTAAAGGGGAACATAAGCAGTTAAGTAGGTTTATTTAGTCTATAAGTAAACGCTTGGTCGTAAGCGAGTTGATTTTCATTACATACATTCCGGAAGAAAGTGCGGAAACATCCAAAGTTTCCAAATAATTTTCGGAAAAAAGTTTGTTTATCACTTTTTGCCCCAAAACATTATAGATTTCTATCTGGGTGATTGGTTCTGTTTTGGAAGCAACGGTAACAGTAGTTTTTGCGGGATTTGGATACACGCCGAAAGTAGAAGCCGTCTCGTCCTTAATTGTCAAATCTGGATCGGTAACCAAAAAGAAACCTCTGTCAAGGTCGCTAATCAAAATGTTTCCACTTTCAAAATAGGGGTATACGTTCCAAACACCGTCAAAATCTGCCCCGTTATTATTGGGATAGGTGTCGAAATATTTCACTTCGCTCATATTTGAATTTGCAATATCGCTGATGTCCATAACTCGGATTCCCGCTCTGTAGCTCGCTAAATAGAAGTTGTCGCCAACCACATAACCGTTATGGTCAATGGCTTCGGTCTGCCCTTCATATTCAAAAAGAACTTGTGGATTATCCAAATCCAATAGATCGAAAATTATTGTGCGGGTGTTGAAACCGAAAAAGGATTCATCAAGTTCGTCGCCTAAAATATAATATCGTTGGTCTTCGGTCAACCATCCTTGGTGAGTGTAAGCAGCATTGCTATAAAATCCAATGGATATTCCCTGTGGATTATTTTTATTTGTAACATCTACGATTGAAACTCTATCCTCATTGGCGCCAATAAAAACCTCCTGTCCTGTATAATCTGAATCCGGACCAGAATAGGTTACCACTTGTGCGTCATGGCAGTAGTTGTCATTGGAAAATCCGCCGGCGGCAACGGGATTTAAAGGATCTTGAATATTAATGAAATGTGGGCCACCACCGAAAGTGCTGGTTCCCACTGCATAGGCATAACCGGTATCTTCGTTAATCACCAAATTATGGCAATGTCCAAATCCATTGTAATGGGCATCTTCCGTGAAAATTTCAGGTGGATTGGTTACATTTCGTAGACGGGTAAGATCAAATACCTGCATTCCGTGGCTGCTGGCCTCGCTTACCACAAAAGCATAATTTCCGTAAACTTTTATATCCCTCCATAGACTTGGATCTGTATGAGTAGGTAATTTACCGAGATATATCGGGTTTATTGGATCTGAAATATCTATAAAAGCAGTACCGTTATCCAGACCAACCAATGCGTATTCCGTCCCGTCCTGAGGATCGGTCCAGCCCCAAGAATCATTGCCCGAACTGGCATTTAAATCATTAAGGTCCAAATGCGACTGAAGATCAAGACCGTTACATGGGTAAATGCCCGCCATTCCACCGTCACAGGGGGTTTGCGCCATTAGCATTAGATTGGTTAAAAAAGCAAAGAGGAGTAATAATTTTTTCATTTTTATTGTGTTAAAATTTAAGAACCGCCAAATGTAACCATATAATAAGGTAATCTGCAAACGCAAAAGGTTAAATATTAGTATAATATTATGTCGCTTCGCTCTTTGTTTTAAAAGGCTAAACCTTATTTTTGCCAAAATAGAAAGTATATTTTTATGTTTGAAAATAAAGACGAATCCCGAACGAGTGTTTCAGATTTGGGCGAATTTGGTCTTATCGATCACCTTACCAAAAACTTCAAAATCTCCCATAAATCAACGATAAAAGGTATAGGGGATGATGCTGCCGTAATTGATGTGGAAGACAATAAGGAAGTTGTAGTATCTACAGATTTTCTATTAGAGGGAATCCATTTCGATTTAAGCTACATGCCCTTGAAACATTTGGGGTATAAAGCTGTGGTGGTTAATTTGTCAGATGTGTACGCAATGAATGCGACTCCAACGCAGATTACTGTATCCATTGCTATTTCAAACCGTTTTCCGTTGGAAGCATTGGAGGAGCTTTACTCCGGAATTTCCGCTGCGGCCAAAGGTTACAATGTAGATTTGGTGGGTGGCGACACAACTTCTTCCACGACGGGTTTATTGATTAGCGTAACTGCTTTGGGCCAAGTGGAAAAAGGGAATTCTGTTTACAGAAGCGGTGCCAAGGAAAATGATTTATTGGTAGTAAGTGGCGATCTGGGTGCGGCTTATATGGGGCTGCAAGTTTTGGAACGTGAAAAGGAGGTTTTTAAAGTAAACCCAAAATCACAGCCAGATTTGGAGCCTTATTCTTATTTGGTTGAACGGCAATTAAAACCCGAAGCGCGCAAAGATATTCCGCAATTGCTGGCAGAGCTGCAGGTGAAACCAACATCAATGATTGATATAAGCGACGGTCTATCTTCCGAAATTATACATATCTGTAAAAGTTCAAAAGTTGGCTGTAACTTATATGAAGATAAAATTCCGTTGGACCCGCAGGTAATTTCAACTTGTGAGGAATTCAATATTGACAGTACCACCATCGCGCTGAGCGGTGGAGAAGATTACGAACTCCTTTTCACTATTTCTACCGAAGATTTTCCAAAAATAAAAGGTAATCCGCACCTTTCCGTAATTGGTCATATTACGGATGAAAATGAAGGAATACACTTGATTAGCCGTGCGGGAACGAAAATACCGTTAATTGCACAGGGCTGGAACTCTTTGAAGAATAAGGATGAATAAGTCTTCCGAAAATTTACTGAATAAAAATTAATGGATGGAAACCCGCTTCTTTTTCTGGAAAAAGGAAGAAAGACATTCATTTATTTCCTTCTGTTTATAGGTAAGAATCTCGTATTTACCAGTGTAGCTGTTTGAAACTTCCCGACCGCAACAAGCGCATCTATACTCACTTATGTGATCGGTAATTTTACGGGTTACAATGTAATCATGTCCAAATGCAATGCAGATTATACTAAGGATTGGAGGTCGGCTTTGGGGCGTAACTTTTTCCATGTTTTATATAAAATTGAGGTTTGTGATCCAATATTAACATTTTCAAGGATAAAATGCAAGTTTTATTCGATTAAGTGCAAATTATTCCTAAAGAAATCCCAATTTTCTATTAAACTTATATGACCGCCGTCAATAATTTTGACAATTACCTTTGCGTCTCGCCCAATTTTTTTTGTCTCCTTTTCGGGTAATATAGGATCGGCCTTTCCTAAAATCATATATTTTTCCGCCTTTAAAGTTTTTCAAAATTAAAGTGCGGTCCTTTCTATCGCGCATTCCCTTTATTGCTGCTTTTATTCCTTCCACCGGAAAGGAAAATGCTTCCCTTTTCATAGTTTCTATTTCTGCTGAAAAAGCTTCGCGGGAAGAGTCGGCAAAAAGATTGCCGATAGCCATACTTATATATGCTTCCGGATTTTTATCGATAATAGCCAAAGCACGATCACGGTTTTCCTTTCTTTCTTCGGAATCTGCTACGGGGGTTGAATTGAGAAGGAAAAGTTTTTTCACTTTTTCGGGAAATAATTCGGTGAAGGCAAGCGCTACGTAGCCGCCCATGGAATGCCCAACAAAGGTGGCCGTCGTGATTTGAAGCGATTGGATTAATGCATCAACTACCGTAGCCATTAATTCCATGGAATGAACTTCAGAAATTACTCCACTTTTTCCGTGGCCGGGAAGGTCTATTGCAACCACAAAATTATTTTTGGACAATTGGGGGATCAGCCGTTCCCACATTGTTGAACTTTCCAAAAAACCGTGCAACAATACCATTGCCGGTCCTTCTCCAAAAGTTTTATAGTAGATGGGAGTGTTTTGGTAATGAAAAATCATATTATGAAAGGATTCCGAAGTGCTTCAAAAAAATCTAATTTTTATAGGCTTTGGAATTCGATTTTATCAAAAGAAAAATTACACTTATAACAACAACGATCTGTAATATATATCCTGCAGTCTCGGGATTTGCAAATAAGGATTCGCCAAATGCCAAAAAAACCATGGTGAGGCCAATAAATGCAAGAACGTTTCTTAAAAGGGTTGCTACTTTTTGAATATTCACCTTTGCTTTGCCTTCCGAATTCATTGTATTATACCCGGCAATCAAAAAATAGAGCTTAAAATATTTAATCGCTATTCCGAGTAGAATCAAAAAAATACCGGTATACAAAAATGTTTTATCCATTGCGCTTATTTCTTTAAAAAAACCTACAAGGTGATTACATTGTTCCTCGCAATACCTTGCAGGTCCAGTCTATAGGTCGTGGTTCTTGATTCTTGGTTCTTGATTCTTGGTTCTATTTATTCATAATCTCCTCAATCTCTTCGGCATCAATAGGAATATTGCGCATCAAATTAAAAGGTTCGCCTTTTTTCTGAATTACAACATCGTCCTCCAATCGGATACCGAAACCTTCCTGCGGAATGTAGATTCCGGGCTCAACGGTGAAGACCATATTTTCAGTCATTTTTTCCCACAGAATTCCGTAGTCATGCGTATCGAGCCCAATGTGGTGGCTGGTGCCGTGCATAAAATATTTTTTATAAGCGGGCCAATTTGGGTCTTCGTTTTTAACATCGGCCTTGTCCAAAAGCTTTAAATCCAGAAGTTCCTTTGTCATTAATTTTCCCACTTCTTCGTGATATTCCTTCCAGTAATTTCCGGGAACAAGCATTTTGGTTGCATCGTCCTTTACCCGTTTTACGGCATCATAAACCTCACGTTGCCTTTTGGAAAATTTTCCGCTAACGGGAATGGTCCGCGTCATGTCGCTGGAATAATTTGCATATTCTGCCCCCACATCCAAAAGTAGCAAATCGCCTTTTTGGCATTGTTGGTTATTCTGAACATAATGCAATACATTGGCACTGTTCCCGCTGGCTACAATTGGGGTGTAGGCGAAACCACGGGAACGGTTTCGAAGAAATTCGTGCATAAATTCGGCCTCAATTTCATATTCCCAAACGCCAGGTTTTACGAAATCCAGAATTCTCCTAAATCCTTTTTCGGTAATGTTGCACGCCTGTTGCAGCAAATCAATTTCTATCTTATCCTTCACCGAACGCAAACGTTGTAGAATGGGGTTACTGCGTTCCCAACTGTGCGCCGGGAATTTCTTTTTCGTCGCTTTTATAAATCTTTCTTCTCGGGTTTCCGTTTCCACACTTTGGCGGTAATGCTCATTTGTATTGAAATAGATGCGCTCTGCCTGCGTCATCACTTCAAAGAAAATCTTATCGAATTCCTTCAGCCAGTAAACCGATTTTATCCCGCTAACCTCCGTGCCTTTTTCCTTGGTCAGTTTTTCACCTTCCCAAACGGCAATATGGTCGTTGGTTTCCCTCACGAAAAGCATTTCGCGATGATCTTTATTGGGCGCATCGGGGAAAAGCACCAAAATGCTTTCCTCTTGGTCTACCCCGCTGAGGTAAAAAATATCCCGAGATTGCTGGAAGGGCA